>CAVXPO010000001.1:0-19805 GCA_963763635.1 uncultured Alphaproteobacteria bacterium
GCCAGTGAATGACCAGCGCCAGGATGCTCGCCACCGCCATGACCCAGAAGACGGCGAAGGGGAAACCGGTTTGCAGCGAGCCCACGAGTTGCGAGGCGGCGGAGCCCATGGCCATTTGCGTAAAGCCCGCCCAACCCGCCGCAGCGCCTGTCATGCGCGCATCAACGCTGATGGCGCCCGCCGTGCCGTTGGGGATGGTGAGGCCGTTGCCGAAGGCCGCGATTGACATCGGCACGAACAGGGTGAGGGGCGACAGCATTCCGCTGATGGCAGCGGCGAGGCAGAGCATGCCGCCCACCACGGTGATGCTGTTGCCCATGAAGATCATGCGGTCAATGCCAAAGCGGATGGTGTAGCGGCCGGAGAAAAAATTGGCGGCCATGTAGGCGATCGAGATGGTGATGAACCACAACCCATATTCCATCGGCGTGCGCTTAAGCACATCCATCATGATATGCGGTGCGCCGCCGAGGAAGGCGAAGAACACGCAGGAGGTAAAGCCCAGCGTTATGGTGTAGGCGCGGAACCGCGGCATGGCGAAAAGCGCGCCGGCATTGCGGAAGAAATTCTGCGGATCGGTACCGCGGGCCACATGGGTTTCGGGGAGGGTTGCCCAGGCGGCGGCAAGCACGATGGCGCCGAGCCCTGCGAGAATCCAGAAGCCCATGCGCCAATCGGCATATTGCTCGAGGAAACCCCCGGCCACGGGTGCGATCATCGGGGCGACCACGAAGGCCATGGTGATATAGGAAATCACGCTGGCGGATTTTTCGCGGGAGAACACATCACGCACCATGGCGCGCGCCAGCACAACGCCCGCCGAACCGCCGATGGCCTGCACGAGGCGTGCGGCGATGAGATATTCAATGGAAGGGGCGACCGCCGCCAGGATGCTGGCAATGAAGAAAAGCGAGAGGCCTGCGAGCAGCAGGGGGCGCCTGCCGAATTTGTCCGACGCGGGGCCATAGATGAGCTGGCACACCGCCATGCCGATGAGATAGAGCGTGAGGGTGAGCTGTATGGTGCCGTAGGTGACGCCAAAGGTTTTCTCCATGCCCGGCATGGAGGGGATCATCAGGTTGAGCGCCAGGGGCCCGATGGCGGAGATGGCAACGAGAATGGCGAAGGAGGGGCGGGGGGATTCGACGGCGGCGGCATTGGTTGATGTCATCGCGGCACATTAAAGAGGCGCATGTTTATTGGATAGCAAAATCCGTGCAGCTCTGGCATGAGCTTCGCACATGAACTACCGCCACGCCTTTCACGCCGGAAACCATGGCGATGTGCTGAAGCATATCGTGATGACCCGCATCATTGATTACCTCAAGCAGAAGGAAGCGCCGTTCCGCGTGTTTGATGCCCATGCGGGTACTGGCGTTTACGCGCTGGATGGTATTGAGGCAGGGAAGACGCGCGAATGGGAGGGCGGCATTGGCAAAATGGCAGCGCCCTTTAACGCTGAAGTTGAGGCACTGCTGGCACCCTATCGCAGCGTGATCGCCAAGCTCAACCCGGATGGCGATGTGCTGCGCTGCCCGGGATCGCCGGAAGTGATTTCGCGGCTCTTGCGGCCGCAGGACAAATTCACGTTGAACGAGCTTCATCCGGAAGACTACGACACGATGAAGCAGCGCTATTACAATGACCTGCGCGCCAGCATCACCGGCATTGATGCGACAGTCCTGATGAAGGCAAACCTGCCGCCGCCGGAACGGCGCGGGCTGGTGCTGATTGACCCCTCTTACGAAGTGAAGAACGAGCGCGAGCTGGTGCTGGAGGCATTGACGTTTGGCCACCGGCGGTTTGCCAGCGGCGTTTTCCTGATCTGGTATCCGGTGAAGGGCGTCGACTATGCCGAACAGTTTTGCGCGGCGTTCAAGGCGCTTGGCATTGGGCCGCTCATGAAAATTGAACTGCGGGTGCGCGAAGCCTTTGATGGCGGCGGGCTTGCGGGCTCCGGTTTGCTGGTGCTCAATCCGCCTTGGACCCTAGAAGAAGAAATGAAAGTTCTGGGACCAGCGCTGGCGTCGCGGCTGGGAATTGGCGACTGGGGCCGGACTGATGTGGAGTGGCTGGTTCCGCCGAAGGGGTAAGTAACATGGAAGTTGAAATTCGCGCCGTCACGGCAGAAGACGCAGAAGGGTTTCACCAAGTTTTTGACGTTGTTGCGAAAGAACGCAAGTATCTGTCTCCCTATCAGGCCGTGACTTTGGAAAATTCCGAAAAGCCATTTTGAAGGGAATAAAAACAAAAACCCGCTGTTTGTAGCCACTGATGCAGGCAGGGTTGTTGGATGGTGCGAGATTGAGCGTTCCAGTTTTCCCATGCATGCTCATGCCGGTGATCTTGCCATGGGGCTTTTGCCAGAATATCGTGGCCTTGGTTACGGCAGGGCCCTCCTGGAGCGCGCCATGCACAAGGCTTTCGCCAGCGGCTTCAAACGTGTCGCGCTGGGTGTTTTCGCGGATAATGCCAGAGCAAGAGCTTTATATTCGAAAGCGGGTTTCGTTGAAGAAGGCGTTTTGCGCGATGCCATTTGCATTGATGGCAAGTTTGATGATTTAATTTTGATGGCGATGGTCAGGCATGCCGGCACATGAGTGAAGTTGGGTTAGCAGCGCATTCGGCCAGTGGCGATTAGAGCAGGTGAAATGACTGTGGAAATCCGGCACATCACACAAGAGGATATTGCAGGGTTTCATCGCGCTGTCGATCTTGTGGCGCGTGAGCGAAAGTATCTGGCGTTTCTTGAATCGCCACCCCTGGCGAGTACGCGCGAATTTGTGCTGGGGAATATTGCCAAGGGCAACCCGCAATTCGTGGCTCTCGCTGATGGCGAGGTTGTCGGCTGGTGTGATATTGTCCGCATTGACAGGCCTGTCTATGCCCATGCTGGCGTGTTGGGCATGGGCCTGCTGCCGCCATTTCGCGGGCAGGGTTACGGCAAGAGGCTCATTGAGACTGCGCTGCAGGCTGCGTTTTCGACTGGTTTCAGCCGGGTTGAATTGGCGGTTCATGACGACAATGCGCGCGCCATTGCCCTCTATGAACGGGTTGGCTTCGTGCGTGAGGGCGTCAAGCGGCGTGCCACCTGTATTGAAGGCCGCTTTGGCGATACGTTGATGATGGCGGTTACGGCGATAGGAGGGAATGATGTTGAGGCCTTTTAATCCAGATAATGTCGTCAAGCCCGCTTCGCGATATAGCCAAGGCGTTGAAGTTTGGCCCAATGCGCGGTGGCTGCATGTTTCGGGGCAGATTGGTGTGGCGCCGGATGGTTCCGTTGCGGCAGGGCTTGCGGCGCAATTTGAGCAGGCCTTTGCCAACGTGGCCAACGTGCTGGCGGGCGCTGGCATGGAAAAAACAGATATTGTGAAGATGACGGTTTTTGTAACGGTGCCCGGAGCTGAAACCCTTGGCGTGTATCGGCGCATCCGCGACCAGTGGCTGGAAGGCCATGCACCGGCGATGACTTATCTGGTGGTGAGTGGTTTGGCGAGTGCGGACTATCTGGTTGAGATTGAGGCTGTGGCAGCGAAATCGTGATGAAAGAATTCAGCATCAAGGCCGGTGTGCTTGAGGTTGCCTGCCTGGAATATGGCGCGGGCGATGGCTGGCCCTGCATCATGCTGCATGGGTTTCCCTATGATGTGCATGCCTATGACGGGGCGGCACCGATTTTGGCGAAAGCTGGGCGCGCGGGTGATCGTGCCTTATTTGCGGGGCTATGGGCCGACGCGGTTTCTTTCCGCTGACACGCTGCGGTCCGGCGAACAGGCCGTGCTGGGCCATGATCTGCTGATGCTGATGGACGCCCTTCAAATTTCGCGTGCAGTTGTGGGCGGGTATGATTGGGGCGGGCGGGCGGCTTGCATTGTTTCAGCCCTTTGGCCCGCGCGCGTTGTGGCGCTGGTTTCCGGCAATTCCTACAATATTCAGGATATTGCGCGCTCCAGCGAACCGGCATCGGCTGAGCATGAAGCGTCTTACTGGTATCAGTATTATTTTCATGCCGAGCGGGGCAGGCGCGGGCTTACCCGGAACCGCCGGGAGATTGCCAAGCTGCTGTGGAAGATGTGGTCGCCCACCTGGAAATTTGATGCGGCAACGTTTGAACAGAGTGCGGACGCTTTCGACAATCCGGATTTTGTGGATGTGGTTATTCACTCTTACCGGCACCGCTACGGGTTGGTGGCGGGCGATGCAGCGGTTTTACATATTGAAGCGCTGCTGGCAGCGCAGCCTGACATCGCGGTGCCCGCAATTGCCATTGATGGGGACAGGATGGCGTGGGCGGCAGCACTGAAGATGACATGCGCAAATTTACCGGTGCGCATGAATACCGGGTATTCAAAGATGCCGGGCACAACCTGCCGCAGGAAAAACCGGCGGATTGGGCCCGGGCTGTGCTTGACGCGCGTGCGCTTAGTTGATAGCCATGCGATGGCCCGGCCAGAAGTGTGAAGCGGTTTGGCGGTCGGGACATGCTCCATCATGTTGATCTGGAGCGATTCATTTTCGACGAGATGATTTCATCTCGTCGGGAAACGCTCAGTTCATCGCCGTTGCGATGGCCTTCGAAAGGTCTTTGTATTCCTCACTGTTTGCACCAGCGCGTTTCTTGATTTCTGACAGTTCGACTTGCGCCAGGTCAATCCTTCCAGAGGCCACATAGCCTTCACCCAGATATTCGCGGGCCAGAACGAAGTCAGGGTCAATTGCGAGGGCCTTGCGATAATAGGTGATGCCGATTTCGAGGCGGCCTGCCTTGCGGTTCGCGTATCCCGTGTAGTTCAGCACACGGGGGTCGTTCTGGTTCTTGATGCTTGCGAGCACCTGGAGCGCCCACTCATATTGGCCATCCTTGGCGAGCTGGCGGCCCTGCTGATAAAGCTCTTCATCAGGAAGAATTCCTGACTGGAGCTTCACGCACTTGTTAACTTTTTTGCCACTCTGGGTGATTTTCTTGATGACTTCACCCTTCTTGCAGACAAGTTTTGGCTTGGACGTGGTTGTTGCGGTGGCGGGCTTGCTGGATTCACCGGCTGAAAATGCAGGATTAAAACCTGTGGCGATCAGAAGTGCACTCAGAGGCACGAAGAGCAATTTTTGCATTTGGCATTCTCCTTGGGGATGAACAAACTTGTCGCCTGTCTGGTTACGCTTATACGCGGGCTTTTGTTCCCTGGATTACCCATGAACGCAAAATGAATGGCGCGTTCAGCAGGGGCTCAGCCACAGTTTGCCATGTTTGGGTCATCGATCAAACACAAACCTCATACCAAGGAGCGAAAAATGACCAAGCTAACCAACACCCACATTTTCAGTGCGACCGCAACTTTCGGTGCGGCTGTCATGATGAGCATGATTTCATTCGGTGGCAGCGCCGAAGCGTCAACCAACCCGCTGCGTTGTCAGGGAGACTCGGCAAAAAAAGTTGTGGCCTGCTGTGAACAAATGATTGTGAACAAGCGCCCGCTATGGATGCGCCAGACAGGCACAAGTTGCAACAACATCGCGGTTTCCTGCAAGGTGAAGAAGGTGAGCACCTATCCCGGGATTTCTACCGCTGCGTTTGCACCCAAGTTTAAAAAGGTTTGCAAGATTGTCCGGCGCGGCAATGACAATCATGACGACAATCCAAATACGCCTGAGAAGCGCCAGGAGCCTCGCGATCCGCGCGGAAACCAGACGGGCTCTGTTCTCAACTGATTTTAGGGCGGCGTAACGGCGTGGAGTGATCCTCAAGGGGGTCACTCCATCAATGCTTTCCAATCATAGATCCACGCGAGGCGGCGCAGAAAATGCCGCTGAGGCATGAGTTTCAAGGCTGCATTGCGGGCCAACCTGTGCGGCCCGGCAGCGTGATAGATGCTGCCTGCCTTTCGGGAGCGTATCTGGATATCCGTGGTGCGGGCAAATCTTTGGCGGATGAATTCCCCAAACGCAGATGGGATATCAGTCATCTTTTGCAGGGTGTTGGCAAGTACGCAGGCATCTTCAAGCGCCATGGCAGCGCCTTGGGCGAGATAGGGCAATGCGGCGTGGGCGGCGTCTCCCACCAGCAGCGTTTTGTTTCTGCACCAATTGTTGTCGGGCTTGATATCCAATGCATTCCATATGCTCCAATTCTGTTGGCGCTGAAGGAGGCCTGCCAAGGGTTTGCAGGCGCGCCGGAATGAATGCTCGAAACCAGCAGCTGAATTTTCGACGCTGGCAACGATGTTGAATTGCTTGCCATTGCTCACGGCGTAATGAACGACGTGGCCACCGGGGAAGAGCCAAAGGGTGACTACGTCAGTATTGATATCAGCGGGAACTGTGGATGTGGGCATGAGCCCGCGGTAAAGCGTGTTGCCGATGGGCTCACGTTGCGCTGGATTGAAGGAATTGCGGATCAAAGAATGGACGCCATCAGCGGCGATGATGGCTTTGCCCCTTAAGGTCTTGGATGATGCCAGGGTGAGCGATGTTTCCGCTGTTGAGACGCTTGCGATTTCAGTATTGCCTTGCAAGGTGATGGCTGGGTTTTGGCCAGCACATTGCAGCAAGGCGTTATGCAGATCGGCGCGGTGGGCCACCCGGTAGGGAGCGCCGAAACGCTTTTCAAATTCTGCACCGAGCGCGACGCGCTGCAAAAGCTTGCCGCTTAACCCATCGCGGACATGGATTTCTGCTGGCGATACACATTGGGGAGCGACTGTTTCCCATGCGCCCAGCCAGCGTAGGGCCTGCACGGCATTGGGGCCAAGTTGAAGGCCAGCCCCCAAGGCTTCAAATGCGGGCGCTTTTTCGAGGACCAGGGACGGCTGACCAATTCTGGCGAGGCCGAGAGATGTGGCCAATCCTGCAATTCCGCCGCCGGCAATCAAAAAAGGTGAATCGTCCATTGCCCATCATGGCATGGCTTGCGGCAAAATTCATGCGGCGGTTTGTGGCTTGCGGCAAGGGGCCGTTGGGCTTAGAGCAACGCCATTATTGATTTAGGGATCTTCCGTGATGGCTTTCATTTCTGACGCACTGAACCGCATTCAACCTTCGGCCACCATTGCCATTTCAAACAAGGCGCTGGCCTTGAAGGCCGAGGGCAAGGATGTGATCGGGTTGGCGGCGGGCGAGCCGGATTTTGATACGCCGGACAACATCAAGGAAGCAGCGATTGCCGCCATTCGGGCGGGCAAGACAAAATATACCGCCGTTGATGGCATTCCTGAATTGAAAAAAGCGATTTGCGCCAAGTTCAAGCGCGAAAATGGGCTGGATTACAAGCCTTCGCAGGTTTCAGTCGGAACGGGGGGCAAGCAGGTTTTATTCAACGCGCTGATGGCCACCGTAAATCCCGGCGATGAGGTTATTATTCCAGCACCTTACTGGGTGAGCTATCCTGATATTGTGATGCTGGCGGGCGGTGTTCCGGTTGTTGTGCAG
This sequence comes from uncultured Alphaproteobacteria bacterium, assembly GCA_963763635.1. Lineage (GTDB taxonomy): Bacteria > Pseudomonadota > Alphaproteobacteria > Rhizobiales > Aestuariivirgaceae > Aestuariivirga. The sequence continues at coordinate 7,429 of CAVXPO010000001.1, forward strand.
ACGACCTTGGAAAACAACTTCAAGGTAAAGGGCGCGGACCTGGAAAAAGCCATCACGCCGAAGACCAAATGGCTGATCTTGAACTCGCCTTCAAACCCCAGTGGCGCTGCCTACTCAAAGGCTGAGCTTAAGCAACTGACGGATGTTCTGGTCAAGCATCCACATGTGTGGGTGCTGACCGACGACATGTATGAGCACCTGGTTTATGATGATTTTGAATTTTTCACGCCAGGCTCGGGTGGAGCCCCAGCTCTATGACCGCACGCTGACGATGAATGGGGTTTCGAAAGCCTATTGCATGACGGGCTGGCGCATTGGCTATGCAGCGGGGCCGGAAGAATTGATCAAAGCCATGTCGAAATTGCAATCGCAATCCACCTCAAACCCTTCATCCATTGCGCAATGGGCGGCGGTTGAGGCGCTTAATGGCCCGCAGGATTTCATTGCTGCGCATAACAAGATTTTCAAGGAGCGCCGCGACCTTGTGGTTTCCATGCTCAATCAGGCGAAAGGCATTTCTTGTCCAACACCGGAAGGCGCGTTCTATGTCTACCCTTCCTGCAAGGGCGCCATCGGCAAGACGGCGCCTTCAGGCCATGTGATCAAGACGGACGAGGATTTCGTGACGGAGCTTTTGGCTTCCGAAGGGGTTGCCGCCGTGCATGGCGGGGCCTTTGGCAGTTCGCCCTTCTTCCGGATTTCATACGCCACCTCAAACGCAGTTCTCGAGGATGCCTGTGTTCGCATCCAGCGCTTCTGCGGCAATCTCAAGTAAGGAAAAACCAGAATCATGTTCGATAGTTCCATTCCCCACCTCACACATTACCTGAAGGCGCTTTCGAACATTTTGAAGAAGGCGGAGGCCCATTGCGCGGCGAAGAAAATTGACCCCAACGCGCTTTTGAACTTCAGGCTTTTTCCGGACATGCTGCCGTTTACGCGGCAAGTGCAAATTGCCTGCGATTTTGTGAAGGGGTGTGGCGCAAGGCTTACGGGCATCGCGGTTCCAAGTTTTGTGGACGAAGAAAAGACATTTGCAGATTTGCAGCAGCGCATTGCCAAGACGCTGGATTTTGTGGGCGGCCTGAAAAAAGAAGCCTACGCTGGGTCAGCGACGCGCCAAGTGACGATCAAGGTGGCCGGCCAGGACAAGACGATGTCCGGGGCGGAATATGTTTCAGGTTTCGTGTTCCCGAACTTCTATTTCCATGTGACCACGGCCTATAACATCCTGCGCCACAACGGCGTTGAGCTTGGCAAGGGCGACTTTATGGGGCGCAGTTAAGCGGGCTTTTCACTTATCTGTTTCAGCATGTAACTTGCGGCCAACACGAGAAGCGCTCCCGCTGCCGCTGCATAATAATGCCAGCCATAGGGAACGATCAAACCCATTTTGGCAAAGGCCGCTTCGTCACTGATGATCATTTCACCGGCGATCCAGCCCAGAAGCGCTGCACCCGCCCATACGAATATGGGGAACCTGGTGATGATGCCGGTGATTACCGATGCGCCAACAACGATCAGCGGAATTGAAAGCGCCAGGCCGAAAATGAAAAGGGTGTAATCCTCCCGCGCGATGGCGGCGATTGCCACCACGTTGTCAAGGCTCATGACAGCATCAGCGATTGCAATGGTGCCGACGGCTTTCCATAGCCCGTTCGCTGCTGGAATTTCCTTTTCGGAGGCTTCTTCTCCAATGGCCAATTTGATGGCGATCCAGAACAACAGGACACCGCCCAGGGCCTTTAGAAATGGCACGCCCAGAATTTGAGTAATGACAAAGGCAAACGCGATGCGAAGGCCGATGGCAGCGCCGGCACCCAGCAAAATGCCAATGCGGCGCTGTTTCTCAGGCAGCGACCTGCAGGCCAACGCGATTACCACGGCATTGTCGCCTGATAGCAAAAGGTCGATCCAGATGATCTGGCCGACGGCCAAAAGGTATGCCGGGGTAAATTCCATGAAGTTCTCGAATCGTTTTGGTGAAAGTGGTTGTTTTGGGGAACTTCTGCAAGGACAATCCGTTATGTGTCCAGCCATGCCAAACTGCGGTCACAATCTGCCGTGAAAGGTGTGGTTTTAGCAAAATAAGGAAAACAAAATGCTTAAAATTCTTTCAGTTGCCGTTGTTGCTCTCGCCGCTTTTGCCCCCATGGCGGAAGCCAAAACAGGCGTAAAAATCGGCATTTTGTCGTGCGGCGTTGAAGGCGGCGTCGGCTTCATTATCGGTTCTTCCAAGGGGGTTGACTGTGTTTACCAGCCCGCCAACGGTGCACGGTCTGAACACTACACAGGATCAATCGGCAAATTGGGCGTCGATATCGGCGTTACCCAGCAAGCCGTGCTCGCCTGGGCTGTGTTTGCGCCTGGCAAAACCAACAAAGGCGCTTTGAAAGGCTCCTATACGGGCGCTTCTGCCGAAGCCACTGTTGTGGTTGGCCTCGGCGCCAATGTGCTTGTCGGCGGTTTCAAGAAAGGCATCAGCCTGCAGCCCATCAGCGTGCAGGGCCAGTCTGGCCTGAATGTTGCCGCGGGCATTGGCAGCCTGAAGCTCGATTACTCGGGCGATTGAATTCAAACCGTCGTAAGACAATGAAATTGGGGCCTTCGGGCCCCTTTTTTTGTCCAGAGCATGTCCCGCCAAAGTGTTAAGCGGTTTGGCGGTCGGGACATGCTCCAACATATTGATCTGGAGCGATTCCTTTTCGACGAGATGATTCCATCTCGTCGGGAAGCGCTCTAGTGCCAACTGTTGCATGATGGCCGCAATGTGGAAAAACATCGGCTAAGTTGTGTTTAGCTCTTGGCGTGTCAGCGTTTTGTCAGGTAATCTCAGAGAATCGGGGATAACTGAATCGCTTAAGCGCTTTATTGCAGGGTACAATTATGACAATTTCGATGAAAAGAGCAGCTTTTCTCCTCTCCGGAACTATCGCCGCTGGCATGTATGGACAGTGCGGTATTCGCTGCTGACATTGATCCTGTAACCGGCTTGCCAGCAGTTTCCGGACCTAACGGCAAGGTTGAGTTCGGCGTAGGTTATATTGATCTCAATGGCCTCAGCAGCGACGAAGTGTTCCGTGGCGGCGCATCCCTGAGCTTCCCCGTTGGCGACATGTTCGGCATCCAGGCGGACGTTGCCGTGGTGGATGCGTTCAGCGAAACAGGCGTTGGCGGCACGCTGCATTTCTTCACCCGTGACCCTGAAACATACCTGCTTGGCGGCATCGTTGGCTACGCCGACTCAGGCCCGGTGAATGCGCTTTACGGCGGCCCGGAAGTTGAATTCTATCTCGACAATATTTCCATTGAAGCCGTGGCTGGCGTTATGGATCTCGGCGGCGCTGCCTCGGGAACGGAATTCTTCGCGATTGGCGATATAGCACTCTATGCCACTGATGATCTCCGTCTTTCGCTAGGGGCTGCAAGTGTTGCCGGATTTACGTCGGGCCATGCAGGTTTGGAATGGTTCATGTCGGACATTGGCCTTCCTGCCTCCTTCACACTCAATGGCCGCATTGGCGAAGAAGGCTTTACCTCTGTCATGGCTGGCTTCAGCGTTTACTTCGGCGGCGAAGACAAGAGCCTGATCCGCCGTCACCGCGAAGACGACCCGCGTAACCGCAGTCTGGATATTTTTGCCGCTGCTGCTGGCGGTGCGACATTGGGTGGTGGGACGCAGGGAACAGGGCCAACGTGTGACAATGTTCCTGAAAACGCGATACCAGACTGTCCCATCATTATTGAGGATACCCAAGGATAGCGAATTGTTGCTTTCTGCTATCTCATTTGAATTTGTTTGAGGGGTGCAAGTTTGCACCCCTTTATTTTTGATTGATTTGACGTCAATTGCGCTCGCCGTCGATATTGATTTTAGTCAGCAAGTTCGCAAATATTTTCAATGAATTTCCCGCTGGCTGTGAGGGGAAGTGCATCTAGCTTAACAAAGCGCACGGAAATTGCGTGACTTAGCTGGTCGCGCATATTTTGAACAACCAGTTTTTCGGTTCCGGGATGCACTTCGTAACGCTCAACATATCGAACTTCAAATGCCAAAGGCCCCACTTGTGCGAGCTGCCATGTATCTGCGCCTAAATGCCATTTTAACTCCGGAGGAACGGAGAGCGACAATCTTCGGCCATCGGGCATACGAAAGAGGTGAGTGGTACGTCCAATAATGCGATCAATTACCGGCAACGAACGACCGCAGCTGCATAACTCACCTGCGATGGCCGTATCACCCTGATCAAATCGGATGAGAGGCTGGGCGGTATTTAGGAAAGGCGTTACAATTACACGACCTTGATCACCTGCCCTGCACGCATGGCCACTGTCATCAATGATTTCCACGAACGCAATTTCAGCATTGATGTGATATTTTCCGTTGTCGGGACAGGGGTGGGCAATTTTTTGACATTCGGTTGAACTATAGAGGCCAATCATTTTTGCCCCGAATGCACGGCGGCAATTTTCTATCTCATCTTCTGATATGCCAGTGCCATGACAAAAAATTGCATCGAGTTTGACTGGTAAATTGAGACGGAGAGCTTCAATCGCAGCAGACTGAGCTGTTTTTGGCCTGGTTCCAAGGTACGCTATACCCTTGGCACTCAGAAATTGGCAAAGCTGTTCTGGGGTTGCTTGTCGGTTGATGTGCCAAACGCGACCGGTAGTCTTTTCATCCCAAGCTGGGCCCCAATATCCTCCGAGTTGGCCGTCTGGCCAAGGAGCGAATGTTGGTTCCCCCTTACTACAGTCACAACTGTTCTTGGACCAGTCAACATGGTGCCATCGGTTGGCTCGAAACATTGCCGCCCTTGATGCAACGAACGCGAGGCCGTTATGTCGGATGGTGACGGGTACGCCGGTGGTTCCAGAGCTCCAGTAATCCTTTGTATCGCCGTGGCCAGGCGGTAATTCCGATGCATGCATTGTTTCGCGATGGTCCAGCATATCTTGACGTTTCAGGATTGGGATTTCCTGCCATCTTTCCCAGTCAATTTCACCGTTTCTTTTGAATACGGCATTCAAACGCGTTTCATAAAACGGCACTTTTGACTTTGCATGATTAAGCAGTTGTGTAAGCTGACTGCGCTGATAAGTGACCAGCTGATCATGTGGCCAAAATTGACTGTCCATCAGCATTTCGTAAAATCGTTGTTCTAACGAGTTTGTCTCATTCATGCATTTATATTAGAGGGCTCACTGAATTTGTCTAACAGTAGATGGGTTTCATAAACTTGCCCCTTGCCAAGCGCGTGAATTAGCGCAAGCATGCTCGTTGTCGGAACCACCCAAAGACGGGGTTTCAACCCTGCACATGGGCGCTTCCTTTGACAGACATGGGAGGTTAGAACATGGACATTAACCCAGGCAGAAGATCTTCGGGCTCGCGGTGCGTGGCACTGGTGGGCCCCTATCTCAGCGGCAAGACCACTCTTCTCGAAGCCATCCTGTTTCGCACCGGGGCCACACAGCGACAGGGCAAAATCTCAGACAAATCAACAATTGGCGATGCTTCACCGGAAGCGCGTTTGCATGGCATGAGTGTTGAGCTCAATGTCGCGACCACGGAATATCTGGGCGACCGATACACATTCCTGGATTGCCCGGGCTCCATTGAATTCAACCAGGATATCACTACCGCGCTGACGGGATGCGACGCGGCCATTGTGGTTTGCGAGGCGGATGAGAAAAAAGTTCCGGCCTTGCAGCTTATCCTGAAGCGGCTCGATGAGATTGACATGCCGCGGCTGATTTTTATCAACAAGATCGACAACTCAAGCAGCAGCCCGCACGAGGTATTGCAATTCCTGCAGCCTGCCAGCAGCAAGCCACTCGTGTTGCGGCAATTGCCAATCTGGAAAAACGGCATTGTTTCTGGCTTTGTGGATCTCGCATTGGAGCGCGGCTTTGTCTACCGCGAACATGCGGAAAGCGAAGTGATTGAAATTCCCGTCGACATGCAGCCGGAAGAAAAGGCCGAGCGCTTTGCCATGCTGGAAAAACTGGCGGACCATGATGACGAATTGATGGAGCAATTACTGGCTGACCTGGAGCCGCCGCGCGACCGGGTGTTTGCCGACTTGACGCGTGAGCTGGCGGAGGGGCAGGTGACGCCGGTGTTGTTTGGCTCGGCTGAACATGGCAACGGCATTGGCCGCTTGCTGAAAGCGCTGCGCCATGAAGCGCCGGGCATTGAGGCGACGGTAAAGCGGTTGGGCTTGAAGAATGGCAATGGGGCCACGGCGCAGGTTTTAAAGACATTTCACACCAGCCACGGCGGCAAGCTTTCCATCGCGCGCGTGCTGGCGGGCGAGATTTCCGATGGCGCCGTGCTGTATGGGGCGGAAGGACAAGAGTCGCGGGTGGCCGGCGTGTTTTCCATGCTGGGTGCAACGCCTGTCAAAATCGCCAAGGCCACGTTGGGCGATACGGTGGCGTTGGGACGGCTTGACAAGATTGCTACCGGCGAAACGGTTTCTACGACGAAGGGGGCGACACCGCAGCTGGCGCCGCAGTTGCTGCCGCCGGGAGTTTATGGTGTTGCGATTTCAGTGACGGACCGCAAGGACGAGGTGAAACTGACGTCATCCATCACCAAGCTGATTGAGGAAGACCCGACGCTGGCGCTTGAGCATAATGCCAATACCCATGAAATGGTTTTGTGGGGGCAGGGAGAGGTGCATTTGCGCGTGGCGCTGGAACGCCTGCAGAATAAATTTGGCGTACAGGCAAAAACCCAGCCGCGCCGCATTGGCTATCTGGAAACCATCAAGAAATCCGTGCAGCTGCGCGGGCGGCACAAGAAGCAATCGGGCGGGCATGGGCAATATGGCGACGTGGTGGTGGAGATAAAACCACTGCCGCGCGGCACGGGCTTTGTGTTCACCGATACGATCACGGGCGGCGTTGTGCCCAAACAATATATTCCCGCAGTTGAAACCGGCATCCGCGAATGGATGGTGCAAGGGCCATTGGGATTTGCCGTGGTTGATTTCAACGTCAATCTTTCGGAGGGCTCCTATCATGATGTGGACTCATCTGAAATGGCGTTCAAGCTTGCGGCGCGGCTGGCAATGACGGAAGGCATGCCGCAATGCGCGCCGGTTTTGCTTGAGCCCATTGTGGCCGTTGATATTCATGTGCCAAGTGATGCGACCTCGCGGGTGAACCAGATCGTGACCGGCCACCGCGGGCAATTGCTGGGCTTTGACGGGCGAGAGGGCTGGGTCGGTTGGGATACGGTGAAGGCGCATCTGCCGGAGTCCGAAATCGGTTCGCTGATTGTCGAACTGCGGTCAGCCACATCGGGCGTTGGCACCTTCACCTTCCGGCATGACCATATGGCAGAGCTTGCGGGCCGCGCGGCGGAGCAGGTGGTGGCGGCAAGGAAGGCGCAGCTAGCCCATTAACCCTGATGTAACCCGCCAATGACTTGAGTGTGATTCAGCGTGAATTGCCGCCGCGCCTTGGCTTGCGTATTGTAAGATAAGCATAAGGAGTGCGCCGCAGATGTTGATCAAGAAGCTCAAAGGTTGGGAATTGCCGGAACGATTGGCGACGCCGGAGCATATGTTTCTCAACCGGCGGAAGTTCATGGCGGCGTCGGCAGGCGCTGCGGCGCTGTTTGGCGCTGGCGGCGCGCGGGCGGAAGATGATCCTTCAATGGGGCTTTATCCCGCCAAGCCCAACGCGGCATTTGCCGATGCGGGGCGGCCAGTGACGGCGGAAGATTACAACAAGACCTACAATAATTATTATGAGTTTGGCACCTCGAAGCAGATCGCCGAGGCGGCGGAGGCTTTGCCGGTCAGGCCGTGGTCGATTGTCATTGACGGCGAAGTCGAAACGCCGATGACGATTGCCATTGATGACCTGTTGAAAAAGGTGCAGCTCGAAGAGCGCATATACCGCCACCGCTGCGTGGAGGCGTGGTCCATGGTTGTGCCATGGACGGGCTTTACGCTGAAATCGCTGGTTGAGATGGCCAAGCCGAAAGCGGATGCAAAATATGTGCGTTTTGAAACCTTCAATCTGCCCGAAGTGGCAGTTGGCCAGCAGCCGGGTTTGCTCGGCTCTTATCCCTGGCCTTATATTGAAGGCGTGACAATTGCAGAAGCCATGAATGATCTGGGATTCTTGGTGACAGGCGCTTATGGCAAGCCGCTGCCCAAAAGCATGGGGTCGCCGTTGCGGCTTCACCTGCCATGGAAGTATGGATTCAAATCCATCAAGGGCATTGTCAAAATCAGCCTTGTGAAGGAACGGCCGATTGGCATGTGGGAGGCCATCCAGTCTTCCGAATATGGCTTCTGGGCCAATGTTAATCCGGAAGTTTCGCACCCGCGCTGGAGCCAGGCGAGCGAAGAAGTTTTGGGCACGGGCGAACGCGTTCCCACCCAGCTGTTCAATGGCTATGGCGAGTTCGTCGCCGGCCTTTATACGGGCCTGGAAAAAGAGCCGCTTTACATGTGACAATAAAAAAAGGCCGGAATAGAATCCGGCCTTTGAAGTGAATTACCCTGGTCGGGTTTGATCTCAGAAATAGCGTGTGTACGAACTGAGACCGAAGCAAAAGACACAAGGGGAGGAGCATCTTTCGCCCAAGCCGCTCACGGGTGAGCGCCTTTGTTAATCATGAGCTTGCTCGACATATGCAACAAGCGATGGTTGTACATGGGAGCCATGTGACCGCTTCATAAGCAATGCAAGGTATGAAAGGTCATGTCTGTTGACCTATCTTCGGGCCGATGTTGCGGCGCCGGAAATCAGAAGCTCCATTCCTTCGCCTTTGACACGATGAAATCGCGGAAGACGGTGATGCGTTTGGTTTCCTTGAGCTCTTCGGGATAGACAAAATAAGTGTCGAACTGCGGGGCTTCCACGGGGAGGTCAATCTGCACAAGGTTGCTGTCGGCGGCCACGATGTAATCGGCGAGCGAGGCAATGCCCACACCGGCCTGCACGGCGCGGCGGAGGCCGTAGGCGTTGTTGACGCGCAGCGTAACGGGGCGCGGATTATCCTCATTGCGGCCTGCGAGCTCCAGCCAATTGATGGTGGTCAAATAGCCGGGGGCCTGGCCGAATGTCAAAATCTTATGGTTGTCCAAATCCTCAATGGATTTTGGAATTCCATACTTCTTGATGTAATCCACCGAGGCATAAATGTGGTGATGCACAGTGAAGAGCTTGCGCTGGATGAGATCGGGCTGGGTGGGCCGGCGCAACCTTATTGCGACGTCTGCTTCGCGCATGGAGAGATCAAGCTCGCGGTCTTCCAGCATCAGCGTTACATTGATTTGCGGATAGAGCTCGGTGAATTCCTTGATACGCGGGGTCAGCCAGACAGAGCCGAGGCCCACTGTCGTGGTGATGCGGAGTTCGCCTGATGGTTTTTCTTTTGAATCCATAAGCCGGGTTTTTGCGGCGGCGAGTTTGGTGAACACGTCGTGCGCCGTGCGGTAAAGCACTTCACCCTGTTCGGTCAAAATAAGGCCGCGGGCATGCCGGTGAAACAGCGGCACATTCAAATCCAATTCAAGCGCGCTGATCTGGCGGCTGACCGCCGATTGCGACAGCGCGAGTTCGTGGCCGGCATGGGTGAAGCTGCCGGCGTCTGCCACCGCGTGGAAAATCCTGAGCTTGTCCCAATCCATGATTACTCGGCCGCCTTCAAAACTTGCTCGCGGGCGTGCAACCATTTTTCAGCTTCGAGGGCCGCCATGCAGCCCAGGCCAGCGGCGGTGACGGCCTGGCGATAGATATCATCGGTCACGTCGCCCGCCGCATAAACACCGGGAATGCCAGTTGAGGTGGTGCGCGGCTCGGTGATGAGATAGCCGCCCTGCTTCATGGGCAACTGGCCCTCGAACAATTCGGTTGCTGGTTTGTGGCCGATGGCGATGAAAATGCCGTCAGCGCTTACTTCTTCAATTGCCCCTGTCTTGACGTTCTTGATGCGGGCTCCCGTGACGCCGCGGGGATCACTGGTTCCCACCACATCTTCCAACGCGCTATCCCACATCACCTTGATCTTGGGATGGGCGAAGAGGCGGTTTTGCAAAATGCGTTCGGCCTTGAATTCGTTGCGGCGATGGACGACCACAACCTCACTGGCAAAATTTGTGAGGAACAGGGCTTCCTCAACGGCCGTGTTGCCACCGCCAATGACGAGGACTTTTTTGCCGCGATAGAAGAAGCCATCGCAGGTGGCGCAGGCGGACACGCCGAAGCCTTTGAAATTTTCTTCCGATGGCAGGTTCAGCCATTTGGCTTGAGCACCCGTGCAGATGATCAGCGCATCGCAGGTGTATTCCTGGCCACTGTCGCCCTTCAGCCAGATGGGCGATTGCTTGAGCCTCACCTCGGTGATGGTGTCGCCCACGATTTCGGTGCCCACATGCTCGGCTTGCGCTTTCATCTCTTCCATCAGCCAAGGGCCTTGAATGACCTTGGCAAAGCCAGGGTAATTTTCCACGTCGGTGGTGATGGTGAGCTGGCCGCCGGGCTGGATGCCTTGCACCAGCAAGGGCTTCAGCATGGCGCGGGCGGCATAGATGGCAGCAGTATAACCCGCGGGGCCTGAACCAAGAATCAGGACGCGGGCATGGCGGGCAGACATTGTGGGGCTCCGGGGTTGCTATGAGGAAATAACATAGCTCATTTGCGGGTTTCTTCAAGACCGCAACAAGATGTTGTGAACAGACCGCTTGGAAACCGCGCAATATTGTTGCACAAAAGACACCATGAAGCGCGCGGCAACCCTTGATTTGACGGACATAAAGATCCTCCGGGAGCTGCAGCACAACGGGCGGTTGACCAATGTGGAGCTTGCCTCACGGGTTGGCCTGTCGCCGCCGCCCACCTTGCGGCGGGTGCAGGCCCTGGAAAAGCAGGGTTATATTGCGGGCTACCGCGCGCTGCTGGACGGACCAAAGCTGGGCTTTGATGTTCAGCTTTTTGCCATGGTGGGCCTCAAAAGCCAGAACGAGGCAGAGCTTCACGCCTTTGAAGCCCGGGTGGCGGGTTGGCCGCTGGTGCGCGAGGCCTATGCCATTTCGGGCGAGGCGGATTTCATCCTGCGCTGCGTGGGCGCCGAGCTTTCGGAACTGCAGGATTTCATCATCAAGACGCTGACGGCGGCACCCAATGTGGACAGCGTCAAAACCACGATGATCATGCGCGTTGCAAAATATGAACCGGGAATTCCGCTGAAATGAATGACGTGACCGCGCGCCAGTGGTTCAGCCTGACGTCGTCCGCCTTGACCGCCGTTGTGGTGGGATTTGCCTCCACCATTCTCGTCATCATGCAGGCCGCGCAGGCCGTGGGGGCCACGCCATCGCAGCAGGCGTCATGGGCGGCGGTCTTGTGTTTCGGCATGGCGGTGACGTCATTCATATTGAGCTGGCGTCACCGGATGCCGATCATCACCGCATGGTCCACGCCCGGCGCGGCGCTGATTGCCACGAGTGCGGTGGGCGTTACCTATGCCAACGCGTTGGGGGCCTTTGTAGTCGCAGGCTTGCTCATGTGCCTCGCGGCATTGGTAAAGCCGTTGGCGCGCGCCATCGCGGAAATTCCCGCACCCATCGCGGCGGCGATGCTGGCGGGGGTGTTGCTCAAATACACGCTGGGTGTTCCGGCGGCGGCATTGGCCATGCCGATTTATGTGGTGCCGCTCATTATCGTTTTTTTCGGATTGCGCTTGAGCTATCCGCTGTTTGCGGTGCCGGTTGTTGTGGTGTTGGGCGTAGTTGCTGCGGCCTATGGCGGCGCGTTTGCGGGGGCCTGTTGCGATTTCGGGTTGACCGCGCTGGAATGGACAAGCCCGCAGTTTGATGCGGCCACGATTTTGAGCTTGGGTGTGCCGTTGTTTCTGGTGACGATGGCGTCGCAGAACCTGCCGGGCTTTGCCGTGTTGCGCGCGGCGGGCTATGAGCCGCCGGTGACATCCTGTTTGCTTGTGACGGGCTTGGGTTCCATCGTGATGGCACCCTTCGGCAGCCACGCCGTGACCATGGCGGCGATCACCGCTTCCCTGGTGACGGGGCCGGACACGCACCCCGACAAGGACAGGCGCTGGCTGGTGGCTTGGCCCTATCTGGTTTTGTATGTGGCCGTTGGTTTGGCGGCGTCACTATTCGTGCAGGTGCTCGGCGCATTGCCCGCAGCGCTGATAACGACGATTGCGGGGTTGGCACTCTTCTCGCCGCTGATGGGCAGCATCGTCGCCATGCTGAAAGAACCCCGCGACATCGAAAGCGCGCTAATCACATTTCTGGTGACGGCATCAGGGGTTACGTTTCAGGGCGTGGGGTCGGCGTTTTGGGGATTGGTGGCGGGGCTGGTGCTGTTTGGGGCTAGGCATTTGG
>CAVXPO010000002.1:0-51466 GCA_963763635.1 uncultured Alphaproteobacteria bacterium
TGTTTGAATCATCGAAACGGCAACTGACCTGGCCCAACGGCTGTGTCGCCCAGGTGTTCACGGCGGAGGAGCCGGACGGCTTGCGGGGCCCGCAGTTTGATGCGGCCTGGTGCGATGAGCTGGCGAAATGGAAGCAGGGCGAAAAAGTCTGGGACATGCTGCAGTTTGCGCTGCGGCTGGGGGAAAACCCCCGCGCCGTGGTGACGACGACGCCGCGCCCGATACCGCTGTTGAAAAGATTGCTGGCCGATGAAGGCACGGTGGTGAGCCGCGCCACGACGTTTGACAACCGCGCCAATCTGGCGCCGCCGTTTCTGCAGGACGTGCTGAAGCGCTACGGCGGCACGCGGCTGGGGCGGCAGGAGCTGAATGGCGAGCTGATCGAGGATGATCCCGATGCGCTGTTTAGGCGTGATTTGATCGAGGCCGCGCGGGTGGCGCAGGCGCCGGAATTGCGCCGCGTTGTCGTGGCGGTGGATCCGCCGGCGGGCTTCGGCAAGAACAGCAATGCCTGCGGCATCGTCTGCGCCGGGCTGGGGGCCGATGGCCGCTGCTATGTGCTGGATGATTGCTCCGTACAAGGAGCAAGGCCCGCCCAATGGGCGCGGAAAATTGTGGCGCTCTATCACGCGCGCGGGGCAGCCCGCGTTGTCGCCGAAATCAACCAGGGCGGCGCCATGGTGGAGCAGGTCTTGCGCGAGGTGGACCCCAACCTGTCGTTCCGCAGCGTGCACGCCACGCGCGGCAAGCAGGCCCGCGCCGAACCGGTGGCGGCCTTGTACGAGCAGGGGAGGGTGTCCCATGTCGGCGCCTTCGCGGAATTGGAGGACGAGATGTGTTCAGCCATCGGCGAGGGCGCCAAGAGCCCCGACCGGCTCGACGCGCTGGTCTGGGCGGTCAGCGATTTGATGCTGCGGCGGCGGGCGGAGCCGAGGATCAGGATTTTGTAGAATTTTCTTCTCCTGCGAAGCGGGAGAAGAGGGGACCCGCCGCAGTACGCGGTGGGGAGATGAGGGCGCTTGGTTAGCGAAGTGCCCTCACCTCCCCGTTGCTTTGCAACGGGTCCCTTCCTCTCCCGATTCTCGGGCGAGGACATAGAGGAAAGAATATTCATGTTCAACCAACTAAAATCGCTGTTCTCCGGCGAGCGGAAAAAATTTGCGGCGAGCCCGCTTGTGTCGCTGCACACGGTGGGCCGCCCGCAATGGACGCCGCGCAATTATGCGGGGATGGCGCGCGAAGGCTTTGCGGGCAACGCCATCGGCTATCGCTGCGTGCGCATGATTGCCGAGGCGGCGAGCTCGGTGCCGCTGCTGGTTTATGAGGGCGAGAAGGAACTTGTTACGCACCCCTTGAAGCAATTGCTGGCGCGGCCCAACCCGGCCCAATCGGGCCGCGATCTGCTGGAGAATATCGTTTCCTTTCTGCTGGTTGCGGGAAATTCCTATGTGGAAGCTTCAAGCCTTGAAAATGTGCCCCGCGAGCTCGTCTCCCTGCGGCCGGACCGTGTGAAAGTGGTGGCGGGCAGCAAGGGCTGGCCGGAGGCGTATGAATATTCCGTGGACGGAGCATCGGCGCGGCTGGCGGCTGAAACCGTTTTGCACATCCGGCTGTTCAATCCGCTGGATGATTACTACGGCATGGCGCCTTTGGAAGCGGCGGCGCGCAGTGTGGACACCCATAATGCGGCGAGCGCCTGGAACAAGGCGATGCTCGACAATGCGGCAAGGCCTAGCGGCGCCCTGGTGTTTGCGAGCGCCGAGGGCCAGCTCACGACCGAACAGTTTGACCGCCTGAAAAGCGAGCTGGAGAATAATTATCAGGGCGCCGCCAATGCCGGCCGCCCCATGGTGCTGGAAGGCGGGTTGGACTGGAAGGAAATGGGCTTCAGCCCGGCCGACATGCAGTTCATCGAGGCAAAAAATGTGGCAGCCCGCGAAGTGGCGCTGGCCTTTGGCGTGCCGCCGATGCTGCTTGGCATTCCCGGCGACAATACCTTCGCCAACTATGCTGAGGCCAACCGCGTATTCTGGCGGCAATCCGTGGTGCCGCTTTTGGGCCGCGTGACCGAGGCGCTGACGCATTTTCTGGGTCCGGCGTTTGGCGATGGCTTTCGCATTTCCTGCGACCTCGACCAGGTGGAAGCCCTGAGCGCCGACCGCGATGCGCTGTGGGCGCGGGTGGACAGGGCGGGCTTTTTGACCAGCGATGAGAAGCGCGCGGCGGTGGGCTATGGGGCGGTGAGTTAAATTTTCCTCGCCCCTTGGGGGAGAGGAAGGGGCCCAAGCTTCGCTTGGGAAGGTGAGGGGGCGCTGGTGCCAATCGTTTGTATCTGTTCCCCCTCACCCTCCCATTGCTAGGCGCAACGGGCCCCTCCCTCTCCCCCAAGGGGCGAGGGAATTTCTTAGACATTTTTTTTGGAGTTTCATCAATGCAGATCCGCCGGGAGAAAAGCCCGCTGGCGCAGCCGCTATCGGCTTGCTCCGGCACGGGGGTGTTTGTGGGCTATGCCAGCCTGTTTGGCGTTAGGGATGCGAGCGGCGACATGGTGATGCCCGGCGCCTTCACGGCCTCGCTCAAGCAACGCGGCGTATCCAATATCCGCATGCTGTTCCAGCATGATCCCTGCTGAACCCGTTGGCGCCTGGCTCGAGATGACCCAGAACGAGCGCGGGCTTTATGTGCGCGGAAGGCTGGATTGCAATGTGCAGCGCGGCCGCGAGCTTCTCTCGCTTTTGGAAACGCGGGGGCTTGATGGGCTGTCCATCGGCTTCAAGACGGTGGGCGCGCGGCGCGACCGCATCACCGCCACGCGCCAGCTCACCCACATCGATCTCTGGGAAATCTCGCTCGTCACCTTTCCGATGCTGCCGGACGCCCGGGTGAGCGATCTCAAGTTCAATGCGTGGGCGCAAGCCGCACGGCTTTTCCGACAACCCGACAAACCACACACAGGAGCTATGTAAGACATGGATATGAACACCGGACTTGAAACCAAAGTGATGGGCGACGCGGGGCTGGGCGAATTTCTCTCCGCCTTCGAAGCCTTCAAGGCGGCGAACGACGAACGCCTTGACCAGCTTGAAAAGCGTTCCAGCGCCGATGTTGTGACGGTTGAAAAAGTCGACCGCATCAACAGGGCGCTCGACGATCTCACGCTGAAAATGAAGCGCCCGCAACTCTCGGGCGCCGAAAAACCTCAGCCCACGGAGCATAAGCGCGCCTTTGACTCCTATGTGCGGAAAGGCGAAAGCAACGGGCTGTTTGAGCTTGAGGCGAAAGCCATGTCGGTGAGCTCCAATCCCGATGGCGGCTATCTCGTGCCGGCCGAAACCGAAGCGGAAATCGGCCGCCTGCTGTCGAACGCCTCGCCGCTGCGCGCCATTTCCGATGTGCGGCAGGTCTCGGCCAGCGTCTATAAAAAGCCCTTCGCCATCACCGGCGCCGCCTCGGGCTGGGTGGGCGAAACGGCGGTGCGGCCCGAAACGGCGTCGGCAACCCTTGCCGAATTGCAGTTTCCCACCATGGAACTCTACGCCATGCCGGCGGCCACCCAGGTGCTGCTCGATGACAGCGTGGTGAACCTCGACCAGTGGATTTCCCGGGAAGTGCAAACCGTGTTCGCCGAGCAGGAAAGCCTCGCCTTCGTCACCGGCAACGGCGCCAACAAACCCCGCGGTTTCACCGACTATCCGAAGGTGGCGGACGCCAGCTGGAGCTGGGGCAACATGGGCTATCTGGCAACCGGCGTGGCCGGCGGCTTCGCGGCCTCGAACCCGTCCGACAAGCTGATCGATCTCGCCTACGCGCTGAAGGCGGGCTATCGCGGCAACGCCAACTGGGTGATGAACCGCAAGACGCAAGGCGTCATCCGCAAGTTCAAGGACGGGCAGGGCAATTACATCTGGCAGCCGGCGGCCACCGCCGATGGCAAGGCCAGCCTGATGAATTACCCCGTCACCGAATCCGAACACATGGCCGACATCGCCACCGACAGTTTTTCGCTGGCGCTCGGCGATTTCAAACAGGGCTATCTGGTGGTGGACCGCGTCGGCGTGCGCATCCTGCGTGATCCCTATTCATCAAAACCCTACGTGCTGTTCTACACGACGAAACGCGTGGGCGGCGGCGTGCAGAACTTCGAGGCGATCAAGCTGATGAAGTTCGGCGTGTCGTAAGCAAGAAGCCCTCATCCGGCCTGTCGGCCACCTTCTCCCATGGCCCAAGAGCCACGGGCGAAGGCGATAATCATGAGACGCCTTCTCCCGTTCGCAGAATGGGAGAAGGTGCCCGAAGGGCGGATGAGGGCACTTCGATGAAACAACATTATCTTGAATTCAGGATCCCCCATGCCCGCCATCCAGACCGCACCACCCTTGACCGAACCCGTCACCCTCGCCGAAGCCAAGGCGCATCTGCGGGTGACGCATGGCGATGACGACGCCTATATCAGTACACTGATCAAATTGGCGCGGGCCGGCGTTGAGGCGCAGACGGGGCTTGGATTGATCTCCCAGGGCTGGTCGGTTTTCCGCGATGACTGGCCAAGGGATGGCATAATCACATTGCCGCTGGCGCCGGTGCTCGATGTGATCGACATCAAGGCCTATGGCGACGATGACGTGGCCGCCACCATCGATCCCGCCCACTACTATGCGGACCGCATGTCGCGGCCGCCGCGCATTGTGTTGCGGGGCTCCCGCAATTGGGTGCGGCCGGCGCGGGTGGCCAATGGAATTGAAATCCTGCTGGTCATCGGTTTCGTGAGTGTGCCTGAAGCGCTGCGCGAAGCCGTGCTGCAGCTTGTGGGTTTTTGGTATGCCACACGGGGCGACGCGGCGCGCGATGAAAGGCCGCTCGCCGTCATGCCGCTGCTTCAGCCCTTTATGGAGCGGCGCCTATGAGCAGTTCAGCCCTTGCTGTTCAAACCGCCCTGCGCGACGCGTTGCTGGCCCATGCGCCGCTGACGGCATTGCTCGGCGGCGGCCATGTGTTTGATGAGGTGCCGCGCGGCAGCCCGCCGCCCCATGTGGTTTTCGCCGGCATCGAAACCCGCGACTGGAGCGTTCAGGGCCAGAAGGCCCACGAGCATTTCATCAGCATCGAGGTCAAAACCAATTCGCGCCGCCACGAACTGGCGCAGGACATCGTAGCGGCCATCGAGGATGCGCTGGATGGTGCGGCCCTCGTTTTGGCGGGCCATGCGCTGGTCAACCTGCACATCCAGTTCTGGACCGTGGCGCGCGACAAAGCCTCAGAAAACTTCAACGCCGCGCTGCGCTTTCGCGCCACGACGGAACCACTTTAAGGAGAAGCCGACATGACAGCCCAAAAAGGCCGCGACCTCTTGCTGAAAATTGACACGACGGGAGCGGGCGCCTTCATCACCGTAGCGGGCCTGCGCGCCAACACGCTGTCCTTCAACACGGAAACCGTTGACGTGAGCCACCAGGAATCGGCTGGCGCCTGGCGCGAATTGCTGGCGGGGGCGGGATTGAAAACCGCGAACATCAGAGGCCAGGGCATTTTCAAGGATGCCGCCTCGGACGCGACGCTGCGCAGCTATTTCTTCAACGCCACCATCCGCAAATGGCAGGTGATTGTGCCGGACTTCGGCACTGTCGAAGGCCCATTCCAGATCACCGCCTTGGAATTGGCCGGCCGCCATGACGCCGAGGTGACTTTCGAGCTGGCACTGGAGTCGGCTGGCGAACTGACGTTCGTGGCGGTGTGACATGGCCAACACACATCGCGGCGAGATCGACGTTGAACTGGGCGGCGAGGCCTATGTGCTGTGCCTCACCCTTGGCGCGCTGGCGGAGCTTGAGAGCGCCTATGGCGATCAGGATCTGATTGCCATCGCCGAAAGATTTGAATCAGGGCGCGTCGGCGCGACTGACGCGATCAAAATCATCGGCGCGGGCTTGCGCGGCGGCGGCGCCAAGATTTCAAACGAGGAAGTTGCCAGCCTGCAAGCCCCCGGCGGCGCTGCGGGTTACGTGAATATCGTGGCGCGGCTTCTCACCGCGACCTTCGCGACACCGGAGCAGCAACGGGGAAACGCGTGAGCGCTGCGGGGGAAAAGTTCCCCTGGCAGCGCATGATGCAAGTGGGGCTTGGCGTACTGCGCCTCGCCCCCAAAGATTTCTGGAACAGCACACCCCGCGAAATCGCCGCGGCCTTCGGCGGGCCTCGACCCCCATTGGGCCGTGGGCATTTTGAGGCATTGATGGAAAGGTACCCCGACTGATGGCGACAACACCGCAAGAGACTGTCGGCGCGCTGTCGCTGCAAACCGCGGCCCTGCGCAGCGAAATGGCGGGGCTTTCGCGCCTGGCCGACAATTTCGGCCAGACCCTTGTGCGCTCCTTTGCCGGAGCGGTCATCCACGGCCGCAAACTTTCTGACGTGTTGAAGGGCCTGGCGCTGTCGCTGGCCGGGCAGGCGCTCGCATCGGCGCTCCGGCCCTTGGGAAACCTTGCGGGGTCATTGTTTAGCAGCGGCAAAATCGCGCCCTTCGCCAATGGCGGCATCGTCAACAGCCCGACATTGTTCCCGCTGCGCGGCGGAACCGGCCTGATGGGAGAGGCCGGCGCCGAAGCCATCATGCCGCTGGCGCGCGGCGGTGATGGAAAGCTCGGTATACGGATGAATGGCGGCGGCGGTGTCAATGTGACGGTGAATATTTCAACGCCTGATGTCACGGGCTTCCGCCAATCCCAAAGCCAGATCGCCAGCGTGGTCGCCCGCGCCGTCGCACGGGGGCAGAGGAATTCGTGAGACAGATAATTTTCCCTCCCCCTTGCGGGGAGGGATCAAGGGTGGGGGTCTGGTAATATCGCCGGAGCAACCCCCGCCCCTAACCCCTCCCCGCAAGGGGGAGGGGCATGCCGATCCAAATATCAGGACAAGCCCTCATGAGCTTTGATGAAATCCGCTTCCCGGTTTCCATATCGCGGGGGTCAACCGGCGGGCCGGAACGCCGCACCGAAATTGTCACCACCGCCTCGGGCCGCGAGGAACGCAATACGCGCTGGGCGGATTCGCGCAGGCGCTATAACGCGGGCTTCGGCGTCAAATCCCTCAACGACATCCACGCGGTGGTGGCCTTCTTCGAGGAACGCCGGGGCAGGCTGCACGGCTTTCGCTGGAAGGACCATGCGGATTTCAAATCCTGCCCGCCGCTCGATGCCGTGGCGGCAACGGATCAGGCCATCGGCACCGGCGATGGCGCGACGGCCAGCTTCCAGCTGGTGAAGCGCTATGGCACGGGCCTGCGCAATCATGTCCGCACCATCGCAAAGCCCGTGGCGGGAACCATCCTGGTCGCTGTCAATGGCGCCGCGTCCACAAATTTTACCGTGAATGCGACAACGGGAATTATAACTTTTCAACCAGGTTTCATTCCGGCAGCGGGGCAGGCCATTGCCGCCGGATTTGAATTCGATGTGCCCGTGCGCTTTGACACGGACCAGCTTTCCATCAACCTGCAGAATTTTGGCGCCGGCGACATTCCTGAAATCCTGATCCTCGAGGTGCGTGCATGAGAACGCTCGCCGCAGGATTGGCCAGCCATCTCGAAAGCGGGGCGACAACGCTGTGCCACTGCTGGAAACTATCGCCGCAAGCGAATCCGCCCTTGGGCTTTACCGACCATGACCATGACCTGGTTTTTGACGGCGTAACCTATGAGGCGCAGGCGGGCTTTGAGGCCAGCGAGATTGAATCCTCGCTGGGCTTCTCGGTTGACAATCTTGAAGCATCGGGCGCTTTGGACTCAAGCCAGCTTGATGCCGAACGGTTGCGCGCCGGGGATTTCGACAATGCGGAAATCGAAATTTACAAAGTGAACTGGCAGGATGTGTCGCAGCGCCTTCTCCTGCGCAAGGGCCACGTTGGCGAGGTCACCCACGGCGGCGCAGGCTTTACCGCCGAGGTGCGCGGGCTTTCGCATGTGCTGAACCAGACGCGGGGTCGCGTGTTTCAGTTCGGCTGTGATGCCGCGTTGGGCGACAGCCGCTGCACCGTCAATCTTGAAAGCGCTGCTTACAAGGCAACGGGCAGCGTTATCGCGGCGGAAGAAAACCGCAGGCTGCATGTCGCCGGTCTCGGAAGCTATCCCGACGGCTGGTTCTCGCTGGGGACTCTCACTTGGACTGCGGGCCTCAATGCGGGCCGCTTTGAGGAGGTGAAGTTCCATCAGGGTGATGTTGTCGAGCTGTGGGAGGCGGCGCGGTTTCCCGTAGGGCTTGGGGACGGCTTTGTCATTCGCGCCGGTTGCGACAAGCAGCATTCAACCTGCCGCGCCAAATTTTTCAACGGCAATAATTTTCGGGGCTTCCCGCATCTGCCGGGCACCGACTTTGTGACGTCCTTCGCCGCCGCCGAAGACCCGAACAATGATGGCGGAAGCCGGAATAGGTAAGCAGTTTAAATTGGTTGAAAGGGCCCTCATCCGGCCTTCAGCCACCTTCTCCCATTCTTCGAACGGGAGAAGGCGCTCAATGATTATCGCCTTCGCCCGTGGCCTCTTGGCCAGGGGAGAAGGTGGCTGAAGGCCGGATGAGGGCTCTTTAATTCAAATAAGGAATCCTTCCATGTTGCACCGAACTGACATCGTAACCGCCGCGCGGGGCTGGCTCACGACGCCTTACCGGCATCAGGCGAGCCTGCGCGGCGTGGGCTGTGACTGCCTCGGGCTGCTGCGCGGCGTGTGGCGCGAGCTCAACGGCGCCGAACCGGAGGCAACGCCCGCCTATTCGCCGGATTGGGCGGAAGCCGGCGATACCGAATTCCTGGCCGAGGCGGCGCGCCGCCATCTCATTGAAATACCGTGTACGGAGTATCTGGCCGGCGACATCCTGCTGTTCCGCTGGAAGCCTTACCTGCCGGCCAAGCATGCCGGCATTGCAAGCGCGGCAGCCCGCATGATCCACGCCCAGGATGGCGCGTGCGTGAGTGAAATCGCGTTGACACCCTGGTGGAAGAACCGCCTGGCCTATGCCTTCCGCTTTCCCGGAGCAGTCGACTGATGGCAACCATTGTCCTCCAATATGCGGGTGCCGCCCTTGGCACATTTCTCGGCGGGCCCGTGGGCGGCATCCTTGGCCGCGCGGCAGGGGCGATCGCCGGCAATATCATTGACCAGAATGTGTTCGGCCCCGGCGCCAGGCGCGTTGAAGGGCCACGGCTCAATGAACTCCGCGTGCTCTCATCGGAGGAGGGCGCCGCCATTCCACGGCTTTGGGGCCGCATGCGGATTTCCGGCCAGATGATCTGGGCCACCAACCTTGAAGAGGTTGCCACCACCTCAACACAAAAGACATCCTCCAAGGGCGGGCCAAAAACCAAAACAACCGGCTACGCCTATTTCGCCAACTTTGCCGTGGGGCTGTGCGAGGGGATTATCGACCGCGTGGGCCGCGTGTGGGCCGATGGCAAGGAGCTCGACATTTCCAAATTCACCACGCGGGTTTACCGGGGCGGCGAGGACCAATTGCCCGACAGCCTGATTGTGGCCAAGGAGGGCGCTGCCAACGCCCCCGCCTATCGCGGGCTGGCCTACATCGTGTTCGAACGCCTGCCATTGGAGCAATTCGGCAACCGCATCCCGCAGCTCTCGTTTGAAGTCATCAAGACCTCGGGCGGCATTGAACAGCATGTGCGCGCCGTGAACATCATTCCCGGCAGCACCGAGTTTGGCTTGGACACCACCATCATAACCCGCACCGCCAGTGCGGGCGTTACCGCCACGGAAAATGCCCATGTCTCATCAGAGCGCAGTGACTTCTCGGTGTCGATGGATGACCTGACGGCGGGCTGCAGCAATCTCACCGCCGCCTCTCTCGTGGTTGCGTGGTTCGGCAACGATCTGCGCTGCGGCTCCTGCGAGATCAGGCCCGGTGTTGAACTTGCAGCGAAGGCGACGCAGCCGGAGGCGTGGAAAGTTTCCGGCATTTCGCGCGGCAGCGCCCATGTCATGAGCCGGGTTGAGGGCAAACCGGCCTATGGCGGAACGCCTTCCGACGCCTCGGTCAAGCGCGCCATTCAGGATTTGCGGGCGCGGGGGCTGGCAACGGTTTTCTATCCCTTCGTGCTGATGGATGTGCCTGCAGACAATGCGTTGCCGGACCCCTACGGCGCGGCAAGCCAGCCCGCTTACCCCTGGCGGGGAAGATTGACCTGCACGCCAGCGCCGGGGCTTTCCGGCACGGTGGACAAGACAGCCGCCGCCCAGACCCAGCTGCAGAATTTTATCGGCGTGGCGGCGCCGGCACATTTTGCGGCGTCCGGAAATTCCGTGAATTATGCGGGCCCGGCGGAATGGAGCTATCGCCGCATGGTTTTGCATTACGCGAAACTCTGCGCCAGCGCCGGCGGCGTTGACGCCTTCATCATCGGCAGCGAATTGAAAGGCCTTACGACACTCCGTTCATCGGCTTCCAGCTTTCCCTTCGTCAACGCGCTGGTCGCCTTGGCGGCGGAAGTGAAAGCCATTCTGCCGCTCGCCAAAATCACCTACGCCGCCGACTGGAGCGAATATTTCGGCCATCATCCCGCCGATGGCAGCAATGATGTGTATTTCCATCTCGATCCCCTATGGGCAAGCAGCGGCATGGATGCCATCGGCATCGACAATTATTTTCCGCTCAGCGATTGGCGCGACGGCAACTTGCATCTCGACCGATTGGCGGGGCACAGTTCGATTTACAGCGCGGCTTATTTGACCGGCAACATTACCGGCGGCGAAGGCTTCGACTGGTTCTATGCCAGCGACGCCGCACGCGCCGCACAGGCCCGCAGCCCGATCACCGATGGGGCCTATGGCAAACCATGGGTTTTCCGGCCCAAGGATTTGAAATCCTGGTGGGGGAACGCGCATTATAATCGCCCGCTCGGCGTTGAGGCGGCGACACCGACGGCTTGGGTGCCGCAATCAAAGCCCATCTGGTTTACCGAGATGGGCTGCCCCGCCGTTGACAAGGGCACCAACCAGCCCAACGCCTTTTACGACGCGAAATCTTCCGAAAGCGCCTTGCCGTATTTTTCCAGCGGCAACCGCGATGATGTGCTTGCAGGCGGCATTCCTCCGCGTGATCGACGGCTATTGGCAAAGCGCGGGCGCGCACAATCCCATTTCATCCGTGTACGGATTGCCGATGCTGGATGCGGCGCGCATGTTCCTCTGGGCCTGGGATGCCAGGCCGTTTCCGGCCTTTCCCGCCTACACGGATGTGTGGGCCGACGGGCCGAATTATGCGCGGGGGCACTGGCTCAATGGCCGGGTGAGTGCCGTAAGCCTCGGCCAGCTCATCGTTGAAATCTGCGCCGCCTATGGACTTGGCAATGTTGTGGTTGAGGATGGCGAGGCGCTGGTGGATGGCTTCATCATCGACCGGCCGATGTCGGCGAGGGACGCGCTCGAAAACATCGCCGTGGCGTTTTCGATTGATGCGGTTGAGTCCGAAGGCCTGCTCAAGTTCCGGAGCCGCAAGCGGGACAGCGTCGCGACGATTGCCGATGACGACCTGGTGGAGACGGCGCCCGATGAAGCGCTGTTCGCACTGGTGCGCGCCCAGGAATCCGAACTGCCCAACAGCTTGAAGCTCGCCTATATTGATTCCTCCGCTGATTATCGCAACGCGGTTGTGGAGGCGCGGAAGTCCCGTGGCGCCAGCGCGCGGGAAATCCTGCTGCAATTGCCCTGCGCCACATCGCAATCCATCGCCCTGCAGCGCGCCCATGTGCTGCTGCAGGAAAACTGGTCGGGGCGCGAATTCAACAGCTTTGTTCTGGCGCCCAGCAAATTGGCGCTGGAGCCCGGCGATGTCATAACCCTCGGCCCCCGCCAGTTGCGCATTGCCGCCCTGCATGATGGCGAAGCGCGGAAAGTCAGAACCGCCAGCTACGCGGCCTCGGTTTATGAACCGCCGCCGGCGCGCGA
Source organism: uncultured Alphaproteobacteria bacterium (assembly GCA_963763635.1). Taxonomy (GTDB): domain Bacteria; phylum Pseudomonadota; class Alphaproteobacteria; order Rhizobiales; family Aestuariivirgaceae; genus Aestuariivirga. The sequence goes on from CAVXPO010000002.1 coordinate 11,945, forward strand.
TCGCGGCAGCTCCTTTGCGGCAACGGCGATATTCGGCAAGCCCGATGCGCTGCTGATGGATTTGGCCCTTGCCACAACAGTAAATCCTGCCGCGCCATGGGTGGCGGCGCAGGCAGCGCCATGGCCCGGCCGGCTGTCCCTGCTGAAACGCAGCGGCGCCAGCAGCTTCAATTTCAATCGCCTGATTGAAACGCAGGCAACCATGGGCAACCTGTTCACACCTCTGGCGGCAGGCCCGCTATCAGTATTCGACCGCGCCAATTCATTTGATGTGGAGATGAAATATGGCGCGCTTTCCGCCGCCACCGAGCTGGAAGTTTTGGGCGGCGCCAACATCGCGGCCATTGGCGACGATGCAACGGGCTATGAAATCATCCAGTTTGTGTCTGCCGAATTGATCGCCGCCAACACCTACCGGGTGAAAACCCTGCTGCGCGGACAGGCGGGATCGGGGCCGGAGATGTTGCCGAGCCGTGCCGCACTGTCAAATTTCGTGCTGCTGAATGCGGCCGTCGTGCAGGCCGATGTAACCCTGGCGGAAGCCACGCTGCAAAACACCTGGCGGCTAGGCCCGGCGCAACTCGACCATGGCCACAGCGCCTATTTGGAAGTGGTGGCGCAGGGAACCGCCAAGGGTTTGCGGCCACTCAGCCCTTGCCAACTGCGCGCCATGCGGGAGGGCGGCGATGTGGTGTTCACGTGGACCCGCCGCACGCGGCTTGATGGCGATGGCTGGGAACTCGCCGACGTTCCCTTGGGCGAAACCACCGAAGCCTACAAATTTGAAATTCTGGACGGCGCAACGGTGAAGCGCAGCGTTGCAACCAGCACGCCTACTTACCGCTATCCCGCCGCCGACATCGCAAGTGATTTCGGCAGCCCGCCCTCAACGTACACCGTAGACGTGGCCCAGGTCAGCGCAAGCTATGGCCCGGGCGCAAAATTATCGAGGATCCTCAATGTCTGATACGCCCCTCATTGGCCTGCCGCTGCTTGAAGCATCCCAGGCGCAAAAGCATGTGACGCACAATGAAGCGCTGCTGCTGCTTGATGCGGCGGTGCAGCTCGCCGTGACTTCACGGAGCGTGAATGTGCCGCCCGCGCTGCCCGCAGACGGCGACCGCTATCTCGCCGCCGCATCACCCACAGGCGAATGGCTGGGCCATGCCGGGCATCTGGCTTACCGCGAAGCCGGAAGCTGGCGCTTTGCCATCCCACGCGCGGGATGGCGCTTGTGGGTTGTGGAGGAAGAAATATTCCTGCTGTTTGACGGTGCCGCATGGCGCGACCTCTTCAATATCGACACCCTGCAGAACATCGATCTGCTCGGCGTGAACACCACGGCGGATGCCACCAACAAACTGGCGGTCGCCTCATCCAGCATCCTCTTCAACAATATCGGCAATGACCAGCGCGTGAAGATCAACAAGAACGCCGTGGGCGACACGGCCTCACTGCTCTATCAGACAGGCTTCTCGGGCCGTGCCGAATTCGGCCTCACCGGCGATGATGATTTTCATATGAAGGTGAGTCCCAATGGTTCCACCTGGTTTGACGCGGTGACCATCAACAGGACCAGCGGACTCGTCACCCTCACCAACAATTCAGTTGCCAACGCAGCACTCGCCGACATGGCAACGGCAAGCCTTAAAGGCCGCGCCACCGCAGGCAGCGGCGACCCGGAAGATTTAAACGGCACCCAAGCCACTGCGCTGCTCGATGTCTTCACCACAAGCCTTAAAGGCCTCGCTCCAGCCAGCGGCGGCGGCACCAGCAATTTCCTGCGCGCCGATGGAACATGGTCTGCGCCGCCAAGCGGTGGTGGCGGCGTTGGGGACGGCGACAAGGGCGACATTACGGTTACCGCGGCCGGCGCGACATGGACCATTGATGCTGACGTGGTGACCAACGCCAAACTCGCCAATGTGGCAACCGCGACGCTCAAGGGCCGTGTTGCAGCCGGAACCGGCGACCCGGAAGATTTGAGCGGCAGCCAAGCCACAGCTTTGCTGGATGTGTTCACGTCATCGCTCAAAGGCCTGTCGCCCGCTTCCGGCGGCGGCACCGCAAACTTCCTCCGTGCTGATGGCGCGTGGGCTGCACCCGCTGGCGGTGGTGGCGGTTCGCCTGGCGGTGCTTCCGACGAGTTGCAATATAACAATGCTGGCGCGTTCGCGGGCGCCGCCGATGTGGAAATCGAAGGCGGCCAGCTGCGGCTTCCTGATATTGCGGTTCCGGCAACGCCTGCGGCAGGCGGCTTGAAACTGTTTGCCAAAGGCGTGGCCGGACGGTTGCTGGCGGCAACCCTTGGCCCCAGCGGATTATTCACAACACTGCAGCCCAACCTGGGCCGCAACCGGATTGCAACCTGGGCACCAGCTGGCAACTCAACCACGATTGTGGCCGATGGTGCTGCAGCCCTCACCGCCACCGGAACGGCGACGGCGGCCAACATCGCCACCACCAACCGCCACACCTATATGCGGCGTCTTGAATTTTTGGTGACGGTTGCCGCAACAACGGCGGTTGCCGGATGGCGCGGCGCTGCCGCCATGTTTGGCGTCGGCGGCGTGGCGGCTGGCGACGGCGGCTTTCATTTCATCTGCCGCTGGGGACCGGCAACGGGCGTGGCCACCACGACAAATCGCGGCTTCGTGGGCATGGCGAGTTCCATCGCCGCGCCCACCGACGTTGAGCCCTCGACCATCACCAATATCGTCGGCATGGGTTGGGATGCGGCGGACACCAATATCCAGATCATGCATCGCGGCTTGGGCGCTGTCACCAAGATCGACTTGGGCGCGGCGTTTCCTGTGCCAACGGCTGACCGCACCAAGGCCTATGAGCTGGCGCTCTATGCGCCGCCGGGCCCCACGCAATCCGTGGGCTACGAAGTAACCGACTTGGCAACCGGCGCTGTCACCAGCGGCTCCATCACCACCAACCTGCCGACAACCGCAACGCTGCTGGCGCCCCGGAGCTGGATGAGTGTTGGCGGCACCTCAAGCGTCATCGGGATCGCCCTCATGGGCCTCTACATCGAAACGGATTATTAGGAGCAAATGCCATGACAATTGAACGCGAAGTGGGCGCGCTGCAGGCCCGCATGGAAACGGTGGAAACCGAGCTTCAGGGCATGCGCTCTGACGTGCGCGAAATCCGCGATGCGCTGGTGACGGCACGGGGCAGCTGGAAAGCGCTCAGCCTGGTTGTGGGCCTTTCGGTTTCGCTGGGTGCGGCGGTTGGAAAACTTCTGCCCTTCCTGATGGCGCAAAATCCATGAGGGTGAATGATGCCGGCCTGAAGCTTATCCGCGCGGCGGAAGGCTTTCGGGGCCGCGCCTACCGCGATGCCGTGGGCATGTGGACAATCGGTTACGGCCATACATCGATGGCGGGAGCGCCTGCGGTGCATGAAGGCCTCACGATAACGGCGGAAGCGGGCGAGAAAATTCTTGTCCGCGACGTCGAAAAATTCGCGCGCGGCGTGGAGGGCGAGCTGGCGGTACCCTCAACGACAACGAATTTTCAGCGCTGGTTTCCTTTGCCTACAATGTGGGGCTGGGGAATTTTCGCAAATCCAGTGTTTTGAAGGCAGCGAACGCAGGCGACCGCGAGGCGGTTGCCCGCCGCTTGCAGCTTTGGGTGAAAGCCGGCGGCAAAACCCTGCCCGGCCTCGTCAAGCGCCGCGCCGCAGAGGCCCAACTTTTTCTATTGCAACCCGAACCTCAACCCCAACCGAAAGGAAATATCATGACAAGTGAACAAATCGCCGGAATTGTCCGCGCCATCATCGCTGCCGCCGGCGGCTATTTCGTCAGCAAAGGCATGGCCGACGCTGCAACCATAACCGCCGTGGCGGGAGCTGCCGCAACGCTCGCCGCCGCCGTCTGGTCGGTTCTTTCCAAGAAGCTCGCATGAGCCGGTTTGACCTCGCCGCCGCTGCACTCTTTTGTGTGGCGGCGGTGGCCGTTTTCATCGCATTCAGAAGCCCGGCATTTTGGGCAAGCCTTGTGGCGATCACCCTCAAATCCCTGCGGCCCAAACTGAAAGGCCGGAAGTTTACGCCCGAAGAGAGGGCCAGGATCGACAGCGGCCACAGCCCCTTCAAGGTGGATCGATAATATTAATCGCCAAAAATGACGAATAAATTTTATTAATGCAATTTGTTCGCCAATATTGGCGATTAATATAACATGCACAGTATTCGCCGAAAATGGCGAATAAAATTGAATGAATACAGTTCAATTCGCCTATATTGGCGAATATGAGAATAGATAATCAGAACAGCGATACTTCAATTCTTGAAGAGCTTGGCCAGCGCCTGACCCAGGCAAGACTGGCGCGCAACCTCAAGCAGGACGAGCTTGCCACTGCCGCCGGCCTTTCCAAGCGCACCGTCGAACGCCTTGAAGCCGGCGGTTCCGTTCAACTCTCGAATTTCATCCGGGCCTTGCGCGCCCTTGAGCTCCTGCAAAATCTTGAGCCGCTTGTTCCCGCGACAGGCCTTGCACGTCTTAAGCCTAAACAAAGAGCGCGGCGGAGAGTGTCTCCATCACCGAAGCCAGCCGCGCAATCAGGAGAGCCCGCCGCAGAGCCCTTTCGCTGGAGCTGGGGCGATAAAAAGTGACGGGCAAGGCCCCGCAAGGCAACGGAAGTTGTGCAGAGCCGGGACAAAACCTGCGCTCAAACATTGCCGCGAATTAATCCGGCTTCACCTCGAAAGATCTTGCATGCCGCTTCAAGCCCCCCATTTAACCCTTTGATAACCATAAATTTAATCTAATTCGTCAGGCTTCCTGACAATTCTATTCATCCCCAGTTCAGCTTGCGCGAACTATAAAGGCGGCATGAAAGGCGACAGTTCGATGTTTAGGGCCATTAAAATTGGGGCGTTCCTGCTTGCGGCATGGCTTGTCGCGGAGCCGGCTTTTGCCCAGTATAACAAGCCCAACCTGAGGATTCGGCCCAATATCATTATCCGCAAGAACCTGCCGCCGCCGATGGTGAAGCCGCCGCTGAACCAGTTGAGGATGGCAATCACCCCATCCGAGGCCGCAGCCATCGCCCAAGGCCAATATCCGGGTTCCAAAGTTGTCAAGGTGAGGCTCAGGGGTGACATCTATGCTGTCACCTTGGTAACTGATAGTAGTGTGGTGCGAATTATGGTGAGCGGGCAAGACGGCTCCATAATGTGACTTCTCACAACGCTTAGCCCTTGGGGATGAAATAAATGCGCATTCTCGTCGTTGAAGACGATCCGGACCTGAACCGGCAGCTGGTGTCCGCCCTCGGCGATGCGGGCTATGTGGTCGACAAGGCCATGGATGGCGAGGAGGGCCACTACCTCGGCGAAACCGAACCCTATGACGCCGTGGTGCTCGATCTCGGCCTGCCGGTTCTGGATGGCGTCAGCGTCCTGGAAAAATGGCGCCGCGCCGGCAAGAAAATGCCGGTGCTGATTCTCACCGCCCGCGACCGCTGGAGCGACAAGGTGGCAGGCTTTGATGCCGGTGCCGATGATTATGTGGCCAAGCCCTTCCACATGGAAGAGGTGCTGGCCCGCGTGCGCGCCCTGCTGCGCCGCAGCGCCGGCCATGCCACCAGCGAACTGACCTGCGGCCCGGTGATGCTTGATACCAAGAGTGCCCGCGTCACCGTCAATGGCACGGCCATCAAGCTGACCTCGCTGGAGTTCCGGCTGCTGGCCTATCTCATGCATCACAATGGCAAGGTGGTTTCGCGCACCGAACTGGTGGAGCATCTCTACGACCAGGATTTCGACCGCGATTCCAACACCATCGAAGTGTTCGTCGGGCGCCTGCGCAAGAAGCTCGGTGTCGATGTGCTGCATACCATCCGCGGCATGGGATACTGCATCTCCGAGCCGGATAATGCGGCCTAGGTCACTTTCCAGCCGGCTGATAATTTCCTCCGCCATCGTCAGCATCGTGCTGCTGGTGTCCGCCGGTCTTCTTGCTGGCCGGGCTTTTCCAGCGCGGCGCTGGAGCGCAATTTCGATGCGCGGCTGCGCGCCGTGCTCGATGGGCTTCTCGCCAATGTGGAGCTTGGCGCCGATGGCGCGCCAACCCTGCGTGCAGCAGCTGGCCGACACGCGCTTCACCCTGCCGCTGTCGGGCTGGTACTGGCAGATTGAGCCGCCGCCCGGAAAAAACATTCCAGGCCTCGCTTCAGAATCCCTGCTTGAACAGCGGCTTGAAGCCGGAAGCCGGACTCCTGGCCACGCGGGACGCAGGAGGCGTTGCCAGCTTCTATATGAGCGACTCGCAAATCATTGAGGGCAGGGCCGTCAAGCTGCGCGCCATCGAGCAGGCTTTCAAGCTGCCGGGCAGCGCTGACAAATATTCATTTCTGGTGGCCGGAAACTTTGATGAGCTGCGCCAGGAGGTGCAAGCCTTCCGCCACACGCTGTTTGCCATTCTCGCCATGCTGGGCACGGGACTTCTCGCCGCGGTGTTTTTCCAGGTGAAGTTTGGCCTGCGGCCCCTGCAGAACATGCAGGAAAGCCTGACCGCCATCCGCAAAGGCCAGGCTGAAAAACTCGACGGCGATTTTCCTTCCGAGCTGCAGCCCGTGGCCGATGAATTCAATTTGCTGATCCAGGCCAATACGGAAGTGATCGACCGGGCGCGAACCCAGGTGGGAAATCTCGCCCACGCCCTGAAAACGCCGTTGAGCGTTTTGACCAACGAGGCGCAAAGCAACAGGACGCCTTTTGCCAAAAAAGTTTCCGAGCAGACCCAGATCATGCGCGATCAGGTGAGCCTCTATCTTGACCGGGCGCGCCGTGCGGCGCGGGCGCAAACCATTGGCGCCTCAGCCGAGGTGGAACCCATACTAGCAGGGCTTGGCCGCACCATCATGCGCATCAATCACGACAGGGGCATCAAGATCGCTGTGGCCGTGAGTGCGGGTTTGAAGTTCCGCGGCGAGTCCCAGGATCTGGAAGAGATGGCGGGCAATCTCATCGACAATGCTCGAAATGGTCAAACCACGCGGTGCAGGTGACGGCAGCACCGCTGGCTGATGCCAGCGATGTGGGGCGGAGCTGGCTGCTGATCACAGTGGATGATGATGGGCCGGGCCTTCCCGCCGACAAGCGCGCCGACGCCGTAAAGCGTGGGCGGCGCCTCGACGAAACCAAGCCCGGCTCCGGCCTCGGCCTTTCCATCGTCACCGAAACCGCCGTCATGTATGGCGGAAGTGTAACTCTGGGGGACGCGGATTTGGGCGGGCTTCGGGTGCAGCTGAAACTGCCGGCGGTTGGCGAATAAATAATATTTAGATTGACTTCCAGCGGAAAAAGTCCACCTAAATTAACTTCCTGTAATCTTTAATTATTTGAATTTAACACGATGCGACCCTATCTGCGTTGAGACCAAGGAACCATTCGGTTCGGTGTAATGTTCTCGCTTACTGCCCCCGGTCGCGGGGACATTTATCCGGGGAGCGGGCTTCTCGAAGCCTGCTCCCTTTTTTCAAGCCACCGCCTGTATCACCGGAATGCCGCGCTCGCGGTAGGGGGTGCGGCCATAGAAGGCGCGGTAGCATTTGGAAAAATGCGATGGGCTGGAGAAGCCGCAGGCCAGCGCCACATTGATCACCGACATATCGGTTTGCAGCAGCAGCGAACGCGCCTTCTTCAGGCGCAGTTCGAGATAATAGCGCTTGGGCGAACGGTCGACATAGCGGCGGAACAGCCGTTCAAGCTGGCGCGTCGACAGGCCCGCCTGCTTGGCCAGAAAGCTTGGCGACAAAGGCTCTTCCAGATTCTCTTCCATCTTTTCGATGATGCCCACAAGCTTGGGATGCCGCGCCCCGATGCGGGCGGGCAGCGACATGCGCTGGTGTTCGCTGTGGTGGCGGATGGGCGAGTGCAGCACGGCTTCGGCAACCGCCGACGCCAGGTCCGGCCCGTGCTGGCTGGCGATCATGGTGAGCATCATGTCGAGCGCTGTTGTGCCGCCGGCGCTGGTGAACCTGTCCCGGTCAATTTCAAACAACCCGCCGGTGGCGTTGATCTCCGGAAAGGCTTCGGAAAAGCCGGGAAGGTTTTCCCAGTGGATGGTGCATTTATATTCATCCAGCAGGCCGGCTTCCGCCAGCATGTGGGCGCCGGTGCACACCGCACCAATATCATTGCCGCGCCGCGCGATTTTGCGCAGCCACGCAATAAGCCGCTTGTCCGCATGGTGCTGCACATTGAGCCCCGCGCACACGATGATGGTGGCATGGGGCGGCACGGTTTCAAGATCGCCGTTGACCATGGTGAGAATGTTGTTTGACGCGGCCACCGCCTGGCCATCAACCGAATGCATGGTCCACTTATAAAGGGCCTTTTCGGAAAGGCGGTTCGCCAGCCGCAGGGGCTCAATAGCCGAGGTGACCGGCATCATGGTGAATTCCGGCACCAGCACGAGGGCGAAGCTTTGCGGGGTGTCTTTGGGTTTGTCGCCGAACATGAACATACTCCGAATAAGCATCTTTGCGACACTTCCGGCAATTTGTCCACCAGCGCCATGTCGCAGACTGAAACCGACTTAATCCATGGCAAATGGTCGTATTCGTATTGTTGCTGTCGCAAACATTCAGGCTTTATGAACGGGTTGAAGCCATTCTGCGGGCTTACCGCTTTGGAGGCCCCAGTCTTGAACGCTCCCCATTTTCACGCTGATGCAAAATCAGCCACGATGAAATCGCCATCCACGTCTTTCCTGCAAAACCTGTCGGTAGAAATAACGCCAAAGCAAATTGAGAAGCTGCCCATTCTGGAGGAGCGGTTGCCCAAGGGCACGCCGGTTTTCATCGCCCTTATTGATCCCGCCGATGTGGGCGCGCAATTGAAGGCGGCAACGGCGCTGCGCAAGGCTGGCCTTGAACCCGTTCCCCATATCCCGGCGCGCTTCGTGGTTGATGACGCTGATTTGGAGAGGCGCATTGGGGCGCTGGCGGGCGACGCCGGCGTGAGCCAGATGCTGGTGCTGGGCGGCGGTGCGCCAACCCCCATCGGAAAATTTGATGCGGCCCTGCAATTGTTGCATACCGGCGTGTTCCAGAAAAATGGCGTAAAGAAAATTGGCATTGCCGGCCATCCCGAGGGCAACACCGACATTACCAGGGTTCATGGTGAAACCGCGTTGCTAAAGGCGCTTGGCGATAAGCAGGCCTGGATGAAAGCCAATGGCATGGCGGGATTCATTGCCACGCAGTTCCTGTTTGAGGCTGCCCCCGTGGCCTACTGGGCCAGCATGCTGCGGGACAATGGCATTGACCTTCCCATTCATGTGGGCATCCCGGGCCCGGCAACCATCAAGACGCTGGTGAAATATGCGGCCGTGTGCGGCGTGGGCAATTCCGCCCGCTTCATCCGCAAGCAGGCGATGAATATCACCAAGCTGTTGACGGTAAGCACGCCCGACGAATTTATTGAGCAGCTCGCGGTTCTGCATATGGACAGGCCGGAACTCCGCATTGCAGCGCCCCACCTCTATCCGTTTGGCGGCTTCGACAAGATGTTCGACTGGCTGACGCCGAAGCTTAAAGGTTAAGGGGCGCCGGGAACTGATTTCCAGGCACCCCTGAGGTATTAGCGCAGCTGCGACTTGTTGAGATAGAAATCGGCATCCCGTGTCATTTGAACGGTAGCGCCGGTTGACAGGGCGTTGGTTTCAGCAGCAGGTGCCTTGGCATTTGGGATGTAGTCGTTGTGGATCCAGGGTGAATCTGTATCCGTGCCATCGCCGGGGCTGCCAGCGAAAGAAGCGGTTGAGATTGCGGCAAGGGCGATAAGGGAAATTGCAAACTTCTTCATGATAGTATCCTTTGGGTTTGAATGTTGGGTTTGTTTCGTCCGTCTTGCCTTCATTTACGGGGCGCCCACAGGTAAGTTGCAGATTGCGGGGCTGAATGCCGGTTTTTGCGGACACAAGAGCGTCATCTCTTTTGAAGTTTATTCACGCTGCCGTGATGGCTGGGCAAACACAAAAAAAGGCCAGATTTTCATCCGGCCTTCGTTTTGGATATGCCGCAGATTAACGAAGCTGCGCTGGGTTGATGTAGTTTTCGGTTGGCTGCATGCCGGTCGAAAGGGCATCAACACTTACACCCGCGTTGCCGCTGTTAGGCGCAAAGTTCTCGAAAATGCGGGGCGCATCTGTATCAACGCCATCGCCAGGATTGCTGGCGGCAAATGACGCCGTTGAGATGGCGGCAAGGGCGATAAGGGAAACTGCGAACTTTTTCATAATGGTATTCCTTTCAAATTTTACATTTCGTGGTCGTTGTCGGTATTGCCTGAATTAACGAGCAGGCTTGGAGTTGGTTTCATCAACTCCGCATCACGTCCTCGTGAGTCCTAGCGGAGCTGCGAAGGGTTGATGTAGTTTTCGCGTGTGCGGAAGTCATCGCTGACGCCAGTTGAGAGAGCATCCTGGGTGACGTAGGACTGGTCAGCTGCAGGCTTTGATGCAGGCATGTTGTCATTGAAAATCCGTGGCGCATCCGTGTCAACACCGTCGCCGGGTGAACCGGCAAACGTAGCGGTTGAAAGAGCGGCTAAAGCCAAAAGTGAAATTGCGAACTTGTTCATGGTCCTATTCCTTTGCTGGTTATCTATGCTTTGTGAAACCGCGACTGCCGCGCTTTCGATAAGTTCAATATAACGGCCAAAGAAATTTTCGCCAGTAAACTGTGATAACAACAGTTACAATATAAAAGACAATTAAATCAATAATTTATGAATGGATTGCAGGCGAGACTTCAACTGTTATTCACGCCAATGAAAATTCGGCCACATAATTGTGAAGAGGCTTGTATCAGAGAGACAGGCCACCCAGATAACCGGCAACGTCTGCTCAAACGGTATTTTTTTGATTGCCGAACAGCCGCACCCTGGATGGTGTCCGACGCTGTGGCGAGTAGGAAATCCCAGGCGTAATCAGCATAAGATCTGAACACATAGACATCGAACACAGTGTCTTCGACGACATGCAACAGTGCCGCAATTTCGGCAAAGCGCATGCGGCGCACCGTGCCTGATTTATAATCACTGCCGAGCAGGTCAAGTGATGAACCTTTAAGCAGAACCTCACGCACCCCTTCGCCCTCAAGCCGCAGAACCGCACGCATATCGGAGACATCCACAACAAGCGAATGGGTGGAACCGAGTTCAGCCTTCAGTTCGCTGATCAACTGATCGACTTTGGAGCGCGCGCATAAGATCAGCCATTGATCAATGGAGAGCCACAGCGCCTTCACGTCACCCCATGATGCGCTGGTGCGGGGCGCTTTCGGCAAATCAACACCGGCAATCTTTTTGACGGCCGTCATGAACTTCTTGTCAGACGCGGAACCGCGCACATCAATCATGCCGCGATCCTTGATTTCACGGAGATCAATGCTCAGGCCTTGTGGCGCTGCGCGATGGGCGAGGGGACTTTCGATATAGAGCTCAGACATTCTGCCGTGCCCCTTCCTTGTCATAGAATACGGGATCAACAATTTGGGCGCGCATCACCTTGCCGCCCTCGAGGGGGAAGGACAGCGTTTCACCCATGCGGGCGCGGCCATTTTCAATGAGCGCCATGGCGATGGAGCGTTCAAGCGTTGGCGAATGATAAGAGGACGTGACCTGGCCGATCATCTCCATCGGCGGCTTGTCCTTTACGGCGCGAACCGCATAGGCGCCATCTGGCAACACATCGGTGGGCTCTTCGGTAAGCAGCCCCACGAGCTGCTTGCGGTTTGGCCCCTTCAAGTAGCTTTGCTCGAGCGAGCGCTTGCCGATGAAGTCAGTTTTCTTTTTTGACACCAGGCCATCAAGGCCCACATCAATTGGCGTTGTGGTGCCATCGGTTTCATCGCCGATGACGATGAAGCCTTTTTCAGCGCGCAGAACATGCAGCGCTTCGGTGCCGTAGGGTTCGAGACCCAATTCCGCACCGGCCTCGATGATGGCGTTCCACAAGCCCCGGCCCATATTGGAGGGCGTTGCCACTTCATAGGACTGTTCGCCGGAGAAGCTGATGCGATAGACGCGCACCGGGTAGCCACCCAACTTGCCCTCCTTGAACGACATGTGCTGGAAGGCTTCGTGGGAGATGTCAAAGTCGGGATCGAGCTTGGCCAGCACATTGCGCGCGCGCGGGCCGGCGATGGCGAATTGCGCCCACTGCTCGGTGACGGGGGTGACGAACACTTTATAATGCGTCCACTCCGTTTGCAGCCATTCCTCCAGCCACGCGGCAATACGGTCAGCCCCGCCGGATGTGGTGTGCATGAGGAAATGGTCTTCGGCCAACCGTACCGTGACACCATCATCCGTCAGGAAACCCAGCTCATTCATCATCAGGCCGTAGCGGCATTTCCCCGCTTTGAGGGTGGAGAACATGTTGGTGTACATGCGATCCAGAAATTCCGCCGCATCCGGCCCCTTGATTTCAATCTTGCCGAGGGTGGAGGCATCCAGCAGCCCCACCTTGTGGCGCACGGCGAGAATTTCTCTGCTGATCGAGGCCTGCTTGTCTTCTCCAGCGCCCATATAAGTGTAAGCCCGGCGCCATTGGCCGATGGGCTCAAATGTTGCGCCCTTATTGACATGCCATTGATACACCGGCGTGCGTCGGATCGGCAGAAACAGCTTGTTGGTCAGAACGCCCGCGATGGAGCCGAAGGAGAACGGCGTGTAGGGCGGGCGGAAGGTGGTGACGCCGATTTCCGGAATGCTCTTGCCCGTGGCTTCGGCGAGGACGCCGAGGCCATTGAGGTTCGAGGTTTTGCCCTGGTCCGTCGCCATGCCGAAGGTGGTGTAGCGCTTGGTGTGTTCCACCAACTCATAACCTTCGCGCTGGGCCAGTTCCAAGTCGGCCGCCGTCACATCATTCTGGAAATCAATGAAGTGCTTGTTGCCTTCATTATAATTGCCCGTGGCAGGTGCAAACCAAAGTGACTCGAGGGCTGCGCGGGTTGGTTCTTTCACATCAGGGGCCTTGAACTTCATCGATTTTGATTTCGGCAAAGCACCCTTCGCAGCGGTTTCACCAGCCGCATGAGCCTCAGAAATTGTTGTTGCAATATCCATTGTGCCATTGGCAGCACCCACGGCCAGCACCGCGTCGCTATGGCGATCCGGCCGGAAGCTTTGCAAGGCGCCATCAAATTCGATCTTGCCGCCATTGTGGCACCAGAGATGAAGCGCCGGATTAAACCCACCCGACATCGCTATGAAATCACAAGCTATTTTGCGTTCCGTGATAACGCGGCCCTGGCCCTTGCGGTAGGCAGCAATTTTTGCGGCAGTTACGCCGAGTGAGCCTTCCACGGCGGAAATCACCGAACCCATCGACACCTCAATGCCTTCGGATTTGGCGCGTTCGATGAGCGTGCCGTCAGCGCGGGAACGCGAGTCAACCACGCGCACATTGATGCCAGCCTTCTTCAAACTAAGAGCCGTGAGATAGGCGTTATCATTGTTGGTGAACACGATGCCGTTGACGCCCGGCGACACGCCGTAGCGTTCAACCATCGCACTGGCGGCGGTCGCCAGCATAATGCCGGGGCGATCATTATTGGCAAAGGCGATGGGGCGCTCAATGGCACCCGTGGCCAGGATCACTTGCCTGGCACGCACCTTCCACAGCCGGTGACGCGGTGTTCCTGCTGCGAGAAGGGCAGGGTCATGGTCGCCCACACGCTCAAAAATCATCAGATAGTTGTGGTGCCAGTGGCCCACCACGGTGGAGCGCGTCATTACATGCACATTTTCAGCAGCGAGCAGCTCTTGGCCAATTGCCTTGGCATGGTCAATCACGCAGGCGCCATTGATGCTGCCGGCCGTGAGATCGCCAATGCCGCCAAGTTCAGGGTTCTCATCGGCGAGAATAACCTTGGCACCCGATGCCGCCGCCGCTCTTGCAGCGGTCAACCCGGCAAGTCCGCCGCCGACAACCAGCACATCGCAATGCACATGGATGCTTTCGTAAGTATCAGGATCGCGGCCTTCAGGTGCGCGACCAAGGCCGGCGGATTTGCGGATGAGGGGTTCATACACATGCTTCCAGAAGCTCTGCGGCCACATGAAAGTCTTGTAGTAAAAACCGCCGGGCAGGAAGCGCGAGAATTTGGAATTGATGGCGCCGATATCAAAACTGAGCGAGGGCCAGCGGTTCTGGCTCACCGCCTGCAGGCCGTCAAATACTTCTACTTGAGTTGCACGCAAATTCGGTTCGTGCCGCGCGCCATCGCCGACGCCAACCAACGCGTTCATTTCTTCGGAACCCAAGCCCACCACACCGCGCGGGCGGTGATATTTGAAACTGCGGCCAAATAGTTTGGAACCATTGGCCATCACGGCGGAAGCTAATGTATCGCCTTCAAATCCGGTGAGCTGCTTGCCATCAAAACTGAAATGCACTTTCTTTGTGCGGTCGATGTGGCTGCCGCCCTGGGCCAGGCGGTAGGGCTTATTGCTCATGATGATTTGCCCGCCTTAAGCTTGTCTTTGAAATATTTGGCCCATTCGCCCGTGGCTTGTTCCATCAATTCGCGCGGCGGCAATTCGGTGATGCCGTAAAATGCTTTGAATTCCATGGTGACGGTATCGCGCGCGGCGTGGAACCATTTTCCGCAACCACGGTCACAGCGCCAGCGCTCGAAATGCAGGCCTTTTGGATTGTGCCGGATAAACAGGTAATCCCGTTGCGCTTCGTCCGAAACATTCGCCGGATCATGAGTGGCAGGGCGGCTGCACATGGGCCTGGCCGCCACCATGAAAATCCGTCTCGTCACCTTCCGCACCGCACACCGGGCAATGAACTAGCAGCATTGAATTTTTCTCCTTGATATTTTCCTCGCCCCTTGGGGGAGAGGAAGGGGCCTGCACGGGACGTGTGGGAAGGTGAGGGGGCGTTGGTCACAAATATTATAGACCTGCTCCCCCTCACCCTCCCATTGCTTGCGCAATGGGCCCCACCCTCTCTCCATCGGAGAGAGGGAAAATAATGTGCGACTGTTCATTAGTGCGCCACCGCTGCCGCAACGCTTTCGTCAATCAACCGGCCTTCGGCAAAACGGTTGAGTCCGAAAGGCTCGGCGATCTTGTGCGGGCGATCATGGGCAATGGTATCGGCAAACACAAAGCCCGAACCCGGAATGGCCTTGAAGCCGCCCGTGCCCCAGCCGCAATTCACATAAAGCCCTTCAACATCGGTTTTGGAAATGATGGGTGAACGGTCGCCTGTCATATCCACAATGCCGCCCCACAGGCGGAGCATGCGAAGCCTGGAGATGATCGGGAAGGTTTCGACCAGTGCCGTCACCGTGTGTTCCAGCGATGGGAACGAGCCACGCTGCGAATAATTGTTGTAAGGATCCGTGCCGCCGCCAATCACAAGTTCGCCCTTGTCGGACTGGCTCACATAGCCATGCACCGTATTGGCCATCACCACGCAATCAATCACCGGCTTGATAGGTTCCGACACCAGCGCCTGCAAACACAGGCTTTCAATCGGCATGCGCACGCCCGCCGTTTGCATGAGCGGCGAAACATTGCCCGCCGTCACCACGCCCACCTTCTTCGTTTTGATCACGCCGCGCGTGGTCTCTAAGCCAACGACCTTGCCGCCTTCGCGCATGATGTTGGTGACTTCGCAATTCTGGATAACATCCACGCCCATGCTGTCAGCGCCGCGCGCGTAACCCCAGGCTACCGCGTCATGCCGCCCGGTGCCGCCCCGGGGTTGGTAGTAGGCGCCCAGAATGGGATAGCGGCAGTTCGGATCATCATTTATGATGGGAACAATCTCTTTCACTTCGGCAGGCGACACCATCCGGCAATCCAAACCGGCCAAACGGTTGGCATGGGCGGTGCGCTTGAAGGCGCGGAGTTCATGCTCGGTTTGGCACAGCATCAACACGCCGCGCGGAGAGAACATGACGTTGTAGTTCAATTCCTTAGACAGGCCCTCATAAAGCGAGCGCGCCAATTCATAAATCGCGATGGAGGAATCCTGCAGATAGTTGGAGCGTATAATGGTGGTGTTGCGCCCCGTATTGCCGCCGCCCAGCCAGCCCTTTTCGAGAATGGCGATATTGGTCATCTTGTGATTCTTGGCGAGGTAATAGGCGGTGGCCAGCCCATGCCCTCCAGCACCCACGATCACCGCATCATATTCAGTCTTGGGATCCGGTGAGCGCCAGGCACGCTCCCAATCCTTGTGGTAATTCATGGCGTTGCGCGCCAGCGAAAATATGGAATAACGGGATTTCATGAAAGGCCTATCCTTAACTCCCCAACCTTCTATCAAAAGGCCTCCGCAATCACTATATCTTTCCGACGCCCCAAAGCCGCCATGCGACAATGCGGCGTGACGGGCTTGGGCGAGATGAACAGTAATATTGGCCTGCAATGGAAAAACTCATGCGACCATGACAATCTGGTTTATTTTTGCCGCGATGATTGCCGCCGTGGTTGCGGGGTTGTTGGTGCCATTCCGTCGGCGCGTTGGCATTTCGGTTCCCGCGGATGCGGATTTTGACAAGGCGATTTACCGCGATCAGCTGATTGAATTGGAACGCGACAAGGCGCGGGGAATTATCGGGGAAATTGAAACAGAAGCGGCGCGCAATGAAATATCGCGTCGCCTGCTGCAGGCTGCCAAGCCAAATGCAGTTGTGGCGGGCAACGGCAGAAGATTTCAGAAATACGCCGTTTTGCTGGTGCCGCTCATCGCATTTCCCCTTTACATTAAATATGGCAACCCGCAATTGCCCGCCGTGCCCTTGGGGGAAAGATTGAAAGGCGCCATTGAAAACCAGGATTTTGCAGCCCTTGTGGCAACCGTTGAGCAGCACTTGGCCGAAGATCCCAAGGACATCAAGGGATGGCAGGTTCTGGCCCCGGCATATAAACGCGAACAGCGCTGGAGCGATGCGGCAGATGCCTATGCAAATATAATGCGATTGCAGGAGCCAAACGCCCAGGCGGCGGCCGACTATGCCGAAATGCTGGTTTTCGCCGGTGGCGGTATCGTGAATGATCAGGCGCTCAAGGCCTTTGATGAGGTATTGAAACTGGATGCGAATAATCCGCGCGGGCGCTATTTTACAGCACTGGCAAAAAAACAGGAGGGCAAGCCCGACCAAGCCAAGGCTCTTTTTGAGGCCTTCCTGAAAGACACGCCAGCCGGCGCAACCTGGCGCCCCATGCTCGAGGCCGAACTTCGCGATTTAAGCAGCGCCAAAGCCCCGGCATTGACGGATGAGCAGATTGCTTTAGGTCAAGGCATGTCAGCGGAAAATCAGGCTAGAATGATACAAGGCATGATTGACGGGCTTGAACAAAGGCTGGGAGAAAGCAGCCGTGATCTTGAGGGCTGGCTGCGCTTGATCCGTGCGCGCCGCGTTGCGAATGAAATCGGCAAGGCGCAGAAATCTTTTGAAACTGCGTTGGGCATTTTTAAGGATGAGCCAAAGGCGCTCGAAGTATTGAAGGAATTGTCTAAGGAATTGGAGCTAAAGTTATGACACGAAAACAAAAAAGACTTTCCGTAATTCTCGGAGGCCTTGCAATTCTTGGCGTAGCTGCGGGTCTTGTGCTTTATGCCCTGCGCGATAAAATCGTATTTTTTTATACGCCCAGTGAAGTTGCCGAGCGCAATGTAAAATCTGGCGTCCACATTCGATTGGGCGGAATGGTCGAGAACGGCAGCCTGTCGAGACAGGGTGGAGCCACGGTCACGTTCAAGATAACAGATACGATAAAAACCCTGAATGTAAGTTACACGGGCCAGCTGCCTGACCTTTTCCGCGAGGGCCAGGGCATCGTCACCGAAGGGGCCATGAATGATAATGGCGATTTTATTGCAGATACGGTTTTGGCAAAGCACGACGAAAACTATATGCCCAAGGACGTCGCTGACAGGATGAAAGCCAAGGGCGTTGAACTTGGGAAAGGCTCCGGTTCGTGATTCCAGAAGTCGGCCATTTCGCGCTCATACTTGCGTTGGCCGTTGCAGCTTTTCAGGGCCTGGTTCCGCTCATCGGCGCCCAGTGCGGCAATCGCGAAATGATGGCGTCAGCCGTTCCTGCCGCACTCATTCAGCTGATACTGGTGTATGTGGCATTCGCCAGCCTGATGTACGGCTATATCAGCTCTGATTTTTCACTGCGGAATGTTTTTGAAAATTCCCATTCAGCCAAGCCTTTGCTTTATAAAATCTCAGGCGTGTGGGGAAACCACGAAGGCTCCATGCTGCTGTGGGTTTTCATCCTTGCAATATTCGGTGCTGCTGTTGCGATCTTCGGTGACAACCTGCCACCGTCGCTTCGGGCGCGTGTTCTGGCCGTGCAGGGAACCATTGGATTTGCGTTTCTTCTTTTCAGCGTGGTGACCTCAAATCCTTTTGCGCGACTGTCGCCCGCCCCCATTGAAGGCAATGGGCTTAATCCGATTCTGCAGGATCCGGCCTTGGCTTTCCATCCGCCCTTCCTTTATGCGGGCTATGTTGGGCTTTCCGTTGCATTCTCATTTGCGATTGCGGCGTTGATCCAGGGGAAAGTGGACGCCGCCTGGGCAAGATGGGTAAGGCCCTGGACACTCGCCGCCTGGATGTTCCTCACCATCGGCATCGCCATGGGAAGCTGGTGGGCCTATTATGAACTGGGTTGGGGCGGTTGGTGGTTCTGGGACCCGGTTGAAAACGCGAGCTTCATGCCATGGCTTGTCGCCACCGCCTTGTTGCACTCAGCCATTGTCGTTGAAAAACGCAACGCGCTGAAAGTGTGGACGGTGCTGCTTTCAATCATTGCCTTCTCGCTTTCACTCCTCGGCACCTTCCTGGTGCGGTCCGGCGTATTGACCTCAGTTCATGCATTCGCCGTGGACCCGGCGCGCGGTGTTTTCATTCTCGGCATTCTGACGATTTTTATTGGTGGCGGTTTCAGCCTGTTTGCGTGGCGCGCTCCCACTCTGAGGGCGAGCGGAATCTTTGCCCCCATCAGCCGTGAGGGCGGCCTGGTGCTGAACAATCTTTTTCTCTGCGCTGCCTGTGCAGCCGTTTTCATTGGAACACTTTATCCCTTGGCGCTTGAAACAATCACGGGCGAAAAAATTTCTGTTGGCCCGCCCTATTTCAACCTGACCTTTGGCCCCATCATGCTGCCCTTGCTGCTGCTGGTGCCGCTGGGGGCCGTTTTAAGCTGGAAACGCGCCGATGCCTTTGCCGTTTTGCAGCGCCTGTGGATTGCGGCTGCCCTTGCTCTTGCGCTGGGTTTGATTGTGCTTATCGTCAATGTACGGGGACCGTGGGCAGCGCCGCTGGGCTTCATGCTGGGAGGCTGGCTGATATTCGGAAGCCTGATCGATCTCGCAAACCGCATTGCCTTGTTTCGGGGACCAATCGCCAATAGCGTTTCACGATTTGGCGGCCTTCCGCGATCCAGCATTGGCATGACATTGGCGCACGCCGGACTTGGTTTCATGATTATCGGCATCGTCGCCATTTCCCTTTGGAAAGTTGAACACATCCTCGTCATGAAACCGGGAGACCGCGCGGAGGTTGGCGGCTACACTGTGCAGTTCAAATCGGAAACACCAATGACGCGCGCAAATTTCACCGGCCGCGCCGGGCAATTTGTCATCTCAAAGGACGGGCGCGAACTGGCAACCGTAGTTTCGGAGAAGCGTGAATTCAAGCCGAACGGAACGCCCACAACGGAAGTTGGCATACATCAAACGCTTGCCGGTGATGTTTACGTTGTGATGGGCGACAAGGCCGCTGACGGCTGGCGCGTGGTGCGCATGTATTTCAATCCATTGGTTTCCATGATCTGGCTTGGCGCGCTCATCATGTTTGCAGGCGGTGCCCTTTCCCTCACCGACCGGCGCTACCGCATCGGAGCGCCCAAGCCCGCACTGACGATGGTTGAGGTTCCGGCAGAATGACACTTCGGTTGATGCTGATTTTCCTTATTCTGTTGCCGCTGCCTGCCTACGCCGTGCAGCCCGACGAAATGCTGAAAGACACAAGGCTGGAGGCGCGTGCGCGCGATCTTTCAGGCGGTTTTCGCTGTCTGGTTTGCCAGAATCAATCCATTGATGAATCTGATGCGCCCTTGGCCAGGGATTTGCGCATTCTGATCCGCGAGCGCTTGACGGCCGGTGATAACGATCAGCAGATCAAGGATTTCGTTGTGGCGCGCTACGGCGACTATATCTTGCTGAAACCACGGTTGACGGCCAGCACTTTTGTGCTGTGGGCAACGCCATTTCTCATTGTTCTGGCGGGTTTTGGCTATTTCCTCCGGCGGCGGGCATCGGTGGCCCAAACAGCTGAAACAGCCTTGTCTGAACAGGAACAGGCAGCGCTCCGCGACCTTTGAACATTACAAAAAATTCATCTCGCTGAAACCTTGATGTAAGCCGTGAATGCCTATCTCTGTCTCCATACGAAGTTTGTGAAATGGAGAATGATCACATGTTATCATCACTTGTAGCGACCCGGAAAACCGTATTTGGGTTGTTGGCAGCGGGACTTTTGGGTGCCACCGCATTGACCAGTTCACTGGTTATTTCTCCACCTCTTGAGGTAAGGGCTGAATCCCAAGCCGCCATCGATCCCTCCCGTGGCTTTGCTGATCTGGTTGACCGCGTCATGCCGTCCGTTATCACGGTTGAGGTCAAATATGCTGAAGTGGCCGACACCCAGGGTGAGGCCGCGCCGCGCCAGCCCGGTTTGGATGAATTTTTCAACCAGTTTCCGCAATTCCGCGGCCAATTGCCACCCGGCATGGAACAGCGTCACCCGCGCGGCAACGCGCTGGGTTCAGGTTTCGTTATCAGCGCTGATGGTTATGCTGTAACCAACAACCATGTCGTCCAGGGCGCGGATGAAGTTACCGTTCGCATTCAGGGCGGCGATGAACTCAAGGCCGAAGTCATTGGCACCGACCCCAAAACTGACCTGGCCTTGATCAAGATCAAATCTGACAAGCCATTCCAGTTTGTGAATTTCGCGCAGAAGGAAGCCCGCGTT
The DNA here is from genome assembly GCA_963763635.1 of uncultured Alphaproteobacteria bacterium. GTDB lineage: Bacteria > Pseudomonadota > Alphaproteobacteria > Rhizobiales > Aestuariivirgaceae > Aestuariivirga. The sequence continues at coordinate 32,994 of CAVXPO010000002.1, forward strand.
GGCGACCTGGTAATGGCCGTCGGCAATCCCTTTGGATTGGGTGGCTCGGTCACAACCGGCATTGTTTCGGCCCGTGGCCGTGACATTGGCTCAGGCCCCTACGATGACTTCCTGCAGATTGACGCCTCGATCAACCGCGGCAACTCGGGCGGCCCGGCGTTTAATCTGGCAGGTGAAGTGATTGGCGTAAATACCGCTATCTTCTCGCCTTCTGGCGGTTCCGTGGGCATTGGCTTTGCCATCCCTGCAAGCATTACGCAGGACGTGGTGGCCAGCCTAAAGGATTCCGGCAAGGTAACGCGCGGCTGGCTGGGAGTTCAAATCCAGCCCGTCACCAGTGAAATTGCCGAAGGCTTGGGCCTTGCTGAAGCAAAGGGTGCCATCGTTTCTGATGTGACCGAAGATTCTCCGGCTCTTGCCGCTGGTTTCAAGGCGGGCGACACGATCCTGAAGGCCAACGGCGAAAACATTTCAGACGCCCGCGACCTTTCACGGAAAGTTGCCCGCTTTGCTCCCGGAAAATCCATCGACATGGATATCATCCGCGATGGCAAGCCCATGACCATTTCGGTGAAAATCGGAACCATGCCGGGCACCGTTGCAATGGCCTCCAAGGGTTCGGCCGACGAGCCTGCAAAGCTCAGCTCACTTGGCTTGCGGCTTGGACCGGCTGAAGACGGCGCAGGTGTCAGGGTTACTGAAGTTTCACCAGGCTCAATTGCCGAACGGCAGGGCCTCAAGGTTGGCGATGTCATTCTTGAAGTCGCAGGCAAGCAAGTGGACGCGCCAACCGATGTTTCCCAAGTCATTAAGGACTCAGGCAAATCGCGTGTGCTTATGCTTGTGCGGTCTGGCGATGGCCAACGCTATCTGGCGCTGCCGCTGGCCAAAGGATAACCAAAACGGGTGTTGAGTTGCTGTGCCCCCCTCTCGGCAACCAAAACCTGCGCGGAGACTGCTTCCCCCCTCGGTTCCCCCCGCAATGGCAGTCTCCGCGGACTTTTTATAAAGGCAAAAGCCCATGCAACCCACTATGCGAAGCGGTTTGGAAATTGTAAAATCAACCAAAATCGGGAATGGCATGCGCATACTTGTTATTGAAGACGATCGGGATGCCGCCTCTTGGCTGATGAAAGGGCTGGCCGAAAGCGGCCATGTGGCTGACCACGCGGATAATGGCGAGGACGGCTTGGCGCTGGCGCTCGAAGGCATCCATGATATTCTGATTGTTGACCGCATGCTGCCAAAGATGGATGGCCTGGCAATCATCAAGGCCGTGCGGGCCAAGGGCATTGCCACGCCCGTCCTGATCCTCAGCGCCTTGGGCGACGTCGATGAGCGCGTGAAGGGCCTGCGGGCTGGCGGTGATGACTATCTGGCAAAGCCCTACGCTTTCGCCGAGTTGCTGGCGCGCGTTGAAGGGCTGGGCCGCCGCAATGGGCCAGAGACCCAGGAAACCAAACTGAAGGCGGGCGATCTTGAAATTGATTTGCTCACCCGCTCCGTCACCCGCAACGGGCAGCACATTCCGCTGCAGCCGCGGGAATTCAAGCTTCTGGAATACCTGATGCGCAATGCCGGTCATATCGTTACCCGCACCATGCTGCTGGAAAATGTCTGGGACTATCATTTCGATCCGCAGACAAACGTGATAGATGTGCATGTATCAAGGCTGAGGTCCAAGATCGACAAGGGTTTTGACGAGCCAATTCTTCAGACCGTGCGTGGAGCCGGATACATGATACGTGCAGTTTAATTCGAAGATACTAAAGACATCGACTTTTCGGCTGGCGGCCATCTATCTATTGGTTTTCGCGTTCTCTGTTGGCGCAATCCTTGCTTACGTTTTCTGGAACACTGCAGGCCTTCTCGAGCGGCAGACCGATGCCACCATCCGCGCAGAAGTGCAGGCCTTGGCCGACCAATACCGCTTATTGGGCTTGCGTGGCATCGCTGATACCATCAAGCGGCGCAGTGCTGAGCGCGGCGGCGGCATTTATTTGCTCGCCAACGAGAGCGGCATTCGGGTTGCCGGAAATCTGGAATCCGTGCCCCCCAATATGATTGATGAATCGGGCTGGATAGATTTACCGCTTGATATCCAGGTGGGTGAAATCAAGCAGCGCCGCTCGGCCCGTGCGTTCCATGCCGATCTTGAGGGAAACTATGAACTGATTGTGGGCCGCGATGTTCAGGAATTGCGGCAGTTCCGCGATATTATCAGGCGCACGCTTTTTGGCGCGCTTGGCTTTGCGCTGGTATTGGGCCTTGGCGGCGGTTTGCTCACCAGCCGGAATTTCTTGCGCCGCGTGGACGCTATTACCGATGCGAGCCAGGCAATCCGGGGCGGCAATCTTTCAGGCCGCATGCCCGTAACCGGAACCGGTGATGAACTCGATAAGCTGGCCCGCTCGCTTAACGACATGCTGGAACAGATCGAAAGATTGATGACCGGCATGAAGGAAGTAACCAGTAACGTCGCCCATGATTTGAAAACCCCGCTGACACGGCTGCGCGCGCGGGTTGAATCGGCGCTGCGTTCCAACAGCAAGGCTGAATACCGGGGGGCCCTCGACAAGACGATCGAGGAATCTGACAAGCTGCTCCAGACCTTCAACGCGCTGCTGTCCATCGCTCGGGCTGAATCGGGCCAATCCCGTGAGCTGTTGGAGGCGATGGATGTTCACGACATTATTGAGGATGTGGCCGAATTCTACCAGCCCATCGCCGAGGAGGAGGGCGGGACCCTCTCGGTTTCCGTGGCATCCGGCTTGCATGTCTTGGGCGACCGCCAGTTGCTTTCGCAGGTGTTGAGCAATCTGGTGGACAACGCGCTGAAATATGGCGTGACGGTGGAAGACCCAAACCCCAAAATTTCCATCGAAGGAAAGCGCGAAGCAAATTCCGTGGTCATTACCGTTGCCGATCGCGGGCAGGGCATTCCGGCAGAAGACCAGGCGCGGGTTTTGGACCGTTTCGTGCGCCTTGATGCAAGCCGCTCAAAGCCCGGCAATGGCCTGGGGTTAAGCCTTGTCGCCGGTGTCATGAAGCTCCATGGTGGTGTGCTTAAACTTGAGGACAACCAGCCTGGCCTGCGCGCCAGGCTGGTGCTTCCCCTTCACACTTTACAAAGCTAGTATTGCCCCATGACTGGGGTATTTCGTGATCGCTTGCGGCAGCAATTGCCCGCACCATGTGACGGCGCTGCTGCAACCCGGTTTTGGGACGATCTCCCGGGTTCCTTTCGTCAGAAGCTCGGGGAGCAAAAACTCTTTTTGCAGGCGGTGGCCGCAGGTTCTCCCTATTTACGTGATCTCATGCTGCGCAATCCGGATTTCCTGCTGGAAATTCTGAACCAGTCTCCTGAAGTCTTGCTGGAGTCCATCACAGCCTTTCCGCACGTGGAGACGCAGGCCGAAATCATGGCGTTGCTTCGCCGGGCGAAAGCCAAAGCCTCGCTCCTCGTCGCATTGGCGGACCTCGGAGGAATTTGGACAGTCGACGAGGTGACCAGGCATCTTACACGCTTTGCCGACGCAGCGTTAAAGGTGACAATCAATTGGCTGCTGAAAGACGCTGAAAATGCTGGAAAATTCACGGCCCGCGACCCGTCAGATCCGTCGCATCAAAGTGGCTATGTGGCGCTTGCCATGGGCAAGCACGGCGCCCATGAGTTGAACTATTCCAGCGATATTGACCTGATCATTCTCTACGATCCCGAAACCGCACCGCTTGCAGCGGGCGCCGAACCCGCCACATTCTTCGTGCGTCTCACCAAGCGCCTCGTCAATATTCTGCAGGACACTACCGAGGATGGTTATTGCCTCCGCGTGGACCTGCGCCTGCGCCCCGATCCGCGCGCCACGCAGGTCGCCATTTCCATGGAAGCCGCCGCCATCTATTACGAAAGCATGGGGCAGAATTGGGAACGCGCCGCCATGATAAAGGCGCGTCCTGCGGCGGGCGACATCGCCCTGGGCACAGAATTTCTCCAGCGCCTGAAGCCCTATATCTGGCGCAAGTATCTGGATTTTGCTGCCATTGCCGACGTGCAATCATTGAAGCGCCAAATCCACGCGGTGAAAGGCCACGGCACCATTGCCGTGCTGGGCCACAACATAAAGCTGGGCCGCGGCGGCATTCGTGAAATCGAATTCTTTGTGCAAACCCAGCAGCTTATTGCAGGCGGCAGAAATCCGAACTTGCGCGGGCTCAGAACCCTTGAAATGCTTGACGCCTTGGCCTCGGCACAATGGATAACACCGGAAGCTGCCAGCAGCTTGCAAGCGGCCTATCGTTTTCTGCGCCGCATCGAGCACCGCATCCAGATGGTGAATGATGAACAAACCCATACTTTGCCGCAAGACGAAGCCGCATTTGAAAGCCTGGCTAAACTATCCGGCTATGCGACAGCGGAAGAATTCAGTTCCGAACTCCGCAAAATCTTTGAACTTGTGCAAAGCCATTACGCAGCACTTTTCGAAAGCGCCTCGGAGCTTGGCACTGATACGGGGAGTCTTGTCTTTACCGGCGGTGAAGATGATCCCGAAACCATTGAAACATTGTTGCGCATGGGTTTCAAAACCCCAAGCGAAGTTTCCGCCACCATACGCGGCTGGCATTTTGGCCGTTACGCGGCAACCCGCAGCGGAAAATCCAAGGAGCTTCTGACGGAGCTCATGCCCGTGCTGCTGGTTGCCCTCGCGCGCAGCGGCGATGCGGATGCGGCCTTCCTTGCGTTCGATCGCTTTATCGCGGGGCTGCCTGCCGGCGTTCAACTCTTCTCGATGTTGAAAGCCAACCCCAACCTGCTCGATCTTATCGCAACAATTCTCGGAACAGCGCCGCGGCTTGCCGAACAGCTAAGCGCAAGGCCGCGTGTGTTGGACGCCGTTCTCGACCCCGGTTTCTTCGGCGCCTTGCCGCGCGCGGAAGACATTCTTGCGGCGATCAATGCAATCATCCCTGAAGCCACACCGCTGGACGAAGTTGTGGACCGCGTGCGCATTATTGGCCGCGAACAGATGTTTCGGGTGGGGGTTCGGGTACTTTCAGAAACTGTGAGTGCCGTGGAAGCTGGCACCGCCTTCTCGTCGATTGCTGAGCTGCTATTGCAACGCCTGCACCGTGCTGTTCAACGCGAGATGCGGTTTAGACATGGAAACGTGGCGGGCGGGCGAAGCTGCATTGTTGCGATGGGAAAAATGGGTGGCCGCGAAATGACGGCGGCGTCTGATCTTGATTTGATGTTGATCTACGAAAACGCTCAAGGGATGGAGCTTTCCGATGGCGAAAAGCCGTTGGGCACGAACCAGTATTTTACCCGCCTTACGCACCGGTTGATTACGTCGATTACGGCGCCCACCAGTGAGGGTGTCTTGTTCGAGGTGGACATGCGATTGCGCCCTTCAGGAAACAAAGGGCCTGTGGCCACCAGTTTCGAAAGTTTCCAAAACTATCAGCAGGATTCTGCCTGGACTTGGGAGAAACTGGCACTGACACGGGCGCGCGTGGTGAGCGGCGACCCGGAACTTGCACGAAAAATAACGCGGGCAATCTCAACCAGCCTCTGTGCCAGGAGAAATGAGGGAGCCATCCGCCGCGACGTTCTGGAAATGCGCCAATTGATGGTGAAGGAGCAGGGCTCAACGGGGTTGTGGGACATAAAGCGGGCGCGGGGCGGCCTCGTCGAAGTGGAGTTCATTGCACAATACCTGCAAATTGTGCACGCGGCACTGCATCGTGAAATTCTCGATACCAACACCTATTCCGCCCTCACAAAACTGGCGAGTGCCGGGCTGACAGATACCGCGACCGCCCATGAACTCAAGGACGCCTGCCTGTTGTATCACCGTATAACCCAGGTTTTGCGCCTCTGCGTCAGGGATGCCTATGATCCCGCCAAATCGCCTGCCGGGCTGAACCAGATTGTGGCGCGGGCTGCCATTGTGCCAGATATCAAATCCGCTGAATCCCTGCTGGTGGACACCCAGGCCCGCGTGACAGCCATTTTCAGCCAGATCATTGGACCCTTGGTTTAGCGACGGAAAACCTTGGCAATGGGCGTCTTGGCTTCAGGAAGCATCGTTTCCTAAAACCCAAGGAGAGAAAAATGTCCAAGAAAACCATAGGTTTCGTCCTCGTCATATCCGGAATTGTGGCGAGTGGCATCGCTTTCGCCAGCGAACCCTATTTGCCCAAAGCCCAAAAAACCTTTGACCGCCTTGATGCCAACAAGGACGGGAAAATCAGCCTTGTCGAATTCACGCCAATTGCCGAAAAGCGGTTTCTCATCATCGATGGCAACAGGGATGAGGTTGTAACCGCGGCTGAAATTGATGCCTCCCTGCAGGCCGCATTGGAACGCCGCCGCAACCGGATTTTGGGCAATATGGACGCCGACAAGAGTGGTAGCATCACCCGCGCCGAACTCGGAAAATATGTGGAAGCCATGGTGCAGGGTGCTGATACGGACAAGGATGGTGCCGTTTCATTTGCCGAAGCAGGTGTTTTCAAACTCGCCAAATGGCGTAAAGCTATCGGCATTGCATCGGCCAACTAGCCGACCTGGAGAAAGTGCGTGACGTGAAGGCGAAGGTATGACGGCTTTGGAGACGGCGAGCGATGCGGATTTGCTTGATGCATCTGCTCGCCGTGATTCATCGGCCTTCGCCGAACTTGTTCAGCGCTATTACAAGCCGGTTTACCGCATGGTTTGGCGCATGATGAACGGTAATGCTGAAACTGAAGATATTGCCCAAGAGGCCTTTGTGAAACTCTGGCAGAACCCGGCGCAGGTGCGCGAGGCAAAAGCCCTCAAGGGTTGGCTCATGCGGGTGGCATCAAACCTCGCTATAGACCGGCTGCGGCGAAAACCCACCACGGATCTGGACGCGATCGGGGAGATACAGGATCCAAGCCAGGTGACGGGTGCCGAATTGGATGCGCGCGCGGCAACGGCACGCGTGGACCAGGCGATTGCAAAACTTCCCGAAAGGCAAAAGCTGGCGCTGGCGCTGGTCTACTTTGAGGGCATGAGCAATATCGCTGCCGCTTCTGCCATGGAAATTTCCGTCGACGCGATTGAATCGTTGTTGTCACGCGGTCGCCGTGCATTGAAGGAAAGCCTCGCTGACGATTGGCGGGGCCTGTTGGAAGAACTGGTTTCAAAAACCGGATGAAGGTGAAATATGGAAAAGTTTGATAGTAATGACATGGACAAGGCGTTCGACAGGTTGTTGAAGCGCGCAAGCGATCCCCAGGTGCCGGATAGCGCGGAAGAGCGTTTGATAGGCATTATTCGCAGCACCCCGCAACAATCAAATGTGGTGGCGTTCAAACCGAGAGCCCGGTTGCAGCCGTGGCTGGTTGGCCTGCCGCTGGCAGCCTCATTGGCGCTTGGCATTTTTCTCGGAACCCAAGGCACACTGGATAACCTGATGCCAGACGCCATTGTGGGCGAGACCTTGGCGGATTCCGGCGACGATGGACTTTCCAGCGGCGTTGATGAAGCGGAAAGCTATGCGGAAGGTAACGTGACATGAGTGACGAGGTAACCGGATCCAAGCGGCAATATCTGCCCGCGCGTGGCTCAAAATGGTGGACGGCGTTGCTCGTTGCTTCTCTTGCCTTAAATCTTCTGGTCGGCGGTGCGGTAGTGGCGCGCCTCGCAACCCGTGATGGGCCGGAACGTTTCATGGGGGCAAGCTATACGCAGCTTATTCCCCGGCGTTTCTTTGCGGAAATTCCCCGTGAGAGGCGGAAAGTCATGCTGGATATCCTGAAGCAATACCGGCCTAACTTCCGCGAAGACCGGGAAGCCTCGGAAGCCGTTGCCGCCAAACTTGCCGAAGCAATTGTGAACGAGCCCTATGATGTTGAAAAAGTGAAAGTCGTCATCAATGAATTTGCCGATCGAAACGGCAAGCTGGCGCTCAGGGGCGGAAATGCAACATTGGATATTCTGGCGGTGTTGACTCCCGAAGAACGCCGGATTCTGGCGGACAGTATCAACGAGCGGGCCAGCAAAGCGCGGGGCAAGAAGAAGCAGCTACGCTGATTTTGAAAGTGCTTCCGGCGAACTCCTAAGCATCACGCTGACCGTTGTTCCCACACCGACAACGCTTGCGATCGTCAGCTTGCCATTGTGCAGATCAACCAGCGATTTGGAGATCGCAAGGCCAAGGCCAGAGCCGCCCTTGCTTTTGGTGAACTGGTTTTCAACCTGCTCAAAAGGCCGGCCGAGTTTCTCAATGTCATTGCCCGGAATGCCAATGCCCGTATCCGCAATGATGACGTTGGCGCCGCTGGAAGTTTTTTCTATTTTGACTTTGACCTTTCCGCCTTCATGCGTGAATTTAACCGCATTGGAAAGCAGGTTGATGAACACCTGCTTCAGCGCGCGTTTATCGGCCACGATTTCACACTTCTTCGGCAAATCAAGAACAATGTCCACCCGGCCTTCCATCGCGCGGGGGCCGATGAAACGCATGACGTCTTCGATCACGGAAGGCAATGCAACGGTCGTGAGTTCCAATTCCATGCGGCCGGCTTCGATTTTCGACATGTCGAGAATGTCGTTGATCACGTCCAGCAGGAATTGGCCGCTTCTGTGAATGTCATGGGAGTATTCGGTGTATTTGTTCGAACCCATGGGGCCAAACATCTGCTCCTGCATCACTTCGCTGAAGCCGATGATGGCGTTCAGGGGGGTGCGAAGTTCGTGGCTCATGTTGGCCAGGAATTCCGATTTGGAACGGTTGGCGGTTTCTGCCCGGGTCTTTTCCCGCGCGTACTTGTCGGCAAGATCAGCCAGGCGCTGGGATTGCTGGTCGGCCAGCAACCTTTCTTTCTGTAAATCACGCACCGTCATCATCAAGGTGCGCTCGGAATGCAGCAGGCGCTCTTCCTGTTTCTTGAGCGCCGTAATGTCGGTTCCCACTGAAACAAACCCGCCGTCTTGCGTGCGGCGTTCGTTGATCTGCAGCCAGCGCCCGTCACCGAGCTGCACTTCCAGCGATTTTCCATCCAAGGGGTCGGTGCCACCGGTCGGCACATACTGGCGAACGATGGGCTCCTTCGCCGATTTGGTGACGATGGCGTAGGGTGTTCCGGGAACACACGAAGACGCGGGCAGGGAATGGAACTGCTGGTATTTTGAATTGCAAAGCACCAGCCGGTTTTCCGTATCCCACAGCACGAAGGCTTCGGAAATGTTTTCGATGGCGTCCTTGAGGCGGAGCTCGGCATCCTGGCTCAGTTTGTCGTTTTGCTTCTGGGCCGTAATGTCAAAGACGATGCCGATCAGATGCGGCGAGTCCGGTTGCTCGCCCGGCGCCAGGGCGGCACGAGCGCGCAGCCATACCCAATGGCCATTTTCATGGCGCATGCGGAACTCGCGGTTGAACACGGTGCGCTGGCCGCGCAACAGCTCTTCAACCATTTGTTCGATGTTTGAGTTTTCAGGGTGCAGGCGCTCTGAAACCTCGCCGAAGCTCAAGAGCTCACCCTTGGGAACCATGCCCAAAATTTCAAACATGGATTTCGACCAGAAGATTGTTCCCTCCGGCAGGTTCCAATCCCACATGCCGCAGTTGCTGCGATCAAGCGCCTTGTCCAATCGCTCCGTCGCAATGGAAAGCACGGCGTCAGCTTCGGCGGCCTTTGCAGCCTGCCAATGAAACGCGCCGGCCAGCATGGCCAGCACCAGCAGCGTGACCACGAACAGGACCGCAAGGCGGGTAACACCCGTCCACCACTGGGCCAGAAGATTTGACCGCTTTTGAATCACGATGAGGCTGCCGGGAAAATTGCCCAGCTCGCGCGCCGTCACATAGGCATTTTCGCCACTCGCCAGAATGAAAGGGCGCATTGTTTGCGCATTGAAGTCCGTATCGGTTACAAACTTCGGACCTAAAATGTCTATAATACTCTTGCCGGAAAATTGCGAAGAGACAGGAGCGGTTGCCAGGACCTGGCCAAAATTATCGACCAGCGTGAAGATGCGGTCTTCGGCAAGCGCCCCGTCAGCAAGGGCCGAGGACAGTAACTCTGAATTCAGGGGGCGCACGGTTTGGCCGCTCGCCACATCGGCTGACAGTGTGGTGATGATATTCAGGGTGGCAATTTGGGCATGAAGAACGGAAAGCCGGTTCTGTTCCGACAAGTGGCCACTGCGGCTGAGCATCAACTGTGAAAGCAACGAGAAACTGAGCGCCAGCAAGAAGAGAACAGTAAGCGTGGTGATCAATCGGCGCAGCGATCTTTCGGAAATAATGATGCGCCACTTTTCAGGCAGCGGCGAAGGCAGGCGCAGCGCTCGCTCCTTGAAAAACAGCTCACCTATTTGCGCCTTGCCCAAAATGATGCCTTTTCTGTCGAAGCCGCGCCCCACGGCAACTGATACGAACTGGGCCGGCCAACCCAAATCAATTTGCCCCATTGATTCGTAAACGAAACAACTTGTCCAGCTATGAATCATTGCGCGCGGTTTATGAAGCTAAATCTTGAGCGTTCGGGATGCAATTTCAAAGGTATCGCGCGACAGGTTTGGTGCCGTTACAATGCGCTGCAATTGTGCCGTTGCGGCCATTCTGCGGGCCTCATTCATCAGCCCCCAGCTGCGAAAACCGGTCGTTATGCGGGCTGCGACCTGCGGATTAATGGCGTCAAGCCGCAAGATCGTTTCGGCTACGATTCGATATCCCTCCCCATCCACTGCGTTAAATCCGGCAGGATTCAATGTGGTGAAGCCACCGATAAGGGCATAAACCCGGTTTGGCGTATTCAGCCGGAAGGCGGGATGGGCCATGAGTTTTTCAATTCTGGCAGCGGCGCCAGCGCCGGGAATTTGTGCGTTAAGCCCGAACCACTTGTCAACCAGCAGATGATCCGCCGCGTGACGCGCATAGAAATTATCGAGTTCATTGCGGGTCTCCGGCGCATCAACACCAAGCATCGCCGTCAGCGCGCCAATCTCCGTCGTCATGTCGCGGGCATTGGCTAATTCTCGAACGGCAAGCTCGATGCACTTCCGGGGATTGGCGGCGGCGAGAAGGCCCAACGCGGCAAAGCGCAAGGATCTGCGGCCGGTGTTTTCGGGTGTGGGTGAATAAGCGCCTGTTTCCGCGGTTTCAAACCAGACCGAAAGCAATGTATTTTCCAGCGTCAGGCCAAGCTGCCGGCGCACGTGTTCGCGGGCGGCAAAGACCCTGTCCGTATCAACATCGCGCCCGATCGCTGATGCGATATCTGCCTCCGTTGGTAATCCCAGCATCAGCGCCTTGAAAGCTGAATCCAGTGTTTTGTCGGTAAGTGTTTTCTCAAGGGCAGCCGCAAATCCCGCACTGTCGGGCTGGGTGCCGTCAACGCCATCGAGGATCAAATTTTTCGCAAGGCTTTGGTTCGCTTCCCATCGGTTGAAACTATCCCTGTCGTTTCCCATCAGAAATAGCTGGTCATCAGGCGATGCATCAGCTTCCACAATCACCGGTGCCGAGAAGCCACGATTCAGCGATAATACAGGCTTTTTAAGAATGTTTCGGAAGCGAAATATTTGTTTTTCACCAGTCAGTTCAAGCAGGGGCGTGTTCAGCGCGCCAACACCTTCAAGGTCCAGCGCCATATCGCTGCCATCTGGCCCGACAAGCCCGAGGTTGAAGGGAATATGCATCGCCTGTTTTTCTGGTTGGCCGGGTGTCGGGAATGTCTTTTGTGAAAGCTTGAGGTCAAATGTTTTTGCCTTTGCATCATAGTTCGTTGTGACCGCAACACGGGGCGTTCCAGCCTGCTCATACCATTTGAAAAACTGCGTGAGATCGCGTCCCGACGCGTCCGCCATGCAGGCAACGAAATTCTCAACCGTTGCCGCCTCGCCATCATGGCGTTCGAAGTAGATATCCATGGCCTTGCGGAACGTCACTTCACCGATGAGTGTTTTCATCATGCGGCAAATCTCGGCGCCCTTCTCATAGACGGTCGCCGTGTAAAAATTATTGATCTCGATATAGGAGTTGGGCCGCGCGGGATGCGACAGGGGCCCTGCGTCTTCCGGAAATTGCCGCGCCCGCAACGTCTTCACATCGGCGATGCGCTTGACAGCCCGTGAGCGCAAGTCCGATGAAAATTCCTGGTCACGGAATACGGTGAGGCCTTCCTTCAGGCAGAGCTGAAACCAGTCCCGGCAGGTGATGCGGTTGCCCGTCCAGTTATGGAAATATTCATGGGCGATGATGGCTTCGATATTGATATAGTCCGTGTCGGTTGCAGTCTCGGGCAAGGCCAGGATATATTTGTCATTGAAAATATTGAGGCCCTTGTTCTCCATCGCCCCCATGTTGAAATCCGAGACCGCAACGATGTTGAAAACTTCGAGATCATATTCGCGGCCAAAAGCTGTCTCGTCCCAGCGCATGGAGCTCTTGAGCGACTCCATCGCCCAGGCGCAGCGGTCCTCCTTGCCCTTCTCGACATAAATGCCAAGCTGGACTTTCCGGCCGGACAGGGTGGTGAAACTGTCATGCACGCCGGCCAGATCACCGGCAACAAGCGCGAACAGGTATGAAGGCTTGGGATGCGGATCGTGCCACACCGCGAAGTGCCGATCGGTGCCGGCAACATCACCTGCCTCCTTCCAATTGCCATTGGACAGCAGGATCGGGCAGGCGGATTTTGAAGCCTCAATGCGCACCGTATAAACAGCCATCACATCGGGCCGATCATAGAAATAGGTGATGCGGCGGAAACCTTCCGCCTCGCACTGGGTGCAATACATGCCGTTGGATTGGTAAAGGCCGGAAAGTTCGGTGTTGCCTTTGGGATCACATTCGGTCTCAATTTCCAGAACGAAGGGGGAGGCAGGTGGGGCAGGGATCGTCAGGCTGCTTTCATCCAGCGAATAATCCGTTGCCGTAAGAGCGTGGCCTTCAACGCTAACGCCTGCGAGCTTTATCTTCTCGCCGCCCAGAACCAAGGCAGCCCCGGCCATCCCCGGTTTTGCCGTGAGATGAATGCGTGATTTCACCCGCGTTAATTGCGGCTCCAAATGGAAATCCAGGAACAGGCTGGCAACTGAATAGGGAGTTGGTTGATAGTCGCTGAGCAGGATCGTCGGAGGTGTCTCAGGTGTCATGCCTTGTCCAATCAAAAGCGGTCAACGCGAAAGGCCGTGAGATTGATATTGCTCCTGTTGCCGCTCATCAGCTCGCTCAACAAGCGGCCTGTCGTCGGCCCCCAGGTTAGCCCCATATGGCCATGGCCAAATCCATACCACACATTTGAGGTGGTCTTCGACGGGCCGATGACGGGTAGCGAATCCGGTGTGCCAGGCCTGCGCCCCATCCACCGGGTTGTCGCCGCATCCGGCTCATTGAGGGCAGGCAACACCTTCTTGAATATTTGCCATAACGCGTCGGCACGCTTCCAGTTTGGCGCCGCATCCAGGCCTGCAAATTCATCGGTGCCTGCCAGCCTGAGCCCCATATCCATGGGCGTTGCCGCCGCCGGCGTGCGGGCATAGGTAAGCGAGCGCGAAAGCGCGATGCCGGAATTTGGCAAAACCATATGATAGCCACGCTCGGCCTCCAGCAAGACTTTCTCCCCAAGCTGCTTGGCCAGGAGATGCGAGTAGGCGCCCGCGCAAATGACGAGCCGATCAAGCGCAATCCTTTTGCCCGATTGCAAGTTGAGGGATTTGGCAGCACCGCCTTCACTCTCGATCTTCTCGACATCATCGGCAATAATCTCGCCGCCATCGCGCACAACCTGTTCAGCCAGGCTTTTCACAACCCGTTCCGGGTTTTTGACAAAATACCAACCGCCGTGGAAGGCGCCATGGCTGATGTGGCTGGATATCGCCGGTTCCATTTCGCGGCATTCATCGCCTGAAAAAGTCTGGCATTCGAAGCCATGTCTTTTCTTGATGGCACGCTCTTCCGCCTCGCCGTTGAATTGCTGCGCCGTATCGAACAACCGCAAGGTTTCGCGATAAACCATAAGATTATATGGCCAGCCGCTTTGAGCAGGGTTTCAAAGTCACTGATGACGCGCATGCCCAGATCAGCCCGCGCCGATGTAATGGCCTTTACCCGGCCGGGCAGCCCATTTCTTGCCGCCGCCATAAACCATGGCAAGGCTTTGGGCAGGTATGACCACCTGATCGTGAGCGGCCCCAGGGGGTTCAGCAGCCAGCCCGGAATTTTGCTGAAAATGCGGGGGTGAATGGTGGGCATGATTTCCGCAAAGGCCAAACCGCCCGCATTGCCGAAAGAGCAGCCCTCGCCCGGCGGCAGGCGGTCAATGACGGTAACGCGAAATCCCGCGCGCTGCAAAAACGCGGCGGTTGAAATGCCGATGATTCCGGCGCCGATAATCGTGGCGTGGGGTTGTGTCATGGAATTTAGATTCTCTAGGGATGAGTTTTCTTGAAGAAGCTGACACAGAATTCTTCGAAGGTCGAGATCAGCCGCGTGGGCCGCAGGTTTTTCAATGCGGCGATGGCAATAACGCCGTCCTCAACCTCTTCAACGATTGGACGAATGACGAGCGCTTCGCCATCATAGGCATGGTCGCCATGGGGCCTTGTTATCAGCAGCGAGTACCCCAGTCCTTGCCCGACAAGCCCACGCACCAATTCGAGTGAGGGCGACGTAAAGCTGACTTTCGGCGTAATCCCCTGGCTTTCCAGCAGCCGTGTAAAATAGGTGCGGCTTGGGAGAATATCGAGAAGGATGAGCGGATCACCTGTTAAATCATGCAGCGAAATTCGCTTTTTGCCTGCCAGCTGATGTTTTGCATTCAACAAAACATAGGGCTTAACAGCTGCAAGCTCAGTCACTTTCAAATCATCCGGCATATCAAGCTTGTAGAGCAGGGCAAGATCAAATCGTCCCGTTCGCAGGCCCGCAATAAGCTCGTCCTGAACGCCATCCTCCAAACGCAGTCGCGCCTGGGGAAATTGCTTTTGAAAGCTGGCGATAAGCTTTGGCGCATAGATCGGGGCAATCGTCATGAAGCTGCCTAGGGTCAGCTCGCCTTCCACCAATTCTCCCGCATCCCCGGAGCTGCGTTGAAAATCCCGCCCATGGGCAATGAGGCTCCGGGCCTCGTTGAGAAACCTGCGGCCCTGCGGCGATGGTGTAACGCCTTGCGCGTGGTGGCGAATGAAGAGCTGCAAGCCCAATTGCTCTTCTAGCTTTTGAAGCGAGGCCGAGAGCGAAGGTTGGGCTACCCCCAGGTTTTGTGCTGCACCCGCGAGTGAGCCATGCTCGGCGATGGCAAGGGCATATTCCACCTGGCGGAGGGTAAATCTTAGCATAGATTTTTTCTATCTTTCATCAAGATATTATCTATTTTTTCTAATCTAATTTCAGTGGCATGTAAAGGTTGCAAACTTCAAGCCTGGAGAATCGTCATGCAAGCCCAAGAAGCCACAAGCAATTTCATCGCCGCCATGGGAGCCGCCGCTACGGGCGTTTCGGTGGTCACGACCGAGGGTCTCGCGGGCAAGTTTGGCCTTACCGTCAGCGCGGTGTCATCCGTCTCCGCTGATCCGCCGATGCTTTTGGCCTGTGTGAACCGCAAAAGCCCAGCCGTTGCGGCAATGATAAAAAATGGCCGCTTTGCCGTGAATTTGCTGGGCTCCACCAACCAGGATGTGGCTGAAATTTTCGCAGGCCGTCCGAAGGATGGCAACGCTTACGACTTCTCGCGCCATGACTGGGAGCGGGGCGAGGCCGGAATGCCGGTTCTCAATGATGCAACAGCTACCTTCGAATGCGAAATCGAATGTTCCCAGGATGCCGGATCCCACCGCATTTTCATCGGTCGCGTTATCAACGCCAGGCGCAACAGCGCGGAACCTTTGGTTTACTGCAACCGCGCCTTTGGCCGCGTCGCCCAATTGTGAGGAATTGAAATGATCAGAACCGGAGAGCAATACCGCGAGTCCCTGCGCGATGGCCGCGAGGTGTGGATCAATGGCGAGCGCGTCAAGGATGTGACCCGCCATCCCATGTTCAAGCCCGTGGTGGATATCCGCGCCCGCATTTACGACATGCAGCATGATGCGGCCACACGCGAGTTGATGACCTATGAAGAAAAGGGCGAGCGCTTCGCCATTGGCAACCGCCTGCCGAAAGAGCAGAAGGATTGGCACGACAAGCGCAACGCCGTTGATGCCGTGATGTATGATGTGGGCGGCGTTGTCACCCGCATGGGCGATGAAACCGTGGGAGAAATGTGGTCCCTGTGGGATGGCAAGGATATCCTCAATGAAATCGACCCGCGCTTTGCCGCCAACATTGAGCGCCATATCAATGAATCCATAGCGCTTGACCCCTTCCATGTGTCCGCCAATACCGATCCCAAGGGCGACCGCTCAAAGCCGCCGCAGGACCAGGACCCCGACATGCTGGTGCATGTGGTCAAGGAAACCGATGCCGGCATCGTCATTCGGGGCGCGAAATACGAAACCGCCGCGGCTTACGCCAATCAGGCGTTTTTGAAGCCGACAATTGCGAACTGGGGGGATGCCAAACTTTCTGAGTATGCTTTGGGCTGTATCGTTAAAATGAATGCGCCGGGTGTGAAACACATCTGCCGCACAGGTTTTACGGGCCGGGCGCCGGAGCGCGACTATCCGCTTTCCAACAAGTTTGACGAGGTGGACACCATCGTCATTCTCGATAACGTGTTGATCCCGTGGGAAGATATCCTGTTCTATCAGCACACCCGCGCCGCCGCCTTCATTCGCCAGACGCTGCACCGCTATTCCGCTTTCCCCTTCGTGCAGCGCACCCTTTCCTATGCTGATCTCATCATCGGTGCGGCGCTGTGGAATGCCAAGCAGACCGGCCTTGAAAAACAGCAGGCAGTGCAGGAAAAACTATCTGAACTTGCTGTCTGGCGCGAAGGCATCAATGCCCATCTCACGGCATCCATCGTTATGGGGGAGCAGAGCCCAAATGGATTGCTCATGCCCAACCAATCGTTGTTGATGTCTGGCCGTTGCCATGCGCTGAATAACCTGCCGAAGATGATGCATATCGCCCGCGAGCTTTGCGGCGGCCAGATTTGCGTAACGCCCGATGCGGCCGTTTTCGAACATCCTGAAACCAAGAAGTGGATGGATAAATATTACACTATCAATGACGAATGGATTGCCGATGACCGCCGCAGGCTGCTGGTATTGGCACGCGATCTGCTGAACTCGGATTATGCCGGTCACCGTTTGACGTTCCAGCTTTTCGCGCAAGCCCCGCCCTTCGCGCAGTCTGCTGCCGTCTATCGCAACTTCGATTGGAACAGCACCTTGAAATTTGCCCAGAAGGCTGGTGGGATGAGTTCCCGCATTTGGGGCAAACAAAAAATGGCAGCAGAGTAATGACCGCACACAAGCGTATCCGCCCTTTCAACACGAAGGAAACTTACCCGGAACAGAAGCTTGATAACGACCTTTGCCAGGCGGTCGTTGCGAAGGGAACGATGGTGTTTGTGCGTGGGCAGGTTTCGCAGGACCTGGATTCGCGTGAATCTCTCCATGTGGGTGACGCTACGGCCCAAACCGCCAAGACCATGGCCAACATAAAACTGCTGATGGAAGAATCCGGCGGCCACATGGACCACATCTGCCGCATCGTGGTGTATTTGACCGACGTGCGCTACCGGCAGGATGTCTACCGCGAAATGGGCAAGTGGCTGAAAGGCGTCTTTCCCTGTTCAACGGGCCTGGTGATCACGGCGCTGGCGCGGCCCGAATGGCTGGTTGAAATCGAAGTCACCGCCGTCATTCCGGATTGATGGCATGACATTCTCCATTGCAGGCCGCTGCGCAAAATCAGGTGCTTTTGGTGTTGCGATCACAACATCATCCATCGCCGTGGGCGCGCGCTGCCCCCATGCGCGTAGCGGCGTTGGCGCCGTTGCCACACAGAATGTGACAGACCCAAATCTGGGGCCGATGCTGCTTGACCTGATGTCGCAAGGCTTGAGCGCAAGGGATTCAATTGATTCAATAATCCGTGATCGCCCGCACATCGAATACCGCCAGCTCACCGCGGTGGATAAAAACGGCAGCTCCGCAAGCTGGTCCGGAAAACATATACTCGGGCTGCACGGCGTTTCAGAAAAAACGGATTGCGTGGCGGCGGGCAACTTGCTCAAATCATCGGGCCTGCCTGATGCCATGACGGCGGCGTTTGCGGCAAATGCCGGTCAGCATTTGGCGGAACGCTTGTTGCGTTCGCTCGAAGCCGGATTGGCGTCCGGCGGCGAGGAAGGCGCGGTTCATTCGGCGGCACTCATCGTCTATCACAGCGAGGCATTCCCCCTCGTCAACCTGCGCGTCGATTGGGATGATGAGAGGCCCATTACGGTCCTTCGCAAATTATGGGAAGACTACAAACCGCAGATGGGCGCCTACCTGCAGCGCGCCATCGATCCAACCCACGCGCCGAGCTACGGCGTTCCTGGCGATC
>CAVXPO010000003.1:0-47122 GCA_963763635.1 uncultured Alphaproteobacteria bacterium
TTTGCCGTGTCCAACGCCGAACCGCCGCCCAGGCCCACCACCACATTTGATTTGGATTTGATTGCAAGGCTTGATGCCGCATCAATTGTTTCAGCTTTCGGCTCGCCTTTCAGGCCATCAAAAACCACGGCCGCAATTCCAGCACCTCCCAAAATTTTCAAGGCCCGCGCCGTTATGCCAAGACTGGCCAGCACCGGATCCGCCACCAGCAGTACGCGGGCTTGCTTGCCCGCAAGCTGTTCGACTTTTGAAGCAAGATCCGACAAGCTGCCAGCGCCAAAAACGATTTCAGGAAGTCGGGAAAGGGTGAAATTTTGCATGGGGCAGACGCTTATGGCGCTGGCAAATCATCGTCAAGCGTGAGGCTTTCTCACCATGCCATCATGAAACGCCGGGGCCGGTTATTTCCCGCAGCAGCTTCATGTAAATCGCGTCGGCATAGGCTTGGTAATCATTGGCAGGGATCACGAAATGCGAAGGCCCGCCCACCACCTGGTTCTGAAAATACAGATCAAGGGTGGGCCATTCATTCATGATGGCCAGCGCATTGATGGTGATGCCCTGGGACACCAGCCGGTCGCGCACCGGGTTGACGGGAACGCCAATGTTGTTGCGCCCATCCGATGAAATATCAATCACGCGGCGCGTGCTGCTGGGGGCGTTCTCCAAAGCCGCTGCTGAAAACAGCAGAGCGCTGGAGATTGAGGTGCCGCCCTGGGCCAGGCGCCGCGGCGTGTTTTTCAGGATTTCGCCAAACTCATCGGCATCCGCATCACCTGCAATGATCGTCCAGGGCAGCGCCACGGTTTGGCTTGCGGCATCCGACCATTGCACCACGCTCACCGCAATGCGCTGGAGGTTTCCCTGCGCGATGGCGGCTTTTATCTCGGCGCGCTGAAAGGCCTGGCCCAACCCCACCATTTGCAGTTCAAACTCGCCTTCATCAACACTGAAAGAGCAATCAACGGCCAGCACCAGCGCCAGATCAACTTCATCATTTTCAGCGTGGATGTAACTCGCGGAGAAAATCTGGGCGAAAAGGAAAGCCACTCCGGCAACAACACGCATTTTCCAATTCGTGGCGCGTTGCATGGGGTGCCGCCTCCTTTTAATGGTGCAGGTCGATGTAATCCAAAGCACGGCAGTCCTTCACGGACCAGCCTACATTAACACTCTTGCCTTCCACAATACCATCATTGCGCGCCTTGTTTGGCACTTTCACAATGAAATTATTGTGACCGGCCACTTCAAGCCGTGCACGGATATGATCGCCCAAATAGATCAGCTCGGCAATCCTGCCCTTGAGCAGGACGTCCACATTCTTGGCCAGCGGATTTATTTCAACGCGCTCTGGCCGGATCGAGAGAAGCGTGCGGTCACCCTTGTTGACAACATTCACGGCCAGCGCCCGCACCACGTCATCACTATCCAGTTTAACGGTGGCAACCTTGTCCCTGCCTACTTCAAGCACATTACCTTTCAGTTTGTTGTTCTCGCCAATGAACTGCGCCACGAAAGAATTCTGCGGCCGTTCATAAAGCTCATCGGGTGATGACAATTGTTGCACCACGCCGTCATTGAACACGGCGATGCGATTGGACATGGTAAGCGCTTCCGATTGGTCGTGCGTCACATAAACAATGGTGACCCCCAACCGCTCATGGATATGCTTGATTTCATATTGCATCTGTTCGCGCAGTTGCTTGTCCAGCGCGCCGAGAGGTTCATCCATCAATACGAGATCGGGTTCAAACACCAGGGCGCGGGCAACGGCGATGCGTTGCTGCTGGCCGCCGGAAAGCTGGCCCGGCCTGCGGTTGGCCATGCCCGGCAATTCCACCAGCTTGAGGATTTTCTTCACGCGGTCTTCGATCTCGGCCTTGCCCATGTTGCGCACCTGCAGGGGGAAGGCGAGGTTTTCAGCCACGGTCATGTGGGGAAACAGCGCATAGTTCTGGAACACCATGCCAATGCCGCGCCTGTGGGGCGGGGTGTTGTTGATGGGAACGCCCTTCACATAAATTTCGCCGTGGGTGGCGGGCTCAAAGCCTGCAAGCATCATCAGCGTTGTGGTCTTGCCAGAACCCGAGGGGCCGAGCATGGTCAGGAACTCGCCCTTGGCAATGTCAAGGTTCAGGTCTTTGACAACCAGCGTTTCGCCGTCATAGCTCTTTTGAACCTTGGCAAAACTCACCATCCAATCAGTGGACATAACGCTCAAGCCCTCATCCCTTTTCCGTTATCATATGCGGTCGCGGGGAAAAGGAAAGTGATGAAATTGGTGCGGTAGCAGCAGTTTTTCCTCCCCTTGCAAGGAGGGTTCAAGGGCGGGGGGCGCTCAATTCCATAAGTACCAGCCCCCACAACTCGCACATTTGCCTCGCGCATCAATTTGCATATATGCTTACCTATGCATCCTAGGCCCAACTCCCAGCGATCCTTTGCAAACGCGGCGGTCCAAGCATGATGATTGGCATCACATACGACCTTCGCGAAGACTATGCGCGCGAAGGGTATGACGAAGAGGAAACCGCCGAGTTCGACGATATCAAGACGATCGCAGCCATCGAGCACGCCCTCCGCTCGCTTGGCCACGCGACGGACCGCATTGGCCGCGCGCGCGTCCTCATCCACCGCCTGGACCAGGGCGACCGCTGGGACCTGGTCTTCAACATTGCCGAAGGAATGCATGGTTTCGGCAGGCAAGCGCTGGTGCCGGCGCTGCTGGACGCCCATGAAATTCCATACACGTTTTCCGGCCCGCTCACTTTGTCTCTCACGTTGCACAAAGGCATGGCAAAACATGCCGTCCGCGGCCAGGGGATTGCCACGCCGGATTTCAAGATCATCGAGGTCCTTGCGGACCTCGATGACGTGGCGCTTGCGTTCCCGCTGTTCGTGAAGCCCATCGCCGAAGGGACAAGCAAGGGAATTGGCACGGCGTCGAAGGTCCACGACGGGTCCGAACTGCGGTCATGCTGCAAGCGGCTTCTGGCGCGCTTTCGCCAGCCGGTGCTGGTCGAGACATTCCTGCCCGGGCGTGAATTCACTGTTGGCGTGCTTGGCACGGGCTCATCCTCCCATGTGCTTGGCGTGATGGAGATTGAGCTGCGGGAAGACGCCGAACCCGAGATCTACTCGTACGACAACAAGAAATATTACGAGCGGCGGGTGCGCTTCAGCCTCGCCGACGATGCCGCGGGCGCCGCGGCCGCGCAAATGGCGCTCGACGTATGGCGGGGCCTCGGCTGCCGCGATGCGGGGCGGGTCGACCTGCGCTGCGATGCGGCGGGGGGCTTGAATTTTCTCGAAGTCAATCCCCTGGCCGGCCTCAACCCGACGGAATCCGATCTCGTGATCCTTGGCCGGTTGACGGGCGTCCCCTACGTTGAGCTGATCGGGCGGATCGTCGCCTCGGCGTCGGGACGCGCTGCCGCCTGGCGGCATGGTTAACGGGCATCACCGCCGCCAACGCCCAATAGTGATCTCGTTCACTTCCCCAGCGCAGCGATTGGCGCTAAGAGAGTTCCGGAGGTATGAACATGGAACGCAGGCTGGTCACCATCCTCGCAGCTGATGCGGCGGGCTACAGCCGCCTGGTCGCGGAGGACGAAGACGCGGCGCTCGCGCGCTTCCACGAACACAGCGCGCTCATGACGGCGCATCTGGAGGAGTGCCATGGCCGCGTGTTTGGCGGTGCGGGCGACAGCCTCGTCTCAGAGTTCGCAAGCCCCGTGGAGGCGCTGCGCTGCGCCGTCAAGATTCAACACGAACTCGCTAATGCCAACGAGAGGCTGGCCGAAGAACGGCAAATGCAGTTTCGCCTCGGCCTGAACCTTGGCGATGCCGTCGTGGTGGATGGCAATCTCTTCGGTGAGGCGGTGAATGTCGCCGCTCGTCTCGAAGGATTGGCCGAGCCTGGCGGCATCTGCATTTCGGGAAGCCTTCACGAGCAGGTAAAGCACCTGCCGGAATTCGAGTTCCGCGACTTGGGCTCGCGCAATCTCAAGAACATTCCCTTTCCGGTGCACGCCTACGCCGTGAAAGGCGCAAGTTCGCGGCGCTTGGGTCGGCGCCTGATTCCGGTGTGGGGTCCCTGGGTCGCGGCGGCCGCCGCCTTGGCGCTCGCCGCCACCGCGGTCGGGTGGCGATACATGCCCCACACGTCCGCCATCGCGCTCTCCTCGCAGCCGTCGATTGTCGTCCTGCCGCTCGAGAACCTGAGCGGCGACGCTTCGCAGGAGTACTTCAGCGACGGCCTTACCCAGGACATAACAACGGATCTTTCGAAATTCTCAGACCTCTTCGTGGTCGCCAGCAATTCGGCCTTCACCTACAAGGGCAAGCCGTCGAAAGTGCAGGATATCGGTTCCGATCTCGGCGTGCGTTATGTGCTTGAGGGAACGGTGCAGAAAACCCCCGGCCGGCTGCGCATCAACACCCAGCTCATCAATGCCTCGACCGGCAACCACGTATGGGCCGAGCGCTTCGACCGGGAGCTGGGCGAGGTTTTCGCGGTTCAGGAGGAAATCATCAAGAACGTCGTGACCGCGCTCGCGGTCAAGGTGAATGTTGCGGAACAGAAGCGTGTCAGCCAGAAGGAGACCACGAACATGGACGCTTACGATAACTACCTACGGGCAAAAAAGGTTCTCTATGATCCGGCCAAGGTCACGAAAGTTGGGAATGCCGAAGTTCGCGATCTGCTCGACAAGGCAATCGCACTCAGCCCGAACTTTTCGATGCCATACGGCCTGCTCTCGTACACCTATGTACGCGAGTATCAGAACGACTGGAGTGGAGACCGCGCTGAGTCTCTCAATAATGCTGAGAAATGGGCAAAGGAAGAACTCAAACGCGCCGATGACTTTGATGGGCACTGGTCACTTGCGACCGTCTATTGGAACAAGGGCGATTTCGAGAAGAGCTTCAGTGAGTACGAAGTTGCGTACAAGCTCAATCGAAACGATCCGGACCTGGCGGCGGAAATGGGAGAGGCGCTGATTTACGGCGGGGAACCCGAAAGAGCGATTGGGCAGATCAAAGAGGCGATCCGCCGCAATCCCGAAACTCCCTACTGGTACTGGTGGAACCTCGGCCGCGCCCATTACATGGCCAGGCAATATAAGGAGGCGCTTGACGCCATTGCCAAGATAACCGACCCGCCCATTGACGTCCTCCTCATCACGGCCGCGAGCAAAGCCCAGCTGGGCGACCTCGAAGCCGCGAAGTCCGATATATCCAAATTCAATGCCAGCGACCCCGACTGGTCGGTCGCGAAGTCGGCCGAATACTACTACCGCAACGACAGCGACCGCCAGCACTGGCTCGATGGCTTGCGCAAAGCGGGGTTGAAGGAAAAGTAAAAGGGCTGGCCAGCAGTCGATCCTTCCCCACTACAGGCTCGGTCTTCAGCCTGTAGTATTTGGGATTGGCCATGTTCTGAAAGACAGCGGCAGCATGCTGTTGGATGCAAGCTGTTGTCCGGATTGGGTCAAAGCGGGGAGAAAGCTTGTTGTTGCGCCATATCCGGTTGCGAACATGCTTTCTTAGATCGCGAAATTCGCATTTAGTATTGAAGACATGCAGGTGTGGTCACGGAAACAGAACTATCAGTACTTTCGCGATATCCCCTCCCCGCAAGCGGCAGGGGGTCTGACTTCAGCGCTTCTTCACTTTCTTACCCGCCACAATCAAATGCTCCGGCCCATAGGGGAAGCCCGTGATGTTGCGGTTGCCTTTTTCGGTAATCACCAGAATGTCGTGCTCACGGTAACCGCCCGCGCCCTTCTGGCCCTCGGGAATCATGATCATGGGTTCCATGGAAATCACCATGCCTGGCTCCAGCACCGTGTCGCAATCCTCGCGCAATTCCAGCCCGCCTTCGCGGCCATAGTAATGGCACAGGACACCGAAGGAATGGCCATAGCCGAAGGTGCGGTATTTCAACAGATCGTGCTGGGCGTAAATGTCATTCAAGGATTTGGCGATGTCGGAGCATTTTGCCCCTGGCACCAATAGCTTCTTGCCCACATCATGCACGTGGCAATTCATTTCCCACATCTTGAGATGTTCCTTGCCCGCACTTTCGGCAAACAATGTGCGCTCCAGCGCCACGTAGTAACCTGCCACCATGGGAAAACAATTCAAGGAAAGTATGTCGCCCTTCTTTATCTTTCGGCTGGTCACCGGATTATGGGCGCCATCGGTGTTCACGCCTGACTGGAACCACGTCCAGGTATCCATCAATTCCGCATGGGGCCACACTTTCGCAATTTCGCGCACCATTGTTTGCGTTGAATGCAGCGCTACTTCGTGTTCGGGAACGCCAACGGCAATCGCTTCAACACAGGCCGCACCGCCAATGTCGGCAATCCTTGTCATCTTGGTGATGTGCTTGATTTCCTCGTCGGACTTTATCATCCGCATGCGCATGGATGGTGCTGCCACATCAACAAGTTCCACGCCGGGGAATGCTGCCATTAGCCCCAAGCGAAAATCCATGGTCACATGATCAAACTCGATGCCGATGCGCTTCACGCCCTTCATCAGGCCTTGCACGGCGGTGAAATAATTATCCTTGTTCCAGTCTGTGTAGGTCACGTTGTCGCCGAAGGTTCGCCTGGCGGGTTGGCCGCCGTCAATGGCGGCGGTTACAGTGGTTGCGGATTTCTGGGTGATCACCAGCCCATATTTGCGGCCAAAGTAGCAATAGAGAAAATCCGAGAGATAGCAGATGTTATGATAGCTGGTGAACAGACAGGCATCGACGCTGCTTTTTGCCATCCAGCCCCGGATGTTATCCTGCCGCCTCTGCATTTCAGCGGCCGAGAAGGCGGGCTTGGGCGCTGTGCCATTCCCGCGGTAATCAACAACACTGGGGCGCGCTGAAATGGACATGGTTTTCTCCTTGAGTGACCTCCGGCCCTTTTCATGAAATCTGGTTCTTGTGTCAAAAGATGATCGCTCACATAATGTATGAATAATTTTCATGGAGTAACCGTGGCCCGCCTGCCGCCGTTGAATGCGCTGAAATGTTTTGAAGCCGCTGCCCGCAGCAACAGCTTTTCGAAGGCGGCTGAGGAACTGCACGTGACGCAATCCGCTGTCAGCCACCAAATCCGCCAGTTGGAGGATTGGTTTGGCGTCACCCTGTTTGACCGCCAGGGCCGCCAGACGCTGCCGACACCGGAAGGCATTGAGCTCGCATCTTCGCTAGCGGAGGCATTCAGCATCATGGGCTCGGCCTGCCAGCGCATCGCGAAAAGCGATGGCAAGGCCTCCCTCACGGTTGCCGCCATTCCCTCCATCGCAACAATCTGGCTCATACCACGGCTTCCCGCCTTCTTCCGCCAACATCCCCACATCAATGTGCGGCTGATGCACGCGATCTATGACAAGCCGATTGATTTTGAGGATGTGGATTTGGCCATCACCTATGGCAACTGGGATGAGGCGCCACCACACGCGACCAAATTCATGGAGGGCGTTTCCGTGCCGGTGTGCAACACGCTCTATTTGGAACAGCATGGCCCCATCAATGCGCCCGCCGACCTGTTGAAATGCAACCTGCTGCATGACCTGGATCGCAGGCCGTGGCTACGCTGGTTCAAGGCCGCCGGCCTGAAGCTCAGCGACCAGCAGCGCGGCCCCCTGTTTGAAGGTTTCAACCTGCTGCATTCTGCCATGCTGGCGGGGCAAGGTGTGGGACTGGCTCCCATCGCCATTCTGGCTGATGACGTAAAGAGCGGCAGGCTGGTGCGGCTCTTTGATACGGAAGTGCTGCAGGAGAAGGCCTATTATATTTCCGAACCCAACAATCCGCGCCTCAGCCGCGCGGCGGAAGTTGCAACATTGAAGAACTGGTTGCTGAAGGAAGTTGCGGCATGAGTCTCAACACGTGGCTTGAACATTTCACCGTGGCGGTTGAGGCGAACCAGTTTGTAAAAATAATCCTAAGCAAGCCAACCGCTGATGCAGGCGATTTGA
The DNA here is from genome assembly GCA_963763635.1 of uncultured Alphaproteobacteria bacterium. Classification (GTDB taxonomy): domain Bacteria; phylum Pseudomonadota; class Alphaproteobacteria; order Rhizobiales; family Aestuariivirgaceae; genus Aestuariivirga. The sequence goes on from CAVXPO010000003.1 coordinate 7,990, forward strand.
AATCAATTGAGGTGCGGCCCATTCTGGTGAAGCACGGGATGAAGCTCAGCTTCACCTACCATCACAAGACCCGCGACATCGTGAAGAATTATTCCACGGCTGAAGCTGTTGCGCTTCTCACGGAACTGATGACTGACAAATTTACATCCGCGCGGCTTCACACACTGGAAGCCGACGTGCAGCTTTCCAAGCAAACAACTGGCTTTGCGATTTCAACCCTGCCACCCAGCCACAAGGCGCTGCCGGAGCTCTCCCATAACCGCGCCAAGCAACATTTGGTCGCGGCCAGGCCTTATCTCCACGCACTGGGGCTGGCAGATGAAAAGGGCAACATCAACAAGACAGCGCAGGACAAGTTCCGCCAGATCAACAAGTATATTGAAATCCTCGATGGCCTCATCAGGCAACTCGATACGAGCAAGGCTTTGCGGATTGTGGATATGGGTGCGGGCAAGGGTTATCTCACCTTTGCGCTTTACGATCATCTGGTGAACACGCTGAAGCTCAAGGCGGAAGTTGTTGGCGTTGAATTTCGTGCCGATCTGGTCAAACTCTGCAACGGCATCGCGGGGCGCCAGGGCTTTGAGAATCTGAAATTTGTTGAAGGCAGCATCGCCGGTTTCGACTGCACAGGTGCTGATATCGTGATCGCGCTTCACGCCTGTGACACGGCAACTGATGACGCCATCAACAAGGCCATCCGCGCCGAGGCCAAGCTCATCGTTGTTGCCCCCTGCTGCCACAAGCAAATCCGCCGCGAGATGGAAAAACATCAGGGCGCACAAGCCCTGGCATTCCTCACGAAGTTCGGCACCTACAAGGAGCGCATCGCCGAAATGGTAACCGACGGCCTCCGCGCCCAGCTCATGGAGCTTCACGGCTATCGCAGCAACCTCTTCGAATTCATCTCCGACGCCCACACGCCAAAGAACGTGATGATCGTCGCCACCAAATCATCCGCGCCCAACAATCAGCCAGCCGAGATCAAAGCCAGCATCGCCGCCACCAAGGCGCAATTCGGTATTGGTTTCCACCAGCTTGAAAGGCTGCTCGCCCGGTAAAGCTGAATGGCTGCCTTGCGTGTTTTGGGCTGGTTGCTTGGCGTTTCCGTTGCTATTGGAACCCACATGACCACCATTGAAACCCGTTCTGAAAATGCCGCCGTTTACACCGTGCTTTTTGCCGCTGCCGCCTGCCACATGATCAATGACACGCTGCAGGCGGTGATGCTGGCCATGTATCCCATGCTGAAAGACAGCTACGCGCTGACGTTTGCGCAAATCGGCTTGATCACGCTGGTGTTCCAGGTCACCGCGTCCATATTGCAGCCCCTTATCGGCCATTACACCGACCGCAAGCCGCTGCCTTACTCACTGCCGATTGCGCCTGCTTTCACCCTGCTGGGTTTGATTTTCCTCGGGGTGGCAACGTCCTTTCCTGTCCTGCTTATTGCTGCGGCAACGATTGGCGTAGGTTCTGCGATTTTCCATCCCGAAGCCTCACGGGTAACGCGGCTTGCGTCGGGTGGAAAATTCGGCATGGCGCAAAGCCTGTTCCAGGTCGGCGGCAATGTGGGAACGGCGGCAGGGCCGTTGCTTGCGGCGGCTATCATCCTGCCGCGCGGGCAGGCCAGCGTTATCTGGTTTTCTGTGGTCGCCCTTTCCGCCATCGCCATTCTGGCCTACGTCAGCCGCTGGTACAGCCTGCATCTCAGCGCGCGGAACCTGTCGCGGGGACCGTCATCGCGCAGCATGGCTTGAGCTCGCGCACCGTTGCCCTCTCCATCACCATCTCTGCTCGTGTTGATGTTTTCAAAATTCGTTTACATGTCGAGCATCCACAGCTTCTACACCTTCTATCTCATCCACCAGTTCAATGTTTCCGTGCATGACGCGCAGATCTATCTCTTTGTTTTTCTCGGCGCTGTTGCCGTTGGCACCTATGCGGGTGGGCCCATTGGCGACCGTATCGGACGCAAGGCCGTGATCTGGTTTTCCATACTGGGAACCCTGCCCTTCTCGCTGGCGCTGCCCTACGTCAATTTGTTCTGGACCGTGGCACTCACCGTTCCCATTGGCCTGATTTTATCATCGGCATTCTCTGCCATGGTGGTTTATGCGCAGGAATTGCTGCCGGGCCGCGTCGGCATGATATCCGGCCTGTTTTTCGGCTTTGCCTTCGGCATGGCGGGCATTGGCGCTGCCATCCTCGGCGCACTGGCGGATTATACCAGCATCAGCTTTGTCTATCAGGTGTGCGCGGTGTTGCCGGCACTGGGGCTGCTGGCGGTGTTTTTGCCGAGCAATAAAAAACTCAGGGGCGCATAAAGAACCGCTCAAACAAACGGTGCGTTTTGCGCATGTTGTGCAATGGCGATTGCGTTGGCTTCCGGAAACGTGAAGGCGCCGCCAAACAGGGCGCGGCTGGTGATCACGCCTGCGATATTCGGGAGATAGGACAGGGTTGAAATATCATCCAGGGTTTTGACCACGCCGCTGACGATGATGGGTGTCCTCACCTTTGCCGCAAGGTTTGTCGCATGGGCCATGGTGCTGTCAGGGAAGCCCTCATCCCGGTCAATATCGGTATAGATGATGGCGGCCAGTCCCACATTGTCGAACTGGTGGACAAAATCCTCGGGCGTGAAGGTGGTTGTTTCGGTCCAGCCCTCCACCACAACATGGCCACCCCTGGCATCAATGCTCACCACCACGGAATCGGGGTAAGCGGTGGCTGCTGCTTTCACAAAATGCGGATATTTCACTGCCGCCGTTGCAATCACGACGCGGGCGGCTCCTGCATCCATCCAGCCATGGACCTTTTCCATGGACCGGATGGCCCCGCCAACCTGCACCGAGCAGCTCACGCTGCGAATGATCTCCTTGATGATATCGCTGTTCTCGCCGTCATTGAACACCGCGTCAAGATCGACGACATGCAGCCATGTGGCGCCCTGTACGACGAGATCGTGGGCGGCCCGCACGGGATCAATGTCATAGACCAATGGACTGTCAATCCGGTTGCGGACCAGGTTGACCAGGCGGCCTTTGCGCAATTCGAGATCGGGATAAATAATCATCTTCCACCCTCGCAATCCGGTTATCTTGCTCCAAAAACGGCCGGATGAAAAGTGGTTGGCAGAGAATACCTCCCCTGATCTTCGCCATTTCCTCATTTGACAATTGCCCATGGGGCCGTTCAAATCCGCCTTCAATTCTGAAAAGGCATTTCATGCAATCCCATGCAAAAGTTGTGGTTATTGGCGGTGGCGTTGTGGGCTGCTCCATCCTTTATCATCTCGCCAAAATGGGCTGGAAAGATGTGGTGCTGCTGGAGCGCAAGGAGCTTACTTCCGGCTCTTCCTGGCATGCGGCGGGCATCATCCACACCATCAATTCCGACTCGAATATCGCGCGGCTTCAGGGCTACACCATCAACCTCTACAAGGAGCTGGAAGAGCTCACCGGCCAGTCCTGCGGCATTCACCGCCCCGGCGGCATTTATCTCGCCTCCACCAAAGAGCGTTACGATTATCTGAAACAGGAGCGCGCCAAGGCGCGTTACCTCGGGCTTGATTCTGATTTCATTTCGCTGGAACACGCGCGCGAATTGAACCCGCTGATTGACCCGTCAAAATATGTGGGCGCACTATTCGAACCCGTGGATGGCCATGTGGATCCCTCCGGTGTGACCCACGCCTATGCCAAGGGTGCGCGGCATTACGGGGCGAAAATCCACCGGGAAAGCCCCGTCATCGAAACCAATTACCAACCTGACGGCACATGGAATGTGGTTACTCCGCAAGGCACCATCAATGCGGAAATCGTGGTGAATGCCGGCGGCTTGTGGGCGCGGGAGGTCGGCAGGCTGGCTGGCATTGATTTGCCGGTGCAGCCCTTCGAGCATCACTACATCATCACCGAAACCATCCCGGAAGTGCGCGACCATGGCAGGGAGGTTGCCGTGACCGTGGATTACGAAGGCAACACCTACACAAGGCAGGAGCACGACGGGCTGCTCTATGGCACCTATGAATCCAATTCCACGCCTTGGGCGGTGAGCGGCACGCCCGCCGATTTCGGCGCGGAACTGCTGCCCGATAATCTTGAACGCATTTCAGAACGGCTTGAGATTATTTTTGACCGCATGCCTGCCCTCGCCAACGCCGGCATCAAGCGCGTGGTCAACGGCCCCTTCACCTTCGGCCCGGATGGAAATCCGCTTATCGGCCCGGTGCCGGGCCTGAAAAATTACTGGACCGCCGTCGGCGTCATGGCGGGCTTCTGCCAGGGCGGCGGCGTTGGCCTGTGCATGGCGGAGTGGATCATCAATGGCGAACCCGGCATCGATGTGTGGGGCATGGATGTGGCGCGCTTTGGCAGCTTCGCCACGCGCGATTGGGGCACGATAAAATCCGCTGAAAATTACGCGCGGCGCTTCCGCCTCACCTATCCCAATGAAACACTCCCCGCCGGACGGCGCCAAAAAACCACGTCGCTTTATGATCGCTTCATCGAACGCGGCGCCGTCATGGGCGTGTCCTTCGGGCTGGAACACGCGCTGTGGTTTGCCGGCTCCAGGGACAAGGCGGAAGAAACGCCCACATTCCGAAGGTCCAATGCTTTCAGCCATATAGCTGAGGAAGTAAAAGCCGTGCGTGAAGGGGTTGGCATGATTGAAATTGCCAACTACGCCAAGCATGAATTCAAAGGCCCAGGGGCGGCTGCATTCCTCGACCGCCTGCTTGCCAATCACCTACCGGGAACTGGCCGCTTGTTGCTAACCCCGATGTTGACGCCCAAGGGCAAGCTCTATGGCGATCTCACGATTGCAAAACTTGATGACGAAACCTTTCTGCTCTTCGGTTCCGGCGCCGCCCAGGAAATGCACCGCCGCTGGTTTGAAATGCATCTGCCCGATAACCGGCGTTACCTATCGCAACCGCACGGACGAGCTGCATGGCTTTGCGATTTCCGGCCCGAAGTCACGGGAATTGCTGTCGCGCCTGACGCGTGACGATGTATCAGACGCAGCCCTCAAGTTCCGTGATGTGCGCCGCATGGTGGTGGCAGATGTTCCGGTCATCCTCGCGCGCGTTTCCTTCTCCGGCGAGTTGGGATACGAAATTTATTGCGAACACCAGTTCCACATGCGCCTGTTCGAAGCGCTGGAATCCGCTGGCAGCGATTTAGGCCTGAAACTTTATGGTGGCCGCGCGCTCATGTCCCTGCGACTCGAAAAAAACTGGGGGGTTTGGACGCTGGATTACCGACCCGACTTCACACCAGCCGAAGCAGGCCTTGATGGTTTCATCGCTTTCGACAAGAAGGCCGACTTCATTGGAAAAGCCGCCGCCAAAGCCGACAAGCCAGCCAAAAGTCTCGTCACCATGATTGTGGAGACCAAGGATGTGGATTGCCTCGGCGACGAACCCATTTTCCACGGCGGCAAATGCGTAGGCTACGTCACCTCGGGCGGTTACGCCCATCATGTCCAGAAAAGCATGGCAATGGGTTATGTTCCCACCGCCTGCGCTGCTGATGGCACAGCGCTGGAAATCGAACTGCTTGGCGAGTTCTACAAGGCCCGCGTGGTGGCAAAACCGATTTATGATCCGGATGGGAAGAAGATGCGGTCTTAGTGATTATTGCCGCCGGTGCTCTTTACGTTGCCATCGTCGGACTGTCTCGACGATGGCAAATATAAAGCCGCCAACAATAGTGATTTATTTCCTTAACGCTAAGCCCCTATCATGCGGTTGATATTCCTGTTCTTGCCGCAAGGAGTCTCGGATATGACGGTCATCATAGGCAGGGCTGACGTGGCATCTTCGGATCGAAAGCGAGTATCAATTCAGGGTAGTGCCACTGTATCCAATTTTGTACACGATCATTAAATGCACTGGACTGCACCCCACAAGTGAGACACGGTAATTCGAATTTGCGCAATGCGTCATTCACTTCCTTTTTTGTGTATTGTGGATTGGCTGCAAGCACCATGTCTAATAAGGGTTTCCCCCACTATGTTGAACAAGACCTTCGATCACTTCCGCCCCGGCCGATGCCAGTACGTGAACGGATACCGGACATTTGTCCTCGATAAAAAGTTGTAAAGCAGCTCCCAATTCTCGCCGTGCGATCTCAATTTTTTCCATGGCCTTGCCCTTACGTGTCGAGCGAGCTTTCCCAATCGGAACCCATCACCCACGACAATGCCGAAAGCTTGCCACTTAGAAGGCCCCACTCAAAATCGTCCCAGCCCAAATTCTTCTTTCCATATTTTCGCTCAATGCTTCGCGCTTTTTTCGCGCGGTCGCGAGACCTGTTTTCTGTTCTGGCTTGAGCTTATCTTTCCCGGTTTCTAGCCGATAGAGCCAATTCTGATGCCTATTCCACCAAACCTTGTCCCAGAACTCCCCATTAGCTTCGAGGATCGCTTTATCGCTGCGCCGCAGGATCATTGGCCAAACTTCGCCGTCGCCTTCATCGATCCACTCGACCTTGTCGCCTTCTTTTGTGTATCCAATCGGAAAGCCGTTAGGTCCGACTTCACCGGGTGTCACTGGGTCATGTGTTTCGGCCTTTGTGCGCTTTTTTACCCCGAGAAATTCCTCGTAGCTCTTGAATTCATCAAGCGTGATGCCCTTGCGCTTGTGCTGGGCGATAATTTTTGTGATCCCCATTGCGCTTTCGAGCCGGCCCGCGCGCTTGGGCTTTTGTGGCTTCAATTTATCCAACTGGCGCGTCAGATCGCGCAATAGAATGCGCTTTAGCTCAGCAACGCTTTTGAATGATCCGGTGAGAAACTTTTTGTAAGTGGCGGTTTTGAATTGTTTCAGCCGCGCCACCTGTTTGACTTCGAGCTTCTTTTCCGATGCTTTGCGATCAGAGAAATAGAGCATTGCGGGTTTGTCCTGGGCGATGAACCTTTCGATTTCTTCCACCGTGCCGGATGCTGCCACGCGTGTCTTTGTCCCGAGCCGCGTCCAAAACATTCCGATGAGCAAATCGCAGCGATCCACAAGTTGTTTGTTAATCGCAGTCTGCGGCGGCATGCCAGCAGTCGGCAATGCATGCGTCTCCCATTTCACGGGCAATAACACGATGCCCTTGGCATCGGAGTGTTGAACATTCCATTCATTGACGGCATCGGTCGCAGCTTGGCGTTCTTGAACGAGATCGGACGGAGAGCCGATCATCACGCGATATATTTTGGAGGTCTGCATAGTTTCCATCGCCCTCTCTGGATTTGTCCACAATAACTTGCTGCGAAGGATACCGCCTCTATCATCTTGGAGTTGCTCACCATTTTTCAGAGCTATCGACGAATATCGATAAATGTGTGTATTTTCAATAACGTAGTTTTTCTATCATCAGCTCATCGACGAATATCTCGCAGACCAACGCATCGCTGGCTCTACCATTTGGGAAAATTCCCCAAGATTTAAATAGATCCGAATACCCTTGACAATATATTCCTATATGCCATTTATGTTCCTGTTTTGTTCTTTCTGTTGGATAGGGAAACACCATGGACTGGGCCAGGGCCATCGAACGCAACAGCGAAGCGCTCAAGGGGATAGTTGAAGTCCTTTTCGCCATGCTGGGGCTTGCAGGCAGAGCCACGGTGGCGCGGCTTCCGCGCCCGGTCCACAGCGCCGTGCTGCGCCTGCTCCGGCCCGCCGAATCCGCCATGCGGCGCCTTGTCGTCATCGCGGCGCGCGGCCTTGTGGTGAAGCCAGCACCTTCGCGTCCCATGCCGGCGGGGCCCATCGGAAAGGGCGGGCGCTCACGTCCCTCCTTCCAGCTCTTCGATCCGCGGAAAAATTTCGCAGGCCTGCGCCAACACCGCAGAACGACCACGCGGATTGCCCCGCGCATCCATATCTTCGGAAGCGATCCCCGGGTGGCGGCCCTGTGGTCAGCGCCCCCTCCCACCGCCGATCCCGCTCCGCCGCCCGATGGCCTCGTGGGTGCCGCAGCGCCTCAGCCCGCAGGCTCCAGGCCCTCAAGCTCGCGCTCGAGGATCTGCCGCGCCAGGCCCGGCGTCTCGCCCGCTGGCGGGTGAGGCGGGAGAACGCGCAAAGTCCGAAGTTCAGGTCGCCGCTCCGGCCGGGCCATCCTCCCGGCTATCGCCGAAAGCCGGTTCACGAAGTCGATGAAGTGCTCATCGAATGCCATGGCCTCGCCTGCGATGCAATGAAGCCCGACACATCCTGAAGCGCTGCCCTTCGCTTCTCACCTAATCCGAAAACGGAATAACCGTTTTCACCCCCGGCGAAGCTATGTCCTCTTGCTGGAAGCTGCGCAAACTGCTGATTGACAGTTGAATCACCACAACACCGGACAACAGTGCGATGAATATGGGGATGAAAGTTTGACTGCTGGGGTGCCTGAGGGAATCCCATAACGAAACCGTCACTTGACCCCTACCCCCCGAAAGCCCAAATTGCATTCATGACCACTCCTGCCCTCATCGACCCGTTTGGCCGTCACGTTAGCTACCTCCGGGTGTCCGTCACGGACCGCTGCGATTTTCGCTGTGTCTATTGCATGGCGGAGGACATGACGTTTTTGCCCAAGCGGGATTTGCTGTCGCTGGAGGAGCTGGACCGGCTGTGCTCGGCCTTCATCGACAAGGGCGTTAAAAAGCTGCGGCTCACGGGTGGTGAACCCCTCGTGCGCAAGGGCATCATGACGCTGATTGAAAGTCTTGGCCGCCATTTGCGCTCGGGTGCTCTGGAAGAACTGACGCTGACCACCAATGGCAGCCAGCTCGCGAAATACGCCGCCGAACTTGCCGCCCACGGCGTGCGCCGCATTAATGTGTCAGTCGATACGCTGGATCATGCCAAGTTCAAGCAGATCACCCGCTGGGGCGATTTGGCCAAGGTCAAAGAGGGCATCAAAGCCGCGCAAGCCGCTGGCCTTGCCATCAAGATCAACGCGGTGGCGCTGAAGGGTGTCAACGAGCAGGAAATTCCCGACATGATCCGCTGGTGCGGCGATGAGGGTATGGATTTAACCCTGATCGAAACCATGCCGCTGGGCGATATTGATGGTGACCGCACGGATCAGTACCTGCCGCTGTCAGTGGTTCGCGCACAACTTATGGATCATTTCACGCTGGAAGACATCGCTTACAAAACCGGCGGCCCAGCGCGTTATATGCGGGTGAAGGAAACCGGCGGGCGGCTGGGCTTTATCACGCCCCTCACCCATAATTTCTGCGAAAGCTGCAACCGCGTGCGGCTGACCTGCACGGGAACCCTCTACATGTGCCTCGGCCAGGAAGATGCCGCCGACCTCCGCGCGCCGCTGCGCGCCTCGGAAGGCAATGATCTTGTGAACGCCGCCATTGATGAAGCCATCACGCGCAAGCCCAAAGGCCATGATTTCATCATCGACCGCCGCCACAACAAGCCCGCCGTGTCGCGGCACATGAGTGTTACGGGTGGTTGATCTCGCGGAATCGGCGCCGCAAAATCAAACCCTGCGCGCCGGCCTTTACATGGTGGCGACAACCGCATGCTTTGTTGCCACCGACACGTGCCTGAAGATGATCGGCACGTCTCTGCCCCTGGGGCAGATCATCGGCCTTGTTAGCGCGCTCTCCACAATCCTTATTCTCATTATCTGTGCCCAGCAGGGAATTCTGAAAAAAATTCCGCAAATCGCGTCTCCGAAGGTCATGCTCCGGTCAATTCTGGAAGTGCTTGCAACCTTCATGTTCCTTGCCGCCCTCATGCACACACCGCTCGCCAACATCTCGGCCATCATGCAAACCGTACCGCTTGCCGTGGTGGTAATCGCCATCCTGTTTCTCGGCGAGAAGGCAAGCATCACGCGGCTGGCGGCAGTGGCTGTTGGGTTTCTTGGCGTAATGCTGATCGTGAAACCGTCATTTCAGACGTTTTCACTTTATGAGGTTTTGGCGCTCGGCACCGTTGTTGTGGTTGCAATCCGTGAACTTGTCACCAAGCGGATTCCCGCCCATGTGCCGCTACTTATCGTAGCCCTTGCCAACGCGGTGTTTGTTTCACTGAGCGGCATGGTTATCAGCGTGGCGCAAGGATTTCAGGCAGTGGAGATATGGAGGGGTGCAGGTCGCCCTGCTCTTCACCGCCGCCATTGGGCTTTCACTGGGATATGTTTTGATCGTGCTCACGGTGCGCCTTGGCGAACTATCCGCCACCGCGCCCTTTCGCTATTCAGAGGTGCTGTTTGCCATCATTGCCGGAATTCTGGTGTTCAACGAGTATCCGGACTTTCTCGCTTATTCGGGCATGGTGCTGATCATTGCGGCTGGCCTCTTTGCGGCGCGCCATGAGGCAATGCAAAACCGGCTGTGCAGTGTCAAACTCATCTCGCCGCTGCACACTATTCCCGATGACTTCCCTCCCCTATAGCCATCCGCTGCGTGCCGGCCTGTTCATGGTTGCAGCGCTCGCCTGTTTCGTTCTCAATGACACTTGCATAAAATTCATCGGTACATCGCTGCCCCTGGGTGAAATCATCACGCTGCGGGGCGTTCTTTCGGTGGCGCTGATTGCCGCGGTATGCAGGTATCAGGGCGTGTTGCAAAGCGCGGCGCACGTTTTCATGCCGTCGGTTCTGGTGCGCTCGTGCCTTGATGTGCTCAGCACCTTGCTGTTTCTGATTTCGCTGCTGCACATGCCCATTGCGAACCTCACCTCCATCACGCAAACCGTGCCGCTGGCTGTTACGCTGCTGTCGGTGGTCTTCCTCAAGGAAAAGGTGGGCTGGCGGCGCGCACTGGCAATCCTCGCGGGGTTCCTCGGCGTCTGCCTCATCGTCAAGCCAACACCACAGAATTTCACCATTTATGAGTCAATTGCCTTGGGAATGGTGGTCCTGCTGGCGTTTCGCGATCTGATGACGAAGCGCATTCCCTCGCATGTGCCAACACTCGTGGTGGCGCTGGCCAATGCCTTCTTCGTGACGCTCGGCGGAATTGCACTTGTTTTGTTTCAAGGTTTTCCAAGACCGGAGCTTTGGCAGGTGGGCCTGCTCACAGCCTCCGCCGTTCTTTTGTCAGGGGGTTACTTGCTCATCGTAATCACGCTGCGCATGGGTGACCTATCCGCCACAGCCCCCTTCCGCTATTTCAACATCCTCATAACAATTGTCATCGGCGTCGTGCTGTTTGGCGAATATCCCGATGGCTGGTCTTACATCGGCATGCTGCTGGTTATCGTGGCGGGGCTTTATGCCGCGCACCGGGAAGCAAGGCGCCATGGAACCAAACTGATCCGGCAAGCGTATAACGATTGATAACACTTAGGTAATGATTGATAATACTTAGGAAATTCCCATTGCGCCCCAAACTTTTGAGCCTTGCCACGGCTGTTCCCGAACATGTTTTGAAAACCGAAGATGTCATTGTGGAGGCAAACAAGGTTTTTGGCGGAAGGCATGAAGATTTTGAACGGATGAAGCCGGTTTACGCCAACTCAGGCATCAACAGGCGATACTCGTCGGTGCCCTATGAATGGTTCCGTGAAGACAAGGGCTGGCCGGAGCGTTCGGAAGCCTTCCTTGCAGGCGCTTCAAAAATATTCGCCGAGACTTCGACAAAAGCCCTGGAGCGCGCGAACCTCGCGGCCGCTCAGATCGATACCATCGTGATGATATCCTCCACCGGCATCGCCACGCCCACAATTGAAGCGCGCGTGATGAGTGATCTGGGATTCCGTGACAATGTGAAGCGCGTCCCTGTCTTTGGCCTTGGTTGTGCAGGCGGCATTGCGGGACTTTCACTTGCTGCGAGATTGGCTGCGGCAGAACCTGGCAAAAATATTCTGGTTGTCGTCATTGAACTGTGCACGCTGACGTTTCGTGCCGACGAGATGTCGAAGTCGAATATCATCGCCACCGCCTTGTTTGGCGATGGTGCGGCTGCCGCCGTTGTCTCGACAAGCGGACAAAACGCCCACGGCGAAATTGAATTCATGGGCGAACATACCTGGCCCGGCACGGTTGATATCATGGGTTGGCGCATGGACCCAGAAGGCTTCGGCGCCATTTTCTCACGCAGCATTCCCGAACTGGCATTGCGCGACCTGCGCCCGGCGGCAGATGCATTCCTCGCGATTCATGGCTTGAGTCTTGACGATGTGGACAGCTATTCCTTTCACCCCGGTGGAGCCAAAGTCATTGTGGCACTTGAGACAGCGTTTTCACTGGAACAAGGCCAGCTTCAGAATGAACGTAAAATTCTCAGTGGCTTCGGCAATATGTCCGCCCCCACGGTGCTCTTCGTGCTCGAACAGGGTTTACAGGAAAACACCACCGGGCGCCGCTTTGTGTCCGCGCTCGGTCCGGGCTTTACAGCGGGCTTCCTAACCATGCTACAATAACTGGCTATGTGGACAATTCTCACCATCCTCGCCCTCGTGACACTGCAGCGCCTGGCCGAGCTCTACATTGCCCAGCGCAACACGAAGCGCCTGCTTGCCAATGGCGGCGTTGAGGTCAGCGCTGGCCATTATCCGCTCATCGTCATCTTCCATGCCTTATGGCTTGCCGGCCTGTGGTATTTTGCCTGGGGCCAAACCATCGTCTGGCCCTGGGCCTTTGCCTATCTCGTGCTGCAGGCCGCGCGCGGCTGGATCATCGCGGCATTGGGCAGCCGCTGGACGACGCGCATCATCATTGTCCCCGGCGAAACATTGAATACGTCAGGCCCTTACAAATATTTCCGCCATCCCAACTATATGATCGTGGCGGCGGAAATTTTCATTCTGCCCATGGTATTTGGCCTCTGGTGGTATTCACTGCTGTTTGGCGCCGTCAATCTGGCGCTGCTCTATTACCGCATCCGGGAAGAAGAAGAAGTACTCAAACCCCTGCGCCCGCCGCCTCAGTTGCCCACAGAAAGCTGAGCCACGTCACCGATTTTTGCTTCAACATCCACTTTTCCTGCATGTTCAAAGTTGAGCGAGAGTTTCAGCGTGTCGCCTTTCTTGAGCGGCGCATTCAATCCCATCAGCATGATATGAATGCCGCCGGGCTTCAGTTCAACGCTGCCGCCCGCCGGAATTTCAAGGCCTGACATTTCCATCATGCTGGAAACGCCGTTGCTCTCCGTGCTTTCATGCAGCATCGCCATTGCGGCGGCTTGAGTGGTGATTGACAACAGCTTGTCAGGCACCGCGCCGTGGTTCATCAGCGTCATATAGACCGTGCCAGCCTGAGCGGTTGAAACGGCAGAGGCCCTGGCGAAGGCCTGTATCACCATTACGTCACTAGCCATAACCCCCGGGGACAATGCTAGGATGGCGCCAAGGGTGAGAGCGGTGGCTGCAAATACTTCAAGAACCAGTTTTCTCATATTCAGGAGATGGCGTCAGATTCAGGCGCGATTGTGTCACGCGATGCGCGGCGAAGGGTCGCGTATTTGCGTATGTGCATTGTTGCTGGCAAACCCGGCTCTGGCGCAGGACAAAATCCCTGTCACGCTTGAACTGGTTCTGGCACTCGACAGTTCGGCAAGCGTGGACGCGCGCGAATTTAAATTGCAGAACGAGGGCATCGCCCTGGCTTTCAGGGATGCTGAAGTTGTTAAGGCCATCGACAACATGAAGCCCTTCGGTGCTGCCATCGCGGTCATTCAATGGGGTGCAAAGGATGAGACCCAGGTGGTGCTGCCGTTCACCCATATTGAAAATGCCAGAGATGTTAAGGCCTTTGGGTTTCGCGTCGGCCTCATCCGCCGCTGGATGCGCGCCAGTGCCACATCAATTGCAACGGGAATCAATGATGCAGCTGCGTTGATCGAAAGCAATGGCTTTGAAGGCCAGCGCAAGGTGATCGATATATCTGGCGATGGCGTTGATAATGGCGGCATCGATCTCGATAGTGCCCGCATCCAGGCCAATCGCGCTGATATTACCGTTAATGGATTGGCGATCGAATCCGAGGATAAGAAACTCACTGATTACTACGAAAAGCAGGTCATCATCGGCGCCGATGCCTTCGTCGAAAGCGCTCAAGGCTTTGAGGATTTTGCGCGGGCCATTAAAGAGAAGCTGTTGAGGGAGTTGCGGCCATTAGGGTCTTAAGGCCATTCCCCTGCCCTTGTGGGGTAGCGTACTCAACAGCACCTTGGCGGCAGCCCGCAATTCCTTCTCCGTGAAACCCGCAAAGCTAAGCAGCAGGCCCTGCTCTCTCGCCTTCCCCCCGTAATGGCTCGACAGGGATTGCACTGAAATGCCAAGGCTTGCGAGTTTGATAACCAGCGCTTCATCATTCTCGTGCGCGGCCAAGCGCAGCAGCAACATCAAACCTGCAGGTGAAGCATCAATGGTGAAGCGGTTGCCATCGCCCGGTGACAGCGCATCAATCAAGGCCGCGCGGCGCGCCGCATAAATCCGTCGCATGCGGCGGATGTGAATGGCGAAGGCGCCCTGTCGTCATGAATTCGCAGAGTGCGGGTTGCGCCATCAGTGAAGGCGGCGCACCATGGCTGAGTTTTTCGCTGCGGAATCGCTCGAGCAAATTCTTCGGCACAACGATGTAGCCCAACCGCAAAATCGGCGAGAAAACTTTCGAGAAGCTGCCGGAGTAAATCACCCGTTCTTTCCGGTCGAGGCTCATCAGCGCGGGCAAGGGCCTGCCGACATAGCGATACTCGCTGTCGTAATCATCCTCGATCACAATGGCCCCGGCTTCCTCGGCCCAATCCAGAAGTTCCAGGCGGCGCGACAGCGGCATGGTGACACCGGTTGGGTATTGCCGTGCAGGTGTGACGAACGCGCCCTTCGCGTTGCCCGCTTTTTCGCGGCCCTTCGCGACAACCAGCCCCTCACGATCAATGGGAACGCTCACAGATTTCACGCCGCCCATGGAGAAGACACGCTTGGCCGTGGGGTAACCCGGTTCCTCCATCCAGATCCTGTCACCCGATTTGAAAATGGAACGGTTGATCAGGTCAAAGGCGTCCATCCCACCTGCTGTCATTATCACCTGCGCGGCGTCACAGGAAATACCCCGCCATTCATAAAGATGCTGGGCAATGGCTTCGCGCAAGGGCAGCCAGCCGAAGGGATCATTGTGTTCCAGCATGGCAATGGGCGGGTTGCGCCAATGGCGGCCCAGCAGCCTTCCCCATTCATCATGGGGGAAATGCTCCCAATCCACCAGGCCGGAGCGGAAGGGCTTTGCCGGTTCGCGGGCTTTTTCGTAGAGTTGTTTTCTGGGTGCAACCCGCGGCTTGCTGGAGTTCAACAACGCTTCCGGCAGTTCCGCCGCCACCCGCGTGCCGGAACCTTTACGGGTTTCAATATAGCCTTCACTCAGCAACTGCTCATAGGCCTCCACAACGGTGGCACGCGCCACTTTCAGTTCATCTGAAAGCCCCCGCGTGGAAGGCAGCTTGGATTGGGGGCGCAACCTGCCGCTTAGCACCATTTCCCGGATCTGGCGGGAAATCTGCGATTGAATGCCTTCGGCATCCGCCCGGTCAACGCCGATTTCACTGATCGCGGTGGTTGAAAGTGGTCTGTTCATTGGGTCCGCATCTTGGTTCTTTCGGGCAGACCATAGCCCGCGCATAAGCGCGCATCAACCGAGGAGAATTTCATGACCGATGCCCCCAGCGAACGCACCCGCGTCAAGCGCCTGAACAAGCGCGCCAAGTATGACAGCGAAACTGTGCATGGCATTTTGGACGCCATGCCGATGTGTACCGTTGGCTACGTGTTCAAGGGCACGCCCTATGTGACACCCACTTTGCAATGGCGCGAGGGCGATCACATCTATTGGCACGGCTCTTCCGCCAGCCGCATGCTGGAAACCTGCAGTCGATGCGGATGTTTGCGTCAACGTCACAATTTTTGACGGCATGGTGATGGCGCGTTCGGCCTTCAACCATTCCTGCAATTACCGTTCGGTGATGGTGATGGGCAAGGCCTATATCGTGACGGACGCTGCACGAGAAAGAGCAGCGACTGAAAACTTTCACCGACAAGCTGTTCCCGGGCCGTTGGGACATGCTGCGTCCTGTTACATCAAAAGAATTGAAGGCCACCACCATGCTGGGCTTGTCGCTCGATGAAGCCTCCGCCAAGGTGCGCAATGGTCCGCCGGGCGATGATGAGGAGGATTACGCGCTGCCCATCTGGGCTGGAATCATTCCGCTCCGCACCGAGATTCTGGCACCAACGCCCGATGGGCGCAATCTGCAAGGAGTGGCGCCGCCCGATCATGTTAAAAATTTCAAGATAGGTTAACTTGCTTCGCCGCTGGCAGGCGCACATAGTCCTTCAAAACCAGCGATTGGAGGTATACTATCATGGGGACCAAAATTTCGTTTCCACGCGTCGATGGAAAACCAGCGTTGGGGTATCTTGCCAAAGCGGGGCGCGATCATGCGCCGGGCGTTGTTGTCATCCAGGAATGGTGGGGCCTGCAGGAGCAGATCAAGGGCATCTGCGACAGGCTCGCCCTTGCCGGCTATGAGGCGCTCGCTCCCGACCTATATGCCGGGACCGTTGTTCCCTATCACGACAGCGAGGCGGCTGGGCGCGAAATGAATTCGCTGAATTTTCTGGATGCAACGGATCAAGTGGTGCGGGGTGCCGCGCAATATCTCGGGCGGAGCGGCGTGAAAGTCGGCATTACCGGCTTCTGCATGGGCGGTGCCGTTGCCATTCTCGCAGCGGCGCGCATGCCGGAGGTTTCAGCCGCAATCTCGTTCTATGGCCTGCCGCCGGAAGGCGCAGTCAAGCCCGCTGAAATCAAGGTGCCGTTGCAGGGCCATTATTCCGAAACTGATGATCACATCACGCCGGAAAGGGTTGCAACCTTTGACACAGCACTCACCAAGGCAAACCGCCCCCACGAGTTTTTCCACTACAAGGCCGATCACGCCTTCATGAACGAGCAGCGCGACGTGCACGACCGGAACGCGGCGGAATTAGGCTGGGAACGGATGTTGGATTTTTGGGAAAAACATCTTTAAAGTCACTCCCGCACGGGTTCCACATCCATCACTTCAACCATCGTGATCAGTCCCTTGGCATTGTAGTGAACAGTTTCAACGCCCTGGCGCGTTACTTTGCGGCCCGATGATTTCGTTGTCGCTGACAGGCGCCAATGGGTGCGTATGGTGGTTTCATCCAAGACTTCAATCCTGTCGTCGGCGGAAACTTGATCAGTGAATTCGCTGAAATAGGCCTTCATCGCTTGCATGATGGCATCGCGGCCATAAAGCCCGCCAATGCCGGAGGAATGATATTCCGCGTCTTCGGCAAACAGGGTTTCGACGGTGACGAAATCAAAGCCATTCAGGGCGTCATGATAGCGGAGAAGCAGTTTCTGAATATCCTTGGCCATGGTCTCTACTCCGCCAACGCACCAATAATCCGCACCCAGCTCCGGATGCCTTTTTGGAAACTAGAGAGATTGTATTTCTCATTTGGAGAATGAATGGCGTCATCACCCAAGCCAAAGCCCACCAGCACGCTGTCCATGCCGAGGATTTCCTTGAAGTTCCGTACAATCGGAATCGAACCACCGGAACCGATCAGCATGGCATCGCGCTTGAACTCGGCCTTCAGGGCGCTCGCTGATTTCCTGATGAAGATATTGTCGTCGCTGATTTCTGAAGCGGGCGCGCCGCCGCCGTGGCCAGAGAATTCCACTTTGCAATCTTTTGGAATTAGCCCTTTCACGAATTTCTGGAAAGCTTTGAGGATCTTGTCTGGGTTCTGCTTGCCTACCAATCGGAATGTGAGTTTGGCGTGGGCCTTTGAAGGCAACACAGTCTTGGTGCCAGCGCCCGTATAGCCGCCCCAAATGCCATTCACCTCGGCGGTCGGGCGCGCCCATATCTGCTCAAGCACGGATTTTCCCTTTTCGCCCGCAGGCACTGAAAGCCCCACTTTGCCCAGGAATTTCTTGTCGGAAAACTTGAGCGACTTCCATTGCTTCTTGGTGGCAGCGGTCAGCCCACCCACGCCATCATAAAATCCGGGGATGGTCACTTTGCCGTGCTTGTCATGAAGTGCGCCCACAACTTTCGTCAGTACACGGATTGGATTCATTGCCGCGCCGCCATACATGCCGGAATGCAAATCAATGCGCGGGCCGGTCACGGTGATTTCCTCATGCACAAGGCCGCGCAACCGCGTCGTAATCGCCGGCGTTTTCGCATCCCACATGTTGGTATCGCAGACGAAGGCCGCGTCGCAGGAAAGCTCGGCCTTGTTGGCCTTGAGAAACGGGATGAGCGAAGGAGAGCCGGATTCCTCTTCGCCCTCAATCAGGAAAGTCGCCTTGATGGGCAGGCCGCCACTTGATGAAATCCAGGCGCGGGCGGCTTCAACGAATGTCATGAGCTGGCCCTTGTCGTCCGCCGTGCCGCGGCCATACATGCGCTCAACGCCATCCTTGTCTTTTTTGCGTGTGGGTTCAAACGGAGGTGTGTGCCAAAGCTCCACCGGGTCCACCGGTTGAACGTCATAATGGCCGTAGAACAATACATGAGGCGTTTTGGCGGTTGCCGATTTTGGCGTGTAGTGCGCCACCACCATAGGCCTGCCCGGCGTGGGCCGCACGCTGGCATCAAAGCCAAGTGCCATGAGTTCCACCGCCAGCCAGTTTGCCGCCTTCTCGCATTCCGCCTTGTAAGCCGCATCTGTTGAGATCGAAGGGATGCGGAGAAAATCAAACAGGCGGCCGATGCTTTTTTCAAACCCCTTATCGGCGGCGGCAAGCGCGGTTTCAGTCATTCTATTTTATCCCTCTAGTTCGCCAATAATACGTGCCCACGAGCGCATGCCCTTGTGAAAGCTTTCCATGTCATATTTTTCGTTGGGACTGTGCTCGCTGTCATTCTCACGGGAAAACCCCACGAGAAGACTGTCAATTTTCAAATGCTTCTTGAAGCTTTCGACAACGGGGATGGAACCGCCGCTGCCGATCATGACCGGCGCCTTGTTCCATTCGGCGTGAAGGGCCTTCTTTGCGGCCTGCACAAAGCGGCTGTTGCTTGCCACACTCACACCGGAGCTTTCGCCACCCTGCCCTGTAAAACTGATTTTGCAATCTTTCGGTAATCGCGCCTTCATGAATTTTCGGAACGCGGCGCGCACGTGGGCAGGTTTCTGGCCGCCCACAAGACGGAAAGTCAGCTTTGCCATTGCCTTCGCGGGCAAAACGGTCTTCGATCCTGCCCCGGTATAGCCACCCAGAATGCCATTCACCTCGGCTGTGGGCCGCGCCCAGATTTGCTCAAGAGCGGTAAAGCCTTTTTCGCCAGCCGGAATCCCAAGCCCCACGTCGCCCAGAAATCGTTTGGGGGAGAATTTTAGCTTTGCCCATTCCTTCCGCGTTTGTGTGGCGATGGGTTTTACGCCATCATAGAACTCCCGGAATGGTGACTTTCCCGTTCTTGTCATGGATGGACGCCAGCATGCGGCTCAAAACCCTGATGGGGTTCATGGCTGCACCACCATAATAGCCGGAATGCAAATCAACGCGTGGGCCCGTGATGGTAACCTCTTCGGCAATGCAGCCCCGCAGGAAGGTGTTGATGGCGGGAGTCCTGTCGTCCCACATGCCAGTATCACAAACGAACGCCGCATCCGCCGCCAGTTCCTCACGGTTGGCCGCCACGAAACGGTCCAGGTGGGTGGTATCGCCCTCTTCATCGCCCTCAATGAGAACCGTCAACCGGAACGGCAATGCTCCGTGTACGGCAAGCCAGGCCCGGCAGGCCTCAATAAAGGTCATGAATTGGCCCTTGTCGTCGGAGGCGCCGCGGGCAAAAATTCGTTCCTGCCCGTCTTTCCCTTTTCTGATTTGTGGGTCAAAAGGTGGCGTGTCCCACAGCTCAACCGGGTCTGCGGGCTGCACATCGTAATGGCCGTAAAAAAGGATATGGGGCGCATGGGACGACAGGTTGCCCGGCACATATTTCCCGACGACAGCGGGTTGCCCCGTGGTCTCGCGGATGCTTGTGTCGAACCCCAGCCCTTCAAATTTTCCCTTGATCCAGGCCGCGGCCTTGCGGCATTCGGCGTGATAGGCAGGATCGGTGCCCACCGAAGGAAACCTTATCAGCTCAAACAAACGGTCCAAACTGGCCTGCAAACCGTCGTCAATGTGTTTGAGAACCGGTTCCACGGGGTTCATAAGATAATCCTAACACTTCCAAACATAAGCTCTTATCCCACGGAGTTTAAGCCAACTGCAAGGGTTTGGGCATGACGACGACGCAAACCACAGCCGCCTTTTCGCTCGCTCGCGACAGCTTGCAGGCCAACGAAAGCTCGGCCCGTCTCGGTCGTTTCCGCAGACGCGGCTATCAGCGTTACCGGCTCGTCAGTTCGCAGATCGATCTCACCCTGCTCTGGAAAAGGCGCTGGTTCATCATCAGCATGCTGTTGGGCTTTATCCTCATGGGATTGCCCACGCCCGCAGGCCTCACCCATGACGGGCAGATCGTTCTCTGCATGTCGATCATGGCCACCATCCTGTTCGTGACGGAGGCCATTCCACTTCCCACTGTTCCGCTGCTCATCATCGTGGGCCAGGTCATCCTGCTCAAGGTGGATGCGACCAAAGTTGCCCAAAGCCTGATGACGGATTCCGTTCTCTTCATCATGGGGTCCCTGATGCTGGCGGTGGCCATCGTCAAGCAGCGGCTGGACAAGCGCATCGCCTGGTGGATTGTGCGGATGACGGGCACCAACGTTTACTGGATCAGTTTTGGCATTACAACCGTGTGCGGCGTGCTGGCCGCCTTCATCGGCGAGCACACGGTTGCCGCCATGATGCTGCCGGTGGGCGTTACCCTGATAACGCTCACGTCGAACGATCCCAGGAAAGTTCATAACCTTGCGGCCGTCATTCTGTTTTCCATTTCCTACGGCTGTTCCATTGCGGGTGTGGCAACGCCATCAGGGGGCGCGCGCAACGCCATCATCATCAGCTACTGGAAAGACTTTTTCTACGATCCGCTCAATCCGGAAACACGGCGCTATCTCATGGATTACATGTCATGGATTTACTACGCCTTCCCCATGTTCCTGCTACGGCTGCCCATCGTGGCCGCCCTTCTGGTGTTCACCTTCAAGCCTGAAACCACCGACATGTCGCGCGCCATCAGCCGCTTGCGCACGCAGGTTTCCATGCAGGGACCGATGAAATCATCGGAGTGGATGACGATCGCCATCTTCCTCGTTACCATCGCGGCCTGGGTTTTCTATTCAAATGAGCTTGGCCTCGGCGTCATTGCGCTCAGCGGCACCATCGCCTTCCTCGTGGCTGGACTGGTGCGTTGGGAAGATATCAACTCCGGCGTCAACTGGGGCGTGGTGTTGCTTTATGCCGCTGCCATTTCACTGGGTGTTGAAATGAAGGAAACCGGTGCGGCTGACTGGGTGGCGGGAAATGCACTGGTTGCCATGAACCATATTGGCGCCGGAAGCGCGCTTGGTTTTAATACCGCCGTTTCATTGCTCACCATTGGTGTGTCGAACACCATGACGGCGGGTGCCGCCGTTGCCGTGTTGGCGCCCATCGTGCTGAAAACCGCGGTTGCGGCCGGCGAAGACCCGATTAGCGCAGGCTTCGTTACGGCCATTTCATCGGCTTTCGGCTATCTGACGCCAGCGGCCCAGCCCGCCTTCACCATCATTTACGCTTCGGGCTATCTCAAGGCATCAGACTTCCTTAAAATTGGCGCAAGGATGATGTTGCTGTCGGTTGTCGTGCTTCTGGTGCTCGCAACCTTCTATTGGCCGCTGCTGCAATGAGAAATATTTTCAAGCGCTCGCAACTGTCGGACCGCCAGGAAAGTGCGGTTCGCAAAACCTTGCAGAATTTGCGGGCGCAGCGGCGCAACCGTTTTCGCATCCTGGCCTGCATTGATGGCAGCGACGAGTCCTACGATACGGTGCGCTACGCCGCGCGCTTTTCCACCAGCAATGACTGCGACCTGATCATCTTGTTTGTCCGGCCCATAGACCAAGGCCTGCATTCGGGCGGCCTGCAAGTGCGGCTTGCCCGCCAGAACATGATGGACGCGGGCTTTGAACTGCCCGGCGTGCGCTACCTCAAGCAGGCGCTCGAGGTTCTCAAATCGGAAGGCATTGATCCGCAAAGCTGGTCAAAGGAAACCGCCACGCAGGATGCCTGGGGCGATCCCGCTGGCGATACCAAGGTTGAATATAAAAGTCCCGAAGGCCGCAGTGTGGTGCTGAAGTTGAAAACCGCGCCCGACGTTACCAACGGCATTTTGGACCAGTATGAACTCGGCCCTTATAATCTTATGGTACTCGGCGAGCCTTCGCGCTGGCGCGGCGAATTCAAGGCTTTCTTTGATGCGGGCATCGTACAGCAGGTCACATCGCTTGCGCCCTGCTCGGTACTTGTAGTGCGCAAAGGGCTGGAGAAAACTGGGTTCTTTATTTGCACTGATGGCACCTCGCGCTCCATGCAGGCCGTGCGCCGCGCCGCCGTGCTGGCCCATGTCACCAATGAACCCATCACGCTGTTTTCAGTGGCGGATACGGAAGATGGCCGGGGTGCCGCAGAAGAAGCCGTGGCCAATGCGCGGGCCCTGCTCAAAGCCATGAAAATCCCCGTTCATGATACCAAGGTGGCCGTGGGCAATGCTGTGGAAGAGATCGTCGAAAGCGGCTCGCTCTATAAAATCATTATCGTCACTGACGAAGGCCGCTCAAAATTCCAGCGCCTGTTCAAAGGTTCACTCGCAACAGAGGTGGTGCGCAAGGCAAGAACAAGCGTCTTGGATGTGAGGTAGAAACCAGTTTATTGGTCCAAGTTTCTCCGGGGTCGGGCTTGATACCCGGCCACCCAAACTTCAGCGTTTGATAACTTGTTAGGCTTTGACAGCCCGCATCTTCATTACCCTCATGGCCGTGATTGCACCCAATGCATAGATCATCAATGTGGCTGTCACAAATCCCGCGCCATAGACCCAGGCGTTTGCAATGGCCGGCATTTCGCTTCCATGAGCGAAGCCGTGGGCCAAGGCGAAGAGGCCGATGACCGCCATGCCGCTCCACACAGGCATTTTCACTTGGGTGACAACAAATCCTGCCAGCACAACGACGGATGCCAAAATCATTGTTTCAACGAATGGCAGTTCAACGCCGGCCATGCCCAGTGCAGCGCCCGCGATCATGGCTGCCACGAATGCGAGCGGCGCGGCCCAGATGGCGCGCGCACCCAGCATTGCCCCCCAGGCGCCAACGGCGAGCGTGGCGGCGAGATGATCCCAACCAAGGAAGGGATGCATGAATCCCGAGGCGATGCCATGGCCAGCATGGGCAAAGGCCGGTGTCGCTGAAATTAAAACCGATGTGGCAATAAGTGCTATGCGCTTCATTGTTGCGATCCCCTTCATTTGGTCTTGATCCGTGCACAGCTTAGCAATGTGCGCCCGCCGTCGCCAGTCAATTGCGACATGGATGCTATGGTTACCGCCGCGATTTTAGCGCATTGTCAAGTTTGCTGGGATTGCATAATCTTCAGGCAACAAGGGGCGATCACACCATGACGGCCTATAAGCTTTATTGTTTTGGCGAATCTGGAAATTCCTACAAGGCAGCGCTCATGCTTGAGCTTTGCCAACTGGAATGGCAGCCTATTTGGATTGACTTTTTCAAGGGCCAGACGCGCACGCCGGAGTTTCGCGCCGAGGTGAATGAAATGGGCGAAGCGCCGGTTCTCGTTCATGGTGCGAAAAAAATTACGCAGTCCGGCGTCATTCTTGATTATCTTTCCGAACAGACGCGCAAGTTTGGCCCCAAGAGCGAGGATGAACGCCGCGAAATTTTGCGCTGGATGCTGTTTGATAATCACAAATTCACCAGCTACATCGCAACGCTGCGCTTCATGATTTCGCTCGCCAAAACCGGTGAAACGCCCGTCACAGAATTCCTGCGCCAACGCTTTACGAACTCATTGAAAATCGTCGACGGGCATTTGGCCAGCCAGCCCTTCCTGATTGGCAAACGCGCTACCATTGCTGACCTTTCGCTGTGTGGTTACATGTTTTATGGCGACGAGTTGCCACTGTCGCTGGACGGATTTACCCATGTTTTGAACTGGCTGGACCGCATCAAGTCACTTCCGAACTGGAAACACCCCTACGACCTCATGCCTCGGGAACCATAGCCTCAAGATATTCATCGAGGTGTTCAAGGTTCTCAAAACGCATCCAGCCCTCATCGGTTTCCGCTTCAACCGTGCCATCTGAAAGCACGCGGGCAGGACGGCCTTTGATGACTTTTTCCTCAACAACGAACAATTCGTCGTCTTCGCCTTCCTCTTCGCTTTCGGCAGCGGGTTTGGTTTCCGTAACTTCGGCAACTTCAGCAACTTCGACGACCTCGACGACCTCGACTTTGGCGGGTCCGCCCGCTTCCGGGGGAATGCCGAGGGCTGCTGCAATGTCGCTCTTGGCCTGTTCGAGGGCCGAGATGGTGTCGGCAACGCTGGTTTTTGCAACGGCAGCCGTTTGCTTTGCCGCGTCCTGAACTTCAGTTGCCACTGCTGCTGTGACAACACTTGCCCTCTTGCCGAAGCCGGTAAATTTCGGTGTGGCAGGGGGTGCCACAACAGTATCGGATATGACCGCAGCCGCATCCGGCCGGTCCAGCGCGCTCCATTCCTGAAGCGCTTCAATCAGGCCGCCAAGCCCCAGACACAGTGCGCCCCCCACAAGAAGGATTGCCGCCACATCAGGGTTCAAGGCCAATACCTGCATTTGGCCGGGTGAAAAATAGATGAGAAATCCCACCGCCAAGCCCACGGCCAAGAACAGAATTCCGAATACAAGCATCAGTTTCGACATAATTTCCCCTTGGACCCGAATCAAAAAATCTTGAACTTTCTAACTTCGCCACAAACCGCGAGTATAGTTAACACTTTCTGAAATTTATGCCTAGTTTTCAACCATAATCCGAGGGGCTGGTTTTGCCAGGTTACCGCCCTCAATGGCGCTCCAGACCTGGGCTGCGATATCGCGGTAAATCGAAGCGTGGAGCGAGTCCGGCATGGAAACCACCACAGGCTCCCCCTTGTCCGAGCGGATGCGAACTTCCGTGTCGAGCGGAACTTCGCCGAGAAACGGCACGCCAAGTTTCTTCGCCTCTTCCCGGGCACCGCCGTGGCCGAAGATTTCATGCCGCTCGCCGCAGTTGTCGCAGACAAAGTAACTCATATTCTCAACAATGCCGATCACCGGCACATTCACTTTGCGGAACATGTTGAGGCCCTTGCGCGCATCAATGAGTGCCAGGTCCTGCGGCGTTGAGACAATCACGGCGCCCGATAACGGCGTTTGCTGGGCAAGCGTCAATTGCGCATCACCGGTGCCGGGCGGCATGTCCACAATCATCACATCGGTTTCGCTCCAGGAAACTTCGCGCAGCAATTGCGTGAGGGCAGACATCACCATGGGCCCACGCCAGATCATGGGCGTATCTTCGTCCACCAGAAAGCCAATGGAGGCCACTTCAATGCCATAGCGTTCCATGGGTTTCATGCGCTTGCCCTCGGCATCGCTTGCCTCGGGCTTGCCGGAGAGGCCAAAAAGTTTTGGCATCGATGGGCCATAGACATCCGCATCGAGAACCGCCACTTTGAGGCCCAGCGATTTGAGGCCGAGCGCCAGATTGATGGCAGTGGTTGATTTGCCAACGCCACCCTTGCCGGACGCCACCGCCACGAGATGCTTGATATTGGGGACGCCGTTGCGCAGTTGCTGGGCTGAACCCACCTTGGGTCCCGGCTGGCGCTGCGGCGCCTGCTCCGCCGTCAATGCCACAAGGGCGCGGGTAACGCCCGGCAATTCACTCACCCGCTGTTCAACCACGGTGCGCAGGGCCTCCATGGATTTCAGGTGTTGCGGTTCGGCATTCAGCGCAAACATCACCTTGCCGCCGGCAATTGCGATTTCAGAAACAAGCCCCGCTGAAACGATGTTGCCGCGGCCATCGGGGGCGGCAATGGCCTTTAGCGCGTTCAGGACGAGTTCTTTTGTGATATCGGGCATTTCAATTCCATAACCTGGTTTTCGGGCTTCGCTTTGCCTTAAACAGATGGGGGCTGCAAGGCATGGTTAAAAGCGCCTTTAATTTTTTGACTCAAAATTTAGAAGTATTGCACATCCGATCTTAGGAGCCTCGTGATAGAATTCCTGTCTGGGACGGCAGTTTGTTTGGAATGGGTATTTGTTATGAGCGGCGAAACCAGTTCACAGGATTTTCTCGAGCGGAATAATTTTCCCGCTGATGATAGGCCCGCAAAGGGCAAGAAACAACCATCCGCCTTTGAGGATGACGCGGTGTGGGAGCGCTCGCGCCAGGCGCCATGGAAAAGTGAACTGTTAACCCTGTTCCTGCGCAACCAGCTGCGCGTTGCACCCACCATGCCCATTCTTGCCTTCATGATGGCTTTCAGCAGCCTCATGTGGGTGCCGGTCACCACCGTCATTTTTTGGCTCACGGCGGCACTCGCCTGCCAGGCCGCCCAGATTTATTTGTGCTCCGCCTATTTCCGTAGAGATCGCAGCCCGTCCGAACAGAATGACTGGATTGGCATGATGGCCGCTTCAGAACTGTTGCAGGGCATCTGCTGGGTTGTCACGCTGTTCCTGTTCTGGCCGGGAGCCACCAGTTTGCAAAGCGCCTTCATCGTTGCCTTCATCATGGCCATCATCGCGGTGCGCCTGCTCGTGGTAAATAATTTCATGCCAGTGCTCATTGCCGGTACCGGCGTCATGACCATTGGCGTGGCGCTGCGTTGCGCCTCGCAGCCGGAACCGGTCTACTTTGCGCTTGCCGGCCTCATCATCACGCTCGAAGCTTTCTTCCTTTTGGTGGCGCGGCAGCTTGGCGATACGGCGCGCGACATGGTGAAGTTCAAAACTCAAAAGGATGAACTCATCGAGGAATTGAAGCTTGAGCGCGACAAGGCCGAGGCAGAGAAAACCAAAGCGGAAGAGGCCAACAAAGCGAAATCCGTATTCCTTGCCACCATGAGCCATGAGTTGCGCACGCCGCTCAATGCCATCATGGGCTTCTCGGAAATCCTCAAGCGCGAAATGTTTGGCCCCATGAACGTGTCGGCCTACAAGGATTATGCCGGCGACATTCACCACTCCGGCCGCTACCTGCTGGATCTCATCAACGATATTCTCGACCTCTCGCGTATTGAGGCAGGCCGCCGCGACATTCAGGAGGAGCCTTTCGCCCTCATCGATTGCGCCCGCGCGGCACTGACACTCTTGAACGGCAAGGCCAATGAAAAGGCCATGATCGTCGATCTCCGGATTGATCCCACGTTGCCAAAGCTGATGGGCGATATCCGCGCCGTGAACCAGGTGTTCATCAACCTGCTCACCAACGCCATCAAGTTTACACCAGCCGGAGGCCGCGTCGATGTCACAGCGCACCGCAACAGCCAGGGTGCCATGATTGTCTCAATCAAGGACAATGGCCCCGGCATTCCGGAGCATGAAATCCATTCAGCACTCGAATCCTTTGCGCGGGGTTCAAGCGCTTCCAAACAGGCCATTGACGGTGCCGGCCTCGGGCTTCCCATAGTAAAGGGCCTGATGGAGCTGCATGGCGGCGGCATCACCATCAAAAGCGAAGACGGCAAGGGCACCGAAGTGATCATCAGCTTCCCCGCCCAGCGCGTGCTTGCAGGCCCCCGCGGCGAGGTTATCGCCGCCCCCACCATCCAGTCAGAAAGCCAGCGCCGGCTGATTTCAATTACGGGTTAAGCCTCGCGCATTTGCCAGTCCGGGTTGCGGCATGCTAGCTGCCGCTCCATGTCTTATGATGTCATCATAATCGGTGCGGGTGCGGCGGGGCTCATGTGTGCGCTTGCCGCGGGAGCGCGAGGAAAGCGCGTGGCGCTGCTTGAGCATAATGATCAAGTGGGAGCCAAGATCCTCATCTCCGGCGGCGGCCGATGCAACTTTACCAACAGTGGCGCCACGCCCAAAAACTTCCTGTCGGAAAATCCGCATTTCTGCACCTCGGCCTTGAGCCGCTATACGCCGTCTGACTTTCTTGCCCTTCTCGCCAAACACAACATCGCCTGGCACGAAAAAACCCTTGGCCAACTTTTTTGCGATGGTTCGGCCAGACAAATCGTTGCCATGCTGCTGGTGGAATGTGCGGCGTCGAATGTCCATATCGCGCTCAATGCCAAAATTAGCGACGTGAACAAACCGGGCCACTTCACCATCGCAACGGAGAACAATACCTATTCAGCCCCTGCCCTAGTGTTGGCCACGGGCGGGCCTTCCATTCCAAAGATGGGTGCCACAGGCTTTGCCTATGGCGTTGCTAAAAAATTTGGCCTTGGCGTTGTCAAGCCGCGGCCTGCCCTTGTTCCTCTCAAGGCAAAGCCTGAAGAGCTGGCTTTCTTCACAAATCTTTCCGGCGTTTCGCTGAAGGCCACGGCCCGTTGCGGCAAAACCAGCTTCACGGAAAACATCCTGTTCACCCACCGCGGCCTTTCGGGCCCCGCCATTTTGCAAATCTCGTCCTACTGGCGTGAAGGTGACACCATCAACCTTGATCTGGCACCCGGCACCGACACGCTCACCTCGCTCAAGGAGCGCAAGCACTTGCGTCCCAAAGCGGAGCTAAAAACTATTCTGGCTGAGCTGGTCCCCCAACGGTTGGCACAGGCGTTGGCACCCACTGACCTCATCGGGCTTGCGGCGCAACTCAAGAATTGGACCGTGACGCCTGCCGGCACCGAAGGTTTCGCCAAGGCCGAAGTCACAGCTGGCGGCATTGATACAGCCAGTCTTTCGTCAAAAACCATGGAAGCAAAAGCGGTTGCCGGGCTTTATGCCATCGGTGAGGCGGTTGACGTTACGGGTTGGCTTGGCGGCTATAATTTCCAGTGGGCTTGGGCCAGCGGATGGTGCGCGGGTATGGCGCTTTGACGCGGTTCGCGTGTGAGTTGCTGTTGGCCATTATTTGTTGCAGACGAAGGCTGTGATTCGATGTAGTGGTAGTCCGACGAATCAAGATACAAGGACGGAACGGTGGATATTTTAAGCGAAACGCAGTTTTCAGAAGAGCTACGCCAGCAGGTGAAACGCCTCACCGCGCACTGCAATCTCTACCGCGATGCCAACAACCGCAGCGCCATCTTTCAGATCATCACCACGGCGCTTCCCTTCTTCGCCCTGCTGGGCTTCATGTTCTGGACGGCGCCGCATTATTATTGGCTCACGCTTCTTGCAGCCATCCCAACCGGCGCCCTGCTCACCCGTTTCTTCGCGCTTCAGCATGATTGCGGCCATGGATCGCTGTTTCCGCAGCGCCCCACCAATGAATGGGTTGGCCGTTTCATCAGTGTACTGACTTTTACGCCTTACGACCATTGGCGCCGTTCGCACGCGTTGCATCACCAGCTTTCCGGCAATCTTGACAAGCGCGGCTTCGGCGACATCGAAACCATGACGGTGGGTGAATACCGGGCTTTGGATTTCCGGGGCCGTCTGCGCTACAGGCTGTACCGCAATCCGCTCGTCATCTTGATCTTTGGCCCGCCGCTGTTCTTCCTCGTGCTGCAGCGCCTGGCGATTGGCTCCAACATGCCGATGCGCGACAGCCTGCGCGGCATCCTCGTCCATAATGCGGCCCTGCTCATCGTTTATGGCGGCTTGACCTATCTGGCGGGCTGGCAGCTCACCCTCATGGTGCTGCTGCCGCTCTATCTCGTGGCCACATGGATCGGCGGCTGGCTTTTCTACGTGCAGCACCAGTTTGAAGAAACCCTGTGGGAAAAGGCGGATGAATGGGACATGAAAATTGCCGCCCTGAAGGGCAGCTCATTCCTCATCCTGCCAAAAGTGCTGAACTGGTTCAGTTGCAACATAGCGCTCCATCATATCCATCACCTCTGCAGCCGCATCCCCAGCTACCGACTGCAGGAATGCCTGCGCGCCAATCCCGAACTGCAAACCGTGGCGCCGCGCCTGACGATTATTGAAGCGTTATCATCGGCAAGACTGGCGCTGTGGGATGAAACTTCACGGCGGCTGATCTCGTTCCGGGAGTTTGCCAGGTCGCACCGGCTGCGGGCGGCTTAAGAGCCTTCAAGCCCGCTCCTGACACAACCTGTCAGCACAATGTTCGTAGTGTGCTGCCGATGACCTACGCCGAGAATCTCTGGGTTTATTTCGTTCTGCTGTTCGGCATCATCATTGTGCCGGGGATGGATTCGCTTTTTGTGCTGGCCAATTCATTGACGGGCGGACGCAAGCTGGGGCTTGCGGCGGTGGCGGGCATCATGCTGGGCGGGGTGTTTCACACAGTGTTTGGCGCGGCGGGTGCGGGCATCATCACGGGCCTGCCCACGCTGCTCTTCAACGTGCTGCTGCTGGCGGGTGCGGGCTACATGGTGTGGATCGGCATGACGCTGCTGAGGAGTTCAATCACGGTTGGCCCCGTTGGCGCTGGGACGACACGCTCATTGGGCATGGCCTTTCGCCAAGGGGCCATCACCTGCATGCTCAATCCGAAAGCCTATCTGTTCACCATCGCCGTCTATCCGCAATTCATCAGGCCGGAGTTTGGCCGCGTTGCGCCGCAAGCGCTGGTGATGGGCGTGATGACATCGCTGATGCAGCTTGCCATCTATGGCGGCCTCGCCGTCGCGGCGGCGCAGGCGCAAACCGCCCTCGTGTCAAATCCCAAGACCACGATGCTGATTGGCAGGACTGTCGGGCTGTTCTTTATCCTCGCCGCCGGCTACACCGCCTGGCATGGCTGGCGGGTTTAAGCCGGATTACTTCTTCGCATCGCTGATCACGGTGCCATCATCCGTCTGCGGATTGATTTTGCGCGACAGCGATTGCAATCCAGAAAGCACGACAACGGCCAGAACACCTCCCATCACGGCAATGGCCACCATGCCAAAACCGCTGGCAACGCCGATGGCGCCCGCCAGCCACATGCCCGCACCCGTGGTGATGCCCATCACCTGCCCGCGCGCCTGAATGATGGTGCCCGCCGCAAGGAAGGCAACACCGGCTGTCACCGCCTCAAGCGCGCGCCCGGGATCGGAATGGTTGCCGCTGCGCTCGGCAATGGCACCCAGTTCAAGCGTGACAATCGCAACGATGGCAGCCGCCAGCGCGATCAGCATATGGGTGCGCAATCCGGCGGGCCGGTTTTTGGTTTCGCGCTCGTAGCCAATCAGCGCGCCAAGAATGACCGCGAGTAGCATGCGGAAGGCAATCTCCCCTTCCGGCGTATGGGTCCGTTCCAGCAGTGACGTTATAATGTCCATGTTGCTCCAAGGAGATTGATGGGGTTGAACGCGGGTTGCGGGTTTTTGGTTCCGAGTTCATCCTCACTCTCCAAGATCAACCAGTCTCTTATTATTCATACTAACATGTTAGTATGAATAATCGCCTTGACGGTTTTGCTGTTTTTCTGCGTGCAACCGCCTTGCAAGTGTCGTGTTTCCTGCGTGCAAACGACGTCAATTTCCTTGCTAAGCTACGCGCAGTTACGTGTCTTTGCCGCTCACGCCAGCACTGGCAAACGTGGCCATGTCGGTGTGGAGGTTCACCGCCACCCTGACGAGGCCTGCGGCCAACGCGGCGCCGGAGGCTTCGCCCAGCCGCATGCCGAGATCCAAAATCGGTTCCTTGCCGATTTTCTTGAGCAAGGCCCGGTGGGCGGGTTCTGCCGAGTGGTGGGCGGACAGGCAGTGGTCGAGCGCGTCGGTTCTTATGGAATGGAGGACTGCTGCGGCGGCGGTTGCCACGTAGCCATCGATCAAAACCGGCACGCGCTGCAGGCGGGCGGCCAAAATCGCACCCGCCATGGCGGCCAGTTCGCGGCCCCCCAAACGCCGCAAAACCTCAAGCGGATCAGCGAGATAGGGCTTGTGCAGCGCCACGGCGCGGGCCACCGCCGAGGCCTTGCGCTTCAGCCCCTCGGCGTCCACCCCGGTGCCCGGCCCCACCCACTCCTCCGGCGTTCCGCCGTACAGTCCGTGGGCAAGGGCTGCTGCGATTGTGGTGTTGCCGATCCCCATTTCGCCGATGCACAGCAGATCGCAGCCTTGCGCGATGGCCTCCATGCCATAGGCCATGGTGGCGGCGCAGTCGGCTTCGTCCATGGCGGCGGCTTCCGTGATGTCGCGGGTAGGTTTTTCCAGCGCCAGTTCAAACACCTTGAGCCCCAGGTCAAAGGTCTTGCAAATCTGGTTGACCGCAGCACCCCCGCGCTGAAAGTTGGCCACCATTTGGGCCGTCACTTCAGCAGGATAGGCGGCCACACCTTGGGCCACAACGCCGTGGTTTCCGGCAAAAACCGCCACCACGGGACGGGCGATTTTGGGCGGGTAATTCCCCTGCCAAGCCGCCACCCATTCCGCCATATCTTCCAGCTTGCCAAGGGCGCCCGGCGGCTTCGTCAACTGGGCGTCATGGGCCTTGAATTTGGCAATTGCATCCTGATCAGCCGTCGGCAAATCCTGCATCAATTTGCGAATGTCATCAAAGGGCAGTCCGGTTGCGGCAATTGTCATGGTGCGTCCCTATTTATCTACCTGCTAGATTGCTAATCACGGGATTCGGGGTAATCGTAAAGCATGAACGACATGTCATCGCCAGCAAGCGAAAACACGTGGAAAATCAGGCCCTTTGCGGAAACCCTTGTGGCGCTGCGGTTTCTCACGCGGCTGCCGCTGCCGTTTTTGCGCACGCTGGATTTGCCGCCGCTGGCGCAAGCCATGCGGTTTTTCCCGCTCGCCGGAGCCTTTATCGGGACGCTCACAGCCGTGGTTCTCGCTGTGGCAAATATGCTGGGCGTGCCCTCGCTTCTGGCGGCCGTTCTGGCCCTCAGTGCGGGCGTGTTGCTGACGGGTGCTTTGCATGAGGATGGGCTGGCCGATGTGGCCGATGGCTTCGCTGGCGGCAAAACCCGCGAGCAGCGGCTCGAAATCATGCGCGACAGCCGCATTGGCACTTACGGTACAATCGCGCTGTGCCTCACGTTCATTGGCCGCGCCGCCATTTATGAAACCCTCGCGGGCGTACAACCTCTCATTATCATCGCCCTGTTGGCCAGCGCCGCCGCATTCTCGCGGTCGCTGGTTGTGGACCTTCTGTGGGCCACCCGCCCTGCCCGCTCCGATGGCCTCTCCATCTTCGCCGGAAGGCCCAGCAAGCGCAGCGCGTTGTTCTCGCTGATCATGGGCGGGGTTGCCGCCGCCGCCGCCATAAGCCTTGTATTATCGACAGCAATGGCAATGCTTTCGATTGCTGCGGCGGCGCTCATGCTGGGCCTCATGCGCTGGCTCGCCATGCGCCAGATCGGCGGGCAAACCGGCGATGTGTGCGGGGCCGTGCAAGTTCTGACGGAGATCACCATGCTCACGGTTTTCGTCGCAACGATTGGTTAACCAAAGCTACAATTGTTCCAATTATTTTCAATAGTTATTGAGGTTCCAGCCATAATTCTCATCACCAGAGTTTGTGTGTGGAGTAGCTCATGCGTTTGTCCAATCCGGTGCCATCGGTCATTCTGGCGATCCTGTTTTTCATCTCCGGCGGCTTGCCCAACCTGAGCGCCAGCAGCGCTGGCGACATGCTGCAGCTCAACGCGCTGACCGAGCTCAAGGCTGGCCATAATGGGCATTTTATCGTGACAGCCGAAATCAATGGCAGAAGCGTGAAAGTGCTGGTTGATACAGGGGCTTCCGCCGTTGCCCTGAGCTATGAGGACGCGCAGGATGTGGGGCTTCGGCCTGGCAGCCTCGATTTCAACGTGCCGGTTTCAACTGCGAACGGCGTAACCAAGGCTGCCAGCGTGATGCTCGACGAGGTCGAAATTGACGGCGTAAAAGTGTCGGATGTCAATGGCCTGGTTCTGCCCGAAGGGGCCATGCGCGGCACGCTTCTGGGCATGAGTTTCCTCAGCAAACTTGGCAGTTTCAAAGTTGAAGACGGCGTGCTGTATTTGAAAAACTAGGGCGCATTTCCCACAATAACGGCGCGTTCGCATGGCCAATGACGCAGAAAATCCCTATGTTTCACCCATGAACGCGCTTGATTTGCCGGAAATTGAAACGCCTTGCGTGAAGCTCTGCGTTGTCGATCCCGAAACGGGCTTCTGCATTGGCTGCGGGCGCACCCGCACGGAAATTGGCAGCTGGCTTGGCATTTCACCGGGCGAACGGAAATCCATCATGCAAAACCTGGGCGAGCGACTTGAAACGCTCACGCTCAGGAAGCGCCGCAGGGGTGGGCGGCAGGGACGGTTAAACGGCGGTTAGGGCTGAACGAGGTTTGACAGAGTCCAGCTTAATTTCCCTCCCCACAAGAGGGGGCTGACTATCGGCGTACTGCGCCACACTTTGATCCTCGATGACTGGCTCGATCCGGTTTTTACAGGGGATAAAATAGAAAACAAGGAAGGTTGGTGAATTTTCATCGGTAAAATGTCCGCTTGCATTCTGAGAGCAGACCAATTGTTAAACCGCGGAATATTACGCGATGAGCAAGAAGCAGTATTGCGGCACCGCGCTGACGGGCGTGCGTTGCAGGCCGACCATTGTCATAAACGGCATGTTTCTTTAGAGTTTGGTCAAGCCGACTAATAACGATTCGCGGAGGTCGTGGTTCTTAACGGCTAATAACGCGTTGGGTAGCGGGCCAAGTAAAACTTCACTTACTTTGAAGTAATCGAATTAGGAGTCGTTGTTGAGACCAACAGCCTACATTAAATTGGGTGCCGGTCTGGTTTTCCTGATCTTGGGAACCATCGTCATCATGAGCTGGTTGGCCAGCAATCGCGTGGGAGAACAACACAGTCTCTACCTCGTTAAACAGCAAGAATTGCGGATTCTGGACAGGCTGCGCGCATCAATCAATCGAATTGTGTCGTCCACCAATGAATTTGCTCTCATTGCCATGACCACGATGCCTGCGCCGGAAGAGAAGCCAGAAGACGGCGCTTCGACGGAAACACCAGCCATAGAAACCCCTGCGGCTGCAGATGATGATGACAGCTCGTCTGCAATGGCGCGCGAACTTGAGCTGATCAGACGGGCTGTCGTAGAATTTGAAGAAGCTCATGCGGCACTGCTCGCAAGTAAACCGGAAAGTCAGCCCACAACGACCGGGATAGGAGCTTTGGGCAGCCAATTTCAGGAGTTGCTCCGGATCAATAAAGAGCTTCTGGCAATGGTCGGTTCAACGAGCAAAGACTTGAAATCGATATTTGAACTGAAAGAAAATCAAGAGTCCACGGAGTTGGGGCTCCTTGACAGCATTGGCGCTGAACAGGGAAGTGTTCAGTCAGAGATCGCCGATCAAGGTGCTGACTTGGCCAACGACTTCAAAACCATGAGGAACTTCGAACTGGCTGCCGGTCTTGCCGCTGCCATTGTCCTATTTGTTTCGGCTGTGTTCATTTCCCGCCGCGTTGGCGGAATGTTTGTGGAGATCAGCAGCCAGCGATTGAACATTGAGAACGCAAATCGAGATCTCAACGAAGCAATGATGACCCTAAAGAGCCTGCAGCAGGAGGTCGTTGACAAGGAAAAACTTTCGACACTTGGCCGCTTGACCGCAACCGTGAGCCATGAACTGCGCAACCCCCTTTCGGCAATCCGCAATTCCAATTTCGTTCTCAAACGGGGTATTGCCCATCTTCCTGAAATGGCCCAGTTTGTTGATCGCATCGAACGCAACATAACGCGTTGCGACCATATCATTGCCGATCTGCTGGAATACACCCGCAGCCGTGAGCTGGACAAGCATCCGGTTGATCTCTGTTCCTGGCTCGAAACTTTAGTGCACGAGCAAGAGCTGCCACCAAGCGTTTCCCTGATTCTCGATCTCGATTCAGTTCCCGTGATGGCGAATCTCGACGAGCACCGGTTCCGGAGGGTGGTCATCAATCTGGTTGAAAATGCCTGTCAGGCCATTGTTGCGAACCGGAAACCTGGCACTGTTACGATAACCTGCAAGAACAAGAAACAGGGCGAGGGTGTGGCGCTCAAAGTGGAAGATGATGGCACAGGCATACCGAAGGACGTTATGTCTAAAGTATTCGATCCGCTGTTCACGACCAAAAGTTTTGGCGCTGGTCTCGGCTTGTCAATTTGCCAGAACCTCGTTATCCAGCATGGCGGGACCATTGGGCTGGATTCGCGCCCCGGCGAAGGAACGGCATTTTCCATCTGGCTGCCCCCACTTGAAAACAGTCAGGAAAATGCCGCGTGACGACACGGAAACAAGCCATACTCATCCTCGATGACGATCACGAGGTCGCGGATACGCTCGCCTATATTGTCGGTCAGCATGGGCATGAGGTTGTGGTTGCCTATGATGGCGAGTGGGCACTTCATCTTGCATCCCAAAGGAAGTTTGACGTCGCATTCTTTGATATCCTGCTTCCCGGCATTAATGGCGTGGAATGCTTCATCAAGTTCAAGCAGCATTGCCCGAAAGCGTCGGTGTACATGATGACGGGTTATGCAAGCGAGTCTCTCGCGACGCTTGCTCTTCAGCATGGCGCCAACGACGTGATGCGAAAGCCCGTCATGCCTGAAAGCATCCTCGCCATGCTTGAGCGCTTGTCCAATGACGCCGTCCTGGTTGTTGATGACGACCAGGACGTTAGTGCGAGCTTAAGCTCCATTCTCAGGAAATCCGGCTGGAAATGCGAGGTCGCACCGGATGGAGAGACTGCTGTCAAAATGGCGTCCGTTAAGTCATACGGCGCAATGATCCTCGATCTCAAGCTGCCGAACTTATCCGGTGTTGAGGTATTTTCGAAATTGCAGGAGGCAGGTGTAACGATTCCGACTTTGGTGATAACCGGCCATGACAAAGATTATCCGCGAATGACCCATGCCGCCGTTCAAGGCTACCTCCAGAAACCGGCCGACCCACGCGTCGTCTTGGCGATGCTGGAACAAGCTAGCAGACCAAGCACTTAGGGCTTAGGGATATCAACCTAAAAAACCTACCGGAATCTTCCCTTGATCATTTCTGATCCGGGCCGATACGGGAAGAGCAGAAATAGTTCCGCCACGTTCGTTTTGCGATGGGCCAGAGGCGGAAGATTTATCAAGAATGTATTCTCCAAAACGCTTCGCGAGTATTCGCGGGCCTTAGGACAATTTCAGTTCATTGCCCAGATATAGGCCACTGTCGCCGCGAAGCCAAGCGCAGTTCTAACCGCATGCAGCCTCGAATACAGTGACCAGGACTCAAAAAACTCACGGAACTATGAATTTGGTGTCGGCTTAGGGCGTTTTGTTCAATGACTCAATTGCAATGGCATTTATCTTACTATTTGCAGCTTTTTCCATATCCAATATTTCTGACAAGAATGTGTGAGCCTCCTCATTTTTGAGTGATTTTGCCCATTCGCGTAACGTGCCATAGCGGGCTATTTCATAGTGCTCTATCGCCTGGCATACACCTGCAAGGGCAGCATGTTTGGCAACCTCCCCCTTGGCCTCTTCAATAATGGAATCAGTTTCTTTGAGGAGCCCTTCAATTGCATCGCATTTTTCGCCAGACGGCTCGACGCCTATGGTTTTGAATACTTTCCCTAAAATCTTGATCTGTTCTTTGGTTTCAGCCAAATGGCCCGTGAGAGCCTCTTTAAAATCCGCCTGGGTGACAACCTTTATGACCTTTGGCAACGCTTTGGATATTGCGTTCTCAGCATAATAGACATCCTTGAGAGTATGTTCGAATGCGTCAGCAAGAGTTTTCATCTTTTTAATCCTTTGAGAAAGCAAGTTTCCAACGAAAGTGCCTGGCGATCCCGCTGGTTTAACAATAACTGTTTCATCGCGCTCAAGTTCCGGCGCTGAAGCCTTGGCGGAAAAATTTCATGAGCGGCAGCCGCCTTTCCCCGTGGAACTTTACCCCCTCGGAAACCATTGCAAGGCTGACTCATATTAGAAAGCTGTTACGCTTGCCCGCGGGTTTGAACCACATGCTTTTGTCCAGGCTATTGAAGACGGCGCTTGCAACAGGTGTTGCGGTGGCGGCAGCGGGATTGCTCTCCGCGCTCGAAAATCATGGCAGCGCGATGGGGCGTGAAAGCAGGGATAAAGCGCCTGCCGCGCCTGACCGTGAACGCCGGCAGGGCGCCAGACAGACTTTCTTCACCCGCTGGAAGGAAATCCTCGGGAAGGTTGTTGAACAGGTCGGAAGCGACCGCGTGCTTGCGGTAGCAGGCGGGGTTACCTTCTATGGCCTTTTGGCGCTGTTTCCCACGATCACCGCATTCGTCTCGATCTATGGCCTGTTCGCCGACCGCGCCACTGTCTTTAACCATCTTGCCGTCATGCAGTCGTTTCTGCCTGATGGCGCGATTTCGATAATTTCAGAGCAGTTGCGCCGCATCCTGGCAACGCCCAATGCCTCTCTTGGCATCGCATTTGTCCTGGGATTTGGGATCGCGTTGTGGAGCGCCAATGCCGGCATGAAGGCAATGATGGAGGCGCTAAATATTGCCTATGGCGAAACCGAAAAACGCTCATTCATCAGGCTGAATGCGCAATCGCTGGCCTTCACGCTGATCGGGATCGTGTTCCTGCTGATCATGCTGTCCGGCATCGCGGTGGTGCCCGTCATATTGGATTTTTTTCGGCTGGGCGAAGTTTCTGAATGGCTGCTGTGGGCGGGGCGCTGGCCCGCGATATTTGCAATTCTGCTTTTAGGCCTTTCCCTTCTATATCGCTTTGGCCCGAGCTGCACCAATGCCAAATGGCAGTGGATTACCCCGGGCGCGGCCGTCGCCGCCGTGGGCCTGCTGGGATTTTCAATGGTGTTTTCCTGGTATGCCGCCAACTTCGGAAGCTACAACGAAACCTATGGCTCGCTAGGCGCCGCAATCGGCTTGATGACGTGGATGTGGCTTTCGGCAACCATTGTGCTCATTGGCGCAGAATTGAATTCCGAAATAGCGACCCACGAGAGAGTTGCTGCTGATGAAACAATAGCGAAATTGACGAACGAGTTGGTCTAGCCGCGCTTAGGGGGCCGCGACGCCGCCGGCTGTGACCTCGTCTTTATGGGCGGCGAAGGCTGCCAGGACTTCGTCCTTCTC
>CAVXPO010000004.1:0-93952 GCA_963763635.1 uncultured Alphaproteobacteria bacterium
CAGCAGTGCCTCAACTTCAGCGTTAAAGGGCGCTGCCATTTTGCCAATGCCGCCCTCCCATTCGCGAGTCTTCCCCGCCTCAATACCATCCAGTGCGTAAACGCCAGTACCCGCATGGGCATCGAACACGCGGAACGGCGCTTCCTTCTGCTTGAGGTAATCAATGATGCGGGTCATCACGATATGCTTCAGCACATCGCCATGGTTTCCGGCGTGAAAGGCGTGGCGGTAGTTCATGTGCGAAGCTCATGCCAGAGCTGCACGGATTTTGCTATCCAATAAACATGCGCCTCTTTAATGTGCCGCGATGACATCAACCAATGCCGCCGCCGTCGAATCCCCCCGCCCCTCCTTTGCCATTCTCGTTGCCATCTCCGCCATCGGGCCGCTGGCGCTTAACCTGATGATCCCCTCCATGCCGGGCATGGAGAAAACCTTTGGCGTCACCTACGGCACCGTGCAGCTCACCCTCACGCTCTATCTCATCGGCATGGCCGTGTGCCAGCTCATCTATGGCCCCGCGTCGGACAAATTCGGCAGGCGCCCCCTGCTGCTCGCAGGCCTCTCGCTTTTCTTCATCGCCAGCATCCTGGCGGCGGTCGCCCCTTCCATTGAATATCTCATCGCCGCGCGCCTCGTGCAGGCCATTGGCGGTTCGGCGGGCATTGTGCTGGCGCGCGCCATGGTGCGTGATGTGTTTTCCCGCGAAAAATCCGCCAGCGTGATTTCCTACATCACCATGGCCTTCGTGGTCGCCCCGATGATTGCACCCGTGGCCGGCGGCTTTCTGGAACAATATGCCGATTGGCGCATGGGCTTCTGGATTCTCGCAGGCCTCGGCGCCATCGTGCTTGCCGCCGCCTGGGCAACCCTCCCCGAAACCCATGTGGCCCGCGGTACCGATCCGCAGAATTTTTTCCGCAACGCCGGCGCGCTTTTCGCCATGCCGCGGTTCCGCGCCTACACCATAACGCTGGGCTTTACCTCCTGCGTGTTCTTCGCCTTCCTCGGCGGCGCACCGCATATCATGATGGATGTGCTTAAGCGCACGCCGATGGAATATGGGTTGTGGTTCATCACCATCTCGATCGCCTACATGGCCGCCAATTTTTTCTCCGGCCGCTACACCATCCGCTTCGGCATTGACCGCATGATCTTCATGGGCAACAGCATCACCGTGGCGGGCGGCATGCTCTGCCTCGCCGCTGCCATTAGCGGAATGCTGTCGCCCCTCACCCTGTTCGTGCCGATGTCAATCGCGGCCTTCGGCAACGGCCTCACCATTCCCAACGGCACGGCGGGCGCCATCAGCGTGGATGCGCGCATGACAGGCGCTGCGGCGGGCTGGGCGGGCTTTACGCAAATGGCCATGGGCTCCGCCGCCTCGCAACTCGTGGGCTCGCTGCAAACCGGTTTCCCCTTCGCCGTCTTCTGGGTCATGGCGGTGGCAAGCGTCCTGGCGCTGGCCATTCACTGGCTGGCGCTGCGGGTACACGTGACATCTAGTTTACTGGTTCCGAATTCACTACAATCCAAAACGACTATACGAGTACTATGATACTTGCAAAGCTTGCAGGAACAATGCAGTTCTATAGGCAAGAAACTCCCTGCTTAACAAACTCATTGTGCAAACTCATATAGTCAAACTGGAGAACAGAGAACATGGCTTCTGAATTTGAGATTGACCGCTTCCGAAAGTCGTCCACGTCTACGTCGCAGTATAAGAAACAGCTTGAACGCCTCATAGCCAGCGGAAAGCAGGTTAACTGTATTGAGGAGGCAGTCCGAGGGGCGCTCAAAAACCTACAAGATGGCCAAACCCGTTCGTTTGTTATTTATGGCGAACCACAGAGCGGCAAGACTGAAATGATGATCTGTCTTACAGGAAAACTGTTGGACGAAGGGTTTGGTTTCATAATTCACATGCTCAACGATAGCGTCGACTTGCTGAACCAGAACCTCGGCCGATTTAAGAGTTCCGGATTAGCACCCTCAGCAAGAAATTTCTCCGAAGTGTTGGACCCTGACTATATTATGAAAGGCAGAAAACACGTCATCTTTTGCAAGAAGAATGGCAAGGACCTAACTAAACTAAAAAACAAAATTGGAAACTCTGAAAAAATCGTTGTCATCGACGATGAGGCTGACTACGCATCCCCAAATGCGAAGGTTAACAAGGGAGAAAAAACTCCAATTAACGAACTAATCGGGGAAATAATTGGATCGACGGGGATATACATTGGCGTGACTGCCACCCCCGCTCGACTTGACCTCA
This sequence comes from uncultured Alphaproteobacteria bacterium, assembly GCA_963763635.1. GTDB lineage: Bacteria > Pseudomonadota > Alphaproteobacteria > Rhizobiales > Aestuariivirgaceae > Aestuariivirga. Next base: position 2,276 of record CAVXPO010000004.1, read on the forward strand.
ATAACACTTTTGAAAACGACAATGAACAGTGGGTGAACTTTCCTCCACACGACATGTACACAGGGCAAGATGTATTTTTCCCTATCGACGAAAAAATATCATATCTGCGGACCCTTCTGCCTGACAAAGGGGATGACCCCAAATACGCACGAGAAGCATTTTTTAGATTTCTTGTAAATGTTGCATTTCTCAACAACTACTCCAATGAGCATGAGCAGTGTTATTCAATGCTATTGCACACAAGTGGCAAGACGGCTGATCACAGCAAGGACTGGAAGGAAATCAACAAAACACTTGAAATGCTGAATAACTCTGAATCTGACAAGTTCGAAACCTATGTAGAAAGAATTTGGAACATCGCCAACGAAAGATATCCGGACGTTGGCGGAAACGAACTCACCGAATACATTGTTGCAAACATTTCCAGACACAGCATTATAGTAATAAACAGCGATCAGGACAAAAGCTTTTCTGACGGTACGGCATCAAACCCATCAAGTCTTTTCACAATCATAATTGGTGGGAACATTGTTTCGCGTGGGGTAACTTTCAACAATTTACTTTCGATGTTTTTTACCAGAGATGTAAAACACAAAATACAACAAGACACATACATTCAACGGGCTCGGATGTTTGGAGATCGAGGCAAATACCTCAATTGTTTTGAACTAACAATTCCAGAAGAACTTTACGGAGATTGGCATAGGTGCTTTGTATTTCATAAGCTCGCGCTGGCTGCAATCAACGCCAAACTTGGTTCACCTGTTTGGCTGGGAGACAAGCGCATTCAATCGGTTGCGAGCTCCAGCATCGATAGATCGACAGTGGACCTGAAGAAAGGTGAAATGTCGTTTGCCATGTTCAACTTTGACTCCGAAGTTCAGGAAATACTTCAAAGCAGCAATTCGAACTTTACAAAGATTGAGAACCTTTCGAAAATCACCGGCGGAAAGGCTTTGCCTGACTATGTGATTCGCTTCGTGGTACAGAAACTTCCCAAAGGCGACCAATCAATATTCATTCGCAGTCCAGGTTCGATTCATAGCTATAAGGATGCAAATCCAGACAAGATCGAGCGGAAGAAATCCCTTATGGGACAACTGGGAAGGGACGGCACACTTCACAATTTTGGGATCTTTTACAACAATTCGGGAAAAGCCCGAATGTTTTATAAGTACGAAGGTGGAATCCAATTCATAAAGAATGTCAAGAATGATTGACGAGTACGAGTTTTATCATGGTGCCGTGCTGCGTTGCATACTGGTTGGTTGTAAAAGCGCGGTAACATTAAAAGTCGATGACTCAAAGGGGCGTGTCGACTCATTTGTTATAAACGACAAGGTGGCCATTCACATCAAGCATTCAAAAAGGCGGCTTCCACCATGGCAATTCACATTTTCAAGGGACAATGTAGAAGAACTTGTTGGACTTGATCACAAATATGAACGCCTCTTTGTGTGCTTGGTATGCGACAACGATGGCATCGTCGTATTGTCGCCAGATGAGTTTTTGAAAATTACTGGTCCAAGCAATAGCGAAGTATATGGAATCAGAATAGATCGAACCCGAAACACTATGTATTCAGCCTTTGGAAATGATGGTCCGTTGGATCACAAATTAGCGCGTGGCGTAACGCGAATAGTTGAAGCTATAGAGCCCCCGCAAAACTGAAAGATTGCACGACCTCGTGACGCATCCTTTTTTCCAACTCTCCGGCTGCCGATATCGTCGGCAAATACCTCTTGTTCGCAGGTATTTCTCTGACCGACTCTTCGATCAAACTGAAACCGAATTCTTCTCCACAAATCCTAAATATCTCTGAGTTGGGTACATACACATCTTGCAACGTCGAATTTCCCACAACAGCATGCAACTTTCCATTTTTTTTAAGAACTCGCGAAAATTGCTGATGCATCTTGCGCACATCACTCACATACCGATAAATCATGCCAATTCGCTTTTGCGGCAATTTCGCTATTTGCGGGCATTTCGCCACCACTTTGGACCAAGTTTCTTGACTAATATTCGACAATTCCATACTGCGTTCAGCGCCAACATTCGAGCCGCGAAGACTCATGAGGTCGGGAAGTTTGTGACCCAACCATACCAAAGAAAGTTTGTGTCCACGAAGATAATCAATCGCATTCAAGTACGGCGGCGACGTAACAATCATGTCAATCTGTCCAGATTTGACGGATTTCAATTGTCGAACATCGCCAAATCTCACATGAGGTTTGTTCTTGAACTCAACTGTACTGAGAATTCTAAGAATTGAATTTACGGCGCGTTCGAAACCATCAAATGTGTCAAAACGGTTTTTTGTCATAATGCGATGCGGTCTGCTATGAGATACGTCGCCCGCCAAAGACGCGCCCGGCCCTTTTGTAACTATAATCCTGCTGACTGCGAGCTTCAACAGATTGAGTACTGAGGTCGAATACCCCTTACCTAGATTGGAAATCCCCCTAACGATTGCATTTATTTCATTCACCTGTTTCTTGGCGAACCAGAATTGGACAAAGCTCTTTGTCTCATCGCATCTATCAATATTCGATACCAAATTTGCTTGCAGGCCATATCGCTTTCCATACTCGACAACGCGGCCCATTGCTTCGAGTACTTTCTTGCTATCAACTGGCCGTGTTGCAACTCTTGTCATTAAAATTGCCAGGGGGTCCGTATCCAAACCAATTGAGTTCACCCCAAACTGGGCAGCTTTGCGCAGGACTGTGCCGGAACCACACATAGGATCAAGCACAATGGTATCAGGCGAAGCTAACGCCAAAAATCTATCAATAATATCAGGTGCCATTCGAGCCGGAAACGGATGAATGGATTTCATGACAGTTGCTTTCAAAAAAATAGCAGTATAGCGAATCTTAATATCATACCTATTAAGACAGGCAATGTTTTCTGATACGGAGCCTCATGAAAACTACTATCAGCTGCCGCACTGCACCATTAAGACCTGAGCGGCTATGTCTCACTATTAGGCTATTTACGATACGATGGCAAATTCGCCAATAAGTGCGTGCTAATTCTAATTATTCATCGGCGCGGGCAGAAGGCGATCTCGATGGTCACGTCAGCGCCGGAGGCACGCGCCACCCTGCTGAAACTCACCGAGCGCTATTGCGTGGTCTACCAGAGCCTGCGCAATGGCTTCCCTCCATAGCCGTGGAAATGACACCTTGAAAGTGCTATGATTGGAGCCCGCGAGACACGTACGAGGTGTGCCATGAGCATCCAGAGCATTCTCGACCACAAGGGCCACAAGGTCATCAGCATCGCGCCGGATACCAAAGTCGGTGTTGCGGCCCATAGGCTCCGCCTTGAGCGGATCGGCGCCATTGTCATCATCGGCGAAGGCCTCCGCATCGAAGGCATCCTGTCCGAGCGCGACATTGTGCACGGCCTCACGGAGCACGGCGCCGCCGTCATCGATCTGCCCGTCTCGGCGCTGATGTCGCGCAATGTGCACACCTGCAAGCCGGATGCGGAAATCCGCGATGTCATGCGGCTGATGACCCTGCATCGCATCCGCCATGTGCCGGTGGCCGAGAATGGCGTCCTCAGCGGCATCGTGTCGATCGGCGATGTGGTCAAGAGCCGGCTTGAGGACATGGAACTTGAGGCCAACGTGCTGCACGATTACGCCGTGGCCCACCGGTAAATGTGACGGGAGCCGCGCCGCTGCTGACACCATGCTGTCAGCATGCAGCCTTGGCCAATCGCGCCTGAGCCCCTATATCTCTCCCCATGGGTCATTCACGACAGGAAGGCGGATTCGCCGAAGCACCCCTCAAGCCGATCGAGGGCTATCCCGGCATCCCCGTGGCAACGCCCGGGAGCCATCCGCCCGGAATTCAATCCCCACGCCAATTTCGTCCCCTTCCGCCCCGCCAAGCCGCCGAAGTCTGACGGCGGCCGCCCCTTCAAGATCGTCTCGCCGTTCGAGCCCAAGGGCGACCAGCCCACCGCCATCGCCGAGCTGGTGAACGGCATCAACGATAAAGAGCGCGATCAGGTGCTGCTGGGTGTGACGGGTTCCGGCAAAACCTTCACGGTTGCCAAAATCATCGAAGCCACCCAGCGCCCCGCGTTGGTCCTCGCCCCCAACAAGACGCTGGCCGCCCAGCTCTATGGCGAGTTCGCCTCCTTCTTCCCGGAAAACGCCGTGGAATATTTCGTCTCCTATTACGATTACTACACGCCGGAAGCCTATGTCGCCCGCACCGACACCTTCATCGAGAAGGAAAGCTCCATCAACGAGCAGATCGACCGCATGCGCCACTCCGCCACCCGCGCCCTGCTCGAGCGCGATGACGTGATCGTGGTGGCCTCCGTCTCCTGCATCTATGGCATCGGCGATGTCGAAACCTATTCCGCCATGTCCTTCCAGGTGAAAAAGGGCGAGCGCATTCCCCAGCGCCAGCTCCTCGCCGATTTCGTCCGCCTCCACTACAAGCGCAATGACGGAAATTTCGTCCGCGGCGCCTTCCGCGTGCGCGGCGACACGGTGGAACTGTTCCCCTCGCATTTCGAGGACCGCGCCTGGCGCTTCTCCTTCTTCGGCGACGAGATCGAAAGCATCGCCGAGTTCGATCCGCTCACCGGCCAGAAGGCCGCCGAACTCGAACAGGTGAAAATCTATTCCAACTCCCACTATGTCACGCCCAAGCCCACGCTGGAGCAGGCCGTGCACCGCATCAAGCGCGACCTTGAAATCCGCCTCGCCGAATTCAACGCCGCGGGCCGCCTGCTGGAAGCCCAGCGCCTGGAGCAGCGCTGCAACTTCGACATGGAAATGATGATCGCCACCGGCTCCTGCGCCGGCATCGAAAACTATTCGCGCTATCTCACCGGCAGAAAACCCGGCGAGCCGCCGCCCACCCTGTTTGAATACCTGCCGGACAATGCGCTCGTCTTCGTCGATGAAAGCCACGTCGCCATCCCGCAGATCGGCGGCATGTTCAGGGGCGACTTCAACCGCAAGGCGACGCTCGCCGAATATGGCTTCCGCCTGCCCTCCTGCATCGACAACCGCCCGCTGCGCTTTGAGGAGTGGGACGCCATGCGCCCGCAAACCATCTGCGTCTCGGCCACGCCGGGCTCCTGGGAAATGAACCAGACCGGCGGCATCTTCGCCGAGCAGGTGATCCGCCCCACCGGCCTCATCGATCCGCCGGTCATCATCCGCCCGGTGAAAACCCAGGTCGATGATCTCATCGCCGAGGTGAAGGAAGTGGCGCTCAAGGGCTACCGCACGCCTCGTCACCGTGCTCACCAAGCGCATGGCCGAGGACCTCACCGAATACATGCACGAGCAGGGCGTGCGCGTGCGCTACATGCACAGCGACATTGATACGCTGGAGCGCATCGAGATCATCCGCGATCTCCGCCTCGGCGCCTTTGACGTGCTGATCGGCATCAACCTGCTGCGCGAAGGCCTGGATATTCCGGAATGCGCTCTGGTGGCCATTCTCGATGCCGACAAGGAAGGCTTCCTGCGCAGCGAAACCTCGCTGGTGCAAACCATCGGCCGCGCCGCACGGAATGTCGATGGCCGGGTCATTCTCTATGCCGACCGGATCACCGGCAGCATGGAGCGCGCCATCAAGGAAACCGACCGCCGGCGCGAAAAGCAGGTGGCCTACAACACCGAAAACGGCATCACGCCGCAAAGCATCAAGCGCAACATCTCGGACATCATGCACAGCATGTATGAGCGCGACCATGTCACGGTGGATGCGGACAGCACGCCACTGGTCGGCCACAACCTGCAAAAGGTCCTGGCCGACATGGAAAAACGCATGCGCGAAGCCGCAGCCAACCTGGAGTTCGAAGAAGCCGCAAGGCTGCGCGACGAGGTCAAGCGCCTGAAGGCCGTGGAACTCGCCGTGATGGACGATCCCATGGCCAGGCAATCCAAAATCGAAGACGCCACCGCCAGCTGGCCCGCCGGCAAGCCAAGGCCACGCGCGAGTTCAAAAGGCGGCAAACCCGGTACAAAAACCTTCCACGGCCGTCCCCGCTAATTTTTCTTATATTTTCCCTTCTCCCCTCGCGGGAGAAGGTGGGCGCAGCGCCGGATGAGGGGGCTGCCAGCAGCGAAATAAAACAGCCACCGCATACGCCGCTAGCAAAGAACCCTCATCCGCCCGTTGGGCACCTTCTCCCATTCTGCTTCGCTTGCGCTACGCAAAACGGGCGAAGGCGATAATCATTGGGGCCTTCGCCTGTCCTGCGTAACAACGTGAAGCAGGATGGGAGAAGGTGGCCGACAGGCCGGATGAGGGCACTTGCTAAAAGGAAATTCTCTGGGGCAAGACGCAATAGATTTTTCCCAAAACTTTGCTATAATTCCCCCATGACAAAACTCGAACAAATCGAACAGGCCATCGCCGCCCTGCCCCATGACGACATCGTCGCCCTGGCTGACTGGTTTGCGGAATTTCATGCCGACCTGTGGGACAATCAGATTGCAGCGGATGCAGAGGCCGGCCGGCTGGATAAATTTGCCGCAAAGGCAAGAGCGGAAATTGCGGCAGGCAAAGTCCGCCCCCTGTGAAGCATCAGGCGACCGCCACTTTTTGGAAGCTCTATCGAAAACTGAAGCCAGAAATTCGGGCCCTCGCCGACAAGAACTTTGCCTTGCTCAAGAAGGATCCCAAACACCCATCCCTGCGCTTCAAATGCATCCGTGATGATTTATGGTCCGCCCGGATAGGCCTGCACTTCAGGGCTCTGGCGATTGAGGGAAAAGACGGTTTTTCATGGGTCTGGATAGGCACACACGATGAATACGACAGGATCATCGGGTAGGACTTTGAGGCAGCTCGCCACCGCCAGCTGGCCCTCCCCCGCGCCAAGGCCACGGGCAAGTTCAAAAGGCGGAAAAGGGGGATCGAGAACTTCGAAATTCCGTCGCTAGACATTCAAATATGAGTTATCCTTTGGGCAACGACGAGCATCTAACTACGGATGAGTGCGCGCAGACGTGAGTATCATTCGCTTCATTCCACATGGGTGGGGGCAGGATATAATGACAGAAGATAAACCAATATATGAGCCAGAAATCGATGAAACCGACATCGACCCTGATGAAATACCAATAAAAGATAGGCGACTTTATACCCAACCTTACGACCTCGTAGTAGATTCCCTGATCGATCAAATTGACAATAAAACAATATTCTTAAGACCATTGAGCGAAAGACCGCATTTCCAACGTCGCTATGTATGGAATGACGAACTTGCGTCGAGGTTGATTGAGTTAATTTTATTGAACGTACCGATTCCTCCTTGTTTTCTTTCTCAAAATGAACAGTATGAGTTGGATGTCATAGATGGCCAGCAAAGGCTTTTCACAATCTATAAATTCTTGAAAAATCAGTTTAAACTGAAAGGTCTGCAGATTGTTACTGAACCGCACCGGGATTGCCGGAGGCTCCTAATCTTGAGAAAGAGGAGCCACGATGAGCAATACAAAGAACAGGTTTTCACCTGAAGTCCGGGAGCGGGCGGTTCGCCTGGTTCTGGAGCATGAGCATGAACACACATCGAGATGGGCTGCGATCACATCGGTTGCCGCCAAGATCGGTTGTACGGCGCAATCGTTGGATGGCTGGCTGAAGCGAGTTGAAGTCGACAGCGGCAAACGCGCCGGTGTGACGACTGACATGGCAGAGCGCATGAAGGCGCTTGAACGCGAGAACCGTGAGCTGCGGCAAGCCAATGAGATCCTGCGCAAGGCGTCAGCATATTTTGCCCAGGCGGAGCTCGACCGCCCGTTCAAAAAATGATCAGCTTCATTGATGATCATCGTGGGTCTCATGGGGTCGAGCCGATCTGCAGGGTTCTGCCGATTGCCCCTTCCACCTATCATGACCACGTGGCCAAGCGCACGGAGCCTGAGAAGCTTTCAGCTCGGGCGAAGCGGGATGAGATTTTGAAGTCCGAGATCGCCCGCGTCTTCGCTGAGAACTTCGAGGTCTATGGCGCGCGCAAGGTCTGGCGCCAGCTCAAGCGCGAGAGTTGTGACGTTGCCCGCTGCACGGTGGAACGGTTGATGCGCGGCATGGGTTTGCGCGGCGTTATCCGCGGCAAACACGTCAAAACGACATTCAGTGACAAAACGTCTGCCTGTCCGCTTGACCACGTCAACCGCCAGTTCCATGCGCCAGCACCGAACCGGCTGTGGCTGTCGGACTTCACCTATGTCGCTTCGTGGTCAGGGATCGTTTATGTCGCCTTCATCATCGATGCCTTTGCCCGGCGCATCGTCGGCTGGAAGGCAAGCCGTACTGCCCATGCCAGCTTTGTGCTCGATGCACTGGAGCAGGCACTTCATCACCGAAGACCGGAGAAAAACACTATGAGCAAAGGAGGACATCGAAAAAGCCTGATCCACCACTCTGATCGCGGCAGCCAATATGTCTCGATCAAATACACCGACCGGCTGCTTGAAGCCGGCATTGAACCCTCAGTGGGCAGCGTGGGTGACAGTTACGATAATGCGTTGGCCGAGACGATCAATGGTCTCTACAAGGCCGAAGTCATTCACCGCCGCTCGTCATGGCAGTCATTCGAACAGGTCGAACTGGCAACTCTCACATGGGTTGACTGGTTCAACAACCGCCGCCTGCTTGAACCCATCGGCTACATTCCGCCCGCCGAAGCCGAGCAGCGTTACTACGACATGTTGGACTTTCCAGCCATGGCAGCATAACTTAAACAAAAATGCCTCCGGCAATCCCGGTGCGGTTCAAACCCTGGATTTAAGAAAATTATAAAATACTTCAATCGGTTCGGGTACTCAACGTACAGAATGGATATTACAAAAATACTAAAGGCAGATTTTAATGGCGTTTCGAACTCAGTCGATAGTTTAGTCGACTTGAGAAACAAAATTGCCCATGGCGACCCAACCGCAACCCGGACGCCCACGGAGGTGAAAGAAATGATTGCCACGATAAAGGTTTTTAGCAGAACCACCGATCTGGCTTTCTCAAAATGGTGGCGAAAGAATTTTTGTTCCATATGATTTTCGAGGTTCTTTTGAAATCCAGAGCGCGCTCATGACCCTCAAAGTTATCGGAACCGGCTTCGGCCGCACCGGCACCGACTCCATGCGCGAGGCGCTTGACATGCTGGGCTTCGGCCCCTGCCACCACATGTTTGAGGTGAACACCAACGAGGAGCAGAAGCGCCTGTGGCGGGCCTTCGTGCAGGGCGCGCCGACCGGCTGGGACCAGCTCTTTGAGGGCTATGCCTCCTGCATGGATTGGCCCTCGGCCCATTACTGGCCGGAGCTGGTCCGCGCCTATCCCCAGGCCCGCGTCATTCTCACCCACCGCAGCCCCGAAAGCTGGTGGGCGAGTTTCGAAAAGACCATCGTGGCCGGCCTGCGCCAGGAGCACCGATCCCGCCTCCCTCGGCCTCGCCCTGATCCGCGACCAGGTGTTCGGCGGAAAGCCCGATGACCGCGCCAACGCCATCGCCCGCTATGAAGCCAATGTGAAAGCCGTCAGGCGACAGTGCCGAAGGAGCGCCTGCTGGTCCATGAACTGGGCGACGGCTGGGAGCCGCTCTGCGCCCATCTCGGCGTCGCCGTGCCAAGCCAGCCCTACCCCAGCCGCAACAGCGCCAGCGACTTCAAGGACACCATGCTCAAGCCGCCCGCGGCTTGATGAAATCCAGCTTGTTTCCCAGCGCGCGGCGCTGAATCCGCAGATCACAATCCATCTGCAAGCGCAGAAAAAATCCTTCTGACATTCTGAAATACCGTGTCAGGCGCAGGTCCGTGTCGGCGGTTACCGCCCGCATGCCCAGCACGATCTCATTGATCCGCCGTGGCGAAACGCCAATGGCCCGCGCCAAAGCATTCTGCGACAACCCGAGTGGCTTCAAAAACTCTTCAAGCAAAATTTCGCCACGGTCGGCAGCGGCAGCAGATCCGGCCAGGGGTTCCTAATGGTAATCGATGATTTCGACGTTTTCGTGCATCGCCATTCACCCATCGAAAAATTATCCGCCATTGTCCATTAACCCTGATCGACCAGTGGCCCTTCCGGTCACCCTTTAACGTTCAAGCCTGTTGCTGGGCGGCAGCCGCAAGTCCTCAGCGGTTTCCGCTGCCTCGATCATCCGCAATTTCCGCAATCCAGCGCGCTGCACCTCATCCGGCAACCGCCGTGATCGGACGCCTTGCCATACAAGTTCGGTATCATGCCCTGCAAAGCTCCGGATCATGGCCTCTTATAACGCATAACGTTATAAGATGCAATCTTTTCCGTGCCCGCACCCAAAGCATGCCGCAAAGGGGAAGAAGTCAGGAAATATCCCCCTTGCGGTTTATATAAATAAATATATAACTAAATCATGCGCAAGCATGTTGAAAAAAGCAAAGGCAACGTCTTCGCCGATCTTGGCCTCGCCGATGCCGGGCAGGAATTGCTCAAGGCGAAGCTCACCCTGCAGGTCCATCGCCTGCTCAAGGCCCGCAATCTCACGCAGGCCGCAGCCGCAAAGCTCCTGGGCACCACCCAGCCGCAGGTGTCAGCCCTCATGGCTTTGAAACCCGTGTCGGTGTCCGTTGGCCGCCTGATGGAATTTCTCACCATCCTGGGTCAGGATGTGGAAGTTACCGTTCGCCCTGCCCGGCGCAAGCGGGCGGGCCAAGTCACCGTGCATGTTGGCGCGTGAGTGTGAAACTGTGACCCATTCCAAAAGAAAGAACGCCCACCCTCTCACGCGTTCACGTGCGGACCATTGGCTGTTTGCTAAAGCGGATGGAGAATACAACGAGGGCTCAATTTCCGTCGCCCCGATAAATAGCGGGTGAGAGGGTTGAGCCCTTTTGCGAATCAATGGAGGGTGAGGGGCAAAAAATATGAATTTATCCCTTGACATGTATATTCCTATTATGCCATTTGTATTCCTGCTATGTTTTTATGCCGGATAAGGAAACACCATGGACTGGGCAGGGCCATCGAACGCAACAGTGAAGCGCTCAAGGCCATAGTTGCGGCCCTTTTCGCCATGCTGAGGCTGGCAGGCACAGAGACGGTGGCGCGGATCCGCAACAGCGAAGCGCTCAAGCGAATAGTTGAAACACTATTCGCCATGCTGGGGCTTGCGGGCAATGCCACGGTGGCGCGGCTTCCGCGCTCCCTTCACAGCGCCGTGCTGCGCGTGCTGCGGCCCGCCGAATCCGCCATGCGGCGCCTGGTCGTCATCGCGGCGCGCGGCCTTGTGGTGAAGCTTGCTCCCTCGCGTCCGATGCCGGCGGGGCCCATCGGGAAGGGCTGCCGCCTGCGTTCCTCCTTCCAGCTCTTTGACCCGCGGAAAAACTTCGCGTTCCTGCGCCAACACCGCCAGGCAATCGCGCGGATTCCCCCGCGCATCCATATCTTCGGAAGCGATCCCCGGGTGGCGGCAATGTGGTCAGCGCCCCGGCCCTTAGCCGATCCCGCGCCGCCGCCCGATGGCCTTGTCAATGCCCAGCGCCTCAGCCGCAGGCTCCAAGCCCTCAAGCTGGCGCTGGAGGATCTGCCGCGCCAGGCCCGGCGTCTCGCCCGCTGGCGGTTGAGGCGGGAGACCGCAAAAACTCCGAAGTTCCGGTCGCCGCTCCGGCCGGGCCATCCGCCCGGCTATCGCCGGAAGCCGCTTCACGAAGTCGATGAGGTGCTCATCGAATGCCATGGCCTCGCCTGCGATGCACTGAAGCCCGACACCTCCTGAAGCGCTATCCTTCGCTTCTTCTCGCCCCGAAAGCGGCATAACCGTTTTCACCCCCGGCGGAGCCGTGCCTAACGCTGATGGCTTTCCGAAATCCGCCGTCAAATCCCGAAGGCCGGAGCGTTATCCGCCCCGGCCTCAAATTTTCGTGCAGTCGCGGCGACGTTCTATTCCATGATCAGGTGCCAGACGCCGCCCACGCCGTCGCCGGTCTTGTCACCCTTCTTTTTGTCACTTGCATAGAAATACACGGGCTTGCCGTCATAGGCCCATTGCATCGTGTCATCCTTGCGCTTGATCATCGTCCAGTCTTTGGCCATTTTCTCGTCAGCCTTGCCCACATAGGGTGGCCACTTCTGGGCGCAGTCGTCATAGCAGCTTGGCGTGCCGCCCGTGTCCTTGTCGAAGACATAGAGGGTCATGCCGTTCTTCGCGGTAACCGGGCCGGCGGCCTGGGCGCCCGCCGCAGAAAGCATGATCGCGGCGGCAAGGAAGGCACTGCGTGTAAGATAGGTTTTCATGATAATTTCTCCAAACGTGACTGTGTTGAGATGAATTCAGTGGCCAATGAACGGCCACATTGCGCAGCAGTTGAAATCCAAAATCGCGTCATCTGAATGTCCGAAACCGATGGCGGAGAATTAAATTCTGTCCATGTTGGCGGTGGATGCCTGTGCCGCGGCATCGCGCCGGTTCGCCAGCGCCAGCACCACGCGGACGACGATGGCGCCAAGACCCAGAAACACGACAGCAAGATTGATGAGCCAACCGATGATGGGAATGAAATTGAGGGCTGCAAGGATCACCAGCCCGATAACCAGCACGAGCAATCGTCCGCCGGGGCTTTGCGGCGTCCGGTTGAAAGCGGCCGCCACATGCATGGATGTGCCATAGGCGCCCAGCAGATAGCCCGCAATCCACAGGGCGATGGCGCCCAGCAGGATGATGGGCATGAGGGGGATGCCGATCAATGTCATCATGCTCACCGGCATGAGGCCGAAAATCATGCTGAGGCCCAAGATGCCAAGCAGGATGGATCTGAACGGGCTGGCCATCGCATCGGCCCGCAAGTCTTCCGTGAGTTTTGGCGCAAAGGCAAACAGCATGGCGGCCATGGCCGCCAGAAATGCAATCAGCAGAACAAACGCCGCAAGCACCGTGGCGAATGTGGGCCAGAAGCCGAACCTGCCCTCGCCCATCGCCTGCCGCGCCGTTTCGGCAACGGCCTTGGCTTCGAGCTTTTCGTAATGCACCCGGTCAGCCGCGATCACGCTTGCGGGAATCGTGATGGGCTCCGCCGCGAAATAGGTCAGCGCGCCTCCAATTTTGGCGTTGGGGCCAAACACCAGCTTGCCAGCCGTGAGGCGCGCGTCTCCCGTCACCGTGCCGTTCATTGTAAGCGAGCCTGCAGCCGCAATCACGCTGCCGGCAATCGGCGCGTCAATCTCGACGGACCCTGCGGTCAGGCGGGCGTTGCCGCCAATGGCGGCCTGCGGGCCGAGATAAATGCTGAACCCGGCGGCTGTCACATCCTCGGCAATGGGCTGGTTCACCTTGATGGAAAACCCGGCCGCATAAAAATCCTGGCCAACCGGCGCGTTCACGTCCACATCGAATCCCGCCGCACTCACATCTTTTTCAACCTTGCCCGTAAGGTCAACCGTGAAGCCGGACAGAAACGCATCCCGCGCGCTGGGGTCGGATAGAGACGCACGGGCGCCGGAGACATAGGCGTCCCCGCCTACGGTGATGCGGTCATCCGCCACTGCAGGTGTGGCAAGCATTGCGGCGACGAACAGAACAATTCCAAGCGAGCGTAACATGCAAGCACCTCATTGAATAAAGCGGTTTCTTGTGCCACGTACCGCGCGCCAGCGCCTTGATGTAGATCAAGGAGTTAAACCTCACGATCCCTGCTGCTCAAGCCGCGCTGCCAGGGTGCAGGCAATCGCCCAGCCTGCGAGAGCTTTAAACAATTCCGCCGCGTCATTGCTCTTCGAAGTCGTCGTCGCCCCGCGAGAACTGCAATCCATCAACGCACAATCTGGTTTTCTGGGTCGAAAGCACCCGCGACCGATAGTTGAATTCAATCGATGAAATGCGGCGGCGTTCGCCGCGCAAATCAATGGGTGCCGTGCGCCCGCCTGAACGGATGATCGAATTGATGCGGTAGATATCACGCTGGCCATTGGCAAAGCGCACCGACAGGTCGAGCATCTCAATGTCAAAGCCGGTGGAGCGCAGGCGAAGGGCGCGGTAAAACTCATTCGTGCCAACATTCACCGTGTCGCGGTCGATCAGGAAACCCACGCTCTTGCATCCCAGTTCCGTCCATTCAGCAACGGGTTCTGGCGGAGGTTCCGGCCGGCGCGAGTCAGCGCGCAAAACCAGCGTCACCTGGCCCTGGGGAATGTAATTCACCTCAACTTCGCGCACTGGCCGCGGGTTCGGAATGCGAATGAGGCCCGTCATGCTGCCGGGGCGCAGGCGCTCGCGCACGCGAATGCGCTCCGTCTCGCCATTGCGATAGATGAGGCGGATATCGCGAATATCGGCGGCCCCTTCCCGGGCCTCAATTCGCAGGGCGCGGATCATCCGGTCTTCCGGGCGCAGCGCAAACACGCCGCTCTGCAATTCCGCCGGCTCCGGCGTATAGGTGAGCGACCCAACAGGCCGCAGGTTTTCCTGCGCCGATGCGGGTGAACGCCACGCCCGCACCCATCATCAAGCCCAGCGCAAGTCGGATAAGCAGTTTCATGGCATTCCCCTGTTGATCAATGTGGCCTCAAGGCTAGCGCGCCATGCTTGCGGCGTAAAGCGGGAGAATTGCGGTATTTTTTAACGCCGCTTCCCCGCCCGCGCTGGGCTTCTCATTTCGGCGCCATGACAAATTCAAATTCCAACACCACGCCGCCCTACCGGATGACCGAAGACGACGAAGCCCCGGCAACAGCAAAAACCTCGCTCCTTGTTAACAGGCATTACTTCGATTCAAGCATTGTCATGATCACCAGCGAGATTAACCGCACGCTGGCCGAGCGCGTGTGCATCAATCGTTATGCGTTGGCCCAGGCCAGCGACGATCCCATCACCGTGATCATTTCCTCGCCCGGCGGCCATGTGGAATCGGGCGACATGGTTCATGATGCGATCAAGTTCATCAAGCCAGGCGTCCGCATGCTTTGGTCGGGCTGGGTGGCGTGGGAGGCGAGAACAAGCTGAATCACACCTGTTCAGCGCGCCCCACATCATATAAACCCTGTGGTCATGGGAAGCCTCAAACCAATCCTTGCCGCCCTGCTCGTGCTCACCGGCCTTGGCATGTTTGTTGGCGCTTATGTGGCGACCTTTGACAGAAACAATACCTATGGCATGATCATGCTCGGCATATTGGCGGTGTTCGCCGGCGGCCAGATGATCACCAAGCTGCTTGGCTTTAACTGGCGTGACAGCGGCACGGCGGATTCAGGAATCGATCTTGACAGCGGCGATGGTGACGGCGGCGACTGACTTCTCTACTGAATAACGATCCGCCCTTCCACCTTGGCGTCCACCGTGCCAAGCTTTTTCACCAGCACCATCACATCATTGGCAATCAGCTTGGCACCGCGCGGATCGACGATCACCTTGCCGCCTTTGAGCGAGGTGTAGCCATCGCCGCCATCCAGCATGTAGTCATTGGTGGCCAGCTTGTAGGTGGCGGCGGGATCAAGCGGTTTGTCCCCCACCATCACCGAAACCACGCGCGAGCCTGCGGGCTTTTTCACATCAGCCACAACTTTCAGGCCGGAAACCTGCGGAAAGCGCCCGGCCCCGTCCTCGTATTTGCTGAACCCGTTTTCCAGCGCATCCCAAATCTGCTTGCCCGTCACTTCGGTGAGAACCGTCACATTGCCGAAGGGCAATTCGGTGAGCACGTCGCGCCGCGTAATGTCAGCGCCCGCCGCATATTCCTTGTCGGCGCGAATGCCGCCGCCATTGGTGATCGCGATGTCAGCGCCGACAGCATCCTTCATCGCGTCCGCAATCAGGTTGCCGATGGCTGCCTCTTGCGTGCGCACAATGTTGCGGCGGCTGTCCAGCGGCCCCGTGGTCTTGCCGATCACCACGTTGAGTTCCTTGTCGAGCTCGGCCGCATAGCCATCCACCAGCTTCTGCGTTTCCGGATCTGGCGCCACACTCGCCGTATCAATGAAACGGAAATTCGGCTCCCACTTCACCGTGCGCTTGCCGTCTTTCTCTTCCACATTCACCGTGAGGTCGATGGGCACGAGGTAATTGGCCTCGGTGGAGGTATCGACGTAAGCCGTGATGCCGCTGTATTGCACCACGAGGTCATGGTCATCACCGGAAATGATCACGTCAAAAGCCTTGGACGACAGCATCTTCTGGTCGTCGGAATGGGGGGCCTGCACCACGCCCACCACAATATCCGCCCCGTCTTTCCGCGCCTGCGTGGCCGCATCAATTGCCGATTCCGCCGTGGGGCCGAATTTCAGGTCGCCCGTCGAAGCGACTTGCGGCGAGGTATCCTGCGCCACCGGAATGAGCGCGATTTTAACACCCGCCACTTCCTTCATCATCACACCGCCGAGGCCTTCAATGGCCGAGCCATCCGCCTTGGTGATGTTGATCGCCGCCCACGGATATTTCGAGGCCTTCATCTTCTCGGCAAAATTTTCCGGCCCAAAGTCATACTCGTGGTTGCCCGGCACCGCCAAATCAAACGGCACCACATTGGTGAGCGCAATCATGTTGGCGCCCTTGTCGAGGCCCGACATCAGCGAGGGCGACAGCAGGTCGCCGTCAAAGAGATAGAGGAAATTCGGGTTGGCGGCTTTTTCCGCGCGCGCCACCGCATTGAGTCGCGCCATGCCGCCCCGCGTCTTGCCGCCTTCAAACTTGTAAACATCACCGACACCCAGCAGCGTGATTTTAACCGTCTCGGCCTCGGCCCCCGCGAAGGCAAAACTGGTGAACAGGGCTGTGGCGGCTAAAAGTTTGGAAAGGGCACGCATCATCATCTCCTTGAGAGGTTTGAGAGTTCGCTATCGCCGTATCACGACAGCTTAATGACGCGGTGCACAGCCTGCAACCCGCTTGTTGGGCAGGCTAAACGCTTTGTTAACCAATTTTTGCGCAAGCTGGTTCGGCATTGTTGAGAGTGAGTAAACCCATGTCAAAAATTGCGATGATTTCATTCCTTTCGCTGGCCCTGACAACGCCCGTTTTCGCCGACGAGCTTTCGCCCGCCTTTGGCTCCGCCACACAAACGCCCGTGCAAATAGCCATTGATGCGAAAACCGGCCTCCCCTTGGCTTCAGTTGACATATCCACACCAATTGTTGCTTCTTCCCAATAACAGGGCTTCTCCACAATCTCGCCATATGCTATGGCCATGCATGGGAAATTCGGGGGAGTACCCATGACCTATACATTGCGAACAGCGGCAATACTTGCCGTTGCACTAAACATCACAGCTTGCGCCAATCAATCGGAGCGCATGCCAACTTCTCTGGCGGCGCCACCAGAAACTGCTGCGCCGCAAGATGATATAGGTGCTGCCTTGGCTGGCAAGAGCTGGCGCTGGGTAAGCCCTAAAACCAATCTGAGCGGTGTCACCCTTTATGCCACTGATGGAACGTCGCTCGTGGAAGTAACCGGCAAAGGCACCACAACTGGCACCTGGAGCGTCAAGGACGGCCAACTCTGCGAAAGTTTCGCGCCAGCGCCGTTTCTGCCACAAGGCAAGCCCGAAAGCTGCCAGCCTATCTCGGGTTCGGGAAGCCGATTCCAGGTGGGTCAGGCCATTTTCACTCTGGCGTGATTTCTTAACCACAGATTTGCCACAGCATCTTCACGCTTCCGCCGTGGGGAACTTTCATACCGTTTCCTTCTTATGGTTGGAAAGGAGGGTGCTATGAACATTTCCCGCCGCAGCCTTCTCTGCGGCAGTTTAGTTTTTTGGGCGGTTTCTGGGTCGGCCCATGCCCAGACACATCCGCTTTACGGCGGAACCGAGCAGTTGCGCGATCCAAGCCTGTTGCCGCCCCCAGAATCACCGGTTAATTTTGAGATCAAGCCTGCTGATCTCAAAAAAATTCCCAGGTCTTTTCGCAAGCAATTGGTGGATTATCCCAATCAGGAGTTTCCAGGTACCCTCGTCATTGATCCTGACCACCGTCATCTCTATTACGTTCTCGAAAATAATCGCGCTGTGCGCTACGGCGTCGGCGTTGGCCGGGCGGGCTTTGCCTGGGCAGGTGATGCCCAGATTGGCATGAAACGGCGCTGGCCGCGTTGGCTGCCACCAGAAGAGATGGTCCTGCGTGATGAAAACGCTGCAAAATGGGCCAATGGCATGCCGGGCGGGCCGGACAATCCTTTGGGGGCAAGGGCATTGTATCTCTACGCCAACGGTGCCGATACGCTCTACCGCATTCACGGCACAAATGATCCCTCCTCGATCGGCAAAGCCATGTCCTCCGGCTGCATTCGCATGCTGAATCAGGATATAGCCGATCTGTTCCTGCGAGTGCCTATCGGCTCAAAGGTCATCGTGTTGCCCTCGAAGGGTGTCTAACTCTTGCCGAGGCGGCTAAGCTGTGGCACATGCGTGTTAATCAGGACGGTAGTAATTTTGAAATTGAACACAAAGACATTGAATACAGCGGGTATCTTACTGCTTCTTGTTTTCTTGGCAGCCTGCGCAACCGGCCCAAAAGGCATCCGCTTTACCGATGGCAAGGACGGTTCAGGCGCAAACCCGCAAGCCCAACCCATTCGCCAGCTTTCAGCCAGTGAAATACAAGCAGCCCTCACAGGCAAGACTTTCCAATACACCCGTGGTGATGGAAATGGTTTTGTTTCTTATAATGCCGATGGCACTTTCTCCTTTCAGGATGACACCAAGGGCGACGGCACCGGGAAATGGGCAGCAACCGATGGCCAGTTCTGCGAAACCTTTGGGGCAACTGCCGTTCAGGAGTGTGGTGAGTTCAAAACCACGGGTGATGCATATTTCGCGGCCAAATCACGCCTTGTCGAAATGAAAGGCTAAAGCCCCTGAATATAGGGATTTGATTTGCGTTCCGCGCCAATGGAGCTGGCGCTGCCATGGCCCGGCAGGAAGACCACATCATCGCCTAACGGCAGCACTTTGGATTTGATGGAGATCAACAAAGTCTTTTCGCTGCCATAGGGAAAGTCTGTGCGCCCCACGGAGCCCTGAAACAGCACATCGCCTATAAGAGCAAAACGATTCTCATCATTGAAGAAAACAACTGAGCCAGGCGAGTGGCCGGGTGCATGAAAAACTGAAAACTTCAAGCCCGCAACGACAACTTCATCACCATCGCCCAGGTAGCGATCGGACGTAACAGCCCGCGCGTCAGACATGCCATACTTGGCACCGCTCTTGGGTAAATCATCCATCAAGAACTGGTCGTCGATATGGGGTCCCTCAATCGCAACACCCAAGGCATCGCGTAACTCTGCTGCGCCTCCTGCATGATCGATATGGCCGTGGGTGAGCAGGATTTTTTCAATGCTGACACCAGCCTGTTTGATGGCGCTCAAAATCGTTGGCACATCACCCCCTGGATCGACAACCGCACCGCGCTTTGCCTCCTCATCAAAAACCAATGAGCAGTTTTGCTGAAACGGGGTGACCGGAATGATCAGAATTTTGAGCTTTGCCATGATGCGAAAATTCATAGCTAGGCTGCCCCTTGCCTGCAAGTGTCAAAGCTGCCTTGCCTGATAGCGCCCCAACAGCTACAGCGAAACGCACTTACAGGGAGAAAACCGTGCCATTTCTGCAGCGTTACAGCAATCTTATCGCCGCAATTGCAACCATAGCCAGTTGCGACGTGGCATTGGGCTTCACATTCCAGCTTTTGCCCCTGCTCATGGAACAACAACATATTCCCGCCAGCATCATTGGCCTGAACACTGCCATGGGCCCGCTCGGAATTTTGCTTGCGGGCCCAATCCTGCCACGCATTATCGGCCGGATCGGCCCCAAGAACATGGCTTACTGCGCGGTCGCTTTCATCATTGCCGCACTCATCATTTTCAAATCCACAAACTCGCTTTACATATGGTTTCCACTGCGTTTTCTCTTTGGCATATCAATCGGCGCGCTTTTTACAATAAGCGAGGCATGGATACTCACCTTCGCCGAGAAAGGAAACCGGGGGCGCATCATGGGCATCTACACCAGTGTTATGGCGGTAACGTTTTCGGTTGGCCCCTTCATGCTGCCTTTCACGGGAACTGCGGGTTGGTTGCCATGGCTCATCGGCATTTTATGCCTTTGCGTCAGCACGCTCCCACTTGCATTTGTGACTGTGGATTCGGATATGTTTCACGATGAAAAAGGCGGAAATTTTCTCCGCGTTATTAAGCGCGCGCCTCTGCTGCTCTTCGCTGTCGCCAGCGCAACCTTGTTCGACAGTGTTTTCATTTCATTTTTTACGATTTTTGGCCTGCGTTCCGGCCTTGCGTTGCAAGAGGCAAGCTGGGTGCTGGGTGGCGGGATCATCGGAAACTTGCTGTTCCTTTCGGCGATTGGCTCACTCGCCGATAAATGGTCACGCATTGGCGTTGTTGGCGGCGCCGCTGTCATGACTGTTGTGATGTCCATCACCTTGATTTTTGTCGTTCAAAGCTGGCTAATTTGGCCAACCGTGGTGTTAATGTCGACAGCGGCTTTTTCAGTTTATGTGGTGTCCCTCGCCATCATGGGAGACACCTTCAAGGGTGCTGATCTTATTGCGGGCTCCGCTGCTTTTTCAGCCATGTGGGGGGCGGGCGGTTTGGTCGGGCCACCTGTTGTTGGTGCGGCAATCGATAGGTTTGGCGTCAACGCCATGCCAATGGCCTTGGCCACCTTCTATGTTATCCTTCTGATTGGCCTTGCCTCCAGCGGCGGCCGTCTCATTCGGGATGCACCATAATGCCAACGCAACAACCAGCCGAACACCTGAAAACCGTCCGCGATTTTCTACGTTTTGCCGTCAGTAACTTTAGAGCCGCAAGACTTTCCCACGGTCACGGTGCTTCCAATGCCTTGGATGAAGCTGCCTTTCTCATACTCGAAACATTGAATCTTCCCGTTGACGACATCAACCCTTGGCTCGATGCGACGTTACTGCCCGGCGAGCGCAGGAAACTTCAAGACATCATCGAAGCGCGCATTACAACGCGCAAACCCGCAGCCTATCTCACCAAACGAACCTACATTCATGGTGTTCCCTTTTATGTGGACGAGCGCGTCATCGTGCCACGGTCTTACATCGGTGAACTTTTGTTTAGCGGATTGTTTGGCGGTGAAGGCTATAACCTGATTGAGCAGCCGCAGAATGTGCGCTCCGTGCTTGATCTTTGCACCGGATCCGGATGCCTTGCCATTCTCACGGCGGATATTTTTCCAAATGCGAAGATTGACGCCGTTGATCTTTCCGCTGATGCGCTTGAAGTCGCTAAAATAAACATCAAAGAACACGAGATGGAAAATCGCGTTACGCTTCACCAAGGCGATCTGTTTGCGCCACTGAAAGCCAAGGCATTTGATCTCATCATCACCAATCCACCCTATGTGGCTGAAGCGGAGGTTTCGGCATTTCCCAAGGAATATGCCCATGAGCCGGTTATGGCCCATGTCAGTGGCAAAGACGGACTAGATACAACGCGCCGCATTCTGGCTGAAGCGCCCAAGCACCTGAATAAGGGCGGCGGTCTCCTCTGCGAGATTGGCACGGGCCGCGAAATTCTGGAGCAGGAATATCCGCATCTGAATTTCTTCTGGCTCGACACTGAAGAAAGCACGGGAGAAGTATTTTGGCTTACTTTCGGAGGCCCGTAGAGACCATCAGGTTATCATAAATCTGCCGTGTCATGCGCCCCATCTGCGGCATCAGCGGTGTAGCTTCATCGACCAGTCTTCGATAGGCGCCTGGACCATTCTCGCGTTCAAGTGAAGCCACATAATTTGGCAGCGATGACCATGTTGCCATGGTCTGCGGTGTAAACTCACAATGAAACTGTGTGCCAATCGCATGGCTATCAATGGCAACCGCCTGAATTGCGGTCTTGCCGGACGACGCCAAAACTATAGCTTCCTGAGGTGCTCGCTTCACTTCTGCCCAGTGCCATTGCATGACTTTGTTGTCGGCGGCGAGCCCTTTGAAGAAGGGATGGTTTTTTCCATCTTCCGTCAAGGCCACATCAAACACGCCAACTTCCGGCACGTCCGCCATCGCAACTTCGCCTCCCAAGGCGTCACACAAAAGCTGGTGGCCGAGGCAAACCCCAAAATAAGGTTTTGCCAAATCCCAGACCCATTCCCGAATGGCCGCTTTCTCAGCCAACATCCACGGATGTTCATTTTCTTCCCAGCTATCCTGCGCTCCGCCCAACACGAAGAGAAAATCATAGGGAGCAAGATTGGGAATTTCCTGTCCTTCCCAGAGCCGAATCAGCTCCGGAACCATGCGGTCCTCGGCAAAGAAATCCAGGAACCGGCCCGGATGGTCATAGTCCATGTGCTGGAATACCAGTGCGCGCTTCATAGCCGCTCCGCCAAGAAATGCAACCGGAGATTCTGCAGTCTGACATTATTTTAGGGGAATGATTGATTGAGCTAGAAGCTTGCGGAGCGGGTTCAAGCGGGATTCGGGACATGACTGCAGTATGATTTTCCACGAGGGGTTATTCAAGTTCATTTCACAGCGGGCCAGCTTGCCAAACAGGCATACGACCTGACCCTGCGTATAGTGTTTGTTATTGGCCCGGCAAACACAGTTCCTGTGGTCATATTCACCGGCCCAGGCAATGCCCACGAACATGCACATAGATAGAAAAATATGGCAAAACCTTATCCCATCAAGTCAATGAACCTCGTTGCGATTGCCGATAAGAAGTCAGATCAACTGCAGTTCAACAGCTTGGGGCCCTCTTCCCTGACTGTCGTCTTGTACATCGAAGCTGATCTTCGTTCCTTCGTTCAGTTCGGGTATTCCTGATTTTTGTACGGCAGTTATATGCACAAAGATATCTTTTCCGCCACCTTCGGGTGAAACAAATCCATAGCCTTTGGCCTGATTGAAAAACTTCACGGTCCCGTTCTTGCGCATAATGTAAGTGTTCCTTTCTTGTAGCCTGGCAATGGAGCAACCTTAGGTTAATATGCTTCACTATATGATTTCCATCAAGAGGCGATCGGTTTCGTTAATTTCTTGATTTTCTGGCGCATCCAATACATGGTTGCAAAAACACACCGGGGAGTGAGCCACTTGAATAAACAAGCATTGGTCATATTGACCTCAGTTTTGGCCACAGGATTGGCCACCCAAACAGCTAACAGCAATCCAAAACAGACAACGAAATACATATATTATTCAATCACGGGCGACACTCCCGCTTCAATTTACACAACACTCATAAAACGTGGCCCCCGCGTAGGAGGTGTAAAAGCCTATGCTTCGACCACCGCTGTTTCATCGCAAACAGGTTTGGTTACTCCGGGGAAATTCTGCTCCCTTAAGGACTATACCTTCAAAATTGATTTCACCATCAATCTTCCAAAATTGAAAAATGAAGCTGCTCTTGATGGTAGCACGCGAAGGGAATGGTCTAAATTCTCGAGCTTCCTCAAGACTCATGAAGAAACCCATCGCAAGATCTGGCTGGCCTGCGGCGCTGACCTGGAAGCAAAGGTTTTGGCGCTGAAAGCAAAGTCATGTACCGAACTTAACGCCAAATCAATTGCGCTTTGGAACCAGACACGCGCTTCATGCACCAAAAAACAAAACGCATTTGATGTGGCTGAACAAGCAAGGCTGCTGCGCCACCCGTTCGTAAAACTTGTGCTGTCACGCGGCTCGAAAACACAAAGCGCATTGGCCGTCATCAAAAAGAAATAACCAAACTAGGCGAATATGCGGGCTGTAATCGCCTCAAGCTTATTCATAAGCTGCGGATCGCGCACCTCTTGTGCGGTCATGATTGCGTAGTCAAGCGCACGATCCGACCCCCGCGGGCATGGCGGATGCAGCTTTGGAAAACTCCTGGCAATGCGCAAAATCAGCTTCTTGGCATTGCCGGCGTTGGCCTTCATGAATTCTATAACTTTTGCCACATCCACCTCACCATGGTCGGCATGCCAAGAGTCATAGTCAGTCACCATCGCAACTGTGCAATAACACATCTCCGCTTCCCGCGCGAGCTTCGCCTCCGGCATGTTCGTCATACCGATGACGCTGGCACCCCAGGATTTGTAAAGCAGCGACTCGGCCAAGGTTGAAAACTGTGGGCCTTCCATAACCAAATAGGTGCCGCCCACCGTATAAGAAATATTCTCCGCAATCAGCGCCAATTTGGCAGCCTCCTGCAGCAGCGGCGAAATGGGATGCGAGAATGGCACATGCCCAACACACCCCGTCCCAAAGAATGATTTTTCGCGTGCAAAAGTCCGATCAATAAACTGGTCAACAAGCACAAACATTCCAGGTGGCAGCTCGTCTTTCAGTGAACCGACAGCAGATAGAGACACGAGATCAGTAACACCCATGCGTTTGAGAACATCAATATTGGCCCGGTAGTTGATTGACGTTGGCGAATATATATGTCCCCGCCCATGCCGTGGAAGGAATACAACAGGCAGGCCGTCAATCTCGCCACAACGCAACAGGTCGGAGGGTTGCCCCCATGGACTTTCCACGGTGCGCCACTCAGCATTTTCAAGCGGCAAATCATAAACGCCAGAGCCGCCGATTATTCCAAGCACAGATTTCGTCATAGCAGCACCCAAAAGAAAATGGCCCAGCGAAGGGCCAAATCTAACTCAAATGCAGGTCAGATCAATGTTGATCGTGCCAGATTTTCTTTTTCACGAAGTACGTCAGTGAAGCAAGAATTGCCAGGTAAATCATCACCATGAAACCCAGGCTCTTGCGCTCTTCCATCTTGGGTTCAGCCGTCCACGCCAGGAAGGCTGAAACATCCCGCGCCATGTCGTCAATCTTGTTTGGCGCGCCATCATCAAATGTCACCTGCCCGTCAGTGAGCGGAGGTGCCATTGAGATAAAATGGCCATTGGCAAAGTAAGGATTGTAGCTCTTGCCTTCCGGCATTTCCTTCTTGATCTCTTCCGACGGTTCTTCGTAGCCCGTCAGAACCGAATAAACATATTGCGGGCCGCCGATGCCATTGGCCAACTGATTGAAAGTGCCATACCAGCCGGGCCGGAATTTGGTGATCAGTGAAAGGTCAGGCGGCACCGCGCCGCCATTGGCAGCGCCCGCGGCCTGGTCGTTGGCGAAAGGAGAGGGAAACCGGTCAGACGGCAATCCCGCACGATCAAACATTTCGCCGTTGGTATCAGGACCATCCTTCATAGTGAAAGTCGCGGCCAATGCCTTGATTTGCTCTTCGTTGAACCCGGGCCCGCCATGTTCACCCAGATTGCGGAATGATACCAGTTTCATGGAGTGGCAATTTGCGCAAACTTCCTTGTAAACCTTGTAGCCACGCTGGAGCTGAGCCTTGTCAAAAGTGCCAAATGGCCCCTCAAACGAATAGGATATCGCTTTCGCGTCCTTCTGGCCTTCAATTGCATTCGCACCGCTTGCAAGAAGCAATAATCCAAGACCTGCAATGCCAAATGTTTTGGTCAAGTTTTTCATGTTTTTCCCCAAATCACTCAGCTGGCGCCAACGGTTTTTTCTTCGCCAATACCGCATCCGAAATGGATGCAGGTAGTGGCTTCGGGCTTTCAAGCAATCCCAGCAGCGGCAGAATGACCAGGAAATGGATAAAGTAGTAAGCAGTCAAAACGCGCGACCAGAATACATAACTGCCTTCGGCCGGTTTGGACCCCAGATAACCAAGGCCAACGCAAACAAGGGCAAACACCCAGAAGAACTGCTTGAATATGGGCCGGTAGTCGCCTGACCGCACTCGTGAGGTGTCAAGCCAAGGCAACACAAACAGGATCAAGATCGACCCGAACATCGCAATGACGCCACCAAGCTTGCTGGGAATGGCGCGGAGGATCGCGTAGAATGGCAGGTAGTACCACTCAGGCACAATATGTGCAGGCGTGGCCAAGGGATTTGCCGGCAGATAATTGATTGCATGGCCCAGATAGTTCGGTGCAAAGAACGTGAAGGCCGAGAACAGCAACATGAACATGACAATCGCGAAGCCGTCTTTCATCGTGTAGTAGGGGTGGAACGGAACCGTGTCCTGACCTCCCCGAACGCTGACACCCGTTGGGTTGCCGTTGCCCGGCACGTGAAGCGCCCAGATATGAAGTGCGACAAGGCCAGCCAGCACAAACGGCAGCAGATAATGCAGCGAGAAGAAGCGATTGAGCGTCGGGTTATCGACGGAATAGCCGCCCCACAGCCAGGTTGTTACGGACTCGCCAACAAATGGAATGGCAGAGAAAAGGTTGGTAATAACTTTCGCACCCCAGAAACTCATCTGGCCCCACGGCAAAACATAGCCCATGAAAGCCGTTGCCATCATCACGAGGTAAATCAGAACGCCGATCATCCACAAAATTTCGCGCGGCGCCTTGTAGGAACCGTAATACATGCCGCGGAACATGTGGATGTAGACGGCGATAAAGAACATTGAAGCGCCATTGGCGTGCAGATAGCGCAGCAGCCATCCATAGTTCACGTCGCGCATGATATGCTCAACGGAATTGAAAGCCATATCGACATGCGGCGTGTAATGCATCCCTAGCACAACGCCGGTAATGATTTGCGCCACCAGCATCACGGCAAGAATGCCGCCAAACGCCCACCAGTAATTCAGGTTTTTTGGCGTTGGAAAGTCCATAAGCTGGACTTGCATAAATTCCACGATTGGAAGCCGCTCATGCAGCCATTTGGCAGCAGCGCTCTTCGGTTGATAATTCGACGGACCACTCATTAATATTGCCCCTTATTAACCGATACGGATTTTTGTGTCGGAAACATATTCGTATTTTGGCACCGCGAGGTTTTCCGGCGCAGGCCCCTTGCGAACGCGGCCAGACGTATCATACATCGAGCCATGGCAGGGGCAGAACCAGCCGCCAACCTTGGCATTGCCTTCAACCACACCGAAATCCCCTTGATTGCCAATGGGAACGCAGCCCAAATGGGTGCAAACACCCATCATCACAATATAGGCTTCCTTGCCGCCAACCGTGCGGTTGGCATCCGTTGCGACATCACCATCTTTTACGTTGGCGCTGCGGGCGTTTTGATCGATAAGCTCTTCAATCTTGACGGACTTGGCGAGTTCAATTTCCTTTGCCGAACGGTGGCGAACCAGAACCGGGTTGCCGCGCCACTTGATCGTCACTTCCTGGCCCTCGGCAATCGGCGTCAGGTCCAGCTCAATTGTTGCAAGTGCCAGCACTGACGCATCAGGATTCATCTGATAGATGAAAGGCCAGGCAACAAGCGCTGCCCCCACAGCACTCACGGCACCCGTTGCAATGAAAAGAAAATCCCGCCGATTTACATCCGCATGTACCGCTATGGACACGTTTTTGATCCCTCGTGTTGACGCGCGCGCTGAAACCTTGAAAAGCCCCCGAGCCCGCAATATCTCAGGCGGTTTTGGCATTGGCCACGAAAGTTGTCTAGCCATGAGTTGTCGCAGTGCCTTGAGGCTTTGCCTGAACTCCAAACTTTCGTTAAAACCCGTAAATCATGATCGAAATCGCGCTTTTCCAGCCTGACATCGCTCCCAACGCCGCAACCATCATCCGCATGGCAACTTGCTTCGGTCTAAAAGTCACGATTATCGAGCCCGCAGGTTTCGCCTGGACTGATTCTTCCTTCCGTCGGGCCGGCCTTGATTATCTGGACCGGGCCGTGGTCATGCGGGCTTCTTCATGGGAAGATTTTCGAACCAGAAACCAGGATCGGCGGCTCGTTTTACTGTCAACCAAGGCCGCTTTACCCTACACAGACTTCCGGTTTTCAGCCGACGACATAATTTTGATGGGGCAGGAAGGATCCGGCGCGCCGGACACCGTTCACGACGCTGTCGCGGCCCGCATTCTAATTCCAATGACACCCGGCGAGCGCTCCTTCAACGTAAGCCTCGCCTGTGCAATTGTGACAGGTGAGGCAATGCGGCAATTGGGAAAATTCTGAATGCGCTTTAAAGAATGAAATCATGACTTCCCAAAACCCGTCGATGACATTAGCGCAAACATGGTTTCAGTCCCTCAGGGACATGATTGTTGCCGAGTTTGAGAAACTGGAAACCGAACTTCCAAACACTTCGCCCGTGGGCAAGTTTCAACAGACACCATGGCAACGCGAGAACAACGGCGGTGGCGGCGTCATGTCGATGATGCACGGTAGGCTGTTCGAAAAAGTCGGCGTGCATTGCTCAACCGTTCATGGCGAATTTTCGCCGGAATTCCGGAAACAGATTCCGGGCGCTGAGGAAGACCCCCAATTCTGGGCATCGGGAATTTCGCTCATCGCCCATTTCTGGAATCCCAACATTCCAACCGTTCACGTGAACACGCGCTATGTGGTTACGTCCAAGTCGTGGTTCGGTGGCGGCGCTGATTTGACGCCCGTGCTGGACAGGAGGCGCAATCAGGATGATCCCGACTCCAAAAATTTTCATGGCGCGTTCAAGGCTGCATGTGATGCGCATACTGTTGCCGATTACGAAAAATACAAGAAATGGTGCGACGAGTACTTCTATCTACCCCATCGAAAAGAGCCGCGCGGCATTGGCGGCATTTTCTTTGACTACCTCAACACCGATAACTTCGCGGCGGATTTGAATTTTGTTAAAGCCGTTGGAACCACGTTCCTGCAAGCATTCCCTGATATTGTGCGGGCAAACATGCACACCGCCTGGACCGAAGCTGACCGTGAAGAACAACTCATCCGTCGTGGCCGCTATGTGGAATTCAACTTGCTTTATGACCGCGGCACCCTGTTTGGATTAAAAACGGGCGGCAATGTCGATTCAATCCTCTCCTCCATGCCGCCCCTCGTCAAATGGCCTTGAAAGAAAACTGAAATGGATCTCCGCAACGGTTTTGACATCAAACGCTACATCCGCACCATCCCGGATTATCCCAAGCCCGGGATCATGTTTCGCGACATCACCACGCTTCTTGCGGACCTTCATGGATTTCGCGCCGCAATTGATGAACTTGTCTGGCCGTTCCTCCGTGGCAATATTGATTATGTGGCTGGCATTGAAGCGCGGGGCTTTATCCTTGGAGGTGCTGTAGCTGCAAGCCTGGGGCGCGGATTCATCCCTATCCGCAAGAAAGGCAAACTGCCATCCCGCACCATTGGGCAGGAATATGCGCTTGAATATGGTGTTGATACGATTGAGATTCATGCCGACGCAATAAAGAAGGGTGACCGCGTGTTGCTGATTGATGATCTCATCGCAACAGGTGGAACGGCGGGCGCTGCCATCGACCTTATCCGAAAATCTGGCGGTGAAGTGGTAGCGGCAGCCTTTGTAATTGACTTGCCGGAATTGGGTGGGGCCGAAAAACTCAAATCAAAGAATGTGAAAGTTCACACGCTGGTTTCCTTTGAGGGGCATTGACGGGCATTAAGAACCTTGCCTTCGAAGCTGAATATCAGATCACCCATCTGATTGAAACCCTCGTTCAACGAAAACACCATTCCCCATTCGGGTCGCGAAGTCAGCGCCCGCTTGGCCGTCACGCTGCAGCGATAGGAAATCGTGTCATTGGGATAGACGGGTTTCAGCCATTTCAGGTTGGCAAATCCAGGCGATGGGCCGATTTCGGGCAAGGTTTTTCCACCCGCTTCCAGCCTTGCCCGTGCGGCACTGTTTGTTGCCACATAGCACTTCATCCAGCCCGCCGCCGTATGCCAGCCACTGGCGGAAAGCTTGCCGAAAGGGCCGGCAAGTCCCCCTTCATCGGAGAGGTGAAAGGGTTGCGGGTCATATTTTCGGGCAAATGCCAGAATGCTGTCCCGCGTGAAATGATAGCCGCCCAAGCCAACGGCGAGGCCTTCATCAATTTCTTCAAAAAACAAACCTAACATGCTGCTTTGACTCGCATAAAAACAACGGCCGTCATTTCCGCTTTCTTCTGGCCCGCCTCATTGGACAGCTCAAAGCCACATTGGAAAATTCCCATCTCAGGGCGCTTGGATGAAATCCGCTTTGAAATGATCGTCATGGAACCTGTCAGTATTTCACCAGCCAGCACTGGCTTCAGCCACTTCATGTCGGGAACGCCGTTGGACCCCATGCTGGCCGAACTATTGAGCCATGAGTCAGCCATCATCCGCATGAGCATGGCGCTCACATGCCAGCCGCTGGCGGCAAGGCCACCCAGAATTGAAGCCTCGCCTAAACAAGCGTTTAGATGAAACGGCTGCGGATCAAACTCCGCGGCGAAAGCGAGAATTTCTTCTGCCGTGACATTATAGGGGCCAAGGGCCACGACCTGCCCCACTTCAAAATCTTCAAAGTGGAGAAGCTCAGCCATAGCTAATTCGCAAAGCGAAAGTGCATGACGTCGCCATCCAGCACAACATATTCCTTGCCTTCAAGGCGGAATTTGCCGGCTTCCTTGGCTCCCACTTCGCCATTGTTTTTCACGTAGTCGGCATAGGCAATGGTTTCGGAGCGGATGAAGCCCTTTTCAAAATCCGTGTGGATGACACCGGCGGCAGCCGGCGCTTTGGTGCCTCTGGTTATCGTCCATGCACGGGCTTCCTTGGGGCCTACGGTGAAATAGGTCACGAGGTGCAAGAGGTCATAGCCAGCGCGGATAACCCGGTTGAGGCCCGGTTCTTCAAGGCCCACGGCATCGAGATAATCCTTCTGGTCCGCTAGCGGCAGAATCGCGATTTCACTTTCGATCTTTGCGGAAACCACTACGGCTACCGCATTCTCTTCCTTGGCGCGGGCGAAGACCCGCTGTGAAAATTCATTACCCTTGTCGGCTGAGGCTTCTTCGACGTTGCAAACATAGAGAACGGGTTTTGACGACAGCAGACCGAGGCCCCTGAACATTTTCTCCTCATCAGCGGAGCGTTCCACCAATCGCGCCGGCTTGCCTTCGCGCAGGAGCACCAGCGCCCGGTTCATCAGGTCGGCCATTTCCTTGGCTTCCTTGTCGCCCTGCTTGCCCTTTTTCTCAAGGCTGACGACGCGCTTTTCCAGGCTGTCCATGTCGGCCAGCATCAATTCGGTTTCGATGGTGTCGATGTCGGCAACGGGATCAATCTTGCCCTTCCACATGGGTAATGTCGCCATCTTCAAAGCAGCGCACAACATGGGCAATGGCGTCGGTTTCACGGATGTTGGCCAAGAACTGATTGCCAAGGCCTTCGCCCTTGGAAGCACCGCGCACAAGGCCGGCAATGTCAACGAATGTCAGGCGCGTTGGAATGATTTGCGCACTGCCAGCAATGCGCGCCAGATCATCAAGGCGGGGATCAGGCACGCCCACATCTCCCACGTTGGGTTCAATGGTGCAGAAGGGATAATTTGCCGCCTGCGCCGCGGACGTCTGCGTGAGCGCGTTAAAGAGCGTGGATTTGCCCACATTCGGAAGGCCCACGATGCCGCATTTGAAACCCATAAAATCTATTCCTTTTTCACAGGCTTTTCAGGCGCTGGATTGAGTGCGAGATGCACTTTACTTTGAAAATTCGCCTCTTGGCCTTCAATCAGCAACGGCAGATAATCTGCGACCGCAGTAATCAAATCAGAAACCCACGGTTTGTCCGGCTTGGCAAAATCGCTCAGCACATGGGGATGCACAAGGTTCTTGTCACCGGGGTGGCCAATGCCCAGGCGCACCCGCGTGTAATGCGGGCCGATGTGCGCCGAGATGGAACGGATGCCGTTGTGGCCCGCCGCACCGCCGCCGTTTTTCACACGAACTTTGCCGGGTTGCAGATCTAGCTCATCATAAATGACGATAACCCGGTCCGGTTCAAGATTGAGAAAACGCATGGCCTCACCAACCGATTGACCAGACTCGTTCATGAAGGTCATGGGCTTCAGCACCAGCAGCTTTTCAGAACCAAGCGTGCCCTCAGAAACTTCGCCCTTGAAGCGTTTTCGCCAAGCGGAAAAATTATGGCGGCGAACGATTTCGTCCACCGCCATGAAGCCGATATTATGCCTGTTTCCCGCATATTTGGTGCCCGGATTGCCGAGACCCACAAGCAGAAACATGGCCACGTTCCTTTCGACTGAGAAGAATTACTTCTTCTTGGCCGGAGCCGCAGCAGCAGGAGCCGCACCTTTGGCAGGGGCAGCGCCTTTGGCTGGAGCCGCCGCACCCTTGGCGCCAGCGGCAGGAGCCGCAGCAGCACCAGCGACTGGGGCTTTCTGGTTGGTTGCAGGAACCTCAGCAGAAACCGGGGCATCAGCCACAACTTCTTCCTTGGCCTGGGCTGCAATCGTGCACAGCGTGAGATCGTCACGGCTGACCGATGTGACACCTTCCGGCAGCTTGATGTCCGACACGTGGATGGAGGACCCCACCTGCAGGCCCGCCACATCAACAGTGATGTCATCAGGAATGAAGTCAGCCGAACAATAGAGGCTGAGCGAGTGGGATACGATGTTGAGCGAGCCGCCAGCCTTGATGCCGGGGGATGCTTCCTGGCCCTTGAAAAGCACAGGAATATCAACCGCAATGCGCGAAGCCTTGCCAAGCCTGAGGAAATCCACATGCACAATGAAATCGCGCACGGGCTCAAACTGGATATCGCGCGGGATGGCGCGAACGGTCTTGCCGTCCACTTCAAGGTCAACCAGCGTTGACAGGAAGCGGCCGGTTTGAATGTGGGGCTCGAGCTCACGGTAGTTTAATGTGAGTATCTGGGCTTCCTGCTTGTCGCCATAAACGACACCAGGAACGAGGCCTTCGCGACGAACTGCGCGGGAGGCCCCCTTGCCTGCCCGGCCACGCTGCGTGGCCTTAAGCTGAACAATCTTAGACATAACTAATCTCCTAAAGTGAATGAACCACGCGGGCAGCCTGCCTCCAGGGGTGTCCGCCACTGCCTGCGTGATCGGCGGGGTATAGATGAGGGGGTGGGGGGATGCAAGAGCGGGTATTCGAGGCCTGCGCACGGTAAAAGAACGGCAACAGGCAAGATCGGATTATTCCAGGTGGTCAGCAGTGCCCACCCTACAACTTAGCTCAGAGTCTGGCCCATAATGGTGTGATTTGAGAGGCACAAAACACTGATATCACCCCAACTTCTTTTTCGGTCAGACACTAAAACAGAGGATGTTAGCCGCTGCTTACGATGATTGAAATACGCTGGTTGTTTAACGCCTAACCCTGAAAAAATTCCTTAACATCGTTTTTGCTCGCTGCTCGCCGATGCCGCTGTAGATTTCCGGCTTGTGGTGGCAGGTGGCTTGACTGAAAAACACCGGGCCGTTTTCGACCGCGCCCATTTTTTCGTCCGCCGGCGCCAAAATACAATCGCCTGATGCGCGCGAATGATATGGCGGCGGCGCACATGGCGCAGGGTTCCAGCGTTACGTATAAATCGCAGTCGATCAGCCGCTCGGAGCCAAGCTTTGCGGCGGCCTCACGGATGGCCAGCATCTCGGCGTGGGCGGTGGGGTCGCGGTCGGCCAGGGTGCGGTTAGAGGCGACCGCCAAAATGTTACCCAATTTATCGACGACCACAGCGCCTACGGGAACCTCGCCTGAGTCGGCTGCCTTTTGGGCGGCAAGGAATGCCTGCAACATCGGCTCTGGTAAGTTTGGCTTCATCGTGCGACATCAGCCCTAAAGTAAGGACAAGGTCAAGATGAGTGAATTTGAAGGCGAACGGATTGCCAAGGTTATTGCGCGGGCGGGCGTTTGTTCGCGGCGTGAAGCGGAGCAGCTCATTCTTGATGGCCATGTGACCCTTAATCACAAAACTCTCAAGACTGCCGCTATCAACGTGACTGAGGCTGACCAAATCCGCATCAACGGCAAGCCCCTGCCCCAGAAGGAGGAGTCCAAGCTGTGGCGCTATCACAAGCCCGATGGGCTGGTGGTCAGCCACAAGGACCCGGAGGGGCGCCCCTCCGTCTTTGACAAGCTGCGCCAGCAATTGCCGCGCGTGGTTTCAATCGGCCGGCTTGATATCAACACCGAGGGCCTGCTGCTACTCACCAATGATGGCGAGATCGAACGGCTGCTGGAGCTCCCCTCCTCCGGCTGGATCAGGCGTTACCGGGTGCGCGCCTATGGCAAGGTGGATGATGCGGGGCTGGCGAAACTCACCCAGGGTGTTGAGATTGAAGGCGTGCGCTACGGCCCGGTTGAAGCCAAGATCGAGAAGGGCCAGGGTGACAATGTGTGGATGAATGTGGCCATCAGGGAAGGCAAGAACCGCGAGGTTAAAAAGATTTGCGAGTATCTGGGCCTGCAGGTGAACCGGCTTATCCGTGTGAGCTTCGGGCCGTTCCAGCTTGGCGAATTGAAGCGCGGCGGCATTGAGGAAATCCCGCATAAATTCTGGCAGGAGCAGTTGGGCGGCAAATTTAGGGTTGTGGATGCGGATCGTCGGCGGAAAGTTTAAGGGCCTGCACCTGGCAACAC
Organism: uncultured Alphaproteobacteria bacterium; assembly: GCA_963763635.1. Classification (GTDB taxonomy): domain Bacteria; phylum Pseudomonadota; class Alphaproteobacteria; order Rhizobiales; family Aestuariivirgaceae; genus Aestuariivirga. The sequence continues at coordinate 36,627 of CAVXPO010000004.1, forward strand.
CTGCCGATTTATCCACGCGCCCCACGTCAGACCGGGTGCGCGAAGCTGTGTTCAATATTCTGGCGCACGGCATCGAGGGGCTTGAGCTTGAAGGTGCGCGGGTGCTGGATTTATTTGCGGGCACCGGCGCACTGGGTTTCGAGGCCCTGTCGCGTGGCGGGCGTCATTGCCAGTTCGTGGATGAAAGTGCGGAGGCGCGCGGGCTGGTGCGCACGAATGCCGACAAGCTCGGCGTTATCGGCCAATGCAAGATCTGGCGGCGTGATGCCACGGATCTGGGGCCTTGCGCGCCGCTGCCGAAGTTTGACCTGGTGTTCTGCGATCCGCCCTATGGCAAGGGCCTGGGTGAAAAAGCGCTGCTATCGCTTGTTAATGGTGACTGGCTGAATGCCGGTGCGATTGTGGTTCTTGAAGAAGGGGGAAAGGCCGTGGTGCCGGAGATTGCCGGGCTGACGCTGATTGATGAACGTGAGTATGGCGAGACGATGGTGCGGTTTTATCGCTGTGAACCACCCTCACTCTGAAGGTGAGAGCAGAGAGCTACCGCCTGCCGAATAGCCTCTCGATATCGGCCAGTTTCAATTCCACAAATGTCGGCCGTCCATGATTGCATTGGCCGGAATTGGGCGTTGCTTCCATTTCTCGCAACAGCGCATTCATTTCGTCGGGCTTCAACTTGCGGCCAGAGCGGACGGAGTTGTGGCAGGCCATGGTAGCCAGCACGTGGTTGATGCGTTCTTCGACGGCTGTGCTTTCGCCCAGTTCTGCCAACTCATCAGCGATATCCTGGATGATGCCTGCGATATCCGCATTCGCCAGCACGGCGGGAACCTCGCGCAGCAACAGGGCACCATCGCCAAAACTTTCCAATACAAGGCCGGATTGGGCCAATAATTCCGCTGCGCCGGAGATACGTTCCACATCGCTGGCATCCAGCTCCACCACCTGCGGCACCAGCAGAGGCTGGGTAGCGATGCCCTTGTCGGCGCGTTCTCGCTTCAAGCGCTCATACACCAGCCGCTCGTGGGCGGCGTGCTGGTCAACCAGCACAATGCCTGACTTGGTCTGCGCCACGATGTAATTGTCGTGGAATTGTGCGCGGGCCGCACCCAAGGGATAATCCTCCGTGTAAGACGCTTCTTCGGCGGGTGCTGCCAGCGGCATGTTCATGTCGAAGGCCGCCTGCCGTTCGGCAAAGCCGCCGTAGGAATTTTCAACGGGCTGCATGGGACGGAAGCTTGAAACCGTGGCGCGGCCCATATCCGAGTTTGAGACCATCCCACTGCCTGCCAGGCTTTTGCGAATGGCAGAAACGATAAAACTTCGCACGCCGCCGCTATCCCGGAACCGCACTTCGGATTTGGCGGGATGCACGTTCACGTCGACCCGTTCCGTGGGACAGGTCAAAAACACCACGACGGCCGGAAAACGCGCGCGTGACATGAGATCGGCATAGGCACCGCGAATAGCCCCGGTGATCAGCTTGTCGCGCACCGGCCTGCCGTTGACGAAAGCAAACTGCATGTTGCCCTGGGCGCGGTTGTAGGTTGGAAGGCCAGCATAACCTTCAACCTGCAAGCCATCGCGCTCGCCCGAAAATGCCACGGCATTTTCCATGAAATCCGTTCCCATGATACGGGCCACGCGCGCTGCAGGGGTTTCACCCGCTGGCGCATCAATCATGCGGCGCTCCTCGGTGACAAAGGAAAAGCCGATTGCCGAATGGGCCAGCGCCAGGCGTTTCACCACATCGGCGGCTTCCGCCGTTTCCGTACGATCGGTTTTCAGGAATTTCAGCCGCGCCGGCGTTGCATAAAACAAATCACGGACTTCGATTTCGGTGCCCAATGCCAAAGCTGCCGGCCTCAATTCCTGCCGCGCGCCGCTTTCAAGCCGCAACAGGAATGCCTCGCCTGCGCCCCTCAACCGCGATGAAATGCTGAGACGGCTTACCGAGCCAATGGAGGGCAGCGCCTCGCCCCGGAATCCAAGGGTGCGGATATCCACCAGATTATCATCGTTCAGTTTCGATGTGGCGTGGCGCTCTATGCACAGCACCAAATCATCGGGCGCCATGCCAGAGCCATTGTCGGTTACGCGGATGAAAGTTTTGCCGCCGCCGCGAAAACTCACATCAATTTGGGTGGCCCCCGCATCAAGGGCGTTTTCCGTAAGTTCCTTCACCACGCTGGCGGGGCGCTCAATAACCTCGCCCGCCGCAATGCGGTTTATGGTGCCTTCAGAAAGCCGGTGGATTCGCATGGGCGGCAGTTTAGCCCATCCGCGGACCAAATGACATTATCCGCCGGAGGCTGTGGATTTCAGGCCTTCGGGCTTGCCAACAACGGTGACAATAAGTTCATCGGCCTTCAGCAGCCGCTTGGCTTGCGCCTTCACCTGTTCCATCGTCACGGCTTCGATATTGCCGTTGCGGGTGTTGACATAATTGATGCCGAGGTTCTGCTGCTGAAGCCCCAGAAGCTGGCCGGCAATCTTGTCATTCGAGTCAAAGCGCAGCGCGTAGGAACCGGTGAGAAATGTCTTGGCGTCATCAAGGGTTGCCTGGTCAGGCCCCTCTTCCGCCATTTTTTTCACCACGTCTTTCACAATACCCAGCGTTTCACCCGCCTTTTCATTGCGCGTGCTGACCGAGCCGATATAGAGGCCGGCATGGTCAAGAGGATTGAGGCCAAAGCCAATGCCATAGGTGAGGCCGCGCTTCTCGCGTACTTCCGTAGTAAGCGTGGATGCAAAACCGCTACCACCCAAAATGTGGCTCATAACGAATGCCGGAAAAAAATCAGGGTCTTTCCGCAACAGGCCTGCATGTCCAAAAACGATTATGCTTTGGGGAATGTCGCGTTCGATAACGGTCGTAATTGGACCCTTGGCAATTTTGGCGTCCTGCACCTGGACAGGCGGATCAGCGTCCGGCAGCTTTCCAAATATATCATCCAGCGCCTTGCCCAATTCGATCGCCGTGATATCGCCCACCACCGATACCTTGAGGCCTTTGCGGCTGAATATTTTCCTGTGAGTATCCTGCAAGTCAGCGGGCGTAATCTTGGCAATGGTTTCCGGCGTGCCATTGGATTGGCGCGCATAGGGGTGATCGCCAAGGGCGAGCTTCATCCAGGCGCGGCCAGCAATCTTGTCGGGGTCCTGTTCGTCATCCTTGGCGGAGACGAGAAACTGCTGGCGCACGCGCTCCATCGCTTCGGTTTCGAAATGCGGTGCCGTTACCGCTTTGCGCAAAAGCTCAAAAGCCTCCGCCTTGTTCTTTGAAAGCGTTTGCAGCGTGCCTTCGAATTGATCAAGGCCCGCATCGAAACTGATCTTGACCGCAAGTTCGTCGCGCCTTGACTGGAATGTCGGGCCATCCATGTCATCGGCGCCCTCGTCCATCATGCCCGTGAGAAAATGCGCGGCTCCCTCCTTGCCGATGGGGTCCGACGTCGTGCCCGCCTCAAATGAAAAATTCATGGCAATGAGCGGAATGGTATTGCCTTCCACCAGCCACGCCGTGATGCCGCCGGGGCTTGTCACTTCCTTGATGTCAATGGCGTAGCCTGGCCCCACGAGGCCTGCAAACATCAGGCAGGCGAAAATAATTCTGAACAAAAAGCCGCGCATATTGCTGTTCCGCCTCAGTTTTGGGTTAGCGTTGCTGGCAACAATATGCCGGTGACTGAACGCCTCAGCTTCAATATCTTGCTCGCTGCCGCCTTGATTTCCTCAGGCGTTACCTTGACCATTTCAACGTCGCGGTCAAACACGGCGCGGGCCGACAATCCCGTAGCCAGCCCAGTGCCCGCGATGCGGGCGAGGGTTGCCTGATCGTCGAGGAGGTAAACCTGTTCGGCAATGGATTTGTTGCGAACCCTGTCCAATTCCTGTTGCGTCACGCCATTCTTCAGGATGTCCTCCAACACAACATCAACGGCCTGCTCTACTTTGGCAATCTCAACGCCGGGATTGGGCGCGGCATAAACACCGAAAGTGCCACTGTCGAGCGCATCGCCCGTAAACCACGCGCCTGCATAGGCAGCGAGCTTCTGTTCGACGACAAGTTTTTTATAGAGCCTGCTCTGGGTGCCGTTACCCAAAATGTCCGACAGCAAATCCAGCGCATAGGCGTCCCTGCCTTCGGCGGTGGCATAGGCGGGTGTGAGGTAGCTGCGCTGAAACATGGGCGCTGACGCGCGGGGGTCGGTCAGGGTTACGCGCCGTTCCACGATGGGATCAGGCTCCGGCGTGCGTCGGCGCACGGTGGGCGTGAAGGTGTTTTTCAAAACGCCGTAATATTTTTCCGCCAACTTTTTTACCTGTTCTGGCGTTGCATCTCCCGCAACAACCAAAATGGCATTTGCAGGTGTGTAGTGGGCCTTGTAGAAATCCAGCGCATCCTGCCTTGTGAGTTTCGCCACTTCCGACATCCATCCGATGACCGGCCTGCCATAGGGGTGGGCGGTGTACATGGCTGCGTCGACCTGTTCGGACAACAATGAAGCGGGATCATTTTCCGTGCGCTGCCTGCGCTCTTCACGCACCACATCCAGCTCCGGCAAAACATTTGCATCGGTGAGAACGAGGTTTTGCATGCGGTCAGCCTCAAGCTCCATCATCAGGCCCAGCCGGTCTGAAGCGATGCGCTGGAAATAGGCGGTGTAGTCGCGGGTAGTGAAGGCGTTGCCCTCGCCGCCATTGATATCGATGAAACGGTCAAATTCGCCGGGGGGATGGTTGCTGGTTCCCTTGAACATCAAGTGCTCAAGAAAATGCGCAAGGCCGGATTTGCCTGAAACCTCATCGGCGGAACCCACGCGGTACCACACCATGTGGGTAACAACGGGCGCACGGTGATCAGGGATGACAACAACCTCCATGCCGTTGGCCAGGGTGAAACTGGAGACCTCAACATTCATGGCCCAGGCAGGCAGAATTGAGCCCACTGCCAGACACAAGCCGAGAGCCAGGGATTTAACGAAGCGCATGGGGAAACTTTCCAGAATCTCAGTCAATAGACTATGCAGGATGCATGGGTTCGGCATCACTGTCTAATGAGATTTTCGTAATGTTGCGGGTTAACCGTCTTTGAACACGTTGCCGATGTTGAAGATCGTTCCGTAGTTCGGATCGGTTTGCTGCTTCTTCTTGCGGATGGCGACCTTGAGTTCACCGGTCAATTCGCCCTGGGTTTTGGCCGTGCCATCGGGCTTGGTCTTGGAGATGCCATACTGTGCATAAATATCCTGGACGGGCACCTTGGCAACGGGCGCTTTGGCAACAGGTGCCGGTGCTACCGGGGCATCTGCATCGTAATTTGTATTGTCAACGGGTGCCGCCGCAACCTTGTTGGGCTGATAGGTTTCGGTAACTGTGCCGGGCGCCTTCAATTGCAGGTCGGGTGGCATGGCCAGATTGTTTCCGGTCTGAACGCCGGTTTCCTGCGGCGTGGAGCTTTTGCCCGCCCCCAAAGTGTCCAAAAACTTGGTTTCCGAGCAGCCGGCCACTACAAATCCACAGGCCAGGATGCTGATCAAAAAATGAAACCGTTTCATGCCATGACTGTCCTCAAAACGCCCCTTAAGCTTGGCTTTGGATGCAAAATTAGGCATTTCCAAGACCGCGCCCGCCGCCCCGTTCGGCGAAGGATTCATAGAGCAAAAGCGCCACGCCCGCAACGATGGCCACGTCTGCCACATTAAACACATACCAGCTCCAGCCGTTCCAGTGCAGGTGGAAGAAATCAGCCACGGCCCCGTAGACAAACCGGTCTAGCGCATTGCCCAGCGCACCGCCGATCACCAGGCCCAATGCCGCTGCCGCCAGTGGCCGATGGGCGCGGGCCAGCCATACCCACAGCACCCCGCAAATAACCGCGCTCATGGCGATCAGAACGCCTTGGGCGTGGGATTTGAAGAGGCCGTAGGAAATGCCCTGGTTCCACACCAGAACCAATTCGAAAAACGGCGTCAGCGCCACGGGCTGGCGGCTGGCGATGTCGAAGACATGCAACATCCACCATTTATGCAGCTGATCAGAAGCAAAAACCAAGACAGCAAGTGTGAGGCCAAGGGGAGCGAGCGGCCCCCATAGCTTCATTTTCATGCGAGCTTCCGGCCGAAGCGCGTTTGCCATTCGCGCACCGCTTCCGCATCGCGCGGCGTGATGTCGGGGAAGTCCTTGTCCTTGCCAATGTCTTTTGAAATCTTCCACGAGCGGGCGCATTTCTGCCCCTCCGCCTTGGCCGGAACCACGGCGACATTTTTCAACTCGTCGAGGCGGAAGGCGTCGGCTGGCCCTGCCCCTTCAACAATTGAAATGTCGGACGTGATGCAGACTTCGGCGAAATCGCAAGACCGCAATGTTTCGATGTCGGCTGCATCCATCTGAACATAGACCGTGGGTGCCGCCTCAAGCGATGAGCCGATGCGTTTTTGCGCGCGTTCCAATTCCAACGCACCGGTGACCGCGCCCCGCACATTGCGGATCATGTCCCATTTTTTGGCGATTTCCGGCTGATGCCATTCGTCCGGCGTCTTGGCAAACTGCATCAGGTGGACCGAGCTGCCCTCGCCATCAAAGCGCGTCAGCCACACTTCTTCCATGGTGAAGGTGAGGATGGGCGCCCACCATGTCGTCAGGCAATGGAACAGCTGGTCCATCACGCTGCGGCAGGAACGGCGCTTCAGGCTTGACCACGGATCGCAGTAGAGCGCGTCCTTGCGGATGTCGAAATAGAAGGCCGACAAATCCTGCGTCATAAAGTTGGTGAGCAGAGCAAAAATCAATTTGTAGTCAAACACCTTGTAAGCCGCTTGCACAGCCACATCAATTTCATGCAGACGGTGCAGAATATATTGTTCAAGCTCTGGCATGTCGGTGGGGTAAACATTTTCCCAATCCTTCAAGCCATCAAGTGCGCCCAAGATATAGCGCATGGTGTTGCGCAGTTTGCGGTAGGCATCCACATTGGTTTTGAGGATTTCCTTGCCCAGCCGCAGGTCTTCCGCATAGTCGGCGGAGGCCACCCACAGGCGCAGGATATCGGCGCCGGACTGCTTGATCACGTCTTGCGGCGTTACGATGTTGCCAAGCGACTTCGACATTTTGCGGCCGTCCTCACCGACCACGAAGCCGTGGGTCAAAACCGCATCATACGGCGCGCGGCCGCGCGTGCCGCAGGATTCGAGCAGCGAGGAGTGGAACCAGCCGCGATGCTGGTCAGAACCTTCGAGATAGAGGTCCGCCGGCCATTTCAAATCGGGGCGTTGCTCCAGGCAGAAGGCGTGGGTGCAGCCTGAATCAAACCAAACGTCCAGAATATCCCGCACCTGTTCCCATTCTTGGGAATTATATTCGGTGCCCAAAAACCGCGTTGCAGCGCCATCGGCAAACCAGGCATCCGCACCTTCCTTCGAAAATGATTCCGCAATGCGCTGGTTCACCTTGGGATCATTGAGGATTTTCCCGGTTTCCTTGTTCACGAAAACAGCGATGGGAACACCCCAGGCGCGCTGGCGCGAGATCACCCAATCGGGCCGGTCAGCAATCATACCACGCAAACGGTTCTGCCCAGCGGGTGGGAAAAACTTGGTTTCCTCGATTGCCTTCAGCGCCTTGTCACGCAAGCCATGGCTCGACATGGAGATGAACCATTGCGGCGTGTTGCGGAAAATGATCGGCTTCTTCGAGCGCCAGGAATGGGGATAACTGATGGTCTTGCGCTTGGCCGACAGCAGCATACCCGCTTCTTTCAGCGCATCCATCACCAGCTTGTTGGCATTGCCCCACTTGCCATATTGATCAATGACACGGCCACCTTCAAAGCCAGGGGCATCCTTGGTATAAAAGCCATCGGCGTTGACGGTGGAAGGAATTGGTCCTTCCAACTTTCTCTGTCCAGATATTATAGTCATCTGCACCATGACTGGGAGCAGTGTGGACAAAGCCAGTACCGGCATCATCAGTGACGTGATCACCGTCTAACAAAGGAACCTTAAAATCATATCCTAAAGAACGAAGTGGATGGTCCATGACAACTAAATCTGGATTCGAAAAATCGATCGTGAATTTTCTATCCATTGCTTCAATCTGGGCGGCTTGCTGGACGGTTTCAGCAAGCTTGTCTGCAATGATAAGAAACTCTCCAAGCTTTGCCCAATTGTCAGACGCGCAGGACTTAACCTCATACAGTCCATATTTAATTTTTGAAGAGAAACTCACGGCTCGATTTCCGGGAATTGTCCAAGGAGTAGTAGTCCAAATTACAATCGACGCTTTCGACAACGCATCGAGATACTCGTTTGGAGAGGCCTCTTTGCCGCGCTCAAGAAATGGAGACATACCGGGAAAAACAACCGGAAACTTCACAAAGATCGTATCAACTTCGATATCCGCATATTCAACTTCAGCTTCGGCCAGCGCAGTCTTTTCAACCACGGACCACATCACCGGCTTTGAGCCGCGATAGAGCTGGCCGGACTCAGCGAATTTCAAAAGTTCCTTGGCGATGATGGCTTCGGCTTCGAAGGCCATGGTGAGATACGGGATTCTACCAATCACCAGTCACTCCTAAACGCTGGAATTCATCCCTCTGGATGCCCACCCATTTCGCGGCGAAGTTCCGGCATTCGGCGCGGAATTCGTTGATGGGGATGGCGTCCTTGTTCTTGCCCGCGGCGCGGTACTCCTCTTCGATCTTCCATTCGATGGGCAGGCCGTGGCAATCCCAGCCGGGCACATAGTTTGAATCAAAGCCCGCCATCTGGCGCGAGCGGGTGACGATGTCTTTCAGAATCTTGTTCAGCGCGTGGCCGATGTGGAGGTTGCCGTTGGCGTAGGGCGGGCCGTCATGCAGCACGTATTTGGGCTTGCCCTTGCTCTGCTCGCGCAGTTTTTCGTAAAGCCCCATCTCTTCCCAGCGCTTCAACAGCGTGGGCTCGCGCTCCGGCAATCCGGCTTTCATGGCGAAGTCGGTTTTGGGCAGGAAAACGGTCTCGCGGTAGTCAAGGGCGGGCTTTACGGGCGTATCAGTCATGTCAGCGATTCAATCTTGGAATTTCGTGTGGGCGGCTTGTAGCCGTTAAAACATGCCATTTCCATGGGCAATTTTGTCGGGAACGATTTGCAGAACGTCCCAGTGCTCCACCACCTTGCCGTTGTCATCAAGCCGGAAAATATCCATCCCGGCATAATCCGGCAGGCCCGGCCAAATCTGGCGGCAATGCAGCACCACGTAATTGCCTTCTGCAATGGCGCGCTTGAATTCCACGCGCTTGCCGGGATACTCTTTCGCCATCTCTGTGAAATAGGCGATAAAGGCGTCCTTGCCGTCGGCCACCTCGGCATTGTGCTGGATATAGGTGTCGCCCACGTATTTCGAGATGGCCTCGGCGGGCTTGCAGCCGTTAAACATGAGATCGTAAAAAGCCATGACATTGGCTTTGTTGACTTCAAGTTGATCCTGCTTGCTGTTCATCGTTTGGCCTGTGATAGTCGTTGGCGTTGAGGGAGAAGATACGCAGATGGGCAACCTTCATACAATACCGGCGCGGCGGGGCAAGGCAGCGCGGCTCAATAAGGGCCAGGCCATCAAGATCATGAACCCGCACGGCAGGCAGATTGTGGACACCTGGGCCTTTGTGGCGGGTTCCAATCTTGAATACATGGGCATGGAGCAATGCCGCGCGTTTTGGCAGCGGCTTTACCCCATCGTGGGCGATAAGATGGTGACCAACCGCCGCCGCCCGATCCTGATCCTGGAGGCCGATACATCGCCGGGCCGCCACGACACGCTGATCGCGCCGTGCGATAATGAGCGTTACGGGCTTTTGGGCTGCACCAGCTACCACGACAACTGCAAGGACAACATGCACGCAGGATTGGCCGAGCTCGGCATTTATGTGCCCTACACGCCAGCGTCACTCAATACCTTCATGAACATTCCATGGCGGCAGGATGGTTCGCTGGAATGGGGCGTATCGATGGCCAAGGCAAACGACTACGTGGTCTTCCGCGCCGAGCTTGACTGCATCGTCGCCATGTCCTGCTGCCCGCAGGACATACTGCCGATCAACGATGGCAAGACGGTAGAGGCGACTTTTGAGATTTTGGATTAAGTCACACCTCGGGCAAGCCTTGCGACCTATACGCAGATATCGAAGAAGCGGAGTTCGCAGAATATGAACCATTTCGACATGTTTGTTATCGGCAGCGGCCCTGCTGGCAGGCGGGCAGCCGTGCAATCTGCCAAGCTTGGCAAATCGGTGCTGGTGGTGGACAAGGGCCGTAGGCTGGGCGGCGTTTCCGTTCATACGGGAACCATTCCTTCCAAGACATTGCGTGAGACCGTTCTCAATCTTTCAGGCTGGCGCGAGCGCGGGTTTTACGGGCGCGGCTACCGGGTAAAGCAGGATATCTCTGCCCAGGACCTGATTTCGCGCCTGCATAAGACCCTTGATCATGAGGTTGAAGTCCTGCAGCACCAGTTCACGCGGAACTCGGTGAAAAACATGCATGCGGCGGCAAAGCTGCTCGGTCCCAACAGCGCCTCGCTCACCACGGAAACAGGCGAAGTCAGCGAAATCACCTTCACCAACGCGCTGATTTCGGTGGGCACGCGTCCCCATCGGCCAGACAATATTCCGTTTGACCATCAGCATGTTTATGACAGTGATGAAATACTGGATATCAAGACCCTGCCCCGCACGCTGACAGTCATTGGCGGCGGCGTCATCGGTGTCGAATACGCTACCATTTTTTCGGCCCTTGATGTCCCCGTAACGCTTATTGAATCGCGGGCCAATATTCTTGAATTCGTTGACCGCGAGCTGGTTGATGATTTCATTCATCAAATGCGGGATCGCGGCATGACTGTGCGGCTTGGTTGTGCGGTGAAAGAAATTACAGCGCGCGACAGCGGCGTTGAGGTAAGCCTTGCCGATGGGCGTGTGGTGCGCTCTGAAATATTGCTCCATGCGGCGGGCCGCAACGGAAATGTTGATTGCCTCGGCCTTGAATCGGTCGGTATTGAAGTTGATTCCCGTGGCCGCATCAAGGTTGATCCCGTCACATTCCAAACCAGCAAGTCCCACATTTATGCGGCAGGCGATGTCATTGGTTTTCCAAGCCTGGCGTCGACGTCCATGGAACAGGGCCGCGTCGCCGCGTGCCACGCCTTTGGCATTACCCTGCCGCCACCGCCCGAAACTTTCCCTTATGGCATTTACGCGGTGCCCGAGATTTCAACGGTTGGCCAATCTGAAGAGCAAGTGCGTGAAAGCGGTGTCGGCTATGAATGCGGTGTCGCGCGATTCCAGGAAACCTCGCGCGGCCACATCATGGGGGTGAATTCCGGTTTCCTGAAATTGATCTTCGCGCTCGACTCGCGACGCTTGCTGGGCGCGCATATCGTAGGCGAAGGCGCCACCGAGCTCATCCACATTGGCCAGGCGGTAATCAATCTCAGGGGCACGGTGGATTTTTTCGTGAACAACACATTCAACTATCCAACCCTCGCTGAGGCTTACAAAATTGCCGGTTTGGATGCCTGGAACCGGATGGGTGCCGAGTAATCCCAAAACCAGCTCCGCCAGCGGTTTACCATGGCAAAAGCCGATTGGATTTCAGCGATGCCCCTGTCTCAAGGGGCCTTGCGCTCACTGCGATAGCTCACAATTTGGAGAATACCTGTTTATAGCCCAACCACCGTACGGTGTCAAGGATTAAATTCCTTGTTTTATCTTTGCCAAAAAACTTAATTCAAAAATCCGGCCCTAACAGCTGTCATGCGTCAAATCCAAGATGGGCGGTTTTCGCCAATGGCACCATGTCTTCGCGTGTCACTTCGCCAACTAGGGCATACACCAGTTTCGGTTCCAGCCAATAGCATACCAGGAGCTTGCCCTTTTCCTCCATCACGTATTCGCTGTGGCTGTTTGACTTATTCTCGGCAACGTAAATCGTCAAGCGGCGCTTGGTTGAATCTTCGTACACCAACAGGCCGGCAGGGGCAGCGCCCGCAACCAGCAGCCTTCCGCCCATCAGGTTATAGCCGCGACTGGAAAGATCAGGAACCTTGAAGCTGGTGCCGATGCGCTTTGACAGCCAGATACCTATGTCCTCCGCACTGGCTGTGCCGGTTTCGACGGGATAGTCCATATCTGGCGCGAATATTTCATGGGCAATCAGCGCGCGGTTCTGCAAGAGGTCGTTTCTGTCAAAGAGGCCGTGTTGGCCCGCAACCCAGCCGCTTAGGCCACCCAACACGAGCATCGCAAGCCCCGCCGCCATCGAAGTATAGGGCGAGAAGCGCGCTGCTTTTTTTACCCTGCCTGCGCGAGTGAGTGAAGCTGGTATGGGTTCATCAAGAACTTTTTCGTAGGCCATTTTTAGCGCCCGGTTCTGCCGCAGGATGGAATCAAGTTGGGCGCGGGCTTGCGGGTCTGCAGTCAGATACTCTTCAACCTCAGCCCGCTCGCTATTATCCAGCTCACCGTCTGCATAGGCGTGTAGCATCCAATTTTCCAAAGCTTTCATCGCCTTATTTCACCCTTCTCAAAAATGCATGTCCGCGTTGTTGCAAAATTTCCTCAAGCTGCCTGCGTCCACGCGAAAGTCTCGACATCACCGTGCCAATCGGCACGCCGATTATCTCAGCCACATCCCGATAGCTCATCTGTTCAAGTCCCACGAGCACAACGACTTCCCGTTGCTGGGTTGGCAGCAAATCAAGCGCGTCGGCAATAAGTACAACCGATAGGTTGTTTTCCTGTTCAGGCCGCGCCTGTCCTTCATTCTGACCCAACTCATCAAGTGATTTTACAACGGCAGACCGGTTGTTTTTCCTTAAATCACTAATAAAAATGTTGCGCAGCATGGTGTAGAGCCACGGGCGCATGGGCCGCCCGGGATCGTAAAGGTGGCATTTGTTAATCGCCCGCTCAATGCAATCCTGAACCAGATCATCCGCCCGCGACGCATCCCCGCACAGGGCGCGAGCGGAGCGTCGCAAGTAAGGTATGTTGCTGGTCAGTTCCACTGAAAAATCCATGTGTTTCTCTTCGACCATTACGCTGGCAGCACCGGAACTATTCCACCAAGCCTTGACTGGCCGGTTGAACCGCACCTAAAGCGCGTGGCGAGACCCGCACAAATACCGTCATCCCGCCCACGTGTCCCGCATGGTCACCAGCTCTTCGGAAGCCGTTGGGTGCACGGCCATAGTGGCGTCGAAGTCGGATTTCTTGGCACCCAGCCTGATGGAGATACCGAGAAGCTGAGCCATTTCGCCGGCGTCCGGCCCGCAGATGTGGCATCCCACAACGCGGTCGGTGTCGCCATCCACGACCAGCTTCATCAGGGTGCGTTCGTCCCTGCCTGACAGCGTATGCTTCATGGGGCGGAATGTGGTTTTGTAGATGTCGATTTTCGCAAACACCTCGCGCGCCCGCGCTTCCGTCATTCCCACCGTGCCAATTTCAGGCTGGGAGAAGACGGCGGTTGGAATGAGGTTGTGGTCAACCTTTATGTCCTTGCCTCCGAATACACTATCAGCAAAGGCGTGGGCCTCGCGAATGGCAACCGGCGTGAGATTGACGCGGTTGGTGACATCGCCCACGGCATAAATGCTATCTACCGTGCTGCACGAGTAATCGTCGACTTGAACTGCATAATGCGGTGTGATGTGAACGCCCGCGCTCTCCAGTCCGAGGCCGGCCACATTGGGAATGCGACCGGTGGCAAACATGATCTGGCCTGCGCCAAACGCGGCACCATCTTCCAGCGTGATCCGAACCCCATCGCCGCTCTTTTCGATTTTTGAAATATCGGCACGGGTTCTTATTTCAATGCCCTTCTTCTGCATTTCAGCGGTCAGATGATCCTGTATGTCCTCATCGAATCCGCGGAGGATTTTTTCACCGCGGTAAATCAGAATGGTTTCAACACCGAGGCCCTGGAAAATTCCGGCAAACTCGACGGCAATATAACCGCCACCCACAATGCAAACGCGGCGCGGCAGCTTTTCAAGGTGGAAAGCCTCGTTCGAGGTGATCGCCAGTTCATGGCCCGGCAAATGGCGCGGCACAAAAGGTGCGGCACCGGTGGCTACCAGAATGTATTTGGCCGTAACCTTTTTCCCCGAGGCTAACACCAGTGTGTGAGGATCAGCGACTTCGGCGCGCTCCATGATGATTTCAGCGCCTGCACCTTCGATGTTGCGGATGTAGGCCTTGTTGAGCCGGTCAATTTCCTTGTCCTTGTTTTCAAGCAGCGTTGACCAGTCGAAGGAAACCTTGTCGCTGGTCCAGCCAAAACCCACCGCGTCCTCAAACTCCTCGGCGAACTTTGAGGCATAGACAAACAGCTTCTTGGGCACGCAGCCGCGGATAACGCAGGTGCCGCCCACGCGGTATTCTTCCGCCACGGCAACACGCGCGCCATGTTTGGCAGATATGCGGGCAGCCCGTGTGCCACCGGAACCAGCGCCGATCACAAACAGGTCGTAGTCATATTCACTCATGGCTTTATCGTCACCACGCCCTTGGGCGTTCCCAGAAAGGCCATTTTGGCAAGCCCCACGAACAGGCCGTGGTCAACAACACCGGGAATGCCCGCGAGATAGCTTTGCAATTTTGCGGGGTCAGGAATTTTCCCCAGCGCGCAATCAATGATGAAATTGCCATTGTCGGTCACGAAGGCTTTGCCATCGCGCGCACGCACCGTCATGGCGCCTTTCATTTTGAGATGGGTGAAACAGCGTTCAATCTTGAAAGCCGTGGCGCGCGCCCCAAAACGCACAACTTCAATGGGCAAGGGAAATGCGCCCAAGGTTTTCACATGCTTGCTCGCATCGGCAATCACAATCATCTGGCGCGACGAGGAAGCAACGATTTTTTCGCGCAGCAATGCGCCGCCGCCGCCCTTGATGAGGTTCAGCTTGTCATCCAGCTCATCGGCTCCATCCACGGTGAGATCAAGAATTTGTTCCTTGTCCAGCGTGGTGAGCGGAATGCCCAAACCCTCCGCCTGCTTTCGCGTTTCCTCTGACGTCGGCACGCACACGAGATCGTAGCCCTGCTTCACGAGATCGCCTACGCAATCCACAAAATGCCTGGCGGTAGAGCCTGTGCCAAGGCCCAGCTTCATGCCGGATTTGACGAAGGGCAAAACCGCTTCGGCAGCGGCCCGTTTCATTTGGTCTGGTGTCATTTCCCAAGGCCGCCCATCAGCATATATTTCATTTCGATATATTCTTCCATGCCGTGGTGCGAGCCTTCGCGGCCCACGCCTGATTGCTTCATGCCGCCGAAGGGCGCTTCCGCCGTTGAGATGATGCCCTCGTTGATGCCCACCATGCCATATTCCAGCGCCTCGCCGACACGCCAGACGCGGCCAATGTCGCGGGTGTAGAAATAGCAGGCAAGGCCAAACTCGGTGTTGTTGGCCATGGCGATGGCGTCCTCTTCGGTCTTGAACTTGAAAAGAGGAGCCACGGGGCCAAAGGTTTCCTCGCGGGCAACCGCCATTTCACTGGTCACATCGCGGAGCAGTGTGGGCTCAAAGAAATTGCCGCCCAGCGACTTTCCGCCAACGGTTACTTTCGCTCCCTTGGCAATGGCATCAGCAATATGCTCCTCAACTTTTTTGACCGCTGCGCTGTTGATGAGCGGGCCAGTGGTAACGCCGTTGTCAACACCGTCGCCAACTTTCAAATTCTTGACAGCAACTGCCAGCTTTTCAGCAAAGGCGTCATAAACGCCTTCCTGCACCAGCAAGCGGTTGGCACACACGCAAGTTTGACCGGCGTTGCGGTATTTCGAAATCATCGCACCTGCAACCGCCGCATCGAGGTCAGCATCATCAAACACGATAAAGGGCGCATTGCCACCAAGCTCAAGGCCAAGGCGCTTCACGGTTGGAGCACATTGTGCCATGAGCAGGCTGCCGATTTCGGTTGACCCGGTAAAAGTGAGCGCGCGAACAATCGGGTTCGACGTCATCTCAACGCCGATCTCGCGTGCCGATCCGGTAATCACGGAAAACACGCCAGCGGGAATCCCTGCCCGCTCCGCAAGTTCCGCCAAGGCCAGGGCCGACAAGGGTGTTTCTGAAGCTGGCTTGCACACGAATGCGCAACCCGCTGCCAATGCAGGCCCTGCCTTGCGGGTTATCATCGCGTTGGGGAAATTCCACGGTGTGATGGCGGCCACAACGCCCACCGGCTGCTTGATCACCACGATGCGGCCATTGGGGAACGGCGACGGAATGGTTTCGCCATAAACGCGGCGTGCTTCCTCGGCGAAGAACTCGATGAAGGATGCGCCATAGCCCACTTCACCGCGGCTTTCGGCCAGGGGCTTGCCCTGCTCCGCAGTCATGATCTGGGCCAGGTCTTCCTGGTTTTCCATCATCAGCGTGAACCATTTTCGCAAAACGCCAGCACGTTCCTTGGCGGTTTTCTTTGCCCATAGCTTCTGGGCTATTTCGGCCCCTTCAATGGCGGCACGGGTTTCGGCGGTGCCTAGCTTTGGAATTGTGCCAATGATGCTGTTATCCACCGGGTTGGTCACATCGATGGATCTATCCGCCTTCACCCATTTACCATTGATGTAGCATTTATCCTTGAGCAGCGACTTGTCTTTCAGTATGTCGCGCAGGGCCTGTGTTTTGCGAATATCCATAGCTATTCTCCGTTTCGGGTTGGCGGCGTGATAGCACAGGGCTTAAGACTACTCAAACATAGCAGATTTGTGGGGAACACATGCCCAGACGCGCCGTGATATTTGATCTCGATGGAACGCTGGTAGATTCTGCGCCGGACCTCATGGCCGCCACCAACCATGTGCTGTCCCTGCTGGACCGGCGGCCCATCACGATGGCGGAGGTTCGCACTTTCGTGGGTAATGGCGCAAAGGCACTGATCGCTCGAGGCTGTGCGGCAAGCGGCGATGCGCTGGATGAAAGGAGCCTCGATTACTACCACGCCGAATTCCTGCGCTATTATGCCAGGAACATTGCGGTGGGCAGCGAAGTGTTCCCGGGCGTTCTCAAACTGCTCAAACAATGCGCGGACGAAGGCATTCTCATGGGGGTGTGCACCAACAAGGTCGAGGACCTTTCCGTGCGGCTAATCAAGGCACTCGACATGACCGAATATTTTGGCGCCGTTGTTGGCCCGGATACAATCAACGTTGCCAAGCCAGACCCCGCCCCCTATTTCGAAACACTCAAAAGACTGGGCGTGAAACCCGCAAACTCCATCATGGTGGGCGACAGCGAGACCGACATTCTCACGGCGCGGGCCGCGGGCGTTCCTGTTATCGCCGTCACATTTGGCTATACGCGAAATCCCGTGCAGGATTTTTTCCCCGATTATGCGGTGTCCCATTTTGACGAGGTTTGGGAGCGCATTAGTGCGATCTGGAGCGCGGCCTCATCAACCAGGCGTAAAGGTTAACTAAACTATCCGCCAAAACCGCAAAGCATTGCCTCGAATTTTTCAGCAATTTTAATTGATTGGGCGCAGGAACCTCCCACAGGCGGCACAAGACCGCCGGGGATGGAGTTGGTCAATGCAGTCAGATATGGCGGCGTCAGTCCTGAGGTATGTCGACGAAGAAGTTGTAAAGCGCCTGCTGAAAGCAACAGATTTTTTTGTGTTGTTCCTTTCGGCCATTTTCCTCTCAACTATCACGTCGCTCAATCCTCCGCTGGCTAACGGCCAGGCGATTATCGGATTTTTTTCATTGTCGCTTTCCTATCTCTGCCTTCTCACACTGCGCGAACTTGGCCTGTACCAGCCGGAAGCGCTAGTGAATGGAAGGTGGATATTTGTAAAATCTTTTTCTGCCGTCTTCATTTGCGGCTTTGGGCTTTTTTCTTTGGCTGATGATTTCCTCATGCCGTTGCATCAGCACTGGCTGTCATACTGGCTGATGATCACGGCGGGCTACCTTGCCGCGAGCCGCTTCGCGGCCCAGCTCTGGGCACGGCCGGTTGAGAAGCTAGGAAGGTTTCGCAAGCGCGTAGCCATTGCCGGCGGCGGCAAGGCGGCTGAAGAAGCGCTGCAGGTTCTGGAATCATCGCCGGACCTCAACATTGAAATCATCGGCACCTTTGATGACCGCGACGACAACCGCAGCCCGCAATCCATTCGCCGGCACAGGAAGATTGGCAAGATTTCCGAACTGGCGAACTATGCACGCAACAACCGGGTGGATCTTATCATTGTGGCCATTCCGCTTTCTGCCGAAGCGCGCCTTCTCTACATCCTCAAACGCCTGTGGGAATTGCCCGTAGACATCCGAATCAGTGGCAAAGCATCAGGGTTGAAATTCAGCCGCCAAGCCTACACCTACATTGGCCAGCTTCCGCTGTTATCGGTGTTCGACCGCCCGTTGATGGGCTGGGGACTTTTCCTGAAAAATGTGATGGAGCGTGCGCTGGCCTTCATCGCCATTATCATTTTTGCACCGGTGATGCTGCTGGTGGCGGCTTCCATCCGTTACGAAAGCAAGGGACCCGTTATCTTCAAGCAGAAGCGCTATGGCTTTAACAATGAACTCATCGAAGTGTATAAATTCCGCTCGATGTTTGCCAACCTGACGGACGCGAATGCAACGCGTCTTGTCACCAAAGCTGATCCAAGAGTTACCCGCGTGGGGCGGATCATCCGCAAGACATCACTTGACGAATTGCCGCAATTATTCAATGTTTTAACGGGCCAGCTATCGCTCGTCGGTCCACGCCCGCACGCCACGCAGGCGAAGGCAGTAGATACTTTATACGAACAGGTTGTCGATGGATACTTCGCGCGCCACCGCGTGCGGCCGGGCATAACGGGCTGGGCACAGATCAATGGCTGGCGCGGTGAAACCGATACGCGAGAGAAAATTGAACAGCGCGTGAAACATGATCTCGAATACATCGACAACTGGTCATTGCTCTTTGATCTGATGATTATTTTCAGAACACCCTTTGCATTGCTCAAGAGTGAAAACGCCTACTAAGTCAAACGCTCTGTAGCTGCCCACATTGACACTTTGAGATGCCACGCGACTCCTGCTATACGGATCGGGCTGGCAGATGGTCAGTGATAGTTGTAACCAGGGGGTCCTTATGGACATTACATCACTCATTATTCAACTTATTGTCGGTGCCATTGGCGGCAATGTTGCAGGCAAAGTCGATGCCGGACAAGAGCCTCGGCACATTAGGCAACACGATTGCCGGCGTAATTGGTGGTTTTGGCTAGGTGGCCAGATATTGAACGCTGTGCTCGGCGGCGGTGCCACGGCGGATGCAGCAGCGGGTGCTGCGGGCGGCATGGACATTGGCGCCATCATCCAGCAGGTTGCAGGCGGCGGCATAGGCGGCGCCGTTTTGATGATCATCGTCGGCGTCATCAAGGGCGCCATGAACAAGAGCTGAATTTTAGCTCCAGAAATTCAAACGGGCGCCTTTCGGTGCCCGTTTTTCTTGCCCCGATAAGACGTGTTACTTCGCCTTGAGTTCCATGGCGGCCTTGTTCAAATGCATTTCGCACTCTTCCATCTTGCTGCCCTTCATGGCGTCCATCGCCATTGTCATTTCGCCCATGGCCATTTCCATCTGCTTCTTCATGGCCGGATCCGTGGTTTCCTTCACCATCTTGTCCATCTTCATCATGTTGGCATCGTCACATTTCATCATATCTTCGGCAAATGCCGGAGCGACTAAAAACATGCCGGCGACAGCAGCGGGGATTGCAAATTTTAACATGCAGCTATTCCTTGGTTAAACTTGAGACCTCATCGTCTC
This sequence comes from uncultured Alphaproteobacteria bacterium, assembly GCA_963763635.1. GTDB lineage: Bacteria > Pseudomonadota > Alphaproteobacteria > Rhizobiales > Aestuariivirgaceae > Aestuariivirga. The sequence goes on from CAVXPO010000004.1 coordinate 56,433, forward strand.
GCGCTGACACTGCGTAATCAAGGAGTAACTAGCAAAACACGAACACGACATTCACGGGGATGTGAGCCGCCGCGATAAGTCCGCTCACGAACCACTGAACCAGTTGTAGCCCTGGTCTTCCCAATAACCACCCGGATAATCATTTGTCACAAACATCGCCATGATGTGCTTGGGATTCTTGAAGCCAAGTTTCGTGGGCACACGCAGCTTCATGGGGAATCCGTAGCTTCTGGGCAAAACCTTGTCGCGGAAGGTGAGCGCCAGAATGGTTTGCGGGTGCAGCGCCGTTGCCATGTCCACGCTGGAATAATAGTCATCGGCACATTTGAAGCCCACATATTTGGCGGTTGTGTCAGCGCCAATCAACTTGAGAAACTCGCTGAACCGCACACCGCCCCATTTGCCAATGGCACTCCAACCCTCAACGCAGATGTGGCGGGTAATTTGTGATTCCTGCGGAAGTGCACGCAGCTGGTCAAGCGTCCAGCTTTCCTTTTTTTCAATCAGGCCGCTGAGTTCCAGCTTGTAGCCTGCCTCTTCGACAACGGGAGCTTTGGCCTCCGCATAAAAGCCATTGAAGGGAAACGGGTCGGTGATGTCAGCTTCCGTATAAACCGGGGCTGGCTTGTTGGGATTAAAAATTGCCAACTGTACTTCGTCGTTCCATTTTGACATGGCGTTCAGCACGCGGTCCGTAATCGAAGGATCTGTCGCATCGCAACCGGTCAGCATGGCAAGCGCGCCAAGCGACAGGGATTTTTTGAGGAACAGGCGCCGTTCAAGGCTCACCAGCGATTTTGTTTGGGGAAGAAGCAATTTGCTGTTCATGACTGGACCTCTTCTTCATGTTTATCTTTTCGCACCCAGCCAGTGACCATGGGCAGCAGCGTGCTGGGCACGATGGCAACAAGCACCAGATGCAATACAATGAATGCGCAGATCGCGGCCATACCGAAGAAATGCACCAGCCGTGCTCCTTCATAACCGCCCATCAGCAGGCCAAGCTCCTGAAGCTGTACGGGCTTCCACACAACGCTGCCAGAAAGAATGGTGAGAACGATGGCCAACAGCACACCGATGTAAGCTGCCTTCTGAACCGCATTATATGTCGTCGCACTGTGGGGCAGTTTTCCCTTGATGGCCTTTGACATGTCGCCAATCACGGAACCGGGGGAAACCGGTGTAAAGCGCCGCTTGAAATGGCCCGAGACAAATCCGACGATGAGATAAATGAGAAAGTTCACGACGAGCAGCCACATGGCCGCGAAGTGCCATTGCAGCGCGCCGCCCAGCCAGCCGCCGATTGTGATTTCACGCGGAAACTTGAAATCAAAAAGCGGCGACGCATTATAAATGCGCCAGCCGCTGGTGATCATCAGGGTCATGCCGACCACATTGATCCAATGGAAAACCCGCACGAAGCCGGCGTGTATCTTGACGCGTTCGCGGGGAAGTGAAGCTTCAGTTGCAGCCATCGTAGTCACCTTCGATCCAAAAAGCGAATTGGAAGATGCGCCTGCAAACCCGGGCTTGCAACTCAACTTGTTTCACAAACTAGTGTCGCCTGGCAGGTGAAACTTTCACCCGTGTACTCCGTAGCTCTACAGGTTGTCAGTTTTGAAGGTGTCACACTGGTTCATTTCAGTTGCCTGATACCCGGCGCGGAACCAGCGCACGCGCTGCTCCGAGGAGCCGTGGGTAAATGATTCCGGCACCACATAGCCCTGGCTGCGCTTCTGCAAGCGGTCGTCGCCAATGGCGGTTGCTGCGTTCAGCGCTTCCTCAATATCGCCCTCCTCGAACACATTGGATTCCTTGGCCCATATTCCGGCGAAGCAATCGGCCTGCAGCTCCATACGCACCGAAAGCACATTCGCTTGTTCTTCTGTAACCTGCATGCGGGCTTGGGTAACCTTCTCAGCAATGCCAAACAGGTTTTGCAAGTGGTGGCCAATTTCGTGGGCAATCACATACCCCTGCGCCGCATCGCCGGGAGCACCCAACTTGTTTTTCATGTCCTGATAGAATGACAGGTCAATGTAAACCTTCTGGTCACGGGGGCAATAGAATGGCCCCATGGCTGATTGCGCATTGCCGCACGCCGATTGTACAAAACCGGTGAACAGCACGAGGGTTGGCTTTTGGTAGGTTTGGCCCATCTGCTGGAATACGCTGGTCCATACGCGTTCGGTTGATCCCAGAACGCGGGACACAAATTCCTTGCCGGCATCGCCCGTCACATCGTTTGATGTGGCACCACCGCCAGTTGCAGTCGTATCGTTGGCGACATCCGTATTCGCGTTCGGGATGGTCATTTCCGTATTGGTGCTGCCACCGGGCGCCTGCGTGCTGCCGCCATTGAGAATGTCGAGCAGGTCAACGCCAAAAATGAATTTCAGCGCCAGATAGGCAACCACCAGCAAGACAATGGTCGAGATGCTCATGCCACCACGGCCGCCGCCCATGGGAATGTTGATTTGCCTTCCGCCGCCGCGGCTGCCCGGAAAACCAAAGCCGCCACCGCCGCCTTGCCCACGTCGGTCTTCAACATTTTCACTGGGTTTTTCATTATCGAGACGCATGGGTTTTCTCCTAAAAACTTTTCCCGGAAGTTTAAGTTAAATCCGGCTCCTGAACCGCGTGAGATCATATACAAGATTTAACGCAGGTGTAGCAATTTCAACTATTTTTGCCAATTCGATGACAGCGCCCAAAAGCGAATCGAGTTCGGTGGGCCTGCCCGCTTCCACATCCTGCAACATGGAGGTTTTATGATGGCCGACTTTTGCAGCCATATCCATGCGTTCATCAACGCCCACGGAAAATTTCACGCCGAGCGCCTCTCCCACAATTCGCGCCTCTTCCATCAGGCTGCGCAAAACGCGCCGCGTGTTTTCATCGGTGGCCAATTGTTCAAGCGTTCCCAATGTTAACACACTGACGGGATTGAAGCTGAGGTTACCCCATAGCTTCAACCAGATTTCATCGCGCAAGTTTGTGCGCACGGGGCTCTTGATGCCCGCATCCATCAGCAGTTTGCTCAATTGCACAACGCGACCGGTTTTTTCGCCGGATGCCTCGCCGATCGGCATGCGGTCGCCATAGCTATGGCTGATTACGCCCGGGCTGGTCATTTCGGCGGACTGCCAGACCACACAGCCCAACGCGCGTTCCGGCCCGATACGTTTCCAAATCTGGCCTTGCGGATCAACGCTTTCAATGCTGCGCCCTTCGTGCGGCCCGCCATGCTTATGGAAATACCACCAGGGCACGCCATTCTGCGCGAAGAGAATGGCAGTATCCCTGCCCAGCAGCGGCTGCAATTGATCCAGCACATGTGGAATGGCGTGGGCTTTCACGCTGAGAATTACAAAATCCTGAACGCCCAGCTTTGTGGGGTCGGAAGTTACAGTTGGCTTGACATTTATTGATCCGGCGCCCTGCTTGACTGTCAACCCATGCGCCTCCATCGCAGCAAGATGAGGCCCCCGCGCAACCAGCGAAACCTCGGCCTCGCCTCGCTGCGCCAGTTTTGCGCCGATCAGGCCGCCGATGGCGCCAGCGCCGAAAACACAAATCTTCGTCATGCCAAGCCCAGTTTCTGCGCCAGCCCAATGCGCTGCAGCTTTCCAGTTGCCCCTTTGGGAATTTCCGTGAGGATCAAAATTTTGCGCGGCACTTTGAATGCAGCCAATCTTTCATTCACAAATTCCTGCAGCTCCCGTTCGGTGGCGGATTTCCCTTCGTGGAAAACCACGGCTGCCGCCACATCCTCGCCCAGCTTGTCGTGCGGCACCGCAAAGGCCACCGCCTGAAACACCGCCACATGCTCCAGCAGCGCTTCATCCACCTCCGCAGGCGCCACTTTTTCGCCGCCGCGGTTGATGATTTCCTTCAGGCGGCCGGTGATTTTCAAATAGCCGTCTTCATCCATGAAACCCTGGTCGCCCGTGTGGAACCAGCCAAATGCAAAACCCGCTTCGTTGGCGGCGGGGTTGTTCGCGTAGCCCTTCGTCACATTGGGCCCACGGGTTACAACCTCCCCCTCTTCGCCAGCGCCCAGCAGATTTCCGTGGGTATCCATAATCGCCACTTCCGGCCCCGCCGCACAGCCTACAAGGCCTGCCTTGCGCTTGCCCGGCGGCAATTGGTTGCTGGTCATCTGGTGGGCATTTTCCGTCATCGCGTAGGCTTCAATCACCGGGCAGCCGAAGGCCGCTTCAAGCTGGTTGAAAACCGGCACGGGCAGCGAAGCCGAGCTCGAACGGATAAAGCGCAGGGGGTTGGATGTGATAATAACCTCGTTGCGCTCAGCACGGGACAGAATCGCTTGGTGCATGGTCGGCACCGCCGTGTACCATGTGGGCTTTGCTTCATCGATCTGTGCAAAGAATTTCAGCGCGTTGAAACCTCCCGTGCAGTAAACGGAGCCGCCCGCAGACAGCGTTGCCAGAACCGCCGCCGCCAGCCCGTGAATATGAAACAGCGGCATGATGTTCAGGCAGCGATCCGCATTTGCCAGACGCAACGTCTTCGCAATATTGTTGGCCGATGCTACGAGGTTTGCTTGCGTGAGCGGCACAATTTTTGGCCGCGATGTGGTGCCGGAGGTATGCAGCACGAGCGCCACATCATCGGAACCATTAAATCCAGCCCGCTGTGGCGTCCCGCTCATTTCACAGTGCAAAAAGAAATCGTCCGTCATCTCAATGAGCGGAACTCCAATTGATGAAGCGGCAGCAATTGCCGATGAAGTGCTGCCCCGCCCAATGATCAGCGCTTTCACGCTTAAATCTTCCATATAGAAACGGAACTCATCCTCGCGGAAAGCCGGATTGAAAGGTGCGGCAACTGCCGAGGCTGAGACCGCCAGAAATGCAACGGCCATCAACGGGCCATTGGGCAATACGATTGCCACCCTGTCAGCCAAACCAAGTCCTGCCGCATTGAGGCTATGTTGCGTGCGTTCAATGACATTAATCAGGTCAAGGTAACTGAGCTGCGCGCCATCAGCGGCCAGTACTGTGGCGCCCGGTTCCGCACGTTGCAAAAACTCCAGAATTGTCATATCGCCGTTTTCGTTGGTTTTCACAGCAGCGTCAACGGGCGGCAATTGATGCCCGGCATCCGATGGGCTAAGACGCGGACATGACTGACAAACTCGTTATCGCGCTTGCCCAATTGAACCCTACGCTGGGGGCCATTCAGGCCAATCTTACCAAGGCGCGCGCGGCCTGCCTTGATGCGGCGGGCGCTGATCTTGTGTTGTTTCCCGAGCTGTTCATTTGCGGCTACCCGCCGGAAGACCTGGTGCTGCGGCCCAGTTTCGTGGCGCAGTGCAGGGCGGCGGTTGAAGATTTAGCGCTGGATACCAGAAACGGCCCCGCCATTCTGATGGGAACACCATGGGCGGAGTCGGGGAGGCTTTATAATGCCGTTGCCTTGCTGAAGGATGGCAAGGTGGAAACCCTGCGCTTCAAGCATGACCTGCCAAATTATGGCGTGTTTGATGAAAAACGCGTGTTCCAAGCAGGCCCTGCCCCCGGCCCGATTTCCTTCAAAGGCGTCCGTATTGGCGTTCCCATTTGCGAAGATATCTGGACTGAAGAGACGTGTGAAACGCTGGCGGAAACCGGCGCTGAAATCCTGCTGGTCCCCAATGGATCGCCGTTTGAGAGCAACAAGGATGATGTGCGTCTTAATCTTGTGGTCGCGCGGGTTACCGAAACCGGCCTGCCGATGGCCTATCTCAACCAGGTGTGCGGGCAGGATGAGCTGGTGTTCGACGGCGCCTCATTTGTGTTAAACGCGGACCGCTCGCTTGCGGTGCAAATGCCGATGTTTGAAGAAGCGGTGGCGCTGACAGAATGGAAACGCGGGCCAAACGGCTGGCGGGTTACCACGGGTGAAATTGCTGCGCTTCCTGAAAAGGAAGAGGAAACCTGGAAGGCCTGCGTTCTCGGCCTCAAGGACTATGTTGAGAAGAACCGTTTCCCCGGTGTTGTGCTGGGCCTTTCCGGCGGCATTGATTCCGCTGTTGTCGCCGCCATGGCGGTTGACGCGTTGGGCAAAGACCGTGTTCATTGCGTTATGCTGCCCTATGCTTACACCAGCAAGGACAGTCTGGTGGATGCGGAGGAATGCGCCAAGCTATTGGGCGTGCGCTATGACGTGGTGCCGATCAAGGAACCGGTTGAAGGTTTTCTCTCGGCATTGAAGCCGATGTTTGCGGGCAAGAACATTGATGTGACGGAAGAGAATATCCAGTCGCGCTCGCGCGGGGTCATTCTCATGGCGATTTCAAACAAGTTTGGCGCGATGGTTTTGACCACCGGCAACAAGTCCGAAATGTCGGTGGGTTACGCCACGCTCTATGGCGACATGAATGGCGGCTTCAATCCGATCAAGGATGTTTACAAGACGCAGGTGTTCCGTTTGGCGGCATGGCGCAACACGCAAGGCTTCGTCATTCCAACCCGCATTATCACCAAGCTGCCCACGGCGGAACTGCGCGAAAACCAGAAGGACCAGGACACGCTGCCGCCCTATGACGTGCTGGATGATATCCTGCAGGGGCTGGTCGAGGAAGAGCAGCCGATCGCGGAAATTGTTAAACGCGGTCATCCGGAAGCACTGGTCAAGCGCATTCAACACATGCTTTACATCGCTGAATACAAGCGCCGCCAGGCCGCACCGGGTGTCAAAATCACCCGCCGCAATTTTGGCCGCGACCGGCGTTATCCCATTACCAATGCTTTCCGAGACAAATCATAAATGACAATCCTCCGTTTCGCGCCCTCGCCCACGGGCCGCATCCATATAGGCAATGCGCGCACCGCAATCCTGAACTGGTTGATGGCGCAGAAAACCGGCGGGCAGTTCATCCTCCGCTATGACGATACGGACACGGTACGGTCCAAAACCGAGTATGCGGAATCGATTGCCGTTGATTTGGCTTGGTTGGGCATCAAGCCCACACGCGTTGAACACCAGTCCAAGCGTCTTGATAAATATTATGTGGTGGCAGAAAAACTTAAGGCCTCCGGCCTTCTCTATGCTTGTTATGAAACAGCTGATGAGTTGGATCGTAAACGCAAGCGTCAGGCGGCCAAGCATTTGCCCCCTGTTTATGATCGCGCTGCACTCAAACTGACGACGAAGATGAGCGCAATAAACTTTGAAGTTATTGGGCCGCAAACCCCACTGGCGTTTTAAGCTCGACCACCATCAGGTGGAGTGGAACGACCTCATTCGTGGCCCTTCGCATATTGATACGGCTTCGCAGTCGGACCCTGTGCTAATCCGCGAGGACGGTACTTATCTCTATACGTTTTGTTCCGTCGTCGATGACATCGAATTCGGCATAACCCACATGATTCAGTGGTGAAGACCATGTGGTAAATACCGCCGTGCAAATTGAAATCACCAAGGCGCTTGGTGGAACCGTTCCTGCCTATGGCCACCACAGCCTTGCTCATCGATGCTGATGGTGCTGGATTGTCCAAACGCCTGGGTTCGCTCTCCATACGCGCCATGCGTGAGAATGGCCTGGAAGCTATGGCGGTTGTCAGCCATGCGGCGTTGCTTGGGACATCAGATGCCATTCATCCGTGCGCAGATTACAAGGAACTGGTGGATGGATTTGACCTCTCAAAACTGTCGCGCGCGCCTGCCCGCTTTGACGAGGCCGAACTCAAGGGCCTCAACGCCAAGCTGCTCCACATGCTGCCGTGGAACGCCGTCAAAGACAGGCTGGATTACGGCAGTGAAGCCTTTTGGCTGGCAGTGCGCGGAAACGTGGGAAAATTATCGGATTCAAGGGTTTGGCATGATGTCATCACAAACAGCATCAATCCGGTGGTGAGTGGCGAAGACCGTGAGTTTATAACCAGTTCCGCCAAGGATCTACCCGCCGAACCATGGGATTCCGCCACGTGGAAGGCTTGGACAGAGGCGTTAAAAAATTCATCCGGCCGCAAAGGCAAGCAGCTTTTCATGCCATTGCGGCTGGCTTTGACAGGATTGGATCACGGCCCTGAACTGGCAGCGCTGCTGCCGCTGATTGGCCGACAGAAGACCTTGGAACGTTTAGCTTAGATTGCCTTCCTATTCCCGTCATTCCGGCGAGAGGCGGAATCTCGCTCAGGAGTGAAGAGCTTCTAGATTCTGGCTTTTGCCGGATTGCCGGAATGGGGTGATGAAGCAATGGCTGGACGGTCTAATTCATTTGCGCAATACTCACACCATGATCCTCATTGGCCAATATGACTCGCCGTTCGTGCGCCGTGTTGCGGTGACGCTGCATCACTATCACATGCCATTTACGCGCAATCCACTTTCGGTGTTTGAAAACGCTAAAAAGATGCAGGAAATCAATCCGCTCATCCGCGTGCCTGCCCTCACTCTGGAGTCCGGTGAAACGCTGATCGATTCCGCCGCCATCATTGATTGCCTTGATGAAATGGCGGGGCCGGCGCGGGCGCTAACGCCAGCGCACGGGCCGCAGCGCCGCCAGGTGTTGCAGGCGGTGGCATTGGCAATGGGCGTTTCCGACAAGGCCGTTGCCACATTTTTTGAGCGTTACTTCCATGGCCCGAAAGCAATCAGCAAAGACTGGGAGAAACGCTGCCTCTCCCAACTCAACGCCGCACTCGCGCAGCTTGAAAAAAATTGCGGAACGCCTTGGTTTATCGACAGCTACATGAGCCAAGCCGATGTCACCATCGGCTGCATGATTGGCCACCTCAAGCTGCGCGTGCCGGAAGTTTTTCCGCTGAACAAATACCCGAAACTCCACTCGCTGTCGCTTCACTGCGAAACGCGGGATGAGTTTGTGAAGGCGCGGCCCGGCGCAAATGAAACCGTGCCTAAGCGGAAGTAAGCTCTTTCGGCATCGGAATGCTTGCGCCACCGACGGGCACATCAAAGCCTTTCACCGCCGCAGGCCGCGCTGAAATTGCCTGATACCAGCGTTTGACATGGGGAAAGCTGTTCAGATTCACGCGCTGCCATTCGAAGCGTGCCGCCCACGGGAAAATCGCCATGTCGGCAATGGAGTAATCACCGGCCACAAATTCCATCTTGCCCAATTGCGCGTTCAAAACACCGTAAAGCCGCTGGGCCTCCTTGGCGAACATTTCTTCGGCGAAGGGCGCCTTGCCGGGATTGAAGTGCAGGAAGGCGTGGGCGCGGCCGAGCATGGGGCCGAAGCCGCCCATCTGCCACATCAGCCATTCATTCACCTTGATGCGCTTGGCCAGTTCCTTCGGATAGAATTTGCCGGACTTGTCACCGAGATACATGAGAATGGCACCCGATTCAAAAACCGATTGGCCATTGTCCGTATCGACAATCGCCGGGATTTTGTTGTTGGGTGAAATTTTCAGGAAGTTTGGTGCGAATTGTTCGTCTTTGCCGATGTTAATGGGATGCACATTGTAGGCCAGCCCCATTTCTTCCAGCGCGATGGATATTTTTTTCCCGTTGGGTGTGCTCCAGGTGTAAAGTTCAATGCTCATTATAGATTGAGGCCTCCAGCCCTTTGCATGTCGGTTTCGAGTTCGGTTATCCGGTCATAAGCTTGGGGTTGCAGCACCGAATTGCCATTCAATAAGAGTTGATCGCGCGGCTCTTGCAATTGTGGATCGTTAAATGCTGCAGTTACCGCGCCGCGCAGCGCTGCAATGTTTCCGGCGCGGGCCACATAGGGCAGCCCTGGCACAAGAGGTGAACGGGCGATTTCAACAAGGCCTTCCAGATAATCGGGACGGTAGCGCCTGGCCATCGCCACGCATATGGCGTCAACGGCGCAAACATCAGCTTTGCCTTCGCGCACGGCCCGCATCGAGGCAACATGGCTGCCAGACTTAACGACTTGAGCGAAAAATTCCCCATCCCGCGCAAGCGGAGCAAATACCAGTTTTAATGCCAACATTCCCGACATGGAATCCGGGCTGTTCACCGCGGCAATCGCCCCCCGGAAATCCTGCAATGGCCGCTTCTCACGCGCAAGAACCATGCTGCAGTAATTAGCACCTTCGCAGCCGTCAGCGGCGTAATGGGGGGTGCTGACATAGTCCAGAACACCCTTGAATTCATGCGTGAAGGGATAGCCGCAGGTTTGACTGAAAACCAGGTCGTCGCGTCGCCAAGCGGCGAAATGGTCCGCGCTTCGGTCCAACCCAACTGCAAGTCCCATGTGGCGGCTGAGGCCCTGCCACCAAAGGTTGGTGGCCTCGCGAACTTCGGGCCAATCATACATCGGAAGGGAGGCTAACATATGGGGGTGAATTTCCTATGCTCTTGCGAAGCACTACAAAGCCCAATATTCATCTGCCATGCAACAACCTTCTGAAATTGCGGCAGCAAAACCCGCCAATGTTGAGTGGCTGACGGTATTGGTCATCGTTCTGACCTATGCCGCACTGGCCCTGCTCATGTGGCTTTATCATGTACTGCCATTCTGGGTGATCATGCCGGTGGCGGGTTATCTCATCGCCCTCCACGGCTCGTTGCAGCATGAGGCATTGCACGGCCACCCCACGCGCAATGCGCTGCTCAATGAGGCCATGGTGTTCATCAATCCGAGTTTCTGGTTTCCCTACAGGCGTTACCGCAAGCTGCATCTCACCCATCACAATGATGACAACCTCACCGACCCGACGCTCGATCCTGAATCCTACTACATGCTGCCTGCTGCTTGGGCGACGCTGCCTTCACCGCTCAAACAGCTTTACACAGTTCACAACACGCTGGCGGGCCGGATGGTTCTGGGGCCTATCATCGGCACCACCCGTTTCTGGATCGACGAATTCAGAGCAATTTTCAAGGGTGATTGGCCGGTCACAAAATGCTGGGTGTTGCATACCTTTGCCTGCGGCATCACACTATTCTACGCCGTTTACGTCTGCGGCATTCCGGTGTGGGCCTATCTCGTCATGTTTGCCTGGCCCGGCGTTGCATTTTCACTGGTGCGTTCCTTCTGCGAGCATCAGGCGGTCAAGGATTTGGGTGAGCGCACCATTGTAGTTGAATCATCGCCGCTGCTTTCACTGATGTTTCTCAACAACAACCTGCATCTTGCCCATCATGCCAAGCCCCGCATGGCCTGGTATGAATTGCCAGCCTATTACCGGGCCGAGCGCGCACAGCTTTTGAAACACAACAACGGCTATCTCATGCATGGATACCGCGAAATATTCCGGCGCTACTTCTTCAGACCGAAGGAACCCGTGGCTTATCCGGACACGGGCTTTCTCAAGGATTCATCCGTCAACTGATTTTTCCCCCGTCACCATGGCTTTGACCAGGTTCTCGCGGTGCTGCCAGCTTGCGAGTGCTACGCCAGCAACATGCGCGAAGATCAGAAACAGGGTAATATTGGCTGAAACTTTATGCAGCTCTTCAATCCACTCCTCGCCCCACAGCGCATTAGTCGTCATGGCGTAACCGGTGGCGGCGGTCACCGTCACCATCATGAGCAGTGCCAAAACCATCGCTGCACCTGCCGGATTATGGCCCAAGTAGCGTTTTGGATGTCCCTTCAGAATATCAAATAGGTAGCGGACAGTTGCCATGGGTGATTTCGCAAATTCTGAAAAACGGGCATAAGGGGAGCCAACAAGGCCCCAGATCAATCGCGCCGCAATCAACGCAAGCACGGCATAGCCTAAGTAAATGTGGGCTGCTGTTCCAGCTTCGAAGATGAACTCGTAAGCCATGACGGCCACGAGCGACCAATGAAACAGGCGCACGAACCTGTCCCACACCTTAACGGTCGCAGGCGGCTTATCGCCGCCTGCTTCCATTGCCCGATCGGCGGCAGACATTATTTCGTCAACACAAGTTCTGCCGTTACCGGATCGAAATACGCTTCCACCCGCTTGCCATCCTTCGTGCCTTTCAATTCCCAACAACCATCTTCCGGCTGGACCTTGCGGACCTCATAGCCCATGGCCACCAGCTTCTGGGTGATTGCTTCCTTTGACATCCAATGGCTTTGGTCATGGGCCTGGCAAAGCGATGAGGCGTTGGCAGCGCCGCCTGCAATGACAACTGATGACAACAAAGCAGCGACAGCGATATATTTTTTCATTTCCGAATTTCCTTGCGTTAAATGTTTCGACGCGAGGCTTATACGAATAAGCTAGCTGACAATTCCCTGATGCGGCTGAATAGGGAAATGTAAGAATTTATCAACTGATTGAAAATCATAACTTATTGTAATTGTTAAATATTATTAATGTAGATTAAAATAGCTCATTCATCAGAATCATCTCTCAAAATGAACCAGTTTTCAATCATTATCCCAACGCGGAATCGGCCTGAATACTTGGCACAAGCGGTAAACAGCGTGCTCACGCAGCAAGATGCCAGTTTTGAAATACTGATCGTCAATGATGGTGATGTGGTACAGCCATTTTTTGCAGACGATCGCGTAAAGATTCTGGATAATCGCCAGCAAGGTCCCGTTGCCGCCCGCAATCTCGGTTTATCGCATGCGAGAAGTGACTACATCGCCTTTCTTGATGATGATGATTACTGGATCAGGAATGATTTTCTTGCCCGTGCTCTCCAACATCTTTCAAGTGGCAGTGACTTCGTTTTCGCGGATGGCAGAATGGTCTTCCATGACGGCCGCCCTGATGTGGATTTTGCATTTGATGCCAACGCAACGTCACTCGAGACCGACAACAGCATCCTGATTTCGTCGGTCTGCTACGCGCGCCTGCTGCACAAGAAGCTCGGCGGCTTTGATGAAAGCCTGCCCTATTACTGGGACTGGGATTGGTACTTGCGGGTGGCGCGCAGCGGAGCGAAGTTGCAACGGCTGGCTCAGGCCTCTGTGGCCATCAGGGTCCATTCCAGCAACATGTCGGACAAGTCCCGTGAAAATGCGCGGCGGAAAAATCTTAATGCCTTAACGCGCAAGCACGGGTTGAAGCCAATTAAACTAAAAAACCACCTATCCCTTGCGCTTGAATAGTGTGTAACCATTTGATATTTATGGATAAAAAATAATAACAAACACATTAACAAAAAGTTAACTGCTGTTTTCCTTGATTTTAGCCACCACCAATTCAAAATAGGCGCATAAAATAAGGGTTTTCAGGAATCGCTCCATGCGCTATTTCTCTTCCTCGCTGATTCTAACAACGGAGAAAAAATATGGCTGACGAAAAAGTACTAACCGTTCCCCTGTCAAAGATGGCAGCTGAACTCGCTGAAAAGCATGAGATGTCAAAGAAGGCTGCCGGAGAGTTTCTGGGCGACTTCGTTGATCTTCTCGTCAAGCATTTGAAGAAGGGCAACAAGGCCCGCGTAACCGGCCTTGGCATTTTCCAGGTGAAGAAGCGCCCTGCCCGTCTCGGCCGCAACCCGCTGACCGGCGAACAAATCAAAATCAAGGCCTCAAAGAAGCTTGCCTTCCGCGCAGCCAAGGAAGTCAAGGAAGCCATCTAGGGTTCACTGCTTCAAACTATTCAGCGGCCTCGCAATTTGCGGGGCCGTTTTTTATGGTGCACGTTGAATTCTTCTCACCGCCGCCCTGATTGCGGAAGAACGGCCCTGTCGTCTAAGGTGAACACCTATTCACAGGGAATTTTTCATGAAAACGAGTGCGCGGGTCGTTGTTGTTGGTGGTGGCGTTGTCGGTTGTTCGGTGCTGTATCACCTCACGAAGGCGGGCTGGAAAGATGTTGTGCTGGTCGAGCGCGACATTCTTACCTCCGGTTCAACATGGCATGCGGCTGGCGGGTTTCATACTTTGAATGGCGATCCGAATGTTGCCAAGCTGCAGGGCTACACCATCTCGCTTTATGATGAACTCGAAAAAATCTCCGGTCAGGCCTGCGGACTGCACCGTTCCGGCGGCTTGATACTGGCTGATACGCCTGAGCGTTTGGAATGGCTGAAAATGGCCCACGCCCGTGCGCGCTACCTCGGCCTTGAATCCGAAATGCTGTCGATGAAGGAAGCCAAGGCGCTGAACCCGCTTCTTGAAGAAAAGTATTTTGCGGGCGCCATGCTCGACGCGGCTGATGGCAATCTGGATCCTGAAGGCACCACTCATGCCTATGCCAAATCGGCCAAAATTGGCGGTGCTGAAATCTATCAAAACTGCCGCGTCACTGACTTGCAGCCGAGAGCCGATGGCACGTGGGATGTGATCACCGTGAATGGAAACATCCACGCCGAACATGTCGTTAATTGCGGTGGCTTGTGGGCGCGCGAGGTGGGCCGCATGGTGGGCCTGGAACTTCCTGTGCTCGCCATGGAGCATATGTATCTCGTGACAGACGACATGCCGGAAGTCATTGCGTTCAACAAGGAACGCGGACACGAGCTACCCCACATCATCGATTTCAAGTCGGAAATCTACATGCGCCAAGAGCGTTCGGGTTTGGTGCTTGGCACATATGAGCAGGAATGCAAGCCATGGCAACCCAAACAAACGCCATGGGAGTTTGGCCGTGAATTGCTGCAGCCTGACCTCGACCGGATCACGCCAAATCTTGAACTCGGCTACAAGCATTTCCCGGCTCTTGCCAAAGCTGGCATCAAGAAGGTGATCAATGGCCCCTTCACGTTCACGCCTGATGGCAACCCGCTGGTGGGCCCGGTTCAGGGCTTGCGCAATTATTGGGTCGCTTGCGGCGTCATGGCGGGCTTCAGCCAGGGCGGTGGCGTTGGCCTCGCTCTCTCCCAATGGATGGTGAATGGCGATCCGGGCTTTGATGTTTGGGGCATGGATGTGGCGCGCTTTGGCGAATGGGCCACGCGCAGCTATACCAACGAGAAAGTGCGCGAGAATTATTCCCGACGCTTCTCGATAAAGTTTCCCAACGAAGAACTGCCCGGCGCCCGGCCGCAGCAGACAACAGCACTCTATGACGCGATGATTGCCCAAGGTGCCGTGATGGGCAACTCTTGGGGACTTGAAACACCGTTGTGGTTTGCGCCCAAGGGTGTTGAACCACGCGATATTTTTTCCTTCCACCGCTCCAATGATTTCAAGCATGTCAAAGCCGAAGTCACGGGTGTGCGCAACGGCGTGGGCGTTACTGAAATTGCCAACTTCGCGAAGTATCGATTCACGGGCCACGGTGCGGAAGCTTTTCTTTCGCATTTGATGACGAACAAGATGCCAAAGGCGGGCCGCCTTATTCTGACGCCCATGCTCAATCCCAATGGCAAGCTGATCGGCGACTTCACCATCGCCAATGCGAGTAACGACACGTTCTACATGTGGGGTTCATCCCAGGCGCAGAAATATCACATGCGCTGGTTCGAGCAGCATTTGCCCGCTGATGCCTCGGTGAAAATTGACCGCCTTGATATGGGCATGGTGGGGCTTTCCATCGCCGGACCAAAGTCTCGTGCCGTTCTTGAAAAGCTGACCGACGCTGATGTTTCCAACGCCGCCTTCAAATTCATGGATCACCGGGCTATGGATATCGCCAACGTGCCCGCCCTCATCAACCGCGTCACCTATACTGGTGATTTGGGTTATGAAATCTGGGTGGCGCCGGAATATCAGCGCCACCTCTATGAGCAAATCAAGAAGGCAGGTGCGAGCGAGGGCATCATCAATTTCGGCATGCGCGCGCTGTTATGCATGCGCCTGGAAAAGAACTTCCCGACATGGTACCGCGAACTCCGCCCCATCTACGGCGGCTTCGAAGCGGGCATGGACCGCTTCATTGACCTTACCAAGAATGATTTCATCGGCAGGGATGCGGCGATGGAAGAAAAGCGAACGGGCGGCAAGCTCCGCCGTGTGTCCATGGTCGTCGATGCCGGTGATGCCGATGTGCTGGGCGACGAACCCATTTCGTATAAGGGCAAGGTCGTAGGCTGGGTCACCTCCGGCGGCTTCGCGCATTATGTCGATAAGTCCGTGGCCCAAGGCTATGTGCCGAAAGAGCTGGCAGATGATCTCGGCAAAGGCGCCTTCGACATCGAGATCATCGGCGAAAAGCGCAAAGCGACAATTATTGTCGATCCGCTGTTTGATCCAAAGGGCGAGCGGATGCGGAGTTAAACTGCCCTGCCATAAAACCCGATCTGGTCTTCGCTGGAAAATTTCACACCGGGGCGGTCGAAGTAGGAGAATACGGTGATGATCCGTTCGCGCGGCCCTCGCACGGTGCTTACCTTGTGGGCGGTGTTTTTGCCCCGGAAGACGTTCAGCGTTCCGGCGGCGAGTTTCAAGGTTTTCACGTTTCCATCCTTGCCTTCCAGCAATTTGGCCACGCCATCGTAGTTGGGATCACTTTCCGAACGAAGATCACTGCGATAGACAAAGTCCCCGCCTTCACCGGGCGCTTGCAGAAGTATGGTTGTGGTAAATTCGCTGCGGTCAAAATGCCAGTTCAGCGCTTCGCCGTCGCGGTATGCCATCACATTAACGCGCGCCAAGGCATCGCGCATGGGAAACAGCGCCTGCTTCTGCATGGCGGCGGCGAGGAAAACAACAAAGTTCGGCCACTCGTAAATCCAGGCGGGAACGCTGTTTGGAATCTGGTCATAACAAATGGTGTGATTGATGGTTTCGGTGAGGCGAAGGGCGGGATGATCAGCGGCAAGCCCCGGAATTTCCTTGCGGAAATAGATATTGTGGCGGCGCTTGTGGGTGAAGGAAAGGGTATCCAGCACCGGTTGCAATTCACCCACCGCACGGTTCAACGCGTCCGGCAGAACAAAACCTTCCAGGTTGAACATGCCATTGATCTCAAGATCAGCGCGGCATTTTTCAACGAGGGCCATCCAAGCTGGCGACCCCGGCCTGTCGAGGGGATAACGGTCAAGATCAAGAATATCCCTCATTGTGCATATTCCAGCGCTGCGTCGGTGAGCCAGTCATAAACGCTGAGCGCAAAGGTGCGGAGCGCATAAATCTCGAAGCGGCTGGTTTCCGTGCAATGCACAAGAATGGGCGTGTGATGAAGGCCGGTCATGGCGAACATGCCGGGCTTGAATTCATGCACATCAAAATCCAGTGGAATGCCCTTGGCCAAAACATCGCGGGCGGGCGCGCCTTCAATGAAGATGCGGGTGCGGCTGTGGGACAGCGGCGTAAGGATACCCATGCCGCGCAGCTTTACGGCAAGATCGTCATGCTCCGGCCCGATGATCCAGAACTGTTCGGCGCCGGTGCGCAGGAGGGTGCGGCCTTCGCTTTGCGTTGATTTGCCGATTTTTGCTGGCAATTTTCCGGCAATAACTGTCGCTGCCTTTGTGGGCTTGGCAATTTGCAAAAGTGAAAAGCCGCGCGCCTCGCCGATTTGAAGCACGGGGCTGCTGTAGGGCTTTGCGCTGAGCAGGGCGGAGCGGCGGTCAAGCATTAAGGCGCTCCCCCGTTTTGTCAATGAAGTGCGGCGACACGATGCGGGCCTTCACGTTCTCGCCCTTCAATGGATAAGCGCAAATGATATCTTCACCTTCGTGTTTCAATCCGCCCTGATAGAGGCCAAGGGCAATGAACTTGTTAAGCTCCGTGGACCATGTGACAGACGTGATATAACCGCGGCCATGGCCCTTGATTTCATCGGTGGCTGAAAACAGAATGGCGCCGCCCCGCAATTTGGCGCCTTCCTCCATCAACTCAATGCCAACCAAACTCCATCTCTCCGGTGCCTGATAGTTTTCACGCATCCGCAATTCCTTGCCGATGTAGGCTTTCTCCCGCCCCGCCATTTTGCCAAGACCCAAATCATCCAGTGTATTGCGATGATCGAGCTCAAGGCCTGCCACATGGCCCTTTTCAATGCGGAGAGACGCAAGCGCTTCCAACCCATAGGGCTTGATGCCAAGCGGCGCTGCCACCTTCAGGAAATGCTCCCACAGGGCGCCCGCATAATCGGCGGGCAGATGCACTTCGTAGGCCAGTTCGCCGGAGAAGGAGAGGCGCAGGATGCGGACGCGAACGCCGTCCAGCAACACATCAAGGCAGCCCATGTAAGGCAGGTTCTCATTTGAAACATTGGCATCGGGGAATGCGAGTTGCAGGGCCTCACGGGATTTTGGCCCCGACACGGCCATGCCCGCCCATTCATCGGTAAGCGACGTGATATGCACGTTCAAATCGGTCCAATGGATTTGCAGCAAATATTCCAGCCACGACATCACCTCGCCGGCCTGCGCCGTGGTGGTGGTGAGATAGAAATGTTCATCGGCAATGCGGGTTGTCGTGCCGTCATCCAGCACCACACCATCATCATTCAACATCACACCATAACGGGCGCGGCCCACGGGCAGCTTGGCAAAGCCGTTGACGTAAACGCGGTTCAAAAACTCCGCCGCATCCGGCCCCTGCACATCAATCTTGCCAAGGGTTGAAACATCGGCAAGCCCCACGCTCTTGCGCACCAGTTCCATTTCCTTGATGTAAGCCATCTCCGGTGTGGTGCCAGCCCAGGCGTAATACCACGCGCGCATCCAGAGGCCTGCCTCAATGAATGTGGCGCCGTGCGCCTTGTTCACATCATGCAGCGGCGACAGGCGGTAAGGCCTGAAGTGATTGCCCACTGTGCGGCCCGCAATCGCTCCCACGGAAATGCCCGTGTAGGGCGGGCGGAAAGTTGTGGTGCCCGCCTGTTCGATTGGCATGCCCCGAAGGCCCGCCATCAGGCCAATGGCATTGATATTCGAGGTCTTGCCCTGGTCGGTGCCCATGCCCAGCGTGGTGTAGCGTTTCAAATGTTCAACGCTGACGTAGCCCTCGTCATGGGCGGACTTCACGTCCTTCACCGTCACATCCGACTGGAAATCGACGAAGGCTTTGCCTTTGCCGGCAGCCACGGGCATCCATACTGGGGAGAATATTATAGGGGCGTTTGGCACGGCCCGGAATTTCAGGAGAATCAAAATCGCCCATCACTGCGCCAACACCGGAATGCGACGCTGCAAAGCCGCCGGGAACAAAGGCCGCGATCTTTTCGTCGTAGACCGGCTTGATGCCGCCGTGGGACGTCAAGTGAACGACGGGTGACCAGCCGCCGGACATGGCCAATACATCGCATTCAATAATTGCGGAATGAACGCCGCCGAGCACTACCCGCTTGACCTGCTTGTGGCCTTCGACATCGGCCACGCCGGTGCCCGGAAAAATTGCCATGCCCATCATCGCGGCGCGCGACAGCAGATCCGAGGGAATTTCCCTGCGGTGGTCAGCGATGGTCACGGCAACGCCCGCTTCAGAGAGATCAAACGCCGTCAGGTAAGCCGTGTCATTGTTGGTAACAACCAAGGTACGTTTGAGGGGCGCCAGGCCATAGCGGTTGAGATAGGTGCGAACGGCGGACGCCAGCATCACGCCGGGACGGTCATTGTTGGAGAAAACCAGCGGGCGCTCGATGGCACCGGTTGCGAAGATGATGGATTTCGCCCGAAGTGAAATCAGCGTCTGGCGCGGCTTGCCCTTGGAGGCAATGTGCTCCGACGTGACGCTGCAAAAGCACGACGAGATTATCGTCATACAGCCCTTGTGCTGTCGTCCGTGCGCGGATTTTCACGTTGGAAAGTGTTAATAATTCAGTAACTTGTGAGTTAAGCCATGCAACTGACTCGCGATTCGAGTCAGACAGCAAGGAGCCACCAAGTTCGCTGTCCTGCTCCACCAGAACGACACGCGCTCCAGTTTTCCCAGCGGTTAGTGCGGCGCTCAACCCTGCAGGGCCAGCACCGATCACCAGCACATCGCAGAATTCATGCCGCGTATCGTAGCGCGCTTCGTCCTTTGAGGCTGTTACTTTACCGAGGCCAGCTGCCTTGCGGATAAAGGGCTCGTAGAGCATCCAGGACTTCTTGAACGGCCCCATGAAGGTCTTGTAGTAGAAGCCGGATTGGAACAGGGGGGCGGCCAACGAATTTACCGACATCACATCGAACTCAACCGACGGCCAGGCGTTTTGCGTGTTGGCAACCAGACCCTCAACGAGATCCACCGTTGTCGCCGGAATGTTGGGCTCATTGCCGCCAAGCATGAAGAGCGCATTGGATTCTTCCACGCCCGCCGAAACAATCCCGCGCGGGCGATGATATTTGAAACTGCGGGCCACCAGCGTTTTACCATTGGCGAGCAGAGCGGAGGCGAGCGTGTCGCCAGTAAATCCAGTAAGCTGCTTACCTTCATAGGTGAAGCCCACAGTTTTTGTGCGGTCGATGCGGCCACCTTTGTCTAGTCGTCGGAAAGCGCTCATTCGGCACCGCCAATTTCATTTGTCGCCGTATTGCGGTTCAACTTGAACCAATGCCTGCATCCCAACACATGCTGCCAATACTCCGTATGCGAACCCTTGGGGTTGTCGAACAGGAAATAATAATCATGCCATTCCTTGAGATCGCCTGCGCCATGCTTGGGGCGCTGCTTTGTGGCGTCGCCGCCGTAGCGGAATTCGCTCACGTCGCGTTC
This sequence comes from uncultured Alphaproteobacteria bacterium, assembly GCA_963763635.1. GTDB lineage: Bacteria > Pseudomonadota > Alphaproteobacteria > Rhizobiales > Aestuariivirgaceae > Aestuariivirga. The sequence goes on from CAVXPO010000004.1 coordinate 76,846, forward strand.
ACCGCAATGGGGGCATGGAATTCTCATTGCTTGTAGGTCCAGTTGCCAATGCCGTAGTCATCAAGCTCGCGGCCTTTTTCGAAACGGTCGAGCGAATAGGCGCGGTTCAATTCATGTTCCTCGTCATGGGCAATGGTGTGAGCAAAGGTCCAGCCGCTCGCGGGCGTGGCTTTGAAGCCTTGGTAACACCAGCCGCCATTGAAATAGAGGTTCTTGATTTTCGTGCGGCAAATGAAGGGGCTGCCATCGGGCGTCATGTCCATGATGCCGCCCCAGTGGCGCAGCAGCCGCAGCCTTGACATGAAGGGCAGCAGCGACACGGCGCATTCCGCCACCGTTTGAATGCGCGGGAATTGGCCGCGCTGGGTGTAGGTATTGAAGCCATCGATATGGCCGCCGAACACCATGCCGCCCTTGTCGCTTTGCGAGAGGTAAAACAGTTCCGCACCCCAGGATACGACATGGTTCACCATGGGCTTCACCGGTTCAGTGACAAAGGCCTGCAGGATGTGGCTTTCAATCGGCAGGCGCAGCCCTGCCATTTTCGCCACATGGGAAGAGTGCCCCGCCACCGCCATGCCAACTTTTCCAGCGAGGATTTTCCCGCGCGAGGTTTCCACGCCAACCGTCTTGATCGCCATCCATCACAAAGCCCGTCACTTCGCAGTTCTCAATGATATCGACACCCAGCGTATCAGCCGCCCGCGCATAACCCCAGGCCACCGCATCGTGACGCACGGTGCCAGCGCGATCCTGCAGTATGCCGCCCCAAATGGGCCAGCGCGCATCTTTGGAATAATCCAAATAGGGCAGCAGCTTCATCACCTGCCCGCGGTCCAGCAACTCGGCATCAATGCCATTCAGCCGCATGATGTTGCCACGCCTGGCATAGGCATCCATCTGCACCGGGCTGGTGGCGAGAACCACCTGCCCGCGCTGGGACACCATGCAATTGAAATTGAGATCGTGGCTCAGGCCTTCCCACAGTTTCATCGAATGCTCAAAAAACTGGGTGTTGCCGTCAATGACATAGTTGGAGCGGATGAGCGTGGTGTTGCGTCCCACGTTGCCGGAGCCGATATAGGCCCGCTCGATCACGGCCACATTGGTAAGCCCATGGTTCTTGGCAAGATAGTAAGCAGTTGCCAGCCCATGCCCTCCACCTCCGATGATGATCGCGTCATAGGAGCTTTTGGGAACGGCAGCGCGCCACGCCCGTGGCCAAGGCCTGTCAGGTTGTAACGCGTGCTTTGCGAGGGCAAATGCTGAATAAGGTTTAAACACGAAATCCACCTACCAGAATTCTCACCTCAATCGACAAGACGTGGATTTTTCACCATCTTGGCCTTTGCATATTCGGCATACTCGCTGAACAGCAGCGCCAGTATTCCCATGCTGAGATAACCATAGACCAGCGGCAGGATGGTGCCGTCATATTGCTGGCCAATCCAGGTGCCAATGCCGATCGCCACCAGGGAGGACAGTGTGCCTGAAATCGCCGCCGCCATGCCGGCAATGTGTCCCACGGGCTCCATCGCCATGGCATTGTAATTTCCAAAAAGAATGCCGCAGCAGAAGAAAGTGGCGAACAGATAGAGGCCAAGTGTCCATAGCGGTGGATGGCCTGCATACATCAAGGCCACCACAAGGAACATGGCGGCAAACAGGATACAGCCCCGCACTGCCCATTTTGATAAAATGCGCATGCCGTAGCGCATCACCATGCGGCCATTGAAAATCATCGCCATGGCAATGGCAACCGCGAACAGGCCGAACCACACGGCGAAGAGTTTTCCTTGCGCATATTGCTCGGCAAAAATCTGCTGCGAGGTTCCGAGATAGGAAAGGAAGGCGGCAAAAACGAAACCCACAGCCACGGTGTAGCCCCATGCGGCGGGAAAGCGGAAAAACTCGATTGCCGAGCGGTAGAGATTGCCCGCCGAAAACCTCACGCGTTTTTCGCGCGGCAGGGTTTCTTCCTGCCGCATTTCAAGAAAGATGGCGGCGAATATGGCCATGCCCAATAGGCCTACAAAAATCATGCGCCAGTCTGCAACCAGCAAAACCAGCTGCCCGATGGAGGGCGCCAAGATCGGCACCAGCATGAACACCGACATGACGAAAGACATGATGCGCGCCATGGCGGCGCCGCTTTGCCCGTCTCTCACCATGGCCATGGAAACGATGCGGGGTGCGGCCGCGCCAAAGCCCTGCAGGGCGCGGCCCCACAGCATCATGTCAAAACTGGTTGAGAACAGGCACAGGGCCGAGCCTGCGAGGAACAGCAGTAGCCCCGCAAATATTGTGGGCTTGCGGCCAGCACTGTCCGAGATGGGGCCGGACACCAGCGTGCCGACCGTCATGCCACCGAAGAACGACGTGATGATGTATTGCCGCTGGTTGGGATCGCTCACGCCAAATTCCTGGGCGATCGTGCCAATCGCAGGCAGCATGGTGTCGATTGACATGGCGACCATGGCTGTGAGCAATGCGATGAGGAATATGAATTCCTTCTGCGACGTGTGTTCGTTGGTCATGTAACGTAATTCAACATCCTGAGGGCTTCAAAATAATCATCCGTTTCAAAGCGGATGGTCCGGTTGCCACTATGTTTGCAGCCGGGATACCAGCTGTGGCGATAAGCCAGATTTGGGTTGCCATAGGTAATTTCAATTGTCGTATGTTTCGGCACGGCCAGCAGCGATTTTTTCAAATCGCCCTTTAGCGCTTTTTCCGCGCCCGCGCGAATGGCCTTGAGCGCCGAGGCAGGCGACATGGAAATCGTCGATTGTCCCCGCCCTTCCTTCACAGCGCAGCGGGTGATGGCAGGATTGGTGGATTCCACTTCATCCATCAGGCCTTGGTCGCCAGTCACAAACACGGTTGGCACGCCAAGCATGGAAGAAGCCAATGCATGCAACAGAAATTCCGAGGCGGGCTTGCCATTGAGCATCACCAATACGGCATCACCGGAAAGCGTATGCGCCAGGCTGTTGGCTTCCGAACCCGCTGCCGCATGGTAGCCCACCATCATCACCGCATCGAATGTGCCGTCCAGTTCCTGCACCATGCACAGGGGATGGCCTGCCCAGGCGCGGATGAGTTTTATGTCCTCCGGCAACATCGAGGTAATCAGGTTACGGCCCGTCTCATGGGCGTCCTTCACCCAGATTTCGGTGGCGCCGCCTGCGCGCGCGCCTTCGATTGCCGCCACGGTTTCGCGGGTCATCTGTTCGCGGAATTCGGGATAGTCGGCATGCGTCTTGTTGGCTTCATCCCAATGGGTTATGCCAGCCACGCCTTCAATATCAACGCTAATGTAGACTTTCATTTCCGGCAAACTAGTTCCCATGAAGATCAATTCCAATGCCCGATCCGTCAACCTAGACCCGCGTGACGCGCAGTTCTATGAGAACCCCTATCCTGCCTACCATGAACTGCGCCGGAAAGTTCCCGTCTTCAAATGGGAGCAATATGGCTACTGGTGCTTTACCCGGCATGAGGACGTAAATGCGCTTCTGCGCGACCGCCGGTTTGGACGGCAGATCTTGCATGTGGCAACCCGCGAGGAATTGGGTCTTGCTGAAATTCCGGCCCGCCTCAAACCCTTCTATGATTTTGAAAAACATTCGCTGCTGGAACTCGAACCACCGGTTCACACGCGTCTTCGCGGGCTGGTCAGCCGGGCTTTCCTGTCGCGCCAGGTGGAGCGCTTGCGGCCCAAAATAGACAAACTTTCCAACAGCTTGATTGATGGTTTTGAAGGACAAGGTGAGGTTGATTTATTGGCCGCCTATGCCACGCCCATTCCCGTCATCGTCATCTGCGAATTGCTCGGTGTGCCAACCGGCATGGCAGACCAGTTTCTCAAATGGTCCCATGACATGGTGTCGATGTACATGGCGCGGCGCGATGCGGCAGTGGAGGAAGCCGCCGTCAAAGCCACCCTCGCATTCAGCGATTACATGCGCAGTCTCATCGCCGAACGGCGCAAGAATCCGCAAGGCGATTTGCTGTCAGAACTGGTGCGCGCGGAGAGCGAGGGCCAGCGGCTTTCCGAAGACGAGCTTGTCACCACGGCCATTCTCATCCTGAACGCGGGCCATGAAGCCACCGTTCACTCCATTGGCAATGGCGTGAAAACCCTGCTTGAGCTTGGCATCAAAGGGCCAGTCACCGAAAGCCTGATCGAAGAAATCCTCCGCTATGATGCGCCGCTGCATCTCTTCACGCGCTACGCGCTTGAAGATATTGAGTACGCCGGAATAAAATTCCGCAAGGGTGAGGAAGTGGGCCTCATGCTGGGGGCCGCCAACCGGGATCCCGCACGGTTTGAAAATCCCGATGAATTCATTCCCACGCGCGACCCCAACCCGCATGTGAGCTTCGGCGCCGGCATCCACTTCTGCATCGGCGCGCCCCTTGCGCGATTGGAAATGCTGATCGCCTTTCAAACCCTGTTCCGGCGATTGCCAAACATGCTTGCCTGTCGAAAACCCCATTACAAAGATGTCTACCATTTCCACGGACTGGAAGAGCTGCGGGTGGGGTTTTAGGGTTGTTCATCCACGTTGTTCAGTATACCGATCACATAATTCCAACCATGGGGCCCGCCCAGCCAATCTAGTCCGGAAATACAAATGCCCTTCGCACTACCACGACTTGGGCCTTTGCATAGATCGGCAACCTTGTCCGGAGTATCCCCTGAGCATGTGTAGCCGCGGCCTCTTCTCTGCCAATCTCCCTCATAGATCGAAAACTGCTCCGGAACGATAAGCGCGTCGTTGCTGTAATGCCAGTCTGAAAATGGCCCATGATCTGACTTCGACACCGGCGCTACAACAAGCTTCATGAGTCCGCGGCCACATACGTCATTTCCCCAACATTTGAAGCCATCATTGCGCATTGATTCTTGAAGTTGCGGCCAAGACAGGGATTCCTCTCCTTTATCCAGAAGATCTCTGATTTCGGGAACGATGGTTTTGTCATGGGTTATAGGGTCTGGCCCACAAACAGTTTCAACCTCAGACAGGGTTTCGTTGAACACTGATCGAAACATTGTTTTGAACGGCAACCCGGCCGATGCCCTGGGCGCCCCAAAATAGCAAACGCGGACACTCCTATCACTGGACTTTCTTCCAAGCCCGCGACAAATCGCTACAAGCGGGGCAGTATTTTCTTGCAGGCTGTCCTGCATCGCGTCAAACTCCCGGCTCTCCTGTTCTTCGCGCTTTTTGCGATCCGCAGTCGTCTCCGATTCCAATCTCTTTTCGAGCAATTCCTGATCAAGTTTCGCTTTTGCCAGTATATCAAAAAGTGGTTTCACATAAGTTCCAAACCGGGTGGGCTTGAGCAGCCCGGCACAGGTAACTGGATCGAAATCGATCCTGCGGGGCGCAACACCACTCTTGAATGTAGATTCCTCATCGTCGAATTCCGCGATAGCCAACGTATCACAGGAAACTTCGACATCACCGAGCGCCGACTTAAGAACCGACATGTGCAGTTCTTCTTCCGAAGGCTGCGCGGCTGCAACGCCAATTGACGCCGCCAGCCAAAACATCACGATCAAAAGCCTCAAGACATCAGTCATCCCCAACCCCTGCGCTTCAATTTTATCCCTTGGGCGATATTTCTGCCCATCGAGAATGGCGCAATTGTGCCCGAGGATGGAATAGGGAATTTTTGTTCCAGCAGGCAGGGAAGGCGTCGTTTCCGTGCCAGCTTGTGAAAGGCTGTGAAAACTAAAACTGGCAGCAAGGCCCCCACTACAAGGACATGCATCATCTTGATGGGCTGGAAGAACTGCGGGTGAGGTTCTGATTTTAGCTTGTTCATGCAACGAACTTCACAAATTCTCGTCCACATCCATGCTCTTGTGCAAGATGCGGACTATTTCGATGGCCTTTGATTGCATCCGAAATATGATGATATGCGATCCGGCGGGAAATTTGAGATAACCTTTGCGGATGTCGTCGATTTTCCGGCCAAGTCCCGGTTGATTGGCCAGCAGTTTCATGGTTCCATCCAGAGACAACAGATAGGCTTCTGCCTGATCTCGGCCCCAATGTTGGGCGGTGTAGTTCCAAATTGCGTCAAGATCGGCGCGGGCCTTGGGGCTGAGCCTCAATTGGCTCATGCGGAGGCGCTGCGCTTGGATTTGATAAAGTCATCCATGTCGAAAGCTGTTGCCGCGCCGCTCGTTTCACCTTCAATGATGGCCGCGCGCAATCGCTCGATTTTCAGCTCTTGCTCCTCGAGCAAGCGGAGGCCGGCGCGCATGGCCTCGCTGGCCGAACCAAAGCGGCCCTTCTTGACCTGCCTTTGAATGAATTTTTCCTGCTCCTTGCCAAGGACAATTGATGTGTTTTTCGACATTGAGCCCTCCATTTTCGATACCATTTGATGGTACTCCGATCCGCGGCCTTGCTCAACCAAAATATTCCCAAACCCGTTTCACCATGACACACCATGCGCCAATTGGATTTCAGCGGTGCTGCCCTTTCAAGCAACCTTGCGCCCAGGTTCCGGAATTCACAATTTTGGAGAATAGCCGTTCATAGCCCAGTCACCGTACGGTGTCAAGGATTAAATTCCGCTATCCCGCACCCAGCGTCGTTTCCGCTCCATCGGCTGACGTTTATCCGCCGCCCTTTCACCACGCTTGAGCGTAAAGCTAGCAAGAGGTGAAACTTTCTCAACAGGCCAACAATGACTGAAGTTCAAACTGCTTCCACGGGTCGCCGCGCACGTGGCGGCGCTGATGCCCGGCGTGCCTCGCGCACCAACCAGGTTGTGCCGCCCGCGGGCTATATCCGCCGCAAGATCAAGCTGTATGAGCCCTTTTCCGATGACCAGCTGGCGCTGATTGAAGCCAATGCGGAAACCATCCTGCAGGAAATCGGCATTGATTTCAGGGATGATGCTGAAACCCTGACGCTGTGGAAAGCGGCGGGCGCCGATGTGAAGGGCGACCGGGTGCGTTTTCCCAAGGGCCTGGTGCGCAAACTATGCGGCACGGCGCCACGCGAATTCACCCAGTATGCGCGCAACCCCGCCAACAATGTGGTGATCGGCGGCAACAACACGGTGTTCGCCCCCGTCTATGGCCCTCCCTTCGTGCGCGATCTTGAAGGCGGGAGGCGTTACGCCACCATCGAGGACTTCCGCAATTTCGTAAAGCTCGCCTACATGTCGGCGTCATTGCACCACTCGGGCGGCACGGTGTGCGAGCCGGTGGACATCCCGGTGGCCAAGCGCCATCTCGACATGGTCTATTCCCACATCAAATATTCCGACAAGCCTTTCATGGGATCGGTGACCGCACCTGAGCGCGCCGAAGATTCGGTTGCGATGGCCAAGATGGTGTTTGGCGATGATTTCGTTGACCAGAACTGCGTGCTGATCAACCTGATCAACGCCAACTCGCCCATGGTGTTTGATGGCACGATGGTGGGAGCGCTCAAGGTTTATGCGCGCGCCAATCAGGCTACAGTGATTTCGCCCTTCATTCTGTCGGGAGCCATGTCGACGGTCACCGCCGTTGGCACGCTCACGCAAATTCTGGCGGAAGCTTCGGTGGGCATTGCGCTCACCCAGCTCTGCCGACCCGGCGCACCCGTGGTTTTCGGCACCTTTGCCTCGTCCATGTCCATGCAATCGGGTGCGCCCACCTTTGGCACACCAGAACCGGCGCACGTGTTATTCGGCGCGGCGCAACTTGCGCGGCGCATGGGCGTTCCCTTCCGGTCCGGCGGTGGCCTCTGCGGTTCAAAACTGCCGGATGCGCAGGCCGCCCACGAAAGCGCCAACACCTTGTGGCCCACGCTGCTGGGTGGCGTAAACTTCTCGCTCCATGCGGCGGGCTGGCTGGAAGGCGGACTGGTCTCTTCCTACGAGAAATTCATCATCGATGCGGACCAACTCACCATGTTCCAGCGCTTTGCCGAAGGCGTGGATTTCTCCGAGAATGGCCAGGCCCTCGAAGCCATGCGCGAACGCAATGCAACGGGTGAGGCTCATTTCCTCGGCACTGCCCACACGCAGAAAAATTTCGAAAGCGCTTTCTGGCGTTCGGGCATCACTGACAACAATTCCTACGAGCAATGGCGCGATGACGGCGAGAAGGATCAAAGCGTTCGCGCCAACGCCACATGGAAACGCATGCTGAACGAGTACCAGCCGCCCGCGCTGGACATGGGCCTCGATGAGCAATTGCAGGCCTTCATGGCCAAGCGCAAGGAAGGCCTGCCGGACGGTGTAAGCTGATTCCCAATGTCCGTCATTACGGAGAAAGTCAGAACCGGGCGACCGCTTTGGAATAAAATTAGTCTGCTTTCGGATCCCAAGCACCTTCTGCGATTTGTTGTATTTCGTCGGCACTAATCATGGGTTCTATTGAGCCGATAGCACTTTGTAGATTTTTGAAAGCTTTGGAGTCATGGCTGCAAAAGAATCGCTCTTGTGACAGACCAGCAGAAGCCCAGTTTATCAAGTTGGGATCAATATCATGAGCCTCTGTGTCTTTTGTTCCAACCAACAATCGATCGTGAGCAACTGGTAAAAATACAGATTGCCAATCTTTTCCAAATTTTTGCAAACTTCCTATATTACCAGAATTGTCAATTGACATGGTGCATGCATCACCCAGTATTAACGCATGTTCATGATAATTTATTAAATACCATTGAGATGGAGCAAAGCCTTCAGGTGGGTTAGAGTCTTCGAGAAGTTTTAGAAGTCCGTTGTTCAGACCATTTGTAACCAGCTGCCCGATAAAACCGCTGTCTCCAACCGTTGTAATTAAGCGGGTTAGCACAGCCTGAACATCGCTAGATGCCATTTTCTTTAGTGCTGCATCAAGAGCTAACTTGCGCACCTCTGGCACAAGCATCATTTCTTCGAGAACTATTCTTTCACTCAATGGTTGCCGCGCTATATCGCTGGTAACCAGTTCGTCAAATTGTCGGATGACGCGATCCCTAATTCGCTCAGCCAACTTACTTTCTTTAGCTGTACCGGAGAACTCCACTAGAACGGCAGATATCGCTGAATGAAATTGCTCTTTGATCGCCTTTGTGCGAAGTGATTGTGTCCATACAAACTTTCTAAGTACGTCATAAAAATGAACCAAATCCTCACCCGAGTTAATGCGATGAAGCGCTTCAGAAGCTGATGTTTCCAGTACATTGAACGCAAACTCTAACTGCTCAGTATCGCCATAGAAATTCTTTCCAACAGCTGCATCTTTTGTACTAATTTCTACTGGTGGCAGTGATTTTGAAAACTGCCAAATAAAGTATTTGTCATTGTTCGCTTCGGAACGAGAAGCAAACTGCTTAAGGAACATTCGAGGGATATAGTGGTGCCTTTTTCCCATTAATATCTTTTTAGTTTGTAACCATCCAGATTTATCGACTGATTTGACTTTGTATGAACTACGTATCCAGCGCAAGTAAGACTTGCCAGACAGTGTAAGCTGAAGAAATTTACCTCAGTCAGCCACTTCCGGCTTGATTTTCCTGTCTGTCGCCGCGTAAAGCCCCACGCCCGCGATCACCATGACGGAACCAATGGCATCAGCCAGGGTGAAGGGTTCGCCCAAGAATCAGCACTGCCAGGCAATGGTGATCAGCGGCGAGATGGTGGCAATCATGGAGGTTGATTGCGGGCTGATGCGTGACAAGCCCGCATTCACCAGAAATGACGGCAGCACGGTGGCAAAAAATCCGGTGCCTGCCGCCAGCGCCATGAAGCGGGGCGAGGCGGAGAAATCAACACTGCCGCTTACCACAATATAATGCACAATGCAGGCCACAGCCGAGCTTGACATGGCAATAGCGGTGAACAGCAGGCTGCCCATGCGGGTGATGAAATTCTTGGCCAGCAACTGGTAGATTGCAAACGTCAGGGCGCAGCCCAGCACCAGCAGGGTTCCGATGACGGTATCCCTGCCGCCCTCCGGCAAGTCGGTGAGAAATACCAGCACGAGGCCCGCGTAAGTTACGCCCGCCGCCGCAATGCCCCAGCGCGTCAGGCTGGCGCCGAAAAACAGCCAGCCCAGAAACATCACAAACATCGGATAGGTGAACAGCACCAGCCGCTCCAATTGCGCGGTGATGTAAACCAGGCCTTCGAAATCCAGGATGGCTGAAATGTAATAGCCCACAAAGCCCGTGAGCAGTGCGCGGACCGTCATGTTCCAGCCGGGCAAGGCAAGGCCGCTGCTTTGCATCCGGTAGAAAACATAAAGCCCCACACCGACAAAAAACGGCAGCGCCACCATCATGCGCAAGGCCAGCATCAGGGCGGCGTTCACCTCCTCGCGGTAGGCGAGCTTGATGAAAATGGCTTTGGTGGAAAACAGCGCGGCGCCGAGGCCGGCGTAGATATAACCTTTCAAAACACGGTGTCTTTCCATGGCCCGGCCTAGCATGGGGGTGCTGTACTTGTCCTCATCTTTAGGTAACATGACTGTCATGCATGATTATCGGTGAGGCCCCTATAAATGACTGCCCTGCACTTTCGTTCGGCGCTTGAATTGGCGCGGCTGCTGCGCACGCGGAAAATTTCAGCAACTGAATTATTGGAAGATTGCCTCAACCAGTTCGTGCTGCACAATGATGCGCTGAATGCCGTGGTGGTGACGGATATCGCCCGCGCCAAACACGCCGCCGAAGCCTCGGACCGGCGGCTCAAACGGGGAAAACCTCTCGGCCCTTTTGAGGGGGTGCCGATGACGGCGAAGGAATCATTCGACTGGTCGGGAACGCCCACTACCTGGGGCCTGTCCGGCCTCAAGGACAGCATCGCCACACGGGATGCCGCCGCCATCACGCGGCTGACGAATGCGGGGGCCGTCATCTATGGCAAAACCAATGTGCCGCTGATGCTGGCCGACTGGCAGAGCTTCAACGATGTCTATGGCACCACGAACAATCCGTGGGATGTGACGCGCGCGCCCGGCGGTTCATCGGGCGGTTCTGCGGTGGCACTTGCCACAGGCATGAGCGCGCTTGAAATCGGCTCCGATATCGGCGCGTCGCTCCGCAACCCAGCCCATTACTGCGGCATCTATGCCCATAAGCCCACCTACGGCGTGGTGCCCTATCGCGGCCATCTGCTCAGCAATGTGCATACCGGCGACATTACGGTTGCAGGCCCCCTGGCACGGTCCGCCAGGGACCTCACCGCCATGATGAAAATCCTGACCGGCATTGACGGCGTTGATGCGCGGGCATTCAAGCTTTCATTGCCAGACCTGAAACAGAAATCCTTCAAGCAATTCCGTGTCGCCGTCATGCTGAATGATCCGGTGAGTGAAGTCGACCAGCCAGTGCAGGATCTGATTGCGAAACTGGCGCAATCCCTCACCAAGAAAGTAAAGAAAATATCCTTCGATGCGCGCCCTGATTTTTCGACACGCGAGGCGATGGATGTTTACATTGGCCTCCTGCGTTCCGCCACCAGCCGTCGCCAGACGGATGAGGATTTCGCCGCCAACGCTGCCATCGTCGCAAACTTTGCCGCCGATGATGACAGCTACTACGCCAAGATGACGCGCGCCTACGTAATGCCGCATCGCACCTGGCTTTATGCCAACGAGCGCCGCCATCAAATGCGCCTGATGTGGGACCAGTTCTTTGAGGATTGGGATGTGCTGATCTGCCCTGCCGCTGCCTCTGCCGCGTTTCCACACGACCAGGCTGGCGACCGGCACGAGCGCACCATCGAGGTCAATGGCAAAAAAGTTCCGACGACGGATCAATTATTCTGGGCCGGCTACTCCGGCGCATTCTATCTGCCCTCCACCGTTGCGCCGCTGGGGCTTACGCCCCAGGGCCTGCCATCGGGCGTGCAAATCATCGCCCGGCAATACGGCGATTACACCAGCCTCCGTTTTGCCGAATTGCTGGAGAAGGAATACGCCAGCTTTGTTCCGCCACCGGGGTACTGAGTGGCTATGGCAACAGGAATGAGGCGCGCAACTCCGGCAGATGCCAAGGCGGTCCGCGACCTGACGCGGGCTGCCTATGCAAATTGGATTCCGCTGATTGGCCGTGAGCCAAAACCAATGACCGCCAATTATGAGCGGGCCGTAATTGATCACATCATCGATTTATACGAGGAGAACGACCTCCCAGTCGCCTTGATTGAAGCCATACCACAACCCTCTTATTTGCTGATTGAGAACATTGCCGTCCTGCCCAGCCAGCAGGGCAAGGGTCTTGGCGAGTTTCTTTTGAACCATGCCGAAATTATCGCGCGTGCGCTTCATCTCAGCGAATTGCAGCTCTACACCAATGCGGCCTTCGTCTCGAACATCGAATTTTACGCCCGTCGCGGCTTTCACGAATTCCGCCGTGAACCCTTTCCTGCCGGGGGCATCACCGTTCACATGAAAAAGATGATAGGGCCCGCAAAGCTCTAGCGCTTGATCACTCTTGCAAAAAACTCAACTTCCCTCGCCCAGGTTGCTTCAACGAAAAGTTCGCTGTGCCCCGCACCCGAAACAACGCGCATGGTTTTCGGTTCGTTGGCGGCGGCGAACAGCTTCTCTCCAAACTCAAGCGGGATGATCTCGTCCTGGTCGCCATGCTGAACCAGCAGCGGAACCGCCACCTGCCTGATGACGTCAGCCGATTTGAACTGATCCTTCATCAGGAAGTGCACCGGCAGCCACCAGTAAACTTTGGCGGCTACATCTGCTGTCGATGAATAGGGTGCTTCCAGAGCCAGAGCGCCAATCTTTTTCGTGGCGGCAATTTGCACCGCAACACCGCTTCCCAGCGATTCACCGACAACCAAGACGGAATTTGGCGCCGTGTTTTGCGCAACAAGCCACTCATAGGCAGCCGCCGCATCCATGATCAGCCCCGCCTCGGTAGGCCGCCCCGTGCTGCCGCCGTAGCCGCGATAGGAGAGGAACGCCACGCCAAAACCCTGCTGTTGATAAAACTGAAAGCGCTCGGCGCGGCCTGCAATTTCTCCCCCATTGCCATGAAAGAAGAGAATGGTGGGTTTGTCGGCAGCCGCAGGTGCATACCACAAGAATGACATTCTCCCCGTCACTTGTTGCAAGGGTTTCCACCCTGACGCCCGAAAGGCCCACAGACTGCGGAGAAGGATTGCCCCGTGATGGAAAGTACTGAAGATCGCGCTGGAAGAAATACATGAAGGCGAGCAAGGCGCAGTAGGCCAGCGCAAATATGCCAGCGGCAAATTTGACAACGCTCATGCCTCCGCCAATCTTGCGCCGGCTGCCGTGTCTTTTGTCCAGCTCCATACCGCCAGCATTGGGTGATCGGCGGTCTTGGTGGCGTGACGGACATTGGGGGCGTGCCAAATGATGTCGCCTGCCTGCTTGGCTTCAAAGTCCCCGGCGCCCTGCTTCCACAAGGTGGGGCCGGTGAGCGGCCAGTAGAGTTCGGGCGCTGGATGAAAGTGATCCTTGTAGTGGCGGTTTGGCCCCAGCATCAAAAAGCCCAGCAAAAAGTCATCGCCCAGAAAAAAGCCCTTGGGGCCGATCACTTCAAACCAACCATAGTTTTTCGAAAAGCCCGCCCCCAAAACCGCATCGGTGTAGCTCGCACTTTGCCGCCAGTTGAAATGCCCATCAGCCGCGGCAAGGGCCGCCGCAATATCAGGCTCCATCAACATCGCCTCGGCAATGGTTTCGGCAAAGTAGCGGGTGACGGGCAGCGATTGGGCCGGCGGCTTAACGAAAGCGGATTGGTTCAAGTCCTGCGTCGACAAGCGTTGCAAGACTTCCGCCGTTGCAGCGCCGGGCCGCTTTTCCAATCCACGCGCAATCGCATTGACCAGCCAAACCGCAGCAGAAAAAAGATCATCATTCATGGCCTGACTTAACCGTCAGCGTGCTTGAAATCAAGTTAACGCAAAGCGTAAACCAGCTGGGCAAGTTCCACCAATTCGGCGTCATCGGGATAGCGCGCGGTGGACTTGCGCATCGGCGCATTGGCGGGACTTGCCATGCGTTCGGCCAGCAATTCCGGCTTGGTCAAATCCAGCCCGTCGCCTTCCAGCGAAACTTTCATGCCGGTTGCCCGCACCAGCCGCGCATAAGCCTTGACGGGATTGTCCGTGTTCATGGCTTTGGCCACGCGGGCAAAAGCATCCGGTGCCCCCTGCGAAACCCAATCCAGGGTGGCGAGCATCGCAAGGCCGGTGGCGCGGCCGTGGGGGATTGGTGCAAGGTCTGCCAGGCTGTGGGAAATATTATGGGCAAGCGCCGTTCCGCAATTGTCAATCGCCACGCCGCCATAGCAGGAACCGAGCAGGAGATTGCCCCGCGCCACGAGATCATTGGGATCGGCAATTGCCTGTTCAAGATTTTCGCAAATCAGCGAAATGGCTTTCAGGGCATAAAGGTCGTTGCCATCGGTGCGGTTCCGGTTGGTGGCGGCTTCAATCGCATGCACCAAGGCATCAAGCCCGGTTGCCGCCGTCACCGGGGATGGCACGGCAACCGTCAATTCCGGATCGAGGATGGCAACTCTTGGCTTGATCTCTTCCCCCCAGGCCCAAACCTTCAGGTGATCGGCATTGGCGAAAACCGAGACGCGGGTAACTTCCGATCCCGTGCCTGCCGTTGTGGGAATGGCAATGACCGGCAAAATGTTTTTTGGCAGCGGCGTTTCGCAGAGTTGGTAACTTTGCGAAGGCAGGCCTGACGCAGCGCAGGCGGCGACCAGCTTTGCCGTGTCGAACGCCGAACCGCCGCCGAGGCCCACCACCACATTTGATTTGGATGTGATCGCAAGGCTTGCTGCCGCATCAATTGTTTCAGCTTTCGGCTCGCCTTTCAGGACATCAAAAACCACGGCCGCAATTCCAGCACCTCCCAAAATTTTCAAGGCCCGCGCCGTTATGCCAAGACTGGCCAGCACCGGATCCGCCACCAGCAGTACGCGGGCTTGCTTGCCCGCAAGCTGTTCGACTTTTGAAGCAAGATCCGACAAGCTGCCAGCGCCAAAAACGATTTCAGGAAGTCGGGAAAGGGTGAAATTTTGCATGGGGCAGACGCTTATGGCGCTGGCAAATCATCGTCAAGCGTGAGGCTTTCTCACCATGCCATCATGAAACGCCGGGGCCGGTTATTTCCCGCAGCAGCTTCATGTAAATCGCGTCGGCATAGGCTTGGTAATCATTGGCAGGGATCACGAAATGCGAAGGCCCGCCCACCACCTGGTTCTGAAAATACAGATCAAGGGTGGGCCATTCATTCATGATGGCCAGCGCATTGATGGTGATGCCCTGGGACACCAGCCGGTCGCGCACCGGGTTGACGGGAACGCCAATGTTGTTGCGCCCATCCGATGAAATATCAATCACGCGGCGCGTGCTGCTGGGGGCGTTCTCCAAAGCCGCTGCTGAAAACAGCAGAGCGCTGGAGATTGAGGTGCCGCCCTGGGCCAGGCGCCGCGGCGTGTTTTTCAGGATTTCGCCAAACTCATCGGCATCCGCATCACCTGCAATGATCGTCCAGGGCAGCGCCACGGTTTGGCTTGCGGCATCCGACCATTGCACCACGCTCACCGCAATGCGCTGGAGGTTTCCTTGCGCGATGGCGGCTTTTATCTCGGCGCGCTGAAAGGCCTGGCCCAACCCCACCATTTGCAGTTCAAACTCGCCTTCATCAACACTGAAAGAGCAATCAACGGCCAGCACCAGCGCCAGATCAACTTCATCATTTTCAGCGTGGATGTAACTCGCGGAGAAAATCTGGGCGAAAAGGAAAGCCACTCCGGCAACAACACGCATTTTCCAATTCGTGGCGCGTTGCATGGGGTGCCGCCTCCTTTTAATGGTGCAGGTCGATGTAATCCAAAGCACGGCAGTCCTTCACGGACCAGCCTACATTAACACTCTTGCCTTCCACAATACCATCATTGCGCGCCTTGTTTGGCACTTTCACAATGAAATTATTGTGACCGGCCACTTCAAGCCGTGCACGGATATGATCGCCCAAATAGATCAGCTCGGCAATCCTGCCCTTGAGCAGGACATCCACATTCTTGGCCAGCGGATTTATTTCAACGCGCTCTGGCCGGATCGAGAGAAGCGTGCGGTCACCCTTGTTGACAACATTCACGGCCAGCGCCCGCACCACGTCATCACTATCCAGTTTAACGGTGGCAACCTTGTCCCTGCCTACTTCAAGCACATTACCTTTCAGTTTGTTGTTCTCGCCAATGAACTGCGCCACGAAAGAATTCTGCGGCCGTTCATAAAGCTCATCGGGTGATGACAATTGTTGCACCACACCGTCATTGAACACGGCGATGCGATTGGACATGGTAAGCGCTTCCGATTGGTCGTGCGTCACATAAACAATGGTGACCCCCAACCGCTCATGGATATGCTTGATTTCATATTGCATCTGTTCGCGCAGTTGCTTGTCCAGCGCGCCGAGAGGTTCATCCATCAAGCACGAGATCGGGCTCAAACACCAGGGCGCGGGCAACCGCGATGCGCTGCTGCTGGCCGCCGGAAAGCTGGCCCGGCCTGCGGTTGGCCATGCCCGGCAATTCCACCAGCTTGAGGATTTTCTTCACGCGGTCTTCGATCTCGGCCTTGCCCATGTTGCGCACCTGCAGGGGGAAGGCGAGGTTTTCAGCCACGGTCATGTGGGGAAACAGCGCATAGTTCTGGAACACCATGCCAATGCCGCGCTTGTGGGGCGGCGTGTTGTTGATGGGAACGCCCTTCACGTAGATCTCGCCGTGGGTTGCGGGCTCGAAGCCTGCGAGCATCATCAGCGTTGTGGTCTTGCCAGAACCCGAGGGGCCGAGCATGGTGAGGAACTCGCCCTTGGCAATGTCAAGGTTCAGGTCTTTGACAACCAGCGTTTCGCCGTCATAGCTCTTTTGAACCTTGGCAAAACTCACCATCCAATCAGTGGACATAACGCTCAAGCCCTCATCCCTTTTCCGTTATCATATGCGGTCAGCGCAAAAAGGGAAGCGTTCTTATCAGCGCTTTTTCTTGGCGAATTTTTTGGGCTTGCTGCCGTTTTTTCCTCCAACTCCAACAATCAAATGTTCCGGTCCATAGGGGAAACCCGTGATGTTGCGATTGCCTTTTT
>CAVXPO010000005.1:0-103519 GCA_963763635.1 uncultured Alphaproteobacteria bacterium
GGTTCATCCGGTCGGGGGGAACGGTGGTAACGGGCTCTCGCTACCAAATCCCTATTACATAGCCTTAAACATAGCGGTTAATTCAAACAAAATCTGGTTATTGCGTTCTGTCATTTTCACCGCAATAGTTTGGCATGGGTGACTACTGGAATCGTTTTCGACGTGACCGTCTTGCTTTGGGCGGGCTGGGCATTATTTTTCTCTTCATTGCTGCCGCGATACTGGCGCCTTTGATTGCGCCATATAATCCATCGGAGCAATTTTTTGACGGACTGACATTGGAGGGGTCTCCCTTGCCACCCAATGCCCGGTTCTGGTTCGGCACCGACACGAATGGCCGCGACCAGTTTTCCCGATTGCTTTTTGGGGCGCAGACGTCATTGCTGATAGGGATCGTCGCCAATGGTATTGCCGTATTTGTCGGCACTTGCCTTGGTGTCGTGGCGGGGTATGCGCGTGGGGTTCTGGGTGCCGCGATTATGCGTTTCACTGACCTCATGATGGCGTTTCCACCGCTACTCTTGGCAATCGCATTGGCCGCCATTCTCAAGCCGGGACTTAATATTGTGATCCTGGTCATCGCGCTGGTGAATTGGGTGCAGATCGCACGCGTCATTTATGCTGAAACACTGGCGCTTTCGGAGCGGGAATACATCGAGGCTGCACGGGCCATGGGGGCAGACACCTGGCGCATACTATGGCGGCACCTGCTGCCGCATCTTGTGCCAACCATCATTGTCTATGCAACGCTTGGCATTGCCACCACGGTGCTGCTGGAATCCATGCTGTCATTCCTGGGCCGCGGTGTGCAACCGCCAACACCCGCTTGGGGCATGATGATCTTTGAAAGCCAGTCTTATTTTCTCAATGCGCCATGGCTGGTGTTCATTCCAGGGGCTGCCATTCTCATTCTGGCCTTAGCTTTCAACCTCGTTGGCGATGGACTGCGTGACGTTCTTGACCCTACGCAGCGTGGGCGGAGCTGATGCTGGCCTATCTTGCAAAACGCGTTGCGGCCTCGCTCTTTATTCTCCTGGGTGTAAGTGTCGTAACCTTTGGCTTGACCTTCATGATTCCGGCGGATCCGGTGGCCATGATAGCCGGGCGCAATTCGACACCGGAAGTGCGTGAGCAGATCCGCCATCAGCTCGGCCTTGACCAGCCTTTGCCAGCACAGTATGCGGGCTATCTTGGCCGGCTTCTTCAGGGGGACCTTGGCAAATCTTACGCGCGGAAATCTGATGTCGGCGCTCTCATCACTTCGCGACTGCCACCAACACTGTTGCTCATGCTCGCCGCAATTATTGCCGAGCTCTTGATTGGACTGCCCGCTGGCATTTATGCCGCTAGTCGCAGGGGGAGGGCAGGCGACAAGATTGCCATGACGCTGTCTTTTCTCAGTGTTTCGACGCCGCAATTTGTGCTGGGTCTGACGCTGCTTTATCTATTTGCATATTTATTGAATTGGTTCCCATTGGGGGGGTATGGGAGTTTTTCCCATCTCATCTTGCCAGCCCTTACTTTGGGCTTGGCGGGCGGCGGCTGGTATTCGCGGATGATGCGATCTTCGATGATTGAGGTCTTGCGCAATGATTATATTCGCACAGCGCGCGCCAAGGGCATGCCCGAATGGCGGGTGATACTGAAACATGGGTTGCGTAATGCCATACTTCCGATTGTTGCGATGATAGGGCTTGATGTGGGCATCTTCATGTCTGGCGTTGTGGTCGTTGAAAATGTTTTCGGTTGGCCCGGCATAGGTCAACTGATGTGGCAGGCGATCCAGTCTCTCGATATTCCGATCATTATGGGTGTGACAATCGTAGCCGCCCTGTTCATCGTGCTCGGAAATCTCATTGCAGACCTGATTTCACCGCTAGTTGACCCACGCATTCAATTGCGCTGATATGCTTTTTCAAGAAAACAATGCAAAAAATCAGGGAGTTACCAAATGAAGCGCATTTTGATTTCAACCGTTACGGCGCTAGCTCTTCTGGCAGCCGCCCCAATCGCTTTAGCCGCTGCACCCAAACAGGGCGGAGCAGCAACCATCACGTTCAACAACGATCTTACAACGCTGGACCCGCAGGTTGGTTATGACTGGCAGAACTGGTCAGTCATCAAATCCATTTTCGATGGTCTCATGGACTATAAGCCTGGCACCACTGAATTGGAGCCTGATCTTGCGGAAAGTTACACAGTCTCTGACGATGGCCTAGTCTACACATTCAAACTGCGCGGTGGCGTCAAATTCCACAATGGCCGGGCAATGACTTCGGCCGACGTAAAATACTCCTTCGAGCGTGCCGTCAATCCTGCCACGCAAAGTCCAGGCGGCGGCTATTTCGGCATGATTGGTGGTTATGATGACGTGACGGGGGGTAAGGCGACCACGCTTTCAGGCATTGAAACGCCAGACGACAAGACAGTGATATTCAAGCTATCACGACCCGATGCCACCTTCCTGCATCTCATGGCTATCAATTTTGGTTATATCGTGCCCAAGGAAGAGGTTGAAACGGCAGGCGCTGACTGGGGTAAAAAGCCTGTTGGCACAGGGGCTTTCAAGTTCATTGAATGGGTGCCGGGCCAGAACATCAAGCTGGAGCGGAACAAGGATTACTTTCGCGCCGGTGTGCCGTATCTCGACAATATCACGTTTGAATTTGGACAGGACCCAACTGTTGCCGTCTTGCGCCTGAAGAAAGGTGAGATTGATATCGTGGGTGATGGCATTCCACCAGCCCAGTTCACCGAAATCATGGGCGATGCGGCAAACAAGGATTTGATCGCAGAAGGCAACCAGCTGCACACAGGCTATGTAACCATGAATGTGACGCAGGCACCCTTTGACAATCTCAAGGTTCGCCAGGCAGTAAACATGGCGATAAATAAAGAACGTGTTGCGCTCCTAATTAATAATCGCGCCGCTCCGGCCAGTCAGGCGTTACCTCCTGCCATGCCGGGCTTTAATGCCGATAACAAGGGTTATGCTTTTGACCCGGAGGGCGCAAAGAAGCTGCTTGCTGAGGCGGGTGTTGGCGAAATTACCACAGAACTTTATACAATGAACGTTGATCCAAATCCGCGTATCGCCCAATCCATTCAACAGGACCTGGCAGCAGTTGGCATCAAAGCAGAAATTCGATCATTGGCTCAGGCCGAAGTAATTGCCGCCGGCGGTGCGGGCAAGGCCCCGATGATCTGGTCTGGCGGCATGGCCTGGATTGCTGACTTTCCTGATCCTGCAAACTTTTACTATGGCATTCTCGGTTGTGCGGGCGCTGTAGATGGTGGCTGGAACTGGTCACGCTATTGCAACAAGGAGCTTGATGCACGCGCCGGAAATGCTGATGCCATGGTCAAGGATGACCAATCCGCTGCGCGCATTGGGGAATGGAAGGCAATCTTTGACGATGTTTCGAAGGATGCACCATGGGCACCGATCTTCAACGAAAAACGCTTCACCTATCATTCGGCCCGTCTTGGCGGCGATCCTACGCTCTTCACCGATCCTATCCACATTCCGGTGAATTATGACTACATCTTCGCGAAAGACGCACAATAAACTCAACTTGCAAGCGACTTTCCCCTCAAATGAGGGGAAAGCGGCCAAGGTTTTCCATGCACAAGCACAATCACACGATCCACCAGCACCAATGCCATTTTGGCTGGAACAAGGATAACCCCCCTGTTGCAAGAATTGCACCGGGCGAAACGGTGGAATTCAATCCGGTTGACTCCTCGGGTGGCCAGCTCACGCCAAAATCAACTGTCGCTGATATCGCGAGCCTGGATTTTGGCAAGGTCAATCCTGTGGCTGGCCCGGTTTATGTTGAAGGTGCTGAGCCTGGCGATGCCATCAAGGTCACGCTTCTGCATTTTGCCCCATCGGGTTGGGGCTGGACTGCAAATATTCCGGGCTTTGGACTTCTGGCTGACCAGTTCAAGGATCCCGCACTGCATATCTGGAAGTATGATGCCCAGACGCTCGCGCCCGCCATGTATGGGCCGGGTGGTCGTGTGCCGCTCAAGCCGTTCTGTGGCACCATCGGGTTGGCTCCCGCCGAAGCTGGCCTGCACTCCATTGTTCCACCGCGGCGCATGGGCGGCAATATGGACATCCGCGACATGTCCGCTGGCACGGAGCTCTATCTTCCAGTTGAAGTGGCAGGTGGCCTGTTTAGTGTTGGTGATACACACGCAACGCAGGGCGATGGAGAGGTTTGCGGCACTGCTATTGAAAGCCCGTGTTCACTCGCGGCCAAATTTGATCTCATCAAGGGTGCCAATCTGGCGTTTCCACGGTTTACCACGGCCGGGCCTGTAGCAAGGCATATGGACGTGAAGGGTTACGAGGTAACCACGGGCATCGGCCCTGATCTCATGGCAGGCGCCAAAGCTGCCGTTTCGGGAATGGTCGATCTTCTTTCGGCGCGTTACAAGATGAATCCGGTCGATGCCTATATGCTTTGCAGTGTGTGCGGCGATCTCCGCATCAGCGAGATTGTTGATATGCCTAACTGGGTTGTATCTTTCTATTTCCCACGCGTCGTTTTCGAATGACAGGTGAGCCGCTGCTCAGCGTCGAAGGGCTGTCAGTTGGATTTAACACGGAGCAGGGAAGGGTTCGCGTTGTCGACAATGTGAGCCTGAAACTCGCGAGTGGGGAAACTCTTGGCCTTGTTGGCGAGTCTGGCTGTGGCAAAAGCGTTACGGCACAGACCATCATGCGGCTTCTGCCCAGCCCGCCATCTTTTGTCGAGGATGGGCGGGTCATTTTTGAAGGGAACGACCTCGTAACGTTGCCAGAAAACCGCATGCGCAAGGTGCGGGGCGACAGGATCGGAATGGTTTTTCAGGAGCCCATGACGAGCCTCAATCCGACGCAACGAATTGGCTGGCAAATTGCTGAATCCCTGTCTTTGCACCGCGGATTAAATTATAGCGAAGCACAGCCGCAGGTCATCGATGCACTAAAAAAAGTTGGTATTGGGAATGCTGAACGGCGGCTTGAACAGTATCCACATGAACTTTCAGGTGGGCTGCGCCAGCGGGTGATGATTGCGATGGCAATTGTCTGCGAGCCAAAACTATTGATCGCGGATGAACCGACAACGGCGCTGGATGTTACCATTCAGGCGCAAATCATGGAACTGCTTCAATCGCTGCAAAGGGACCTCGGCCTGTCCATTTTGCTGATTACGCATGATCTTGGCATTGTTGCTGAGATGTGCCGGAACATGGTTGTGATGTATGCGGGACGCATTGTTGAAAATGGATTGGCATCAGAAATCTTTGCGCACCCACGCCATCCCTATACGGACGGACTCATCCGTTCATCACTACGTCGCGCCAAAAAGGGTGAACGCCTCTTGAGTATTCCCGGACTTGTTCCATCACCCGGCCAGCGGGACAGGGGCTGCAGTTTTGCTGACCGATGCCCGCGCATTATGGATAGATGCCGCAGTGAGGTGCCGCCGCTTGCGCCAATTGCCGGAAGAGCTGCCGCCTGCTGGAATCCTATGCCATGACCACCCTGATCGAGACGCGCAACCTTTCAAAACACTATCCATCACGCGACGGAAAAACGGTGGTGCGCGCAGTCAATGAGGTGAACCTTGCGGTAGAGCGGGGGCAAACCCTGGGCGTTGTCGGCGAGTCGGGTTGCGGCAAATCAACATTGGCCCGTTTGATGCTTCGCCTTGTTAAGTCAACTGCTGGCGAGGTTTTGTTCCAAGGCGAAAACCTGTTGACACTTGATAACGCGGCAATGCGGAAGCGACGACGTGAAATCCAGATTGTCTTTCAGGATCCCTATGCGTCACTTGATCCCCGCATGACTATATCGGCCACCATATCTGAGCCTCTCGATATTCATGGTGCGGGCACGAAGGCGGAGCGTAATGCCAAAGTGCTTCAGTTGCTCGACCTCGTAGGACTTGACCGCAATGCGGCTGCCAAATATCCCCATGAGTTTTCAGGTGGCCAGCGTCAGCGTATTGGAATTGCGCGGGCGATTGCGCTGGAACCCAAGCTGGTTCTGCTGGATGAACCAGTTTCCGCGCTCGATGTTTCAATTCAATCGCAGATTCTTAATCTGCTGATTGATTTGAAGAAGCGGTTGAATTTGTCTTACATTTTCATTTCCCATGACCTCTCGGTGGTTGAGCATGTGAGTGATGATGTAGCCGTTATGTATCTCGGCCGGATTGTGGAATATGGGAAAGCTGAACAAGTGTTGGGCTCACCGCTTCATCCCTACACCCAGGCGCTGGTTTCAGCCATTCCGGAGATGGACGCCAGCAGGAAAAAACAACGCATTGTGCTCGCGGGCGATCCGCCAAATCCGGAAGATATTCCCTCAGGTTGCCCATTTCATCCGCGGTGCCGGCAGGCAATGCCTCTTTGCAGCGAAAGCTTGCCGATGTTGAATACTACGCAAGGCAGAAAAGTAGCTTGCCACTTATATTAGAGCATGTCCCGCCAAAGTGTGAAGCGGTTTGGCGGTCGGGACATGCTCCAACATATTGATCTGGAGCAATTCCTTTTCGACGAGATGATTCCATCTCGTCGGGAAGCGCTCTAGTATTTCAGGTGGCAACCCAACTGTCTTTTTCCCAACACATATTCATCGATCAACTGGTGAAAGCGTGTTTTGCCAAAGCTTGGAAAATGCCCGCCATGCACCACTGTCACAGGCAGCTTGCGCAATCTTTCCAGTGTATCAACATAGGTTTCGATGTTGGAATGATAAGTGTCGTCAATAAGTGGACCGTCATAAATAATGTCTCCTGACAGGAATATACCGCTCGCTTTCTCAAACAGTCCGATGCCGCCGGGAGAATGGCCGGGCGTGTGCACAACTTCAAAATGCCGGCTGCCGAGATCAATGACGTCACCTTCCTCCAGGAGGCGTTGTGCGGGAGCGGCTTTGATCTGGTAGTTTGCGGTGTTCCAACCAACGGGTAACCGGTCAAACATTTCATCGGTTGCGTAACGCGAGGCAAGTGTTCGATCACCGCGAGGATCAGCCAAAATTTCTGCCTCTGCACTATGCACACAGCGGTCCGGGAATTCATGGTGGCAGCCGATGTGATCGAAGTGTGTATGGCTCGCGACGCATGTCAGCGGCCGTTCTGTCACCAACGCGACATGATCGCGAAGACTGAAATGACCAAGACCACTGTCGAACAGGAGATCACGTTCTTGTCCGCGCACGTGCCACATGTTGCAGCGATAAAAGGGTTTGATCCATGGCTCATGGATCAGTGTTATGTCGCCGCCCAAGCGAATAGTTTCATACCAGGCATTGGCCTCAATAGCGGGAAATTTCATCATGCTTCAGCTCGCTAGCAAAATCAGATCCTGAGGATGGCAACAGGGCGTCACGGTATCGCCGATTGCCACATCAAATCCAGCCGCAGTCCTTGCAAAAAAGCTTTGCCCTTGAATCATGTCGGACTCGGCGATAATTCGCTTGAAACTGCCTTGGAATGTTACTGAGGATACTTTTGCGGCTCCAAACGATATCGTGCGCGAATCCCGCCTGAGCTGAAGATTTTCAGGCCGAACGGCCAAGGTAACTGATGCGCCGGGCTGCGCTACGGCTGCCAGAGGCAGCGATCCAAATGCGGTCATTACGGTTACAACATCCCCTTCGGCCTTGGCTACTTTGCCTGAGATGAGCGTGCTTTCGCCCATGAATGCTGCGCTGAACCGCGTGGCGGGACGGGCGTAAACTCGTTCGGGCGCTCCTTCATCCTCAATGCGGCCTTGGTTCATGACGATACAATGATCGGCCAGCGCCATGGCTTCTTCCTGGTCATGGGTTACATGCACAAATGCAGTGCCAACACGTTGCTGTATCGCCTTCAATTCGTCCTGCATCTGGCGGCGCAGCTTCAAATCAAGGGCGCCAAGCGGTTCATCAAGCAGCAGAACCGAGGGTTCCACCACAAGCGCCCGGGCCAAGGCCACGCGTTGTCTCTGTCCGCCGGACAATTCATGGGGTTTTTTGTTGAATGACTCGGCCAGGCCGACAAGTGTAAGCATTTCATGGGCGCGGCGCATACGCTCGGTTTTTGCAACACCTTTCATGCGAAGGCCGAAGCCCACATTGTTTGCAACTGTCATGTGTGGAAACAGGGCGTAGTCTTGAAACACTGTTGTCGTCGGGCGCTGTGCTGGCGGAACATCCGTGCAATCCCGGCCGCCTATGATCACTCTGCCATCGCTTGGCACCAGGAAACCTCCGAATATTGAAAGCAAGGTTGTCTTTCCGGAACCTGATGGCCCAAGCAATATTGTGTAGCTCCCCGGTGCAATCGTCAGCGACACGTTGTCAAGAACCTTTGCAGAGCCGAACCAATGTGAGATATTTTTTACTTCAACGAGATCGGTTGTCATGTTGGCCTCCGCCGCAAAAGAATTATTTCCAGGGCAATTGCCAGAATGACGGAGACGCCAAAGACCAATGAGCCTACAGCATTGGTTTTTGGGTTGAGACCAGAGCGCAGGAGGTTCCAGATTTCAACGGGAAGGGTTGTGTCAAAGCGCGTCAGCAAGAAGGAGATAACAAACTCATCCCATGAAAAAGTCATCGAAAGGAAGAAGCTCGCAAAAATTGCGGGCCACATGACCGGCACCGTGATCATGAACAGCACCTGCCATTCCTTGGCGCCGAGGTCGCGGGCGGCACGTTCAATATTGATCTGATGATCACCCATCTGGCTATAGATGATTGCGAAACAAAGCGGCATGTTGATCACGACATGGCCAATCCCGACGCTGAGCAAGGATTTGGGAACTCCCGCCATATTGAAAATAACCACAAGCCCCATGCCAATGATGAGATAGCTGACAGTCAGGGGCAGGGTTATGAGGCCCCGCAACAATGCAGAGCCTGGCAGCATAAATCGCGCAAAACCCCAGGCGGACAGGAATCCAAGGGAAACTGAAGCCATTGATGAAAGGCCTGCCACAAGCAATGAATTGATAAGTGCGGAGGTTAGGCGGCTGTCGCTGAGGACGTCACCATACCAGCGCAGCGATGGGCCCGTGAAAGGTGGAACGGGAAATGCCGTGGATTGCAGGGAGAAAATAACCAACACGATGACAGGCAGAAAAATAAACAGGTAAATAGCAACGGCATATCCCGCAGACACATATCGGATGGCGCGTTGCATTCTTCAGCTTCGCTCAATTTTAAGCCAGCGTGCGCAGGCAATATAGGCGATAGTGACGACGGCCATGAGCACCAGTGCGAGGGCGGAAGCCAGTGGAAAATCTCCCCGGCGCCCTATTTGCATCATGATGAGTTGGGGCATAAGCAATTCGTTGTTGCCGCCCAAAATTTGCGGCGTGATGTAGTCGCCGATTGCCAGCACAAAGGTCAAAAACGCGCCTACCATAATGCCCGGAATTGTCAGGGGCAGTATGACGTGGATAAAGACCTGAAGCGGGTTGGCGCCAAGGTCGGCTGCGGCCTTGCGGTAGCTGGGACTGAGTTGTTTGAGATTTGCAAAGATGGTCAGGGTCAGCAGCATTACGAAGAAATGCACAAATCCGATAATTGTGGCTGTTCTCGTGTTGGCCAATTGCAAGGGCTCCGCCAGCACTCCAGATCCAATCAAGAATGAATTAATGATACCCTTTTGAGCCAACACAAGCAGCCAACTGTAGGAGCGCACGACATAGGATGTCCAGAATGGCAACACTGCGAGCAATAAGGCCAGCCGCTGCCAACGCAGGGGAACTTGCTCGGCAAGAATCCAAGCGAAGGGATAAGCCAGAACGATGGAGATGAAGGTTACGATCACCGTCACCTCCAGCGAGTTGATCATCGCCCGGTAATAACTGGGGTTGGCGAAAAACTGTGTGTAGTTTGAAACACTCACGCTGCCATCCTGCAGGGTGAGACTCAGAAGTCCCATGGCCAGAAAGGGTGCCACGAAGAACAGCAGTGTCCAGATGAGAGCTGGAGAAACCAACGCCCATGGCAATGTTCGGTTCGCGTTCGTGGCAGTTTTCACAATGCGTGATTATTGGGCTTGAAGCATTTCAGTCCAGAGATCCTGCATTTTCTTGTCGAGATCAGCATTGGGTGCTGGATAGTGCTGAGCACGCTTTAAGAATTCAGGCTGTTCATCGAAACGTAATGTCTTTTTTTGTGCTTCGTCCAGCGCTGCGGTTTTGTTGGCAGGCATTCCCCAATAGCAGGATGAGGTTGCCAAGCGGGCCTGGCCTTCTGGACTCATGATGTATTGAATGAACTTGAGGGCCATATCCTTGTTCTTGCTGGCGGAAAACATCGCAAGCGACTGCGACCAGAGAACTGCGCCTTCCTTGGGGATTGAGAAATCCAAGGCAGGATTTTCTTTGGCAAGTCCTGCTGTTACCCATTCGCCACCACCAACCAGCACATCAACCTCACCCGTTGCAAGAGCCGTTTGGCTGGCTGCCACGTCGCCCACCAATTTCGAGTTGGCTTTCATCTTGAGCAATACTTCCTTGATGGCTGGCAGGTCCGCTTCAGTCAGATCAGCTGTTTTCTTGCCAATGGCCAAAGCCGCCATCCCGATCACCGGAAGATAATAATCATAAATTGCGATGCGGCCCTTGTACTTTGCGTCGAACAAAGCACTCATGGACTTCATATCTTCGGGATCAGCCTTTGTGTTATTGAAGCCAATGGTATTGTAACCAAACTTTTCTGTAATGCCGTAGCGTTTGCCATCAATCTTTGTCGAGCTGTCCATTGTCACTTCTGCAAACAAATCCCCAAACGGCAATTTATCTTCTGGCAAGGGCTCAAATAGCCCCTTTTCAGCACCACGCGGAATATCTATTGAGTCGATAACCATCACGTCCCAATCGCCGGGCTGCGATTGATCGACAATGGCCAGACCCGCGCCGGTTCCCTCAAATTCTTTCACATTCACTTTTATGCCATTGGCGTCTTCGAACGGTTTCAACAGCGCAGGGTCTGCGTGGTCGCACCAGATCAAAGCATTGAGGTCCTGAGCGCTGGCAGATGTGACCACTGCCAAACTGGATAGGGCGACTGAGACCAATGCCATTATACCGGTGCGCCGCATGAGTGAATTGACGAGTGTCGATAACATTTGATCCTCCAGACCTATTGATTGCTTGCCAAAAAAATGAACCAATTATAAAACTGAGTCAATTCAATTTCTGGAAAATCACAATTGCAATGTCAAATCTGCGTGCAAAACATAAGCAAGACCGCAATTTGCGCATTGTTGAAGCAGCTGCCGAATTGTTTCGCGGCGTAGGGTATGAGGGTGCGAGAATTGAAGAAATAGCTGCCATGGCTGAAGTTTCGATTGGCACAATCTATAATTACTTTCAAAACAAGGGTGATATCCTTGTGGCCATCGTGTCAATGGAAGTTCATGAAGTTCTCTCCGCAGGACTCAAGATTATCGCCAAGCCGCCCAAAACTGTGGAAAAAGCCATTGATGCACTTGTGGCAACCTACATCGAGCACTCTCTGGTCTATCTTAGCAAAGAAATGTGGCGTCAAGCGATTGCAACGTCCACTCAGCAACCCGACAGTCCTTTTGGCAAAGCGTTTTCCGCTCTTGACCGGGAATTGGCAGATCAAACCTGCAATCTTATCAGGAAACTGCAGCAGCAGGGTTTGGTCCGAGATGAGATCGATGCCAGAAGTGTCGGCGAATTGCTCTTCAATAACACGAACATGATGTTCATTGAGTTCATCAAACGCGAAGACATGACGATCAAGGAACTGCTCGCTGCCATTCGTCGACAGAACAAGACATTGATAGAAGCGCTGGTAAGCTGATCGCACCTTATTGGATATGGGCACGACCGCACTTCTAGGGACGGGCCGAATACTGAGTCAATAAATGCGGTCACGGACTGTCTCTGACGCGGAAATCATGGTGCTAGCACGCTCTTAATTTTAATGCCCTGACGGCGGAGCACCTGCAGGATTGTTTCAGGAAAGTATCGCCACTTGAACTGCCAATGCATCTGGCGCAACGTGGTCAAATTGCTGTCAGGCTTTGAATTTTGAGCAAGTTTCTGATCAAGCGGATCTCAATAACTGCCGTCTTGAAAAAAATTGGCAGAAATCTAGGAGTTTCAAAATGCACATTGAAGAGCTTACAAAGCCGACCAGTCTGGACTTCCTGGCGCGCCACCGTTTTGGCCGGCTTGCCTGCGCCAACCATTCCCAACCATACATCACACCCTTCTATTTCGCCTATCACGATCAATGGATCTATAGTTTTTCCACTGTGGGCCGCAAGATTGAATGGCTGCGTGCCAATCCCCTGGCTTGTGTGGAGGTCGACGAAATAACGAGCCCCCAGCAATGGACAAGCATTATCGCCTTTGGACGCTATGAAGAGTTGACTGCGGCTGCCGGAGGGCAGGGATTATGCGACCTTGCTCATAGCCTGTTGCAACAACATCCGGTTTGGTGGGAACCAGGTTATGTGAGGACAATTCTACATGGCGCAACACGCGCGCTGGACCCAGTCTACTACCGTTTGTCCATCGACGAAATTAGTGGTCACCGGACTGCCCCAGATTAAGCTCCACAGGCCTCCAAGAATAACATGACAGCATGCGCTGCTTTTGATTAATGTTGCAGTTTCTAAACTTAGGGAAGCCCATGCGCGCGAAATCTAAAGTTATCATGACCTGTGCTATCACAGGCTCCATCCACACGCCTTCCATGTCGCCCTATCTGCCGGTGACTGCGACTGACATTGCAACACAAGCGGCGGCGGCGGCGGCGGCGGGCGCTTCCATTTTGCACCTGCATGCGCGCGACCCGGGGGATGGCAGGCCGCAATCTTCGCCCGATGTTTACAATGAATTCCTGCCGCGCATCAAACAGGCAACGGAAGCAATCATCAATGTTACCACCGGTGGCGGGCAGGGCATGTCGATTGACCAGCGCCTCGCTGCGGCGGAACGGTTTTCACCTGAAATGACATCCCTCAACATGGGCTCGATGAATTTTGGCCTCTATCCCATGCTGGCGCGCTACACGGATTTGAAACATGAGTGGGAACGCACCCATCTAGAAGGCTCCAAGGATTACATCTTCCGCAACACGTTTGGCGATATTGAGAAAATTCTGCAGCGCCTGGGCGAAGGCCATGGCACGCGTTTCGAGTTTGAGTGTTATGATGTAGGCCATCTCTATACGCTAGCGCATTTCCTGGACCGCAAACTGGTGAAGCCGCCGCTGTTTGTGCAAACCATTTTTGGCATTCTGGGCGGCATCGGGCCGGATCCACAAAATGTTATGCTGATGCGCGAAACGGCGGAACGGCTGTTTGGCGACCTGTATCATTGGTCGGTTCTCGCGGCGGGCCGCTATCAGTTTCCACTCTGTACGATGGCTGCCACGATGGGGGCGAATGTGCGCGTGGGCCTTGAAGATAATCTGTATATAGGCAAGGGAAAACTTGCCACGTCGAATGCGGAGCTGGTTTCAAAAATGCGCCGCATTCTTGAAGAGTTGTCGATTGAAGTTGCCTCGCCAGAAGAGACGCGCAAGATGCTGGAGCTTAAAGGCTCCGCCCACGTCAAGATTTAGCCCGTGGTGAAGAAGCACATCATTGTTGTGGGCGCCGGAATTATTGGCAGTTCCATTGCTTGGCATCTGGTCAAGGCTGGCGCTGATGTCACCGTGCTGGAAGCGGAGCATGCTGGTGGTGTTGCAACGCCCAACTCATGGGCGTGGATTAATGCGAGTTGGGGCATTCCGGAGGCTTTTTTCCGCTTGCGTGAGCGTTCCATGCTGGAGTGGCGGCGAATTGACCGCGAAGTGCCGGGACTGCAGGTGAATTGGTGTGGCGGCTTATTGTGGGATTTGCCGCCGGACAAGCTGGAAGCTTACGCGGCTGAACATATTTCCTGGGGCTACGGCATTCGCCGCGTGGACCGCAGGGAGGTGCTTCGGCTGGAACCCAACATCAAGCAACCACCTGACTTTGCCTTGCATGTAGCGGAAGAGGGGAAGGTTGAACCCTTGGCTACGGCGCTGGCGTTTCTGGCGGGGGCTGAGGCGCTAGGGGCTACTGTTATCAGGAACGGCAATGTTAAATGGCTTGAGGAGGGGGATGGCCGCGTGACGGGCGTTGTCCTCGATGACGGCGTGTTGCATGCCGATGAAGTAGTGATTGCGGCGGGTGCTGGTTCGGCCACGTTGCTTGAAAGCATCGGCATTTCAATAGACCTGACCCTGCCGCCTGGACTGCTGGTTCACTCAAAACCCATGCCGGAAGTTCTGCATGGACTGGTTATGTCGCCGGTATTGCATGTGCGGCAAACCAGCGAGGGCCGCTTGGTTGCCGGCACAAATTTTTCCGGCGATGTGCCGCCTGATGATGTTGAAATGGCGGCAAGCGCACTTTACCACCTGGTGCAGGACATGG
The DNA here is from genome assembly GCA_963763635.1 of uncultured Alphaproteobacteria bacterium. Taxonomy (GTDB): domain Bacteria; phylum Pseudomonadota; class Alphaproteobacteria; order Rhizobiales; family Aestuariivirgaceae; genus Aestuariivirga. The sequence continues at coordinate 14,445 of CAVXPO010000005.1, forward strand.
TTGCCGGCTCGGAAAATGTTGAGATGGATTTTCATACGCTTGGCTTCAGGCCAACACCTGCCGATGGATTTCCGATGATTGGCCGCCCGCAGAACCGTGCAGGACTCTATCTTGCCGTTATGCATTCAGGTATTACACTGGCGTCTGCTGTTGGATTATTCGCAACGGAGGAGTTGCTGAATGGCCAGCGTGACAATTTGATCGCTTCCTATCATCCGGACCGGATGATCAGGCCATTGTGATTTTTGCCTTTAACAAAGGTTTCAGGATAGTGATGGAAGTTACTGGTATTGAACCGAAATCCGATGCGCGCAAATGAACGTGTTACGCGCCATCGTGATCGGAGCAGGGGGCGGCTCTTTATGTTATTTGCTTGGCATACCAGCGCCGTGGCTTGCTGGCAGCTTGATTGCAACAACAATAGCAATTTACGCAAGCCAGAAGCTTGAATTGCCCGAAACACTCAGAACGCTCGCCTTTATTTTGCTTGGCGTGCAAACTGGAACGGCGGTCAATTCTGAAACCCTACGGCGCGCCGCGCAATGGCCGCTCAGTATCCTGTGTTTGGCAATTACCGTTGTGATCGTTGTTTGGACTTGTGCCTTCTACTATCGGCGGTACAGGAATTGGGACCGCGCGACTGCTCTATTTGCCAGCCTGCCGGGCGCCCTGTCACTGGTCATTCTGCTCGCAACCAACTTGGGCGCTGACATGCGGCGCGTTACCATTGCGCAATGCGTGCGGCTGTTTTTCCTGATTGCGGCATTGCCTGCAGTTATCACATTTATGTCGCCCGCGCCCCCACACGCTTTTACCGAGGCCGCGATGGGAAATCCGCTTGAGATTATTCTGTTGGTGGTGGCATCTGGCGTCGCAGGCCTGTTGTTTGACCGCCTGAAAATTCCGGCCGGACTCATTCTTGGCCCGGCGCTCGTCAGCGCCGCATTGGGTTTGGGCGGCGTGGTTCATGGGGCCGCGCCAAATTCCATTCTCATTCCTGCTAACATCATTCTGGGCGTCATGATTGGGTTGCGCTTCCAGGGCATTTCATTTCTGGAGCTGCGCGAAACGTTTCTTGATGGTGTTGCGGGTTTTGTGATTGCAATGGTTATTGCCGTAACCGGTGCGGCCATCACGAGCCATATAGCGGGATTGCCGTTCGCGCTGACGCTGCTTGCCTTTGCACCTGGCGGGCTGGAAGCCATGACAATCATTGCATTTGCGCTTAATCTTGACCCCGCCTACGTGGCTGCCCATCAGGTGGCGCGCTATGGTGGCATGGTGCTGTTCATGCCATGGGTGACTGCTTACGTCCTCAATCGTGGTGTTCGCCCCGCGTTGGGCAGGACGACAGAAGAGGATTGATGGAGAGATTCCTGGCGCTGTTTGAATACAAGGCAATGGTTGTTGCAGGCTTTGTTGCGGCCATGCTGGTGCTCGAGCGATTGTTTCCCTTTGCGCCGTCGTTGGGCGGTGTTTTACGGGTGGTCAAGAATTTCTCGCTGGCGGCTACAAATGCTTTGCTATCGCCGCTGGTTGTTATCCCCGTTTCATTGTTTGCGGCACAATGGGCACTGGACTGGCGGCCGGATTGGTGGAACGGGTGGACAGGCCTTGCCCTTGATCTCATTTTGCTTGATGCGTGGATCTATTGGTGGCACCGCGCCAATCATCTCATTCCCTTTCTCTGGCGCTTTCATGAGGTGCATCATCTTGATGAAACGCTCGATGCAAGTTCAGCATTGCGGTTTCACTTTGGCGAAGTGCTACTTTCTTCGCTGGTGAGGGCGGGTGTCATTTTTCTGCTGGCCATTCCCCTGTCCAGCGTACTGGTGTTTGAAACCTTCATTGTGCTTGCCACGGTTTTCCACCATTCAAATGTGCGATTGCCGCCGCGTGCCGAAAAGCTGCTCGCGATGATCATCGTCACGCCTTCAATCCATTGGGTGCATCATCACGCCTTGCGGGCTGATACGGATTCAAATTACGCCACATTTCTTTCGGTGTGGGACAGGCTGTTTGGCAGCAGAAGCAAGACGGTGAGAACTGAAGAACTGCCCATTGGCGTAGAAGGAAAGCGCGACGAAGGCCTGCTGGCATTGGTGGTAAAACCATTCCACCGAATCGGCAAATAGCCTAATGCCAGTGCAAAATCGGAGACCAGAATGACAGCAACAGCGCGGCCCTTTCGTGAGATGGTAGTGCAGCTTTTGGCGACAGTGATGATCCCGGTGTCAGTAGCCGGAACCGGGCTTTATTACACGCGGTGGCAACAAAACCTGAATGACCTCAAAACCATGATTGACCTCGTCAGCGACCAAAATCCGGAGCGGCGAAAATATGGCGTGGCGATGTTTGAGTACCTGCTCAAGAACGACAAGGTGCCGGTGGAATTCGTGGCGGCGCAGCTGTCCTATGCGAACTCCTCTGCCGACAAGGAATTGCTGCCGCTGATGGAACAGGCATTGTTTAAGGCATCGGCTGAAAATCCAAAAGTTGCAGAAACTTTCAGGGAGGCGCAGGAGCGCATGCCGAGCCGCGTTTTCATTCATGCGATGAATGACAAGCAGCGCCAATGTGTCGGCTTCTTGCTGGCAAAGGTTAAGGATACTGATCGCACCAATATCGTGGTACCAGGTTTTGCGCGCGCTACCTGGAGTGGCGATGTCCATGAGCTGCGGGTTTTCCGTTCCACGGACGTTGTGCGCGGCGAAGAACTGGCCAAGATATTCCGTGATGTTGGATTGCCACTCGCGCTCAAGGATCTTTCGGCGGTTGAAGGTAGTGCTGCCAAATCCCGGGCCAATACGTTTGAATTGTGGTTTGGAAAGGCATCTTTGCCTGCCTCTTGCGGCATCTGATTTTCCTGTTGGTGCCCTATTGGCATCGTTTGTGCTGCTAAATTCCTGACTTGCAGTTTGGGTAGAATACTGTTCTTTTCTGATACAGTTTGCGGGTTTGGAGAGTATTTTGTGGCACAGCATGACGATCTGAGCGGCGCATTGCGCAAGGCTCGTTTGGCAGAAGCAGCCCATCTTGAGGCCGTGCTTGGCATTAAGGATTCGAAATCCTTGCGCCTGCAGGTGCTGAAGGAAGAAATTGCCCCCATCATTTCGGCAACCCCCGAAGCATCCAAGTTGTTCGATTTGGCACTGGTGCCCGGGGAATCGCCCCGCCTATGGATTGATCTGATTTCCAGCATCGTTATGGAACCGGATTATCGCACGTATCGGCTGGTGCAGGATAACCAGGGCGGGCGGGAAGCGTTGTTTGAAACTTCCAATCGTGCGGAAATGCTGGGCTATCTCAAAACCTACCTTGCCCACCGGATGATTGTGCGCGAGCGCAGCGTGGTTCAAGCCCCGCCCATTTTCAGGCCTGCCGACCTGTATTCCAGCGGGGCCATAATTTACGCTTGGCTGAGCGGTTTCATGCTCGGCCTGCTGGTTCTGCTCGTGGCAGCTATCCTATTGGGAAAACTCAGGTTTTAGCCTTTCGCCCATTCGTTACAATTTGAAACACCATTTGATTTCGTTTGGTGGCTGGCGCTTGATATTCAGGCTACGGGCATAAGTGGATTCGCGAGAGGTTGTCGGGTCTTATTGACAGCAAGGAATCCCAGGGGATAATTAATGAACGTGCATGCGGTGAAGCAAGATTTTGACACGGTGGCGCAATTGGTGCGCACGCCACGGGCGAACCGGGATCTCGAGCAAAAACTTGGCGGATTCAGCACCATTCATGAAGGCCTTGATTACGCGGCGCAGGGTGTTACCGGTTTCAATTTCTATTCGGCCAAGGGCGTTCTTACCCATGTCCTGACTTATGCCGATTTGCGCAAGCGGGCGCTGATGACGGCCCGCAAGCTGGTTTCTGCCGGCCTGAAACGCGGCGACCGGGTTGCCGTGATTGCAGAGACCGGACCGGATTTCATGGCCGTGTTTTTTGGCTGCCAGTATGCAGGCCTCGTTCCATGCCCCATGCCCTACACCATGTATATCGGAGGCAAGGAAGCCTATATCGAGCGCGTCAACGGCATGTTGCGGGCAGCCAAGGCCTGCGCGGTTATCACATCAACTGATCTTGAAGGCCATGTTCGCGCTGGTGCGGCGGGCGCCAGCGTTGGGAAAGTCCTGACGTATGATGCATTGCAGGCGCTGCCTGAATCACTGGTCAAGTTGCAGGCTTTTGGGCCTGATGACGTGGCCTATATTCAATATTCCTCTGGCTCAACATCGGATCCCAAGGGCGTTTTGATTACGCAGAAGGCAATTATGGCAAATACGCAAGGCATCCTGCGCGATGGTTTGCGGGTAACGCCAAGTGACCGCGCGTTTTCCTGGCTGCCACTCTACCATGACATGGGGCTCGTCGGTTTCTGCCTGTCGCCCATGATGGGGCAGGTGACGGTTGATTATATTTCAACGCCTTCTTTTGCGCGCCGGCCCGCCCTGTGGCTACGTCTGATGTCAGAAAACAAGTCAACGGTTTCCTACTCGCCAAGCTTTGGTTACGATCTTGCCGCGCGCCGCATCAATGGCGAGGCGGTCACACTTGATCTCAGCAACTGGCGCGCGGCAGGCATTGGCGGCGACATGGTCCGCGCAGATGTGCTCAAGCATTTTAGCGATGCACTTTCCGTTGCTGGATTCGACCAGAATGCATTCATGCCAAGCTACGGCATGGCGGAATCAACCCTTGCTGTTTCATTCAGCGATGTAGCGAAGCCGTTGCGTATCGATACGATTGACAAGTCAGCTTATAAGAATTCGGGCCGTGCCGTTCCCGCAAGTGCCACGCAGGCAACAGATACGGTGCGCAGTTTTGTGGTGTGTGGCAGGCCATTGCCGGGCCATGAAATGCTGGTTCGCGATGAATCGGGTCGCACGCTTGCTGACCGTGATATCGGCCATATCTTCGTCAAGGGCCCGAGTCTAATGTCCGGCTATTACCATAACAGCGAAGCCACCGACGCGGTGATTGATGCGGACGGCTATCTGGCCACGGGCGACATGGGCTATATGCTGGATGGTGAAATTGTCATCACCGGCCGCGCCAAGGATTTGATCCTGCACAATGGCCGCAACATCTGGCCGCAGGATATTGAATGGGCAGCTGAACAGGTTGAGCCGCTGAAGTCGGGCGATGTTGCAGCCTTTGCCGTTGAGGGCGAAGATGGCGATGATGATGTTGTGGTTCTGGTGCAATGCCGTGCGACTGATAAAGCCGAAATCGAAAAGCTGCGGCGCGAAGTTTCCGCCGTGGTGCATCACAGCGCTGGCGTTGAATGCGCCGTTATCCTCGTGCCGCCCAAGAGCCTTCCCTTCACGTCTTCCGGCAAGCTTTCGCGGGCTGGCGCAAAACAAAAATTTGTGTCTGGCGAACTGGTTGAGATAACACACCGGGTATCCTTCAGGTGCCGGTGAATTCCTGTTGGCCGCGCAGTAGATTTCATTGCGCAGACGAAGATAATTTAACTCATGAAGATTGCCCTTACCGGAGCCACAGGTTTTGTTGGCCGACATGTTGTTGCGCTGCTGGATTCAGGCAAACACACTGTGACAGCGCTTGTGCGCAATCCGGCTCTGGCAAATTTTCCGTCGAAATTCCACACGGTGCATGGTGACCTGGAAGATGCCGCAGCGCTTGATAATCTGTGCAATGGGGTGGAAGTTGTAATCCATCTCGCTGGCGCCGTAAATGCGCCAAAGCGCGACGGCTATTTCGCGGCGAATGAATCAGGCACGCGGAACGTCGCAGAGGCGGCTACCCGGAACAAGGTGAAGCGGTTTGTTCATATCTCAACGTTAAGCGCGCGTGAACCGCAGCTTTCCTCGTACGGTGCCAGCAAGAATTCAGCAGAAGAAGCATTGAAAAGTTTCACAAACAAAATGTCTGTTGTCATACTGCGCCCGCCAGCAGTTTATGGGCCTGGCGACAAGGCAACATTTCCGTTGCTGCGGGCGCTAACCCAATCAATAGCGCTGATTCCGGGGCGGGCAGGCTCACGATTTTCGATGATCTTCGTTGAAGATTTGGCACGGGTGGTTGTTGCTGCCGCCGCTGACCAAAGAACTGGCATTTTTGAATTGGATGATGGCCGGCGCAATGGCTACACGTGGCCTGATCTTGTGCGTATTGCCGCTCAAACTGAATACAAGAACATCCATCCGTTATTTCTTCCAAGGGTTGTAGCGATGGGCGCTGCCTCCGTCGTTGAAGTGTTTGCAAAAGCGGCGGGGAAACCTTCAATGATATCGGTTGAGAAAATGCGCGAACTTTATCATGAGGATTGGGTTGCCAGGGGCGAGGGTTGGCCGCTAAAAGCTCCCACTGGTTTCGAACAAGGATTTGCCACAACAGTTGATTGGTATCGGCAGTCCGGCTGGTTGCCGCAAACCTCAAGCAAACATAAAACTGCGAGCTGAAAATAAATGGGCGCTTCACAAGATACCATTGATCAAATCTGTAAACTTCTTGAACCTTTCAATTCGAACGGCAAGGCGCTGACGCCGGATACGGATATTTCAGCCGACCTGAATATTGATTCTGTTGCGGTGATGGATTTTGTGATGGAAGTTGAAGACCATTACGACATTGAGATTCCGCTCAATGTCGTATCTGAAACCCGCAGCATTGGCGATCTTGCCGCTGTTGTTGAAGCCCGAACCAAGAAGGCCTGATACCCATGATTGACCTCTTTGACAAGCACAAAGGCATTGTTGAGCGCCACACGCGCATGATGTCGATGGGAGTGAATGCGGTTGGCCTCACCAATGACCAGATCATTTCACCCACGCGCGCCATGATCAATGGCCGCGAAACCATCCTGGCTGGAACCAACAATTACATGGGCATCACCATGGATGCGGATTGCATCAAGGCGGGCCAGGACGCAATGGCGGCGTTCGGCACCGGTACCACGGGCTCGCGCATCGCGAATGGCAGCTATTGTCTGCATACGGAACTTGAGCGTGAGTTGGGGAAGTTTCTCAAGCGCAGGCACTGCATCGTTTTCACCACAGGCTATCAGGCGAACTTGGGAATGATGTCAGGCCTCGCAGGGCCCAAGGACACCATCTATCTCGACGCTGACTCGCATTCCTCCATCTATGATGGCTGCACGCTGTCGGGCGCCAAACTCGTGCGTTTCCGTCACAATGATGCGGCAGATCTGGACAAGCGCATGGCGCGCTCCGAAGGCGAGGAGGGCGGCAAGCTTGTTGTTGTCGAAGGCATCTATTCGATGCTGGGCGACCGCGCACCGCTCAGCGATTTTGTCGAACTGAAAAAAAAGCATGATTTTCAGCTGCTGGCCGATGAAGCCCATTCCTTTGGCGTTCTCGGTCCCCATGGCCGCGGACTTGCGGATGAGGCTGGGCTTGAAGACGCAGTTGATTTCGTTGTCGGCACGTTCTCAAAAAGTGTGGGGGCCATTGGCGGCTTTGGCGCTGGCAATCATCCGCTGTTTGATACGTTGCGCTATGCCATGCGGCCTTACATGTTCACGGCTTCCTCTTCGCCCGCGTCAATCGCCACCTCGATTGCGGCAGTGAAAAAGCTGGCGGCAGAGCCTGAAAGGCGAAACAGGCTGCGCGCCAATTCAACACGGCTGTTCAACGGTTTTAAGGCCCTTGGACTCGACATCGGGTGCGACATTGTAAGTCCCGTCATCGCCGTCAAATGCGCTGATGAAGTTTCAACCATAGTCATGTGGAATGCGTTGATTGAGGCCGGTGTTTACGTAAACATTGCATTGCCGCCTGGCACACCCAATAAACTGTGCCTGCTTCGCTGTTCAGTTTCAGCTGCCCACAGCTTTGATGACATCGACCGCATCATTGCGTTGTTCGGCAAGGTGGTGGCCAGCAAGGCCGCGGCCTAGCGCACGGCACCTTTGCGCAGCAGGGTTGGCAACAGCATCATGCCGGCAAGAATGGGGTGCCGTTTTTGCCAAGAGGTGAGAGTTATTTTTTCACCGGAATGGCGCTCGATTTTCCACACCATGTAATCGGCACCACCCTGAAATGTGAAGGCAGCCTTTATGAGACGAAGGATTTGCCACATTTTGCCTGCGGCGCTACGCCAGGCCAGGTTGGCCTTAATCGGCGCTGCGGATTGCAAATGACTCGCCGCCTCTTTGTAGTATTCAGGATAGGCCGCAACAATTTGGGCAGCGCGATCGTACTTTTCTGAACGGAACTCAGTTGCGTAAGTTGCGCTGAAACCTGCGGCCCAGATTTCCAGTGCGTCAACGCTGGCGGTTAGGGATGTGGCGTTGGCGTAACTGGTGCTAGTTGCGGTAGAAATCGCTGCAACGACCGCCTGTCGCGTTGCTGCATTGCGCACAAACACCAACGCAGAAGGTTGCGAAAATCTGGCCCAGAAGTATGGGTTTATGGTTTTAGGCCGCATCCAGTTTGAAAAAATGGCGATCGGAAGCGCAGCATACTTTGCGCGCAATTTAACACCGTCAATCTTTGCCTCAGCGTAATATACATTGGGTGGCACGACAGCGCAGGCCAAGCGGCTGATGATATTTGAACTCACGTCCGCAAGGGTTTCCGTCAGCACATAAAAATCAATAAGCGTTTCCTTGACATCAACACCCCTGATGCAGGAACCATAGGCGAGAATGGCAACGGCGTCGGGGTGCCTTGATTTCAAGAAATCAGCCATGGCGTGAACTTCGGGAGGCACGTTGCGGGAAAGCGCGCGCTCACAAAATTTTTCCAGGTTGTTTTCGATTACATCCATCAGCCACAGAGATAGGTGAAAATGGGGCCGGTTTCCACCTTTAGCGGTTCTTCCTGCGGGCCACTGAAAAATTCCCCGTCAATCACGTAATCGATTGGGCTGGATACTTCCAGGCTTTGGCTGGAAAAACTCAATGCACCTTCGGGCATTTTCCGCCTTTCGCCGCCGTACATGATGGGAAGCAGCCAGCGGGCGATGCTGGGCACGGGGTAAGGGAAGACGGAAGTGCGAATGGAGCCCGTCTTTTCCCCCCAGAAGGGTCGCGCCCCCAAGATCAGTTTTTCAAGAGTTGTTGACAGCATGAGCAGGTGCGAGCCGGTGGACCGCAGATCGCCACCGCTTGTGATCTCAAGCGAATAGGGGCGGTCAAGCCGGTTCGCATCATGCGGGTTTGGCTTGGTGAACACGGTGCGCATCGCAGCGCCGCCCAGCGTTGCGAAGGTAGCCCAGTTGCCTTTCACGCCTTTGGCATTGAAGGCGCGCTGGCAGAAAAGCGTAGCCTCCGAGGCGGCACCCGTTCCCAAAAACATGCCGTGGCGCACATAGCCATCGGCAGGATTTACGACGCGTAATGTTGGCCGTTCGCGCATATGCGTTGCCTCGAGATTGGTCATGAACTCAGCTTGTGCGCGCAGGGAATGGTGGCGAAAGCCGAGATCAGCGGCAGTCATGTTCGTTGTGCCGTGGGAAAACAACCCAAGTCGCGGCAATTTATCAAACGGGTTGCGCTCGGCCAGTTCTGTCTGAATGGCCTGGATGGTTCCGTCACCTGAACTGATAAAAAGATCGGTTACGCCCTCTCTCGCAAAGCTCCGCAAGACTTCGGGCAAGGATTCGAAATTTCCAAGCACATGAGTTGGGATTTTTGGACTGGCTTTCAGCATTGCAGCAAGTTTCAAGCCCTTGCCGCTTGATTTCCCGGACAGCGGATTTACCAAGAGGCCTGCCCGTTTCAAGGTTTGGTCATCCATGATGAGAGCGTGCCGTTTTGGCGTTTTTCATTGAAAGCCTGAACGATTTGTACGGTGTGCAGCGCGAGGCAGGCAACTGTCCAAACCGCAACGGCAAGCAAACCCCAATCGGGTCGTCCGGCTATCGTAAACATGGTGAGCAACACAAGATTTGGATTGCGCCGCGCCGTAACCTGGCGGAACAATGTGTCTATGGGCCGCCAGATGTGAATTTCCAGCGAGAGCCATTTGATGGCTATTCCTTCAATGACACGCTGCAATACGTACCCGCCAAGAATGGCAGCCATGACAAGCCAGAATAGCTGGCCACTCCATTGGGTTCCCGTGGCGAAGAGGCCTGTCGCCCAGGCGATATACCAGAAGGGCGGGTGGATGAGGTCAATTCCATGGTCAAATACGTCTCCCCACTTGCTGGCGGTCAACGTCGTGCGGGCGAGCTTGCCATCCACCGTATCCAGAAATGTCATGGCCCAAGCCGCAAGCAGCCCCGGCACGAATTGGCCTCGCAGAAAGAACCAGAAGGCCAGTGCTGTCATGGTGGCGCCGACGGTGGTTACCATGTTAGGCGTCACGCCAAGTGGCGCCAGAAACCTTGTGGTATAAAACGCCGGTGTTGGCCAAAGATGTTTTGTCACGAGGTCAGTGGCACCCTTGTAGGTGCCCATGAACATGCGCCATTCGACGGTTGACTGGTTTTCAGGCGTCAGCGCCATGGCATAGGGTGTTTCGCGTTTGCGCAAAACCTTCCAGAAATCCGCACCCAGCTGGGAAGGCGTGCGCGCCAGCAATTTCGCCGACGATGCCGGCTGATTTCCATTCAGCACATCAATCGCCGCTTTCACATCCGCACTTCTCACACAGGCAGCGAGCGGCAGAGGATTGTCCACATCATCGCTGAGCAATAAGAAGTTTGGCCGTTTGGGAATTATTGAAATAAGCGGCTGGTCAATGACTGCATCAGCGCGCACCAGAACAACAGGCCCCGTATGCTGAAGGGCCCTGGCTTCATCTACGATCTCGATTACGCCAGCCTTCGAAAACTGTTTGGCGAGCCGGTCAGAGAGGGAGAGCGACCAAAGGCTGCGATCATTAGCGCCAACAATGTGAAGGACCGGATTGAAGTTTACCTCACGCGCTATGGGCGAAGGTACCTCAACTAACACCGGCCTTGGCTTCGCTACGGCTTTTGCGGCTGTTATGGCTTTTGGTTTTTTGGCCAACCTGGCCTTTGGCTTCGTTGTCATTCTAAACCCGGTCCATGCGAATGCCCAAGGCCACTGCCAAGGCACCAAAACTCATAACAGGCATCCATGCCGCCAACCAGGGCTGCACAAACCCCAGCTCGCCCATTGTTACGGCAATTCCATCCACAATGAAAAACAGGAAACCCAATCCAACGCCCATAACGAATAACATGCCCATGCCTCCTCCCCGCCGAAACCGGCTGGCCAACGGAACACATAACGCAATCATCGCAAGAGCCGAGAAAAACAGCGATACACGTTTCTGGCGCCAGGTTTCATAAACCCAGGGAGGGCGGATGCCGAAGCCGGAGTTTGCAATAAAATAGTTAAGATCGGAAAATGTCATTTCTTCGGGGTCGCCAGAGCGGGCACCGGCGGCAGCGGGCTTCATAGCGCCGGAATAAACAAGGTTGTCAAGCCGGTTGGGCGGAAGATTGTCACGATAATAGACAATCACATTCTTAAGTTCCCAGCGTTCACCACTCAGTGAAGCTGACTTGGCCACAATTTGTTCACGCAGGATGCCATTTGCTTCCCGGCGGAAAATGATAACGTCTTCGAGTTGGGTTGAATCGGTATTGGAGGAAGCGGCCCTCAGAATATCGGTGCCAGATCGCATCCAGATGGGATCGCGTTCCCCCACTTTCAGTTTTTTCTCGCCATAGTCCGCGATGCCCCAATCCTTCAGTTGAGGCGCCGTTGCGGGGATGGCTTGATCATTCAACAAAAAATTCAGCCCTCCTGCGACAAAGGCAATCGGCAGAAGCATAACAATAATGCGAAGGGGCGAAGCACCCGTTGCCCAAATCGCTGATATCTCGTTGCGGTAGCTAAGTTCAGTAAGTGTGAGCAGTAACGCCAGCAGCACGCTCATTGGAAGAAACGTAGCCAGTGTGGCAGGCGACCGATAAAGCATGTAGGTCAGCATGATGCTGCTGTGGCCGTTGTCCAATGCCAAAATCTCTTTCGCATAGGAAACAATTTCAAGCGTTATCACGAAGAGCGTAATGCCGATCAAAATTGCCAGAAAGCGCGTCATGATCATACGCGTCAGCATGGCACCAACTATTTTCATGGGTTGGCTCCAATTCCGATACGGCGAGCCAATGGCAACCAAAGCCGGTTCAACACTGAGCCAGCGTTATCAATGGCGGTGCCGATGCGATCTGGTGCCAGGGTGAAACAAACCCTGTAAAAACGCCACAGCGCAAAGATGGTTATCAATGCGAATGGCAGCCACATGCTTATCCACGGTGACCAACCGTTGGCTTTTGTTGCAACCGCTCCCTGTTCAATAATTTCGTGGTATGCCACAACGAGTGTCAGGGCAATGCCAAAACGATAGCCGCGCTGGCTGCGCTGACGGCCAATTGCAAAAGGCAGGGCAAGAAGTGGCAACATGAAGAGTGTAATTACATTCACTATCCGTTTGTGCAATTCAGAAATCATGGAGTTGCGCGTGGCACCTTGTGGCGGCTTATCGAGTTGGGTGTATAGTTCAGGCAATGTCAGCTCGCGTTCGTCTTCGCCCCGTGGCCTGAAAAGGCTTTCCGAAATCTTGCCCAAGGGGGTATCGGTTGTATCAAATTCCGCAATGTTGGCCTGCGGAATGTCTCCTGTGTTATCAAGGGTTGGCCAGCGCTCGATTTTTAACCTGTGGCCATTGTTAAGCCTCAGCACCGGGCGGCGTTGCCCTTCAACAGGAATTAACACGCCAGAGGAAGCCGTCAGTGTTTCCAGTCCGCTCGGCCCCTTATAGTCAAACAGGAACACGTGATCGAAAGTGTTGCTAGCGCGGTCGAGCTTATCTAGAATGAAAGTGCGCGACCCTGCCTGCATGAAGACACCTTCTTCGGCGAGATAGAAGACTTCAACATTTTTTACATTAAACAGAACCGAACGATAGGCGTAACGGGTTTGCGGTTGCAGCCAGCCGACGATAAAAAGCGAAATCGCGGCCAAAATAAAAGACAGTAAGATGACAGGACGCGTCAGCCGGAACAGTCCGCTTCCGCTTGCCATGACTGCGTCAATCTCGCTATCCTTGGAAAGCTTGCTGAAGCCATAGAGCAGCCCGAGGAACAAGGCGGCAGGAATTGCTGTTCCCAAATAGTGGGGCACGAGATAGGCCAGCAGTTCAAATACAACGCCAAATGAATTTTTCTTGCCAAGCGTCGTATCCAGCAGGCGAACCAGCCTTTCCGCCAGCAGCATCAACAAGCCAATAGCCATGGCTGTGGCCAATGGTTTCGCAACCTGCCGCAAGACATATCGGTCGATGATGGTCAGCACTGGTCTATGATTCTCCGGATAGCCGCATTTGCAGGTTCCATAACAGGTTTTTTTGAACTTTGTCAGGTAACTCCGGGGCGGACTTCAGGTCAGGCTGGCCGGGCCAGCCCATGTCCTTGAACTCGATGCCATCAAAGAATTGCGGATTCTCATAGCGCGGCAAGACATGCATGTGAACGTGGGGGTCAACCATCATTAGCATGAGATAATTGATCTTGTTATAGGGATTAAACCTTTGCAGGCTGCGTTCAATTTCCGGGATGATGATGGAAAGTTCGGTGAAGGCTGGCGGCGGCAAATCGGAAAAAGCGGTTGCCGGAGATTTTGCGGCCAGCACAAGGCTCGCCAGCGTCACTTGTTGCGGGCGCAACAGAATGCACCAGTGGTCATGTTCCTTGACGAGGCTTTGGGGATAGCCAAATTTCTGCAAAGTGCCGTTCATCCCTCCAATTTAGCGCAAAGCTGGTTCAAGAAGGAAGAGTGAACTGGCGTTTGGTATAAAATGTGCCCGTTGCAGCGTCAAAGCTGCGAACAGTCATCTTGGTTTGCCATTTCCCAGCATGGCGGCTCATTTTGTAGAGGTTCCAGGCGGCAGGATCATGCTTATCATTGCCCTTAAAAGAAGCAGAGGGTGTGCCGACAATCGGAATTTTTCCGGTGGGGCCATCAATCAGGTTTAGCATTTCCGAGTGGTTGTGACCGTGTATCACCAATTCCGCGCCGTGTTTTTGGAGCACGCCGGTGAGTGCTTTTGCATCTTTTAGCGCCTTGCGGCTGGGCGCCAGGTTCGGAAGCGGCGGGTGGTGGATCATCACGGCGCGGTAGTAGCCACGCTTTTTGAGGCTTTGCAACAGACCCGACAGTAACTCAAGTTGTGCAGACCCCAGATGTCCGCCTGCCTTGAAAGGCGATTGCGGTTCGCCTGAGGTCAGGCCGATGAGCGCCAAGTTGCGGCGCAACCTCACATAGGGAAAGCCCGCCGCATTGTGAAACGAGGTGTGCGCGCCTTTGATGGTCATGTCGCCAGTCATGTAGGGTGCCAGATGATGGAGGCCCTCTTCCCATTTCACCTGCACATAGGCATCGTGGTTTCCTGGAACAAAGGAAATCCAGCGGGGATCGCCAAAGTCTCGCATCCATTGCGCTGCACGGGGAAATTCCGCGAGTGCAGCAACATTGATGAGGTCGCCAGTAAACGCCACATGGCTTGGATTTGCCGCTTTGATATCGGCAGTGAGGGCGTCCGAAATTGCCGTACTGTGAAGGCTGCTTCTTTTAAAATTCCACGACAGGGAGCCAATAATTCGCTTCGGCGCAAAATCCTTCCACGCCGCGTCAGATGGCAGGGGACCAAGATGGACATCCGATAAATGGGCGAGGGTTAAGACCAAAACTTAGTTCCGTTGACTTCTCGTGAATCGAATGCGATTGAGCTTTGTACTTACTCTCTAGACAGGCGTGGATTCAAGCATTGTGCGTGTAGTTATTCTAGCAGCGGGCCAGGGAAAACGGCTCTTGCCCTTAACCCAGGAAGTTCCAAAGGCACTTCTCGATATTGGGGGGAAAACCCTAGTTGAGCGCCAGATCGAGGCTTTTGCCGCCAATGGCATCAAGGACTTTACCGTTATTGTGGGCTATGCGGCACAGCGCATGGAAGACGCTTTGGCGCATATCGCACGCCGCCTTGATTTGACGATCGCCACGGTGTTCAACCCCTTCTATGCGGTGGCCGACAATCTTGCGAGTTGCTGGATGGCGCGGGAAGCCATGACGGGCGATTTCATTCAAGTCAACGGCGACAATGTTTTCCGGAGTGATCTTGTGGAAAAGCTACTGACCGCACCGCCTGCCGCGCTCAGCGTCGCCATCAATTTGAAGCAGGCCTACGATTCAGATGATATGAAAGTCATCCTCGATCGTGGACGTCTCACCGAAATCGGCAAGACCCTGCCAGTTGACACAGTTGATGCAGAGGCCATCGGTTTTTACGTTTTCCGCGGCGGCGGTGCGCAAGCCTATGTTGATGTGCTGGAACATTCCATGCGCGATCCGCATTCGCTGAAGCAATGGTTCCCCTCGGCCATCGGTTCATTGGCTAAGAAAATTGATGTCAGAACAATTCCGATTGACGGCCTTAAATGGTGTGAAGTGGATTTTCCGGTGGATCTGCAACAGGCCCGGCAACTCGTGGCGAGTTGGCCTTAACCCTTACGATTCTTCAGGATCTGCTCCGCGAGTTCAAGGTCGCTCGGCTTGTCGACATCAATGGCTGCCTCCGCAAAAGGCATCAGCACCGGCTTCGCACTGAGATCAAGCCGCTTGGAAACAATCGCGAACACATCATTGAGCGACATTCTGCCCAGGATGAAACATATCAGCGCCGATGGCCCAAAAGCGGCAACAAGCCGCCAAGGTTTTTTGCGGACGCTCTCAAGGTATTTCCACTGTTCAAGGATGCGCAATCCCTTGTCATTTTGAATGGCAAAAAGGTTGCAGCCGGATACGCGGTCATTCTTGAACTTGAAAAACGTGCGCACTGATTGCGGGTAGGCGGCCCGAATCACTTCGGCGCGGGCAAGGCCAGCAGAAAAATCGGCACCATTTTGTTCAGCCTCGTTGCAGAAATGTGCGACCATGGCGGGTGTCAGCAAGGCGTGGTCGGCTGTGGTAATGAGTATAGGATAGGCCGGGTTTTTCTTTATTGCCGCAAGGGCTGAGAGGGGTGCCGAGATTTCTGAAGTGACATAATCGAGGCCCTCAAAATCTGCACCCATTGCTTTCGCGGCAATTGAAGAATCTTCGATTGAAACAGAAATGGACCTGATTGACCGGGAGTTGCGCAAGGTTTCAACAACGCGCTTCAACATTGGAGCGCCCAAAACAGGCAACGTGCATTTGTGGCTGACACCAAACGCCTTTGCCATGGGATCATCCGGCCCCCGGCCTGCAGCCATGATCAGTGCAGTCCACATTACCGGCATTAAAGCGATTTTTCGTAAATGCGATAGGTTTTGTACGGTCTTGCGCCCAGCGCTTCAAGAATATGGCGCATGGGCATATTATCTTCCAGTATCCACGACAGCTCACCATTTCTCGTGCCGCGCGATATGTGATAGCGGCGAACTGTTTCGATGACTGCCAGTGCGAGGGATGAACCTGTCAGCGTACCATGAAATTCCCTACGTACACCCATCAGCGGCATGCGCACAGACTTCGGCGGTCGGGCAAAAAGATTCCACATGACCTTGGCCCAGCCAAAGGGCAGCAACTTCCCGCCGAGGCCCGTGATCCAGTCGTTGATGTTGGGAAGCGTTACTGCGAAGGCGGCAGGCACACCTTTGTAACTTGCGATGGCGATATATTCCCTGGACACCAGGATTTTAAGATTGTCACCCAAAACCTTGAGCTCTTTGGCTGTGAAGGGAACAAAGCCCCAATTGTCTGACCAGGCATCGGTATGGATCGACAGGATAATGCCAAGATCACGGGAGAGGTTTTTCTTGTCGAGCGGGCGCACCTCGATGTGGGGTGACTTCATCGCACGTTCGTAGGCGGCAGCCATGCTTCGGGGCAGCGGGTCATGGTTGTCAAGGAAGTAGGCGATTACATCCTTTGCCTTGGTGAACCCCCTGGCTTCGATCTGTTTCCGGTAATAGGGAAGGGCATGACCCATCAACATGTTGGGGGGCGTATCAAAGCCATCAATCAAAAGCCCCATCTCGTCATTTATCGAAAAACTGAATGGGCCGCGCACGCGTTTGATGTTACGGGATTTTAGCCATTTCTCGGCAGTTTCAAAAAGCGCGGCAAAAACCTGTGCGTCGTCAATGGCTTCGAGAAAGCCAAACTGGCCCGTGGCGTCCTTGTAGCGCTCAAGATGCAGCTGGTCGATTTGCGCCGAAATGCGCCCCACGGCTTTCCCGTCTCTTTCCGCGACGAAAAGCTGGGTATCAGCATGGTCAAAATAGGGATTCTTTTTCGGATTAAGATGTTCATGGCGCTCAAAATAAAGGGGCGCTACCCAATTTGAATCTTTGCCATAAAGCGTGTGCGGCACATCGAGAAAAACTTTCTGGTCATGCTGAGACAAAACCGGCCGCACTTTCACAGTGCCGTTGCTCGTTGCTTTTGTCATGGATTCAATCATGGCTGGAAATGTGCTTCAATTTTGCGTTAAGACATGCAGCAATAGAACTTATGGAATGTGAACTCAAGCTCGGCGCGAAGGCATTTGAATTTTCCATGATAAAAAGAAACGCATTCAGGCTTGCATCGCGGGTTGTGCTGCAACCATTTTACCGCCAGACGCGGGGAATGACGCTGGGCACGCGCACGGCGGTTTTTGACACGCAAAAGCGGGTGCTGTTGGTGAAGCACTCCTACGCGCCGGGGTGGCTGTTGCCGGGTGGCGGCGTTGAGCGAGGTGAAACGGTTTATCAATCGGCGGAGCGGGAAATTCGTGAAGAGGCGGGCATCGTTGCGGAAGAAGTGCCGATGCTCAGAGGCATTTGCCTGAACAACTCCCAGTTTCCGGGCGACCATGTGGCTGTCCTGGTGCTGCACAAATTTTCCCGCCAACCGTGGAAGCCCTCACTGGAAATTACGGACGCGCAATTCTTCGACATCAATGAGTTGCCAACCTCAATCAGTGGCGGCACGCGGCGCAGGCTGGATGAAATTTTGACCGGCCGGGACATCGCCCCCCATTGGTAAGCCCTTGACCTTGCGGCGAACGCCTTGTATGCGCGGTGGCCATGAACCTGTCAGCGACCATTTCTTTGCGACGACGAGCAAGTGCTGCTTCAGCACGTTTGCCGTTTTAGCCTGTTTGGTTTCCTTCACAAGATTTGCATTGAGGGGCCCAGCGCTCCCAAATCCTGACATGGAATATCATCACAATGGCCGCCGCGTTTACCGTCGAAAATACGACACCTACTGACCATTCCCTAATAGAGCATCTGCTTGATCTCAGCTTCGGCATTGATCGGCGGATAAAAACCTCTTACCGTTTGCGTGAAGGCAGCAGTCCGGCACCTGGCCTTTCGTTGGTGGTGAGGGATGCGGAGGTTGGGCTTGCCGGCTCAATCAGTTTTTGGCCGCTTGTCATTGGCGGATGCGGAAGTCCCGCCTTGCTGCTGGGTCCGCTGGTTGTTAATCCACAAAGACAGAATATTGGCGTGGGGCGTGCGCTGATGCTTGAAGGGCTGCAGCGGGCGAAGGCTGCGGGATACGGATTGGTAATTCTTGTCGGCGATGCACCCTATTATGCGCGGGTTGGATTCCAAAAACTGCCGGAAGGCCAATTGCTGTTGCCGGGCCCGGTCAATCCTGACCGCTTCATGTATCTTGAATTGGTGGAAGGCTCGCTTGCCAAGGCCCATGGGCTGGTGCTGCCGCCCCATCGCTTCAAGGCGATATCAGCGCCCCTCGCGCACCCACATGGCGCTGAGGCCTAGAAGCAAGACGGCAAGCGCCAGCAGCGACGCAAAGAGCGGATATTCGCTCACCGCCAGAACGCGGTAGGCATTGTTGGCCTTCAAACCGAGCCAGCCGGACCCTGCCATTTGCTGGCCTGCCGGGATTTTAACAAGTCGCGGCATGCCGTCTTCAAGCCAGCTCACGCCACCCCCCGTCGCCGCGCTCACGGGCGCGAGCCTTGCTGGGGTTGCCAGAATATCCAGCAACTCGCGGGCGTCGGCGCTGGAAGCGGCAGCCACGGCTTCCAGCTTGCCATCATTGAGGCGATACATGCCGGCTTCGGATACTTTCAACTTGCCTTCCCAGCGGCCGGGAGATTTTTCGATGAGTTCAACGCGCACGGTTTTTTCGGAAGGAAGTGTCACCGTAACGGCGTCCGCTTTTTCAGCCATGGTGCGGCGCTCAATCACCAGTTCGCCGCCCGTTTGCTTGCCAATCAGCGCTTCCTCTTCAAGCTCTGGTTCCTTCATCAGCCAGTGGGCGAGGCGGCGCAGCAGCTCGGTTTGCGGCCCCCCGCCGTCATAACCCCTGGCCCACAGCCAACTTTGATCCGACAGAAGCTGGGCGCTGCGTCCCTGTCCCTGGCGCGACAGGACGAGCAGCGGGCTGTTGTTAAGGCCTGACATCAGCGTATCAATTTCAGGCGCATTGGTTTCAACGGTGCGGAACCATTTGCCCCAGGTCGGCGTATCCGTTTCGCCGCCCGCCAGACCATTGGTTACGGGGTGGCGATGGCCAAATGTTGTCACCTTGGGCCGGTACTCACCGTCAAGCACAACGCCTGTTGGCGTGGCGGCCAAGACTTCGGCCATCGGCGTGTTGGACAATCCATCTGGTGCGGCAAACTCTGGCCCAGCCGCCACCAGCAAAGCACCACCCTCATTCACATAGCGCGTGATCTGCATGATGTAGGCTTCCGGCAGAATGGCCTCGCGGTGGTAGCGGTCAAAAATTACAAGATCGAATTCCTGGAGCTTCTCCACAAAAAGTTCGCGGGTGGGAAAAGCAATGAGAGCGAGCTCGTTGATGGGGGTTCCGTCCTGTTTTTCAGGCGGGCGCAGGATGGTGAAATGCACGAGGTCAACGGAAGCATCAGCCTTCAGAAGATTGCGCCAGGTGCGCTCGCCGGGGTGCGGCACGCCGGACACGAGCAAAACCCGCAAGCGATCCCTGATGCCCTCAACCACGGCCACCGCGCGGTTGTTTCCGGTCGAGATTTCATCGGCCATGGGCGGCGCTGTTATCTCAACGATATTCTGCCCGCCATGATCCAGCGTCAAAGGCATTTCCGTTGACGTGCCAGGGGTGACGGTAATTGACTGCGCGGCATTGGTGCCGAGCTTCAGGGAAACTTCAACCGGGCTTTCGTCGCCACCCACATCTTCGACGCGGAAACGAATGGATTGTTCCTTGCCAACGATGCCAAAGCGCGGTGCTTGCTCAATCACCACGCGGCGGTCGCGCTGGGTTCTGCTTCCGGTCAGCAGCCCGTGCAGCGGGCCATTGATGCCGCTCTTGCTCACATCTGCCGGCACGTCATGCAACTGCCCATCGGTCACTATCATAGCACCGGCAAAACGCTCTGGCGGAATTTCGGAAAGCGCACGGTTGAGGGCCGTGAACGCGCGGGTGCCGTCCTCCTGCGGATTATTGCCGGATGTCACTTCAACAACGCGAAGCTCCGTGTTACCGAGTGTTGCCAGTTGTGATTTGAGGGCGGCTTCTGCATCATTCACCTGTTGCTGCCGGTCGCCAATATTCTGGCTCTGGCTGCGGTCAATAACGGCAACGGCAATATCATTCAGGGCCTCACGTTCTTCATGGCGCAGCGACGGATTTCCCAGGCTTGCAATTAGCAGGGCCAGGCTCAGCCCGCGCAACCACCATCCCCGTGCGCGGGCGAATGCGGAAACAATAGTGAGGGCAATGCCGGTGATGGCAAGGGCCGCCAGCAAGGCCAGAGGAATGAGCGGCGCGAATGACAGGGTGAAATTCATGGCTATTGCCCCAGCCTTTCGAGCAATGCCGGAATATGCACCTGGTCGGCCTTGTAGTTTCCGGTGAGCGCATACATCACGATATTCACACCGCTGCGGAATGCCATTTCGCGCTGGCGGTCATTGCCGGGGATGACGGCATAGAGCGGTTCGCCTCTGGCATCCAGTGCCCAGGCCGCAGCGTAGTCATTGGCGCCAATGATGATTGAACTCACGCCGTCGCCATTGCCGGCGGAAGCTGATTGCGGATCATTGTGTTCAACCCATAATTGGCCATTGGCATAGCGCCCGGGAAATTCCCGCAGGAGGTAAAAGGCCTTAGTCAGCACATGGTTTTCAGGGACCGGTTCGAGCGAAGGGATATCCAGTTTTTCCAGCATGCGGCGCAGCGCCGCCGTCGTTTCACTTAAGCCTTCGAACCCTGCACTGTCATCACGAAGATCAAAAAAGATGGTGCCTCCGTTTTTCATATACGCATCCATCTTGGCCAGGGCGGTGGTGGAAGGCACAGGCGCATCGGGCACTATCGGCCAATAGAGAATGGGAAAAAACACAATCTCGTCGCGCTCAATGTCGATGCCTTGGGGCGTGCCGGGATTGATTGATGTGCGGTCCGTCAGAATGAGGCTGAGGCCTTTCAGGCCCTGTTCGCTTGCTTCGTCGGCTGCTGCATTGCCGGTTTGCACATAGGCCAGCCGTGTTTCTGACGCCGCCCTTTGCGCGAAATCATCCGCCGCAATCACAGGATTTGGCAGGCTGATGAACAAGAGAAGTGCGGTGGTGAGGCCGCGCAGGCGGTGCCAGCCGCCGCTGAGGAATAATGCGGCAACTGTATCGACGAGGAAGAGGATGCACGCCAACGTGAACAGCAAGGGGCTTAACGGCTGCCGGGGAGACGGCGCATAGGAACGCAGGGCAACATTACTTGGCAATGCGGTTATCGCTATCATGCTTTGTGGTGCGGGCAACAGGTTGATGGCGCGTTCGGAGGCGCCGCGGTTGTAGATGCCAGCAGGTGTTGTCGGGGTGGGGCTGGCCTTCTCAATTGCGGCAGGGCTGATGGGCTTTGCATCGGCTGACGGCTCCACCAGTTCGCCCGTGCCAGAAAGGGCGAGGCGTGGGATGAAGGCTGTTGCCGCATCATTGCTGGCCGCCGCCCCTGCTGCGGCACCACCGCCAGCACCGGGCGCACGGTCAGTCACTCTCCGCAGCATTTCAACGAACAGGCCGGAAAGCGGCAGGTTGGACCAATCCGTATTGGCGGTAATGTGGAACAGTATAACGAGGCCCTTGCCCTGGCGCTTGGCGGTTACCAAGGGTGTTCCGTCGGCAAGGCTGGCCCAGACTTTTTCCGGCAGTTCATTGTCGGGTTCCGCCAGGACCTGGCGCGATACACGGATGCTTGTGTCAATTGGCAAACCGGCAAAGGGGCTGGTTTCGGCAAAGGCCTGCAGGCTTTGCGGTGTTTCCCAGCTCATGGCGGAACCCAGTGCCCTGCCGCCTTCGCGGAGTTCGACCGGCACCAACCCATCATGGGCGCTGGCCAGGCGCGGGCCTGCGAAGCGCAAAAGCAGGCCGCCCTTTTCAAGCCAGGTGTTTATTTGTGTGGCACTATCAGCGGGAACAACGCCGATGTCGGCCAGCACCAGCATGGAAAGCCCAGCCTCCAACTGCTCTTTGAGCTGAACGGGATTTTCCGGTTCGGAAATTTCAGCATAGGGTTCGAGGGCGCGCGAAACATAATAGAGGGGTGACAACAGGGGCTGTGCATCTTCCAGGGAACTGCCGGAAAGCAACGACACCGTCTTGCGCCGCCAGCGGTCGTCAAACAGATAGCTTGCTGCCGCATTACGTTCATTGATGATTTCCAAACGCTGAACCTCGTTGCGGAGTTCAAGGGGCAAATCAAGCAGGGCACCGGCGGTATTGCTTGTTGCCGCGAATTCCATTTTAACCTGGGCCAGGATGCGGCCATTGGCAGCCACGGCGCGGACATCCACGGTGCGGGCCCCTTTATCGGCCTTCAGGACATGAATTTTGAATTGCCCATTTTCTGCCGTGGGTAGCGCAAAGGCTATTGGCAGCTCGGCAGTTTCCGGAACGATGGCTTCAACAGTCGCATTGCCATTGGCAAGTTTTACAAGGCCTTCAGCAAAACTCGTGGCAGACGCCTGATCCACGCCATCGCTCAGCCAAATCACATGCAGCGCGTCCGTTGATTTATAGCCAGCCTCAAGTTTGGCGAGCAGTGCAGCGCGATCGGCGCCCAAGGCCTTTGGTTCCAAAGCCGCTACTTGTTTTGCAACCGTGTCGGCATCTGCCGCTTCAATTGTCACGGCCCGGGCCGTGGGTGCAGTTGAAGCCAGGCTGATGGTTGCATTGTTTTCGCGGGCGCTATGAATTATTTCATTCAGTATTGTCTCGCGCCCATTCCAATTTTTTGCAGCCGCCCATGTATCATCAACAATAACCAGCAGTGGCGTGTTGCCTGTGGCCGTGGATTGACCCGGCGCATAGAAAGGATGGGAGACGCCCAGTATCACAAGGGCCGCTATGGCCAATCGCAGCAGCATCAGCCACCAGGGTGTCTTGTCGGGCTGTTCTTCCTTGTTCATAAGCTCCAGCAAAATGCGGAGCGGCGGAAATTTGATGGATTGCGGCTTGGGCGGCGTGAAGCGCAATAACCACCAGATGACGGGCAGCAACACAAGGGCCGCAAGCGCCAACGGCGTGGTGAAGGTGAGGGCCTGCAGGAACGCCATCATTTCCGCTCGCCGATCAGGCCATGCAGCGCCATGAGCAGCATGGCGGGCGATTGATCCGTGTGGTGCACCGTGAAACTCCATTGCAACCCGTGGGCAATGGCGCGGATGGCCTTGCGCTGGCTCAGGAATTTCTCGACATAGGCTTCGCGCAAGGCTTCGGTCTTGCCTGCCAGAAATTTTTGCGGACCTTCCATGTCACGGAATTCCATGCGGCCGGCATAGGGCAAGCCTTCCTCTGCGGGGTCGGTAATCTGTACGATGTGGCCCGAAATGCCGTGGGCTGCGAGCCCGTGAATGGCTTTTGCAACTTCTTCCGGGCGGTCATAGAAATCGCTGAACAGGACGGCGGTTGAATATTTATGCAAGGCTTGGCGGCCTGGAAGCTTTGTCCCCTCATTGTGCATCAGCCAATGGGCCATCGGCACCAGCGCGCCGCTGCGCGTGGCCGGGCCGGTGCGGGCCGCCAATAAGACCCACCCGTTCCTGCGCGCGAAGTGCAAGGGAAGCGAGCGCCAATGTCATCAGGTAGGCGCGGTCGCGCTTTGTTGTTGGTGCAAGCGCGGATTTGAAATTCATGGATTCCGTCGGGTTTGCCCACAGCCACAGGGTGTTGGCCGCGGCCCACTCATTTTCGCGGATATAAACGTGGGATGAGCGGGCGGATTTGCGCCAATCAATGCGGCTGGTCGAATCGCCAAAGCCATAGGGGCGGTATTGCCAGAAGCTTTCGCCGGGGCCTGCGCGCTTGCGCCCGTGAATGCCCTGGATCACGGTTGCGGCGATGTGCGTTGCCTGCACCAGCAGCGGCGGCAAGCTGCTGGAGGCGGCATCGGCGCGGTCATTGAGGGCCAGTGCGGGATTGGCGCCCATCAGTCGAGAAGGTTTCTCTGGCGGGCAATCATGGCTTCAATGGTTTCGCCCTCGGCGCGGGCAGCGAAGTTAAGCGCCATGCGGTGCTTGAAGACGGGCGCAAGCAGTGCTGCCACGTCATCAATCGAAGGGCTCAGGCGGCCTTGCAAAAGGGCGCGGGCGCGAATGCCCAGCATCAGTGCCTGGCTGGCGCGGGGCGAAGGGCCCCAGGCCACCGTGCGATTTATTTCCGCACTGGCTTCCTCACCGGGGCGCGCCGAACGCACCACGCGCAGAATGGCGTCGGTCACCTGTTCGCTTACCGGCACTAGCCGCGTCAGGCGCTGGGCGCCGAGCAATTCGGCAACGCCCAAAATTTTTGAAGCCTCCGCATCGTCACCGCCGGTGGTGGCAAACAGCATGCGGCGCTCCGCTTCGAGGGATGGGTAGGGCACTTCAATTTCAAACATGAAGCGGTCGAGCTGGGCTTCGGGCAAGGGATAGGTGCCTTCCTGCTCAATGGGGTTCTGGGTCGCCAGCACATGGAAGGGCCGCGGCAAATCATGGCGCACGCCTGCCACGGTTACATGGTGTTCCTGCATCGCCTGCAAAAGCGCTGACTGGGTGCGCGGGCTGGCGCGGTTGATTTCATCGGCCATCATAAGCTGGCAGAACACCGGGCCGTTCACGAAGCGGAACTGACGGCGGCCGCTTTCGGTTTCATCCAGCACTTCGGAACCCAGTATATCTGCGGGCATCAGGTCTGGCGTAAACTGCACCCGCTTTTCATCAAGGCCCAGGACGCGGCCAAGGGTTGTCGCAAGTTTGGTCTTCGCCAGGCCTGGTGCACCCACCAGCAGCGCATGGCCGCCGGCCAATATTGCGGTGAGCGCCAAATCCACAACTTCACTCTGGCCGAAAATGATCTTGCCAATCTCGCCGCGCGCCGCTTCCAGCCGGTCAGCTGTGGCTTCCAGCTCTTTGAGGATTTCTTTATTTGCTGCTTTGATGCTTGCCATGGATCTCACTATAGTTTGTTATTCGGCCAGTTTGGCAGAGTTGGATGATAGGTTGTCAATGACATCTTCGTTACGGAGAATGGCATAATAAAGACGACTCATAGCAGGTTCGGACGGGTATATGATGACGATGAAGACGAGGGATGCAAGCAATCCATTGCAGGGCCTGAAAGAGGCCGCGGCGGGAGGCAAGGGCCATCCGCCGGTTCACCTGTGGAACCCGCCGTTTTGCGGCGATATTGACATGCGGATCGCTGCCGACGGCATATGGTTTTACATGAATTCCCCCATTGGCCGAAAACCCCTGTTCAAGCTTTTTGCCTCGGTGCTGCGCCATGACGAGGACGGCAAATATTACCTCGTCACCCCGGTGGAAAAATGTGGCATTCGCGTCGATGATGCCCCCTTTCTGGCCATTCGCATGCATGTGGAAGGCGACTGGCCGTGCCCAGAAGATTTCATTCGAAACAAATGTGGATGATGTCGTTACGGTCGATGATGCCCATCCCCTGCGGTTCGAAACTGAAATCGGCACTGATGGATTGAAGCCTTATGTGCTGATGCGCGGGCGCCTGGAAGCGTTGGTTTCGCGGGCGCTGTTTTATGATCTCGTGGCCAAGGGCAGGGTTGAGGGCGAGTGGTTTGGCGTCTGGTCATCAGGCCTGTTTTTCCCCATGCAGAAAGCCTCAGAAATTGGCGTTTAACGAGGCAGATTTCAGGGCGCGGGCAGCAACGCGGCTTTTGCGCGATCCACCGGAAGATCATAGCCGCAGTGACGATGACATGAATGCGGCTGCCCCGATGATTCCATTTGGTGTTAAGCCGAAACCAGCTGCGGTGCTGGTGCCGGTCATTGCGCGGGAGGGCGAACTTACGGTTTTATTGACACAGCGCACGGATCATATGTCGTCCCATGCGGGCCAGGTGGCCTTTCCCGGCGGTCGCATTGATGCAGGCGATAAAAGCGTTATTGATGCAGCGCTTCGTGAAGCGGAGGAAGAGACGGGGCTGGGCCGTTCTTTTGTTGAGCCTTTGGGTTATCTTGATGCGTATCTTACAGTAACGGCATTTCATGTGGTGCCGGTGGTGGCGCTGGTGCAGCCCGGATTTGTGATCACGCCCCATGCAGGCGAGGTTTCCGCCGTGTTCGAAGTGCCGCTCAGTTTTCTCATGTCGCCGCAAAACCATGAAACCCATTCGCGCGAATGGCAGGGCAGGCAGCGTTATTATTATGCCATGCCGTTTGGCGAACGCTATATCTGGGGAGCCACCGCTGGCATGATCCGCAATCTCTATGATAGGCTCTACGCATGAAAACCATCCGTGCAAAATGGCTGCGCGATCCGCGCCTGCAGAAACTGTTTGCGATCATTGCGGCGGGCGGCGGTGAAGCGCGGGTGGCGGGCGGCGCGGTTCGCAATGCACTGATGGGTGTTCCCGTGGGCGATATTGATATCGCTACACCCCTTTCGCCACAAAAGATAACCGAGATCTTTTCAGCTGAGGGGCATGGCGTACATCCCACGGGAATTGATCATGGCACGGTTACTGTGGTGATTGACCACACGCCCTTTGAAGTCACCACCTTGCGCCGCGATGTGACGACTGACGGCCGGCGCGCGGTGGTAGCGTTTACGGATGACTGGGCGGCGGATGCCAAGCGGCGCGACTTCACCATCAACAGCCTTTATTGCGATGCAAACGGAAAAATCAACGATTATACAAATGGTTACGCTGACCTGTTGAGAAACAGGATCGCTTTTGTCGGGTCGCCCGCCGCCCGCATAAAGGAGGATTATCTGCGCATCCTGCGGTTTTTCCGGTTCCTCGCACAGTTCGAAAAACTGAAACCGGATGCGGCCAGCCTCCGCGCCTGTATCCGCCTGAAAAAAGGATTGCAGACGCTCTCGGCTGAACGCATCGCGCAGGAGATGATGAAACTTCTGGTAGGACCAAAGTCCGTCAGCACTCTCAAGCTGATGGCCACGCATAATGTGTTGAAAAATATAATTCCGCATACGGATGAATTTCGTACACTTGCCCGCCTGCCGCCCGATGCGTTGCTGCGCGCATTTGTGCTGGCCAGAAAACCGGAATTGTTGCAGCAGGCATGGCGGCTCTCCAACGGACAGGCTAAACGCATCGCAGCGCTTCAGGAAGCGCCAGCGCTTTCACCAAAATTGCGCGACAATGAGCAGAAGCGGATCCTCTATGACATGGGCGCGCACGTCTGGACTGACGCCGTATATCTTAACCGGGCCAAATCCCGCTCTCCGTTGAATGACAAGACGTGGGCCCGTTTGCTGTCGCTGCCCGACCGCTGGCCGATCCCTACATTCCCCGTTTCTGGCCGTGACTTGCAAGACAAGGGCTTCGTGTCCGGACCGGACCTAGGCCTCGAATTGAAGCGGCTTGAGGAACGGTGGGTGGCTTCGGATTTCAAGCCCACCCGTGACGAGTTGTTGAAAGGAGAAAGAATTGGTTGATATCATTGTCATGAAAACCACGGGAGGCGGTGCTCCTGCGGTTGAACTGGGGTCGCCCGATCCCGCCAAGCTGATCAAGGGCAGTTACAAGACCAAAACCTGGAACCATGATGTGAGTGAAGATGACCGGCTGTTCACCGGCATTTGGGAATCAACGCCAGGCAAGGTTCCGGCTGATTATGTGGAATGGGAATTCTGCCATTTCATTGAAGGCAAGGCCATCCTCACCAACGAAGCGGGCAAAAAATGGACGTTGAAGAAGGGCGATGCTTTCATCATCCCCGCCGGCTTCAAAGGAACCTGGGAAACCGTGGAAAAAGTGCGGAAGCATTACGTTATCCTCATGCCCAAAGCAAAAAAGAAGAAAAAATGAGTTTAGGTTCAATCCTTATAACAGGCGCTGCAAAGCGCATCGGCCGCCAGCTTGCGCTGGACCTTGCGGGCGTTGGCTATGACGTTGCGGTTCATTGCAACCATTCTGTTGCTGAAGCGCAGGAAGTGGCGCGGCTCATTCGCGAGGGCGGACAACGGGCGGTTGTTGTGCAGGGTGACCTATCGCTTGCCGAAACGCCGGAGCGGTTGATCTCCGAAGCTTCCTTCGCGCTTGGCGGGTTGGCTGGCCTTGTCAACAACGCCTCGATCTTTGAGCCCGACGAAGTGGGGGCCATCACCGCCGATAGCTGGGCGCGGCACCAGGACACAAACTTGCGCGCCCCTGTATCTGCTGGCGCAAGCCTTTGCCAGGCAACTCAGTTCTGATGCCTATGGCAATATCATCAATATCATCGACCAGCGCGTGTGGAAGCTGAACCCCAAGTTCTTTTCCTACACGGCCTCGAAATCAGCCCTGTGGACGGTCACCCGCACATTGGCACAGGCCTTGGCGCCGCGCGTTCGCGTCAATGCCATCGGCCCCGGCCCCGCACTTCCCAATATCCGCATGGATGAGGAAGAGTTTGCCAAGCAGAGCCGCCTGACGCTTCTGGGGCGCGGCACGTCGCCCACGGAAATATCTGCCGCCGTCAAGTTCATACTCTCGCAGCCAGCATTGACCGGTCAAATGATTGTCTTGGATGGCGGGCAACATCTGGTTTGGCAAACACCGGATATTACAGAGGTGAACGAATGAGCGATCCCATCCAGCAGATGGCAAGTGCCGTGGCGGGACTTCGCCATGTCTTTGTGCGCGACCTTGAAGTGATGGCGACGCTTGGCATTTATGAGGTTGAAAAGCTGGCACCCCAGCGGGTTATTGTCAGCATTGATCTCTCCGTGCTGGAAGGCAGGGAAGCGGTGGCGGATGATATCAGCAATGTGGTGAGCTATGAAATTGTGGTAAAAAAGGTCGAAGCCATCATCGCCCAAGGCCATATCAATCTGGTTGAAACCTTGGCTGAACTTATCGCCGCCTCATGCCTGAGAGACCGCCGCGTGGTGGCCGCGAGGGTGCGCATTGAGAAGCCCGATATTATTCCGAACGCCCGCAGCGTAGGCATCGAAATCGAAAGAGTGAGACCATGAGCCGACCCTTCAGCGTTCCGCCCATCACCAATTTGCAGATCGAAAGCCTCGTGCCCTATAGGCTGGAAGGCTATACGGCGGAAAACCGCTGCCAATGGCTGCCCGTCAGCTACAATGCCGAAACCCAATGCGGCAGCTACTATTTCCAGCTGTTGCCGGGAGCCAAGACCGTTCCCCACGTCCACCCCGGCTATGAGGAGTTTTACGTGCTGGACGGCGAGGCCATTGAAAGTGATGGCACCGTGATCCGCTCCGGCGATTTCATCAGTTTCCCGCCCAATTCCTATC
Organism: uncultured Alphaproteobacteria bacterium; assembly: GCA_963763635.1. Classification (GTDB taxonomy): domain Bacteria; phylum Pseudomonadota; class Alphaproteobacteria; order Rhizobiales; family Aestuariivirgaceae; genus Aestuariivirga. The sequence goes on from CAVXPO010000005.1 coordinate 44,112, forward strand.
ATTTCACCACCAGTGACAAGGGCTGTCTGGTTCTTGTGTTTGAATGGCGGCCGTGAGATTTAGCCCTATATTACCTTCATGAATGTTGAGTCTGAGACACCGCTTGATACCCTCACGGGCCCGGAGATCATCCGCGATTTTGTAACGCGGCTTTCCTCCAAGCCCGGGGTCTATCGCATGTTCGATGCCAAGGGTGATGCCATTTATGTGGGAAAGGCGCGGAACCTCAAAAACCGCGTTTCCAATTATGCGCGGGGGCAGGGCCACAATAACCGCATCGCCCTGATGATTTCGCTCACTGTTAATATGGAGTTCGTGACCACGGCAACGGAAGCCGAAGCGCTGCTGCTGGAAGCGAACCTCATCAAGAAATTGAAGCCGCGCTTCAATGTCATTTTGCGCGATGACAAGTCGTTTCCCTATATCCTGATCGCGCGGGACCACGAAGTGGCACAGCTTGCGAAGCACCGGGGTGCGCGCAACCGCAAGGGCAAGTATTACGGGCCATTTGCATCCGCCGGAGCGGTGAACCAGTCGCTTAACACGCTGCAGAAGGCGTTTCTCCTAAGATCCTGTAATGACAGTGTTTATGCCAATCGTACACGGCCCTGCCTGCTATACCAGATAAAGCGCTGTTCGGCGCCGTGCGTGAACTACATCCAGCTTGATGCCTATAATGAACTGGTGCGCGAGGCGGAGAGTTTCCTGGAAGGCAAGAGCCAGGCGGTTAAGCAGGAACTGGCTGCCGCGATGGAAGCTGCCTCGGAGGCGTTGGATTTTGAACTGGCGGCGCGCTTGCGCGACCGTATCCAGGCCATGAGTTTCGTTACCCAGACGCAAGGCATCAATCCGCAAACGGTGGTCGAGGCCGACGTCTTCGGACTGGCGCAAGAGGGCGGCCAGCCCTGCATCCAGGTGTTTTTTTTCCGCAACGGGCAGAACTGGGGAACCCGCGCCTATTTTCCAAAGGCCGACAAGTCGGTGGAGCCTGCCGAGATACTCAGTTCTTTCGTTTCACAATTCTACGATGACAAGCCCATCCCCAAACTGGTGATGCTGTCCCATGACATCGAGGAGCTTGATCTTCTGTCGGAAGCGCTTTCAACCCATGCGGGTCATAAAGTCGAGGTTTTGGTTCCCCGGCGCGGCGAGAAGAAGTCGCTTGTCGGGCACGCCGTCATCAACGCGCGGGAGGCGGGCGGACGGCGCATTGCCGAGTCCTCGTCACAAGCCAAACTGCTGCAAGGGGTGGCGGACGCCTTCGGTTTGGCCGAAGCACCCAAGCGCATTGAGATTTATGACAACTCGCACATCTCAGGCACCAATGCCGTGGGCGGCATGGTGGTGGCGGGGCCGGAAGGCCTGATGAAATCCCAATACCGCAAGTTCAACATCCGCTCAACCGAGATAACGGCAGGGGATGATTTTGGCATGATGCGCGAGGTTTTGACCCGGCGTTTCACGCGGCTTTTGAAAGAAGAAGGCGTGAAGGCGGACGCCAATTTGGAATTCACTTCATGGCCGGATCTCCTGTTGATCGACGGCGGCGCTGGCCAGCTTTCGGCGGTGCGCGGGGTTTTGGCTGATCTGGGTGTGAACGATGTGCCCGTTGTAGGCGTTGCCAAGGGACCGAACCGGGATGCAGGCCGTGAGCACTTCTTTGTGGAGGGCAAGCCGTCTTTCATGCTGGCTGCGAGGGATCCGGTCCTCTATTATATTCAAAGACTTAGGGATGAGGCGCATCGCTTTGCCATTGGCAGCCACCGGGCGCGGCGGGCAAAATCAATCGGCGTCAATCCGCTGGATGAGATTGCGGGCATAGGGCCTTTGCGCAAGAAAGCCTTGCTCCAGAGCTTTGGATCGGCCAAAGCGGTTTCGCGGGCGAGTGTAAATGATTTGGCGGCGGTTGAAGGTGTAAACAGCGCATTGGCGCAGGCTATTTACGATCACTTCCATGAAGGTGCGGGATGAGTGCTGAAATGACACGTTCAAAACCACGCAAGACGCGGTTTTCAGAAATCTGGAACCTGCCCAACCTGCTCACCTATGGCCGTATCGTGGCCGTGCCTCTGGTTGCCGGTCTTCTCATGTATGGCGGTAATACGGCACGGTGGTTTGCGCTGGCGATCTATGTGGCGGCCGCAATCACGGATTTCTTTGATGGCTATCTGGCGCGCAAATGGCAGCAGCAGTCTTCGCTGGGCAAGATGCTGGATCCCATCGCCGACAAGGTTCTGGTTTCGGTTGTTCTCCTGGTTCTTTCGGCCGATGGCATCCTGTTTGGAGGCCATATCTGGGCGGCCATCATCATCCTTGCGCGCGAAGTGCTGGTGTCGGGCCTGCGCGAATACCTGGGCGAACTGCAGGTGTCGGTCCCGGTCACCCAAATTGCCAAATGGAAAACCACGGTACAGCTTATTGCCATCGGCTTTCTGATCGCAGGGCCAGCGGGCGATTCCGTTTTGCCGCAGATCACCAATATCGGCATTATCGGATTGTGGATCGCGGCGGGCCTCACACTCTACACAGGCTATGATTATTTCCGTGCCGGCATCCGGCACGTGGTGGAAGACGAATGAAGATTTTATACTTTGCAAGGCTGCGGCAAATCATTGGCCGCGGAGGTGATGAGATCGAGTTGCCACCCGATGTTACTACCGTGAGTGCGCTGATTGATTACCTGAAGGCGGGCGATGAAGGCATCGCCGCTGCTTTCGCCGATCTGCGCACACTGAAAGTTGCCATCGATCAGTCCCATTCCACCCTCGACGCTTCCATTGCCGGCGCTCGCGAAATCGCCTTCTTCCCGCCGGTTACGGGCGGCTGACATGCGGCTCAATGTTTATTTGCAGAAGGCCGGCATTGGCAGCAGGCGCGAGGCCGAACGCATGGTTTCTGAAGGCCGCGTCAAGATAAACGGCGAGGTGGCCGTGCCCACCATGCCCGCGGAAGAGGGCGACGTGATCACGCTGGATGGCAAGGTGGTGGCACCTTCCACCAAGCCTTTGCCGCGTCTCTTTGTTCTCAACAAGCCGCTGGATGTGCTGGTCACCCACCGCGACCACAAGAACCGCCGCACGATTTTTGATCTCGCCTCGATGAATGCGCCGGGCCTGCCGCGCCTGATGAATGTGGGACGGCTTGATGTGAACAGCGAGGGCCTCATTCTTTTGTGTTCTGATGGTCCGTTGGCGCAGGCGCTGATGAGTCCGGATACGGCATTGTCGCGCATTTACCGCGTGCGCGTCCGGGGCCGCCTGAAGCCGGAAGACATTGTAGCACTTGCCGATGGCATCGTTGTTGCTGGCGTGAATTACCGCGGTGCTGAATTTGTCGAGGAATATGACAGCTCAGGCCGCAGCAACACATGGTATCGCGTCGTGCTCACCGAAGGCAAGAACCGCGAAATCCGCAAGCTGATGGAGCATTTCGGCTGCGTGGTGAACAGGCTTATCCGCGTGCAATATGGCCCGTTCTATCTGGGCAAACTGCAGGCGGGCGCGCTGGAAGAGGTGGCGCCGGAGAAGGTCACTGACCTGTTGGAATATCTTGCCAGTCGAGGGGCGGCCACTTAGCGCGTGTCCTACGGCAATGGCAAGCAGCTTTGCGAAAGGAGATCGCGCCAACAAATGTTGACGCTTTCCCGATCGCCAAACGCTTACACTTTTTCAGGACACCGTCTAGTGCGCTCCAACGCCAAGTAAATTACTTCAACGGTGGCTTCAAGTCGCCGATCAAGACTTTGAGATCAATCTTCCGGGGCGCTTTGAGTTGCACAGGCCGCAAAATGAAATGCGTGATTCATCCCGTCGTATAGCTAATGGCTTTGTAAAAACTCAGCCCATTTCCGTGGATAAGATTTGCCTTGTCCAGGCCGTTCACAATGCGTCGCGCATTTACCCAATCGGCGGTTACCGGATTGAAATATTGGGAAAGTTTCCTGCCGGTAAATGTGCCAAGTATCATGCCATCAAAAATGATCCTCGTCGCAATGCCGAGAGCAAGGACCTTTTCCGGATTGCCGATTAGATCCACGCCAAGCCGGTTTTTCCAATCCTGATAGTTGCGGCGGTCAGTCAGCTGCACGAACCCGCGGCCATGATAGGTTGCGCCATCTCCCTTAATATCATTGCCAAGTTCTCTGGCCTTTCCGGGATTTCCGGTAATGTCGTAGTTGCGCATGAAATAGGCCGTGCCACCGTATTCGTGGATCGGCTTCATCTTCCGGTCAACTTCGTGGTAGGCGGTTGCCAGGACATAGGCCAGCCAGCGGTCATCCCTGTTTGCGTATTTGCCTTCCCAATAGTCCAGGAGACTGGTGAGCCCCTTGATTTGGGTAGCGTTTAAGGAACCGTTGAAAAGGTCAGACCTGCAGGTGCTGAAAAAGAAGTCACGATTGATTTTGCTTGCCATATCCTGCGCCCTCAGTTGCTGTTTCCACAAGCGGCCAACGCCAAAAAAGCACGTTCGAGAATATCTGTTGCAAATAGCACTATTCCAACATGCAACTTTTACAAATGCCCCGCTGCGGAATTTCCATGGCAGGAAATATTGTGCGGGAGGCACGCGCCACGTCCTAACGCCACTAAAGGTGTGAGGTCTTACTGCAGCACCAAGTCTGCCGCCTTCTCCGCCGCCATCATCACGGCGCAGTTGATGTTTGTTGTAATAAGCGAGGGGAAGATTGAGGCGTCCGCGATGATGAGATTGTCCACGCCCATGACGCGCAACTCCGGTGTTATCACGCGGCCGATGCTTGCAGTTCCGCAGGGGTGATAGACAGTCTCGCACACGCTTCTGATGTAGGATATCCATTCATCGTCGCTTTGCACGTCAGCGCCAGGGTGCACTTCCGTTTTGCAAAGTCTTTGAAATGAATTGGTTTCCATGAGCCGCCTTGTGAAACGCATGGCTTTCAGAAGAACCCGCATGTCGTAGGGATCTGAAAAATAATTCAAGTTGATGATAGGCGTTGAGCGGTAATCCACATCTCTCAAGCGGACTTCACCTTCGCTTCGGGCGCGGGTCACGTTGGGCGAGGCCTTCACCGCAGGGCCATTCACGGTAAGCCGGGGATCCTCGCCATATTTTTCACGCACGCGCAAACCGAAGTGAAAAAGCACATCGGGGGCAGGGGCGGCGTCTTCCAGCGTCAGCATCATCGTGGCTTCGAAGGGGCAGATTTCCCAAGGCCCGATGGGAGCATGGGTTTCCCACACGATTGGTGCTGCCACATGGTCGCGAAGATGCTGGCCTATATCTAGCAAGTCAGCCACGACGGAAATGCCATGGCTCCGCAAATGTTGCGCCGGGCCGAGGCCAGACAGCATCAAGAGTTGCGGCGTTTGAATGGAGCCCGCCGTCAAGATCACCGCGCGGCTGGCGTGAATTGTTCCGCGCGTCGTTTCAGCGCCTATTGCGATGCCATTTTCAATGATGATTTTTGTCGCCTGGGTTTGCGTCCACACGTCAAGATTTTTGGGCGGTCCAGCAAGCGGATGCAGATAAGTGATGGACGAGGATTGTCGCGTGCGCCCCTTCGCATTGAGGGGAAAATAGCCCACGCCTTGCGAAATCTGGTTCTGAAAATTCACGCGGGGCAGGCCCAATTCCATGCCGGCTCGCACGAAAGCTTCGCTGGCCGGATGATGCGGTGCTTCCTCAACAATTGTGTTTTCCATCACCCGGTCGAAATACGGAGCCATGTCAGAGGCAGCCCAGCCCTTGGCCCCCAAACTTTCCCATTCTTCAAAATCTGAATCGGGCGGGCGCAGGAAAGCGCAGTCATTGTGATTGGCGCAGCCGCCCAGGATTTTCGCGCGCGCGTAGTTCAGCTCTGCCTTGTGCCCTTGTAGTGTTGCTGCCTTGAAGCCCCAGTCATATTCCTCCGTCTGCTCATCGAGGCGCGAGAGATCAGTTGCCGAGGCATCGCCTTCGTCGGATTTTCCGGCTTCCAATAGAATGACGCGTCCCGTCGTCCGCTTCGCCAAGCGCTTGGCCACGATGCAGCCCGCGGAACCCCCGCCAATGATCAGGAAGTCGCAAGTTTCAATCAATTCCGCCAACCCCAGTTATCAGCCAATGCCAGGCATTCTCGCCAGGACATGATTGAACCGGTGGTGGTTTCGGAACGGAGGCTTGCGGCTGAGCTGGCGTGGGCGAGCTGCAGCGATTTTTCGAGGGACCAGCCTTCATGGTGGCCGAAAAGAATTCCCGCCGCGAAAGCATCGCCCGCGCCATTGCTGCTGACGATGGCGCTTTGCGGCACGTCAACGGATGGCTGCTCTACTACGGAGCCACTGCGGTCAATGACCACGCCGCCTGCCGGAAAATGGATGGCAACAAGTGCCAACTGTGACATTTCCATCAGTTTTTCTGCGGCCGCGCGACAGGCCTTGGCGTCGGCCACGCCTTGCTTGACTGTTTCAATTTCGGCGATGGCGCCCGCCTCGTAGTCGTTGATGATCAATGTATCGAGCCAGGGCAACATGGGAACCGTGGCAGCACGAATGCGTTCAGGTGCTATGGAAACGAGCTCAAGATTGGTTTTCAATCCTGCGGCACGCGCCTTTTTCAAGACGGCAACCCAACCTGAAACCTCGCCCTTCCAGGGTGCGTCAAGCTGTGCATGGATGCCGGGCAAACCTAAATGAACGATACGGGCGCGGGATTTTGAGAAGTCAAAATCATCGGGGGTTTGCAGCGCATGGGTGCCAGCGGATGTAAAGAAGGTGCGCTTGCCGGTGGCCTTCGCCGTCATCACCAGCGTGTGGCAGGTGGTTGCACCGGCCCGCACTTTGAGGGCCGAGCTCTCAATGCCGAACTCGTCGCAAATTGCCAGCAGCTTGCGGCCATCGGCATCATCGCCCAACAGGCCGATGGCCTCAACAGGAAAGGGAGCCTCCAATCGTTTGAGCGCGGTTGACATGTTGTGGCCGGGGCAGCCGCCGAAATGATTTTCCGACAGCATGGTGGCCAGGGTTTCTTCCTGCGGCCAATGATCAATCGCAATGTTGCGGTCAATGCACCAGGCGCCACCACACAGAATGCCGCTCCGCGTCATGGTTAGCCCATGAGCACGGGATCGGTGATTTCACTGTCAGCGGCGAGCGGCCGCTCAGGCTTGATTTTGTGCTTGGCAAGATAATCGTGATAGGCTTTGACGGCGTCCGCCGCGTCAAGTTTCCGCTCAATCACACCGCGCATCAGGCGCACCAGCTCCAACGGCGCTTCGGCGAAATTGATCTTGCGGCCAAACAGGGCAACCCGCGCGCCATTGCGTTCGGCTTGCGAAGCGAGTTCAAACGTATCGCGCGTGGTGCCTTTTGCGCCGCCCAGAATGCCGACAACAAGATGTGCGGGATCATAGGCTGCGAGCTCCGCCATGGCCTTGGCGCCATTATACTGCATCTTGAGGAAGGCGGGATACTCGGAAGAGGTAACACCCGCCAGGCAGCGCACAATACTGTCATTCACATATTCGCCAAGCGAAGCATCCTTGAGGCCAATATCCATCGCGGGGTTGAACACTTCCAGGAAGTGGCGAACCTTGGCGTTGCGGGCATCATGGCGGAATTCGCGGTAAGCCTCGAGGGAGCGCAAATCGGCTTCCACATTGTTGGTGAAGGTCACGGAGTAAAGTCCGAGATCGGAAAACCGCTTCACATCCTTGGGCCGTGCCGAGCGGAAGGGGTGTGAAAATGTTGACTTGTAACCGGCACCGCGCTGGGACCAGATATCCGTGGTATCGTTCAAGCGAACAGCGGGCGTTACCTTGCTCTTGGCGAACAATTTTTGCGCTGTCAGTGCTTCCGCTGAAGAAGCTGACATCAACATGATATCCACCAGGCCGGATTTGGTCATGGCTGTCATGGCTTCGAGATATTGCGCTTTTGTCTTGAGGCCGGAGCCATCTCGCAAGGGGCCGGGGCATGTCGCACCAAACCCCATGTCGCCATCCTTGGCGTCCGCGATGATGAAATCCTTGGGGGTGTATTTGCCTGCGTGGATGCGGGCGAGTTTGCTATCGAGAGTTTTCATGGGGAAGGTCTCCGGGGAATTCGGCAGGGAGATAGCTTGTTAAAGGCTTTCGCGGTGCCTTACCAGTGGGCGGCATCATTCGGCAATAAAAGCCTGAAATTCATCCTTGAACTTTTCCCAGCCGGGATCTGATTCAAGTATGAGATGATTGCAGCCTTCGAGGCCTACAAACCGCGCGCCTGCAATGCCCGCGGCCAATTGCAGGCCTTCCTCAAAGGGCTGCACAGCATCTTCGCGGCAATGGAGAACCAGGGTTGGAACGGAAACCTTCGGCAACAGCTCGATCACATTCATATAGTCAGATACCAGCCGAATTCGCACGGCATTTTCGGGGGATGTCGTGTTGCGTTGCAGATCATTGAACCAACTCATCTGCTCGCGCGTCCCTCCGGGCACGAAGAGCGAGGTGAAAATCTGGCGGAAGGCGGGGTTCTCCTGTCCCCATCCCGTCCGCATCAGCGTAATCATGGCATCCGCCTGCTCGAGATCAACGGGGGAGTTCCGCAGCCTGCGGCCGCGGGCAAATCCGCCATAAAGGATAAGCCTGCGCACGCGATCAGGGTGGCGGACGGCGTACGCAATGCTCACAGCGCAGCCTTGTGACGCGCCGAAAAGGTTGAACCGCTCAAGCCCTGCGGCATCGACGACAGTTTCGAGATCGCGCACGAAGGCATCGAAGGAAATATCATCAACATCCCAATCTGAAAGCCCGTTGCCGCGGGCATCATAGCGGATGAGCTGGTGGCTGCCGGCAATCCATTTCAACAGGTGGCTCCAAATGGGGCTTTCCCAATCATACTCAAGATGGTTGAGCCAGTTTCCCGCTTTTACCAGCGGCGTGCCCTTGCCCACCAGGGCATAGGCAATGCGGACGCCGCGCGCCGAGAAGCAGAATTTTATGTCCTGGCGCAATTCAGTATTCTGGCCGCTTAGCGGTGGTTCGTAGTTGGATTTGGATGTAGCGGTACCGGTGAAACGGTAGCCTTTGCGCGGCAGTGTCCTGATCAGCCTTTGTTCAGCGCCGCTGTCGCCAATGGCGGTGCGCGCGGCGTTGATGCGGCTGGTCAATGTGGAAAGTGAAACGGCCCGTCCGCCCCAGATTGAATCGAAGAGCTCGTCCTTGCCCACCACCCGGTCATGGTTCCTGATGAGGTGGACCAGCAAATCGAAAACCTGCGGTTCAATTGCCACGGGCTCGGTGCCGCGCCGCAGTTCCAGCCGGTCCGTGTCAATCGTGTATGCGTCAAAGGTGTAACGCAACCGGGTGTCCTCCGCGTTTCAGGTCTGACCGGCAGATCATAGAAAGAATCAAGGCCTTCTCAAGAAAAAATAAAGAACGCCTCAAAGTCTTGGGCGAAGGACAGGCCTATAGATCGCGCCATGAACCGCACTGATGCGGTTTATCTAACATTAAACAACTTGATCAAAGGAATGCTAAAATGAAGCCTGTATTAATTTCTCTTGCCGCTCTTGCCGCTCTCTCTTCCGCCGCGTTTGCGGGACAGAACAACGGATCGCCCGGGGACGGCGTTGATACCGATGCGCCACGCTTTTTTGAAAACCGCCTTGACATGAGCAAGCCTGCCGCAGAGCAGAGCTTGGATTATGGCCTGGCCGTTTCGAATGGCTATCAGGGTGGCTCGGAGCCTCGTCCAAACTACATCAACCCATCGCAGCTGCACTAACAATCTGGCCGGGCGAAAGGCCCGGCCTCTCATTGGAAAGTTCATACCCATGCCAACCAAACATACAGCCACGCTCTCCCGGCATAACAGTCAGACACATTTCTTGCTGCGGGCCAAAGCCGCGCTTGTCAAAACCCTTGTTGCAACCTTTGACCGGCGGCAAACGCGCCTTCGGCTTCAGGAGCTGGATGATCATTTGCTCGCCGATATCGGTATCAGCCGCGGCGACATTGAACGTATCGCGCGCACGTCACATTTGCCGCGCTGAGGCTTTGGAAAGTTTGGGACCAGAAGAGAGAGCCGACAATTTCCCGACCGCAGGGAAGGATGTAGGCTTATAAGATCCATAATAGGCTTTTAAACCTATTATAAGCGCTATACAGCGGGTTTTTGAAAGGAGCTGGTAGGGGGATAGCCCGGACGGGCGAATTCCAGCGCACGGCCCTCTCAGATGGCATAGGATTAATTTCTATCCTTGATAGAAAAAATTCCTATTATTACCTTGGCGCGCATGTGAAGCGTGGGTCCGTACGGCATTCGAACAGGCGTCCAGCAACACGCGGAAAATGTTGCCGGGCTGCCGTGAAACAGTTTGCACCATTTGCTGCGAACTGTAACTTGCCATTCAAAACAAAGGAGCATCGCCATGCCGAAGAAATCAGCCCTCATCGTGTGGGGCGGATGGGAAGGGCACACGCCCGAACGCTCAAGCGCAATCGTGCGCGGGCTGCTGGAGCGCAATGGCTTTGCTGTGCGGGTGGAAAATTCCACCGCCGCCTTTGCCGATCCTGGCATCGCCAAGCTCGATCTCATCGTGCCGATGATCACCATGTCAACCATCGAAAAGAACGAAGTGGAAAATCTTTGCGCGGCGGTGAAGGGCGGCGCGGGCCTCGGCGGCTTCCACGGCACCATGTGCGACGCCTTTCGCAACGAAACCGAATACCAGTTCATGACCGGTGGCCAATGGGTGTCCCACCCCGGCAATATCATTGACTACCGCGTAAACATTGTGAAGACTGATGACCCTATCATGCAAGGCTTTGGCGATTTCGATTACACTTCCGAGCAATATTACATGCACGTGGACCCGGCTAATGAAGTTCTCGCCACCACCACATTCTCCGGCGAGCATTGCGATTTCGTCAAAGGCGTGGTGATGCCCGTAGTGTGGAAAAAAACCTATGGCAAGGGCCGCGTGTTTTATTCAGCCCTTGGCCACACCGCGGATGAGTTTGCGGTACGAGAGATGGCGACGATTGTGGAGCGCGGCCTGGTTTGGGCGGCAAGGTGAGGGCGGGATTCATGCGATGTAAACCGGACTCTTAGAGAAATCCACCATTGATGCACATGATTTTCCAGCCAGAACGCGATCAATCGGAATTTCTCTTGAAACCTAAGAACGGATTTAGGAAATCGGTTGCAAAATCGGTTCGCCTCTCACTTTGGAAACCTCCCAGATATTTGGGTAAGGTGTATGCCCTTAAACGAAAAAAAATATATTGTTCAATGAAATGGATAATTAGCCGCTTCCACTGATTCCATACTTGCAATTGTGTTTTTGCAAAGATGCGATTGATTTTATCAGATCGGCAAAAAATTGGAGTTTCAATTGTGTTTCCATTTTTCAATGATTTTACCGTTCAATTGATTGCGTTTGCAATCTTTCGAACAGGGTTACCCAAAATGAATAGCCAGCAACGATCTAATCGTGAACTTTCAGCATTGATCGTTTTGGGTGCAGGTGTGACAGGTCAGTCGGATCAAGCCCGACCATGGAGCGCTAGGGCCATAGTGTTTGATCTCAACCAATCTCCTCACCCTGCGGCGCCTTGCGCAGCAAGGCCTCGAAGGGTTTTTGCTGTAGTTGCCGACGTTTCGAGGCTTTGCTGCGCAAAGCACCTCAACGTGAGGGTGCTGGTTAGAATCCATAAGTGAGTTACACTTATGCCCGCACTGCATTCGTATAAGCATCCATCAGCGTGCGGCTCATGTTGCCTGGCTTGAATATGTGGGGACCGATTTCGGCCACTGGCGTCACTTCCGCCGCTGAGCCAACGATGAAGCACTCGTTAAAGGTTGGCAGATCATCCGGCATGATGCGGCTTTCGATCACTTCCATGCCGTGTTGTTTAGCCAATGCGATAACCGTCTGGCGCGTCAGGCCATTGAGGAAGCAATCGGCGATTGGCGTGTGGAGCGCGCCATCGCGCGTGAAGAAAATATTGGCGCCGGTGCATTCGGCCACACGGCCTTGCCAATCCAGCATCATCGCATCGGCATAGCCCTTCTTCTCGGCCTTGTGCTTGGAGATCGTGCAAATCATGTAGAGGCCTGCGGCCTTGGCATGAACCGGCGCACATTGCGGGTCGGGCCTGCGATAGTCTGCAATATCGAGCTTGATTCCCTTCATCTTGGCTTCAGCGTCAAACATGGACGGCCAGGCCCACGTGGCAATCGCCAGATGGATTTTACTGTGCTGGGCGGAGACCGCCATCATCTCTGAGCCACGCCAGGCAACGGGCCGCACATATTGATCACCGCCACCGCTGAGTTCAACAACCTTGGCCTTGGCCGCGTCGAGCTCATCAAGCGAATAGGGGATCACAAAATCCATGATCTCGGCGGATTTATGCAGGCGGATGGAATGTTCGCGCGACTTGAAAATTTTTCCAGCGTAGGCGCGTTCGCCTTCGAAAATCGACGAGCCATAATGCAGGCCATGGGTGAGCACATGCACTTTCGCTTCTTTCCACGGGATGATTTCGCCATCCATCCAGATCACGCCATCGCGCTGGTCAAAGGGAATAATGCTCATGCTGGTCTCCCAATTCGATTTTCAAAGCGTTTCCGCCTATATGTTATTGGCAAATCAGTCCAATTGGCTATTTGCGCAATAACATTGCGTGCTATTGGGGTTTAACGTAACAAAAATGGAAAAATATGTCAATATGGCTGACATAAATTCTGCCAACAACCCGACGACCGATGAAACCGTGGCTTTGATTGAGCTGTTGTTTTTTGCCTACCGGGATTTTGTGTCTGATCCCGACGTTGTTTTGGAAGAACTGGATTTTGGCCGCGCCCATCACCGGGTAGTGCATTTCGTGGGGCGCGATCCGGGCATGACGGTGGCACAGCTTCTCGATATTTTGCGCATCACCAAGCAAAGCCTCAGCCGGGTTTTGAAGGATTTGATTGACAAGGGCTACATCTATCAAAAAGAAGGCACCACGGACCGGCGGCAGCGCCTGCTCTATCTCACGCCTGCTGGCGAAGATTTGCACCAGCTCTTGATGGCGCCGCAGGTTGCGCGCATTCGCCGTGCGATTTCCCAATCGGACCGTTTGCAGGGAAATCACATGCGCGCCCTGCTGTTTAATCTGATCAGCCCTGAGAACCGTGATGGCGTTCTGAAGTGGATCGACAAGGGGCCTGGAAGGGAAGCGAAATAAGTGGAAGAAGCCCATCACATTCTGGTGGTTGATGATGATCGCCGCATCCGCGAGTTGATCAGGTCCTACCTCATGGAACAGGGGTTTCTGGTTTCCGTCGCTGACTCGGCTGCCGAAGCGCGCGAACGCATGCGGGGGCTCACCTTTGATTTGCTGGTACTCGACATCATGATGCCAGGCGAGACAGGCTTGAAATTTACGTCGTCATTGCGCAGTGACGGCGTGGATGTGCCGGTTCTCATGCTATCAGCGCTGGCCGATACGGATGACCGCATTGCCGGGCTTGCTACGGGCAGCGATGATTATCTGGTGAAGCCCTTTGAGCCGAAGGAACTGCTGCTGCGCATCAAGAATCTTCTGCGCCGGGTCGGCAGTGTCATGCCCGCCGTCACAAATGTCCGCTTCGGCGATTTCCAGTTCAGTGTGGCGCGTGGCGAGCTGCGCCGGAACGGCGAACTGGTACGCCTCACATCGGGTGAGAAAGAACTGTTGCGCCAGTTAAGCCATAAATCTGGATCTGCGCTTAGCCGGCTTGAACTTTCACAGCCGGGTTCGGAAGAGTCAGCCCGTAGCGTGGATGTGCAGATCAACCGGCTTCGACAAAAAATTGAGAACGATCCTGCCAACCCGATTTTCCTGCAAACCATACGTGGCGCCGGCTATGCGCTCTTTGTTGATGATGAGGTTGGCGGATGAGCAAGTACTATTACCGTTTCAACCGGTTTCTTGAACGGCACTTGCCGACCGGACTTTACTATCGCTCACTGCTGATTGTTGTTGTTCCCATTGTACTGCTGCAGACCATCATGGCGGGCATCATTCTTGACCGGCACTGGGACAATGTTACGAAAGTACTGGGGCGTTCGCTGGCAAGCGAGATCGGCATGCTGACGGATCTCTATGACCGGTCCGACAAGTCGCCTGCCGCCATCCGGCAAATCGAGCAGCTCGCAACATCGCGGCTGCGGCTGGGCCTGGAAATCATGCGCGACAATGAATTGCCAGCCCCCATCGATCGCACACTCTATTCGCTGGTTGATGACAAGATGACGAAATATCTTGAGCGCGAAACCGGCCGCCCCTTCTGGATTGACAGTACGGGAAGGGATGGCAAGGTTGAGTTCCGCGTTGAGGTTGAAAAGGGATTGATTTTCCGCATTCTGGCCGAGGAAGACCGTGCCTATGCGGCCAACACGGTGCCACTGCTATTCTGGATGCTGCTTTCGTCACTGGTTTTGGCGGCCATCGCCGTGCTTTTCCTGCGCAAGCAAATTAAGCCGATTGTGGAGTTGGCCAATGTGGCAAAGGGCTTTGGCATGGGCCGCCACATGGCAGATTTCCACCCACGGGGCGCCGCTGAAGTACGCGACGCTGGCCAGGCATTTGTTGACATGCAGCAGCGCATCACGCGCCATGTTGAGCAGCGCACCGCCATGCTGGCCGGGGTTTCCCATGACCTGCGCACCATTCTCACGCGCTTCAAACTGGAACTGGCTTTTCTGGGCGATGGCCCCAAAGTTAAACCCCTCAAGGAAGATGTCGAAGAAATGCAACGCATGCTGGAAGCCTACATGGCCTTCGTGCGGGGCGATGGCGGCGAGCAGGGCGAGAATGTAAATCTGTCGCAACTATTCAATTCGGTTGCCGCCTCGGTGGCGCGCGGCAAACCCGGCATTACGCTGGATGTGCCAGACGTGGAAGTTAAGCTGAAGCCCAATGCATTTCGCCGGCTCATTTCAAATCTTCTGGGCAACGCCATTCGCTATGCGAAGAATGTGCAGGTGAAAACCGCAATTGAAAATCATCTCATGACCATTCACGTGGATGATGACGGGCCGGGCATTCCCGCTGAAAGCCGTGAGGATGCGTTCCGCCCCTTCGTGCGGCTGGACCACGCGCGCAACCTTGATGAAACGGGAACCGGGTTGGGGCTCGCCATTGCGCTCGATATTGCGCATGCTCACGGCGGTGAACTAAAATTGAGTGACAGCCCAATGGGCGGCCTGCGCTGTGTGGTGCAGGTGCCGGTTTAGAAAAGCCTGCCGCCGCTTGGAACGGTGCGCTCCACGGCAACCAATACAACCTCACCTTCGGCATCGGGAAAGCCGAGGGTCAGCACTTCGGACATGAAGGGCCCGATCTGGCGGGGCGGGAAATTGACGACGGCGGCCACCTGCCTCCCCATCAAGGTTTCCGGCGTGTAGTATTTGGTGATCTGGGCGGAAGATTTTTTCTCGCCGATCCCGGCGCCGAAATCGATGCGCAGCTTGAAACGCAGGTTTGCGCGCCTCGGGAAATGGTTCAACGCCCACGATGGTTCCCACGCGAATGTCGACTTTAAGGAACTCATCGAACGTAATCTGCGCCATGGCTTCCTAGCTCGCCAATTCCCTTGACCGGTCGGCAGCTGCCTTGATGGCTTTTTCGAACAGCGGCATCATTCCGTCCTCCGCCATTAAAACCTGCAGCGCCGCATGGGTGGTGCCGTTGGGCGAGGTTACATTCTGGCGCAGTGTTGCGGCCTCCGTGCCGCTCACGCGCATCAATTCGCCGGAGCCTGCCACCGTTGCGCGGGCAAGCTGCATGGCAAGGGCAGGGGGCAGCCCCACTTTTTCCGCCGCCGCCGCAAGGCACTCCGTCATGTAAAACACGTAAGCAGGACCAGAACCTGAAACGGCGGTTACGCTGTCAATCAGTTCTTCGCGGTCAACCGTCACCACTTCGCCGATAGCGGAAAGCAGGTCGGTTGCCAATTGCAACTGCTGCGCTGAAACATTGGGGTTGGCGCACATCGCCGTGATGCCGCGCCCGATAGCGGCTGGCGTATTGGGAATGGTGCGGATGATGGCGGCTGACTTGCCGAAATGTTTTTCAAATGACGCGATGGTTTTGCCTGCCGCCACTGACAGGATAAGTGGCTTCGAAGCGCCAAGCCCGACAATCGTCGGCAAGACCTCTTCCATCATTTGCGGCTTCACCGCCACGAGAACCACTTCTGCATTGCTGATGCCGGCAATCGCCGGATTGAGCGCCACACCATGCTTCTTAAGCAGCGCCCTCATCTCGTCCGATGCGAAGGGGTCAAGCGCCACAATTTTCTTGGGGTCAGCACCTGATGCCAGCCAGCCCTCCAGCATCGCACCCCCCATTTTGCCTGCGCCCACCAGAACAAGTGTGCCTTGCAAATCAAGACTCATGCCTCACCCATGGTTTCGAGCAGGCTGCTTTCCAGCGCCTGTCCCGCCGTCTGTCCCGCCCAACAGACATATTGAATGGCGGGATAATAACGCTGGCAGGATTCAAGGCCCAAACGAATAAGCATTTCGCATTGCGCGTCATTGGCCATCGCACCGCCGGCCAGCACAAGGCTGTTGCGAAACATGATGGAGCCATCCTGCCGCCAGAGATCGAAATGGCCATGGAACAACTGCTCATTGATCATGGTCATCAGGCGGCCCATTTCATCCTTGCGGGCGGGGGGCACTTTCGCATCGAACGTGCAGGCAACATGCAGGCTCTCCATGTCTTCGCGCCAGTTCATCGAAACATAAATGTCGCTCCAGCCGCCGGTAACCACCATGCTCACTTCGCTGTCGTTGGTGCGGTCAAGTGACCAGGCGCGGCGTTCAGCCAGACGCTCCACGACATCAAGCGGGTTGGCGGCTTCGACCGCATGTTGCTGTAGTGCGTCCATCGGCAAATTCCTCTTTGGCCTGACGAATCAAATCAGGCGTTGAGGGGAAAATGCCCATGCGTTTGAGTCGCCACAAGAGTCACAAGGACACATAAGTGATTCCTCCACATGGAAATCAGTGGATAAGTGAAGTTTATGCCGACGGGTTGACTTTGGCTTCCAGTTCGGCAAGGCGCTTGGCCAGCGCGTCGTTTTCTTCGCGGGCCTTGGTTGCCATGTCCTTCACAACATCCAGTTCCTCACGCTTCACCAACTCCAGATTGTTCAACACCCGCTCAACCTGCGCCTGAACCATTGTGTCAACTTCCTTGCGCAGTCCCTGGGCCGCGCCGGTGGCATTGGTCATCAGCTTGGCAAGCTCATCAAAAAACCGGGAAGATGTTGTGGTCATGGGGCAACTCCTTTATGTGGAGTGTAGGTATTCGCTTGACCTCCGTATTTCAAGGGCTGTCTTTATGAAGGCTTGACGGAATCCTGCCGCCCCTACAGTGTCCGGCGCCATGACTTGTTTTGCCGTTCTTGCCTTTCCCAACATTGATCCCGTGATTTTCAGCATCGGGCCCCTCGCGGTGCGCTGGTATGCGGTTGCCTATATCGCGGGTCTGTTGTTTGGCATGTGGTACATGAAACGGCTGGTGTCATCGCCAAAGCTGTGGGCGGGCACGACGCCTTCGGCCACGCCGCAACAGATTGACGACCTTTTCATCTGGGCGCTGCTCGGTGTGGTGCTCGGCGGGCGGTTTGGTTACGTTTTATTTTACGGCACGGCGCAGGCGATGGCCGATCCCTTAAGCATTTTTCGCGCCTGGGAAGGCGGCATGTCGTTTCACGGCGGATTCTTCGGCGTCATCATCGCTTCTTACATCTATGGCAGGCGCAATGGAATTGGGTTGGACCGCTTACTTGACTTGGGTGCGGCGGCAACGCCGGTGGGTTTGGGCCTCGGGCGGCTTGCCAATTTCATCAATGGCGAGCTTTACGGGCGCGTGACCGACGTGCCGTGGGCCTTTGTGTTTCCGAATGGCGGCGATGCGCCCCGCCATCCGAGCCAGCTCTATGAGTTTCTGCTGGAAGGCGTTGTGCTTTTTGCCGTCATCAATTTTGCGGTTTACCGGTTCAAGATATTGGTGAAGCCCGGATGCGCGGCGGGACTGTATGCGTTGATCTATGGCTTCTCCCGCATTGCCGTTGAAACCGTGCGCGAGCCTGATGCCCATATCGGTTATTTCGGCGGTTTTGTCACCATGGGCATGATCCTGTCGCTTCCCCTGCTGGCCATCGGCATCGGATTATTAATCCGCTCACGGACGAGTGCATGACGCCGCTTAAAAAAATCATTGATGAAATCATTGCGGACGAGGGGCCGATGCCGCTCGACCGCTACATGGGCTTATGCCTCGGCCATCCCGTTCACGGCTACTATATGAACCGCGATCCCTTCGGCGCTGCAGGCGACTTTATTACGGCACCAGAAGTATCGCAGCTTTTTGGCGAGATGATTGGTGTCTGGTGTGCGGCGGCGTGGAAAGCCATGGGTTCGCCCGCGCAATTCAATCTTGTTGAGCTTGGCCCGGGCCGCGGCACGCTGATGGCGGATATCCTGAAAACAGTGAAGGTCATGCCCGGCTTTCGTGAAGCTGCACGCGTTCACCTTGTTGAGATGAGCCCGGCGCTGCGTCAGCTTCAACAGGGGAAGCTGGGAAAGGAAGCCAGCTGGCACGGATCGTTGGCAAGTGTTCCCGATGGCCCGCTGCTGCTCGTCGCCAATGAATTTTTTGACGCCATTCCCATTCGCCAGTATGAAAAGCGTGAAGGCATGTGGTTTGAGCGGTGTGTGGGCGCGGAAGGCGTGGGCCTTATGCAAGCCAGTCTGGATGTTGCGCAGGGCAGGGATGGCGATGTGATTGAGTTCGCCCCCCAGCGCGCCCGCATTGCCGCGGAAATCGGGGATCGCCTGTCAAAGGCAACGGGACTTGCCCTCGTCATTGATTATGGCCATTTGCAAACGGCGGCGGGTGATACGCTGCAGGCGATGCGGGACCATAAGTATGTGGCGATTACCGACAGGCCCGGCGAAAGCGATTTGACCTCGCATGTGGATTTTGAAGCGCTGGCGAAGGCCTTGGGGCAGGGCGGTGCCACCGCACTTCCCGCCATTACCCAGCGCGCATTTCTGCTCGCCATGGGAATTGAACAACGGGCAGCCCTTCTTTCGTCAAAAGCCGATGCGAACACCACGGATATTTTGGCCCGCGCCGTTCAAAGGCTGACAGGCGAGACTGAAATGGGTAATCTGTTCAAGGTTCTGGTTGCCACCACGCCTGGACTTGCCACGCCCTATCCCTTCGGAGCCAGATGAAACAGATCGATGAACTCAAATCGCCCAGGGTTGCCCATGGATTTTTCGGGAAGCAGGGCGGTTATTCCACCGGCATTTATGAATCATTGAACTGCGGGCTGGGTTCGGGCGATGACCGCACAACCGTGGTGCGCAACCGGGGCATGGTGGCGCAGTTGCTCGGCGGCACGGAGCCAAGCATTGTAACCGCGCATCAGGTACATAGTGCTGAAGCTGTTATCGTTACCAAATCCTGGGCCCATGACGACCGCCCGAAAGTTGACGGTCTTGTGACAAATATGCCTGGTATCATTCTCGGCACGCTGACGGCAGATTGTGGACCGGTGCTGTTTGCCGACCATCGTGCGGGTGTTATCGCTTGTGCCCATGCGGGCTGGAAGGGTGCGCTTGATGGGGTGACCGATGCCACGGTTACGAAGATGGAAGGCCTGGGTGCCACGCGTAAAAATATTGTCGCGGTGCTTGGCCCCACGATTTCTGCGGCGGCCTATGAAGTCGGGCCAGAGTTTCGCGACCGCTTCATTGCGGCCTCAAAAGCCAATAGTATCTTCTTCAGGCATTCCGTGAGGAAGGATCATTATATGTTTGACCTGCCAACATATTTGGTAAGGCGCATGAAGGCGTTCGGCATTGGAACGGTAATTGATTCCGAGCTATGCACCTATGCGCGGGCGGAAGAGTATTTCAGCTATCGCCGCGCAACCCACAACCACGAAAAAGATTACGGACGGCAAATCGCTGCCATCACCCTGCGTTAGGAAAGCCATGGCCCTGCATTTTGATTTCTTTGAATTTCAAGCCCGCATCAAGGCGGCAACCGCGTCTTTGCAGAAGAATGAACTTGATGGGCTTCTCATGTTCCAGCAGGAGAGCATGTATTATCTCACTGGCTATGACACATTCGGCTTCTGTTTTTTCCAATGCCTGTACCTGGGTGCGGACGGAAAACTGGCCCTGCTCACGCGCTCGGCAGATTTGCGGCAGGCACAGCATACGTCAATCATTGAGGACATCCGCATCTGGACGGATCAGGCTGGCGCGCAACCCGCAACACAGCTTCGTGACATGCTGGAAAGCCTGGGCGCCAAAGGCAAGCGCCTTGGCATTGAAACCAACTCCTATGGCCTCACACATTATAATGGCAAGGAGGTTGATGCCGCGATGGATGGTTTTTGCACGCTGGTTGAATCCACCCATCTGGTTGACCGCCTGCGGCTCGTTAAATCGGAAGCCGAACTCAGCTACGTGCGCAAGGCTGGCAAGCTGGGCGATGAGGCCCTGAAGGCGGGCATCAAGAAAGCCAGGGCAGGGGCGGACGAGGGGGACATTCTGGCTGCCCAGCACAAGGCGATTTTTTCCGGCGGTGGGGACTATCCCGCCAACGAATTCATAATTGGCTCAGGTCGTGATGCGCTTCTCTGCCGTTACAAGTCGGGCCGCCGCAAACTGTCAAAGCGTGATCAGCTCACATTGGAGTTTGCCGGTGTCTATCGCCACTATCATGCGGCCTTCATGCGCACACTGATTATAGGCAAGCCCTCAAAACAACACAGAGCGATGGATGAAGCGTGCCGCGCCGCGCTGGAAGAAGTTGAAAGCGTATTGCGCCCGGGCAAGACGGCTGGTGATGTGTTTGAGGCCCATGCGGGTGTTATCGACAAGCACGGCATGCAGAGGCACCGGCTCAATGCCTGTGGCTATTCGCTGGGTGCGAAATTCACGCCGAGCTGGATGGATTTTCCCATGTTCTATCGCGGCAATAATGTTGAGCTCAGTGCGGGCATGGTGTTTTTCGCCCACATGATCCTGATGGATTCCGATGCCGGCGCCGCCTATTGCCTTGGCCGCACTTATATTATTGGTGCGAAGAAGCCTGAACCGGTTTCAAAATTCCCCCTCAGCCTGATTGTACGATGACGCGATATCTCGCCATATTCCTCCTCCTGATGCTGACCGCATGCGGCAACCTCAGCCAGCCCTTCGGCAAGGATGAGGCTGGAAATAACACGCCTTCCATAACGACGCCGCCATGGGAAGCGCTGGTGGCTGCCGGCCCGAATGCGTCAAAGGATATTGATCTCGAAACGCTGAACGGGCCGATTGCCGAAGCTCCGCCCGAAGTGGCAGCGCCACCTGATGTGGTGGCCGCCGATGTGCCGCCGGAACCGGAGGCTGAACCCAAAGCCAAACCAACGGGAACCGTCATCAAAGCGGTTGCCGTTGTGCCGGTCACCGGTGCCAAGGGCAAGGGCAATGCGGAATTGACCAAGGCCATGCGCACCACGCTTTCACGGGCGGGTTGGACGGTGCTGAACGCGCCCGCCAAAAATGCACTCACAATTCTAGGACAGGTGGACCTTGCTCCCCCCACAGGCGAAACCCAGAAAGTTTCCCTCAGGTGGGACGTGCAGACGCCCGACGGCAACAGCCTGGGAGATGTCAAACAGGCTAATGACGTGCCCAAGGGTTCGCTCGATACGGACTGGGGCGAAAACGCCAGTTTCGCCGCAGAGGCCGCCGCCACCGGGATTTTTGAGCTGATCAACAAGTACCGATAGCGGGCAGTTGCAATTCGTTTACACTTTCCACAGGGCGCATTTGCTTCTCAGCCCACCCCTTGTTATAGAGCCGCCACAGGCAGCATGGGTGGCGAGGGAAAAGCATGATGAAAATTGTGGCGGGCAACAGTAACAGGCCCCTTTCGGATGCCATCTGTTCCTACCTGAACCTGCCGCAGACCAAGGCCGTGGTGAAGCGTTTCAACGACATGGAAGTGTTCGTTGAAATCCAGGAAAACGTGCGCGGACAGGACATGTTCGTGGTGCAGTCTACCAGCTTCCCCGCCAATGACCATCTGATGGAACTGCTCATCATCATCGACGCGTTGAAGCGCGCCTCCGCCAAGCGCATTACCGCCGTGGTGCCGTATTTCGGTTACGCCCGGCAGGACCGCAAGCCCGGCCCCCGCACGCCCATTTCCGCCAAGCTGGTTGCCAACATGATTACGCGGGCGGGTGCCGACCGGGTGCTCACGCTCGATCTCCACGCAGGGCAGATTCAGGGTTTCTTCGACATTCCCACCGACAATCTTTTTGCCGGTCCCGTATTGGTGCGTGATATCAAGCAGCACAATGATGTTGGGAACACAGTCGTGATTTCACCCGACGTCGGCGGCGTGGTGCGCGCCCGTGCCCTGGCCAAACGCCTCGATACCCCCTTGGCGATCGTTGACAAACGGCGCGAGCGCGCCGGTGAATCGGAAGTCATGAACATCATCGGCGAAGTGGCGGGGAAGTCCTGCATCCTGATCGACGACATCGTGGATTCCGGTGGCACGCTTTGTAATGCAGCTGAAGCGCTGCTGACGCAGGGAGCAAAAGACGTGACGGCCTACATCACCCATGGTGTGCTGTCGGGCGGCGCGGTTGCCCGCATCACCTCATCCAAATTGAAATCGCTGGTGATCACCGATTCCATCCAGCCCACGGAAGCCGTGAGGGTTGCCCGCAATATCCGCGTCATCGGCATTGCGCCGCTGCTCGGCGAAGCTATTGGCCGCACTTCCCGCGAAGAGTCGGTATCCAGCCTGTTTGAGTAGCGTGCATCTCTGATCAAGACTACGGCCCGGATTTTGACCGGGCCGCAATTCTCGCCGTTGGTTTAGGGGGATTGTACAACGGCAGGACAGATTAGCGGATTTGCGAACCTTGCAAGCGGAAGGGGTCGAAAGAACTCTTCGAAACTTCGCCGGTCGCCAACGCATCGTTGTTGACGTCCAAGTTGTTAATGGTTGCCTCGTTTGAAGGCTTCGAGTTTTCGAATACCCGTGGAGGGTCCGAGTCAGTGCCATCGCCCGGGCTGCCCTGTTGTGCGGCAAGTGAAGCGGATGAAAGGGCAGCCAGAGCTGCGAGGGAAATAATAAGTTTGCCCATTGTCATATCCTATCCCTGAATGTGGAAGTTAAAATGGAACCTGATCGGTTCTTGGCGACATGTATAACTGCTACCTTGGCGTTTGGCTTTGAGAAAGCCTTGATTATTCCTTGAGATTTCCCTGATAATTGCTAATGATATAGTCTCTGGGGGCGACCTACCACTAAGGACAGATGCGTGCGCTACGAGTTCGGTGCTTATGTCATTGATACGGAGCGTGTTGAACTGCGCCATGGCTCGAAACTCCTGAATGTTGAGCCGCAGGTTTTTGACGTTCTGGTCTATCTTATCCGCAACCATGATCGGGTTGTGAGCGGAGAAGAGCTGTTTGACGCCCTGTGGGTGGGGCGAGTTGTGTCTATGTCAACCCTGACCAGCCGTATTACAGCGGCGCGCAAGGCGATAGGTGACAATGGGATCGGGCAGAACCTTATCAAGACCATCCACCGTAGGGGGTATCGTTTCATTGGTAAGGTAAAGGAAGCGCCCGAGGCCAGCGCGCCAGAAAATGATCTGCTCCAGGAAATCCAGTTCTGCATCTCGGGTAACGGCGTGCACATTGCCTATGCGCGGGTGGGCAGCGGTCCGCCACTCGTAAAGGCTGGCAATTGGCTCAGTCATCTGGAGTATGATTGGGAAAGCCCGGTGTGGAGCCACATGCTGAAATGGATCGCAAGTGAGCACGAGCTCATCCGTTATGACACGCGTGGCAATGGCTTGTCAGACCGTGACGTAGAGGAAATCTCCTTTGATGCCTTTGTGCGCGATTTGGAAAGCGTTGCTGATGCCGCGGGACTCGACCGGTTCGTGCTGTTTGGGATCTCGCAAGGCGCTGCCGTCAGCATCGCCTATGCCGAAAAACATCCGGAGCGGGTGAGCAAACTGGTGATTTATGGTGGTTTTGCCAGGGGTGACATGCGCGCGCGGTGCGGGGCCTGATGCCGCAGAGGCAGAAGCCTCGGTCACGTTGATGCGGACGGGTTGGGGGCAGGAAAATCCGGCTTTCCGCCAGGTTTTCACCTCGCTGTTTATGCCAAGTGGCACGCCAGAGCAAATGCAGTGGTTCATTGAGCTCCAACGCAACACAACTACGGCGGAAAATGCCATCCGCACTCGGCTGGTGTCGGACAATCTCAATGTTACAGAACTCCTCCCGCGCATCAGCATGCCAACCCTTGTCATGCATTGTCGCGACGACGCAGTGCAACCTTTTGAGGAGGGCAGGTTGCTTGCAGCAGGCATTCCCGGGGCCAAATTTATGGGCCTTAAGGGCAACAACCACCTGATTCTTGAAAGTGATCCGGGCTGGCACCATTTCAAGGAAGAGTTCACGGCGTTCCTAGCGGAATGAACGTAAAACATGGGTTTTGAAGCACGTTGAATAGCGCCACTTACCTTACGCTGTTCCTTGTTGCCTTTGGTGCCGCGACGATTTTGCCTTTTGGCTCAGAACCTTTGGTGGCTGGTTTTCTTGTTGCTGGCAAATTGCCGTGGATCGGCATTATAGCCGTTGCCAGTATTGGCAATATTCTGGGTTCAATCATAAATTATTTTCTGGGTCATTCAGCATTGAGATTTCAAAACCACAAATGGTTTCCGGTTTCACCGCAAAGCCTGGTGCGTGCCGAAGGTTGGTACCGACGCTACGGAAAAATGTCGCTGCTGTTGAGCTGGCTTCCCATCATTGGCGATCCGCTCACGGTGATTGCCGGAGTCCTGCGTGAGCCGTTGTGGTCTTTCATCTTGCTCGTGGCCATTGCCAAGACCGGTCGCTATTTGGTTCTTGCCGCCATTATTGGGGATTGGTTCGCTTAGCGCGTGATCAGGTTAAGTGGAATTCGGTTAACCTTCCGATCACGCGCCAGAATTAATGCGACGATCACGTTTATCACTTTGGGATGTCTCATCCCAAAGGGATCGTGATCTAGTGCGACATCATGATCGGAATTGAAGTCTGTTGCAGCATATCGCGTGTGACACCACCGAGGACAAGTTCGCGCCAGCGCGATCTTCCATAGGCACCCAGCACGACGAGGTTTGCACCGTTCTGGACAGCGTGATCCCGTATCAAGTCACCCGCCGAGCCACCCTCATAAGTCAACACCGTCACACTGATTTTCTTGCCAAGGTAGGCCAGCATAGGCGCCAATGTATTGGCAGCGGCCACGTCGTTTAATTCTTTTTCGCCGGCAACAGTTACGATCTCAATTGATTTTGCCAAACGCAAAACGGGAATTGCATCCCAAACAGCCCGTGCTGCCGCCTGACTGCCATCCCAGGCGATCACGACATGGTCAAAGGATACGCGGGAAGAATAATCACTGGGATAAATCAGAACCGGCCTGCCACTTTCAAAGAGCAGGGGTTCAATGATGTTGAAGCCAAGAAATTCACCCGATTTCCCCGCTTCGGCAAAAACCAGCCCGTGCACACGGGCGCGATTGGCAAAGCGCTGCCTGATTGCCGGCAGATCACCTTTAAGGATTTCCGTATGAATGGTTATGCCGGATGCATTCGCCAGTGTAATAATCTGCGCGCTTGCCGCCATGGCTTGTTCGCTCGCTGAGCGGTTTTCTGTGGCAATGAGGCTTTCAACTGTTCCTGAGGTCAACAGGCTTGGCACCGAAATTTGCAAGGCGCCTACAGCCACAGAAAGTTGCGCGTCGAGTTTCGCTGCAAGCTCAATGGCAGTCTTGATTGCGCCCAATGACTTTGTCGAAGCAGTGTCGTTTGCGATGATACCGAGAAAAATTGGAAATAGCATGACGGCAAACTCCTTTAACCCAAGGATTGAATATAACTGTCGCCGTTGAAGACGCAATTGATCAAGATCAATTTTTTGAACGGGGCTATTGACCTCCATCTGCGCGGGTGCAACTTTGTGCCCCTTGAAAATCAACAGAAAGAAAACGTGATGTATCTTCGTTCAGGCCTGTTTGCACTTGCGATGCTGTGTTCTGCCAGCGGCATTGCGCTATCGGCTTCGGCAACGCCTGAAGAAGCGCAACGCATAACCCGCGTGCTGCAGACTTACCTCGGAGCAGAGCCTGGCGTTGTGGGCGTAACGCCCGCAGGCGACGCCTACGATTTGAAAGTTGACTTTACGCCGCTTCTGAAAAAATTACACCAGCCAGGCCAGACCGTTACCATCACCCCTATTGCAATGAAATTGACTGACAATGGCGGCGGCAAGTGGCTGGTGACACAGGATGCGCCGTTTTCATTTTCAGCGAAGGTGCCAGGAAAACTGGAATTGGCAGCCAATGTCGGATCAATCAAGGCCAGTTCCGTATTTGATGAGAATGTTGGCGCTTTCATCAGTTCAACTTCCGACTACACGGATTTTACGGTTGATGAAACCATTACAACGCCTGAAGCCGGGGCCACCCACGTGGCTTATTCGGTGAAGTCCGCACATTATGAAACCAGTGCCACACCATCCAGCAACGGCACGGTTGACGGCGCTGCCCGCTGGACAATGGCGGGTCTCATTGAAAAAATCAGCTTGCCGGCGTCAGCCGCTTCGCCCGCTCCCGTTGAGATTACGGTTACAGCGGAAACCGGCACGAGCGATGCAACAATCAAGGGGACCCACCATAAGGCAATCTACAAGCTCCTTGCATGGTTTGTGGCGCATGCCTCGGAGGCCGCCATCAAGGAAAATGAGGCGGAGCTGAAAGCGCTGCTGCGCGAGGGGTTGCCGTTGTTCGAAAGTATTGCGAACACGGGAAGCATTGAAAAGATTACTGTCGCCTCGCCCGTGGGGCCTATTGGAATCGCAAAAATCGGCTTTGGCATCAGCATGAATGGCATCGTGGCTGACGGCTCGCTTCAGGAGAGCGTTTCAGTTGAAGGCCTCACCCTGCCGCCGGGCCTGGTGCCACTCTTCGCGGCAGATATTGTTCCGGACAAGTTCACGCTGGATTTCAAGCTGGCAGATTTCAATCTGGCGGATCCTGCAAAGCTCATTCTTGATAACATGAGTTTGACCAAGATGGATGCAGCCAATCCCGAGCTTAAAGCAAAGCTTTTGGCAGCCGTCATGCCGAAGGGGGCGGTTACCATTACAATGGGCCCCAGCAATGTGGCCAGCAAGATCTATGATGTGGGAATGACTGGCAGCGTGTCCGTTGGCACGTCGCCCATTCCGAGTGGCAACGCCAGCATCACGGCCAAGGGCTTCGATAAGGTGATGTCAGCATTACAAGCTATGCCACCGGAAATGGGCATGCAATCTGCTATCGCTGGCATGGTCGCCGCCAAAGGGCTGTCCAAGCAGGAATCTGACGGCAGCATGAGTTGGAAAATTGAAAGCACCGCGACAGGCGGCGTTCTGGTAAATGGCATTGATGTCACTAAAATGGGTGGTGGCGGCTAAAGCTGTGCGGCTTTTTGAACGCGCCATGCCTGCTCGAACAACTTAACTGACGCGCGCGGGTTTTGCCACTGTTGACGCCAACTGGCAGGTTGTCTCCCTCTCAATAAAATTTTGTGTTAAGTTTTACCCACTGCCCCAAATGCCCGGGCTGCTGGCTCAAGCGGTTATGCAATTTCAGCTGGTTAATGACCACGATGAGGGCAGACAGGAACTGGCTCCAATTGTTTAGAGAAGGACTTGATCATGTCATACTATCTCTATCAACTCTCCTATTCGTCCGAAGCCATCAAGGCGATGGTTGCCAAACCATCAGACCGCAAGGCAGCCGCTGCCAAGCTCATTGCGGCGGCAGGAGGCAAGTTGCATCAGCTGTTTTTCTGCTTTGGCAAATTTGATGTCGTGTGCCTCATTGAGGCGCCTGACGACAAATCGGCCATGGCGATTGTGGCCACCGTTGGCGCATCAGGCACTGTAGCTGCCGCCATGACCACAAAACTTTTCACGGCCGAAGAAGCGATGGAGGCTATGACACTTGCCGGAAAAGTAACGGGCAGTTACCGTGCACCCATGTCGTAAGGATATGGCGCGGCGGGATATATGTTCCGCCGCGCTTTTTTCCAGGGCATTTCATTTTTCTTGACGTTGATGCCGCCGGTTCCCATGTGTTTGTGGCGGTCAGGAGGCCAAAGCATGCTGATTTTCATCCTCAATATTTTGTGGTTCGTGTTCGGCGGTTTTCTTGCCGGCATGGCTTGGGTGTTGGCGGGCCTGCTGATGGCGATCACCATCATTGGCATTCCGTGGGCACGCTCCTGCTTCATGCTGGCGCGTTACACCTTCTGGCCCTTTGGCTATGACATTGTCTCGCGCGATGCGCTTTATGGCGAACATGACATGGGAACGGGCACACTTGGCACCATCGGAAATATCATCTGGTTTGTGCTGGCAGGCTGGTGGCTTGCCATCATGCATATTTCAGCCGCCGCCGCCCTTGCCGTCACCGTCATCGGCATACCCTTCGCCTGGGCCCATGTGAAGCTGGCCTTGGCTTCCCTGTTTCCAATCGGCAAGACGGTGGTTGAGGTTGATGAGCTGAGCCTGCTGCCCCGCTTGGGAAGCAACCTAAAGGCTTGAGGGCAGATTCCCCCTCGCAATCAGAGAGAGGGAAGGGGTTCACGCCGGAATTTTTCCTTCGGGCGTCAGCTTGTCAACGGCTTCTGGCAATACTTTTGCAAGGCGCGCCAGAAGTTCTTCGCGGCTGAGGCCGGTCTGCTTCACCAGTCCATCGATGAGATCGCCGCCCAGAGTTGATTCCAGTTGTGCATCCGAGATTGGTGCATTGGGGCCTTTGCCCACCCACGAGGCTGCCGTTTCGCCCTGGCCGCTCTTGGCGAATTTATCAACCAGTTCGCCCAGTCCGCCGGTGATGCTGGTTGCCGTCGGGCTGTTGCCAATGGCTTTCTTCACACTGTCAACCATGCCCCCCGTTGGACTGGCAGGATCAGATCTCGAAAGGCCCTTGACGAATTCGCCGATCTTGTCCCGGTTCTGATAACCGGCCACCGCAACCAAGCCCAGAAGCGCTGCGAGTGAAGGAAAGCCTTTAGCCATGGTAATCTCCCTGTTTTGAAGCCGAACTTAGATAATTGGGAAGGAATATGACAATTGCAAGACTCGGTCATTGATCAATTGCCGCGTAGAATGTTATAATTGTTGGCGCAAATCGAATCGCTGGCCAACTCAAGGAGTACCAAGCAGCATGGGCATTCTCTGGACAATCGTTATCGGATTTATCGCAGGCGTGATTGCAAAGCTTCTCATGCCCGGCAACAACGAGCCATCAGGTTTTATCCTGACGACAATTTTGGGAATCGTTGGTGCCTTCGTCGCCAGTTTCCTCGGCAAGCGCTAGGCTTCTACGGGCCAGGGGAAGGCGCTGGTTTCATCGGTGCAATTGTTGGCGCCATTGTCGTGCTGTTTGTCTGGGGTGTTGTGGCGAAGAACAGAGCCGCTTAAACCGCGTCCCGAAATCATCCCACATGACCGCGTTAAACGCGGTCATTTTTTTGACAAATGTTGATATCCGCTCAGTCCTGCTCAAGTATGGAAAGAATGTGCCCCGCCGGATCCTTGAACCACGCGATGGCCTTTGGCCCCATGCCGCCACCCTCATTGCGGAAAACGCCTCTGGCATCTGTCTTCATGTCCGGCAAGTCATACTGCTCCATGGTAACGCCGCGCCGATGCAAGCCATCAACGGCTACATCAATGTCATCCACGAGGAAGTTAAGCACCGTGTGCTCTGGCGCGTGATAGTCGGAGGAGGGGTAGATAAACACCGGAATGCCGCCGCCCGCGATGCGCAACTCAAGGCCCTCTGGCGTCTTCTCCACGTCAAGGCCAAGCGTTTCAGCATAAAACTTCTGCGCCTTGTCCAGGTCGTCAACGGAAAAACTCGAGAATGCGGGTGTGGATTTGAACATGGCTTGAGCCTCCTGGAGCAGGAAAAGATTAGGCTGTTCAACGTTTATAGCAGGTCTTTGTTCCAAGTACGCCGGATCAGTGCGAAAGCTCCGGAACGCTGAGGCTCAAGGCGTAAATTGGGGCCTGCACCAGACTTGTCATATTGAGATGCGCTTTTATCGGCGAATGGCTCAGTGCGGCCGTTGGGCAGGCCGTCAACCCATGCCCGGTTGCTGCCAGCATGATATTTTGCCCGATGTGCCCGGCTTCAATCAGCACGACACGGTATGCGTTCGCATCCACATATTTCCACATGGTGCGGTCAAGGTGGGCGCACAAAACAATCAGGCATGCCATTTCATCGCCCCACTCCTGCCCGCCAATGAGCGATGAGAGGGCAATGTCAGGGGTGTGCTTGACGAGCCCCAAGGAATGTTCACGTGCGGAGTAATGATAAATGCCTTGCGGCAATCCCTCGATATTTTTGACAAACACATAGGCTTCGTAAGGGTTTCTGGCGCCGCCCGATGGCGTCATTGAAAGCGGCAACTTGCCCACGCAATTTTCCGTTTCGCCCGTGATGCCAAGACCGGCAAACAGGCAGTCGGAAAGCTGCCGCAAGGAGATGGCGTGGGGCCTGGCTTTGCGAATGGTCCGTCGTTTGGCCATGAGCTGCAGCAACGGGTTGGCGCTGATGGCGTCGGGCAGGGATACGGTTTCCGCGAAACGGTCATTCTTCAGGTAAAGGTCGATCTTGCCTTCACCCGCAGCCTTGTCTTTTTGAAGTGTTTCTGCCTGGTCCAATGAAATATACTCATTGTCCTGAACTGAATAGTGCATCAGTGCGGCGGGAATTCCCCACGACCAGGTTGTTTCAAAGTCCGATTCCAAATCCGCCGTTGCGGAACCCTCGGCAACCAGGGCTGAAATATTTTGCAGATTGGCCAGGGCGTCGGCGAGCTCTTGCTTGTCGAGTTCCGGAACGAGCTCCGAAATTTCCTCAAGGTCTTTCCAGTCATGAAGTTTGCCGAGCAGGGCGAGCAGATCCTGGCTGCAATTGAACACGGACTTTGTGAGGAAGTTGCAGGCAACAACCGCACCTTCTGATTGTGAAAAGACCAGGGTCTGGGATGATTTGAACCGCATATCCGTGGCATCCAAAGGTCAGCTGCCGTGCCACGCGTGCGGCACGGCAGCTAATCGATTATTCGGCGCGGTACATCATGCCGGGAGTTACAAACAATGCTTTCGTTGCAACAGCTACGGCGCTCAGATCAGGCTTCTGGGTTGTAGATTTCGACATTTTGTAATCCTTTCAGTTGAAGCACGTCTCTATTTATACGTGCAAAAATTATTTAATACAATTAATACGAGCAGTCAAATAGAAACTGCCGATTGGACGTTTTTACGTCCGCTAACGGTGCGGCTCCCAAAATGCCAATGCCGGATAATGCACATATTAACCTTGCGTTAACCTTACCTCGTGGGATGTAAGGTGTTTCCACAGCCTTGGGTCACTCTCGCCGGAGGAAGGGGGCTATTTGAACGTGGGATACTATGATATGTTCAGCAGCCTTAAGCGTCTCCAGAACTAAGGCTATCCAATATCAGCAAGTCTCCGTAGACGAAGCCCTCCCATTTTTGGCGAACGCCTGGTTTGGCGCCTACAATCAAATTCAACATGTTAGACAAATCGTAGGGCGGGCACTGCTGATCAACTTGAATAATCCGATCTGGCCTGTTGCCGTTCTTTTACCGTGCGCAGGCCTCGAATACCCGCTCTTGCATCCCCCCAACCCCTCATCTATACCCCGCCGATCACGCAGGCAGTGGCGGACACCCCTGGAGGCAGGCTGCCCGCGTGGTTCATTCACTTTAGGAGATTAGTTATGTCTAAGATTGTTCAGCTTAAGGCCACGCAGCGTGGCCGGGCAGGCAAGGGGGCCTCCCGCGCAGTTCGTCGCGAAGGTCTCGTTCCTGGTGTCGTTTATGGCGACAAGCAGGAAGCCCAGATACTCACCTTGAATTACCGTGAGCTCGAGCCCCACATTCAAACCGGCCGCTTCCTGTCAACGCTGGTTGACCTTGAAGTGGACGGCAAAACCGTTCGCGCCATCCCGCGCGATATCCAGTTTGAGCCTGTGCGCGATTTCATTGTGCACGTGGATTTTCTCAGGCTTGGCAAGGCTTCGCGCATTGCCGTTGATATTCCTGTGCTTTTCAAGGGCCAGGAAGCATCGCCCGGCATCAAGGCCGGCGGCTCGCTCAACATCGTATCCCATTCGCTCAGCCTCTATTGTTCGGCTGACTTCATTCCTGATGACATCACGGTTGATGTGGCGGGCCTGCAGGTGGGTTCCTCCATCCACGTGTCGGACATCAAGTTGCCGGAAGGTGTAACATCGGTCAGCCGTGACGATCTCACGCTGTGCACGATTGTAGCCCAGGCCAAGGAAGAAGTTGTGGCTGATGCCCCGGTTTCTGCTGAGGTTCCTGCAACCAACCAGAAAGCCCCAGTCGCTGGTGCTGCTGCGGCTCCGGTCGCTGGCGTCAAGGGTGCGGCGGCTCCAGCCAAAGGCGCTGCCCCTGCCAAAGGTGCGGCTCCTGCTGCGGCGGCTGCTCCGGCCAAGAAGAAGTAATTCTTCCCGTTCGAAAGGAACACGGCCATGTTTCTGCTTGTGGGTCTCGGCAATCCGGGCACCAAATATGCGGGAAACAGGCACAATATCGGCTTCATGGCGGTGGACGAAATCGTTCGCCGCCATAATTTTTCCACCTGGCGAAAACGCTTCAAGGGCGAAGTTTCTGAAGGCACGCTTGGTTCTGAAAAGCTGCTGGTGCTGAAGCCTATGACCTTCATGAACGAGTCTGGTCAATCGGTTGGTGAGGCCATGCGTTTTCTCAATCTTGAACCGGACCGGGTTATCGTCATTTATGATGAGCTAGATCTGCAACCCGGCAAAGTTCGTGTGAAAAACGGTGGCGGTGCGGCGGGCCACAACGGCATCCGTTCCATCTCGGCGCACATCGGCCCGTATTACACGCGGGTGCGCTTGGGCATTGGCCACCCCGGTGACAAGAACCTTGTGCATCCCCATGTGCTGAGTGATTTTGCCAAGCCAGACAAACCGTGGGTTTCTGATTTGATTACTGCGGTCGCAGATTATCTGCCGTTGCTGATTGAAGGCCAAGAGGCGAATTTTCAAAGTAAAGTGCATCTCGCACTCAATCCAGCGCCTGAAAAGCCTGTGAAAAAGGAATAGATTTTATGGGTTTCAAATGTGGCATCGTGGGCCTTCCGAATGTGGGCAAATCCACGCTCTTTAACGCGCTCACGCAGACGTCCGCGGCGCAGGCGGCGAATTATCCCTTCTGCACCATTGAACCCAACGTAGGCGATGTGGGCGTGCCTGATCCCCGTCTTGATGATCTGGCGCGCATTGCCGGCAGTGCGCAAATCATTCCAACGCGCCTGACATTTGTTGATATTGCCGGCCTTGTGCGCGGTGCTTCCAAGGGCGAAGGCCTCGGCAACCAGTTCTTGGCCAACATTCGTGAAACCGACGCCATTGCCCATGTTGTGCGCTGCTTTGAAGATGGCGACATTACCCATGTGGAGGGGCGGATTGATCCCGTTGCAGACATTGACACCATCGAAACCGAATTGATGCTGGCCGACATGGACAGCTTGGAAAAGCGCGTCGTCAGCCTTGAGAAAAAGGGCAAGCAGGGTGACAAGGAAGCCAAGGAAATGGCCGACCTGATGAACCGGGCGCTGGTGCTCCTGCGCGAAGGCAAGCCGGCGCGATTGGTGGAACGCTCCGCTGATGAGGAGAAAATTTTCAGGGGCCTCGGTCTGCTGTCGTCCAAGCCCGTGCTTTATGTTTGCAACGTCGAAGAAGCCTCAGCCGATAAGGGCAATGAATTTTCACAACGGGTCTTCGCCCGCGCCAAGGAAGAGAATGCGGTGGCTGTAGTGGTTTCCGCCAAGATTGAGAGTGAAATTGCCGTTCTGCCGCTCGCCGACCAGAAGGATTATCTCGACGCCGTGGGTCTTGAAGAACCGGGTCTGAACCGCGTTATCCGTGCAGGCTATGACCTCTTGCATCTTGTGACCTATTTCACCGTAGGCCCCAAGGAAGCCCGTGCATGGACGATAACCAGAGGCACCAAAGCGCCCGCTGCCGCCGGCGTCATTCACACGGACTTTGAAAAGGGTTTCATCCGCTCCGAAACCAT
Source organism: uncultured Alphaproteobacteria bacterium (assembly GCA_963763635.1). Lineage (GTDB taxonomy): Bacteria > Pseudomonadota > Alphaproteobacteria > Rhizobiales > Aestuariivirgaceae > Aestuariivirga. Next base: position 78,357 of record CAVXPO010000005.1, read on the forward strand.
TGCCTATGCCGACTACGTTAAAAACAATGGCGAAGTGGGAGCCAAGGAAGCTGGCAAATTCCGCCTTGAAGGCAAGGAATATGTAGTTTTAGATGGCGACGTCATGCACTTCCGCTTTGCGAATTAGCGATGGCTGAGCTTCTCCACTTTGAAGACTTTAAAGTGGGGCAGGTCGTGGCGCTTGGGTCCTATCATGTTGCGGCAGAAGAAATCCGTGCCTTTGCTGAAGAGTTTGATCCGCAACCTTTTCATATCGACGCGGCCGCCGGCGGGGCATCCCTGTTGGGCGGATTGGCTGCCAGTGGCTGGCATGTGAGCGCCATGCTCATGCGGATGATGGCTGACTCATGGCTCAATGGTTCGGCCAGCATGGGTTCCAACGGCGTTTCCGACATGAAGTGGCTGAAGCCAGTGCTGGCTGGTGAAATACTGACAGGTTCCATGACGATCATTTCAAAGCGGATTTCATCCAAGCGCCCTGAGATGGGAATTTTCCAATGTGGCTTTGAGCTGTTCAATGAGGCGGGCCAGAAGAAAGCGGAAATGACGGCCGTTGTTTTTATGCGAGTCAAAGCAGCATGTTAGGTTTGTTTTTTGAAGAAATTGATGAAGGCCTCGCCGTTGGCTTGGGCGGCTATCATTTCACGCGGGACAGCATTCTGACATTTGCCCGAAAATATGACCCGCAACCCTTTCACCTCTCCGATGAAGGGGGACTCGCCGGCCCTTTCGGCAAGCTTTCCGCCAGTGGCTGGCATACGGCGGCGGGCTGGATGAAGTGCTATGTGGCAACAAACAGTGCCGCACGCGCAAGGCTGGAAGCGGGCGGAAAAGCCTTGCCCGAAATCGGCCCATCGCCTGGATTTGCCAACCTGAAATGGCTGAGGCCCGTCTATCCCAGAGATACCGTGAGCTACCGCAGCATTGTAACCTCCAAGCGGGAGCTGGCCTCGCGGCCCCGGTGGGGAATGGCGTTTTCATTGAATGAAGGTTTCAACCAGAAGGGCGAGCCGGTTTTCAGCTTCGAGGGCAAGGTGCTTATCGCACGGCTTGGCAGTATTTAGGACTATAATCACTAAATAGTCTTTTAAACTTAGTTAGAGTGTCCTTCAGCAGGTTTTTGAGGGTGCGAGCTAGACGGTGTCCTTGAATTTAAACGCTGTTAACGGTGTTCTGGCTATCTGGTGTGGAAGGAGAACTCCATGTCTGATTTGCGACGTCATGATTTGCGCGAAGATGTTTGGCTGCGCTTGAAGCCTCATCTGCCTGGGTCGAAGGGTAATCGGGGGTGCCGCGGAAAGGATAACCGGCTGTTTTTGAACGCGCTTTTGTGGAAGCTGCGGACGGGGGCGCCGTGGCGCGACCTGCCGCCCGAGTTCGGCTTGTGGAAAAGCGTCAGCAACCGTTTCTACCGGTGGCGCGATCTCGGCACCTTTGCAAAGCTGCTTGCCATTGCCGCCGATGAACCGGACCTCGAATGGCTGATGATCGATGCGACCCATATCAAGGCGCACCCGCATGCGGCGGGCGCAAAAGGGGGAACCAAAGCCTTGCCCGCACCAAGGGCGGCCTGAACACCAAGCTGCATCTGGCAGTAGATGGCCTTGGCATGCCCGTGAAGATGATCATCACCGATGGCAATGCGGCTGATTGCACACAGGCCGAAGCGTTGATCGATGGGCTGCCAAGCGCTTGCCTCATGGCGGACAAAGCCTATGACACAAATGCTTTGCTGGACTTGCTCGCACACCGCAAGACCGAAGCGGTGATGCCGCCAAAACGCAACCGGAAAGTCCAGCGCGCCTACGACGAATATCTCTACAAGCTGCGCCACATCATCGAAAACACCTTCCTCAAATTCAAAACCTGGCGATCCATCGCAACCCGATATGCAAAAACAACCGCTTCATTCCAAGCAGAATGCCAACTCGCCGCAATCATGTTATGGCTTCGTTAAATCAAGGACACCGTCTCAGTGTCTGACCGAAAAAGAAGTTGGGTGATATCAGTGTTTTATGATTCAGTCGTTGTTGCGAAGCAGCGACGGAGATACACATGCGGATTGATGCCACCCGCCGGCAGTTTGCCCGCGATGGGTTGCGGTTGCCAAGTGATTTGACGGATGCGGAATGGGCGGTGCTGGAGCCGCTTCTTCCGCCGCGTTCGCATCGCGGAAGGCCGCCGGTTTGGAATTACCGGCGCATTGTCGAAGCGTTGTTGTATCTGCTGCGTGGCGGCCTGCCTTGGCGCATGCTGCCGCCGGGTTTGTTTCCGCCGATGACGACGGTGCAGCATTACTTCTATCTGTGGCGCGATATGGGGCTGTGGCCGTCAATCAATCACACGCTCCTTATGATGGCACGTGAAGCGATGGGGCGCGAGGCTTCGCCATCGGCAGGCGTGATTGACAGCCAGAGCGTCAAAACCGCGGAAAGTGGGGGGCCAAGCGGGTATGATGCAGGCAAAAAGATCAAAGGCAGGAAGCGCCATATCCTGACTGATACCCAGGGCTTTCTGGTCGGAGTGATCATTCACACCGCCGACACTCAGGACCGCGACGGCGCTCCCGGCGTGCTGGCAAATATCCGCCACAGCTTTCCATGGCTGCGGCATGTCTTTGCTGACGGCGGATACGCGGGAGGCAAGCTCCGTGCAGCCCTCGCCAAAATCGGCACGTGGACGCTTGAGATCATCAAGCGATCTGGCACATCCAAGGGCTTCAAAGTTTTGCCCCGTCGCTGGGTTGTCGAGCGCACCTTCGCATGGCTGGGCCGCAACCGCCGCCTGGCCAAAGACTTTGAACGAACCATCCAAAGTGCAACAGCAGGGTTCTATCTGGCATCAATCCAGCTCATGACACGAAGAATCGCAAGCCTCTCAAATCACACCAAATAATTATGAGTCAGACTCTAAGAAGGCATCTATATTAAAGCAAGGCGTGGGGGTGATTGAGGTTACGGATATCCGCCGCAAGGCCGGGATCAACGACGCAACCTACTACTATTGGAAGTTTGCCTGACGATGAGCGGTTTTCGTGTGCACGCCTCTAAAAAATCGTGCGAGTTGCGCGTGCAGCAAGGAAATGAAACGGGTCTAAAATGGCAGTTTCCGCTCAGTTTGACATATTTTCCTGAGCTGAGAGGGGCGCCAGCCGGAACTGATAACACCGTTCCGATTGCGTTGGAGAAAAATCAAGATAATCTGTTAAGAAGCTGGTAAATCCTTAGTAGAGATTACCTAGTAGAGATTAAAAGTGCGCAACGCTGCAAAACTAAAAACTTCAAGAACTGGATTAAAAGTAAAATCTTCAAATAAGCGCTCCGGTCTGCGTGATGAAGGAATTCATCTCGAATTGTCCCGCGCTATCGTCGATCATCGCATTCCGCCAGGAACGGCTCTCCAGGAGGATGCACTGTCTGCCGCATTTGGCGTGAGCCGCACGGTCATTCGCAAGGTCTTGCAAAAGCTTTCGCACGAGCGATTAGTTGATCTTGCGCCTAACAAGGGTGCCAAGGTTGCAAGGCCGTCAGCTGAAGAGGCAAAAGAGGTTTTTGATGCGCGGCGACTGGTTGAAAAAATCCTTGTGGAACGCGTCGTGGCCATGGCCAATGACACGGACATAGATGAACTTGGCAAGCTGGTGGTTGCCGAAAAATCCGCTTTTGACACTGGCGACAAGACGCAAAGACTTAATCTTTCCGGCGACTTTCACCGGCAGCTTGCAAAGCTCGCGGGCAACAGCGTCTTGGAGGATTTTCTCAATGAACTCATATCGCGAACTTCCCTCATCATTGCCCTGTATGAATCCCCAGGTGCCGTTCCTTGTTCCCATGGCGAACATTTGGAAATTGCCGGAGCCTTGAAACGCAGGGATGCAAAAAAAGCAGCCCAATTTATGGACCACCACCTCCAGCATATTGAAGCACAGATCGAACTTTCGGAAAATTATGCGCGCGTTGACTTCAAGACCATGTTCGACAAAGTTGGCTAGAGTAATTTTTGCTTGCGTTTGGTATGCGAGAGCAGGGCGTTTGGGGCGTAGCTCTCAAGTTTTCCCGTGTAGGGTTTGTGAAGCGGGTAAGCCAGGTCACCGCGTTTGCTGGTACTGAGGCCCATGCCCACCAGCGCCTCGGCAAACTTCACGGCGGCTGTGACCCCATCAATCACGGGAACCTGCAATTTGTCTTCGAGGAAACGGCCAAGATCAGCCATGCCAGCGCAGCCAAGCACGATGGCGCCTGACTTATCTTCGATGATGGCCCTTTCGCATTCAGCAAGAATGATTGCACGGGCATTTGACTTGGGATTTTCAAGCTCCAGAACCGGCAGGTCGATTGCACGAACGCCTCGGCAATGATGTTCCATGCCGTAATTCCGCACCAAGTGTTCAGCAATAATACGCGTCCGCTCAAGCGTGGTGACGATTGAAAAGCCGGTTGCTATAAAACTCGCCGCATGCATTGCGGCTTCTGCAATTCCGAGAACGGGCCCCGTTGCAATTTCACGTGCCGCAAGCAGGCCCGGATCACCGAAGCAAGCGATGATATAGGCGTTAGTATTTTCAGCCTCGCCTTTGCGAATTTCATCGACCAAGCCCACAATGCTCATGGCTTCGTCATAGTGCCCTTCAATTGAAACGGCCCCTGATAGCGAAGTAACTGCCACGATTTCTGTGCCATGTGCTGCCACCGAATGCGCTGCAGCTGCAATCGTTTCCGTCATTGAAACTGTGGTGTTGGGATTGATGATGCGAATACGCATGGAAACCTCAGCTGGTCATTTTTATAACAAATCATTGCCTCAGAATTCGGCGTTAGCCCAATCTTGAGGCAATTGTATACATCTCTGTTTTTTTTTATTGCATCGGAACGGGTATTGGGCAACATTAATTTTAGAGTGGAGAAAAAGAACAAGCTTGCCCGTTGAACAAGCCGTGCCGCTTCTGATTTCACGATGGGAACAACCGTCCAACCAGGGAGACCTACTATGAATATCATTTCAAATATATCGCGTCGCGTGATGCTCGGCGTGATGAGTGCTGCAATGCTTGCAACCATGCCAATTTCGGTAGACGCCGCTAACAAGGAACTCAAGATTGGTTTTGTTGGCGTAACAAGTGGTCCAGCCGCAGCCTGGGGCACGTCGAACGTGCGCTCCATGCAGACCCTTGCCGCATGGTACAATGAAACCGGTGGCGTGAAGATCGGTGACACGACTTACGACCTCAACATCGTTACCTTCGACGACCAGAAAGACCCAAAGCGCGCAATCGCCGGCATGGAAAAGATGGCACAGGAAGGCATCCACTATGTTGTGGGTCCAAACGTTGATGATGGCGCAGCAGCCGTTCGCCCCGTCGCCGAAGCTAAGGGTATCATCTATTTCCCCTACGCGTTCCCGAAAGAGCTTTATACGGCACCCGCTTCCAATGCCGTTCTTGGCATGATTGCCAACTATCAATCGGGCCCAGCGATTTACAAATATCTCATGGAAAACAAGGGCGTAAAAAAGGTGGCTTTTGTCGCTGCCAACGAGTTTGATCCATTGAGCCAGCGTGATGGCGGTGTGGCAGCAGCCAAGGCGCTTGGGCTTGAAGTTGTCGCGCAAAACGACACCTACCAGAATGACACGCGTGATTTCTCGCCAGTTCTCACGCCGATTGTTGCTCTCAAGCCAGATTTGCTCGTGCTCTCAGGTGTAGCACCGGCAAATGCGCCGCTGCTCATCCGCGCTGCCCGCGAACTTGGCTATGAAGGCCTGATCTCAACTGAAACCGCACAAGACGCCAAGGTGCTTGAAGAAGGTGCGGGCGAGCTGGCCAACGGCTTCATCTCAGTCGGTGGCGCATCCACTCCAGAAATCGCTTCTGACCGGATGAAGGAATTCGTTGATCGCTATACAAAAATGTTTGGCGAATATAACGATGAGTCAAACACCAAGGTCTACGCACTCGACTACATTCTTGAAACACTCAAAGCCAATCCTGCGGCAATCGACAATGTTGAGGAATTCAAGAAGGCCATGGATGGTTTCTCGGCTCCAAATCCCTACCTTAAGGGTGATGCGAAGCTGGCTTATGTGGGCAATACCTCGTTTGGCCAAAAGCGCCAGGTTTCGGTTCCAATGGTTGTGAATGAATACAAGGACGGCAAGTTCGAAACCTTGTTTGTCGGCACTGTCGACTAATTCAAGAATTTATCTCATACATGTGAGGACTCGAGTTAAACTCGAGTCCTCGAATTATTGCGGGCGTCCATGGAACAAGTCGTCGCTAACGGATTATACCTCGGTGCCCAATATGCGCTGATTGCGCTGGGGCTCACTCTCATATTCGCCCTCATGAATGTGCTGAATTTCGCCCATGGCCAGATGTATGTGCTGGGCGGATTTATCACTTACACCGTTTATGGCCAGCTCGGCCTTCCCTTTGTCGTGGCTTTGCTGGCATCCGGAGTGACACTCGCTATCATTGGCGCACTCATGGAGAAATACTTGTTTCGAACGGTAATCAAGCGAAGTCACCGCGAAGAAAGCACAATGTTGCTTGCCGCAGCAACGGCGTTCTTTTTCGATGCCGTGATGCTACTTGTCTTTGGTGAGAAGCAGCGCGGTGTTCCAAAGATATTCAAAGGCGTTTTCAAGTCGGATGGACTTATCATGCCCTATGACAGGATTGCGGTGGGCGCCTTGGCCATTGTCTTCATCGCAGCATTCATTCTCTATATGCAATACAGCCGACCGGGCCGCGCGATGCGTGCATTGGCCCAGGACCGTGTGGCAGCACAGCTCATGGGTGTTGCGGTCGAGCGTTATTCAATGATCGGTTTTGCCTTTGGGGCAATGCTTGCTGGAACCGTTGGTGGCTTGCTGGTCACGATTACTGGTGTCAATTCTGGTATTGGCGGCCCCATATCGATCAAGGCCTTCATGATGGTGATGATCGGTGGCGCTGGTGTCGTGGGCGGTGCCATTGCCGGCGGGTTCATTCTTGGCATGATGGAGTCGGTGGGACTAACCGTGTTGCGCGAATATGGTGACGTTACCTATCTCGTCATCTTTGCGGCACTCATGGTGTTTCTCAGCATCCGCCCCAACGGGCTGATGGGCAAGCCGTGGGGGTGATCAAGCCATGACGCAAACTGGCAAAATTTTCTCTGTGGTGGTGTTCCTGGCAATCGTCTTCATTCTGGTGCCAGTTTTCATAACGGTCAGCGGACGGGCGGATCTTTACTACACGCTAACATCCGTGGCCCTCCTCAGCATTGCAAGTGCTGGAGTCTGGCTTACATTTTTTATTGGCCGCATCAACATCGGGCAAGGTGCCTATGCATTGATGGGTGGCTATGTGTCAGCCATTCTTGTTGTTCATTATGGCGTATCCTTCTGGCTCACATTGCCGCTTGCGGGTTTGTTTTGCGCTGGCGCAAGTATCCTGATTGGCTTCCCAATCCTGAGGCTGCGCGGGGTGTATTTCGCCATGGTGACATTGGTGCTGACCGAAGTGATGCGATTGCTGGCACTCGCATTACCGGTCACCAATGGTGCCAAGGGCATGGTGAGTATTCCGCTGCCGGGCGCACTTTCGGTCATGGGTTTTACGATCATTCCAGATTTTGCCGGGATGCAGAATTCACGGCTCGCATTTTACATTTTGGCCGCAACAATCATGGTGCTGTGCTTTGCAATCATGTACCGCCTGGTGAACTCACGCATGGGCAAACTTTGCCAGTCGCTGCAGCAAAATGAAGAGCTTGCTTCGTCCATCGGCGTTAATGTTGCGAACTTGCGGGTGATTGCCTATGCGATTTCGTCTTTCTTTGGTGGCGTAGCGGGCGCCATTTTCGCAGCCATCTCGCAATCCGTTTATCCATCGAGCTTTACCGTTACTGACTCCGTCAACTTCATGTTGAACTGTTTCTTCGGTGGCCTCGGTTATGTTTTTGGGCCGATGCTCGGGACACTAGTTCTCTATTTTGGCTGGGATCTGCTGTTCCAAACCGGAAAATTTCAACTCCTCATCTATTCCACACTGATGATCATCCTCATGCTGTTTCTGCCCAACGGTCTATTGAGCCTTGGCGCTTTGTTGCCGAAGCGGGGGTCAAAAAATGGTTGATCTTCTCAAAGTGTCAGGCCTCACCAAACGCTTTGGCGGTCTCATCGCGGTCAATGATGTATCGTTCTCGGTGTGCGAAAGAGAGATACTCGCAGTCATCGGCCCCAATGGTGCGGGCAAATCGACACTTTTCAAACTCATTGCATCGTTCCTCAGGCCATCATCGGGCGAAGTTCTGTTCAAAGGTGAACGCATATCTGATTTGGCACCCCACATTGCGGCCCGCAAAGGCATCGTCCGAACTTTTCAGGAAACCACCATCTTCAAGAATATGAGTGTTCGCGACAATGTCATCATCGCGCATCATTTGCGTTCGAAGTCTGGCCTTCTTGGTTTCTTTTTGGGTACGAAGCTGGCCAAGGCAGACGAACTGGCGTTTGGAGAATCGGCGGACGAAATACTGGAGTTTCTTGGTCTTTCCGCCATATCAACGGAAATAGCCAAGAATTTGCCGCATGGTCATTTGCGGGCTTTGGGCGTTGCGATAGGCCTTGCAACCAATCCAACAATTTTGCTGCTTGATGAACCTTTTGCCGGGATGAATCACGATGAAACCATGAAATCTGTGGCGATGGTCAGACGCCTGCGTGAGCGCGGGCTGACAGTTCTGCTGGTCGAGCATGACATGTCAGCCGTCATGAAAATCTCTGACAGGATCGTGGTGTTGAACTTTGGACAAAAAATTGCCGAAGGCACGCCGGAGGAGATACAGCGCAACGAAAAAGTCATCGAAGCCTATTTGGGCTTTGAGGACGAGGCGATCGGGCTATAGATCATGAACCAGATTCTCAAATTTGCTGGTGTCGAACTCTACTATGATCATGTCTATGCACTCAAAAATGTGTCGCTTGATGTGAACGAGGGTGAAACCGTGGCCCTCATTGGCGCCAATGGCGCTGGCAAGTCATCAATTCTGCGTGCCATCACCGGGCTACGCAAGATCAAGACCGGAGAAGTCCACTATAACGGACAACGCATTGATGGCGCGAGCCCGGATGCCATTGTCAGATTAGGCATTGCCATGGTGCCTGAAGGTCGCCGCGTGTTTCCTTACATGTCAGTCAAGGATAATCTCTTGATGGGGGCCTTCACGCGAACCGACAAAGCCGAAATTGCAAGGTCGTTGGAAATGGTGCTCGGGCGCTTTCCGCGTCTAAAGGAACGCTATTCGCAAGCTGCTGGAACCATGAGTGGCGGCGAACAGCAAATGCTGGTCATTGGCCGGGCACTAATGTCGAAACCCAAATTGCTGCTGCTCGACGAACCCTCGCTCGGCGTTGCCCCAAAACTGGTGCAGGATATTGCCCGTTCGATTGTAGCAATAAACCGTGATGAAAAAGTAAGTGTGTTGCTGGTCGAGCAGAATTCGCGCATGGCCCTTCGCATTTCACAGCGGACCTATGCCTTGACGACAGGCGCTATCGCACTTTCAGGAAATTCCGCTGATCTTCTGAATGATGACCGGGTGAAAAAATTATATCTTGGCGGGGACCTGTGATCGAACGGCTTGATGAGCGCGAGCCAATAATTTGCGCCCATAGGTTTCCTGTTGCACCTATGGCGGGCTGGAATGATAATTTAATTAAATCAATATGTTGATACCTGCGTGAGCACTACATGTGCAGTAAAGGATAGTTAGCCGGAAATTTTAATTGTGCCCTTGACAATGTTCATGTTTTGTTCTTTTATATTTCCATGCAAGAGACTTTTCGTTTTACGCAACCATCTGACCTCCGATCCATCCGGGATCGGTTATCCGTCAAACTTGGAAGAATCCCGGATAGGGAACGGCTTGATCCGGTCAGTCAATTCGTTTGCTCCTTTCTCGGGAGCCGCACGCATGACCAAACATCCTGGAATGCTTTCGTACGGCTTATTGGGCGTTATCAGACTTGGGATGCGATTGCAGATGCGCCGGAAGCTGACATTGAAGCACTGATCCAGAATGTCACCTATCCTGAAAGGAAAGCCCCGGAGTTGAGGCAGGCCTTGCGGAAAATTCGCGCCTGCTACGGCAAGATTAGTTTCGATTTTCTCATCGGTTTGGACATAGAGCAGGCATTGTTCCAGCTCGAGAAAATTCATGGCGTTGGCCGCAAGATCGCTGCGGCGACTTTGAATTTCAGCACTTTGCACGGGCGCGCTTTTGTCGTCGATACGCATGCTCTGCGCGTCCTGCGGCGGTTTGGTTTTGTGGGAGCCAATGCTGCATCTGAGGACGTCTATGACACCGTGATGGCAGTGGCGGATGATTTCGATGCCGATGGTCTCCGCGAACTGCATTGGCATCTGAAAATCCTTGGGCAAAAAACTTGTTCACATGCGAGTGCACAATGCGTTTCCTGCCCGCTTTCAGATATTTGCCTGCACCGTGTGGAAGAGGGCGCGATCATGGTTACGCAGGCTTCGGCTTGCGTCGCGTGAGGTGCCAAACCCATGCGCGTGGAAAAGATAGCAGCCCTCAGGGCTTCCCTCGACAAGCCGGGTGTGGAGGAACCATCTACCCGCATTCCGCTCGGTCACAGCGCGGCCGATCTCTGCCTGAAGGGCGGGCTTCAACGTGGCGCGCTACATGAGGTTTTCGCTTTGATTGGCCATGAAGCGGCAGCGACGGGTTTTGTGGCCGGGCTTGCCACCCGCGTGGCTGCGAGCAAGCACTTGCTCTGGATTCGCCAGGATTTTTCAGCGCTCGAGTTTGGCGAACTTTCAGCGACAGGGGTTCTCGAATTTGGCCTCGATCCGGCGCGCATGTTGCTGCTCTGTGTGGCCAATGCGGCGGAGGGTCTTCGTGCGGCAAATGATGCGCTGTCCTGTGCTGCACTTGGTGCCATTGTAGTTGAGATTCCGGGCAAGCCGAAAGTCTTCGATCTGATGGCGAGCAGACGATTAACGCTGGCCTGTGCGCAAAAATCCGTCACGGCCTTTCTCCTGCGTCTCGGTGCGCCGCCGGACGCCAGCACTGCAGAAACCCGCTGGCTGGTGCGCGCGGCGTCTTCGCCAGCACAGGGTGAAAACTGGGGGCAACCGATTTTTAAAACAGATCTCGTTCGCAACCGGCATGGACAGACAGGACATTGGATCATGGAGTGGAATTGTGATGAGGGTCTCTTCCAGAACCCCGCGGCGAATAGTGGCGCTGTGGTTTCCTCGCCTTCCAACTGACAGGCTGCAACGGCGCAAGAAAGTACTGAAAGCCTCTGCCGATTCACATTCTGAAGCGCCGCCTCTGGTGGTCGTGGCAAAAGTGGACAATGCGCTGCGCCTGTCTGCGGTGGACCGCAAGGCGACGTCGCTGGGGCTTGCCATAGGCCAACCGCTTGCCAATGCGCGCGCGATGTTGCCCGCGCTCAAGGTTGTGGCAGCGAACGAGCCAGATGATTTGAAGCTGCTCACACGTATCGCCGACTGGTGTGACCGCTTCTCGCCCTACGTGGCGCTGGATGGGCCGCGTGGCCTTCTGTTGGATGTGACAGGTGCCGCCCATCTTTTCGGTGGCGAGCAGATGATGCTCAACCGGATTCGCGAAAACCTGCAGGCCCAGGGCTTCGCCGTGCGAGGTGCTATGGCCGGAACCGCAATGGCGGCGCGCGCCTTTGCCCGCTACCGCGATGGAATCGTCATAGCGCCTGGTAAAGAAGCAAATGCGATCGCACCGCTTCCCATCGAGGCGCTTAATCTGGGCCCCGTCACCACGCATGCATTCCGTCGCGCTGGTCTCAAGACAGTGGGGCAAGCGGCCAGTCGCAAACGGCCTGAGATTGCTGCGCGCTTTGGTGCCACCATGGTCGCAACACTTGATGAGGCCTTGGGTCATGGCGGAAAACCGATCTCTCCGCGTATCCCACGACCTAATTATTGGAGGGAACAAAGCTTTGCCGAACCTATCGTTACGGAAGAGGCAATCCGCTCGACGCTCAAATCCCTGGCTACCATTTTGTCGGATGTCCTGGAGCAGCACGGCGAAGGTGCGCGCCGCCTCGAAGCCGTGTTTTTCCGCGCCGATGGAGCGGTTCGGCGTATTGCAATCGAAATGGGCAGGCCCACGCGCGAGCCTGCAATCATCGAACGACTTTTCCGCGAGAAGCTGGATACACTTGCCGATCCGCTTGATCCCGGTTTCGGTTTTGACCTTATCCGGCTTTCCGCGAGCCGTACGGAACACGCCAATTCTGAACCAACTGATTTGGATGACGGTTTCAATGAAAAAACGGAAATCAGTTTTCTGGTGGATCGTCTGGCCACGCGTTTTGGCAGCCACCGCATTCTCGCATTCCAGCCGAATGACACGCACATTCCCGAAGCGGCCTGGGTGGCTGTGCCGGCGCAATATGCACATCCCTCAAAACTGTCATGGAAAAAAATCCGCAGTGTTGGGGATGCGCCGCGCCGTCCATTGCGCCTGTTCGCCAGACCCGAACCTGTAACCTTTCTGACAACCATATCAGGGTCGCAACATCTGTGCTGGCGCAGGGCGCAGCATGTTGTGGCGCAGTGCGAAGGGCCAGAGCGCATCGCAATGGAGTGGTGGCGTCATGAGACGCCGCAACCGACACGCGATTATTTTCGCGTGGAAGATAGTGAGGGTAGGCGTTACTGGCTCTATCGTAATGGCGTTTTTGAGTGCGATGGGGTGATCCCGCAATGGTTCCTGCATGGGGTTTTCGCATGAGCCCCTATGCCGAAATCGCGGTGACGACAAATTACTCGTTCCTGCGCGGCGCCTCGCATCCTGGGGAGTTGTTGCAAAGGGCGGCGGACCTCGGCCATGCCGCCATCGGCATTGCCGACCGCAACACGCTGGCCGGTGTCGTGCGCGCCTATGCGGCGTTGCAGGGGGGTGAAAGTAATAAGCCCAAGCTGCTGGTAGGCGCACGCCTTGTCTTTGTTGATTGTACCCCCGACATTCTCGCTTACCCGGTGGACCGGGCCGCCTATGGCCGCCTTTGCAGGCTGCTGAGCGCGGGAAAACTGCGCGCCCCGAAAGGTGAATGCCATCTTGCTCTCAACGATCTCCTCAAATGGCAGGAGGGATTGCTGCTGGTGGTGATGGCGCCGCATCCCGACCAGAAGGATCGGGTAGGAGAACCTCCCCCAAAATTCTGGAACAAAAACCTAGCCCAAGAAGATGAGGAAGTGGGCGAACTGCCGGATGAAATATATGCCAGCAATCCGCAAGCGAGTTCTGGGGAAATCCAGTCTCTTTTGGAAAACCTGCTCAGCGCCGCACCCGGCAGGGTTTGGCTTGGGGTCTCCATGCCGCATAAAGGCGATGACCGCCGCCGCCTGCGGGAATGGCAGCGCGTGGCGCGCGCAACCGGTGTACCACTGCTGGCCAACAATGATGTGCTGTATCACTGTCCCGAACGGCGCGAACTGCAGGATGTTGTCACCTGCATTCGTGAGCATGTCACGCTGAACGAGGCAGGCCGGCTTCTCGAAGCCAATGCCGAGCGGCATCTGAAATCGCCGGACGAAATGGCAAAGCTTTTTTACGAAGCGCCCGACACCATCGCCGAAACCATCCGCTTCGCCAACCGGATCGCATTCTCTCTCGACCAGCTCAAATACAATTATCCCGACGAGCCCATACCCAAAGGAAAAACAGCGCAGCAGCATCTTCAGGATATTTCCTGGCAGGGTGCCGCTTCGCGCTATGGGGGCGTTATTCCGGACAAGGTGCGCGCGACACTTGAAAAGGAATTGGCGCTCATCGCAAAAATGGAAATCGCGCCGTATTTTCTGACAGTTCATGACATCGTGAGTTATGCCAAGAGCCGGAACATTCTTTGCCAGGGACGAGGCTCGGCGGCCAATTCCGCCGTCTGCTATGTGCTGGGCATCACCGCCGTCGATCCGATGCAGATTGACCTTCTGTTCGAGCGCTTCATCAGCGAGGAGCGCAAGGAGCCGCCGGACATCGACGTCGATTTCGAGCATGAGCGGCGCGAAGAAGTCATCCAGAATGTTTATGAGCGTTATGGCCATCATAACGCGGCGCTGACCGCCACCGTCATCTGCTACCGCCCGCGCAGTGCTATCCGCGAAACGGGAAAAGTATTCGGCCTCACCGAGGACGTGACCGCAAATCTCGCCAGCGGCGTATGGGGAAGTTGGGGCAGCCGGCTGAAGGACAGCCAGGTCCGGCAGGGCAGGCTCGATCCGTTCAATCTGTTGATCGCGCGCGCGGTGAAAGCCGCCAATGAACTCATCGGCTTTCCGCGCCATCTCTCCCAGCATGTCGGCGGTTTCGTGCTGACCCGCGACCGCCTCGACGAGATCGTGCCCGTGGGTCCCGCAACGATGGAGGACCGCCATTTCATCGAATGGGACAAGGATGATATCGATGTCTTGCGCATGATGAAGGTCGATGTCCTGGCGCTCGGCATGCTCACCTGCATCCGGAAAGCCTTCGATCTCATTCGCATCCACAAGGGTGAGTCATATGACCTGGCCAATGTGAAACGCGAAGTTGGAGAAGTATACGAAATGCTGCAGAACGCCGATGCCATCGGTGTTTTCCAGGTCGAAAGCCGAGCGCAGATGAGCATGCTGCCGCGTTTGCGACCTGAGGAATTCTATGATCTCGTCATTGAAGTTGCGATCGTGCGCCCCGGTCCTATCCAAGGCGGTATGGTTCATCCTTATCTTAAGCGGCGCAGCGGTGTTGAAAAGGTCGAGTATCCGTCACCGGGTCCGGAGCATGGTGAAAAGAACGAGCTATTCGATGTGCTCAACAAAACGCTGGGCGTTCCGCTGTTTCAGGAACAGGCGATGAAGCTTGCCATTGTGGCAGCGGAGTTCACCCCGGATGAAGCCAATGGCTTGCGCCGCGCCATGGCGACCTTCCGCAATGTCGGTACCATCAACAATTTCAAGGAAAAATTCGTGGGCCGCATGGTGGCGCGCGGCTACGAGCAGGAATTTGCCGAACGCTGCTTCAAGCAGATCGAAGGCTTCGGCTCTTACGGCTTTCCCGAAAGCCATGCCGCGAGCTTCGCCCATCTCGTCTACATCTCCGCTTGGATCAAGAAATTCCATCCTGAGATCTTCGCCTGCGCCCTGTTGAATTCGCAACCCATGGGCTTTTATGCGCCAGCCGAAATCGTGCGTGATGCCCGCGAGCACGGAGTTAAGGTGCTTCATGTCGATGTGAATTCCAGCGACTGGGACAATACGCTAGAACTTTGCCCCAATGGCTCATTGGCTCTTCGATTGGGTTTTCGCCAAGTCAGTGGTTTCCGAGAAGACTGGGCGAAGACGCTGCTCGACTCCCGCGCCAATGGCTATCGTGCGGTGAGTGAGGTCGCACGGCGGGTGCGTTTGCCAAAACGCGCACTTATCATCCTGGCGGAGGCCGACAGCTTCCAGTCGATCAGCATGGACCGCCGCGAAATCCTCTGGGCCGTTCACCGCATCACCGATGACAGTGCCTTGCCATTATTCGCTGCGCAGTATGTCGAAGAACAGGCAGAAGAAGAGATCGCACCACTGCCGCCTATGCCGTTGAGCGAACATGTTCTTGCCGATTACCAGATGTTGCGCCTGTCACTTCGGGCCCATCTCATGTTTTTCCTGCGCGATCTGTTCAGCAGTGAAGGTGTCCTGAATTGCGAGGAAATCTCAAGGGCCAAAGATGGCGTACCAGCTGCTTGTGCCGGTATCGTACTGACGCGTCAGATGCCTGGTGATGCAGGCGTTGTCTTCATCACGCTCAGCGATGAGGCGGGCGTTGCCAATGTCGTGGTCTGGCCCAAGCTGGTTGAAACTTTCCGCCGTGAAATTATGGGTGCGCGATTATTGTTGGTTGAGGGCAGGGGGCAGCGCAGCCCTGAAGGCGTTGTCCACCTCGTGGCTCAGCGTATCTTCGACCGGTCGTATGAGCTGGAACGCCTATCGGAAGATGTGACGCAGGCTCCGCCTTTCCGTTCGCAGGCAGCTAAACACAGCCACCCACGTAACCTGCGCGCCGTGCCAAAATCGCGAGATTTTCATTAGCAAACTGCCAAAAGCAATCCGTTACTGATGCTTGGAAATTGGCCGCGGGCATATCCCTCTGCCGCAAAACCAAAGTGCCCAAATCGTTGCAACAATCACGAGAAAATACACCCCCCACGATGTCGCGGCCTCCCACGCTGCGCGTGTCGACGGCTCCGCGTTCCGGCTTGTAGCTCAAATCGCCCAACTGGGCATAAAACTGCCGCAGGCTCTGATTGCCAATGGATGAAAGTTCAGTGGCAGGTCAAAAGCTAACCGAAACTATGATCAACTCCACCGCTACCCAGGCGGTGAATGGGAAACTGCTCGCCGTCGCGCCCATGATGGATGGGAATGATAATAAAGAGAAATCAATAAGTTAAATGCCAACGTGTGCGCTGCGTGTGCAGTAAGATGCAGTGCGCATTGTGCAATTTGTGGCCTGAATAGACGAAACTTTGCATTGTGAAGTTGCTTCCAATCAAAAAATTTATAGCGAATGCGGGAAATGCACCTTGGTAATTTAATTCCGGCTGACGGGTTTGGATCGCATGCGGCGGACGGTTTCGCGCTCGGCTCGCCTGCACGTGATAGGCGGAAGGCCGCGCGCCATAAGGTCCATGTCGTCAAGGACCATTTTGCCCATTTGTTTGAAGGCTGTGTCGAGCGCGCCTGCGCGGTGGGCGGACAGCACAAAGCCTTCAAGCTTTCGCACTGGGTGATCTGTGGGTAGTGGTTCCTGTGGAAAGACATCGCTGGCCGCGCGAATGTGTCCAGATCTTACAGCGTCCATCAGGGCATCGAAATGGACAACCCCGGCCCGGCTGAGAAGAATGAAGCTTGTGCCCCTTTTCATTTTTGCAAATTCATTGGCGCCCAGAAAACCCCCATTGTCAGACGTGACTGAGGCGACGACGAAAATTACGTCGCTCAGTTTAAGCACGTCGTCGAGGCTGACAGGTGAGACCCCCATATCCTCAAGAACGCCTGCTGGTAACCACGGATCGAACACGCGAATGTTTGCCCTGAATCCAGCGAGCAGGCGATGCAGGGCGCGGCCGAGATCACCAAAGCCGATGAATCCAATGTTGCCGCCTGACATCAGGCGCGCCTCGGTGTTGCCGTCGCCACCCCAGAGTTCCCGGCCGTTGCGAAACGCCCGATCCGCGCCCGCAATGTTGCGCTCCAGGCTGAGCGCCATTCCCAGGCCAATTTCGGCAACAGGCACCGCGAAAACGCGACCTGTGGTCAGCACATGGATGCCGTGGGCAAAGCAGTGATCGTAATCCATGTTGTCGAGAAAATTGGTTTCTACGTTGAAGATCGCTTTAAGTTTCTTTGCCCGTCGCAACAGTTCTGTTGGTAAATCCGGTTGCCCGATGATGTAACTTGCCACTGCAATATTTTCTTCCACAACCTTGGTTGCGGAGGGGCCAAGGCCTTCAACAATTGTGTATTCGCTGCGCAATTTGGCTTCGTCGTCTGTCGTGAAGATGAGTTCCAAGGACCGCGGTTCTGGCACAGAAATTACGATTGGACCTGGTTCGGCCATTTCGGAGGCTCCCTTTAAAAAATCGACATAAATCAGATAAATCGGTTTACAAGTCACAATAAATCGGTTTACGCTGGTACTCAATAGGGAGAATGAAAGTGCGAAACAGCACTTCAAGTCAGAAACGTGATGTGGCGCGACCGACGATCTACGATGTTGCCCGCAGCGCCCATGTGTCACCGGCAACGGTTTCAAAGGTTTTGCGTGGGGTAACAACTGTGGGTGCGGATAACGCCAACCGGGTTATGCTGGCGGTGCGGGATTTGGGGTTTCGCAGTGATCCGCTGGCGGCCAACCTACGGCGCAATCGCCGATCGATCATTGGGTTGATTGTTCCGGATTTTAAGAACCCGTTTTTCGGGGCGCTTGTATCCGCCATCGAACAATTGGCTGAAGGAAGCGGTTACCGGCTGGTGGCCGTCAGCAGTTCCGAGGCAGAAACGATAGAGCATCGTCAAATCGAAGCGCTGCTCGATTGGCGTGTTGCCGGCATCATCCTTATCCCAAGTTCAGCCAACCAAACGGATCAAACATTGCTAAGATCCGAAGGCGCGCCGTTTATTGTTGTTGATCGCGTTTCAAAAACCTCGCCCTTTGATGGTGTGGGCGTTGACAATGCAGAAGCTTGCGCGAAGATGGTGCGGCACTTTTATGAACTTGGTCACCGCAAGCTCACCATTGCGGCCTCTTTGCCGGACCTTCCCAACATGAAGGACCGCATTGAAGGTGCATGTGCTGCTGCAAATTCCATGAACGAACCTATGGAAACTGAAGTACTTTACTGTGGGCCAGATCTTTCGCATGCGACTGCAGCTGTTGCAAAAAGATTTGAACTGGGAATCCCACCACAAGCTGTCTTCGCATTGTTTATCCAAGCGACCCTCGCGGTGCTGCGCGAAGTCGATAAGCTTGGCCTCAATGTGCCGGGAGATATCTCTCTTGCCGGTTTTGATGATTTTGAGTGGATGCAGGTTATGCATCCGCCGGTGGCAACGGTAATCCAGCCAATTGCGGAAATGGCCGCGACAGCGTGGAAGCAACTTTTGCAGCGCATTGACTTTCCTGACGATCCGCCCACAGCCTTTCAAATTCCCTGCAGCCTTGAATTTCGCGGTTCAATTGCAAGACCACGCGAGGAGGGCATCTAGAACCAAATCCGGAGCGCAACGCTCCGAATACGCCGAAGCCCGAGATTATTCGGGTAATAACAAAGTCGATAAACATGGAGGATCCTATGATGAAATTTAAACTTGCACTTTTGGCTTCCGTTGTTGCTGTGATGAGCACAACAACTTTTGCGGCAGATAAACCCGTTTATGGCGTGTTGATGAAGACCCTCGCCAACCCGTTTTGGGGTGCGATGGAACAGGGTGTGAAGGCAGGTGCTGATGCGGCTGGCGTTGAGTATTATCTTCAGGCCGCGGAGAGTGATCAGGCTGCCGAACCGCAGCTCAATCTTTGCAACACAATGCTGGAACGCAAGCCAGCAGTCATGATCACCGCGGCGATCAACTCCAATATCCTGTTGCCGTGTCTCAAGGCCGCCAATGACATGGGCATTCCGGTGGTTGATCTCGACGGCAATCTCGATCCCGCAGTCAATGAGAAGGCAGGTGTGAAGATTGCGTTCCAGATCGGCTCAGACAATGAAGCCGCTGGTGCGCAGGGTGCTGACTATGTGGTGGGTAAACTCGGTGCTGATGCAAAGGGCCCGGTTCTGGTGATCGAAGGATTGTCAGGCAACATCACAGGCCAGAAGCGCGCACGTGGATTTGCCGAGCAGCTGAAGAAAACGGCTCCAGGCCTCGAAATTGTTGCTTCACTCCCGGGCGACTGGGATCGCGGCAAGGCTGCCAACATCACCAATGACATTCTGACCAAGCATGGTGATCTCGTCGCTATTTTTGCGGCTAATGACGGCATGGCATTGGGCGCGGTTGAAACCGTGTTCGCGGCTGGCAAAGGCGAGCAGGTCACAATCGTTGGTGTTGACGGCAATTCGGATGCCGTGAAGTCGATCAAGGAAGGTCGATTGACAGCGTCCGTTGCGCAGCTCCCCTATCTTGTTGGCAAGCAGGCAGTTGAAAGCGTGAAGCTTGTCGCTGAAGGCAAGGAAGTTCCAGCAGTGGTTCACGTGCCAACAATGGTGCTGACCAAGGCCGTGCTTGATGCGGGAACCGAGCCTATGCTCGAGTTTGTGAAGTAACCCAACAAACAATGTGCGGGGCGGAGTAATGCTCGCCCCGCTTTCACATCAAGGGACATTTGGAATGGTTGCGAACACGGCGGCGACAACTGATGCCTGGCGGCAATTGCAGTTTTTCTTTGACAGGAAATTGCACGTGCGACTTGAGTCAATCATCGTGCTCGCGGCTTTGGGTCTGGCGATGGCATTGCTCTCGCCATTTTTTCTCTCGGTCAGCAATTTTCTCAACATCCTGCTCGCAACAACAACCATTGGTGTGCTTGCCATCGCGGCGACACTAATACTCAGTTCCAATGGTCTTGACCTCTCGCTCGGTTCAGTTCTTGGCTTTGCCGGCGTGGTGGGCGCGTATTTTTGTGTGGAGCTGGAATGGCCATGGTTCATGGCCATTGTGGGTGCGCTGGGTGCCGGTGCATTGGCCGGTTACATCAATGGCGTGTTGATCACGCGTTTACGCATCCCGGCCTTCATTGTAACATTGGGCATGTTGGGCATTGCGCGTGGTGTTGGATTGATCATCGCCCCCAATGGCGGAGCGATTTATGGATTGCCTGCGCCAGTAGTTTTTTTGGGGCAGGGGCGGCCCCTTGGCATTCCGATGCCTGTCATCATCCTCGCCATTGTTGCCATCATCGCACATTACGTTTTATCCTACTCTCGTTTTGGCCATCACACGCTGGCCATGGGTGACAATGAGGCGGCAGCGCGGGCAACCGGGATTCCTGTCGAGTCCCTGCGGCGCAAACTCTACACCATTTCAGGCCTGCTCTCGGGCATGGCAGGCTTGATCTTCATGGCGCGCGTCAATGCTGGTGACCCGACGGCCGGATACACTTACGAACTCACGGCGATTACGGCCGCCATTATTGGGGGCACATCACTGTTCGGCGGTAAGGGTTCCATCCTCGGTGCGATGGTTGGTGCACTCATCATGGGTGTTTTGCAAAACGGTTTGAACCTGCTCGCCGTGCAATCCTACTATCAGCAGATTGCCATCGGGGCCGTGCTGATCCTCGCTGTTTATATCGACCAGATGCAATCGGAAAAGGAGCGCAAGGCATGAGTTTCCTTGAAGTTAAGGGCGTCACTAAACGTTTCGGTGCCGTGCAGGTTCTGAATGGCGTTGATTTTGCTGTGGAGGCTGGAACTGTTGTAGGTCTCGTCGGCGACAATGGCGCAGGAAAATCCACCCTGATGAAAACCATCACGGGGCTTTATGCCACGGATGATGGCGAGATTAGATTTGATGATGAAACAATGGCTGGCCTGACACCGGGCCAGCGCCGCGAACGCGGCATTGAGATGATCTATCAGGATCTCGCACTTGCCAAGCAGCGCAATGTGGCGTCAAATATTTTCCTTGGCCGCGAACCAGTGAAGCGGGCTTTCGGATTTCTTCCCAATTTTGTCGACACTGCAAAAATGGATGCAGATGCGTTGAAAATGATCGAGCGTCTTGGCGCGCGCATTCCATCAATCCATCGGCCCGTTGGCCTGTTCTCTGGCGGGCAGCAGCAGACGGTGGCGATTGCGCGCGCCCTCACGTTCAATCCAAAGCTCGTCATCATGGATGAGCCGACCGCAGCACTTGCGGTGCGCGAAGTGGAAAGCGTTTTGAAACTGATCCGGCAATTGAAGGATGAAGGCATTGCCGTCATTCTCATCAGCCATCGATTAAACGACGTGATGGAAGTGACCGACCGCATTGTGGTGTTGCGGCAGGGGCGCATGGAAGCGGATTTGCAGACAAAATCGACGCAGATGCGCGAAGTCGTCAGTTACATCGTGGGCGCGCATTAATCAGGAGAATTCCGATGGCAGACGTAAAACTTGGAATGCATGCCTCGCTGTGGGCCGCGGAATGGACCAGAGAGGCAGCGGAACTTGCCATTCCCGAAGCCGCCCAACATGGACTTGAAGTGATCGAGTTTCCTTTGCTCGTTCCTGAAGGCGTTGACGCGCCGCATTCGCGCAAACTTTTTGAGAAGCATGGAATAGAACCCACAGCGTCCCTGTGCCTGCCAGACGATAAAATGGCGCAAGTGCATCCTGAAAAGGCGGAAGCCTTTGTCAAGAAAGCGCTCGACAAGGCAGCCGACGTCGGATGCAGCTACCTTGGGGGTGTCACGTTTTCAGCGCTGGGCTATCGCTCAGGCAGGCCGCCAACCAAGGGCGAGTACGAAAATATTGTGAAGGCGCTGAAACCCACGGCGAAACACGCCAGGAAACTTGGCATCACGCTGGGCATCGAGCCGTGCAACCGCTATGAAACCCACCTGCTCAATACGTCGACGCAAGCCCTGATGCTGCTGGAAATGATCGACGAGCCGAATGTGACAATCCATTTCGATACCTATCACATGAACATTGAGGAAAAAGGCATCGGCCATGGATTCCGCGCCGCTGCCGGTAAATGCAGTTATGTCCACATGTCAGAAAGTGATCGCGGTGTTCCGGGCACCGGAACAATCGACTGGGATGATATCTATCGCACTTTGGCTGACATTGGCTTCAAGGGCAAACTGGTCATTGAAAGTTTTGTGACGCTTCCGCCAGAAATTGCTGCTGCACTTTCTGTGTGGAGGCCAGTGGCGCGTGACAGGCATGAAGTTCTGGACAAAGGTGTGCCTTTCCTCAAAGGCTTGGCTAAAGTGCATGGACTGCTCTGAATCTGCACTATCGTGAGCGTGAGTGTTTCAGGCACACTAAACTACATTATTATTCCGCCGCCCGAAATTGAAAGCCTTGAAGCAGAGACTTGATGTCCGCGCGGCAAGAACCACAACTGGTGCCAGCCTTCGTGGCATTGCCAACTGCATTGAGGGAGTTTGCCCCCTTGGCTATCGCTGCCATTATGGTGGTTTTGCCCACATTGCTGCAGGCGCAAACAATGCCGCCGCAATCAGCCTCTGATTTGCCACCGCGGCCCGCCAGAATTTGCAGCGTCGCAAACTTGCCCAACTGAGCCGCAATCCAATTGCGCGCAACGGCGACAGGTTCAGGAGAAATAAAAATGGCACCTTTCAGAACTCCATCTGCAAAATCGGCAAACCGGTAAGTGCTGCTGCGACTATCAACATAGCCATGCAAGTTTTTTGACTGTAGAAAATCTTCAGCGAGCTCGCGCCAATCGGCTGGATGGAGCAAATCTGCCAATTCAAATTTGAAGCCATCTGTCACCCGCGCTTCTGCCCAATAGCCAAAATGGCCTACATTTGGCCGTTTCTGCATGACCGCAAAGCCGTACCATTGCGCAACGTAGGGTGCGACTTCAACTGGCGTACACTTCACTTCGGGCTGCCCGGAGACGGGATCAGGATTGGCAGCCACCAATGCATTAACCCGCGCGTGCGCAGCGTTCATGTCACTCCAATGCATGGGGGCGAACACGCTTCCGCGTTGCTGCTTGTCAGTCACAAGAGCGCGCAAAATTGCGTCACCACGATCAGATGATACTTTGATGAGAGACGCAGGTTTAATGCCGCGGTCATTTGCATCCGCGGGATGGATTTCAAGGAAGGGTTCGCCCATATGGGCCATGAGCCGCGCGGATTTTCCCGTGCGCGTCATGGTGTGCCACTGGTCACGAATGCGGCCGGTATTGAGCACCAGGGGCAATTCAACCGTCGCTTGGCCACGCGCAGCCCGATAGGGCGTTGCAACAAAATTGGCGCGGCCACTTTCAGTAAAAAATTTTGCATCCGCAAACATGCGTGGAGTTGAATCTCCGTTACGTGGCTTTGGCCATTGAAATGGCGCCATCGCTTCGTAGTCCGTATCGACAGCAGCGCCAATATCCATGGCCCGTGTGCCGGCATTTTCAAATTCACTAAGCCGGGCATGCTCGCGGAATATTTCAGCAGACGACTGAAATTCAAAACCGCAAAAACCCATGGCGGTCGCTACGTCAGCAATAATTTTCCAATCGGCCAGCGCTTCTCCCGGCATCGGCAGAAACGCCCGCTGACGTGAAACGCGGCGCTCGGAATTTGTAACCGTGCCATCCTTTTCGCCCCAGGCTGCAGCGGGCAAAAGCACATCAGCCAATTCTGCCGTGTCGGAGTTCCGCACCGCCTCACTCACCACCACAAACGGGCAGGCCTTCAAAGCGTCGCGCACAAAGTCTGCATCCGGCATGCTCACCACCGGGTTTGTTGCCATAATCCAAATGGCCCTGATACGTCCATCGGCCACCGCCTTGAACATATCAACGGCCTTAAGGCCGGCGCGCGTCGCAATCGTAGGACTCTGCCAAAAGCGCTGCACGATATCGCGATGCACCGGATTCTCAACCGCCATGTGGGCCGCCAGCATATTGGCAAGCCCACCCACTTCGCGTCCGCCCATGGCATTGGGCTGGCCGGTAATCGAAAACGGCCCCATGCCCGGCTTGCCAATGCGGCCCGTGATCAAATGACAATTGATAATAGCATTCACCTTGTCGGTGCCAGCACTCGATTGGTTCACGCCCTGCGACCACACGGTAACCGTGCGTTCGGTGTTCGCGAATATACGGTAGAACTGATCGAGTTCACTTTGCGCAATGCAGGTAATTTCCGAAACATCTTGCCGCCGCGCCGCAATCAACGCTTCTGCATGGCCGCTGGTGTGTTTAAAAATATAGAGCGGGTCCGTCTTGCCATGTCCATGCAAATAATTCAGCAAACCATTAAACAGCGCCACATCGGTTCCAGGCTTGAGGCTGAGATGCAAATCGGCAAATTCAGCGGTCGCGGTTTTGCGCGGATCAATAACAACAATCTTTGTGCCGCGCGTTTCCTTTGCCGCCATCAGGCGCTGAAACAGGACCGGATGACACCACGCAAAATTTGAACCCGTAAGCACAACAAGATCGGCCAGTTCCAAATCTTCATAAGTGCCGGGAACCACATCGGCCCCAAAGGCCCGCTTATGACCAGCAACGGAAGACGCCATGCACAGGCGGCTGTTGGTATCAATATTCGCCGAGCCAATGAAACCCTTCATCAACTTATTGGCCACATAATAGTCTTCAGTCAGAAGTTGCCCCGAAACATAGAACGCCACGGAGTCTGGTCCGTGATCAGTAATTGTTTGCTTGAAGCCAGTGGCTACTCGGTCAACTGCAATGTCCCACGGTGCGCGCTTGCCGTTGATTTCAGGAAACAGCAAACGGTCATCCAGCGAAAGCGTTTCAGCCAGCGCCGACCCCTTGGAACACAGCTTGCCGAAATTCGCCGGGTGATCGGCATCACCCCGCACACTGAACTCGCCAGCCTCACTGCGCGCAGCAATAACGCCGCAGCCAACGCCACAATAGGGGCAGGTGGTTTTTG
>CAVXPO010000006.1:0-78254 GCA_963763635.1 uncultured Alphaproteobacteria bacterium
CCATGCTTCTTGCAAACTCTGTTACTGGCAGGCCAGTCTGTCCGAAACTTGTATTTGTACTTCGGACATCCAATAGCGAGATCGGGCAAACCAGGCGGAAAATTAACTAACCGCTAACTCATTAAAATTCACAATAATTTACTGGAAATCATCATTTTTCATAGACTGACAGTGTTTTTCATGACAGAGTTTGAGAGTCATAGAAATTCAGGGGAGGTCATCGCTATTCATGGACAAGACCTTGCCAAAGCCGTTTTCAGGGAATGCCATCGCTTTTCATGAACGACGAGCTTGCCATTGAGGCAAAACCAGTCGGCTATGCGGCATTGATCGATGCCTACTTGCTGTGCCACTTCCACTTCGGCTTCATCGCGATTGGATCACGTCACAAGATCGTCCAGCAAGATGGCTGGCGCATCCTGACACCGCGCCACGAGCCGACAGCTACTCTTGAAGGGCATCTGACCTTCGCGCTGAAGTATGAAGGGATTGATCTGGCGGTGCTGAAGCGGCTGTTCCAGGCAGTTGATCCATCCACCATCACAGAGCTTGTCAGGGCCAAACCGACTGGAGCCTACGCCCGTCGCGTCTGGTTCCTCTACGAATGGCTCATGGGCGAGCAACTCGATCTGCCCGCACTTGATCGCGGAACATATGTCCAAGTTGTCGACCCAGAAATTCAATGGGCTGGCGGATGGCGCCAACGCACCACGTCAAAGGGTAAGAAACAATCTTCCAGGAACGCCAGCCCTTTGCCCGATGGTGTTTCGGACTGAAACTCTGGAACGCTTTGCCACGCATGAATCTGGGCGAAAAGGCGCGAGCGATAGCCGCTGCCGTACCCGCCGACCTGCTTGCACGCACAGCTGCGTTTCTGCTGCTAAAGGATTCCAAAGCCAGCTATGTCATCGAAGGCGAGAACCCGCCACAGGATCGCATTCAGCGCTGGGGCCGGGCTATCGGCGAAGCAGGCCGAAGGTCGCTTGATCTTCAAGAACTCCTGCGCTTGCAACGGATCGTCATCGGTGACGCTCGCTTTGTGCATCTTGGATTGCGCCTTGAAGGCGGTTTTGTTGGCGAACACGACCGGGACAGCCGCATGCCGCTGCCCGAACATATCAGCGCAAGGCCCGATGACCTTGTTTCGCTCATAGAGGGCTTGATTGCCTTCGACAATGGCGCAGCACAACAGATTGATCCTGTGATCGCGGCTGCGGCCATTGCCTTCGGCTTTGTCTATATCCACCCATTCGAGGACGGAAACGGCAGACTTCACCGCTACCTCATCCATCATGTCCTCGCGACGCGCGGGTTCAATCCACCGGGCGTCTTGTTCCCCGTGTCATCAGCCATTCTTGATCGCATCGACGACTACCGTCGTGTTCTGGAAACCTACTCGCAACGGCTTTTGCCGATCGTGCAATGGAAGCCGACGCCGGGTGGCAGCGTGGAAGTGTTGAACAATACCGGCGATTTCTATCGATACTTTGACGCGACCCCGCACGCCGAATTTCTCTATGCCTGCGTTGCCAAGACCATTGAAGAGGACTTGCCCAACGAAACCGATTACTTGCGTCGCTATGATATTTTCCGGGCGGGGATAGAAGCAATAATCGATATGCCAGATCACACCATCGACTTGCTGTTTCGGATGCTACGGCAGAACAGCGGGCGGCTTTCTCTGCGCGCAAGGCAGAATGAATTCGCACAGTTGAACCCTGATGAGGCAAGTCAGGTCGAGCAAATTTACGCCCAAGCCTTCGAACTAACCAACCCATGAGCGCGTAAGTCGATGGAAAGAATGTTGGCAGAAAATGCCGCTCTATCGTCGTACGTTCTGGAGTGTCCTAGGACGAGCGCCAATCGCATCTGCGATTTCGTGCTGATGATCAGGATTATGATGGCCATAGTGTTTCAAAAGCGTCGGAACACTGGTCGCAAGAAAGTCAGAAATCTTGAACGGGTCTTTTCCTGACTGCATCAACCATGTCGCAGCAGTGTGCTTCAACGTGTGTGGCGTTACTCCCTTCAAGTAAACGCGACGGACGGCATTGTTAAAGGCAGTTTTGATATTTTCGATTGCAGCACCTTCCCATTGTATCACATGACCGATGTTCAAGCCTTCGCCTTTGCTCGGACCAAGTGAGGTTTCAATCGGGTGGGCAACGTACAGAAGCCTCTCTTCTTTTTCGTTTCAGCCGTGCGTTCTCTTCTGAAATCAATCTTTCCCCGAACGAGATCAACCTTGGACCATCTCAACGACAGGATCGCTTCCTTCCTGCGTCCCGTGTAGAGACCTAACAGGATGAACAACGCCAGATGATATTGCGGGCGTGTGACCCGTTTCCATTTGGATGGGAGGCGGGTTTCAATATCAAAGACGATTGGCTGAATCCAAGGGCACCAGCGACAAGCATTGCCGCTTCAGTCCGTGACAGCCAGCGTTCGCGAGGCGGTGGTTCAGGTGGCCGCTTTATGACCACATGCCGTGTGATCAACTGTGCTTCCAATGCATGTTTGATAGCACTCTGAAGGACCCCAAGGTCGCGACGTACGGTACCGTTGGAAACCTTGCGCCAGCGCTGAAAGCCAACACACATTGAAGGGGCGTCGGTGATGGATTTGCCGGCAAAATACTCTGTGAGCGGCACCGATGCATAGCCGCTCTTTCACAGTCTTTGCCAACTGTTTCGAGGTGCTCGAGATAAGCCGTCAGTGCATCGGTCACGAGAAAATCCCAAGGTTCCCGCGCCCTTACTCCGCTTGTTCGTCTTTGCAGGAATTGCGCGAGTTCGATTTGAGCCTAGTGCTGTCCGCCGTGCCAGTGCTGCGCTCGCGGCTGCGTCCGTCTTCAGTCCAGACGATGTAGAACAGCCCGCGCTTGTCGAGGAATTTGAGTTTTGGGCCGAGATTTCGTCGCGACATGGCTGCACCGTATTGGTTTCAAGGTAAACCTCCCACGTTCCAGGCGGTATCCGCAGTCGCGTTCCAATTCGGACAAACGCGAGTTTACCACCTCTGAGCAGTTTGCGCACTGTTTTTTCTGTCAGGCCAACCCGGCGGGCGAGTTGGCTAGGTGTTTCCAGTTTCAATTCCATCGCGAACACAAATCACCCATGTGCAAACTACTGCACCGATGATTGGTTCTATTCGAATATGGCTCAATTGGAAAACGAAGGAAATCGTGGGAGCAATTCTGTGGGCAATCTGAAATATTTGTGTTTTCCTGCCTTCATCAAAAGTGGGGCAAGGTCAGTTCGCGCTTAATCTGCGACTGCTGAACCAGCCAATGGCACGGCGTGGGTAAATTTTTTCTTCGCCCGCATGGCCGGGATGATCCAGTGCGATTTTGCAAAATCGATCTCAAACGAACGCATGTCAGCGACTTCAACCCTACGCTGGCCGATGAGAATGATGAGCTTAACGAAGTGTTTAAATCGAACGTCTTCTGTCGCCGCGCCACCTCCAGACGCTTGATCAAAGCGACGGGGCGATGATTGAGGATGCAGGTCGTCAATTCATGTTGACAGCCTCACCTAATTGTAGTGTCTTACAAAAATTGCCAACCTGTATGATAGGTCAACGATGAACGCCGCAGCAAATAGCAATGTACTATCAGACACAGATGGAAGCCTTGTTTCGCAAGCCATGAAGGCGATCAGCGACCATATTCGTGATGAGCAGCTTAAATTGGGCTTTCCCATCCCCAGCGAAGCAGCATTCGCACTCAAGGTGGGTGTATCGCGCGCGGTTGTTCGCGAGGCGTTTCGGTCGTTGGCGGCTGTCGGTGTGATTGAGATCGGCAATGGTCGTCGCGCCCGCGTGGGGGGCATCGACGAAACAGTTCTCCCCATCATTCTGAACCATGCCGTTCTGACCGATCAGGTCTCTATTCAGCAAATCTATGATGTGCGCCGTACCATTGAAATGCGGACCGTTGCGCTCGCTGCTTTGCGCCGGACCAACGATGGCATTGGAGATTTCCCGCCTTGCCGCAGCGATGGACGGGATTTTGCCACGCCTATTGTGGTCAAAGAGCATGACATCGCTTTCCACGAAGCGATTTCCCGGGCGTCTAAGAATCCATTGTTCTCCTTACTGGTCAGTTCCTTCAGGGTGGTGACACAGCAGACGTGGCATATCGCATGGCACAGTCGTCCATCGGATGTGGAACGCCATGACTCATGGCCTGTCACATGACGGATTGCAGGCGCCATTGCCGGCAAGATACAAAAGATGCCGCTGCTTATATGGCTGAACATTTCGACAATTCGGTCAAAGCGTTGCTTGCAGCCGGGGTGACATAGCGGTCATGAAAATCACCGGCCTCGAAACCATCCGCATCGCTGAATTCGGCAATCTCATTGTGGCTGCGCGTTCACACAGACGAAGGTATCACAGGTCTGGGTGAAACCTTCATGCACCCCGGTGCCGTTGAAGCCTATCTGCACGAAGCCGTGGCACCCCGGCTCATTGGTCGTGATCCTTTGAGCATTGATGCCATTTCGCGCGACTTGGTTGACCATCTCGGATTTGCCGCCACTGGCGTTGAAACGCGCGCGGCTTCAGCTGTTGATATTGGCCTTTGGGATATCTTCGGCAAGTTACCAATCAACCAATCGTGCAGTTGCTGGGCGGTTGGACGCGGAAAGAAATCAAAACCTACAACACCTGCGCTGGCACCCACTATATGCGCAAGCGAGAATCGCAATCGACCAAAAACTGGGGACTGGACGCAGTCTGATCCGGCGCTCGGGTTGAATGATCTCGATGCGTTTTTGAACCGCGCTGACGAACTTGCGCAATCACTGCTGGATGAAGGCATCACCGCCATGAAGATCTGGCCGTTTGATATCGCCGCTGAAGCCTCGAAGGGATGGTCGATTACAAATGAGGAATTGAAATCGGCACTCAAGCCGTTTGAAAAAATCCGCAAAGCCGTTGGCGACCGGATGGACATCATGGTCGAGTTCCATTCGATGTGGCAGCTTATGCCGGCGATCCGCATCGCCCGGGCGCTTGCACCGTTTGATACCTATTGGCACGAGGATCCGATCAAGATGGATACGCTTGGTGATCTCAAACGTTACGCCGAGAATTCCCTGGCTCCTGTTTGCGCCTCCGAAACACTGGCAACACGTTTCCGGTTTCGTGATCTGCTTGAAACGCAAGCCGCAGGCGTCGTCATGCTTGATCTTGCATGGTGTGGCGGGATGTCTGAAGCCCGCAAGATCGCCGCCATGGCGGAAGCCTGGAAACTTCCGATTGCGCCGCATGATTGCACCGGTCCAGTGGTGCTGGCCGCCTCAACACATCTTTCCCTCAATGCACCCAATGCTTTGATTCAAGAAGTCTGTCCGGGCCTATTACAAGACTTGGTATCGCGATGTGGTCACCGCAAGTTCCGCCAGTCAAAAACGGCATGATTACCGTTCCTGAGGGACCAGGTCTGGGCCTTGACCTTCACCCGGACATTGACCGGAAGTTCAAGGTCACAAGAAAAATTACAAGATAATACATAGAATGCCGCACCCATACCGGTTGTGGCTTAAAATGGGAGAAAAGAAAATGAAAGTGAAATTACTTGCGAGGCGCAGCTTGTCGCAATAGGATTATTTGCCGGCGTGTCTCGGCATCGGCGGAAGGCTTGAACATCGCTTTCACCATCCACTCCTCACCCTCCAACACCTTCTGGCAGGCGGTGAAGAAAGGCTTTGATGATGCATGCGGAAAAGTCAGGCCACCTGCCAGATGATCTTCACGCAGACCGAAGGTTCGGTCGAACAGCAAGTCGCCAACATGCAGGCGGCAATTGCTGCGAAGCCCTACGCCCTGATCACCTCGATCGTCGACAACAAGGCCTTCGACCAGGTGATCGCCGATGCCCGCGCAGCTGGCATCGTGGTGATCGCCACAAATGTCGACGATACCGAAGGCGCGGCCGGCAATGCGCGCCAGGCCTTCATCGGCCAGGGCTTCTTCCCAGCCGGCTATTCGCTCGGCAAGGCGCAATCGGCCAACTTCCCAAAGGAGGGGCCGATCAAGGTGCTGGTCGGCATTTCGGCTCCGGGCCAAAATTGGTCGGAGCAGCGCGGCGGCGGCGTGATCAAGTTCCTGGAGGAATTCAAGGCCGCAAATCCGGGACGCGACGTGAGCTTGGAGCGCATCGACTCGGGTACGGATCTTGCCGATCGTGGCCGATCGCGTCGGCGCCAAACTGGCCGCCGATCCGACGATCAATGCCTATTTCGATACCGGCTTCTGGCATGCCGCCGTGGCGCGCGTGTTGCGTGATCGTGGCGTTCCGGCTGGCAAGGTTTTGCTCGGCGGCTTCGACCTCGTGCCCGAAGTCCTCAACGAAATGAAAACCGGCTATGTGCAGGTGCAGATCGACCAGCAGCCCTACATGCAGGGCTTCATGCCGGTCATGGAAGCCTACCTGTCACAGACCGTTGGCTTTCGCCGGCCGACATCGACACCGGCCAAGGCGTCGTCACGCCCGACAGGTCGACAAGATCATGGAACTCTCCAAGCAGGGTCTCCGCTGATACAAACGCGAATGATCGGCCGGGCCGAACATGCCCGGCCGACAGTCTTTGGTCGGAAGGAAGCAATGAAACGGCTGCTGAAGATCTATATGGAGCGCCCGGAGCTTGCGGGGCTCGCGCTGCTCATCTTCCTGACGATTTTCTTCCAGATACAGATCGGGACGGTGTGTTCTTCAATCCCGCAAATCTGCAGGGCATGCTCGGCATCTTGCCGGAGATGGCGCTGGTGGCGCTCGGCGTCACCATCCTCATGATCTGCGGCGAATTCGATCTGTCGGTCGGCTCGGTCTTCGCCTTGATGCCGATGGCCACCGTCGATCATGCTGAATGATGGCGTTCCATTTTTCGTGGCGGCATTCGCTCGGCCTGCTGCTTTGCGCCGCCATCGGCTTCATCAACGGCTTCGTCACGCTGCGCTTCGCCATCCCGAGCTTCATCACCACCTTGGCATGCTGTTCATCGCCCGCTCGCTGACGGTGGTGATCTCCGGCGGTTTTCCGCCCCTGCTGCCGGCCGATGTTCCAGCCTGGTTGTTCACCAGCTTTGTCGGCCCGGGCAATCTCGTCCGCATGTCGTTTATCTGGTTCGCGTTGATCGCATTGGCTCTGGCCGCCCTGCTTTCGCTCACCAATTTCGGCAACTGGATCAAGGCCACGGGCGGCCAACTGGATGCGGCGTCCAGCATGGGCATTCCGGTCAACGCGACCAAGATCGCCTGTTTCATGCTGTGCTCGATGCTTGCCGGTTTTGCCGGTCTGATTCAGGTGCTCCGGCTTGGCTCGCCGCTGCCGTCGCTTGGTGAGGGAATGGAGCTGCAGGCGGTCGCCGCCGCGGTGATCGGCGGCACCGCGCTGACCGGCGGCATCGGCACCGTGCTCGGCGCCATCATTGGCGCGATGTTGATCCGCGTCATCGACAACGGCCTGGTGCTGACGAGAGTCGATGCCAACTGGTTCAAGTTCGCCATCGGCTCCTTCTCGATCTTCGCTGTCGTTTCCAATTCCTGGCTGCGCCGTACGGCGCGCCGCATCAAGCTGGAGGTGTGACGATGGCGAACCCAATCGTCGAGTGCCGCAACCTCGAAAAATGGTATTCGGGCGTTCACGCGCTCAAGAACGTGAGCCTAAGTGTCGATGCCCGGCGAAGTCGGTTGGACTGGTGGGCGACAATGGCGCCGGAAAGTCGACGCTGATCAAATTGCTCTCGGGCGTCCATACGCCAGACGCGGGCGAAATACTGATCGATGGTCAGTCGTGAACATCAATACACCAAAGGCCGCCATGCGCCTCGGGATCGAGACCATCTACCAATACAATTCCATGGTTCCCACCATGTCGATTGCCCGTAATCTGTTCATCGGCCGCGAGCCACTGCTGTTCGCTCGGCGGCATCGGCATCATGGATCAGAAGCGCATGGCGCGGGAGAGCGTCGAAGCCATCGCCAATGTCGATCTTCATCTGCGCTCGCCCGATGCCTTGGTCGGCGAACTCTCCGGCGGTCAGCGCCAGGGCGTGGCCATCGCCCGCGCCATGCATTTCAAGTCCAAGATGCTCGTTCTCGACGAACCCACCAATCATCTTGTCGGTCAAGGAAACCAACAAGGTCATCGGCTTCGTGAAGGGCCTGAAGGCGCAAGGCGTCACCGGCATATTCATCAGCCACAACATGCACCACGTCTTCCAGTCCTGCGACCGCGTGGTTGCCATGGCCCGCGGAGAAATCGTGTTCGACAGGCCCGTCGAGAAAACCTCGATCGACGAAGTGCACGAATATCTGTAGCGCTGATGCTGACTCTTGCTGGTAAAAAGGTATTGCTCACGGGTGCGCTCGGCTCACTCGGGCGGGCGCAGGCGACTTCGTTGGCTCTGTCCGGGGCGGCGCTGGTCTTGCTTGATCGCCCTGACGATGGTCAGGGCCAAGAGTTTGCAGCAGGTCTTGCGAAACTATCTGGCACTCTGGTTGACTACATCGGACAGGATCTGAATGACCTTGAAGCGTCACTCCGACGTATTGAAGCGCTAGTCGCAGAACATGGGCCTGTTGATATCCTGATCAACAATGCGGCCCTGATCGTCAACAAGCCTTTTGAAGATTTTTCGATGCTGGAATTTGAAGAGCAAATGCGCGTCAACGCGGCGGCTGCCTTTGCAATGGTCAAGGCCGTTGTTCCGGGCATGAAAACCAAAAACTATGGCAAGATTGTCAATTTCTGCTCGCTGACATTGAACGGCAGATGGAGTGGCTTCGTACCCTACACTGCCACCAAGGGTGCCGTCTGGGGTCTCACCAAAACGCTGGCAAGAGAACTCGGTAAAGCTGGTATTCGCGTCAATGCGGTTTCACCCGGTGCCGTGGTGTCAGACGCTGAGGTGCGGGTATTCGGCAATCAGGCGCAAGAATACCACGACTGGATCATTGAAAACCAATGCTTGAAGCACCGCATCAAACCGGAGCATGTCGCCGAGCTCGTCATGTTTCTGGTGTCTCCCGCATCGGACATGATTACCGGACAAATTTTCAATATTGACGGCGGCTGGTAATTGGGCGGTTCAGGGAGATTAAAAAAATTGATCGAAGGAAAATTGCCATGAAGCGGGACTATAGTTTGGTCGGAGAAGGCAACCGGATCGCCATCGAGACAGGCCTCGCTTCAGCCCAATGGTACCACACGGAAGTGCCCCGCGCCGCAATGAAAGAACTCATGCAACGTTCAGACGCTGCAGCTCTCCGCGATACGCTGCTCTGGTTAGTTATGCTTGGGGGCTCGCTTGCGGGCGGCATCTATTTTTGGGGCAGTTGGTGGTGTGTGCCGTTTTTCTTTGTCTATGGCACACTCTACGGGTCATCGAGCGATGCACGCTGGCATGAAATGGGACATGGTACCGCTTTCAAGACCCAGTGGATGAACACTGCCGTCTATCATGTTGCCAACTTCATGATCATGCGCAATCCAACGGCATGGCGCTGGAGCCATGCCCGTCACCACACGGACACCATTATTGTCGGACGCGATGTAGAGATCGCACTGATGCGGCCACCAGCCCTTCTCAAGTGGCTGCTGAATTACTTTGGCATTGTTGATGGCTATCTCTCCCTGCGGTTTTATTGCGTCAGGCGCTTGGAGTTATCTCGCCGATGAGCAGAGTTACATTCCAAAAGACGAACAACCCAAAACCATTTTCGTGGCTCGCATTCATATTCTCATCTATGCGCTGGCGATTGGCACGGCGTTGTATTTTGGGTCATGGTTGCCGCTGATGATAATCGGTTTGCCACGCCTCTATGGCGCTTGGCACAATGTGATGGTGGGTCTGCTGCAACATGGCGGATTGGCCGACAATGTGCTTGATCATCGCCTGAATTCACGCACCGTCCATATGAACCCCATTAGTCGATTTCGATACATGAACATGAATTACCACGTTGAACATCACATGTTTCCGATGGTTCCCTTCCATGCGCTGCCGCGATTGCATGAACTGATCAAGCATGACTTGCCCAAAGCAAATCCATCAATCTGGCATGCATACCGCGAAATGCTGCCCATTCTGCTGCGGCAATTGCGTTCTGAAGAGTTCTTCCTGAAGCGTGAGTTGCCCCCAACAGCAAAGCCTTACCGCGAAGAGTTTCATGCTGTTTCGACCGCACCCGCTGAATGACGCACGGAGAAAAAATGGCCCGCAAAAAACCCACCATTGCTGACCTACGCGTCCTGAAAGGCAAAGGCCAACTCACTATGTTGCGGATATTAACGCTTGAAGAAGCCGAAGCAGCAGAACAGGCTGTTATTGATATCGTGTCCCTGCCGCCAGAGTTGTTAACGCATCCCCGCTACCGTGAAGTGGCACCATCGCTGTTTTCAATGACGGGCATGACGCATCTCGAATATGGCACACGCGATGACTATCGGCGCTTTGCCGTTCGCATGTTGGAAGCGGGTGGCGACGCTGTCTATTGCAGCGGCGGCCTCGACACTGTTCGCTTTCTGGCAGAGGATCATATTCCAGTTATTGGGCATGTTGGGCTTGTGCCGTCGCGGGCCACTTGGACGGGCGGCTTCAAAGCGGTGGGTAAGACGGCTAAATCGGCGTTGGCACTTTTAGAAGAATGCAAAGCCTATGAGGCAGCGGGCGCGTTTGCAGTAGAGATTGAAGTTGTGCCCGTCGAAGTCGCAACCGAAATCAGCAAGCGCACAAAACTCCTGTTGTGGTCGGTGGGATCAGGGCCAGGCTGCGATGCACAATATCTTTTTGCAGAAGATATTCTCGGCACCGATCGCGGTCACATGCCACGACACGCAAAGGTCTATCGCAATTTCGCAGCTGAATTTGACAAGCTGCAAAAAAAGCGTGTCGAAGCATTCTCGGAATATATTGCTGACGTCAAGTCAGGTTCTTACCCGGAAGAAGGCCACGTCGTTCGAATGCCACCAGCAGAACTTCTGGCATTCAACGCGGGCCTCGATCAATCAAACTCATAGACCCTTGTCTCATCCAATCATCCCCGCCCGCGAAAACTGCCTTGCACAATCCGGTCGATCACCATGGCGCAGAGGAGGATGGCGAGACCGGCCAGCAGGCCTTGGCCCTTGGCGGCATATTGGAGGGATTGCAGCACCACTGATCCCAGCCCTTGCCCGCATCGACAGCTCATTGACCTCATTCGATCCTTCGGTTGCGCTGCGATCACCAGACGACATGGAACACATGGTCGAGCGCTTTCTGACAAGCGACCGCGTGTTTGGATATATGGCGCCATTTGTGATGAGCGAGTTCTTTGACGCTGGTCGCCTGGCCTCGCTACGCGAACAAATTCGCAAGTCAACGCTGCGAGGACCGGTCGCCATCGTGGGGGTGGGTGCCGCCATAGTTGCACCCGGAGATGTGCTCGTGATTGCAGATATGCCGCGGTGGGAGCTGCAGTTGCGCTATCGGCGAGGGGCACCGAATTGGACGATTGAAAATCCAGATGAGGATTTTCTTCGCAAGTACAAGCGGGGCTACTTCGTTGAGTGGCGAACCGCTGATCGTCACAAGCTGTCACTTCTTGATCGCGCCGATTTTTTCCTCGACACCACTATTCCAATGGATCCCAGGCTCGTGACCGGCGCCACCTACCGCTCAGCCCTCAAGGGTGTGACGGGCGGACCGTTCCGCGTGGTCCCTTTCTTCGACCCAGGAGTTTGGGGTGGGCAGTGGATGCGGCGCCAATTTGACCTTCCGGATGAACCTGCAAACTTTGCCTGGGGTTTCGATTGCGTGCCCGAGGAGAACAGCATTCTTTTCAACTTCGGCGGTATCGAGTTGAGTCGCCCTCAATCAATCTCGTACTCCGACATCCCAAGCCGTTACTGGGCGAACGGGTTTATTCGCGCTTTGGCGCCGAATTTCCTATTCGTTTCGACTTCCTGGACACCTCTGAGGGTGGCAACCTGTCCTTGCAAGTCCACCCAACGACTGACTACATCCGGCAAACGTTCGGCATGAGCTATACGCAGGATGAGAGCTACTACATTCTGGAAGCAAGCCCCCAGGCTACTGTCTACCTCGGGATGAAGAACGGGGCAACGGTCGATCAACTCTTCGACCAGATTGAACAAGCCCAGAGGGGCGGGCCTGCACCGAATATTGAGCGCTTCGTCAATAAGTGGGCCGCCAAGAAGCACGACCATGTTTCCATCCCGGCCGGGACAATTCATTGCGCGGGGGCCGGATGCGTGGTGCTGGAGATCAGCGCTACGCCATACATCTTCACATTCAAACTTTGGGACTGGGGACGGACCGGACTGGACGGGCTTCCACGTCCAGTCCATCTCGATCACGGACGGCGGGTACTTGAAGCGAACCACGACGCCGACTGGGCCGAGCGCACTGTATTGAACCTGCGACAGGACGTAGCGGTGGGAGAAGGGTGGCGGGAAGAAAGAACCGGCCTGCATGAAGTGCAATTCATAGAGACACGGCGGCACTGGTTTTCGGAACCAGTGCTTCATGATACCCACGGATCGGTCAATGTGGTGAACCTTGTCGAAGGCGACTGGGCGACGATCGAAAGTCCGACCCAAGGTTTCCCGCCTTTCCACATGAATTATGCCGAAACCGTTATCATTCCTGCGGCGGTTGGCGCGTATCGCATCGTTCCCTCAAGCCGAAGCGAGCATGCTACGATCCGAGCCTCCGTGCGCATCTAGGCACATCCTGGAACGACCAGCGGCGCGATCTGTCATAACCAAAGGCCTTGAGGAATGCATTTTGGTGAGTTGGCTCCAAGGAGGACCCTTGCTCGCATGTGAAAAACTTGGTTAAGCGATGAATTTCTGAAGGGGGAAATCCGCGATGGCTACACGCTTGAGCATTCGGGACGTCGCAAACGCCGCTGGCGTTTCCCGAGCCACGGTATCGCAGGTCTTGAGCGGCACTGGACGAATATCCGAGGAAACGCGGCGCAAAGTCGACCGCGTAATGCAGGAAATGGGATACGTCTACAACCGCGCAGCGGCCAGCTTGCGCGCTGGAAAGTCCTCCACGATTGCCATCGCCGTTCCAGGGCTCAACAATCCGTTCTTTGCCGAGCTTGCAACCAGTGCGGCGGACACGCTTGAACGGTCCGGCTATGTGGCGGCCATCGCAGACACCCATGATGAGTTGAGCGGACAAGCCAGGTTCCTTACGATGCTGTACGAAAACATGATGGCCGGGGCACTGATGTGTCCCGCTTCCTCGACGACCGGGGAAATGGCCAAAGACATTCGCGCGGGCGCGCCGCCGATTGTGGGCGTGCTGCGCCCTTCGATGAGCTCGAACTTCGACTTTATCGGCGTCGATAACTTCATCGGCATGACAGATGCGACGGAGCACCTGATTGAGTTGGGCCATCGATCCATCGGTTTTGTTGGCGGCAAACCAGCATCGAAGTCGCGCGAAGAACGCCTATCAGGCTGGCGAACCGCTTTGGGGCGCATCGGCCTGAGTGCTCCCGACACTTGGGTGCAACCGTGTGATGCCAGCATTTCAGCTGGTTCACAGGCCATAGCGACATTGCTGGCGCGGTCGCCTGAACTCACCGCCGTCGTCTGTCACCAAGACATTGTTGCGTTCGGAGTAACAATCGGATTACGCAAACTGGGAATAGAGCCAGGGCGCGGCTTCTCGGTGGTGGGGTTTGATGACATCAGTTCGGCTGCAGACTGGGACCCGGCGCTGACCACGATGGCGGTAACGCCCAGCATTCTGGGTGCGGAGGCAGCGCGGTTGCTGCTGCGGCGCATCCAAGAGCCGCAGGCACTGATTCAGACGTTGGTGCTGCGCCCCCGGCTGGCGCGACGTGGTTCAAGTGGTGCGCCTTCCTTGGATCGAGCCAAGTAATTCCAACTCGGACGCAGCGTCTCAATCAGCCCCTGACGTGCGAGGGCGAGTTCCTGATAGCGCTCGAAGCGCAGGGGGTCCGGTTCAAATCGTTCGCTGTCCTTGCGGATGTTTGTCACGGCCGTCCGAAGATCCGGCCATACGCCGAGTGCTACCCCAGCGACAATTGCGGCCCCAATCGGCGCACTCGGAGCTGAGGAGTATCGCTCGCCAGGTGCGCCGATCATGTCTGCTTGAACCTGGCACCACAATGCGCTGTTGGCTCCACCGCCGGTGATCCGAAGCACTTCCGGATGCCATCCTGCTATGCGCTGTGACACGGCTTCAGTCAGATCGTGGAGGTCGTAGGTCAGGCCTTCGATCACTGCGCGCCACATATCGCCACGCTCATGCGTCAGATTGAGACCGTGGAAACCTGCAGTGGCGCTGGGTTCCCACGGACAAAACCGGCCTAGTGCGTATGGCAGGTACCATAGCCCATTCGAACCGGCCGGCACACGGCCAGCCAAAGCGTCGAGCCCGGCATAGTTCCGCTGCCCTCCACCGCTTAGCATCTCCGCCATCCGGCGGTGCACGAATCCACCGCCAGCGATGTAAAGCAGGGAATACCAGACGTCAGGGAGCGGGCTTGCCAAAGGTTGAAAAAGCCCGCCTGAGTCATCAATCAAGCAGCGGTCCTGACAGACGAGATAGTTGGTAAAAGACCCATTCACTGCATACACTTCGCCAGGCTTCAGCACATCGGCACCGACGAGCGAAGCCGCCGTGTCTCCCATGCCGTTGACAATCGGCACGCCAGCAAGCAGCCCGGTCAACTCGGCGAAGCGCCGTCCCAATCGTCCGACGATCGAAAAGCTCGACCGGACCTCAGGCAGTATCCTTTGTGGAAGCCCAATGTCCTCGACCAATGCGGTGTTCCACTTTCGCGCCGCAATGTCCGCAGCACCATACCACGTCATTGAGGTGGCATCGATGGTCATCGCTTCCAGACGGTCTTCCGACATTGACCCGACGACGTAGCCCGCCAGCGAAGGCACGCATGCAATTCGCTCGAAGGTTTGCTTCGAAGTGTCTTGCCACCACAGGATACGTGGCACCGTAAACGGCCAAGCGCCGTTGCTGGCAAAGATCGCTGCACCCAGGTCTGCCTTGAGACGATCAAGCTGCGGTTGCGCGCGGGAGTCCATTGCCGAAGGAAACCAAGGCGAAATCGCCTCCCCGTCCCGATCGACCGCCATCGATCCGGCAGTCTGCGCACTTACGCCAATAGCGACGATTGACCGCGCGCTCTCGGGATCACGTTCCGTGAGCTCTCGCAGCATTTCAGCAAGCAATCGGATTAGCCCCGGCGCGTCCTGCTCCGCCACCCCGACGCCGGGAATATGAATTGGCAACGACCGCTCGACGCTCGCGATCGGCTGGGCGCGGTCGTCGACAAAACTGGCCTTGATGAGACTGGTCCCTACATCGATTCCCAATAAGGTCATTGCCATCTGGATTCTCCGTTGATATATCGATATATTAGAGGTTTATTCTGGTCAATCGATATGCGCGTCGAACAAGAAAATGTCATGTCCCTTCATCGGCACGTGGAGTGGGTCCGGCAAGACGCCCTACCGTTTTGGCTGGCGCGCGCAACGGATACTTCAGGAATGTTCTACGAGACCCTGACTTTGGACGGTGTGCCTGATCCCAATTCCGAGTTGCGTTTGCGAACAGGTATGCGGCAAGTCTTCGTTTTCGCCGAAGCGGCGTACTGGGGTTTGATAGATACACAGGTCGCCACCCCGATAGCTCAATCCATGTTCGAGAAGTTGCGCTCCATCGCGTGGGGTACAAACCACAGGCGAGGTTGGGCGGCCCGGTTCACGCGCGATGGAAAAATTATCGACGATCGGCGCGATCTCTATGATCATGCATTCGCACTCCTGGCATTGAGTTCGCTGTTTCGATTGACTGGGGACGAAAAGTATCTCGATT
Organism: uncultured Alphaproteobacteria bacterium; assembly: GCA_963763635.1. Classification (GTDB taxonomy): domain Bacteria; phylum Pseudomonadota; class Alphaproteobacteria; order Rhizobiales; family Aestuariivirgaceae; genus Aestuariivirga. The sequence continues at coordinate 15,894 of CAVXPO010000006.1, forward strand.
GGGTAGCCGAGACCACAACAGTCATCGACAAAGATCTAGCCGCTCGCAACGGTGGTTGGGCAGAGAGTGACCAACACGAGCTTCCGCGCAGGCAGAACCCTCACATGCACTTGTTCGAAGCAAGTCTGGCGCTCTTTGAAGCAACCAAGAACCAACAACACTTGGCACGTGCCGTCGAGATATTCGGCCTGTTTCGCAGTCGCTTCTTCGACGCTGAAAGTGATCTGTTGTTCGAATTCTTTGGACCAGAATGGGAGCGTTCTCCGAAGTTTCGATCGGATCGCCACGACCCAGGGCATATGGCCGAATGGACATGGCTCCTGCGCCGGTTCTCGCGCAGTTATGATGCGGACGTTGATGGGTTGTGCGCGTTGCTCCTCGCCCGCGCCCAGTCTCTCGGATTGACCCCGGATGGATTTCTCGTCGACGAGGTTGATGTGAATGGAAAGGCGCTTGTTGATCGCCGCCGCCTTTGGCCACAGACGGAGTACCTAAAGGCCCTTATTGTTGAAGCCGGATATGACAGTCGGACCATCAATGAAGCTGCGGATTTTGCTGACCATCTCCATGCGAACTACCTAAAACCTACCCCACCTGGCGGCTGGTGCGATCAGTTCTCGTTGGCGGGCACCCCTACGGCGCGCAACATACCAGCCAGCACACTTTACCATCTCTTCGTTCCAGCCGTCGAAATACTTCGTCTTGGCGCTCCAACTGTTCTCTCCCGCCGATCCCCTGCGGCGGACTGAACCGCCCCGGCAATCCCGCCGGGATTACCGGAGGCTACAGTTCTTGAGTAGAAGGAGCCACCACTGCAGGGCGATTGAATCGGTTGCCCGGAAGATTGGCAGCAGCTCAGTCGACTTAACGCGCGGTTCCATAGACCACTCCTTCAATTCATCGATATGATTGAATATGCGTCCGCCATGTTTGCGAAAGCTTGGGCCTGTGCCCATCCAGCGCATGTTGTCCAGCGTGCGCTTTTTGAGCCGCAGGAAATCCCCGGCTTCCCTGACATTCAGAAATGGATTCTGGTTTACGTCTTCCATGAGTTTTCTCCTTTGATCGTGACTGAAGTGTCACGAGGAGAAGTTGGCAATTGAGGTTACAGAACAATTCCCGCCTATTCCCGGAACTGCCCGTGAACAATTATCCGGAAATTCTCCGGACAAGGCAGTTTTCGCACTGCAAAAACTCATCTAACTCATTGAAATCATTGGCGCACCCGACAGGATTCGAACCTGTGACCTCTGCCTTCGGAGGGCAGCGCTCTATCCAGCTGAGCTACGGGTGCTGATGGCCTTGGGCGCCAGCTATAGCGCAAGGGCTTGCCCCTTCGCAATGGCTGGATAATTGCATCGCACCGCCCGAATGTTCCGCTTTGGAACAGCAAGGACAGGATCATGGCGCATCGGGACGGCAAATCCCGCGTTCACTGGGTCGATTATGCCAAGGGCATCTGCATTGTGCTGGTGGTTCTCATGCATTCGACCCTGGGCGTGGAAAAAGCGGCGGGCGAGCTGAGCTGGCTCAACGGCTTCATTGAATGGGCGCGGCCTTTCCGCATGCCCGACTTCTTCTTGATCTCCGGCCTGTTCCTGGCGTCCCGGGTTGACAAGCCGTGGCGCGAATACCTCGACAGCAAGGTTCTGCATTTCGCCTATTTCTATATCCTCTGGATGACCATCCAGTTCCTCACCAAGGGCTATGGCATTTACAGCGAATTCGGCGCTGCCGGCGCCTTGCGCGCCTATGCCCTGGGTTTTGTCGAACCCTTTGGCACCCTGTGGTTCATCTATATGCTGGCGATTTTCTTTATCGTGGTGAAGCTCACGCGCATCGTGTCGCCGATTCTGGTTTTTGCTGCGGCGGCGCTGCTGGAGATCGCCCCCATCCATACGGGCTTCATGGTGGTTGACGAATTCGCGGCGCGCTTTGTGTATTTCTATGCGGGCTATCTGCTGGCGGCGCATGTGTTCGATTTTGCCGATGGCGTCAAGGCCCGGAGCTTTCCCGTCATTCTCTCCGGTCTGCTGATTTGGGGTTTTGCCAACACCTATATGGTGGCCAACGCCTATGCGTCCCTGCCGGGCATCAGCCTCGTCCTGGGCTTTATCGGCGCGGCGGCGGTTGTGGCCTCCGGTGTGCTGCTGTCAAAAACCCGCGTGGCCGAAGCTTTGCGCTATGCCGGTGAAAATTCGCTGGTGATTTATCTCGCCTTCTTCCTGTTCATGGCGGCGGCACGCAGCGTGCTTCTGAAACTCGCTATCTTGCCGGATGTGGGCAGCATCGCCCTTCTCACCACGGCTGCCGGTGTGATCGGCCCCCTGGTTCTGTTCTGGGCCACGCGGAACACAAAGTTATCCCTGCTTTTCCGCAGGCCTTTGTGGGCAAGGCTGGAAACTCGCGCGCCCCGGTGGCATAATCCCGGTTATGTCGCAATCAAACAGCCTGAAGCCCGGTGACCATCTCTATCTCATAGATGGTTCCGGCTATATTTTCCGCGCCTATCACGCGCTTCCGCCGTTAACCCGCAAGAGCGACGGGCTGCCAGTCGGCGCCGTTCAGGGTTTCTGCAACATGCTGTGGAAGCTGCTGAAGGAAACCCGCTCAAACGAGAAGCCCACCCATCTTGCGGTGATTTTCGACCAATCCTCCAAAACCTTCCGCAACGAGATATACCCCGAATACAAGGCCCAGCGGCCCGAGCCGCCGGCAGACCTGCGCCCGCAGTTCAGTCTCATCCGCCAGGCCACCAAAGCCTTCAATGTGGCCTGCGTGGAGCAGGCGAATTTCGAGGCTGACGACCTTATCGCCACGTATGCGCGGCAGGCGGTTGAGGCAGGCGCCACCTGCCGCATCGTATCATCTGACAAGGATCTAATGCAGTTGGTGCGCAAAGGCGTCACGCTGCTCGATACGATGAAGGACAAGGAGCTTGGCGAGGCGGAGGTTGTGGAAAAATTCGGCGTGAAACCGGACCGCGTCGTGGATGTGCAGGCGCTGGCGGGCGACAGCATTGACAACGTGCCCGGGGTTCCCGGCATCGGCGTCAAGACCGGCGCACAGCTCATCACCGAGTATGGCGACCTTGAAACGCTGCTGTCGCGCGCTTCCGAAATCAAGCAGCAGAAGCGCCGCGAAAACCTGATTGAATTTGCCGAACAGGCGCGCCTTTCAAAACGCCTCGTGACGCTGGATGACAATGTGCCGGTTGAGCATGAGGTGGGGAGCTTCACGGTTGAAACGCCGCGCGCTTCCGATCTCATCGGCTTTCTCAAGGCGCTGGAGTTTGCGAGCTTCACCAAGAAAATTGCCGGCGAGTTGGAGGCGGACATGGCCGCCATTGAACCCTCAGCCATCGAAATAAAATTCTGGCCGCCGGAGGGTGGCGAAGCTCCAGCGCCCTCGCAGCCGCAAGCGACGCGCGCAGCAACGCCACAGCCAACCGTTGAAGACGAAGTGGACGTGGAAGCGGCCCTCAAAGCCATCCCCTTCGTCCACGCCAACTACGAAACTGTCAGCACCGTCAAGGATCTTGAACGCTGGATTGCAGAAGCTACAAACGAAGGCGTTGTGGCGGTTGATACGGAAACCGATGCGCTGGATTCCATGCAGGCCGGGCTCGTCGGCGTTTCCCTGTCCACCCAGCCTGGCAAGGCCTGTTACATCCCGCTGGCACACACATCATCAGAAGGCGGCGGGCTGTTTGGCTCGGAAAAAATTGCAGGCCAAATCAAGCTGGAAGAGGCAATCGCTCTTTTGAGGCCCCTGCTGGAAAACCCCGCAGTTTTGAAGATTGGCCAAAACCTCAAATATGACATGCAAGTGCTGCGGCGTTACGGCACGGATATTACGCCCCTTGATGACACCATGCTGATTTCCTACGCCATTGAATCCGGCGAGAACGGCCACGGCATGGATGAGATGAGCGAGAAGCATCTGGGGCACAAGCCGATCAGCTTCAAGGAAGTTGCAGGCTCCGGAAAATCCGCCATCTCCTTTGCACAAGTGCCGCTGGACCGCGCCACGGCCTATGCGGCCGAAGATGCCGATGTGACGCTTCGCCTGTGGAAGCTGCTGAAGCCGCGGCTGCTGAAGAAGCGCAAGGTCACAGTGTATGAAACCCTTGAACGCCCGCTCGTGCCCGTGCTGGAAAAAATGGAGCATGCGGGAATTCTGGTGGACCGCGCCGTGCTGGCCAAGCTCTCCAATGAGTTCGCCAACGCCCAGGGAAAAATCGAGGCCCATATTCACGAGCTTGCCGGCGAGCGTTTCAACATCGGCTCGCCCAAGCAGTTGGGTGATATCCTGTTTGGCAAGATGGGCCTGCCCGGCGGGCGCAAAACCGCGACCGGCGCCTGGAGCACGGATTCCGATGCGCTGGAAGATTTGGCGGCCCAAGGCATTGAGCTGGCACGCCGCGTGGTGGATTGGCGGCAACTCGCCAAGCTCCGCTCGACCTACACCGATGCCTTGCCCACCTATATAAACCCCACCACGGGCCGCGTGCACACGAGCTATGCCATGGCGTCCACCTCCACCGGGCGCCTGTCCTCATCGGAGCCAAACCTGCAAAACATTCCGATACGCACGGAAGAAGGCCGCCGCATCCGCACCGCCTTCATCGCACCTCCCGGCCGCAAGCTGATCAGCGCCGACTACAGCCAGATTGAGCTTCGCGTGCTGGCCCATGTGGCCGATATTCCGCAACTCAAAAAAGCCTTTGCCGAAGGGCTGGACATTCACGCGATGACGGCCTCGGAAATGTTCAATGTGCCGATCAAAGGCATGGATTCATCGGTGCGCCGCCGCGCCAAGGCCATCAACTTCGGCATCATCTACGGCATCTCGGCTTTTGGCCTTGCCAACCAGCTATCCATCAGCCGCGAGGAAGCGGGCGACTATATCAAAACCTATTTCAACCGTTTTCCCGGCATTAAGGCCTATATGGACGAAACCAAGAAATTCGCCCGCGCCAATGGCTATGTTGAAACCATCTTTGGCAGGCGCTGCCATTTTGCGCGCATCAACTCGCCCAATGCCTCGGAACGCGCCTTCATGGAACGCGCCGCCATCAACGCGCCCATCCAGGGTGCCGCCGCCGACATCATCCGCCGCGCCATGATCCGCATGCGGGAAGCGCTGGATAAGGCAAAGCTCTCCGCCATGATGCTGCTGCAGGTCCATGACGAGTTGATTTTCGAAGTGGCGGACGCGGAAGTCGAAAAGACCATGGAAGTTGTGAAACAGGTGATGGTAAAGGCGCCGGAGCCGGCGGTGAAACTATCCGTGCCCCTGCAGGTCGATGCGCGCGCCGCATTGAACTGGGACGAGGCCCATTGAGCTGAAATGGCAAAGAACAGCACGGTTAATTCTGAGATTTCCCATCCGCTGGAGCGGCTTGCACGGCTCATGCGGGCTGGCGAGCATGACGGCGGCCTCAATCCCGCCCAATGGGAGGCGCTGCGCTTTCTGTCGCGCGCCAACCGTTTTTCAAACTCGCCCATCGGCCTCACACGGTTTCTCGGTTCCACCAAGGGCACCATATCGCAGACGGTCAAGGCATTGGAACGCAAAGGCCACCTCGCCAAACTGCCGCGCGCGGGCGAAAAACGCTCGATCAGCCTGATGCTCACCGACAAAGGGCGCCAAACCCTGCGGGATGACCCGCTAACGGCGCTATCGGCTTCACTCGAGGAGCTTGGCAACAAAACCAGGCGGCGGCTGGCCCGGGGCCTGCAGGAGCTTCTGTCGCTGGAACTTGTGCGGCGCGAACAGAAAAGTTTCGGGACCTGCAACACCTGCCGATACTTCCGCGAGGACGGCAGCGGCAACGAAGTCAATGGCCCCCATAGCTGCATGCTGTTCAAGGAGGTTTTGTCCGATGCGGAAGTTCAACTCATCTGTGTCGAACACAGTTGAGGCTTTCTTGGCATTTACTATCTCCAAAATTGATTTTTGCCTCTGGAACCAATTGCTGGCATCAACGTTGTAACCCCATAAGTTTTTCTCTGTGGTTTTGCCTTGCGTTGACGTTGCGAAGGGTTGTCGCATTTCCTTGGTCTTCGTCATGCGTTGTAAGCCGGAAGGAATGAGCATATGCCAACGCAAGCATTTAGAAACCTTGATCCATCGGATCCGAGGTCCAAACCGGAGGAAGAAGAACGTGAGCCGGGTATTGAGGATGACGATGATGAGGGAGGCCCCGAGCCGTTGCATGAATTCCCCGATAAAAAGGGGGAGGACCCGGATGGGCGTCCCCCTTCACGCATGAATGAACCGATTGAATAACAACCTTGGGAGATTTCAAATGAACTCGATCGTTTATCTTGTCGGCGCCGTCGTGATCATATTGGCAATTTTGTCCTTTATCGGCCTACGTTAAACCCTGATAAGGAATAGATTATGGTAAGCATTGAACGCGATGTCCGCGCCCCGGATGTTGTCGCCTCTGCTGGGGCTCCAGACAGGGCGTATGTCGATTGGGGCGCGATCATTGCGGGCACCGTTGTGGCCATGGCAATTTCCATGATCTTTCTCGCGTTCGGGTCAGCAGTTGGCCTTTCACTTGCTTCAATAAATCCTACCGATAGGGCCTCGTTCACCGCAATCCTTGTTGCAGTGGCCCTGTGGCTGATGTGGGTGCAGCTTTCGGGCCTGATCGGTGGTGCCTATGTGACAGGGCGCTTGCGCAAGCGGATTGGCGACGCGCAGGGGCATGAAGTTACGATGCGCGATGGCATGCATGGGCTTATCATGTGGGGCTTAAGCGTGGTTATTGGCACCTTTCTGGCAGCCTGGATCACATCACAAGGCATCGTTGGCTTGAGCAATGTTGGTGCAGCCGCTGCAGCTGCAACTCAAGCTGACTATGAGGTTGAACGGCTTCTCAGAAGCCCGCCTGCCGATGCAACCCAGCAAAATTCAAGCCAGCAAAAGGCAACGCCAGCGGTTGGTGCTGCAGATATCAGTAAAATTCTGATGCGTTCAGCTGACTTCACAGTGGATGAAAGTGACGAGGTTTATATTTCGCAAATTATTGCGGCCCGCACGGGACTGCCGGAAGCTGAAGCACGCAGCAGGCTTGATGAATCGCTGACGGTGCTTTCCGAACAGGCAGAACGCGCAAGACGCATGGCCATATTTGCAGCATTTCTCAGTGCCGCAACGCTTCTGGTCGGCGCACTGGCTTCCTGGTGGGCTGCAACAACGGGGGGTTCTCACCGCGACGAAAACATCGACCACAGCCGCTTTTACACATGGCGATAATACGCTGACGAGAACTACTCGGCAGCCACCGCATAATACGGGCAAGCGCTCATCACATCGGCTTCGACATGTTCCTTGAACCTGTCAAAATTCTGAATGAACATCCCGACCAGTTTACGCGCCTGGGCGTCATAGGCGTTTTTATCGCCCCAGGTTTCGCGTGGGTTCAGGATATTTGAATCCACGCCTGCAACAGACACGGGAACTTCGAAGCCAAAGTTCTCGTCAATGCGGAATTTTCCATTTTCCAACGTGTTGGACATGGCGGCCTGCAACAGCGCACGGGTAACGGTGATGGGCATGCGATGGCCAATGCCGTAAGCTCCACCCGTCCAGCCCGTGTTCACCAGCCAGCATTTGACATCATGTTTCGTAATGAGGCCGCGCAGCAAATTTCCGTATACGGATGGATTGCGCGGAATGAAGGGGGCACCGAAACAGGTTGAGAACGTTGCTGTTGGTTCAGTCACGCCCTGTTCGGTGCCCGCCACTTTGGCGGTGTATCCCGAAAGAAAGTGGTACATCGCCTGTTGCGCTGTAAGTCTGGCAATGGGGGGAAGCACGCCAAACGCGTCAGCTGTCAACATCACAATATTCTTTGGAGTTCCTGCACGGCCCGTCGTGCTGGCATTGGGGATAGCGCGCAAGGGATAGGCGGCGCGGGTGTTTTCCGTGAGCGAGTCATCATTCAAATCCAGCTTGCGGGTTTGCCTGTCCATCACGACATTTTCAAGCACGGTTCCCCATTGCCTGGTGGTGGCAAAAATCTCAGGCTCGGCCTCCTCCGAAAGCCGGATCACCTTGGCGTAGCAGCCGCCCTCGAAATTGAAAACGCCGCGGCCTGACCAGCCATGTTCATCATCGCCAATCAATGTGCGTGTGGCATCGGCCGAAAGCGTTGTCTTGCCGGTGCCAGAAAGCCCGAAAAAAACGGTGGTGTCGTCACCGCTCCCTACATTGGCCGAGCAATGCATCGGCATCACACCTTGTTCAGGCAGCAGATAGTTCAATACCGTAAACACGGCTTTCTTGATTTCGCCGGCATACTGCGTGCCGCCAATGAGGACGAGGCCGTTCGCCAGATCAATGGCGATCACGGTTTGGCCGCGGGTGCCGTGGCGCGCCGGGTCCGCCTTGAAGGATGGCAGGTCAATGATGGTGAGGCGCGGCGCGAAGTTTTTGTAGTCAGTGGGCTCAATCAGCAGATGCTGGATGAACAGCGCGTGCCAGGCGTTTTCGCAAATCACGCGGGTCGGCAATTCATGGATGGGGTCGGCGCCGCCGATCAGATCCTGGATGAACAGGCTGCTGTTGCGCGCTGCGACGAGGAAGTCCTGCTTCAGCGCCTGAAACTGGCTGCGGGTCATCGCCTTGTTGCTATCCCACCAGACGGTGTTTTCCGTGGTGGCGTCGCGCACGAAGAACTTGTCATTGGGGCTGCGGCCCGTGTGACTGCCGGTGGTCACCACCAGGCTGCCGCCTTCGGCCACCTGGGCTTCGCCCCGCATGATGGCCAGCTCATAAAGTTCGGCAGCTGTGGCGTTGAGACAGAGGTTGTCTGAAGAGCCGAGACCCAGACTCAGCAGCTGTGTGCGTGTTGTGCCATCAATTTTCATTGTTTTTTCCTCCGCTGTCTGGAATGAGGCGTATCAAAAAAAATGGGCGAAATCAACAAGAATGATATTATATACTCAATTATTTGCGGTATCGAACAGCATTAAATGATGTTATTACATCATATATGGATACAAATTGAGCCCCTGGATTGCGGGAACATGGCGGATAGTTGAGTTTGATTTAGTTGAGGTACCTCAGCGCACGCGAAGGCCGGTGCCTGCGTCGAATACAAAGAGGCGTGATGTGGCAAAGCCAACGCCCACTTTTTCACCCAACTTGGCGGTGAAATCCTTGGCGGCCTTCACCGTCAGCATGTCGGGACCCGCCTTCACCGTTACCAGCGTATGGTCGCCGATCAGTTCTACCGTATAGATTTCGCCCTTGATGGCGGCTTTGGCGGGCGCCACGATGGCGCAATCCTCGGGGCGCACACCCAGCACCGCATTGGCGATCTTGCCGCCAACCGGCGTTGGAAATTTCGCCGCAGCAGTCATGAAGTTCTTACCGTCAAGCGCGCCGTTCACCACATTCATGGGCGGCGAGCCGATGAATTGCGCCACGAAGAGATTGGCGGGGTTGTTGTAGATATTGGCGGGCGTATCAAGCTGCTGAAGCCTGCCGCCCTCCAAGAGCGCGACGCGATGCGCGAGCGTCATCCACTGGCGTTGGTCGGCCTGAGAGTTTACGCGGGTAGCGGTGTAGCAACTCGCCAAGCTGCACCTGGGCCGCCGCATCGCGGATGGCAGTCTCCATTTCAGCTGCCAAAAACTGACGTGTAACCAAGCCTTGCCGCACCGGTGCGGAATTCAATTTGACTGGTTGGGCCGCTCTTTGCAGGTTAGTGATTTAGGCTAGGCCAGCCTCCGTGCCCAATAGGAAATCCCTCTCCCATTTACGGGAAGAGGGACACCGAGAGTCATCAAGTATCAATCGTAGAGAACAGCAGCAACCTTTGGGTCAGCCATGTTCGACTTGTCGTACCAGTAGAAGCCCGTGTCGATGATCTTCTCGAGCTTTTCGCCCTTCATCGCCTTGGCGAGTGAGTTCACAACGCACTCACCAATTCCAACGGGGTTCTGCGTGATCGAGCCGATCAGCGTGCCATCGTTGATGGCGTCTTTTTGGGTTTTGCCCGAATCATAGCCAACACCCACGATCTTCGATTTGGTTTCCTTGATCGCAACAGCAAGACCGATGGCAGCACCTTCGTTCGATGCGAAAATACCCTTCAGGTTTGGATAGGCCTGCATGGTTGCCTTGATGTCGTCGGTCGACTTCAGCGCATCGTTGGCATACTTGATGTCGACGATGGTGATCTTTGGATACTTTTCCTTCATGCGGTTCACGAAACCATCACGACGGCCAATACCGGTGGCCGATGTCTGGTCGTGGATCTGCGCTGCAACTTCACCTTCGCCACCAATGGCTTCAGCAAGCTTGTCGGCTGCAGCACCAGCAGCATTCACGTTGTCGGTGGTGCAGGTGGTGAGTGGCAGATCGCCTTCAACGCCAGAGTCGAAAGCAACGATTGGAATGCCAGCATCAGCAGCTTTTTGCAGTGCAGGAATTTGTGCTTTTGAATCGAGCGCGGCAAAGCCGATGCCTTGTGGTTTCTTGGCAATCGCAGCATTCAGAATGTCTGTTTGCTTATCGATTTCAGCTTCTGTGTTTGGACCTTCAAATGTGATGGTAACCTTGTTGGCAGCAGCAGCTGATTCAGCACCGGCCTTCACAGCTTGCCAGAACTGGTGGCTGAAGCCCTTGGCGATGATCGGGAAATAGACGTCTTCGGCGAAACTTGGTGCCGAGAACATCGTTGCTGCGCCAAACACGGCAACAGCGACTAAGCTCTTCTTCATGACTTACTCCATTTGATTTTAATTTTACCGCGTCTGGCCGCGGCCACCATGTTGAACAAGTTGTAGTCTCCTCCCTGTCCTACATTTTTTTCCGCAGCACGATATCCACAAACACTGCGACGATAATGATGACGCCTGTCACCACGATTTTCCACTCCTCCTGCACGCCCATGACGCGCAAGCCGTTGGTGAGAACACTCATGATGAAGGCACCGATGATTGTGCCAAGAATTGTGCCGCGCCCGCCCGACAGCGAGGTGCCGCCGATGACGACAGCGGCAATGGCATCAAGTTCATAGCCCAGCCCAAGGGCAGGCTGAGCCGAGTTGAGGCGTGACGACACCAGCAGGCCCGCAATGCCGCAAATGAGTCCGCTCAGGGCATAGGTGACGATTTTCCAGAAATCGACATTCATGCCGGAGAGGCGGGCCGCCTCTTCATTGCTGCCGAGTGCGAAGATGTAGCGGCCGAGAATGGTGCGGTTCAAAATGATGGAGGCAATGATGGCGACACCAAACATGATGAAAACGCCGTTCGGAACTTCAAGCCCCGGAATGAGATTCGTGATCGAGCTTTCCGGCGAGATGTATTTGTAATTCGGCGTGTCGTTGAAATAGATCGGTTTTGCACCGGAAAACACCAGTGCCAGGCCGCGGGCAATCTGCATCATGCCGAGTGTTGCAATGAAGGGTGGAATTTTCAGCTTGGCGATGGTCACGCCCGAAATGCCACCCATGAACGCTCCTGAGAGCATCGCCCCGATGATGCCAATGGGCAAAGGCATCCCCAGGTTGGTGAGGAAGATGCCCGCCATCACGGCGGTCAGGGTCATCATTGTGCCAACGGCAAGATCAATGCCTGCGGTAATGATGACAAAGGTGCAAGCCACACCCAGCACACCGTTCACGGCGGTGGCTTGCATGATGTTGACCATGTTGTTCCAGGCCGCGAAGTTGGGCGCAAACACGCTGAAGAACACCAGCAGCACAATCAGCACCACAAAGGCCACGGCCTTCTGCATGGTTCCCATTGTAAAGAAGCCAGACTTTTCTCCCGGGGCTTGAATCAATGTTGTGTCAGTCACTGTCCTGGTTTCCTGCTTTTCATGCCGCTTTGGCATAGCGTTCCGTGGCGAGATGCATGATGGATTCTTGTGTTGCGGTCTTTCCATCCAACTCGCCGGTAATGCGGCCTTCACACATTACCAGAATGCGATGGGACAGGCGCAGAATTTCCGGAAGTTCGCTCGAAATCACTACGATGGCCTTGCCCTGATCGGCGAGGCCTTGCAACAGTTTATAGATTTCCGCTTTTGCGCCCACATCGATGCCGCGCGTCGGCTCGTCAAAGAACAGCACGTCACAGTCGCGCAACAGCCACTTGGCGATGACGACTTTTTGTTGATTGCCGCCCGACAACAGCCTGATTTCCTGGTCCACCGACGGCGTTTTGACTTTGAGGAGATCGACGTAGTCCGACGAGACCTTGTTCAGGTCTTTGTCGCGCATCCAGAATCTTGCGGTGACGAAGCGGGTCCAGGACGGCAAGGTAATGTTGTCGCGCACCGACATGCGGGTGACGAGGCCAAAGGCTTTGCGGTCCTCGCTCAAGTAAGCCAGCCCCAGGTTCACGGCGTCGTTCGGGCTTTTGATGGCTTGCGTTTTGCCGTGGACTTGAATTACGCCGCTGTCGATTGGGTCCGCGCCAAATATCGCCCGCGCCACTTCCGTGCGCCCGGCACCCATGAGCCCGGCAAATCCGAGGATCTCGCCCTTGTTCAAGGTGAAGCTGACTTCCTTGATGTGCTTGCCCCGGTTGAGCCCGGAGACACTCAGCACAACTTCCTTGGTAGGCTTGCTGTGGGCGCGGGAGGCATCGGCCAGTTCACGGCCAACCATCAGGGAAATGATTTTTGCCATGGAGGTGCCAGCGGTAGGCAAAGTGTCGATGGTTTGACCATCGCGCATCACTGTCACCCGGTCGGCGATGCGTTTCACTTCATCCATCTTGTGGGTGATATAGACAATGCCGACCCCGTGGGCCTTCAAGTCTTCGATGACCGCGAAGAGGTGCTCAACTTCCGTTTCATTGAGAGCCGAGGTCGGCTCATCCATGATCAGCACCTTGGAATCGAATGAAAGAGCCTTGGCGATTTCCACCAGCTGCTGGCGGGCCACGGTCAACTCGCCAACGTCGACATCAGGTGCGATATCAATTTTCATGCGCTTGAAGATTTTGGCGGCATTGGCATTGAGCGTGGCGTCGTCGGTGAAAATGCCAAAGCCGCGGCGCGGTTCGCGGCCAATATACATGTTCTGCGCGGCCGTGAGGTGGTTCATCAGGTGAAGTTCCTGATGGATGATGCTGATGCCGAGGTGCTGGGCAGTGCGGGGATCGGGAACTGCAACAGCCTCTCCATCGACTAGGATTTCACCGCTGTCAGGTTGGTAAACGCCGGTCAGGATTTTCATGAGGGTGGATTTGCCGGCACCATTTTCGCCCATCAAGGCGTGCACTTCGCCAGCGCGGAGATCAAATTGCGCTTGGCGCAAGGCATGAACTCCAGGGAATGATTTGTCGACATCGCGCATCACAACAATCACATCATGCGCGCCTTCGGCGGCGTCTGTCTGCCTTGTCAGTTCAGCTTTCTTCATGCGGCATTGTCGCTCCCAGGGACAATTACTAGTGAGCGCGACCAGGAAACGCAACTGCTTATTCAAGCAATTCCTGTTACTAAGCGGACTGGAACCAAGGAGCCTGAGTTTCACTTCGGCCGGATAAGCCTTGTGGGCCTTAAAATTCTCAAGGCGCGTGGGTGGTCAAGGCAATGGACTAGGCGGCGCGGCCTGCCCCTTCGCGAAGCTTTGGTTCACTCAGCCGATCCGGTAGAATCTGGCGGCGGTGGCGCCAAAAACCTCCTGCCGCTCGCCATCGCTCAGGAGATAGTCCCTAGCGGCGCTGCGCCATGAATCATAGTCGCCGTTGAGCTCGAGAACCGGCCAGTCGGAGCCCCACATGACGCGCGACGGGCCGAACACGTCGATCACATGCTTGGCATAGGGACGCAGCGTGTCCGTCGTCCAGCCGGGCTTCGCCTCCGTGGCGAGGCCCGAGAGCTTGCAGAAAACAGTGGTTTCGCGGGCGATGGCTCCATGTCATGGGGCAGGATCGGGCGGTTGATCGCGGCCACGCCGTCCCCGCCATCCAAAAATAATCGCCGCGCGATGGCCGCCAGAAATGCTGATGGGAGTCGATGTTCATTGCCTTACACCGGCGCTCCTTCATGCAGGAGGCCTTGGGCCTTCAAATCCTTCCACAGGGCCTTGGGAATTTTCACGTCCATGGTTTTGACGTTCAGCGCCACTTCCTTCGGCGAGACGGCTCCGGGGATGACGGACACCACCGAGGGGTGCATCATCGGAAAGCGCAAGGCCGCCTGTGGCAGCTTCACCTTGTGGGTTCTGCACACGGCCTCGATCTTCCGCACACGGTCCAATATCGCCTTGGGCGCCTTGCTGTAATTGTACCAGGCGCCAGCTTTGGCGCCGCTGGCCAGAATGCCGGAATTGTAGGGCCCGCCCAAAACAATGCCGATGCCGCGCTTCTCACACATGGGCAGGAATGAATCGAGCGCTGTCTGCTCGAGCAGCGTGTAGCGCCCGGCCAACAGAAAGAGGTCGAAATCGCCTTGCGCCGCAAGGGTTTCGCAGACCTGGTATTCGTTCACGCCGGCGCCAAAGGCTTTGATCACCTTTTCATCCCTGAGCTTGACCAGCGCCTTGTAGCCGCTGCCCATCAGGGTCTTTACATGTGCGTCGCGCGCCGCTTCCGATCCGTGCGTGAACACATCGCAATCATGGACGAAAAGGATATCAATATGATCGACACCCAACCGCTCCAGCGAAAATTCCAGCGAGCGCATGACGCCGTCATAAGTGTAATCAAAAACTTCCCGGCGCGATGGCGTATCAAAAAATTTGCCAATCGCCGTGCGCTCTTTCGGCGGGCACACCTTCAGCAGGCGGCCAACCTTTGATGACAGGATATAGTCGCTCCGCTTGCGCCCGCGGAGGAAATGGTTGAGGCGGGTTTCCGAAAGGCCAAGGCCATAAAGCGGTGCCGTGTCAAAATAGCGGATGCCGGATTTCCAGGCACTCTCAAAAGTTTCCTGAGCTGCTTTCTCGGTGTGCGCACGATAGAGGTTGCCAAGGGCGGCTGCTCCCATGCCCAGCTCCGTGAAAGAAATGCTGGCACCTGAGGGTGCCTTGAAATTGCGTTTTTTCATGGTTTGATATCCGCAAAAAGTGAGGGGTTGGCAGTGGCAAAAGCTTCAAGTTCCCTCATCACGGCATCTAGGTGGGCACCCATCGCGCTGGCCGCAACATTGGAATTATGCTGGGCGATGGCATCCACAATGGCCTGGTGTTCCAACATGGTGATTTCCTGCCGCCGCCTTGAGTTCAGCAAGCGGCGAACACGGTCAAGCCCAAGCCTTGCTGTTTCCGCAAAGGCCTTCACCCGCTCAAAGCCCAAAGCTTCAAACAACACGGCGTGAAATTCCAGGTCGAAGCGATGGAAGCCCGCCGCATCGTTATTGTCGACGGCGGCTTTTTGATAGCGCATGTTCTGCTTCAAGGCTTCGAGGTTGTTGCCGTTGAAGTTGCGGGTGACGGCACGCACCGCCTCCACCTCAATGGCGCGGCGGAGAAACATGTTTTCGCGTGCGTCTGAAATCTTGATCAAGCTGACGGTCGTTCCCCGTTGGGGCACCACATCCACTAGCGCCTCCTGCTGAAGCCTGGTGAAGGCATCATAGATGGGCGCACGCGAAACCCCGAAGCGTTCGGCAAAAACCTGCTTGTCCAGAATCTGTCCGGGCTTGAGCTCGAGGGAAACAATCGCTTCCCGCAACACGAGATAAATATGGTCGCCAGCGCCGCCGCGGGTGCCTTTTCTCCGCAGGGCCGGCATGTCAAAACTGAGGACTGTATTATTCATACTAACATGTTAGTATGAATAATAGGCAACGCAAGTTTTATGTTTTTCTGTTACTGGAGGCCCTTACAAATGCACGACAAACCCTTGCAAAAGCATCACGTGTTGCGTCTAAATGCAGTTGATAACGTGGTTGTTGCCGTCACTACCGTGGAAAAAGGTGCGATGACGAGCGAAGGAATTGCGGCTGCCGAGCGTATCGGCAAGGGCCACAAGATGGCGGCGGTGCCTATCGTGACGGGTGCTGCAGTTCGGAAATTCGGCCAAATCATTGGATTTGCCAAGAAAAATATTGCCGCCGGTGAATGGGTGCATGAGCATAACATTGAAATGGGCGAGCTTTCCCATGACTATGCCTTTGCCCAGGGAGCCAAGGCCGAAGACATCCTGCCATTGGAAAAACAGGAAACATTTCAAGGATATAGACGCCCCAACGGCAAGGTCGGCACGCGCAATTACATCGGCATCATGACGTCGGTGAATTGCTCCGCAACCGTTGCGGGCTTCATCGCTGATGAGATTAACCGTTCTGGAATTTTGAAAGATTACAAGAACATAGACGGCGTTGTTGCCCTCAAGATGGACAATGGCTGCGTCATCGATTTCCGCGGCGCGATTTTTGATGTGCTGAAACGCACATCCTGGGGGTATGCGACGAACGCGAATATGGGCGGCGTGTTGATGGTAGGACTGGGCTGCGAGGGTTTCCAGATCCCCCGCTTCAAGGAAGCTTATGGAATCATTGAGGGAAATACTTTCCGCACAATGACGATCCAGGAAACCGGCGGCACCCGCAAGACTGTTGACGCGGGCGTTGCCGCAGTCCGGGAAATGCTGCCGCACGTCAACAACGTGCGGCGCGAGAAATGCTACGCATCGGAATTAATCCTTGCATTACAATGCGGTGGCTCGGACGGCTACTCCGGCATCACGGCCAATCCGTCGCTGGGTGCCGCCGTTGACATTCTTGTTCACCAAGGTGGCACAGCCATTCTCTCCGAGACCCCTGAAATCTATGGCGCGGAACACCTTCTCACGCGGCGCGCTGCTTCACGCGAGGTGGGCGAGAAGCTCGTTGACATCATTCACTGGTGGGAAGACTACACGAAGCGCAATCTCATGGAAATGAACAACAACCCGTCACCCGGCAACAAGCTGGGCGGGCTTTCCACCATTCTTGAAAAATCCCTCGGTGCCGCCGCCAAGGGCGGCACCACCACGCTGCGCGAGGTTTACCGCTATGCCGAGCAGGTAACGGCCAAGGGCTTCGTTTTCATGGATACGCCGGGCTATGATCCCGTTTCCGCCACCGGCCAGGTGGCGGGCGGCGCCAACCTCCTGTGCTTCACCACGGGGCGCGGCTCCGCCTATGGCTGCAAGCCCGTGCCCTCCATAAAACTCGCAACCAATTCAGATGTTTACCGGCGCATGATCGACGATATGGACATCAATTGCGGCGACGTCGTCGAGGGTGTTTCCATCGCCGACAAGGGCCAGGAAATTTTCAGGAAAATCCTGAGCGTTGCCTCCGGCGAAACCACCAAGTCCGAGGAACTGGGGTATGGCGACAATGAATTTGTGCCCTGGCAGGTTGGCGCGGTGATGTAAGCCGCCTTGATTGCAACAATATTCACGCCAAATTCATCCTTATTCAACAGTTAAATATTAAACCCGATCAAAGGCCTATGGCTTTGATCGACTTGGGACTTGGATGGGACTTTTCAACGGCAGAAAGAAGAACGCGCGGGTTGATCGCCGCGAGCCGCAGCTTTTTGACAATCGCAAGCGCCGCGTGGCCGAGCCCGCGCGCAGTCCGCGGCGGCGGCGGTCGTTTCTGGGCTGGCTGTTTTCATTTACCTTCAAAGCAGCGGTCTTCGGATCAATCGTTCTGGCTTTCGGCTTTGCCTATGTGTGGTTTTCACTCAGCCAGAAGGGCCTTCTGCAAATCCCTGAACTCAAACCCGGCATCATGCTGCTGGCGGCGGACGGCACGGTGCTTTCCGAACAGGGCGCGTTTTTTGGCGACCAGGTGCGCCTTGCCGACCTTCCGGACTATGTGCCCAACGCCCTCATTGCCATTGAAGACCATCGCTTCAGGTCCCACTACGGCATGGATCCTATCAGCCTCTTGCGCGCCAGCATTCTTAACTTGAAGGCCGGCCATGTTGTGCAGGGCGGGTCGACGCTCACGCAGCAGCTTGCCAAAAATCTTTTTCTCAATCCGGACCGCACCTACCAGCGCAAGGTGCAGGAATTGGTGCTGGCGATATGGCTTGAAACAAAATTCTCAAAAGATGAAATCCTGCAGCTTTACCTGAACCGGGTCTATTATGGTTCGGGTGCCATCGGCATCGAGAAGGCAGCCCAGACCTACTATCAAAAGTCCGCCACCGAGCTCAGCATCACGGAAGCCGCCACGCTTGCCGGCGTTCTGAAAGCGCCATCAAGATACAATCCCCTTTCGAATCCCGGAGAGGCCGCGGCGCGCGCCGAGCTGGTTATCAATGCCATGGTCGGTGCCAATTTTATCAGCAGGGATGAAGCCGATCAGGCCATCAATTCACCGGCCACCGTTACGGCTTCTGATTATGTTCCGGCCACGCAATATATCGTAGACTGGGTCAACGACCAGCTTCCCCTGCTTGTTAAAAATTATGACCAATCGATTGTCGTCGAAACGACCATTGATCCACAGCTGCAACTTATTGCGGAAAAATCCTTGCGCGCCAATTTGAACAGGGACGGCAAGAAACTTCGCGTCTCCCAGGGCGCCATGGTGGTGATGGATACCTCGGGCGCGATCAAGGCCATGGTTGGCGGCAAGTCCTACAAGCGCAGCCAGTATAACCGCGCAACAAAGGCCCTGCGGCAGCCCGGCTCGGCCTTCAAGCCCTTCGTCTATCTGGCGGCCATGGAACAAGGCTATTCGCCAGCTTCGGTCGAAACGGATGAACCGGTGCGCATCGGCAACTGGGAGCCTGAAAATTACAAGCACAAATATCTTGGCGAAGTGACACTGAAAACCGCATTTGCCCTTTCGCTCAACACGGTTGCGGCGAAACTGGCGAACATTGTGGGCCCGGAAAACGTCGTGGCTGTCGCCCACCGCCTTGGCATTACATCAAAACTCGGAACCGATGCCTCGATTGCCTTGGGCACATCGGAAGTCACCCTGCTTGAGCTTACTTCGGCTTTCGCGCCCTTTGCCAACGGCGGATACACCATCGTTCCGTTTTCAGTGCGGCGCATTGCTACGCGTGACGGACAGGTGATCTATGAGCGGCAGGGCGACGGGCTTGGCGAAGCCGTTGGCAGCCGGAATTTGGGCGCGATGAATTCCATGATGCGCGCTGTCGTCACCGAGGGCACGGCGAAGAAAGCGCAGATCGACGGTTTCGACATTGCGGGCAAAACCGGCACAAGCCAGGATTACCGGGATGCGTGGTTTGTGGGATACTCAAGTTATCTGGTGGCCGGCGTCTGGGTTGGCAATGACGACAATTCGCCGACAAACAATGTGACGGGCGGCTCGCTTCCCGCAGTGGTGTGGAAGGATGTTATGGCAAGCGCCCATGCCGGGCTTTCGCCTGAGCCATTGCCGGGCGAGTTTTATGAGGACATTGAAAATCCGGAGCCATACCTCGTGTCGGAAGGCGACGACGTGCTGCTTCCCGAGGAGCAACAGGAAATGGCGCAATTTGAAACGCCCCGCAAAAAACGCGGGTTTTTCGAACGGCTGTTTGGCGGCAGCGACCAGCCAAGAAGTGAAAGACGAAAACGGCGGCTTGGCGGCAGGGAAAATCGCTAGCTGTTTGGCCCCGGAGAGTCATGGCGCACCTGACCGAAGGACCCAAGATATGCCATTAAGGATACACCGGTTATTCACACGTGGCACGGCTTGTTCGGGAGCAACGGCTTGATGATGCCCCATTCGCAGTCAGTGTGTTCACAACCCATGATTCGTGGCTCCGGTTTGGGAACTTGAACACGTCTCCAGCAACATCACCAACGGCAAACCGCCATGACCGGAATGGCCCTCTGGCCAGACATGGAGCGGACATGCTGGAACCGACTATAATGACCCTGATCGGACATTCGGCTCGGTTTGGGTCGGCATTCCCATCTGCATTTGTTGTGATCGGAAGGTACAGCGACATAGGGCTGCCTTGCACTCGCCCCGCATCATCTCCAACTGTTTCCGCAGTGGATCAGATCGCAAATGCTCTTCGTCGTCGAATAGGGGAAATAAAGGAGTGCGGGATGCCGCACCCCTTCAGAACATGATTATTTGGTCTTGGCTGGCGCGGCTTTGGACACCGTTTGTTTTTCCGGCCGGAAAACAACAATGTTAACAGTCTGGTTCAATGGCTCCTGGCCGAATGCCGCAAAGTCGCCTTCAAGACCATAATCGATTGCGGTCTGCAGATCGATATGCGGTTCGTCTTCGCCGATCGGAATGGCGACAATCCGGTCAATCGGAACGCCAGCCTTGTCGAGTCCGTGCCACACTCTGGCGATCCGCTTGGCCGACAGCGCAAAGTTTGGCGCCGGCCCGCCCGGGATGCTGGCGCGGCCGATCAGTGCAACTTGCAGGTCCGGATCTTGGTTAAGCAGGGTTTTGATTTGCTGGATTGTCGCCACGACATGGTCGCCACGCAGCTTATCGCTGGCAAAATCGAACTTGATGAGCTCCCGGATGGGCGAATTCTTCTCCACGGCCTTATGACATGCGATTTCCGCGGCATTCAGCGGACCGCAGATCGGACATTTGGCGTCGTGGATAGCAACATCGGACCGCATCAATCCTTGCTTGCCGGCAACAAGCTTCGCATAGCTCACGCGTTGCTCATTCAGGTGGCCGATGACCTTCGCCATGGCAGCCTCCTGCTCGAGGCCGGCATTTTCTATCATCAAGCGCTTGGCAATGAGACCACGAGCGAAATGCTTGCATTCGCCTGAGACCAGACCACCTGGAACAGAGATCGCACGACTTGAGAAGTCTTTCGACGTCGGATCGGGAATCTGCACCTTACCGGGGATTCTGCTGGAAATTCGCGAAATGTCGTCATACTTCAGACCCGGCACACGATCGACTTCTTCCACCAGCTTGTCGTTACCCTTCTCGATTGCCTCCTCAACGACCGCCTTGATTTTTTCATCGGCCTCGGCCTTCGTCGCATCCTGTTGTGCGAGCGACGGACCGGCTGCGGCAACCGAAACGGCAAACGCAAGCGACAATGCAATACGCTGTGAATAGGTCATGGTCATAGTCTTACTCCTCCCCATTTTACTGATCATTTGCGCCGTTCCCGGCGCTTCGCTTTCGTGCGGCGGTGGCCGCCAAGATGTCCGGCAGACGCGCAAAATCCCAATCGAGTTTGCCAAGCGCCAGGCGATGGAACCGCCCGTCGGCGTCGATCATAACAGTCGAAGGCAATGCGCGTTGTCCCACCATCGCCAGGTTGGCCGTCTGCTCGGAGTCGAGATAGACCGGAAACGTCGTGCCGTGCTTTTCGATGAACCGGGCGGCCGGGGCGGCGGCAAGATCGTTGCTGATCGTGATCAACCGAACGCCCTTTGCCTTGAGTTCTTCTGAAATATGCATGCGGTAAAAGCGCTCCAGCTGCGGAAACTCTTCTTCGCACGGGCCGCACCAGGACGCCCAGAAGTGAACGATGGTCCCCGGCGAAAGCAGTGCCTTCAGATTGCCTGGTGTTGTGTTGATCCCGGGGACGACCTGATCGTTCAATTCGGCAACACGATTAACCCGAACCAGGGAGCCGGTCAGCTCGCTGCCGTGATCATGGCCGTCGCCAGCCCAATGATCATCCTCGTCGGCTTCACGGCCGGCATCGGCGCCGGATTCCGGCATGAACGCTGCGACGCCTTCCGTGTCCAACGAGGGGTCAAATGCCTCACCGAAATTGCCTGTGACTGCATCTTTAGACACCGGTTTCGCATGCGGCGGATTGAGTGGCGCGGTCGCCTGTTCAGCCAGCGCGTCGGGCGGGCTAAAGACAAGCCCAGCACAGATCAAGGTCATGAATACGAACCATTGCAACACGTTGCAACTTGAGCGCGCCATTATCAAATCAATCTCATTTCAACGCGCGCTCCGCAATAAACCATTGATAATAAGGTATTTCGTTAGGAAGTGAGAAAATAATGGCAAATCTATGGTTTTTTTGGCAAAAAAGAGAAATATGAGGAAGTTATTGCCAATTGCAGGAGATAAATCTATTTGTTTCAAAGGCTTGTGTGGGTTGGCTCACGTCAGAAGCGTTCAGGTCATTTAGGGAGTGGCTCACTTTGGACGAGAGGCTGAGAGCTTCAACGAAACCTTCACTCCATCAGCGATTGCACTAAGATCGGCCCAAGGACCCGTCCACACGGAACCGGCAACAGGCCATATACACCATCGTATGCTAGCCGTGGACTCATAAGCGCGTAGCCAAATACGGATTGACGCCAGCTTGATGAAGGCGAGATAGTTTGCCGCAAGCTTGTCATATCGAGTTGCGACCCGGCGGCATTGCTTGAGCTTGTTGAAGAACCGCTCAACAAGGTTGCGCGAGCGATGTCGCGATAATCTACAAATTTCATCCCGATCCTCTCAAGGATTCGGCGTGAAGATCCATTATTCGGAAGCGCAAACCCCACAAAGGAGTCGTGGGGACGGTGCGCTTGCCCCCATGTTAGTAATGCACTCGCTGCCTCGGTTGCATAGCCGTTGTTCCAAAAATTGTGGCTTGATTGCATAACCGATCTCAAGTGCCGCTTCTTCCCAAGGTGACCATCCGGCGCGACCGATGAAGGTGCCATCCGATAAACTCCGTTTCCATTTTGTGAAGCCAAAGCTTGCCTGTTCTTCCATCTATCCAGTTAGACGAAGATTGATTCCCTCCATGGTCCACTTGTTAGGGCCAGGTGCATAGCCAGTTTGCACACGAGGATCAGCGTGTAGCTCAAAGAGCGAATTTTTGTCGGCAAGCCTCCAAGTTTCAAAGCGAAGCCATTCTGTCGTCAGCACAATTTGAGATTGATCTGGCACTCTCGGCTCCTTCAACTCATTCAAGACTTAGCAGTTCATTCCGTTGCACTCTGCGTTATCTTAAAAACGGCGTTAGTTGTCGAGGTCACGCGAATGACTGCTTGCTTGATCGCTAGTTCAATAGCAGTTTGGCAGCTTCTGGCCCTTCCGCGACATGGCGACGGCCCGCGAACAAAGGCCGCTTTAAACCCGGAAGCAGACATCCGTACGCTGCCCTGGCCATGCCCGTTTATGAGTTCACGTCCCGGAAGAACTGTCACAGCATCAGGCGATGCAGGTCAGCACCGTTTGCCTTGAACCATTGTTTGGCTTCGCGGGCGCGCGGGCAGTGGCGCAAGACCAAGCGCCAGAATTTTGGCCCGTGGTTCATGTGCTGGCGATGGGCGACTTCGTGGGCGGCGACATAATCCAGCACAAAGGCCGGCGCCAAAATCAGCCGCCAAGAATAGGACAAATCACCGCTTGCCGCGCAGGAGCCCCAGCGGGATTTTTGATCCCGGATCGAAATGCGTCCCAGCTTGACCTCCATGGCCTGCGCATACTGATGTGAAGCCGCAGTCAAATCCTCTTTCGCCAGGGCTTTGAACCAATCGCGCAAGCGGCGTTGCAAATGTTTGGGGTCTCCCGGCATAAAGATGATGCGCTGTTCCCGGTCAACCGAGATGAGACCCCGGCTTTTCCCGGTGCAGCGAACTTCATGGAGAATGCCCCTTAGCGGAACTGTGGAACCTTCGCTCACCAAGGTTTGCGGTTTGCGAAGTTCAAACTGTTTGGAAATCCACGGAATGGACTTTTCAACAAAGGCAAGCGCGCGCGACCTGCTTACGGCTTTTGGAAGCGTGACCATGACGCCCGTGGAACTTCTATCCAAACGCAGCACGATACGCTTTGCCCGTGCGTTCTTGCGGAAATTCACGACGACTTCGCGGTTATCCATCACGAGCAGGTGCGGCGGTTGCGGCGTGTCAGCCCAAGCGCTGGCAAGCTTGCGCAGCAAGCCTGCCATCAGGCGTTGGCGCTCACAAAATCCACGATCTTTGGCACAATTTCATTGCGGAAGCGCGAGCCGCTGAACACGCCGTAATGCCCGACGCCAAGCTGGAGATAGTGCTCCTTCTTTTCCGCTGGCAGCCCGGCGCAGATATCATGCGCCGCTTCGGTTTGGCCCACGCCGGAAATATCATCGCGCTCGCCCTCAATCGTCATGAGCGCGGTTTTGGTAATCTTTGCAGGCTCAACAAGCACGCCACGGTGCAGATAGGAGCCGCAAGGCAGATCGTGGTTCACGAAAACCCGGTCCACTGTTTGGAGATAGAACTCCGCTGTAAGATCCATCACCGACATATACTCATCGTAGAATTCGGTGCGGCGGTCAGCGCTTTCCTCATCACCCTCAACCAGGTGCCAAAAGAGCTGCCGATGCGCATGCATGTGGCGGTCCAGGTTCATGGTCATGAAGCCCGTCAACTGGAGAAAGCCCGGATAGACATCACGCATGAACCCAGCATGGGGAAATGGCACGTTCATGATGACGTTCTTGCGGAACCAGTCAACGCCCTTTTCCTTGGCGAGCTTGTTCACGGCAGTTGGATTGCGGCGCGTATCAATGGGCCCGCCCATCAAGACCATGGAGCTTGGCGCAAAACTGTCACCCCTTGTATTCAGCAAGGAGACTGCGGCCATTACGGGCACCGATGGCTGGCACACCGCCATGACATGGACGCCGCTACCCAATAGCTCAAATATCTCAACCAGGTAGTCCACGTAATCTTCCAGGTCGAATTTGCCGTGTGAAACGGGCACCGTGCGTGCATCGGCCCAATCGGTTATGTAAACATCAAAGTGCGGCAGCATGGCCTCGACCGTGCCACGGAGCAGCGTTGCGTAGTGGCCCGACATTGGCGCCACAATCAGCAACTTTTTCTGGGCTTTTGGTTTTGATCCGGCTGGCCAGATCTTGCTGAAATGCAAGAGCGACACAAACGGCTTGTGCAAAAGGACCTGCTCGTGAATGCCAACAGGGGTTTCATCGACAATTGCTTCCGCAAGCCCAAAGGACGGTTTTGAAAACCGGCGCGTGGCGCGCTCAAAGAGCTCGAGGGAGGCGCCTAAAGCCCTGGCCGCACTGGTCGAACTCCACGGATTTGCCGTGCTTTGCAGCACGTTGATGCCCATATCGGCCGCCGCGCGCCAAGGGGCGAGGGCGGCGTGGTTCATTTCGTAGAGGTTATAAAGCATTCAGAATTAAACTCCTCAGCACGCCAAGCAGTGCCATGCTGCATTGCAACCTAACAAGTCCCCGGGGATACCGCAACCAGCTATTATTACCATAGACTAAGGTGCAATTGCCTTTTCGAGGGCTTGAGCGAGCTCTGCCGAATCAGTAGTATAGCTAAAATGCTTCAAAAAAGTTCCATCGGGGGCCATGAGATACATAATAGAGGAGTGATCCATTAGATAATTCCCCGGATCGGCCTTGTTTTCAGCTCTTGCATAGAAAACCCGGTAGGCTTTGGCCGCCGCCGCAATTTGCTCCTGCGTCCCCGTCAAACCCATAAGCCGCGGATGAAAGTTTGAAACATACTGCCGGACGA
Source organism: uncultured Alphaproteobacteria bacterium (assembly GCA_963763635.1). GTDB lineage: Bacteria > Pseudomonadota > Alphaproteobacteria > Rhizobiales > Aestuariivirgaceae > Aestuariivirga. The sequence goes on from CAVXPO010000006.1 coordinate 41,285, forward strand.
CCTCCGGTGTATCCCTGGCGGGATCAACGGTTATGAAAACCGGCAGTATCCTATCCGCCTTGGACCCCATGCTTTCCAGCGCCGCAGACATAACCTGCAATTCGGTGGGGCAAACATCGGGGCAAAACGTATAGCCAAAAAATATCAGCGTGTATTTGCCAATGAAGTCCTTCTCGGTGACGCGTCGGCCAGTCTGGTCGGTCAGCGAAAACGGGCCGCCGACAAGGGCTGTGCCGCTGCTTCCGGCTGATTGAAATGGCGTGCTGTACAGGTAGGCCGTGCCGGCAATAATTGCCGCGAGCAGCAACGCAACAATGGCAAACACGAGCTGAAATCTTGTGGGCAAGTAATGCGGCTTTGGCATTTCGGAGGCTTTAACTTAAAGTAGGCGGCGTGTAAATCGCAAGGCTTGCAAAGATGTCTACGGTAAGTGCCACGTTGGAAGGCCCGGAAAACTTCAGTCATTATGCGGGGCTTTTGAGCCTCCGCACGCTGGTGAGATTGCGCTGGCTTGCGGTGCTCGGCCAGTCGCTTGCCGTTCTGGGCGTTTATTTCATTTTGAATTTTCCGCTGCCGCTTGGCGCCTGTCTCGCGGTGATTGCGCTGAGCGCCTGGCTCAACATCTTCCTGACGCTTCGCTGGCGATCTAGCTTGCGGCTGTTGCCAAAACAGGCGGGCTTTCTTTTGGGGTATGACATCATTCAGCTGGCAATTCTCCTCTATCTCACGGGAGGGCTGGAAAACCCATTCGCCTTTCTGTTCCTTGTTCCAGTGACCGTATCAGCAACGTCACTGCCGCTCAAATGGACACTGGGACTGAGCACAATGGCCTTCGTGTGCACCAGCATCCTGGCGATTTACCACCAGCCGCTGCCGTGGCATGCGGGAGCACCCCTTGCCCTGCCCCGTGTCTATGTTTCAGGCATGTGGGCGGCGCTGGTGTGCGGCGTGGTTTTTTCATCAATCTATGCCCGAAGAATTGCCGAAGAGGCGCGGCAGATGTCTTCAGCCCTCACGGCAGCCGAGCTTGTATTGGCGCGGGAACAAAGGCTGTCCGCGCTTGACGGGCTGGCGGCGGCGGCGGCCCACGAACTTGGCACCCCGCTTGCCACGATTGCACTGGTCGCCAAGGAGCTGAAACGGGAGCTGCCGAATATAGGTCCGCATACGGAAGATATCGACCTGTTGATCAGCCAGACGGCGAGGTGCCGGGAAATACTTTCGCGGCTGGCCAACCGCGATGCACAAACCGATGCGATGTACGAGCGGGTCAAGCTCTCCGTCATGATCGAAGATTTGGTAGCGCCGTTAAGAGGCCCCGACGTTGATATTGACGTTTCCATCGCTGAAGATGAAACGCACGGCGCATCACTTGAACCGATATTCCGGCGCAACCCGGCGATTGCCTATGGGCTTGGCAATCTTCTTGAGAACGCGGTTGATTTTGCGGAAAAGAAGGTGACGATATCGGCGCACTGGTCCGAAAGCAAAGTTTCGTTGCTGATTTCCGATGACGGGCCGGGGTTTGACCAGGGCATTATTGACCGCTTGGGGGACCCTTTTGTAACGACGAGACCGGGCTACGGCGTGGACAGCGAAGGCGGAAGCGGGGGGCATGAAGGCATGGGGCTTGGGTTCTTCATTGCCAAGACCTTGCTGGAGCGCTCGGGGGCGAGCTTTTCACTCGCCAACCGTTCCTCGCCCGAACATGGCGCCATTGTACAGCTAAACTGGCCGCGCAGCGTTGTGGATGTGGGAAAGACATGAGCTTGGGGCCAGAATCAAGCATGCTTGATTTCATATCCGTCGGTCAGTTGGAGTGAACGCAATGGCCAAAAAGCCGACGAAGGTAGCAAAGAAGGCCGTCGCCAAGCGGGGCGCTGCGAAGGCGGCCAAACCGCGCAAGACGGTGCCGAAGCCGCCGTCCGAAAAGGACGGAAAACCGGTCCTCCTCTCGGGCGGCAACCCTCAGATCGCGAAGGCCTACGGCGACGCTCCCGTGCAGGCCTACATCGCGGCCATGCCGGGCTGGAAACGCGATGTCGGATGCCGCCTCGATGCGCTCATCACGCGCACCGTCCCCGGCGTGGGCAAGGCGGTCAAATGGAACTCGCCCTTCTATGGCATCGAGGAGCAGGTCTGGTTCCTCAGCTTTCATTGCTTCACGAAATACATCAAAGTGGCATTCTTCCGCGGCGCGTCGCTGCATCCTCTTCCGCCCGGCGAGTCCAAGCAGAGGCACGTGCGCTACCTCGACATCCATGAGGACGACCAACTCGACGAAGCTCAGTTTGCTTCTTGGGTGAAGCAAGCCAGCCAATTGCCGGGTGAACGGATGTGAGCGGGAAGTAGCGAGTTGCGTACCCCAGATAGAAAGGACTACTGATGGAAGATGAAGTAAGCCGCTCAATTATAGACAGGGACAGATTACCACCACTGTTTCCAACCCACCTGCATTCGCCGCAGTTTTGGGAGCAACTCGGCCGCACAATCGCAACCTTTGGGTTTCTTGAGGAAGTCTTGGGGAAGGCAATCTTTGCGTTTACTGCGACGCGCAACTATAGTCCCGACAAAATCGACGCGGCTTTTCAAGCATGGTTGCCGCAGCTTGAGCGGGCATTGACTGATCAACTCAAAAACTTGGCAGAATTTTATGGCAAGGCCGCACGCGACAATCCAGCGACTACGACGGAGAACGTAGATGAACTGGTCAAAGATATTAAGAAAGCGGCGGACATCCGCAATGTCATTTGTCATGGCTCATGGAGAACACCGAATGCAAAAGGTGCTTCCGTGCCATTATTTGTCAATCGGCAGAAACAGAAGTTCGATACCGAAATAGATATTGTGTATTTGAAGCAAGTCCAAGTTAACGTTGCTAAACTGACTTGCAGCGTGATGGACACAGTAACCCATATGGGATGGCAATTTCCGGGCGGTGCGGGGCTTGGTACTCCGATCATGAAATTAAGATAGATAGGTGTGCAGCTGTTTCACTAGGTTCGGTGCAAGACATGAGTCTTGACAAACAGGAGCTGAGAGCTTGAACCATTCGCCTATGGCACCGAACAATTCCACGCGCGAACGTCTCTACTTCGACAGCATCAAAGAGGATCGCGGGCCGTATTTTGTCGAATACGAACCACCCGTTTCCAATAGCTCGCTCGCTACGCTTAATCTCGTTTATCCCGAAAGTTACGACTTAGGTTCTGTTGCGGACACTATGAAGACCGAAGTAGCTCATTGGCTAGACCGGTATCCGGTTCCTATTATGGCTTGGGCCTGGGATGCTGGTGAAAATAGAATTCGGCCACACGGAGACACGGACGACGGATTCCTCATCGGATGGTATGCTCCCGGTACAGTGACTCTCACTTATGCGTGGAAAAAACAAGAGTTACCGCCGTTCCTAAACGACACGACCAACCTTCCCGATTGGCGGACCATTTACAAAGACGTACCGTTCCGCACTGACGCGGAGGTTAAGGCGAATGCCAACCGGGAATTGATCAAGACCCGGAAGCAAAATCTCACATTAAAAGTCATTCTGGCAATCTGGCTTGCAGTATTTCCCGCCGCATGGGCGATCTTTCAATTTCTAGGCCCGGAGTGGTTGGCGATTGTGGTTCTGCTGTACAGCTTGTGGCAAGCTTTTCGCACGGCACGCAAATTGTTTTGGCGCGTAGAACCATCAAAATCAGAGAAAGAAAAGGCCGAAAAAGAATTGAAGATGAGTCACTATTTCTACCACTGCGAACGCAACCCCGAAGGGTTTGCCCGTCTCAAGGTTGAGAACTTTGAACGTGAGGCAAAAGAGCGAATTCTCAAAGAAGCCGAAGCCCTAAGAAATAAAACAGCGGAATGAGGTGCAAACGATATGAAAAAGAGCGCAACGGCTAAGGCCGAATCCCCCTCCAAGCTGATCGATGCGAGAATCAAGGAGCTGGGTGATTGGCGGGGCGAGGCGCTGGCCCGCATCCGGGCTCTCATCAAAGAGGCCGACCCCGAAGTGATAGAGGAGTGGAAGTGGGGAATTCCGGTGTGGTCGCACGCCGGAATCATCTGCACCGGCGAGACGTACAAGGCTGCCGTGAAGACGACCTTCGCCAAGGGCGCTTCGCTGGAGGATCCTTCAGGCCTTTTCAACGCCAGCCTCGAAGGCAACGTGAGGCGCGCCATTGATTTCCGTGAGGGCGGCAAGATTGATGAAAAAGCCTTCAAGGCGCTCATTCGCGCCGCCGTGGCGCTGAATCAACAACATTAGGGCCCGGGCGCAGGCAATTCCCCCGCACCGCAGGGTAAAGGATAATGCGCCCTGACCCTAGTCCACAGGGGTGCTTTCCTCGTATATAGGGGCAAGAAATGGAATAAAATGGCAGACCTGATGAATGAAATGAACCTACCGACCGACAAAACCCTGCTGCTGGTCGACGATGACAAGCCGTTCCTGACGCGGCTGGCGCGCGCCATGGAAACCCGCGGTTTTGAAGTGCGCACGGCAGAGTCAGTGGCCGAGGGCATCCAGCAGGTAAGGAAATCCGCCCCCGGCTATGCGGTTGTCGATCTCCGGCTGGGCGATGGCAATGGCCTGGATGTCATTGAAACCCTGCACGCAAGCCGCCCCGATGCCCGCGTTGTCGTGCTGACGGGCTATGGCAACATTGCCACCGCCGTAACAGCGGTGAAGCTGGGCGCGATCGATTATCTCGCCAAGCCTGCGGACGCCGACGCGGTTTATGGCGCCCTGATTTCAGACAAGGACAGCCGTAACGCCCTGCCGGAAAACCCGATGTCGGCAGACCGCGTGCGCTGGGAACATATCCAGCGGGTTTATGAATTGTGCAGCCGCAATGTTTCAGAAACGGCGCGCCGCCTCAACATGCATCGCCGCACGCTGCAGCGCATTCTGGCCAAACGCGCGCCTAAATAGCATCAGGGTCGTATAGGCTGTGCAGCCGCTGGCTGGCGCAGCGGGCAAAGGCAAGCGTCAGGGCTTTGCGCCTTGCGGTATGAAGCATGACCGTTGCAGGCTCGCGCACGATTTCCGCGCCCCAGTTATCGGCCACGATCAGGCCGGTGTGGGATGGCAGGAAATCCGGTTCCAGGCTTTGCGGGATGGCAAAGAAAAACCGGTCGCAATAGTCCTGGTATTCCGGCCATTTCAAATCGACGCGAAAATCCTCGAGGGATGACTTGATTTCAACAATCGAGATCATCCCATCCTGCCCCACTGCGATGATATCGGCCCTACGGCCCGAGGCCAGCGAAAATTCCGGCAGTATGGCAAATCCATAGGACCGCATGAGGCGGCCAACACCGCGCTGGACGGCCAGCGCCGTTTCAGATTGACGGCGATCGATCTTAAGCTCCATTATCACATAAAGCCTTTGAAGCGTTGAGAGACCCATTAAAGCGAATCGGGAAGCTTAAATCCATGGTCCATTTTCGTATCGAAAAAGACTCGCTGGGAGAAATGGAAATTCCCGCCGCCGCGGCTTACGGCATTCACACGGCGCGCGCCGTCGAGAATTTTCCGATAACCGGCGTCTTGCTCAATCACTATCCCGAACTTGTCCAATCGCTCGCCATGACAAAAAAGGCGGCGGCGCTGGCCAATGCCGAACTCGGCACGCTCAAGCCCGAAATTGCCAACGCCATCGTTGCCGCCTGCGACCAGATCATCGCCGGCGCCGGCCATGAATATTTTGTTGTCGACATGCTGCAAGGCGGTGCCGGCACGTCAACCAACATGAATGCCAATGAAGTCATCGCCAACATGGCCTTGCAGCACATCGGCAGGAAGCCCGGCGACTATGGCAGCATCAGCCCGACGGACCATGTGAACCTCTCGCAATCCACCAATGATGTTTATCCCACAGCGGTGCGGCTCACCATCCTGCGCGATTGCCCGTCACTGCTTGAAAGCCAGATTGCGCTCAAGGCCGCGTTGCTGGAAAAGGCCGCCGCGTTTGACCACATCATCAAGGTTGGCCGCACGCAGCTCATGGATGCGGTGCCCATGCGGCTGGGATCGGAGTTTCGCGCTTTTGCCGTGACGGTGGGCGAGGATATCGACCGCCTGCGCGAATTCGCAAACCTCTTGCGGGAGGTCAATCTTGGCGGCACCGCCATCGGCACGGGCATCAACACGCCGGAGAATTATCCCGCCATTGTCATTGGCCATCTCTCAAAGATTTCGGGTATCGACTTGATCACCGCCGGCGACCTGATTGAGGCAACATCGGACATGGGGGCCTTTGTCACCTTCTCCGGCGTTCTGAAGCGCATCGCCGTCAAGCTCTCGAAGACATGCAATGACCTCCGTTTGCTGAACAGCGGGCCACGCGCCGGGCTTGGTGAAATCAGGCTGCCTGCGGTGCAAGCCGGCTCCTCCATCATGCCCGGCAAGATCAATCCCGTCGTGCCGGAGGTCGTCAACCAGATCGCCTACCAGGTGATCGGAAATGACCTGACGGTTACGCTGGCCGCCGAAGCCGGGCAGCTGCAGCTCAATGCCATGGAACCGGTCATCGTTTTCAATATCCTCCAATCCATGCGCATGCTGATGCGGGGGATGGTGACACTGCGTGAAAAATGCGTCATTGGCATTGAGGCTGACGAAGAGCGCTGCCGCGAACTGCTGGATGGTTCATTGATAACGGTTACGGCGCTCAACCCCTACATCGGCTATGATCAAGCGGCGCGGGTTGCCAAGATTGCCATGAAGACACGGCGCACCATCCGCGAGGTTGCCTTGAGCGAGGGCCTGATGACGGAAGCGCAGCTTGCCGACGCATTCTCAACGGACAACCTGCTCGGCATCAGGAAGTAGCGCGCCATCAATCAGGCGGCCTATCTCCCCAATCATCTGATCCAGCAATTTGGGATTGGCACGGGTTTCCACATTGAGGCGCAGGAGGGCTTCCGTGTTTGACCCGCGCAAATTGAACCGGCAGTCTTGCAGTTCAACGCTTATGCCATCGGTTTCTTCAATTGAATTTGCGTGCGCCGCATAATGCTGCCGCACGCGCCCAATTGCGCCTGCAACATTCTTGGCCTTGAAGTTTATCTCGTCGCTGCAGGGAAAAAGCAATTTTCTGGCAGCAACAATCTCATGCAGCTTCTGCTCCGACTTGCCGAGATACTCAATAACCAGCAGCCACGGAATCATGCCGCTGTCACAATAGGCAAAGTTTTTGAAATAGTGATGGGCGCTGATCTCGCCGCCATAGTCTGCCTTTTCCTGGCGCATGATTTGCTTAAAGAACGTGTGGCCGGTGCGGCTTGATACAAATTTGGCAGCGCTGTTCTTGAGAATGTCGCGCGTATTCCAGTTCAGCCGGGGATCAATAACAAACGTGGAATTTGGATTTTTCGCCAGCAGAATTTTTGCCAGGAGCCCTGCCATATAGGATCCGGCGATATACTCTCCATTCTGGTCAAACAAAAAACAGCGGTCGAAGTCGCCGTCCCAGGCGATGCCGAGGTCGGCTGCGTGATGCCGCACGGCCTGGGAGGTAATCGACCGCTTTTCCGGCAGCAGCGGGTTGGGCACGCCATTGGGAAAGCTGCCGTCGGGCTGGTGGTTGATCTTGATAAAAGTGACGGGAACGCTTCGCGCCTTAAAGCGCTGCTCCAAGGCATCGATAACATGCCCCGCCGCGCCATTGCCGGCATCAACCAGAATTTTCATCGGTGCAAGCAACGCCAAGTCAATGCAGCCGAGCAAGTGTCCGACGTAGGGCGCGATGATTGACTTGCTTGAAAGTTTGCCACGTGGAAAGGCCTGGATGAACTTACCTTCTGTGGCCAATTGTTTTATGGCCGCGAATTCATCATCAATGCCGATTGGGCGCCCTGCGGCGCCGACGAATTTCATGCCATTGTAATCGGCCGGATTGTGGCTGGCGGTAATCTCAATGGCCCCGTCAATATCCCAATGGAATGAGGCGAAGTAGATTTCCTCGGTGCCGCTAAGGCCAATGTCGATGGCGTCTGAGCCAGCATCAAGAATTCCGTCAATTAGCGCTGCTTTGAGTGAAGGGCTTGAAAGCCTGGCATCGCTGCCAACGGCAATTCGCCTGGCTTTCAGATGCTGGGCAAAGGCGCGGCCAATGCGATAGGAAATTTCTTCGGTGAGATCAAAACCTACGCGGCCGCGCACATCATAGGTTTTAAAACAGGTAAGAATAATCTTACAACCGCCCCCTGAATGGTACAGCTGGGCGGGCTCGAACCGCCGACCTCCGGATCCACAATCCGGCGCTCTAACCAACTGAGCTACAGCTGCATCTTTAATTCGGGCGCAAACTAGCCGTGCGCGTGCTGAATTACAAGCAAACAAAAAGGCCCGCGTGGATTGCGGGCCTTCTCATGATTTGAAAACAGGTGGCCGAGATCAGGCGGCGAAAGATTTGGTGAAGCCATTGAGCGACTTGCTGAAGCTTTCCTGCAGCGGCTTTGCGGTTTCTGTTGAAACGCGCAACGCGATTTCGCCGAGTTCGGTGGCCTGCGTCTTGAATGCTTCTGACTGGTTCTTGAGGAAGCTCTGTTGCAGGGAAATGATATCGCCAAATTCCCTGGTGGCAAACAGCTTGCGGCTGAAATCAAACGCCTGTTCCATATTTGCCTTGGTAAATTCCATGGCCTTGTTCTGAAAATCAACAGCACCCACCTTGTAGGCCGAAGCTAGCGATTCAAGAACTTGGGCACCATCGTGGCTGGCAGCGCTTGCTTTTTCATACGCAACTTGAGCCTGATCCACGGACTTTTGGACAAAGTCCTGAGCCTCGGTTTGAACTTCTGCAGCGGTGTAGGTCTTTGATTTCTTGGCGCTCATGATCATCTCCAAATGGTTGAAACTTAAATCTCCAGATAAATACCGATATACGAACAATTATTGTGCGTTGCAACATAAATCTTGCATCGCAACAAAATTGCTGAATTGTGTGGCTTTTGGTTAACCAATGGTGGACGTGATGCAAAAAAATTGATTTAGTTTGTCAGGGGCTTCCAGACCAACTTAAGATTGGAAGAAGGTTAGAGAATTTGTTGGGGGGGTCGGCTAACGAAAGTTTGCGACGCGTAAATTGAGTAAAACGGACACGCCAACGCTGGACGAGCTTCGGGCATTATCCGATGCCGCTTGGCTATGGGACGGCACCAGGGGCCGGATTGTTTGGGCCAACCCTGCAGGCGTTGCCTATTTCGGCTGTGAATCCCTGTTTGACCTCATCGATAGGCCCTTTGATTTTGCTGAGCCCGGCGTCGAGCAGATCATGGGACTTTCCCAGAACCTCAGCCGTGGCCAAGTTGAAAACGCTCTTCTGCACTTTCCTTCATCCGGCCACGCGGTTGCCGTTTCCTGCCAGTGCATGGTTCACACAATGGCCGACGGTCGGGCTGGCATACTGGTTATCGCCGCATCGCAAAATGCGAAAGCAGCCGAAATTCCCCTGGAAAACCTGGATCAGGCCTTCGAGCTGCTGCCAACAGCTTCGGCGTTCATCGATAGGGATGGCGCGTTGCTGCGGCTCAATGCGGCGGCGAACCTGCTGGTTGGCGCCGATCAGCGCGCAAGCCTCGGCAGGCTTATGGGCGACGCGAGTTTCGCGGAGGAACTGCTGACCAGGCTCTCCTCCACGTCGACGGTGAGCGAAGTGCGGCGGATACGCACCAGGGTTGGCCAACGCGATATCAGGTTCACGTTCCGCAAGCTTGGCGCGGGCACAGGCGGCGTGGCATTCGCCATGCTGCTGCTGGATGACATTACCGAAAGACGCGCGCTTGAACGGCAGTTCTCATCTTCTCGCGCAGGGGCCGAAATTCAGCACATGGCCGCACCAAAATTTGGCGCTGAAGAGGCCGAGGCGTTTCATCATCTGGGAAAGGTTCTGGGTGCGACGGCTTCCGATCATATTGCCGTGCCTGCCGTTAAAGTGCCGGTAAAGCCTAGGCGGAAACTGCCGAACATTCCGCTGGTCGTCAAGAATGCCATCGACAAAACCGCTGACGCCATTCTGATAACAAAAGATGGATCGCTGCTCTATGCAAATCCCAACGCCTGTGAAGTCCTTGGTTTTGCGAGTGCGGATGACCTCATCAATGATGATGCCATTTGGAACCTCTTTGCTCCGCTTGATCAGGCGCTGCCGGCAACTCCGGTTAACTTCGAAAATGGCAAAGAACTTTTCGTAATGGCCCAAATGGCCCGCGTGGCATGGCAAAGCGGTCCAGCGCGGCAGTTCACCGTGAAGTTGGCTGCCCAACCAGTTCCGCCGCAAAAGGTTGTGCCGACGCCTGCACCCAAGACCGAAGAAGAAGTTATTGTTGTCAGCGTTGAGCCTGAAATAATTCAACAATCCGTGGAGACTTTGAACCCGCCGCGCGTCGCACCCGTGGTGGATGAGGAGCTGCGCGCAATTCTCGATACCGCAACTGATGGCATCATCACGCTTGATAAGTCCGGCAAGATTCATACCTTTAGCGCAGGCGCCGAGGCCATTTTCGGGTATCGCATTGCCGAAGTCGCCGACAAGCCCTTTGGCGAATTGCTTGCGGTGGACAGCCGAAAAATTTTGCGGGACTATCTCGCCGCCTTGCAGGGCCCGGGGCTTGCAAGCGTGTTCAATGATGGCCGTGAAGTGAATGCCGTCGTCAAACAGGGTGGAACCGTTCCGCTGTTTCTAACCATCGGCGTTTTGCAATCGCCCGCCTCGCAGGCAGCGTTTTGCGCCGTGGTGCGTGATATTACCCAATGGAAGCGGACAGAGTCGGAATTGCGCGAGGCCAAGGAAGTGGCCGAGGCCACAAGCCGGCAGAAGTCCGAATTCCTCGCCCGCATCAGTCATGAGTTGCGCACGCCGCTCAACGCCATCATGGGATTTTCGGAAGTGATGCGGCTTGAACGGTTTGGCGAAATCAAGAACGAAAAATACCGGGGTTATGTGAACGATATCCATTCAAGTGGTGGCTTGCTGCTTTCCCTTATCAACGACCTGCTGGATCTTTCAAAGGTGGAGGCTGGCCAGCTTGAGCTCAACTTTACGGCGGTGAACCTCAGCGACACGGCTGACAATGCCATCAGGCTGTTACAGGAAGCAGCAACGGGCGCGCGGGTTGTCATCCGCAAGGTGATGCCTGTCAATCTTCCCAATGTTGTGGCTGACCAACGGTCAATGCGGCAAATCATGCTCAACATCCTTTCTAACGCCATCAAGTTCACGGACCCTGGCGGACAGGTTATTATGTCCGCGGTGGTCAGCAAATCAGGCGAACTCAAGTTCCGCGTGAAGGACACGGGGATCGGCATGAATGAGGAGCAATTGCGTGATGCGTTGGAGCCCTTCAAACGCGTGAACACGGCGGGGCGCGAAGTGCAAGGCACTGGCCTTGGATTGCCCCTTACCAAGGCACTGGCAGAAGCCAACCGCACAAGTTTCAACATAACAAGCGAGCCCCGCAAAGGCACCTTGATTGAACTTACCTTTCCGACAACCCGCGTTCTCGCGGAATAATTCCTGAACAATATGCCGTCAGAAATTTCAAGCCACCGGCCAATGACCAGCAGGGCTGAAAACTGGCTTTTCATTGCCACGTGCCTCATCGTTTTTGCCATCTCGCTGCCAGTCCTTGCAATTCTTTTTTTGTCCTTTCGCCCGCAGGAAAATGTTTGGCCGCATCTCCTGGGTACCGTGCTGCCCGGATATTTCTGGCGCACGCTGAGTTTGATGGCAGGGGTGGGGTTTCTCACCTTCATCATGGGAACGGCAACGGCGTGGCTTGTCACCATGTGTACATTTCCGGGTCGGCGTATTTTCCAATGGGCCTGCCTGATGCCGCTTGCCATGCCGAGTTATATCGTTTCCTACACCTATGTGGATTTTCTGAATTATGCCGGGCCCTTCCAAACCTGGCTGCGGGGACAGGCCGGATGGACGCGGCCAGATGATTACATGTTTCCCGAAATCCGTTCGCTGTCGGGCGCCATCTTCGTGCTTTCCATGGTTTTATACCCTTATGTTTTCATGACCGCACGGGCGAGTTTTCTACGGCAGCCCGCAAGCCAGATTGATGCGGCGCGAACCCTTGGAAAATCGCCATGGCAGGCTTTCCTGCAAGTCGCACTGCCGCAATCGCGCCCGGCAATAATCGTGGGCGTCAGCCTCGCCCTGATGGAATGCCTCAATGATATTGGAGCGGTAGGTTTCTTTGGCGTGCAGACGCTCACGCTTGGCATCTATTCAACGTGGCTTGGGCAGGGAAACCTTGGGGGGGCGGCGCAGCTTTCCTGTGTTCTTCTTCTTCTCGTCTTTACCCTGTTGTGGATTGAGCGGCGGGCGCGGAAACAGCAGCCCGGCTCCGGCCATGCGCGCCAGCAGATGGCACCGCGGCGTACGCTGCTCGATGGCTGGCGCGCAATCATGGCAACAATAGCCTGTTTTATCCCCATTTTCTTTGGCTTTCTGCTGCCCGGCGGCATCCTGCTCAACTATGCATTCGGGCGATTTGACGCCCTGTTTTCAGCCGCGTTTTTCAGTGCGGCGTGGCACTCCTTCGTCCTGTCGGCTTTGGCCAGCGTGATTGTCGTGATTCTCGGATTAATACTCGCCTATTCCCACCGCCTGCAAAGGGGAAAGGGTGCCAACCTCGCCATACGGCTGGCCAGCATCGGCTATGCCATCCCCGGCACGGTTCTCGCCATCGGCGTGCTGGTGCCATTGGCGGCCTTTGACAATGCGCTGGACGGTTTCATGGCCCGCCATTTTGGCATTTCAACCGGATTGCTGCTCTCCGGCACCCTTGCTGCCGTCATCTTCGCATATTCCGTGCGGTTTCTGGCCATTTCCTTTGGCTCGCTGGAGAGCGGGCTGGAAAAGGTGACGCCCAATCTTTCGGCGGCGGCACGAACGCTGGGCCGCTCCGCCTTCATGACCATGATCGAGGTGCATCTGCCCATCCTGCGGCCGGCGCTGGTCTCAGCGGCACTGCTGGTTTTTGTGGATTGCATGAAGGAGCTGCCGGCAACCCTGATCCTCCGCCCCTTTGATTTTGACACGCTGGCAACCCAGGTGTTTGCGCTCGCCTCACTTGACCAGCTTGAGGAAAGTGCGGCACCGGCCCTCACGATCGTTGCGGCGGGCCTTATCCCCATCATACTATTGGCAAGAAACCTCCGCGACCCCCAGCCTAAGCGCTGAGCTGCGGCAGGTTCCTGAACAGCTCAAGCGCTTCGGGATTGGCCAGGGCTTCCTGATTTTTAACCTCGCGGCCATGGACGATTTCCCGCACGGCAAGCTCGGTGATCTTGCCGGATTTGGTGCGGGGAATATCTGCCACAGCAATGATGACAGCGGGCACATGGCGGGGCGAGGCGCCATCGCGAACCTGCTTCTTGATCAGGCCGACAAGTTTTTCATCAAGCACCGCACCTGCTGCCAGCCGGACAAAAAGCACCACGCGCACATCATGGTCCCAATCCTGCCCAATCGCCAAGGCTTCCAGCACTTCCGGAATGCGTTCGACCTGCGCATAGATTTCTGCCGTTCCAATGCGAACGCCGCCGGGGTTCAGTGTGGCATCGGAGCGGCCATGAATGACCATGCCGCCATGGGCGGTGATTTCGGCAAAATCGCCGTGGCACCAGATGTTTTCAAAACGGGCGAAGTAAGCGTTGTGATATTTCAGGCCATCAGCATCGTTCCAGAACATGACAGGCATCGAGGGAAAAGGCCGGGTACAAACCATTTCACCTTTTTCCTGCCGCACGGGCTTTCCATTATCATCCACAACATCCATCGCCATGCCCATCATCGGCCCCTGAATTTCACCGCGCCAAACGCTTGAGATTGGATTGCCGCCGACGAAGCAGCCGCAAATATCCGTGCCGCCTGAAATGGATGCGAGGTGGATGTCCGGTTTGACCGATTGGTAGACGAAATCAAAATTTTCAGCACTGAGGGGCGAACCGGTGGACATCATGGTGCGCAGGTTCGCGAGTTTATGCGTGGCTTTGACCTGCCATCCGGTTTTGCGGAGCGAGTCGATGTATTTGGCAGAGGTTCCAAAAATCGACATGTCTTCCGCATCAGCCAAATCAAACAGGATGCGTTTGCCGGGATAAAACGGCGAGCCATCATAAAGCAGGAGTGTTGCGCCCGCGCCCAGACCGCTGACCAGCCAATTCCACATCATCCAGCCGCAGGTGGTGAAGTAGAACAATCTGTCGCCCGGCTTCACATCGGTATTCAGCACATGCTCACTCAAATGTTTCAGCAGTATGCCGCCCGCGCGATGGACGATGCATTTTGGAATGCCCGTCGTGCCGGAGGAATAGAGAATATAGAGCGGGTGATCGAATGGCATCTGCGCAAACGCGATGGGTGCTGCGCTCTCATCTTCACTGAATTCCGCCATTGATTGCGCGCACGGCAATTGAGCTGCCATGCCGGCTGCCTGCCCGGTGTAGTCAATGATGACGGTTTGCTCGACCGACGGAAGCTGGGCCAGAACCTTGGCAATTTTTTCGGCCATGCTGTGGGCCTTGCCGCCATAGTGATAGGCGTCGCAGGTCAACAGCAGCTTGGGGGCGATCTGGCCGAAACGATCCAGAATGCCGCGCTCGCCAAAATCCGGCGAACAGGATGACCAGATGGCGCCAAGCGAGGCCACGGCGAGGAAGGCAACAATGGCCTCCGGGTGGTTGGGCACGACGCCGCAAACACGGTCGCCCGCTTTAATCCCCGCCTTGGCCAGCGCCCGGTGCATTTGCGCCACGCGGCCATTCAATTGCCGCCAGGTCATGTGGGCCTTGACCTTGTCCTCGCCCCAGAAGATCAGCGCATTTTCATTATCATTTCGCTTGAGCAGGTTTTGCGCATAATTCAGCTTGGCATCGGGGAAGAACCTGCCGCCCGGCATCTTGTCACCATCGATGAGAACACGATCGGTTTGCCTATCGCCTGAGACGTCACAGAATTCCCATAGTTTGGACCAAAACAATTCGGGATTTCCAGTCGAATAGTCCACCGCATCCTGATAGGATTGAAGCTGGAGATTGTGGTCATGGTTAAGTTCAGCCATGAACCGAAACAGGTTTGAATTTGCTATTCTTTCTTTGGGCGGCGTCCAAAGCGGTTGGTCAGGCATTTATGGCTCCAGCAGATTTGAGGCCTTGATACACGGCGACGGAGGATCGGAATAATGAAAAAGCAGAAACTGCTGATGGGGGCAATCCTCGCACTTTGCCTCGTTGTCGCAGCGCTATGGGTTGTTACGCATCCAACCTTCGCCATTTCCCAACTGCAGGAATATGTGCTGCGGAAAACCGGCCGCACCCTGCTGGTCAATGGCGGCGCGCAGCTGCAGTTTGCGCCACGGCTGGCGGTTCGCATTGGAGACGCCGCCATTGCAAATCCCGAAGGCATGGCCGGCGAATTCATTCATGCCGACTATGCCGTGCTGCCACTACAGGTCAGCGACTTGTTTTCCCGCAAATTGAAGATTCGGGAAATTGCACTGGTCAATCCCCGCTTCAATTTGCTGGTTGATACGAAAGGCCGCAGCAACTGGATACAGGAAAAGACCAACGGCGGAGCTGACGCAACGGAACCGGCCAAGCTGAATTTGAAAAGCCCCATTACCATCCAAGTTGAAAATGGGACGGTCAGTTTTCTTGATGAACGTCATGGCCAGACGTTTTCAGCGCAGTCCGCGAATGGCTCTGTCACGGTCGGGGAAAGCGCTGAGCTTGATATTTCCGGCACGGCCGCCATCAACTCACAATTCGCCAATTTCAATGCCCATATCGCTTCACTGCGCCGGATACCCGAGGATGGCTCACCTGCGGATTTCACAATCACAGCACCCGCACTGGATTTGAATTTCAGCGGAAGGCTTGGCACGGCGTCAGCGCTCAACCTTGCCGGCGTGCTCGACGCAAAGTCGGCGGACGTGCGCCAGCTTGCCAAATGGATGGGCACCGAAATCAAGGGGCGGGCGGGCCTCAAGGACTTTTCAATGGCGGGGGCGCTTGATGTTGTGGGCGACACCATGAAGCTCACCAAGGCATCGGTGCAGCTTGATGGCATGACGGCCACCGGCGACGTGGCGCTGGATTTCATCAAGAAAAAACCGCTGGTCACGGCTTCGCTTTCCACCGACCTGCTTTCGCTTGATCCCTATCTGGAAACGTCATCATCGGAGAAAGGCAACGCGGATGCGGGGCCTGCGGATTGGGACGTCAAGCCATTGGACTTATCAGCACTCAAAGGGATCAACGGCAATCTTGCGCTTTCCGCCTTCCGCCTGAAATGGAGAGGCATGGAGATCCGCACCATTGATATTGCCAGCAGTTTGCAGGAAGGGGTTCTTACCTCAAGCTTTACGGGCAGTCCCATTTATGACGGCACGGGAAACGCCAAAGTTGTTCTTGATGGAAGCCAGGCCGTGCCTGCCCTGCAAGTGGCCTTTGATGGCCGCAGCATGGCGGGTGCCAAGTTCTTTGCCCAGGTTTTTGGGTTGGACTGGATCACTGGCACCACAACCATTGCAACGTCGCTATCGGCATATGGCACCAACAAGCGTGAAATGATGTCCAGCCTGAAAGGCAGTTTCAGCATTGCTGTTTCAGATGGCGCCTTCAAAGGGCTTGATATTGTGGATTCGATTTCGAAACTTAGCAGCAAAGTTTTGCAGGGATGGGGCGATGTTCCAGAACACCTCACGGCATTCAATTCCATGACCGCTTCGTTTGCGGTTGAAGATGGAATTGCCAAATCGACAGATGTAAGGCTGGAAAGCCCCGTGCTGACTATCAGCGGCGCGGGTGAAGTGGACATGCTGCGCCGCGCCGTGGATTTCAAGTTTGATCCCGAGCTTGCAACGGGTGACGAATCCCAAGCAGGCTTGCCGGTTCAGGTCGCCGTCAAAGGGCCATGGGATAAACCCCGCATTTATCCCAATATTGATGGCATTCTCGAAAACCCCGAAGCGGCCTATGACAGTTTGCGGGAACTTGGCCTATCGGAAAAAACCCTCAAAAAGGCTGGGAAAAAAGGGCAAGAAATTTCTGAACAAATTAATCGGGAACTGACGGCATGATACGCGTTCAGAAAGAGGCATTTGATACGGCGTGCGGAACTGGCGACTCTCAGGCAGCATCGCCAGGACATCGGCGGCACCGTCATTTTCGTGGGCACGGTGCGCGAACTCAGCGATGGCGCGCAGGTTTCCAGCATGACGCTCGAGCATTATCCCGGCATGACGGAAAAGGCGCTGGCCGATATTGACGATGAAGCCCATCGGCGCTGGCCGCTGCTTGATACGCTGATCATTCACCGCTTCGGCACGCTTGCCCCCGGTGATGATATTGTCCTTGTGATTGCAACATCCTCACATCGCGAAGCCGCGTTTGAGGCCTGCTATTTCCTCATCGACTGGCTCAAGACCAAGGCGCCGTTCTGGAAACTGGAAGGCGGCCCGGCGGGGGAAAACTGGGTGGCGGCAAAATCTTCCGATGACAAAAGTGCCGCGCGCTGGGAGAAGCCAGCTTCGTGAGGCGGCCGGCACGACCATTTTACAAGACAATCTTTGATACGCTGGTTTTCCTGCTGGTTCTCACGCTGGTTTTGGGCGCCATGAAAAAATTCGGCATGATCGATCTCGGCAGCGGCGCCTATCAGGTGGTGGATGGTGATTCATTGCGAAAAGGCGGTACCGACATTCGCCTTTACGGCATTGACGCGCCGGAATACCAGCAGACATGCCGGGATAGGGATAATCGCGATTATAATTGCGGGAAGCAGGCTGCAACCGAGTTGCGCAAACTGGTTCAGGGATTCCGACCTGCGTTGCTCCTCCCTTGAAACGGATCGCTATGGGCGGGCGGTTTCCATTTGCAAAACCGAAAGCCTCGAGATCAATGCGGAAATGGTGCGCAAGGGCTGGGCCGTCGCCTATGTGCGCCACAGCCTGAACTATGCCACTCTGGAGGCCGAAGCCAGGCGGGCCAAGCGCGGGCTTTGGGAAGGGCGCTTTGAGGAGCCGGAAGCCTATCGCAACCGGCAACGCGTCATCCGCGGCGATCTGGGAACTGCGATTGAGGTGGATTAAGAACTGGTGCTGCTGGACAGGATTGAACTGTCGACCTCACCATTACCAATGGTGTGCTCTACCACTGAGCTACAGCAGCGCCTTTCGTCTTGGGGCGGACACATGCCACAGGCCCCGCTGAAGCGCAACCCTCTAGCGCTTGACAGATGCCGCGCGCCTTTTCAAAACTGGCGCAATGTCAAATAAGCCCCGCGCCAAAAGATCAGATGCCGAAACCAAACGGCTGGCCGAGGCGCTGCGGGTGAACCTGCTCAAGCGCAAATCCCTTGCACGGCTCAAAAAAGGCGCGGACAAGCCGCAAAAACCCCTGAAGGATTAAAGGTTGCCCCAATAGCGCCTTTTATGCTTGTTAGCGCCGTTTCGGTAGGCATGGCGCACGTTTGGTGATTCCGGGCCAGTTGATTGAAGGGAATGGACGTAATGGATCGTATCCGTATTCGCGGCGGCAACAAACTGAATGGCACCATCAATATTTCAGGTGCCAAAAACGCCGCCTTGCCGCTGATGATCACGGCCCTTTTGACACCGGAAACCCTCACCCTCAAGAATGTGCCCCGCCTTGTGGACGCGCTGCGCCTGCAGCGGATTTTGCAGAACCACGGGGTCGATATCACGGTTTCTGGAAAGCGCCCCGGCCAATCGGCGATTGCGGGAGAAACCTTGAAAATTTCCGCCAAAACAATCGTGGATACGACGGCTCCCTACGACCTCGTGTCAAAGATGCGGGCGAGTTTCTGGGTGCTGGGGCCTTTGCTGGCGCGCTGCGGCGAGGCCAAGGTTTCGCTGCCCGGCGGCTGCGCCATTGGCACGCGGCCCGTTGACCTGCACATCATGGCCATGGAAAAATTGGGGGCCGACGTCGAGATCAACTCCGGCTATGTCATTGCCAAGGCCAGGAACGGCCTGAAGGGCGGCCATATAAAGTTTCCCATGGTGACTGTCGGCGCGACCCACGCCGCCCTGATGGCCGCTGTTTTGGCCAAGGGCGACACGATTATCGAGAATGCCGCGCGGGAGCCGGAAATCGGCGATGTGGCGGAGTGCCTGGTGAAGATGGGCGCGAAAATTGAAGGCATTCATACATCAACCCTGAAGATCACCGGCGTCACCAGCCTGCACGGCGCCGAGCATGAAGTGATCGCGGACCGTATCGAAACCGGCACCTATGCGATGGCGGCGGCGATGGCGGGCGGCGATGTGCTGCTCAAAGGCGCCAGGGCAGACAATCTGGAATCGATGATCGAGGTGATGGGCCGGGCGGGCGTTACCGTCCAGCGCAGCAACGAGGGCCTCCGCATCATGCGCAATGGCAACGGGCTTGAACCTGTTGATGTGGACACCGATCCCTACCCCGGCTTTCCCACCGACTTGCAGGCGCAGTTCATGGCGCTGATGACCAAGGCCACGGGCACCTCGATGATCCGTGAGACAATCTTTGAAAACCGTTTCATGCATGTGCAGGAACTGGCGCGGCTTGGCGCCGACATTCATTTGCATGGCGACACGGCTGAAGTGCGCGGCGTCCGGAAGCTGACGGGCGCTGATGTGATGGCGACAGATTTGCGCGCGTCGGTGTCATTGGTGATCGCAGGGCTGGTGGCGGAAGGCGATACGATGATCCACCGGGTTTACCATCTGGACCGCGGCTTTGAGGCGCTGGAAGAAAAGCTTCAGGCCTGCGGCGCTGATGTGGAAAGAATTACGGGAGCCTGACAGGTGTTAAGGCTGGCGGCGAAAGACACGGAAGATCTGGCGATCATTTCCGCCCACATGCAGGACGCGCTGGTGCGGCTTGCCGATATCCGGTTTCTCAAACGCCCGCGCAAGTTTGCGCTGGTGGCCAACCGTTTTGCCTGGGAAGAGCGACCCAGATCCGAACGGCGGAGGACGGGCCTGCATTTGGAACATGTATTGAACGTCAGGCAATCCGGCCTTGGCGACACATCAGGCGAAATGATCCTGTCGCTGCTTTCCATCACGTTTGAAGAAGGCGCCGCACCATCCGGAACTGTTGTTCTCACATTTTCGGCGGGCCATTCCATCAGGCTTGAGGTGGAGTACCTGGATTTGCAGTTGAAGGACCTGGGCGCGGCGTGGGCCACGGAATTCACGCCGGCCCACGGCGACTAGCGTCTATCCTCAATGCCATGAGCCAGCCCAAAAACAACCGCCTGATTGCCGTCGATCTTGATGCGAGCATCGGGCCCGGCCCTTCGGCGGAAGCCGAGCATGAACGGCGCGTTGCGATTTATGACCTGCTGGAAGAAAACTCCTTCCAGCTCAGCAACGGCATGGAAGGCCCCTACCGCCTGCAGCTTTCAACGCTGGACGGCCGCCTGATGTTTGAAATTTTCAATGACCGCGAGGAGAAGATTTCGATCATCGGGCTTTCCATGTCGCCGTTCCGCGCCATCGTGAAAGACTATTTCATCATTTGTGAAAGCTACTACCAGGCGATCAAGCTTTCGACGCCCTCGCAGATTGAAACCATTGATATGGCGCGGCGCGGCCTGCATAACGCCGGCAGCGAAATCCTGATGGAGCGGCTGAGCGGCAAGGTTGACATTGATTTTGATACGGCGCGGCGGCTGTTCACGCTGGTTTGCGTCCTGCACTGGCGCGGATAGGCCCAATTCATGTCTGGCGACCTGCCAAGTGCCATCCTCTTTGCCTGCACGCAGAACGTGATCCGCTCACCCATGGCGGCCGCCATCATGAAGCACTATTATGGCCACCGGGTTTATGTGGCCTCCGCCGGCCTTAAAGCCGGCAAGGCAGACCCCTTTACCGCGGCCGTCCTTGATGAAATTGGCATCGATCTCGGCAAGCACCGTCCCCACACTTTTGATGACCTTGAGGACGCAAGTTTTGACCTTGCCATTTCGCTGTCGCCGGAAGCGCACCACTGGGCGCTGGAACTCACCCGCACCACCGCAATATCAACGGAATATTGGCCCACCATGGACCCTTCGGCCACATCCGGCAGCCGTGAACAAATCCTCGACAGCTACCGCATGGTGCGCGACAGCCTGATAAACCGTATCAAAGCCAAATTCGGCGGTTTGGGCGCTAAAGGCGTTTAGCGTTGCGGGTGGGCCAAGCGGCTGTCGGCGGGTGCTTCTTGCCTCTCGTTCAAACCGTAATCACGCAGGACATTGGCAACGCGCAGGCGGTAATTCGCAAAGACGCCATTTCGGCCCTTGGCTTGCGTTGCGCGGTGCGATGGCAAATTGCGCCACTGGCGAACCGCTTCCTCGTCCCTGAAAAACGACAGGGACAGCATTTTCATGGGGTCTGTGAGGCTTTGAAACCGCTCAACGGAAATGAAACCATCGATCCGCTCCAATTCGGCGCGCAGCGAAGCGGCCAAATCAAGATAGTGTTGCTTCTCGCCATCGGCCGGCAGGACTTCGAAAATTATGGCAATCATGGCATTACAACCTTTTGCATAGGGGCTGAGGCAAGACGGAGGAAAATTCTGTCTTCGCGCCTTATAAACTGTTCCTTCCGGGCAAACTCAAAATTCGCAATTCCCATCGCATCCGCTTTCAGCCTGGCGCGATATTGTTCGTAGGCCGCCAAGCTCTCGATATTGTAAACACCATAGGCGGTTGTACTTGATCCTTCATGCGGCGCAAAGTAGCCGATGAGACCGGCTCCGCAACGGGGGATCGCTTCACCCCAGTTGCGTGCATACTCTTCAAATGCGCCGACCTTGAATGGATCGATTTCATACCGGATAAAACAGGTGATCATCTTCTCTCTCCTTGCTGGGTAACGGCATTCTAGCGGATTGCCTAACGACAATACTTCGGTTAAGGTCGAAGTATGAAAGATGGCCCTGTTGTTGCCTCCGTTGCTGCCCTGCTGGGCGATCCGGCGCGCGCAAATATGCTCACGGCGCTGATGGACGGGCGCGCCCTTACGGTGAGTGAATTGGCGGAGGCGGCGGGCGTGACTTTGCAAACAGCCAGCGGGCATCTGGCAAAGCTCAAAGTTGCTAACCTGCTCACGGCGGAGAAACAGGGACGGCACCGTTATTTCAGGCTTTCCGGCCCCGATGTGGCGCAGGTTTTGGAAGCCCTGATGGGACTTGCCGAGCGAACGGGGGCGGTGCGGGTGAGAACGGGGCCGCGGGATGAAGCGTTGCGGGCGGCGCGAATTTGCTATGATCATCTCGCTGGTGAAAGCGGCGTCCGGCTTTTTGTGGCGATTTGCCATCATGAACTCATTGCGGGCGGGGACGTGCCAAAGCTCACCAGCAAGGGCAGAGACTTTTTCAACAATTTCGGCATCGACATTGCTGCCTTGGAAAAAGCCCGGCGTCCGGTTTGCCGCCATTGCCTGGATTGGAGCGAGCGGCGCAATCATCTGGGAGGCGCTTTGGGCGCTGCCATATTGTCTGAAATTTCCGCTCGGAAGTGGATTAAACGCGATGCGGGACGGGTATTAACATTCTCGCGCCAGGGATTTGAAAAATTCCAAGCGGCTTTCCAACTGACGGGATCGCATGGCAAATCACAACTCTTGCATTTGGCCCCTAACAGGTCCATCTAACCGCCATATCCCTGAACAACCGGAAAGACCCATGGCGAAAGAAGAACTACTCGAATTCGAAGGTACGGTATCCGAATTATTGCCGAATGCGACGTTTCGCGTTCTGCTCGATAACAACAACCACGAAATCATTGCCCACACGGCGGGCAAGATGCGCAAGAACCGCATCCGTGTGCTGGCGGGCGACCGCGTGATGGTTGAAATGACGCCCTATGACCTGACCAAGGGCCGCATCAACTACCGTTTCAAATAATTTATGGTGAAGTCCCCTGTCAAACTTGTTTTGGCCAGCGCCTCGCCACGGCGCCTGACGCTGTTGGAGCGCGTGGGGCTGATCCCCGACCTTCTCAATCCCACTGATATTGATGAAACGCCGAAAAAGCGCGAGACGCCGCGCCGCCTTTCCATCCGGCTGGCGGAAGAAAAGGCCAATGCAGCCATCGGCGCGCCGCAGGTGGCGGCCCTTGGCGCTGGCGTGTTCATCATTGCGGCAGATACGGTTGTGGGCCTGGGACGGCGCATTTTGCCGAAGGCCGAAACCCGCGACGATGCCAAAGCCTGCCTCGCACTTCTCTCGGGCCGCTCCCACTGGGTCTATTCCACCGTCTGCCTGATCGCGCCCAACGGGAAAACCACCACGCGCTGCAACGAAACAAAAGTTCGCTTCAAGCGCCTGTCACGGGAAGATATTGACAGCTATCTCGCCAGCGATGAGTGGCGCGGCAAGGCGGGCGGCTATGCCATCCAGGGGCGGGCCGAGGCCTTTGTGCGCTACCTCTCCGGCTCCCATTCCAGCGTTGTCGGCATGCCGCTTTACGAGACAATACATTTATTGGAGGGTGCGGGTTATCCGGTGATGCATTCCTGGATGACCGTATCTTCAACAGGTGTCTGATGGCTGATCCCGTCCGCCTTAAAGCCCGCCGACCCTGCGCCATTTGCGGAAAGCCGTCGACGCAGAAATTCCATCCCTTCTGCTCGTCCCATTGCAGCCAGGTTGACCTCAACCGCTGGCTGGGCGGCAATTATGCCATTCCCGCCGTCGAGGCCGAGGAGCCGGATGACACCTTGGACAATGATCCGCAAGTGGACTAGCATTTGGCCTAAATTCTGGTGAGGGGGATTGATGGCGGATACACGGATATTGATCGTTGACGATCACCCGCTTTTCCGCGAAGCGTTGCGCCATGCGCTGAATGCCGGAAAGAAGAAGCTGGAGATTTCGGAAGCGGGTTCGCTTGACGCCCTGACGGCCCATCTGGCGCGAGATGACTCCTATGACCTGGTGCTGCTGGATTTGCGCATGCCCGGCGTGCAGGGCCTTTCGGGGCTGATTTACCTGCGCTCGCTCTACCCCAATATTCCCGTCATCATTGTTTCCGCCAGCGAAGACGCAGGGATCGTGCGCAAATCCCTTGATCTCGGCGCTTCCGGCTTTATTCCAAAATCATCGGGCAGCCCCTCCATCATCGCGGCGGTGGAAACCGTCCTTGAGGGCGGCGTGTGGAGCCCCGCCGGCATGGGCGATGATGCTCCCGGCGATCCAGAAACAACGGATATCGCAAAGCGCGTCGCAACGCTCACAGCGCAACAAATCCGTGTGCTGATGATGCTGAAGGAGGGGCTGCTCAACAAGCAGATTGCCTATGCGCTGAGTGTTTCGGAAGCCACGGTGAAGGCCCATGTCTCGGCCATCCTGCTCAAACTCGGCGTTGCCAGCCGCACCCAGGCGGTGATCGCGGCCAACAAGCTGGCGGGTTCGTGAGCGGGCAAGGCATTTCCGGCTTCTGAAAGAATATGAATTTAGTCCTTGACACCGTACGGTGGTTTGGCTATAAACGGCTATTCTCCAAAATTCTAAGTGAAGCTTGTGAGCGCAAGGCTCCTTGAAACCGGGGCATCGCTGAAATCCAATGGGCTATGGCCATGGTGCAACGCGGGCGGGGCTGGTTTTGGGATTTATTTCTGAATTAAATACACTGTCATGTCTGGACCGCACGTATTATAGAGCGCCCATTTCAGACCTAATCATCACTCACTCCAATTCCACGCGCAATTTTCTTCCCACAGCCGTGGCGGCCTTTCGAAGGGTTGAGAGTGTCACTGACGGATTGTCGGGATCGAGCAACCGTTCAAGCTGACGACGGCTGGTTTGCATGCGTGTCGCCATGGCGGTTTTGGTTATGCCCTGCACTTCCATGGCGGATTTGATTTGCGCGGCAATCAATTCCTTGATTGCCGTTTCTTCTGCCTGGGCGAGAATGCCCTGCTTGTTGAGGAACTCGTCAAAAGTTTCATCACGGGCGATGCTGCCCTTTTTGCTTTTTGCCATTACAACACCTCTTTCTGGCGGCTGTGCGCCAATTCCAAATCTTTCGCCGGAGCCTTCTGCGTCTTCTTCACGAAACCATGCAAAAGAACCATTTCACCTTTCACAATGCAAAACATCACGCGGCCAATGCGCCCATCTGAAAGATCGCTTCGCACTTCATAAAGCCCGCCTCCCAAAGGGCGGCACGACGGCATCCCGATGGGCCATCCAAACTCGACCTTTTGAATATCCTTGCCCACCACGACACGATCATCCTTGTCCAGCGTCAAAATCCATTCGCGCACAGGCTTTCGTCCTGATGGGCCTGCATAAAAACGGGCCTGCAATTTTTTGTCCCGGCTGAACATGTCCTGTAATTGTGTCAAAAATGACACGAATAGTCAAGGTGCCCGGGCGTGCCGTTGGCAAGGCGCCCTCATCTCCCCATTACTTTGGTAATAGATTTCCTCTTCTCCCGCTTTGCGGGCGAAGACGAAAGGCTACTTCACCGCCTCAGCCTTGATTTCGATATGGGCCATCGCGGCGCGTAGCGCTGCGGGTTTTACCGGCTTTCGCAGGACATGAATGTCGTGGGCCAGCGCCATGTCGGAGACGGTGATTGACCTGTCCGCTGTTATGAGAATGGCCGGGATATGACGCCTTGCCTTGCGGCGGAGTTCGCCAATCAGCGTGATGCCGTCTTCCTTGTCGAGGTGATAGTCGGCGAGGATCATGTCGATGCCCGCTTTCGCACTGCCATAGGCGCGCATGGCTTCGCTGCCGCCGTGGGCGGCATGGACATGGCAGCCCCAGCCGCCCAGAAGCTGTTTCATGCCGCTGAGGATGGCGGGTTCATTGTCGATGACCAGCACTTCCGTGGTGGCGCCAATGCCCGGCCTCTGGCGCGGCGGCTTTGCCACGCGGGTGCGCAGCACGGCGACACTGGCCAAGGGAACCGTGATGGCAAACATGCTGCCCACGCCATGCCTGGAGTGCAGCGTGAGCTCGCAGCCCAGGATGCGGGCGACGCGGTCCACAATCGAGAGGCCAAGCCCCACGCCCGATGAAATTCCCTCATCATCGCCGAGGCGCTGGAATTCCTGGAAAATGATCTGGCGCTTGGTGATGGGAATGCCGAGCCCCGTGTCATGGATTTCAATGCGGAGCCTGTTGCCCTTGCGGCGGCAGCCAACGAGGATGCGGCCCGACCTGGTATATTTGATCGCATTCGAAATGAAATTCTGCAGAACCCTGCGCAGCAGTTTGCGGTCGGTTTCAATCGTCGCATGGCTGGGCATCAGCTTGATGGCCAGATTCTTTTGCGCCGCTGCGGGGGCATATTCGGTGCACAGGGTTTCCAGCAATTCATCAATGCGGAAGGGGGAGACATCGGGTGTCATCACGCCGGCATCAAGGCGCGAGATATCGAGAAGCGCGTTGAGGATATCCTCCACCGCCTCCAGCGAGGTATCCACATTGCGGGCCAGCGCGCCATCGCTGGAGCGCTTCAGTTTTTCAACGAGGCTCGAGGTGAAGAGCCGCGCCGCGTTGAGCGGCTGGAGAATGTCGTGGCTGGCGGCGGCGATGAACCTGGTCTTTCCCCAGATTGGCGGCCTCGGCTTCGGCCTTGGCGGCGGCGAGTTCGCCGTTCAACTGGGTGAGCTCCGCCGTGCGCTTGGCAACGCGCCGTTCAAGCTCCTCATTGGCTTTTATCAGCGCTTCAGCGGCGCGCACGCTTTCCGTGGCGTCAAAGAAGGTGATGACCACGCTGCCATCCGGAATGGCGTTGGAAATCACGTCGATAACCTGGCCGCTTTCCCTCACGCGTTCGCTGAACTGCTCGTGGCTTATGGCCATGCGGCGCAGGCGGTCTTCAAGCTGGGCTTCGCCGCTTTCGGTGGTGCGCAGGAACTCCGTGATGATTTCGCGCATGGGTGCGCCGACGCGGCCCAGCTCATTGCTGAGCTTGAGGTAGCTTTGGAAGCTGGCGTTCCAGCAGCTCAAATTCATTTCGGCGTCGAACACCGCGATGCCCTGCTCGACATTATCGATGGCGGATTGCAGGAGGTCGCGGTTGTGCTGGATGGCGGCGGAGGCATCATCCAGCAGCTTCATGGCGCCGCGCGGGTGGGCGGAATGGCGCTCCAGCAGCAGCGCCATGACAAGGCGCGAGGACGCGACGCCGACGGCGCGGGCCAGCAAATGCTCCGCAAACCTCAGCATGCGCACATCGGCTTCCAGCGCCGGGCGGGGTGTCAGGCCACGCTGGGCAAAAAATTCCACAAAGGCTGAACGGGTGCGATCTTCGCCGAGATAGCGCGCCACGGTCTGCTCGAGTTTTTCAACGGTGACAGCGGTGCGCCAGAGGCGAAAGCCGGTGCCGGTTCCCACCGCCAACTCGCGCGTGACAAAGTTTGCGGCCTGGATTTTTTCAACAGGGGTTGGCAGGCGGCTGAGGGAGAAGCCGATATAGGCCACAATGTTTGCCGCAAGGCTCCACAGCACGCCGTGGCTCAAGGGATCAAACTCCAGATTGAACAGCATGCGCGGGCGGAGGGAGCCAATGCCGAAGGGCCCCTGGTCAATAAGGCCGCGCGCCACCCAGCCCGCATCGGTGAACGACGGCAGCAACAATGTGTAAGCCCAGACAACGGCCCCCGCCAACAGCCCCGCCATGGCACCGCGGGCCGTGGCGCGTTTCCACACCAGTGCGCCAAAGAAGGCGGGGGCGAACTGGGCAACGGCGGCAAATGAAATGAGGCCCACCTGAGCGAGCGCTGCCGTCGATCCGATCATTTTGTAATAGCCGTAAGCCATCAGCAACACGAGTGCGATGGCAAGGCGGCGGATCAATATCAGCGTCTTGCCCATATCGTAGAGCGACTCGCTCCGCTCCTGCCTATGGCGCAGGATGAGCGGAACGATGAGGTTGTTGCAGATCATGATGGAGAGCGCGATGGTTTCAACCACCACCATGGCCGTTGAGGCCGAGAGGCCGCCGATGAAGGCGATCATCGCAAAGAAATTGTTCTGGGCATTGACCGGCAGGGCCAGCACGAACATGTCGCCATCAGCACCGGGCGGCAGAAGGGTGAGGCCCGCCACGGCGATGGGAATGACAAAGATATTGATGGCGATGAGATAGAGCGGAAACAGCCAGGCGGCGCGGCGGATGTCGGAGGGAGCGGCGTTTTCAACCACCGCCACATGGAATTGCCGCGGCAGGAGAATGATGGCGAAGGCCGCCAGCAAAGTGAGGGTCAACCAGCGCCCCCCATCAAAGCCCTTGTTGAGGAGTTCGAAAATGGGAGGGTTATCGGCGATGCGGGCGGCGAGCTCGCCAAAGCCGCCCATGAGCGATGTGGTGACGAAGAGCCCCACGGCGAGGAAGGCCAAAAGCTTGACGACGGATTCAACCGAGATGGCGAGGATCATGCCATCCTGGTGTTCCGTCGTATCAATGTGACGGGTGCCAAACAGGATGGCGAAGGCACCCATGGTGATGGCCACCAATATGGACAGCCCGTCGGCGCGCTGCATCACCGGCATGATGGCATCGGGAAACACCGGATCGTGGATCATCGCCTGCAGCGAGGACGACACCGCCTTTAACTGGATCGAGATGTAAGGCACAACACCGACGGTGGCGACAATGGCCACAAGGGCGCCCAGCGCCTCGCTCTTGCCATAGCGCGCCGAGAGAAAGTCGGCGATGGAGGCAATGTTCTGGCGCTTGGAAATTTCAGCAATGGTTTGCAGCAGGCGCCAGCCCAGTGCGAACACCAGGATGGGCCCGATATAGATGGGCAGGAAATCAAAGCCGGAGCGCGACGCGATGCCGACGCTGCCGAAATAGGTCCATGAGGTGCAGTAAACCCCCAGCGACAGGGCGTAGATTAAGGGGCGGGGCGAACCGGCTTTGCGCCGGTGGGCCAGCCTGTCGCCCCAGGTTGCGACCGCAAAGAGGGCTCCCAGATAGGCAAGGCCTGTAATGAATATTGTCCAGCTTTGAAGCATGGCCAAAGCCTAAACGAATTTGGCGTGATGTAAATTCGCACGTCATTTTGCAGTGCACAACCCATGGGTGATTCAACAATGGTCTAATAGACGCCCCAACTAGCGCTGGTTAAACCTAGGATGAGCCTCAGAGTGACACCATTCTGCGATGGCAACTATTCGGGGGGCCCAGACGGCCCCGATCAACCAAATTGACAAACGGGAGGAACACGAATGTCTGTTACAACTGCAAATGCACCCGCCGTAAAAGGGCAAGGGATGAGCAAGGACGAAAGATTCGTCGTCTTCGCCTCATCCACGGGTACCGTTTTCGAATGGTATGACTTTTATCTCTACGCCACATTGGCACCCTTCTTTGCAGCCCTGTTCTTTCCACCCGGAAATGATACGGCGGCCCTTCTTTCAGCCTTCGCAACCTATGCCGCCGGCTTCCTGGTCCGCCCCTTCGGCGCCCTCGTATTCGGCCGCCTCGGCGACATGATCGGCCGCAAATACACCTTCCTTGTCACCATGATGGTGATGGGTATTGCCACATTCCTTGTCGGCCTCCTGCCAACTTTCGCAACAATCGGCTGGCTCGCTCCCGTCCTGCTCGTTGGCCTTCGCCTGTTGCAGGGCCTGGCTCTCGGCGGTGAATATGGCGGTGCGGCAACCTATGTGGCTGAGCATGCGCCGAGCAATCGCCGCGGCTATTCCACCAGCTGGATTCAAACCACCGCGACGATCGGCTTCTTCCTGTCGCTGCTGGTGATCGGCATCAGCCGCACGTACATGTCAACTGCCGACTTTGCCGAATGGGGCTGGCGCATTCCGTTCATCGTTTCCGCTTTCCTGCTGGTCTTCTCGATCTGGATCCGCCTGAAATTGAACGAGTCGCCGGTGTTCCAGAAAATGAAATTGGAAGGCAAGGCTTCAAAGTCTCCGCTCACCGATTCATTCCTGCGTTCGCCCAACAATAAATACGTTCTGCTTGCCCTTCTCGGTGCAACAGCCGGACAAGGCGTGGTGTGGTACACCGGGCAGTTCTACGCCCTGTTCTTCCTCACGATTACGCAAAAGGTTGACTTCATGACAGCCTATTGGCTGATCGGAATTGCGCTGTTATTGGGCACGCCGTTCTTCGTGTTCTTTGGCTCGCTGTCTGACAAGATCGGCCGTCTGAAGATTATCCTGGCGGGCTGCGTCATTGCGGCACTCACTTACTTCCCGCTATTTGGCATGCTGGCAAAGGCAGTTAACCCTGACTTGGCCGCTTACCAGGCAACGTCAGCCATCACCGTGGCCAGCGATCCGGCGAACTGCCATTTCAACATTTTCGTTGGACCCTGGTCAACATTCGGCGATTGCGACAAGGCCAATGACTTCCTGACAAAATCAGGCCTGTCATTCACCACCGCAAAAGGTGCCGCAGGCTCGCCTGCCACACTCACCATTGGCGCTGACAAAAAGGTCATCGAAGGCTTCAACCCCTATAGCTGGTCGAAGGCCCTGGTGGATTCAGGCTACCCGCTTCTCAAGGCGGCAACTTCCACCATCACGCTTGACAAGGCGCAAGCCGATCAGGTGGCAGCATTGCAAGCGGAAAAGAAAACCGCAGACGTGGTCAAGCTCCTGAGCGATGCGCGCATTGCGGCAGATCCGGCAGCCAAGAAGCTGGCGGCAATTTCCAACATTGACAGTGTTGTGGCAGCCGCCGATGGCTCTGGTGCAACGGCTACAATAACCGAAATTGCAGCGGGCAACGCCGACAAGGCGAAGATCAACTGGCCGCTGGCCATTGGCATCCTGTTCATCATGATGATCTACGTCACCATGGTTTATGGGCCAATCGCGGCCTTCCTGGTTGAGCTTTTCCCAACCCGCATCCGCTACACTTCCATGTCGCTGCCGTATCACATCGGCAATGGCTGGTTTGGCGGCATGCTGCCCTTGCTGGCGACGGCGATCGTGGCCTCCTATGGCAACATCTACGCGGGCCTGTGGTATCCGATTATCGTGGCGCTTGCCACGGCGGTTATCGGGTTCTTCTTCCTGAAGGACACCAAGGACGTCAATATTCAGGACTAGGCCGGGGGGCACTTCCTGAAGACCACGAACCCCGCCGCATAAGAGATTATGCGGCGGGGTTTTCTTTTATAGCGATAGCAAACCTGTGCTAAAGCAGGGCTGCTGTGATGCTCACACAGGGAAACTGGCGAGAGCGGCGATGTTTGATTGTCTGGTTATCGGCGGAGGGCCTGCTGGCCTCACAGCCGCGATATATCTCGCGCGTTACCACCTGTCCGTCGTCGTCGTGGATGATGGAAACAGCAGGGCAAACTTGATACCGCTGTCGCGGAACCATGCCGGGTTTCCCCACGGCATCAGCGGTTCTGATCTCCTAAAGCGAATGCGTGATCAAGCTGCGCCCTATGGCGTTCGTCACCAAGAAGGCAAAATCCTTGAACTGGGCCGTTACAATGGAACGTTCATCAGCCGAACGCAAAACGGGGAAATCCATTCAGCCACCGTGCTTTTGGCTACGGGTGTCGTCAACCGCCAGCCCGACATGCCCCAGATCCTGCATGATGAAGCCTTGCAGCGGGGACTGGTGCGCTATTGTCCAATTTGCGATGGATACGAAGTAACCGATCAGCCGATTGCCGTTCTCGGGACGGGCTTGCAGGCGGCAAGCGAAGCAGAGTTTATTCGCAGCTACTCGGCGGACGTGACGGTGATTTCTCCGCAAGCCCCTGATGGCTTTGATGCGGCCCAGCGCCAACATTTGGAGAGCATTGGCGTGAGGATACTAAGCGGCCCTTGCCTGGCGTTTGAGCTGACACCCGGTCACATTGATATTCGCCTTCCATCTGGCACCTATAGCTACGCCGCACTATATCCAGCACTCGGTTCGGACGTTCATTCTGAAATCGGAATTTCGGCTGGCGCCCGTGTTTCAAGCGACCGCTGCGTGATCGTTGACCGCCATCAAGCTACAAATATCGACGGGCTTTTTGCTGCTGGCGATGTGGTTCTCGGCCTTGACCAAATCAGCAATGCAATGGGGCACGGCGGCGTGGCTGCCACTGCCATTCGCAATTACATCTCCAAAAGGCGCCCCCTGCTGCGGCAGGCAAAACCGACAAAAAAACCTCAGCTTAAGGACTGAAGGAATGGGCGTCTGAATTTGGCGATTATGAATCTTGATTGCGCATTTCTTCGTTAATCAACGCGGCGTCGACACCTTCTTCAGCTTCATCCGGCTTTCTGTTCCCGGCGTTGCGAACTGCGCCAGTATTGTCCGGCGTTTCAGGGTTGCCTGCGGTCGCCTGGGAGCCTTTTTTCGCCGCTGCATTGCCGTATTCTTCCCGCTCGACAGTCGTTTTCTTGTGGCGCGAACGTTCAACGTCGATGGGAAGCGGAGGGCGGCCCGTGCGTGGATCAGCGGTCTGGTCATATGCTTTGCCGTTGTCTGTCATTTTGATACTCCTTAAAATTTGAGCCCGCTTGACCCAGCAACGCAGCGCGTTGCCTCAGCCAAGTCACTATAGAAATTCCACAAAATGCCCACGGTTCGACTGGCTATGTTTGCAAATCGTTTTCCAAAACTTAATCCCCGCCTTAACATCGGCAAACGCGTCTTCAATGAGTGCGGGTACAAAACGCTGGTTCCCAAACCGCTTGGAGAGCCCTTCCCGCGCAGAGATTTCTCCCTCGGCTCTAGCTTTTGCCCGTGAGGCCATTGGATTGTTCGTTCCCATCTTCGTCACACTGCCTTCAACAAAAAGACTGACACCGCCTATATCTCGAAGCCAAGGAGCTCCGATCATTTATAGGCGTCCATTAGTCAACAATCCTGAAGGGAATTTGTTCCAACCGTCCGTCGAGCAATCATGCGGGCTGAGGGTGCTGCCAGCCTGAATGACGTGCAGTTTTAGGCGGGGCGTTCCCGCCTACAAGCGGCGCCCATTTTCCTTATTTTGCGGGCATTATGGCCGTTGGGTTTTCTTTCTTGCATGCGCAAATCCAATCACATATAACGCCCCCGTTGTGTGCCCAAGTAGCTCAGTTGGTAGAGCAGCGGATTGAAAATCCGCGTGTCACTGGTTCGATTCCGGTCTTGGGCACCACTTTTATCCAATCCAGGCAAGTTTGAGAGCGCTGCTAGTTGTCAACCGCATTTTCATTGTCATCGGGATAAATGCCCTTGAGCACCGTGTCGAAATGGGCCCGGACGGCATCGTTGCAGCGGCAGGATTTTCGGGCGAGCAAATTGTGGTTCAGGATCACCAGGCGGCCCCTTTTTACACTCAGGATTTTTTCCCGTTTCAACTGGCCGATGACGCGGCTGATGTAGCTTCGGCCGACGCCAAGCATTGCGGACAGCCGCTCCTGCGTCAGCGGCACTTCACTTTCTCCCGTCCGGTCGACGGCGGCAAGAATCCATTTTGCGGTGCGCTGTTCAATGCCGTGCAAGGCATTACATGCCGTCGATTGAAATATCTGCGCCATCGTGCAATCAGCATATCTCGCAAACAGGCTGTCCAGCGACTTCGATGCGGATTTTGCGCTGTCCAAAGCACTGATCGGCAGGCTGTAGAAATTTCCGCCGAACTGCACCATGATTTTTGAATAGGCCGGAAGCTTTCCGTTGCTGACGATGCCTCCCACGGCCCCTTCCCGCCCGATAATCATCGTTTCGATTGCGCTTCCATCTTCCATCGTGATCTGAAAGGAAACCAGCGTGGAACCACAGGGAAAATAGACGGTGCCGATATTCTGGCCGTGGTCATACAGAACTTCATTGGAAGCTGCGTGAAGACTCCTGAGATGGGGAGCAATCAGTTTGAAGTCATTGGGCTGCAGATGGTCAAGCAGATTGTTTTGCGTTCGCCCTACTTCGATGGAACCGGCAGAAGAATTTATGTTCATGAATGTTCACTACTGTACAGACTGCTGCATGCTTTGTGTGTATTAAAATACATAAGTGAGCTCATTCGATTGCGCTATTAAGCGGCTCGGCGAGTAGCACAAAACTTCGAGTGGCGACCAGTTTTGAAATGAGTATGATCTTGAACTCGCCTGGCACCAATCGCTGGTTTTTCCAGAAGCGAAATCACAGGCGATTTCGTGCGTCATATTCATAGCAAATCGATGCCTAAAGCCAGCTGTTCCACAAAAATTACGGGACGTCCAAAAAATGCCATCCAGGATAAATTCAGGCCTTCGTTCTCCAGCACATGCGGTTTCATACAATCAAAACTCATTTGCGCAACCAATGTTCCAAGGGGGACGGTTTCCCATGATTGATGCCAATGACCGCTGTCTGATTGTTGAAGACAACGTATTAATTCTGATGGATCTGGAGGACATGGTGCAGTCTCTGGGATTCAAGTTTGTCGACCGGGCAGCCAACTTGCCAGATGCCATGGCGCTCGTCAAAACACATCAATATCGCCTTGCCATACTTGACCTTTATCTTGGCGGCAATACAAGTTTGCCCCTTTCCGAGCTGCTGAAATCGCACAACATTCCATTTGCTGTCGCGACGGGCTATTCGGTTGGGGATGAGTTGCCGCTGTTATTAGAAGGAGTGCCCATTGTCTCAAAGCCCTATTCGGTTCAGGATATAAAAGCGGTAATGACTGAACTGTTGGGCGAGTGAGTACTGTTCATTCACTGCCAAGCAGAAATTCATGAAAGCCTAGGCCAAGAGCTCGCGCATCGTAGCCGCCACCTCGCCTGGCTCGTAGGGTTTCGCCATGAAGATTCCTCCGTCGGGAAGGTCGCTCTGGTCAGGTTTGCGCTTGCCGGAAGTAACAATTATTTTCACAGGCGGCCAGCGGTCCCGGACGGCGGCTGAAAGCTGCAGCCCGTCCATCGAACCGGGCATATCCACATCCGTAAACAAAATACTTATCTCGGGATGGGCCTCCAGTTTTCTGATGGCTTCATCGGCGTTTCTGGCTTCATACACGATGAACCCTGCCGCCCGGAGATCACATGCAAGGGCTAACAATATTAACGCCTCGTCTTCAACGGCCAGAACGCTTGTAGAAATATCGATCATTGCCTTACTTTCAATCTGAATGGCTGCGCATGGCTACCGATGCCGGAACCGGGGCAGTCAACACACATTCAACGCCTGCCGGGTGATATTCGATCCATACCGAGCCGTTGAAATCGGCGGCAAGCACCTGTTCAATCAGGATCGTTCCAAAACCCCGCCGGCTTGGCAATTTGACGGTTGGCCCGCCGGTTTCGCGCCATCGCCACGTCAATCCTGCGGCTTCGTCAGATACATTTGCATACACTGCCCATTCGATTGCCACAGCGCCGGCCGGCGTCGACAGCGCGCCATATTTGAGCGCGTTGGTGCCCAGTTCGTTGACGGCGAGAGCCAGAGACAGCGCCATCTTCGGGTTAATGGAAAGCGGCGGCCCCGAAATTGATATCTGACTGATTGGAAATGCGGCAATGGTGTTCTCGATAACCTGGTGCATGGAGGCGGCAGTCCAACGCGTCTTATTCAGAATGTCATGGGCCCGTGAAAGAGCCATGAGACGATCAGTGAAGGCCGAACGTGCCGTTTCCAGGTCAGAATTGCGTAGCGTCTGCGAAGCGATGGCAGCGACCATTGACAGGATGTTCTTGATCCGGTGCTCCAACTCATGGGTCAACATCTCCTGCCGGGCTTCTGCCTCTTTCCGGTCTGTAATATCCTGCATTACGCCAAACATCTTGATGGGCTTTCCGGCATCGTCATGCACAAAGTCGATGTTTCGTGAAAGCCAGCGAAGCTCGCCCGTATCAGGGCGCCGTATCTGGTATTCAACGTTGGGAACGGCGGTTCCCTGCTTGCGCGTCTCGGGCGTGGAGCGGATGTGCTTGTGTTCGGGGACGACGATGTTTTCCAGAACGCTGATATGAACGCTGTCGCGCGGGTAGTTAGGCATAGGTCGCTGGTTAGCCCGGAGATGCGTTGCTGCGCCAGCTTGAGGCCCTCGTTCTCGGTGTAGCGGGTGAGCTCGTGCAGCTGGTTGCGGGCCAGCACCAGCTCGGACGCGAGCTGCATGATGCCTTCGAGCACGGTCACCGCAACGCGAATGGACTTGGCGCCCGGACCGGCGCCCGGGCCGCGCGCGGCGGGCTGCAGCGCGGCGCCGGCAGCCGGGAGTGCCGCGGGCTCCGGCACCGATGTTGGCGCCGCTGCCGGCACCGGCTCTGGCATGACGGAAGGCAGAACCGCCTGCGATGCTGTGGCCGGCACCTGAGATGGCGGCTCCGACAGCGGTGCTGGCTCGGGCAGCGCCGCCGGCCGCGCGACATGCGGTGCTGCCTCGCCGGCGAGATGCACATTGATCGCGGCCACGACATCGTCGCCGATCCCCGGCGGCTCGCGGCCGTCGGCATCGATCGCCGACAGGATGGCGCGGATGCGGTCGATCGACTGCAGCACCAGCGAGACTGCCGCGGCCGTCGGCGGCACGCCGTCGCGCATGCGCCCGAGCAGCGTCTCGGCGACGTGCGCGACGTTCATCAGGGCATTCAGCCCGAGAAAGCCGGACGTGCCCTTGATGGTGTGCACCAGTCGAAAAATGCTGGCGATCAGCGAGGCATCGCCTGGTGCCCGCTCGAAGCGGACGAGCTGGGCCTCGGCCTCGGCCAGATGCTCGCTCGTCTCGGTGATGAAATCCCGCAGCAGCTCGTCCACGGCAAGGCTCCCGGTGTTTTCGCTATCGGGCCAGCAGCCGGTCGGCCATGCATTGCGGCGTTTCGCTGAGCAGGGGGCCTCGTCCGGAGTTGACGAATTGGGCGGCCGCGTCGAGCGACTCCCGAGCTGCCGCGCGGCGACGGCGCAGAACGCCGCGATGCTATCGGCATCGAGGCCACCGCTGCCGTCGCGGTGCGAGCCGATCTCGGCGACGATGGCCAGCGCCTGTGCGTTCAACCGCTCGACCATCGCATCGAAGTGGGCGCGCGGCGCGGCCGCGA
>CAVXPO010000007.1:0-25041 GCA_963763635.1 uncultured Alphaproteobacteria bacterium
GCGCGCGTCTCGTATTCGTCGATGGCACGCCCGATATCCTCGCTTACCCGGCGGACCGGGCCGCCTATGGCCGCCTCTGCAGGCTGCTAAGCGCGGGAAAACTGCGCGCGCCGAAAGGCGAATGCCATCTTGCTTTGAATGATCTTCTCAAATGGCAGGAAGGTTTGCTGCTGGTGGTGGTGGCGCCGCATCCCGACCAGAAGGATCGGGTAGGAGACCCTCCCCAAAAATTCTGGAACAAAAACCTTGCCCAGGAAGATGAGGAAGTGGGCGAACTGCCGGATGAAATATATACCAGCAATCCGCAAGCGAGTTCTGGGGAAATCCAGTCTCTTTTGGAAAACCTGCTCAGAGCCGCACTCGGCAGGGTTTGGCTTGGGGTCTCCATGCCGCATAAAGGCGATGACCGCCGCCGCCTGCGGGAATGGCAGCGCGTGGCGCGCGCAGCCGGTGTACCACTGCTGGCCACCAATGATGTGCTGTATCACTGTCCCGAACGGCGCGAACTGCAGGATGTTGTCACCTGTATTCGTGAGCATGTCACACTAAACGAGGCAGGCCGGCTTCTCGAAGCCAATGCCGAGCGGCATCTGAAGCCGCCGGACGAAATGGCAGAACTTTTTCACGGAGTGCCCGGTGCCATCGCCGAAACCATCCGCTTCGCCAACCGGATCACATTCTCCCTTGACCAGCTCAAATACAATTATCCCGACGAACCCATACCCAAAGGAAAATCAGCGCAGCAGCATCTTCAGGATATTTCCTGGCAGGGCGCCGCTTCGCGCTATGGGGGCGTTATCCCGGACAAGGTGCGCGCGACACTTGAAAAGGAATTGGCGCTCATCGCAAAAATGGAAATCGCGCCGTATTTTCTGACAGTTCATGACATCGTGAGTTATGCCAAGAGCCAGAACATTCTCTGCCAGGGACGCGGCTCCGCGGCGAATTCCGCCGTCTGCTATGTGCTGGGCATCACCGCCGTCGATCCGATGCAGGTCGATCTTCTGTTCGAACGCTTCATCAGCCAGGAGCGCAAGGAGCCGCCGGATATCGACGTCGATTTCGAGCATGAGCGGCGCGAGGAGGTTATCCAGCATGTCTACAAGCGTTATGGCCACCATAACGCGGCGCTGACCGCCACCGTCATCTGCTACCGCCCGCGCAGCGCCATTCGCGAAGCGGGAAAAGTATTCGGCCTTACCGAGGACGTGACCGCGAATCTCGCCAGCGGCGTATGGGGAAGTTGGGGCAGCCGGCTAAAGGACAGCCAGGTCCGGCAGGGCAGGCTCGATCCGTTCAATCTGTTGATCGCGCGCGCGGTGAAAGCAGCCAATGAACTCATCGGCTTTCCGCGCCATCTCTCCCAGCATGTAGGCGGTTTCGTGCTGACGCATGACCGGCTCGACGAGATCGTGCCCGTGGGGCCTGCAACGATGGAGGATCGCTATTTCATCGAATGGGACAAAGACGATATAGATGTCTTGCACATGATGAAGGTCGATGTTCTGGCGCTTGGCATGCTCACTTGCATCCGGAAAGCCTTCGACCTCATCCGCGTTCACGATGGCAAACCCTATGATCTTGCCACTGTGCCACGCGAAGATCCCGCAGTTTACGAAATGTTGCAAAAGGCGGATGCCATCGGTGTATTCCAGGTCGAAAGCCGGGCGCAAATGAACATGCTGCCGCGGCTGAGACCCGAGGAATTCTACGATCTCGTCATTGAAGTGGCAATCGTGCGCCCCGGTCCCATTCAGGGTGACATGGTTCACCCCTATCTCCGGCGGCGCAGCGGTGCTGAGAAGGTCGAATACCCATCACCCGCATCAGAGCACGGTCCACCAGACGAATTGTTCAACGTGCTCAACAAGACGAAGGGCGTTCCACTGTTTCAGGAACAAGCGATGAAGCTGGCTATTGTGGCGGCGAAATTTACCCCGGAAGAAGCCAATGGATTGCGCCGAGCGATGGCGACCTTCCGCAATGTCGGCACGATCGACAATTTCAAGGAAATGTTCGTAGGACGGATGGTGACACGCGGCTACAAGCAGGAGTTTGCCGAACGCTGCTTCAAACAGATTGAGGGTTTCGGCTCTTACGGTTTTCCAGAAAGCCACGCTGCAAGTTTCGCCCATCTCGTTTATATCTCGGCCTGGATCAAGAAACACCATCCAGCGGCGTTCGCTTGCGCACTTTTGAACTCGCAGCCAATGGGTTTCTACGCGCCGGCAGAAATTGTGCGCGACGCACGCGAGCATAAGGTTGAGGTTCACCATGTTGATGTGAATTTCAGTGAATGGGACAATGCACTGGAGCTTTGCCCCAATGGCTCATTGGCTCTTCGATTGGGTTTTCGTCAAGTCAGTGGTTTCCGAGAAGACTGGGCGAAGATACTGCTCACGTCTCGCGGCAATGGCTATCATGCTGTGGGCGATGTTTCACGGCGGGCGCGATTGCCGAAACGCGCGCTCATTATTCTGGCGGAAGCCGACAGCTTCCAATCAATTGCCATGGATCGTCGCGAAATTCTCTGGGCCGTTCGCCGCATCACCGATGACAGTGCCTTGCCATTATTCGCTGCGCAGTATGTCGAAGAACAGGCAGAGGAAGAGATCGCACCACTCCCACCTATGCCGCTAAGCGAACATGTTCTTGCCGATTACCAGATGTTGCGCCTGTCACTTCGGGCTCATCTCATGTTTTTCCTGCGCGATCTGTTCAGCAATGAAGGTGTCCTGAATTGCGAGGAAATCTCAAAGGCCAAAGATGGCGTACCAGCTGCTTGTGCCGGTATCGTACTGACGCGTCAGATGCCGGGTGATGCAGGCGTCGTCTTCCTCACGCTCAGCGATGAGGCGGGCGTTGCCAATGTCGTGGTCTGGCCCAAGCTGGTCGAAACTTTCCGCCGCGAAATTATGGGAGCGCGATTATTGTTGGTTGAGGGCAGGGTGCAGCGCAGCCCTGAAGGCGTTGTCCACCTCGTGGCTCAGCGTATATTCGACCGGTCGTATGAGCTGGAACGCCTATCGGAAGATGTGACGCAGGCCCCGCCTTTCCGTTCGCAGGCAGCTAAACATAGCCACCCACGTAACCTGCGCGCCGTGCCAAAATCGCGAGATTTTCATTAGCAAACTGCCAAAAGCAATCCGTACTGATGCTTGGAAATTGGCCGCGGGCATATCCCTCTGCCGCAAAGACCAAAGTGGCCCAAATCGTTGCAACAATCATAAGAAAATACACAAACCTACGATGTCGCGGCCTCAACACAGGCTTCTTACATTCGTTGCTTTTCGCGTGTCTCTTCATAAATGGATTGGCCGATCAATTCTAAAGACTGCCTTATGGTCGGATATCGCGTCATACTGTACTGATCTGAGTCAATCTGATGTTCGCACCGTTATAGTTGAGTCAGAAGTCAATCAAACCTGCATCGGAGGCGTCGAGACGGGAGAGCATTGCTTTTGGTTCATTTCCGCAAAGTCATCCATGAAGCCAGTGGGGGCACTATGATCCACTGCAAAACTAGCAAAAGACCCATGCCCAAAGGTGGGATGACTCGGCATCATACAAAATATTCAGACCAGTTCCGCCGTGCTGATCACTGCGGACCGTCACGGGATCCCGCGATGGCGATCAACCGCATGCGACAGCTCTTGAATGAAATTTATAGCGAATGTGGGAAATGCACCTTGGCAATTTAATTTCGGCTGACGGGTTTGGAACGCATACGTCGGACGGTTTCGCGCTCGGCTCGCCTGCACGTGATAGGCGGAAGGCCGCGCGCCATAAGGTCCATGTCGTCAAGGACCATTTTGCCCATTTGTTTGAAGGCTGTGTCGAGCGCGCCTGCGCGGTGGGCGGACAGTACAAAGCCTTCAAGCTTTCGCACTGGGTGATCTGTGGGTAGTGGTTCCTGGGGAAAGACATCGCTGGCCGCGCGAATGTGTCCAGATCTTACAGCGTCCATCAGGGCATCGAAATCGACGACACCGGCCCGGCTGAGAAGAATGAAGCTTGTGCCCTTTTTCATTTTTGCAAATTCATTTGCGCCCAGAAAACCCCCATTGTCAGACGTGACTGAGGCGACGACGAAAATCACGTCACTCAGTTTAAGTACGTCGTCGAGGCTGACAGGTGAGACCCCCATATCCTCAAGAACGCCTGCTGGTAACCACGGATCGAACACGCGAATGTTTGCCCTGAATCCAGCGAGCAGGCGATGCAGGGCGCGGCCGAGATCGCCAAAGCCGATGAAGCCAATGTTGCCGCCTGACATCAGGCGCGCCTCGGTGTTGCCGTCGCCCCCCCAGAGTTCCTTGCCGTTGCGAAACGCCCGATCCGCACCCGCAATGTTTCGCTCCAGGCTGAGCGCCATTCCCAAACCAATTTCGGCAACAGGTGCCGCGAAAACGCGACCAGTGGTCAGCACATGGATGCCGTGGGCAAAGCAGTGATCGTAATCCATGTTGTCGAGAAAATTGGTTTCGACGTTGAAGATCGCTTTAAGTTTCTTTGCCTGTCGCAACAGTTCTGTTGGTAAATCTGGTTGCCCGATGATGTAACTTGCCACTGCAATATTTTCTTCCACAACCTTGGTTGCGGAGGGGCCAAGGCCTTCAACAATTGTGTATTCGCGGCGCAATTTGGCTTCGTCGTCTGTCGTGAAGATGAGTTCCAAGGACCGCGGTTCTGGCACAGAAATTACGATTGGGCCTGGTTCGGCCATTTCGGAGGCTCCTTTTATAAAATCGCCGTAAATCAGATAAATCGGTTTACAAGTCACAATAAATCGGTTTACGCTAGTACTCAATAGGGAGAATGAAGGTGCGAAACAGCACTTCAAATCAGAAACGTGATGTGGCGCGACCAACGATCTACGATGTTGCCCGCAGTGCCCATGTGTCACCGGCAACGGTTTCAAAGGTTTTGCGGGGGGTGACAACTGTGGGTGCGGATAACGCCAACCGCGTTATGCTGGCGGTGCGGGATTTGGGGTTTCGCAGTGATCCGCTGGCGGCCAACCTACGGCGCAATCGCCGATCGATCATTGGCTTGATTGTTCCGGATTTTAAGAACCCGTTTTTCGGTGCACTTGTATCCGCCATCGAACAATTGGCTGAAGGAAGCGGTTACCGGCTGGTGGCCGTCAGCAGTTCCGAGGCAGAAACGATAGAGCATCGTCAAATCGAAGCGCTGCTCGATTGGCGTGTTGCCGGCATCATCCTTATCCCAAGTTCAGCCAACCAAACGGATCAAACATTGCTCAGATCCGAAGGCGCGCCGTTTATTGTTGTTGATCGCGTTTCAAAAACCTCGCCCTTTGATGGTGTGGGCGTTGACAATGCAGAAGCGTGCGCGAAGATGGTGCGGCACTTTTATGAACTTGGTCACCGCAAGCTCACCATTGCGGCCTCTTTGCCGGACCTTCCCAACATGAAGGACCGCATTGAGGGTGCATGTGCTGCTGCAAAGTCCATGAACGAACCTATGGAAACAGAAGTACTTTACTGTGGGCCAGATCTTTCGCATGCGACTGCAGCTGTTGCAAAAAGATTTGAACTGGGAATTCCACCACAAGCTGTCTTCGCATTGTTTATCCAGGCGACGCTCGCGGTGCTGCGCGAAGTCGATAAGCTTGGCCTCAATGTGCCGGAAGATATCTCTCTTGCCGGTTTTGATGATTTCGAGTGGATGCAGGTTATGCATCCGCCGGTGGCAACGGTAATCCAGCCAATTGCGGAAATGGCCGCGACTGCGTGGAAGCAACTTTTGCAGCGCATTGACTTTCCTGACGATCCGCCCACAGCCTTTCAAATTCCCTGCAGCCTTGAATTTCGCGGTTCAATTGCAAGACCACGCGAGGAGGGCATCTAGAACCAAATCCGGAGCGCAACGCTCCGAATACGCCGAAGCCCGAGATTATTCGGGTAATAACAAAGTCAATAAAACATGGAGGATCCTATGATGAAATTTAAATTGACACTTTTAGCTTCCGTTGTTGCTGTGATGAGCACAACAGCTTTTGCGGCAGACAAGCCCGTTTATGGCGTGTTGATGAAGACCCTCGCCAACCCGTTTTGGGGTGCGATGGAACAGGGTGTGAAGGCAGGTGCTGATGCGGCTGGCGTTGAGTATTATCTTCAGGCCGCGGAGAGTGACCAGGCTGCCGAACCGCAGCTCAATCTCTGCAACACAATGCTGGAACGCAAACCAGCAGTGATGATCACCGCGGCGATCAACTCCAATATCTTGTTGCCGTGTCTCAAGGCTGCCAATGACATGGGCATTCCGGTGGTTGATCTCGACGGCAATCTCGATCCCGCAGTCAATGAGAAGGCAGGCGTGAAGATTGCGTTCCAGATCGGCTCGGACAATGAAGCCGCTGGTGCGCAGGGTGCTGACTATGTGGTGGGTAAACTCGGTGCTGATGCAAAGGGCCCGGTTCTGGTGATCGAAGGATTGTCAGGCAACATCACAGGCCAGAAGCGCGCACGTGGATTTGCCGAGCAGCTGAAGAAAACAGCTCCAGGCCTCGAAATTGTTGCTTCACTCCCGGGTGACTGGGATCGCGGCAAGGCTGCCAACATCACCAATGACATTCTGACCAAGCATGGTGATCTCGTCGCTATTTTTGCGGCTAATGACGGCATGGCATTGGGCGCGGTTGAAACCGTGTTCGCGGCTGGCAAAGGCGAGCAGGTCACAATCGTTGGTGTTGACGGCAACTCGGATGCCGTGAAGTCGATCAAGGAAGGTCGATTGACAGCGTCCGTTGCGCAGCTCCCCTATCTTGTTGGCAAGCAGGCAGTTGAAAGCGTGAAGCTTGTCGCTGAAGGCAAGGAAGTTCCAGCAGTGGTTCACGTGCCAACAATGGTGCTGACCAAGGCCGTGCTTGATGCGGGAACCGAGCCTATGCTTGAGTTTGTGAAGTAACCCAACAAACAATTGCGGGGCGAAGTAATGCTCGCCCCGCTTTCACATTAAGGGACATTTGGAATGGTTGCGAACACGGCGGCGACAACTGATGTCTGGCGGCGATTGCAGTTTTTCTTTGACAGCAAATTGCACGTGCGACTTGAGTCAATCATCGTGCTCGCGGCTTTGGGTCTGGCGATGACATTGCTCTCGCCATTTTTTCTCTCGGTCAGTAATTTTCTCAACATCCTGCTCGCAACAACCACCATTGGTGTGCTTGCCATCGCGGCGACACTAATACTCAGTTCCAATGGTCTTGACCTCTCGCTCGGTTCAGTTCTTGGCTTTGCCGGCGTGGTGGGCGCGTATTTTTGTGTGGAGCTGGAATGGCCATGGTTCATGGCCATTGTGGGTGCGCTGGGTGCCGGTGCATTGGCCGGTTACATCAATGGCGTGTTGATCACGCGTTTACGCATCCCGGCCTTCATTGTAACATTGGGCATGTTGGGCATTGCGCGTGGTGTTGGATTGATCATCGCCCCCAATGGTGGAGCGATTTATGGATTGCCTGCGCCAGTAGTTTTTTTGGGGCAGGGGCGGCCCCTTGGCATTCCGATGCCTGTCATCATCCTCGCCATTGTTGCCATCATCGCACATTACGTTTTATCCTACTCTCGTTTTGGCCATCACACGCT
Source organism: uncultured Alphaproteobacteria bacterium (assembly GCA_963763635.1). Lineage (GTDB taxonomy): Bacteria > Pseudomonadota > Alphaproteobacteria > Rhizobiales > Aestuariivirgaceae > Aestuariivirga. Next base: position 7,611 of record CAVXPO010000007.1, read on the forward strand.
GGCCATGGGTGACAATGAGGCGGCAGCGCGGGCAACCGGGATTCCTGTCGAGTCCCTGCGGCGCAAACTCTACACCATTTCAGGCCTGCTCTCGGGCATGGCGGGCTTGATCTTCATGGCGCGCGTCAATGCTGGTGACCCGACGGCCGGATACACTTACGAACTCACGGCGATTACGGCCGCCATTATTGGGGGCACATCACTGTTCGGCGGTAAGGGTTCCATCCTCGGTGCGATGGTTGGTGCACTCATCATGGGTGTTTTGCAAAACGGTTTGAACCTGCTCGCCGTGCAATCCTACTATCAGCAGATTGCCATCGGGGCCGTGCTGATCCTCGCTGTTTATATCGACCAGATGCAATCGGAAAAGGAGCGCAAGGCATGAGTTTCCTTGAAGTTAAGGGCGTCACTAAACGTTTCGGTGCCGTGCAGGTTCTGAATGGCGTTGATTTTGCTGTGGAGGCTGGAACTGTTGTAGGTCTCGTCGGCGACAATGGCGCAGGAAAATCCACCCTGATGAAAACCATCACGGGGCTTTATGCCACGGATGATGGCGAGATTAGATTTGATGATGAAACAATGGCTGGCCTGACACCGGGCCAGCGCCGCGAACGCGGCATTGAGATGATCTATCAGGATCTCGCACTTGCAAAGCAGCGCAATGTGGCGTCAAATATTTTCCTTGGCCGCGAACCAGTGAAGCGGGCTTTCGGATTTCTTCCCAATTTTGTCGACACTGCAAAAATGGATGCAGATGCGTTGAAAATGATCGAGCGTCTTGGCGCGCGCATTCCATCAATCCATCGGCCCGTTGGCCTGTTCTCTGGCGGGCAGCAGCAGACGGTGGCGATTGCGCGCGCCCTCACGTTCAATCCAAAGCTCGTCATCATGGATGAGCCGACCGCAGCACTTGCGGTGCGCGAAGTGGAAAGCGTTTTGAAACTGATCCGGCAATTGAAGGATGAAGGCATTGCCGTCATTCTCATCAGCCATCGATTAAACGACGTGATGGAAGTGACCGACCGCATTGTGGTGTTGCGGCAGGGGCGCATGGAAGCGGATTTGCAGACAAAATCGACGCAGATGCGCGAAGTCGTCAGTTACATCGTGGGCGCGCATTAATCAGGAGAATTCCGATGGCAGACGTAAAACTTGGAATGCATGCCTCACTGTGGGCCGCGGAATGGACCAGAGAGGCAGCGGAACTTGCCATTCCCGAAGCCGCCCAACATGGACTTGAAGTGATCGAGTTTCCTTTGCTCGTTCCTGAAGGCGTTGACGCGCCGCATTCGCGCAAACTTTTTGAGAAGCATGGAATAGAACCCACAGCGTCCCTGTGCCTGCCAGACGATAAAATGGCGCAAGTGCATCCTGAAAAGGCGGAAGCCTTTGTCAAGAAAGCGCTCGACAAGGCAGCCGACGTCGGATGCAGCTACCTTGGGGGTGTCACGTTTTCAGCGCTGGGCTATCGCTCAGGCAGGCCGCCAACCAAGGGCGAGTACGAAAATATTGTGAAGGCGCTGAAACCCACGGCGAAACACGCCAGGAAACTTGGCATCACGCTGGGCATCGAGCCGTGCAACCGCTATGAAACCCACCTGCTCAATACGTCGACGCAAGCCCTGATGCTGCTGGAAATGATCGACGAGCCGAATGTGACGATCCATTTCGATACCTATCACATGAACATTGAGGAAAAAGGCATCGGCCATGGATTCCGCGCCGCTGCCGGTAAATGCAGTTATGTCCACATGTCAGAAAGTGATCGCGGCGTTCCAGGCACCGGAACAATCGACTGGGATGATATCTATCGCACACTGGCCGATATCGGCTTCAAGGCAAACTGGTCGTTGAAAGTTTTGTGACGCTTCCGTCAGAAATTGCTGCTGCACTTTCTGTGTGGAGGCCAGTGGCGCGTGACAGGCATGAAGTTCTGGACAAAGGTGTGCCTTTCCTCAAAGGCTTGGCTAAAGTGCATGGACTGCTCTGAATCTGCACTATCGTGAGCGTGAGTGTTTCAGGCACACTAAACTACATTATTATTCCGTCGCCCGAAATTGAAAGCCTTGAAGCAGAGACTTGATGTCCGCGCGACAAGAACCACAACTGGTGCCAGCCTTTGTGGCATTGCCAACTGCATTGAGGGAGTTTGCCCCCTTGGCTATCGCTGCCATTATGGTGGTCTTGCCCACATTGCTGCAGGCGCAAACAATGCCGCCGCAATCAGCCTCTGATTTGCCACCGCGGCCCGCCAGAATTTGCAGCGTCGCAAACTTGCCCAACTGAGCCGCAATCCAATTGCGCGCAACGGCGACAGGTTCAGGAGAAATAAAAATGGCACCTTTCAGAACTCCATCTGCAAAATCGGCAAACCGGTAAGTGCTGCTGCGACTATCAACATAGCCATGCAAGTTTTTTGACTGTAGAAAATCTTCAGCGAGCTCGCGCCAATCGGCTGGATGGAGCAAATCTGCTAATTCAAATTTGAAGCCATCTGTCGCCCGCGCTTCTGCCCAATAGCCAAAATGGCCTACATTTGGCCGGTTCTGCATGACCGCGAAGCCGTACCATTGCGCAACGTAGGGCGTTACTTCAACTGGCGTGCACTTCACTTCGGGCTGCCCGGAGACGGGATCAGGGTTGGCAGCCACCAATGCATTAACCCGCGCGTGCGCAGCGTTCATGTCACTCCAATGCATGGGGGCGAACACGCTTCCGCGTTGCTGCTTGTCAGTCACAAGAGCCCGCAAAATTGCATCACCACGATCAGATGATACTTTGATGAGAGACGCAGGTTTAATGCCGCGGTCATTTGCATCCGCGGGATGGATTTCAAGGAAGGGTTCGCCCATATGGGCCATGAGCCGCGCGGATTTTCCCGTGCGCGTCATGGTGTGCCACTGGTCACGAATGCGGCCTGTATTCAGCAATAGGGGCAATTCAACCGTCGCTTGGCCACGCGCAGCCCGATAGGGCGTTGCGACAAAATTGGCGCGGCCACTTTCGGTAAAAAATTTTGCATCCGCAAACATGCGTGGAGTTAAATCTCCGTTACGTGGCTTTGGCCATTGAAATGGCGCCATCGCTTCGTAGTCCGTATCGACAGCAGCGCCAATATCCATGGCCCGTGTGCCGGCATTTTCAAATTCACTAAGTCGGGCATGCTCGCGGAATATTTCAGCAGACGACTGAAATTCAAAACAGCAAAAACCCATGGCGGTCGCTACGTCAGCAATAATTTTCCAATCGGCCCGCGCTTCGCCCGGCATCGGCAGAAACGCCCGCTGGCGTGAAACGCGGCGCTCGGAATTTGTAACCGTGCCATCCTTTTCGCCCCAGGCTGCAGCGGGCAAAAGCACATCAGCCAATTCTGCCGTGTCGGAGTTCCGCACCGCCTCACTCACCACCACAAACGGGCAGGCCTTCAAAGCGTCGCGCACAAAGTCTGCATCCGGCATGCTCACCACCGGGTTTGTTGCCATAATCCAAATGGCCCTGATACGTCCATCAGCCACCGCCTTGAACATATCAACGGCCTTAAGGCCGGCGCGCGTTGCAATCGTAGGACTCTGCCAAAAGCGCTGCACGATATCGCGATGCACCGGATTCTCAACCGCCATGTGGGCCGCCAGCATATTGGCAAGCCCACCCACTTCGCGTCCGCCCATGGCATTGGGCTGGCCGGTAATCGAAAACGGCCCCATGCCCGGCTTGCCAATGCGGCCCGTGATCAAATGACAATTGATAATAGCGTTCACCTTGTCGGTGCCAGCACTTGATTGGTTCACGCCCTGCGACCACACGGTAACCGTGCGTTCGGTGTTCGCGAATATACGGTAGAACTGATCGAGTTCACTTTGCGCAAGGCCGGTAATTTCCGAAACATCTTGCCGCCGCGCCGCAATCAACGCTTCTGCATGGCCGCTGGTGTGTTTAAAAATATAGAGCGGGTCCGTCTTGCCATGTCCATGCAAATAATTCAGCAAACCATTAAACAGCGCCACATCGGTTCCAGGCTTGAGGCTGAGATGCAAATCGGCAAATTCAGCGGTCGCGGTTTTGCGCGGATCAATAACAACAATCTTTGTGCCGCGCGTTTCCTTTGCCGCCATCAGGCGCTGAAACAGGACCGGATGACACCACGCAAAATTTGAACCCGTAAGCACAACAAGATCAGCCAGTTCCAAATCTTCATAAGTGCCGGGAACCACATCGGCCCCAAAGGCCCGCTTATGACCAGCAACGGAAGACGCCATGCACAGGCGGCTGTTGGTATCAATATTGGCCGAGCCAATGAAACCCTTCATCAACTTATTAGCCACATAATAATCTTCAGTCAGAAGTTGCCCCGAAACATAGAACGCCACGGAGTCTGGTCCGTGATCAGCAATTGTTTGCTTGAAGCAAGAGGCCACTCGGTCAACTGCAATGTCCCACGGTGCGCGCTTGCCGTTGATTTCAGGAAACAGCAAACGGTCATCCAGCGAAAGCGTTTCCGCCAGCGCCGACCCCTTGGAACACAGCTTGCCAAAATTCGCCGGGTGATCGGCATCACCCCGCACACTGAACTCGCCAGCCTCACTGCGCGCAGCAATAACGCCGCAGCCAACGCCACAATAGGGGCAGGTGGTTTTTGTCTCCGTCATCACGCCACCTGAAGCGCAAAGTTTTCCACATCTAGGAATACGCGGCCATCTACCAGCTTGATGTCAAAGCGGTTGGTGCAACCCTTGTCGTTTCCTTTGGCCTCGCCGGTGTCGAGTCCAATTACCCAATTATGCAAGGGGCAGGTAACAGACATGCCATGCACAATGCCTTGGCTTAGCGGTCCGCCCTTGTGGGGGCACTTGTCATGCAGGGCGAACACCTGGTCATCAGCATTGCGGAACACGGCAACATCGCCCGACGCTGTTTTTACAACACGGGAGCCCAAAACCGGGATGTCTTCCAGCCTGCCGATTTCAACCCAAGTGCCGCTCATTCTGCGGCCTGCTTGAATGAAATGTCTGCCATGGGTTTGAACTCATGGGCGGCAAAGCCCCGTGCGCGCTCCTCCCATGGATCTGATTGCGAGAATTTTTGGCTGAACACGAAGCGATCATAAAGCGCTTTGCGTTTCTCGGCATTTTCCAAAACCGCAGCAATGATGGACGCAGAGCCAACCCGCTTGGCCCATTTGTAAATGCGTTCGAGATAACGCCCCTGTTCGCGGTAAAGCTGAACCAGAGCGGTAATGACTTCAATTGCTTCGTCTTCTGTCTTTACATGCCCCAGAACTTCCGTGCCTTTAATGTCGAGGCCAGCGGCGCCAGCGAAATGAATCTCGTAACCAGAATCAACGCAGATCACGCCCACATCTTTACACGTTGCTTCCGAGCAATTGCGCGGACAACCCGACACGGCCATTTTCACCTTCGCAGGTGTCCATGAGCCCCATAGAAATTTCTCCAGCGTGATGCCAAGCCCCGTTGAATCCTGCGTTCCAAAGCGGCACCAGTCTGTGCCCACACAGGTTTTCACCGTGCGCAAAGCCTTGGCATAGGCGTGCCCTGACACCATGCCCGCCGCATTGAGATCAGACCACACGGCAGGCAAATCTTCCTTCTTCACGCCGAGCAAATCAATGCGCTGTCCGCCGGTGCATTTCACGGTCGGGATGGCAAACTTGTCCACAACATCCGCAATAGCGCGAAGTTCATGGGCCGAAGTCACACCGCCCCACATGCGCGGCACCACGGAGTAAGTTCCATTTTTCTGGATGTTGGCATGCACGCGCTCATTGATGAAGCGCGATTGGTTGTCATCAACATAGTCGCCCGGCCAGGTGGCCAGCATATAGTAGTTGAGGGCAGGCCTGCATTTGGCGCAGCCCCCGCTGGATTTCCAGTTCAACTCCTGCATCAGGGCCGGAATTGTCGTGAGGGATTTCGCAATTATCAAACGGCGGACATCATCGTGGCCAAGTTCCGTGCAGCCGCACATCGGCTGAATAGCCGCTGGGTTATAGGTGTCGCCCAATTTCACTTTGAGGATTTGCTCAACCAAGCCAGTGCACGATCCGCACGAGGCTGAAGCCTTGGTGTGGGCGCGCACATCATCTACACTTTTCAGTGCAAATTTATCGATCGCTCCGGTGATTTTTCCCTTGCATACGCCGTTGCAACCGCAGATTTCCGCATCATCCGGCAAGGCTGCAACGGCCGCTGACGGGTCCAAGGGGGTGCCCCCCTGATACGACTGGCCGAAGATTAACGTGTCGCGCATTTCAGTGATATCAACGCCGCGCTTGAGCATGTCGAAGAACCAGGCGCCATCGGAAGTTTCGCCGTAAAGCACAGCGCCAACGATGCGGTTGTCCTTCAACACAAGGCGCTTGTAGATGCCTTGCTGGGCGTCCCTGAGCACAATTTCTTCGCGGTCTTCCCCTTCGGCAAAATCACCGGCGGAGAAAAGATTGATCCCCGTTACTTTGAGTTTCGTGGCGGTCACCGAACCTGCATAGGCCGCAGGCTCATCCATCAGCGCCTTGGCCAGAACGCCTGCCATCTCATAGAGCGGAGCCACCAGACCATAGACTATGCCCCGATGTTCGCCGCATTCACCCAGCGCAAACACATCAGGATCAGATGTGCGCATCTGGTCATCAACCACAATGCCGCGACTGATTGTGAGGCCAGCCTCCTTTGCCAAAGCAACATTTGGCCGAATGCCGACAGCCATCACAACGATGTCGGCAGGAACAATCGTTCCATCGACAAGCTCAACACCTTCAACGCGCTTTTCGCCCAAAATAGCCTTGGTGTTTGCGCCATTGAGAACCGTAATGCCGCGCTCCTGTACCGCCTTCTTGAGCAGGTGTCCGGCTGCCGGATCAAGCTGGCGCTCCATCAGCGTTGGCATGATGTGAATGACGGTTACCTTCATGCCCTGTTCGGCAAGGCCCGCTGCTGCTTCAAGTCCCAGCAAACCACCACCAATCACCACAGCATTGCCCCGTGATTTTGCGGCAATCATCATGGCGTTCACATCGTCAAGATCGCGGTAGGACAGCACACCGGCCTTATCATGGCCCGGCACAGGAATAATAAAGGGAACCGATCCCGTCGCAATGACCAGCTTGTCGTAAGATTCAACCACGCCGTTATCGGACGTGACTGTTTTGGCCGCGCGATCAATCGCCGTAATCTTGCAGCCCTTATACAAGATGATGCCGTGCTTGATGTACCAGCCATCGCCATGAATAACGATCTGCTCGAAGGTCTTTTCACCGGAAAGAACCGGAGATAGCATGATGCGATCATAATTCACGCGGGGCTCCGCGTTGAATATCGTCACCTCATAAGCGTCGGGTGCCGCCTCGAGTAAATTTTCAAGCATCCGCCCCGGCGCCATGCCATTGCCGATGATAACCAGCTTCTTTTTCATTCCAAAAACCGCTCCACCAAAAGCTGACCCGTAGTCAACCAAAATTTGTGCGTTGCAACAATGACCATGAACCTCACAAAGCAAGCCTTGTGCCACTATTTTGGGGAGTACGAAGAGAGACTTTAAGATATTGAATTAAAATATTTTTACGCAATTTTGCGCAAAAATTATGCGGCTGCGTTGTTTTCTGGCAATGCACAATCCGCAAGCATTTCCACGAAAATACTGCTATAGGTTTAAGCAAAAATTAAATTGCCTATATTTAAGGCAATCAATAATTATATAATAATATCAATTGTATAAGAGAATAGTGCGATGAAAAACAAATTGGCATGCATTTTGCGCTGCAGCATGAATCAACAGGAGGGGATCCATGCCATACGCCGAACGTCCGCGTTTTCCATTTTTCAGTCTCGAACCACGCATCCGTATTTTGCATTTCAGTTGGGTGGCGTTTTTCGTAACCTTCGTGGTGTGGTTCAACCATGCCCCTCTGATGGCGGCAATTCGCGATACCTTTAATCTCAGCAAGCCGGAAGTTGCAGCCCTTCTCACCTTGAACGTGGCGCTCACCATCCCCGCCCGCATTCTCGTGGGCGTTCTCGTTGATAAGCTGGGTCCGCGCCTGATGTTCTCAGTCCTTCTCGCCATCTCCGGCGTGATCTGTCTCTTCTTTGCCTTCGCGCAGAGCTACGCAATGCTGGCGGCTTCACGCTTCTTGCTCGGCTTTGTCGGTGCTGGATTTGTGGTTGGCATTCGCATCATTGGTGAATGGTATCCCGCCCGCGAAACCGGATTGGCGCAGGGGCTTTATGCGGGCCTAGGCAACTTCGGGTCTGCTGCTGCTGCCGTGGCTCTTCCAACACTTGCCGCAGTATTCGGTGGGCCTGAAGGTTGGCGCTGGGCGGTGGCTTGCACCGGTATTATGGCGATTATCTATGCCGCAGTTTACTATCACCTGCGTCACCGACATGCCCAAGGGGTCAACCTATTTCAGCCCGAAGAAATTGGGTGCGATGGAGGTGACCAGCAAGGGTGATTTCCTGCTCTATTGCGCCATGCAGGCCCCAATCGCTGGCACCCTTGCGCTTCTGGCCTACAAGCTCGGCCCTGCCGCGTTGAAGCTGCTGTCAGAAACCACAGTGAACTTGATCTATATCGGCCTCATCGCGCTCTTTGCAGCGCAAGTTTACGACACATGGCGCATCAACAAGAGTATTTTCAGGCACCCCGTCGCTGACATGCACCGCTACAAATTCCGTCAGGTCGCGGTTTTGGACTTCGTATATTTCATAACCTTTGGATCCGAGCTTGCCGTGGTTTCGGTATTGCCACTCTTGTTCAAGGATATCTTCGGCCTCTCCTTGCCCGTCGCCGGATTTCTTGGCGCAAGCTTTGGTCTCACCACCTTCTTTGCCCGCCCCATCGGTGGCTATCTCAGTGATCTCTTCGGTCGTCGCCGGGTTCTTGGCTGGTGTCTCAGTGGAACTGCACTTGGCTACTACGCCATGAGCAACATGGGGCCAGCATCCGGCGTGGTTTTTGCTGTTATCGCCACGTTCTTCTGCTCGCTGTTTGTTAACGCTGGCAATGGTGCGGTGTACGCCATGCTCCCCATGATCAAGCGCCGCCTCACCGGCCAAATCGCTGGCATGGTCGGCGCGTTTGGTAACGTTGGCGGCGTATTGTTCCTGACGATCTACGCAGGCTATGACGCGCAAACCCTGTTCCTTGTGGCGGCCATCGGTTCCGCCTTGGCCCTTGCCTTCGTCTGGCTTTTCATAGAAGACCCGAAGGGACAAATCGCGGAAGAAATGCCCGATGGAACTATTGCCCTTATCGATGTGACATGAGCTCAACGACGCTTCAATTGGACATCGGACAACATTCCATTGCGGGGCGAAAACCCCGCAATGATGATTCCTACGGCATCGTCATGCCGGAAGGCCGCGTGCTCGAAGCCAAGGGCGTGGCCATCGCCATTGCCGACGGCATGTCGTCGAGCGAGGCCGCCAAGGAAGCCAGCGAATGCTGTGTGCGCTCGTTCCTTGATGACTATTACGCCACCCATGAAAGCTGGACGGTCAAACGCTCGGTGGCCACCGTTCTCAAAGCCGTCAACGCGTGGCTTTATGCGCAGGGACAGCGCCAGGATTTCGATGAGCGTGGAATGGTCAGCACCTTTTCCGGTTTGGTGTTGAAATCCGGCACGGCCCATTTGTTTCACGCAGGTGACAGCCGCATTTGGCGCTTGCGCGGAGGCGCCTTGGAACAGCTCACCACCGATCATCGCCTGCGCGTCGGTCGTGGCCTCGAACATCTCTCACGCGCTTTCGGCATCAACCAAAATCTCGAGATCGATTACCGCCAGGAAGTCATCGAAGCAGGTGATGTTTTCGTGCTCACCACCGACGGCATTCACGACACACTTTCCCCAGCCGAAATCGCCAACCTGATCAAAGATGATTGCGACAAGGCCACCCACGCGGTCATCGATGCGGCGTTTGAAAAAGGCAGCCTCGACAATCTCACCTGCCAAATCATCCGCGTTATCGACCCCGGAAAAACCGACGCTGATGGTCATAAGTCCGCCTCCGCAAAACTGCCATTTCCCAAGCTTTTAAGCGTTGGCGACAAGCTCGATGGCTTCACCATCATTCGCCCCATACATGAAAGCAACCGCAGCCAAGTCTACCTCGCCAAGGACTCAGGGACAGGCGACGTTCTCGCCATCAAAACCCCATCGCCAAACTTTGAAGATGACGCGGACTATATCGAAGCCTTCGCCCGCGAAGAATGGGTGGGGCGCTTGGTCAGCAGCCCCAACACCTTGAAAATTCACGAGGTCAAAGGCGCCAAGCGCTTTCTCTATCACGTCACTGAATTTTTCGATGGCAGAACCTTGCAGCAATGGATGCTGGACAATCCAAACCCGGAACTCGAAACCGTGCGCTCCATCGTTGAGCAGATCGCAATGGGTTTGCGCGCCCTTCACCGCAAAGACGTGCTGCATCTGGATTTGAAGCCCGGCAATGTGATGATCAACGCCCAGGGCCTGGTCAAAATCATCGACTTCGGCTCATCGCAAGCCGCAAGCTTTGCCGATGAAAAGGGAAAAACGAAATACGCTGTGCCCGCAGGCACCGCCGATTATGCCGCCCCCGAACATCTGCTGGGAACGCCGCCGTCCAACCGTTCCGACATCTTTTCGCTGGGCGTCATTGCTTACGAAATGCTCACCGGCCATTTGCCCTATGGCGCGGGCATCACCGCCGCCGCCAGCATCAAGAAACTGCAATACGTGTCCGCAACCACCCACCGCAAAGACATTCCGGCCTGGATGGACGCCGCCCTCGAAGACGCACTCCGCGTCAAGCCCGCCGAACGCACCGAAGCCCTTTCCGCCTTCACAACAAACTTGCGAAAGCCCAACACCGCCCTCATCCCCGCTGGCAACAAACCGTTAATCGAGCGCAATCCCGTGCTGTTCTGGAGGGGAATGTCTTTCATGCTTTTCGTGCTGTGCATTGTCTTTGCATTTCTGGGGAGCAGATAGAAAGGCAGGTTTTCAGCCTGAAGCATCGCGTGTGATCAAGATGCGATTTCACACTCATGCCAAAGTGCATATCACGCTTCGAACCCTTCACATTTAAAACTTGCCAATCAAATGAATTCACTCATTTTCCCGCCTTTTCCAATTGTACATGAGCGCGCGATCAGGCTAAACCTCTCAGCATCAAGATGACAAAAAGCACCTTACAACACTGGCGGCGAACGGGAAACTGTTTGCCGTTGCGCCTATGATGGATGGGCACAACAAGCAAATAAATCAATGGTTTAAGGAGCGTCGTGGGCGGCGTCTGGCACCTGATCATGGAATAGAACGTCCCCACGACTGCACGAAAATTTGAGGCCGGGGCGGATAACGCTCCGGCCTTCGGGATTTGATGGCGGATTTCGGAAAGCCATCAGCATCAGGCACAGCTCCGCCCTTGGTGAAAACGGTTATGCCGCTTTCGGGGCAGAGAAGAAGCGAAGGGTTGCGCTTCAGGAGGTGTCGGGCTTCAGTGCATCGCAGGCGAGGCCATGGCATTCGATGAGCACCTCATCAACTTGGTGAACCGGCTTTCGGCGATAGCCGGGCGGATGGCCCGGCCTGAGTGGCGACCTGAACTTCGGCGTTTTTGCCTTTTCCCTTCTCAACCGCCAGCGGGCGAGACGCCGGGCCTGGCGCGGCAGATCCGCGAGCGCCAGCTTGAGGGCCTGGAGCCTCCGGCTGAGGCGCGCAGCATTGACGAGGCCATCGGGCGGCGGAGGGGGATCAGCAGCGGGCGTGGGTGCTGCCCACAGGGCTGCCACCCGGGGATCGCTTCCGAAGATATGGATGCGCGGGGCAATCCTTGTGAATGCTCGGCGGTGCGGGCCTGCGAAGTTTTTCCGCGGATCGAACAATTGAAAGGAGAAACGCAGGCCCGCGCCCCGCCCAATGGGCCCCGCCGGCATCGAACGCGAAGGCGCGAGCTTCACCACAAGGCCGCGCGCCGCGATGACGACAAGGCGACGCATGGCGGATTCGGCGGGCCGGAGCAGGCGCAGCACGGCGCTGTGGAGGGGCTGCGGAATCCGCGCTACCGGGGCTGAGCCTGCAAGCCCCAGCATGGCGAGAAGAGCAGCAACGATGCCCCTGAGTGTCTCGCTGTTGCGTTCGATGGCCTTGGCCCAGTCCATGGTGTTTCCCTATCCCGCATAAAGAACAAAACAGGAACATAAATGACATACCAGGAATATGCCTGTCAAGGGATAAATTCATATTTTTTCCGCCTGTCGAGTCGAAAGAAAAGATGACTGTTGACCCATATAACGTTATGCGTTATAAGAGACCATGATCCGGAGCTTTGCAGGGCGTGATACGGAACTGGTCTGGCAAGGCGTCCGATCACGGCGGTTGCCGGAGGATGTGCAGCGCGCTGGATTGCGGAAATTGCAGATGATAGAGGCAGCGGAAACCGTTGATGACTTGCGGGAGCCGCCTAGCAACAGGCTTGAAGCGTTAAAGGGTGACCGGAAGGGTTACTGGTCGATCAGGGTTAATGGACAATGGCGGATAATTTTTCGATGGGTGAATGGTTATGCGGACAACGCTGAAATCATCGACTGCCACTAGGAAGCAGGACTTACTACCGCTGCCGACCGTTGGTGAAATTCTGCTGGAAGAGTTTTTGAAGCCACTTGAATTGTCGCAGAATGCTTTGGCGCGTGCCATTGGCGTTCCACCACGGCGGATTAATGAGATTGTGTTGGGCAAGCGGGCGGTAACCGCCGACACGGATTTGCGCCTGACACGTTATTTCAGAATGTCAGAAGGATTTTTTCTGCGTTTGCAGATGAGTTATGACTTGCGGATGCAGCGCCGCGCGCTGGGGAACAAGCTGGATTTCATCAAGCCGCGGGCGGCTTGAGCATGGTGTCCTTGAAATCGCTGGCGGTGTTGCGGCTGGGGTAGGGCTGGCTTGGCACGGCGACGCCCAAATGGGCGCAGAGCGGTTCCCAGCCATCGCCCAGTTCATGGACCAGCAGGCGCTCCTTCGGCACTATCGCCATGACGGCTTTCACATTGGCTTCATAGCGGGCGATGGCGTTGGCGCGGTCATCGGGTTTGCCGCCGAACACCTGGTCGCGGATCAGGGCGAGGCCGAGGGAGGCGGGATCGGTGCTCCTGCGCAGGCCTTCCACGATCGTCTTTTCGAAACTCGCCCACCAGCTTTCGGGGCTGCGGTGGGTGAGAATGACGCGGGCCTGGGGATAGGCGCGGATCAGCTCCGGCCAGTAATGGGCCGAGGGCCAATCCACGCAGGAGGCGTAGCCCGCAAACAGCTCGTCCCAGCCCGTCGGCGCGCCTTGCACGAAGGCCCGCCACAGGCGCTTCTGCTCCTCGTGTGCGTTCACCTCATACATGTGGTGGCAAGGGCCGAAGCCCAGCATGTCGAGCGCCTCGCGCATGGAGTCGGTGCCCGTGCGGCCGAAGCCGGTTCCGATTACTTTGAGGGTCATGCGCGCGCTCCGGAATTTGGGGTGTCTCTATTGCTATACGCCTGTGTTGAGGCATTCATTCAGGATTGAATTGCATATGTCAAAGGCGGGTCGCAGGGACATATTGTTTGGATTTCATAGAGTCGCAGGCGATTTGAGGAGTTTAGGTGGAATAAATGCACTGTCACCGTAATTCTGTCACCGTAATTCCGTAATTCTGCACTGTCACCGTAATTCGTAATTCCACCGTAATTCGGAGGAGCCTCCGGCAATCCCGGGGCGGTTCAGGGATTACCATAGCTCGTAGCCTGTAAGAATCAGGATGTTGACATTAACATTCGCGGCGTTAAGACGTCTCAAATACCTAATGAAGCCATTTGAGAAAAAATTAAAAATGCCGCGCCCGACAGGCGCGGCTTCCCAAAGAACAAAGCTGAAAATATAGGGATAAACGAGTGAGAGTATACCGAAATAAAGCGTTGTTAGTCGGTATATTTATGGCTCTGCCGTTTACTCTCAGCGGCTGCATTTTATTTTTTGGAGACAAATTTTCGGAAGAGGTTGAGTGCCCAATCGACCGCGAGTTAGGAAATTATCGGATTAAACTTGGCGGCGAATCCAGCCTCGCGATGCCGCTGGTCATTCCAAAAAAATACGCTCCGCGCTGCTCAACACTCAACCCAGTACCCGCAGGCAAGCCAATCCTGTATCTTTCATTCTCTGTCTTGTACCCAGATATGGCACCTTTGAGCTCTTACTCACGCAAAATGAATGCCGTGAATATCAGTCTTGGATCAGCAGATATTATGCCCAGCGAGAAAAACAAAGATACCCATCGTGCTATAGAAGAGACAGGCTACACTCACGACCTGACGGCATATATCCAAAGAAATATCGACGCTGTCGATGACGAAGGAAAGAACAGATACACGCCTGTAAAGGAGCTTGAGAACGGCTTTTATGCGCTGTTCGATAACTGGCAGCCTACCTATGCGGTCATTTTCCAAAGAAAATCCGATGGCAGAGTTAAAAATTTATTTTACTGCCACATGGACGAGAAGTCCTGCTCCACAGAAAATATAATCATCGGCGGCACGTATCTGCAGCGATATAGTATCAACGGCGTAGATTACCGCGATCTCCCCGTGGTTGATGAAAAAGTAAAAAGCCTGATCCTGAGTTTCAAGTGATATCATGGTAAAAATAAACCGGCTCCCAGTAGCGACATAGTGTAGCCTGTGAAATCCTCGTATGAAGAAAAGCTAACGGTGGTGCGTTGCGGCTACAAGCGCAGCGCGTACATCTTCCTCGCTCCAATGCAGTCTTTCAGGATTACCTCGAAGAAGTGTTGACCGCTTCTTGGTGATCGCCGCGCCGACTTTATGCGGCCTGAGTTCAGAGCCGATGATATTTTCTATCACGGCAGCCTTCAGCACCGTCAGCTTCACAAAGTCGCCCTCGATGCTGGCTACTTGTGCGATTATCTTCTGTTTTCCCCACGGCCTGCTTTTCCGTTTCGTGAACTTATTGAGCGGTTCAATGCAGTTCGATCCGGGCGAGCCACAAATCATCACGGATGCATTTGAAGCGCAAGGATGGGTGCTTGGGGTCCTTCTTAAGCAAGGCAAAGTTTTTGTCGGCGAGGGCCTGGATTTCCGGCTTCAGTTTTCGATAGAGCTTCCAGAATGTGGCGGTCGCCTGATGCTTCACAGGGGGCGGACTTTGCCTGCCGCAATTTCCGCTCGTGCCTTTGCGGCAAATTTATCGAGCTTGCCTGCTTCCGCGTCCGCGGCAATCTGCTTGTCCCACAGGTCGGCGTGAAATTCCGCAAACCAGTCGGCCAGGGCGACGATGTCGTCATGGGGCAGGGCGGCGATGGCCTTTTCGATTTGTTCGAGTTTTGTCATGGGGAGAAATATAGCAAAGTTTTGGGAAAAATCTATCGTGTCTTACCCCAGAGAATTTCCTTTTAGCAAGGGCCCTCATCCGGCCTGTCGGCCACCTTCTCCCATCCTGCTTCACGTTGTTACGCAGGACAGGCGAAGGCCCCAATGATTATCGCCTTCGCCCGTTTTGCGTAGCGCAAGCGAAGCAGAATGGGAGAAGGTGCCCAACGGGCGGATGAGGGTTCTTTGCTAGCGGCGTATGCGGTGGCTGTTTTATTTCGCTGCTGGCAGCCCCCTCATCCGGCGCTGCGCGCCACCTTCTCCCGCGAGGGGAGAAGGGAAAATATAAGAAAAATTAGCGGGGACGGCCGTGGAAGGTTTTTGTACCGGGTTTGCCGCCTTTTGAACTGGCGCGCGGCCTTGGTTTTCCGGCGGGCCAGCTGGCGGTGGCGTCTTCGATTTTGGATTGGCGGGCCATGGGATCGTCCATCACGGCGAGTTCCACCGCCTTGAGGCGCTTGACTTCGTCGCGCAGCCTGGCGGCTTCTTCGAACTCCAGGTTGGCTGCCGCCTCGCGCATGCGCTTTTCCATGTCGGCGAGGACTTTTTGCAGGTTGTGGCCGACCAGTGGCGTGCTGTCCGCATCCACCGTCACATGGTCGCGCTCATACATGCTGTGCATGATGTCCGAGATGTTGCGCTTGATAGATTGCGGCGTGATGTTGTTTTCGGTGTTGAAGGCCACCTGCTTTTCGCGCCGGCGGTCCGTTTCCTTGATGGCGCGCTCCATGCTGCCGGTGATTTTGTCCGCGTACAGAATAACCCGGCCATCGACATTCCTCGCGGCGCGGCCGATGGTTTGCACCAGCGAGGTTTCGCTGCGCAGGAAGCCTTCCTTGTCGGCATCGAGAATGGCCACCAAAGCGCATTCCGGAATGTCCAGGCCTTCGCGCAGCAGGTTGATGCCGATCAGCACATCAAAAGCGCCGAGGCGGAGATCGCGGATGATCTCAATGCGCTCCAGCGTGTCGATATCGCTGTGCATGTAGCGCACGCGCACGCCTTGCTCGTGCATGTATTCGGTGAGGTCCTCGGCCATGCGCTTGGTGAGCACGGTGACCAGCGTGCGGTAGCCTTTCAGGGCCACTTCCTTCACCTCGGCGATGAGATCATCGACCTGGGTTTTCACCGGGCGGATGATGACCGGCGGATCGATGAGGCCGGTGGGGCGGATCACCTGCTCGGCGAAGATGCCGCCGGTCTGGTTCATTTCCCAGGAGCCCGGCGTTGCCGACACGCAAACGGTTTGCGGGCGCATGGCGTCCCACTCCTCGAAGCGGAGCGGGCGGTTGTCAATGCACGACGGCAGGCGGAAGCCGTATTCGGCCAGCGTGGCCTTGCGGTTAAAGTCGCCCTTGAACATGCCGCCGATTTGGGGAATGGCGACGTGGCTTTCATCGACGAAGACGAGGGCATTGTCCGGCAGATATTCAAACAGGGTGGGTGGCGGCTCTCCCGGTTTTCTTCCCGTGAGATAGCGCGAATAGTTTTCGATGCCGGCGCAGGAGCCGGTGGCGATCATCATTTCCATGTCGAAGTTGCAGCGCTGCTCCAGGCGCTGGGCTTCCAGCAGGCGGCCCGCCGCATTGAATTCGGCGAGGCGGATTTCGAGGTCGCGCTTGATGCGGTGCACGGCCTGTTCGAGGGTGGGCTTGGGTGTCACATAGTGGGAGTTGGAATAGATTTTCACCTGCTCGAGTTCGGCGGCCTTCTGGCCGGTGAGCGGATCGAATTCGGCGATGGTTTCAATCTCGTCGCCGAAGAAGGAGAAGCGCCAGGCGCGGTCCTCGAAATGGGAGGGGAAGAGTTCCACCGTGTCGCCGCGCACGCGGAAGGCGCCGCGGACGAAATTTGCGTCGTTGCGTTTGTAGTGCAGGCGCACGAAATCAGCGAGGAGCTGGCGCTGGGGAATGCGCTCGCCCTTTTTCACCTGGAAGGACATGGCGGAATAGGTTTCGACATCGCCGATGCCATAGATGCAGGAGACGGACGCCACCACGATCACATCATCGCGCTCGAGCAGGGCTCTC
>CAVXPO010000008.1:0-131124 GCA_963763635.1 uncultured Alphaproteobacteria bacterium
CAGATGATCCCTTAATACTGCCACTCCAGGATCTCTTTGAGAGCCTATTTTAGAAATAGATATCTGTTTTCCCTCACCTCAACCCGTCCCAATTCAACCAGATGCTCGAGATGCGCCCGCGTTGAAAGCCCGGCCGCAGCATGCAATTTAGGGTTAACATCCGTGTAAACACGCGCCACAATTTCTTCGACGCTATGATCACCCGCCTTCACCCGTTCCAATATCGCCGCCTCGCGCATTTTCCGGTGGGCCAGAACCCCCCGCACGAGGCTCAACGGTTTTGGGCTCGAAGGCCCGTGCGCCGGATAATAGATCGCGTCGTCCCGCTTCAACAGTTTCCGCAGCGACGACATATAGTCGCCCATATGGCCGTCAGGCGGGGCAACAACTGTTGTGGCCCAGGCCATCACATGATCACCGCTGAACAGCGCTTTTTCCTGGGGCAGGGCGTAAGCCATATGATTACCCAGGTGCCCCGGCGTGAACACACAGCGAAGTTCCCAGCCCGCTCCTTCAATGATGTTACCACCCCGCAAAACGACGTCGGGCACAAAATCATGGTCAACACTGGCATCAAGCCGCACGCCTGCATCCATCCTGGATTTGAAAACCGCGGAACAGGTTTTGGCACCGGTCGCCTTTTGCAGTTTTGCAGCCAGCGGCGAATGATCAAGGTGGGTATGGGTGAGAATGATGTGGCTCACGGTTTCTCCGCTCACCGAGTTCAGCAAGGCACCCAGATGTTTGTCGTCGTCTGGCCCGGGATCAATGATGGCAACAGTTCCGCGTCCAATGATGAATGTATTGGTGCCTTTGAACGTAAAGGCGGATGGGTTGTTGCATGTGACCCGGCGCACCAGCGGCGACAATTGCATGGCAACGCCATGGCTGGCTTCAAAATCATGGTCGAACGTCAGTTTTGGCATCGGCTTAAAGTCACGGTTGCACGGTCTCCATTATCGCCTTAGATGTATTGGAGAAATTATAGCATAAGGGAATGACCTAAATGAACACCGCAAATGTGACGCTTGCAAATCATCTCTGGCCGAGCGCCACCATGAGTTGGACCCGGGCAATCCTGCTTGCCGTTTGCGGCAGCCTGCTCGTAGCCGCCGCCGCGCAGGTGAGCATTCCAATGTTCCCTGTGCCCATGACCCTGCAAACGCTTGCCGTGCTTGGCGTAGGCGCTGCCTATGGGGCAAGACTTGGGGCAGCAACCCTTGTACTTTACGCAATTGAAGGTCTTGTCGGCCTGCCATTCTTTGCGGGCGGCCAGGCGGGCCTGTTCAAGGAAGGCGTTATAATCAGCTCTGGCGGATACATCATTGGCTTTGTCCTGGCAGCAGCCCTCGCGGGTTGGCTGGCCGAAAAAGGCTGGGCCAAAAATCCCTTAAAAATGGCGCTTGGCGCTGTTTTGGGCGGAGCCGCACTTTATGTGCCAGGCCTGATCTGGCTCGCCGTTTGGGCCGCCAAAACGAAAGGCATGGACGCAAGCGCCGCAATCCAGGCGTCAATCGCCTGGGGCCTCACGCCATTTGTGTTGGGCGACATCATCAAGGCCGTGGTGGCAGGCCTTAGCGTAAGCAGCGCGCTCAGGATCAATTCAAAGGCTTGAATTAATTGGCAATGGTCGGAGTGAGAGGATTCGAACCTCCGACCCCCTGCTCCCGAAGCAGGTGCGCTACCAGGCTGCGCTACACTCCGTTGCCAGACTGCGGTCGATTGTAATCATCTGAATTAGATGACGCAAGCTGTTGCGGCTGGCCAAATGCTCGGCTATAGGGGGCCCTTGGATTGGGGCGTCGCCAAGCGGTAAGGCAGCGGATTTTGATTCCGCCATACGGAGGTTCGATCCCTCCCGCCCCAGCCAACCCAATTCTCGCCAGCTGACCTTGCTTCAATTCTATCGGCAAGACCGCAATTTGCCCCTGCGGCCCGCCGGCGGCAGGGGCATGCGTATTTATTCTTTGGGAAGCTTGTCCCAAATTCTTTTCAGCAGCTCCTCCACGGGGACCGATATGGGAGTCATCGCCGAAATCCGCTTGAGCGTGCTTTGCGGCGGGTAAAGCCCCGGATCATCCAATAGCACCTTGTCAATGAATGGCGCCGATGCCGTCACGGCATTTGCAAATCGCAGGAAGTTTGTGTTTGCCGCAGCAACCTCCGGCCGGAGCATGAAGTCGATTAGCTGATATGCGGCATCCTTGTTCTGCGCCTTGCTGGGAATAACAAGAAAATCAAGCCACATCTGGGTTCCCTCTTTGGGAACATTGTAGGTGATCTTGCCGATCCCCTTCTCTTTTGCCATATCGCGCGCACGGTAAGTGCCGCCGGGGTAAGCCCAGACGACACAGTATTTTCCTTCCGCAAAACTCTTGATCCAACTCTCGACAGATACCCTCGTAATATACTTCGAAACTTTCGAAAGCGCCCTATCCACATCTTCAAGATCTGTGGTGCTTATGTTCTGCATGTCGCCGCCGAGATAGGTCACGAACGAGGGAATGACGTCGATGGGCTCATCAACGACTGCAATCCCGCATTTCGAAAGGTCGGCTGCTATTTCCGGATCAAGTATCAACGACATGCTATCGAGATCAACATCGGGCCTGATCGCTTTTACCATATCATTATTGACGGCCAGCCCGACCGTTCCCCACATGTAAGGCGAGGTATGCAGATTGCCTGGATCAAGGGCATTGGTGACCTTCAGGATCGCCGGGTCGACATACTGCGAATTGGGAATTTTGGCATAGTCAAGTTTTTCAACAACATCCGTTCCCTCGAGCACCAGTCGCATTTGCGCGCCAGTTTGCACGATGACATCATATTTTGTGGTGCCGCTCAGAAGCAATTCCTTGGTTTCTGAAGAAAGGTCAAAAACATCGTGAATCACGCGGATGTTGGTTTCCTTTTCAAACTTGTCGAGTGAATCGGGATTGATGTATCCATTCCAGTTCAGCATGTGAATGGTGGAGACTGGTTCGGTGTCAGCAAACTTCAAGGCCCGCATGATATTTTGCTGCATGTTTCGCGTGAGAAGCCCCTTTACCCTCAAACCATTGTCTTCTTGAAATGATTCAACGGCGGAAAGTGTTGCGGGTCCGAACACGCCGTCCACTGGCCCTGGTTCGTAACCCAACTTTTTCAAAACTTCCTGGGCGGCGCGCACTTCGGTTTGGTCCACCACAAGGCTCTGCCCAGCCACGCTGCCGGTAGCCCACCCTTCTTTGGCCCACGCCTCTGAGAATAAGGAATAAACTGCCTGTTCGGCCGTCATGGCCCCTGGCAATTTTTTGGTATTTTTGAAATGTGCTGCGAGTGCGCTGGCAGTTTCCCCGTCCATTTCCTTGCTTAACGTATCCGCTTTCAGATAGCCAAGCCTCCGCAGCAGGCGCTGGATGGTTGCAAGTTCTTGCGGGGTAGTATTCTTGAGCCCTTCAAAGCCCTCTATTTCCTCAGCGCCCGGCGCTGAAATCATGCCTTGGGCATGAAGCGGCGAGGCTGTGGACGAAAGCAGTGCTGCGGCGAACGCCAACAGCAGAAAATTGGAAGCATTTTTTTTCAAGTGATTAACTCCTCGATGTGCAACGACAAACTATTTGTTATTCTAATCGCGTAATGGCAATTCAAACGTCAACAGCAATTTCAGATCGCTGAATTTGGAATGGTCCCTTGGTTTTAATTTTGTGCAAAGAGCGCGTGGCTGCTTGCCAGTTGAACAGTTCATGACCTGCTATCGTCATGAAATTTCCTGACGTTGTTATGATCGCGAAATACCTCAGAAATTGAGCGCTGCGTGCGATTGGCTGGTCTTCAAAGAAACATCGACCGCCCGTCGAAGGACATATCTGGCGCTATTGGCATCGGAGTTTCGAAAGAAGTGGCATCCGTAATAACTGCTGATCTGGCTAAGTTGAGATGAAAAAACCTCCTCTGACGACATATAAATAGAAGGCTCCTTTGAGGCTGAATTGTGGCTCATGCGTCATTGTTCTGTTTAAATAATTGTTGAGGGGCACCATGAGCTCTCCCACGGCACGCCTTTCAAAACCCGCTGGATCAATGACGCGTTTTTTCATTTCTGCGCTTTCATGACCCTGCGTGAAGGTTTCTATTATCGCTGGAGCCACACCCGTCATCACACCCACACGCTGATTGTTGGCAAAGACCCTGAAATTGCAGCGCCTCGCCCACCAGATATTGTCGGCCAGTTCCTTGACTTCCTTTTCATAAGGAATGGCATCGCGCAGTTCAAGCGCCTGATCCAGAATGCCAGCGGCGATCTCACCGGAGATGGCAAGCATTTCGTGCCCGATTGCGAGCGCGCCAAAGTGGTTCGCACTTCGCGCATCCATCTGCTGATTGTTGCTGCCGTGATCGCCGCTTGCCTTGCGACCCAAAGCATTCTGCCGGCTTTCGCCCGGAGTACGCTAATTGCAGCTGTATTTCGTGTAAACCCGCACCTGCGTCGGTCTCGGTGTGGGGGTGGCTTGTTTGTCCAGATAAGCGTGCATGTATTCTAAACTTAGGGCCACTTCGCGGTTCACATCGTGGCCAATGGCAAATTGCATGATTCCGCTTTCCAAAAGCGTGCGTGAATTGGCATTAAGCTCGTGGCCAATGAAGGTCACCTTGCCAACGAGCTCTAAATCTTTCAGGGCCTTGCCAATGCCGATGTTGCCCGCCGCCACATTGTAAATGCCAACAGGAGCGCCATGATCTTTGATATAACGCAGCACATTCCCATAAACCTGTTGCGTATCGTCGTTTGAATGCACGCGCTCATCCACTTCAAGGTGGGAAAATTCTGAGCGCAGCACGCGGCGGAAACCCAGCTCACGTTCTTCCTGCCCGCGATAGGGAGCGCTGTATACAAGCAAAATTTTTCCCGGTCGCGCACCCACCACTTGCCCCATAAGATAGGCAGCGGTCGCCCCTGCATTGGTCTGGTCGCTGCCAACATAGGCCGTGCGGCCTGAATTTGGCAGGTCCGTGGTAAGACAAATTACCGGAATGCGGCGGCCCGCAACATTGCGCAGCGCCCGATTCACCATCAAATCTTCGCGCGCCACCACAACAAGCCCATCAGCATTTTCAGCGGCGCGCTCAATCATTTGGGCCAGCTTGATGATTTCCACTTGTGAAGTCGTCACACCATGAAACGGGCATTCCATATCAGTCCGGTCCGCACAGTAGTCCTGCACCGCTTCTTCCAAGGTCCGATTGAAGCTTACGCCCGAGTCAGACACGAATGCGATGCGGCGAAGTGTGAAGCCCCCCGGTTTTTCGGCCCGCCCGCCAAGCCTTGCCAATGCATCCAGCACCTTGCGGCGGGTTACATCGCGCACACTGTTGCGGCCATTCAAAACGCGGTCAACCGTAGCTGTGCCAACGCCAGATTCCTTGGCGATTTCAATGACGGTCGGGCCTTTCCAGCCTCTTTCCGTTTCGGGCTTGATTGGCGGTTTTTGGCTCTGGTCCATAGCTTATCGTATGATGTTATTTGCATCATGTCAATTCAGATCAACACAAGAATAATTCAAAATGCTGCATTTGCGAACATTTTTGGTGTAAAATAAACCAAAAATACCCTAGTTTGCCATTGCAATGATGTTCTTTACATGATGAAATATTTGTAGCCTGATAAACAAAAAATAGAACAAAAATTCCAAATCGGGCAATGGGAAGGACGATGCAGTGGCGAGGACACCTCCGGTAACAGTTGTGGGCAGCACGGCAACGACCGCGCTTCTAGTGCGCGACGCAGTCAAGGCTGGCGAAGTTCTCGCCGGTATTGACCAGCAGGGCTACCTGCAGGCGATTATCGCGCGCGGCTATCTCGCGACGCTGGCCTGATGCCAGGCGCCGACATCCTCACTGGACCGGGTGTTGATTAACGCATGCCAGATTCGGCGCCAGCAACAACGGCGTCGATATTGGATGCGTTGACAACACCCACTTGGCCGGCCGCGGACTCCCTTCGCGGCCGGCTCTTTAATTTACAGGTTGAATTCGCATGAGCCCACAACTCACGCTATAAAGACAAAAAAGCAGGAGCAGAACAGTGGCGGTAAGAATAGGTTTGATTGGTGCAGGAATCATGGGGGCTGATCATGCAAGAATCCTCGCAACCCAAATTCCCGGCGCAACCCTGCAATTCGTATGCGATGCCGATGCCGTGCGTGCCAAGACGATCGCGCAAGAATCCGGTGCTGTGCATGTCTCCGCCGATCCGTTAGCTGTCATCAACAGTGCTGAAGTTGATGCAATCCTCATTGCCAGCCCCGATGCCACCCACGGCGAGCTCACCATGGCGGCCATCGCTGCAAAAAAACCCGTGCTCTGTGAAAAGCCACTGGCCCCAACCTCGGTTGAATGCCTGAAGATCATGGACGCCGAAGTGCGCTGCGGCAAGCGTCTTGTGCAAGTGGGCTTCATGCGCCGCTTTGATCCTTCCTATGTGGACATGAAACGGATTTTGAAATCGGGGACAGTTGGACCTGCCCTGATGTTTCATTGCTTCCATCGCAATGTTTCTGCTCCCGCAAATTTCACGGGCCAAATGGCGATTTCAAATTCGGCGCCACATGAATATGACATTGCCCGTTTCGTACTCGAGACCGACTTTGCCGAGATTTCGGTGTTCCGTCCGGAATTTGCGGACTCAAACAAGGTGGGTGCGCCAGTTTTCATGGTGGCAAAAACTGTCGCAGGCCAGCTTGTCAACATTGAGATCAACAACAATGCAGCCTATGGCTATGATGTGCGCGGTGAGCTGGTGGGCGAAAAGGGATCTGTTTCCCTGCGTTCACCGGTACACAGCGAAACCAATGTGAACCTGTCGCAAGTCGTGAGCTACCCCGAAGATTGGCGGCCGCGCTTTGCCGATGCTTACCGATTGCAAAATATGGCCTGGATCAATTCCATTGCGAGCGGCAAACCCGTGGGCGCCAGCGCGTGGGATGGCTATGCGGCAACCCTAGTGGCCGAAGCAGGCGTTGCCTCCCTTGCCAGTGGAACAACGGTTGCCGTTTCCCACGTCAGCAAGCCAAAACTTTATTGATATTGTGAAAGTAAAATCCCATGAAAATCGGAATGGTTTCAGACTCGCTCTCCCATCTCAGCCTTACCGAGATGCTGGATACGGCAGCCCGCCTCGGCATTGAAGGTGTTGAAATCAACACCGGAAATTGGTCGTCAGCGCCGCACATCAATATGGAAGACCTCTTCGCCCATTCCGCTGCGCGGCGCGACTTCTTAACCGCATTCGCGGAGCGTGGGTTGAAACTCACGGCGCTCAACGCCAACGGCAATCAGTTGCACCCAACGGATGGTGAGCGGCAGTCCAAGGTGCTGCACGACACCATCAAGCTTGCAGGTGTTCTCGGCATCAAAAAAGTCTGTCTCATGTCTGGCCTGCCTTCAGGTGGGCCCAAGGATATTATGCCAAACTGGGTTGTGTCCTCGTGGCCGCCGGAAACCCAAACGATCCTGAAATGGCAGTGGGAAGAAAAGCTCTTGCCCTATTGGCTTGACCTCGCTGAACTCGCCAAAAACAATGGCGTTGAGCAGCTCTGCGTCGAGCTTCATGGCAACCAGCTGATTTATAACGTGCCGTCACTTCTAAAACTGCGCGCCGCAATTGGCCCCGTAGTTGGTGCCAACCTCGACCCGAGCCACTTGATGTGGATGGGCGCGGATCCGATTGCAGCTATCGACGCGCTAGGCGATGCCATCTATCACGTGCACGCCAAGGACACTTTCATCAACAAGCCAAAGGCCGACACCACAAGCCTGCTCGAGAACGGTTCGCTCATGGATATTCCGGCGCGCGCCTGGAGCTATATAACCTTGGGTTATGGCCATGGCGAAAGCTGGTGGCGCGATTTCTGCTATCGGCTGCGCATGAACAACTATGATGGCTGGCTCTCTATCGAACACGAGGATGTTATGCTATCTCGCCTCGAGGGTGTTAGGCGTTCAGTTGAACTCTTGAAGGCCGTGGCACCTGCTGAAGAAAGCGATTTCAAACCGCAAGCCATTTGAGGGACAACTTACGTGAAAAACAACCGCCTGACCGTAGCCGATCTCCGCGCCCTCAAAGGCAAGCGCCAGCTCAGCATGCTGTTCGTGGATACTCCTGATGAAGCCGCAGCTGCCGCTGCCGCCGGCATTGATATCCTGTCGATCATCGCGCCAATCTGGACGCCAGAGATGCGTGAAGCCGCGGGCAATTGCTTCGTGCAAGTGGGCCTGCTCTATGGCCCGCTCTGCACCTATGAGGATTATATCCGCGCCGCCCACCAAGCCATAATGACAGGCGGCGATGCCTGCTATTGCGCCGGCAGCATTGACACTATTACGCGTCTTGCCGCCGAAGGCATTCCGGTTATCAGCCATGTTGGCCTCATTCCTTCCAAAGCTACATGGACTGGCGGTTTCAAGGCCGTCGGCAAGACAGCCACCAGCGCCATCAATATCTATAACCATGTGAAACAGCTTGAAGCCGCGGGCGCCATTGGTGCCGAGCTTGAAGTGGTGCCAGACCGTGTGGCCGCCGAAATCTCCAAGCGCACTTCGCTCATCATGCTCTCCATGGGGGCAGGGCCGGGGGGTGATGCACAGTATCTCTTCGCTGAAGACGTGCTGGGCTACACCCGTGGCCACAAGCCACGCCACGCCAAGTCCTATCGCAACTTCCGCGCCGAATATGACCGCTTGCAGCAAGAACGCATTGCCGCATTCAGCGAATTCAACAAGGATGTTGCAACCGGGGCATACCCCGCCAAGGAACACCTCGTGCCAATCGCTGACGAAGAATTCAGCGCCTTCATGAATCTCCTGCCAAAATGAAACCGCTTGCCTGGGGCATTCTTTCGACAGCCAACGCGGCTGTCAACGAGGTGATTCCGGAACTGAAAATTACTGCCACCACCTCACGCGGCTTATCAAAAGCAAAACAGCTGGCCGCACTTATTTCTTTACGACGCCCATTAACCCTAATTTTGGATTAAAATTAAAAAATCCAAAAGCTAGGACTAGATGCTCATTGAGGGCGGACCTCCGGTAGAATGCAATAAATACCCATCTGGAACCGCTTCAACGTATCACGGTTGTAAGGAGTTTCAGTATGGATTTAGTGTCATTCAAGAGCGGGCTCAAAGCTGCAATTGCCATGAGTTTTATCCTATTTGGCGTCACTGTGGCAAATGCGCAGACCGTCGTGTTCAAGCAACCGCCGCCGCAAACCCAATTCTGCGCGCTCGATACAAAAGTGCTGGAAGCAAAAATCGCGGAACTGAAAGATGTGAACGCGCAGCTGGCAGCAAAAGCAAAAAAGCTTGAGACTCAGGTTTTTGGATTGAAGGTCGCAAACACTTCCAAACCGAGGAAAACCCAGGTTTGCAAGCGGTGGAGCAAGCACCGGTGCACCTGGCTCGTGTGGAAATAGCATATTGAACTTTACCCGGCTTCACGTAGAGTTCCCGGACAATTTCGGTAACTCACTGCGGGACAAATATGACATCATACAAGGATTTTGTGGCGTTGAGCCCGGCAACGCTTGCCCAGCGGCTTGGTGGTCTTGCCGCGTTGAAGAACCGCATTGGCGATGATCAGTCAACTTGGAATGTGCGGGAAGTCGGCGACGGAAATCTCAATCTGGTTTTTATCGTTCAAGGCTCCAAGGGGGCGGCGGTTGTCAAGCAAGCCTTGCCCTATGTGAGACTTGTTGGGGACAGCTGGCCACTGCCACTGAAACGTTCCTTCTTTGAGTACAACGCGCTGTCACGGCAGAGCCAGCGCGATCCGGGAATGACGCCGGAGATTTTCCATTTCGATTCGGAGCAGGCGATTATCGTCATGGAATTTCTTTCGCCCCATATCATTCTGCGCCGCGCGCTGATTGATGGCAGGGAGCTGCCAAAAATTGCGAAAGACTTGGGGCTTTTCCTCGCGCGCACGCTTTTCCGCGGCTCTGATCTTTGTTTGGATACCAAGCTTCGCAAGGCTGATCTCGCCCTGTTTGCGGACAATGTGGCCCTTTGCGATATCACTGAAAGCCTGGTGTTCAGTGATCCCTACTATGATGCCAAACTCAATCGGCATACGTCGCCACAACTTGATGAAATTGCGGCCCAGCTCCGCGCCGACCGCGACCTCAAGGTGGCCGCACAGCGCCTGAAACACATTTTTGCGGCGACACCGGAAACGCTTCTGCATGGCGACCTCCACACGGGCTCGGTAATGGTAACTGCAGCCGAGACCCGCGTGATTGATCCCGAATTTGCCTTCTACGGTCCCATGGCTTTTGATGTCGGCATGTTGCTCGCCAATTTCTGGATGAGTTATTTTTCACAAACCGGACACGAGGCTGGTGGCAGCCGTGACAGCATGCGCGCCTATCTCATGAAAATCATTGTGGAAATATGGGAAACATTTCGCGCCGAATTTTCCAGCCTCTGGCACAGCGAGCGCAACGGCATCCTGTATCAACGCGCCCTCTTCGAGGACCAGGGAGACATGCTGGCATCCGAACAGGCGCTTGATCTGGTGCTGCAGGGGATCTGGATGGACATGCTGGGCTTTGCAGGCGTTGAAATGCACCGACGCATTCTAGGGCTTGCGCATAATGCGGATTTTGAAACGATTGAAAACGCGGACACCCGTGCCCATTGTGAAACCAAGGCGTTGAAACTGGGACGCCACCTCGCGGTTAACCGGCATCACATTCACAGCATATTTGAAGTTAACAAATTAGCGACACGGCTTGAGGAGGAAATCGTCACGTGAAAGTCGGATCCCGCCATTATCACACCATTTGGCTGAACACCGATGGCCGGTCCGTTGACATCATCGACCAGCGCTGGTTGCCCCATGAGTTTCGCATTGTCACATTAAAGACAGTTGATGATGTTGCAACTGCCATTCGTGATATGTGGGTCAGGGGTGCGCCGCTAATAGGTGTGACTGCTGCTTATGGCGTGGCCATTGCCATGGCGAGCGACGCAAGCAACGCGGCTCTCGACGCAGTTTGGGAAAGGTTGCATGAAACCCGTCCAACAGCCATCAACCTGAAATGGGCCCTGGATGAAATGCGCGGCCTGCTGCGCGGCAAGCCTGAGTCCAAGAGAATGGATGCTGCTTACGCCCGGGCAGCGGCCATTGCTGCGGAAGATGTCGAACTCAATCGCGCGATGGGCAAGCATGGCCTCGCGATCATCAAACAGATTGCCGCGCGCAAGAAACCGGGTGAACCCGTTAATGTCCTGACCCATTGCAATGCCGGCTGGCTCGCCACCGTGGATTATGGCACAGCGACGGCGCCAATTTACATGGCCACCGAAGCAGGAGTCCCGGTTCATGTCTATGTTGATGAAACGCGACCACGCAATCAAGGCGCCCAACTCACTGCTTGGGAACTCAACAACCACGGCGTTCCGCACACGCTGATCGTTGACAATGCCGGCGGCCATCTCATGCAGCACGGCCAGGTGGATATGGTGATCGTGGGAACGGATCGCACCACCGCCAACGGCGATGTGTGCAACAAGATTGGCACCTATCTGAAAGCTTTGGCAGCGAAAGACAACAATGTTCCTTTTTATGTTGCCTTGCCTTCGCCCACCATTGATTGGACGGTCCGTGACGGCGTGAAAGAAATTCCGATTGAAGAACGCGACGCTGCGGAAGTAACCTTCGTGCAGGGCCTTGGAGCGGATGGCACGACAACACGGGTGCGCATTTCTCCCGAAGGCAGTCCCGCCGCAAACCCTGCTTTCGACGTAACGCCAGCGCGTCTCATCACCGGGCTGATCACTGAACGCGGCATTGCCAAAGCGTCAGCCGAAGGCTTGAAAGCCCTGTTTCCTGAGCGGGACTAGATTTTCTATTCGTTTTCCTTCAGTTTCTGCGCATAAACATTGATGATGAGGGCTGTCAAAAGAATAAGCCCGCGAATTAGAATTTTCAGGAAACTGTCGATCTGAATATGGTCGAGCCCATTGTTCAAGACGCCCAAAACCAACAGGCCAATAATCGTATTGCCAATTCCGCCGCGCCCGCCAAAAAGGCTGGTGCCACCCACCACCACGGCTGCAATCGCATCCAGCAGGTAGCTGTCAAACTGGTTTTGTTGGGCAGAGCCAAAATAGGCAACAGCCAACATGCCCGCGATGCCGGAACACATGGCGGAAATCACCATGACCGCGCCAATGATGAACTTCACATTGACGCCGGAATATTCTGCCGCCTCGCGATTGCCCCCCGTCATATAGATATACCGGCCAAAACGCGTGTAGGTGAGAACAAGGTGCCCTACACCCAGGAAAATGATCGCGACGATAATTGTCCAGCGGATTCCGAAAATCGATCCGGATCCCAGCATGGTAATGAGATCAGGATAGGAATAGGCAATCTGTCCCCGGACCAGCAGTGCGGACACGCCGTTCGCAATCTGCATGATTGCCAAGGTCATAATGAATGATGGAATGCCAATCCACGTAACGCCAAAGGCTGTGACAAGCCCAAAAGCCAGCGCGCTGAGCAATGTCAGCACAATTGCGATGATGCCGGGGAGCGGCAGGTTTGCGATGTTAACATAGTCGGGCTGCATCGTGAAATAGGCAATCGTGATCCCTATCGCATTGGCAACGGCAGCGACCGAAAGATCAATTTCGGATGTGAGGATGACGTAGGTCAAGCCCACCGCAATGATCGCCGTAATGGAAATCTGCGACAGGATATTCATGAAATTGACCATCGTGAAAAACGATGAGCTTGCGACCGTGAAGAAAATGACAAGCGCCAGCAAGGTAAACACAGGCGCTATGTTTCGTAGCTGATCTTTCAACAGTCCGGTAAGCCGGCGGCTTTTTGTATGTCGGTCACACTCATCTTTACTGTCCCTATGCCGCCGCCAGAAGGTCGGCTTTGTGGATTGTTCCACTATTGAATTCTTTGGCCACGCTTCCTTTGCGCAACACGCTCACACGGTCAGCGAGGGTCAGAATCGTTTCCGGTTCAGTTGAAAGCACGAGAATGGCAACGCCCTTGTCGCGCAGGTCCTTCACAATGCGAATAACGTCTTCCTTGGCTCCCACATCCATGCCGCGTGTGGGCTCGGAGAGTATAAGGACTTTCGGGAGATGCGTGAGCCATTTCGCCAGCGCCACTTTCTGCTGGTTGCCACCTGACAGGGAACCCAGCATCATGTTGGTATTGGGTGGCCTGATTTGCAAATCCGTAGCCCGGTCTCCTGCAATTGCCCGCTCCGACTTTGGTTTGAGAAAAAACCGGTGGATGCGGTCAAGAATTGCGATCGAAATATTCTTGTAAACCGGCTCCGTCCGGAACAGCATCATGCGCCGGTTCTCGGGAACAAAGGCGATGCCTTGCCCACGCGCCGCCGCTGTGGATTTGAAAGACTTCGGCGAACCATTCAGCAAGAACCGCCCGCGCTTCAGCCTGATCTTGCCAAAGAGCGCACGCGCCAATTCGATTTGTCCGCATCCCATGAAGCCATAAACTCCGGTGATCTCGCCAGCTCGCAATTTGAGCGAAACATCCCGTAACAGCTTGCCATCGCCAATGGCTTCGGCGGCAAGCACCACGGGCTTGGCATCATCACCCGTCAGCTCAGCGCTTTCGCCCATATGCATGCCAATCGATCCGCGTCCGATCATGTGCGAGATCACTGCATCCTTGTTGAGCGTGGCCGCAGCTTCGGTCGCGACTTTCCTGCCATTGCGAAAGACCGTTACCGTATCAGAAATCTCCAGCACATCATCGAGGAAGTGCGAAATGAAGATGATGCCACGCCCATCTGCCTTGATCTTTCGCAAAACATCAAACAACCGTTTAACTTCCGGTGGCGAGAGCGCCGATGTTGGTTCATCCAAGATAATGATGCGGGCACCTGAAAACAAAACACGTGAAAGTTCGACGAGCTGCTGAAGACCGACAGGCAAGGAACCCATGCGGGTTTTGGGATCGATATCCAGTCCGAGACTCGAGATCAGGCGTGCGGCATTTTGGTTAATGCGTGCCCAATCGACCGTATGGAATTTGGTGAGCGGCTGGTGGCCCAAGAATACGTTTTCGGCAACCGTCAAATCAGGAATGGTCGACAGCTCCTGATGCACCATACCGATTCCGGCAGCCAGAGCATCACGCGCAGAGCGAAAATGCACGCGCGTTCCCTCCACACGCATTTCGCCTTCATAGTCGGGATAGACCCCGGCGATGATTTTCATGGTCGTAGACTTGCCCGCGCCATTTTCGCCGACAAGACCGTGAATCTCGCCAGTATTGAGGGTGAAATCTACATCCTTCAGCGCCGCGATGCCGCCAAATGATTTTGAAACACCGGATAATTCAAGCAGGGGCGGCAAGCCGCCCCTGCTATTCGATTGAGCCGTCATGAACGGATCAGATCAAGAAGTTCTTCTGGAGCCAGAGATGCCCAGGAGCCGTTTCCTTGGTAATAACGGGCCCGTCAGCCAGGATAAAGTTTGGAATATCCGCGCCAGCTTTTTCGCCACCCTGCACTGCCGCTACACCGGCAGCCACCGCCCAACCATGAATACGGCAGGAAGGATTACGCACGGTTGCAAGCATAGTGCCTTCGAGAACAGCGTTTACGGCAGGTGGCATGGCATCCACACCGCCGATGATAATATCGGTGCGGCCCTTGGCTTTCATTACGTTGTAAGCAGCGAGCGCCATGTCGTCGTTGTGGAAGAAGGCGCCGGCGATCTTGTCGTTCTGGGTAAGGATCGAATCCCAGATGCGGGCTACTTTGGTTACATCCCAATCCGCTGGCTCTTCATTGATGAGCTTCACATTCGGATAGGCAGCAAGCACTTCCTTGAAGCCCTTGGCGCGGCCTTGGGCACCGGAGTGACCGAGCGCACCTTGCGTCATCACGACATTGCCTTCGCCTTTTATGGCACTCATGAGTTGCGAAGTCACAGAGGAACCCATCATCACGTTGTCAGGCGCAATGAACGTGTGTATCGCAATTGTTCCCGGAGGAGCAACCAGCGTGTCCATGGCGATCACGGGCGTTCCGGCATCAATCATTTTTTGAATTGGGTCCGTGAGAGTGCCGATACCGAATGTCTGAATGCCAACAAAATCCCATTTCTGCGTTGCCATGTTGTCGATAGCCGCACGTTGCTTCGTAGCCGCAAGCTCGCCGTCAAACCAGGTTATTTCGACATTCATGAGTTTGCCCCAAGCCTCTGCCGCCTGCTTGCCTTGCGCGCACCAAGTGGCCTGAAGGCCCGCATTGGAAAAGGCGGCCTTCATCGGTTTTCCGGATGGTGCCAGGGCCTGTGCCATGGCGGGGTCAAACCCCGCATCGGCCAACAGTGCACCAGCAAGCGCTGTAGCGCCGATGGCCTTGAACACATCACGACGGCTCTTTGCTTCTTTGATAAAATCATCAAGCATTCGAAGTACTCCATTAGATTTTTTTGGTAGGTCTGCGTATCGGCCCTCATTAACGAGAGTCTTTGAATACTTCTGTTTTGGGGCTTGGCTTGGCATCCTCCACCAATAATTGTGCAACTGGCAGGGTTCCCTGTCAAATTGTTTTACATTGTTTTGTGGCAGTCCAACGGAGAGGACGCCCGACACCTCACATATTGCAATGATCACGTCGCCGGGCTTGGCTACTTCCAAGGCACCGAAAACTGCAAGGTTGCCGGCAGTCCTGCGTCGCACGTCATATCATCTCTGAAAACGCGGTACCTCGGCACTTCTGCAGGGCGGAAACTTATACTAGCGTGCAGGGATTGCGGTCGTCGAATGACAAGATGATCGGATGAGAGAGGAGTGGCGTCGGGATTGCCATAACAGCGGGTCCATGCCGATAATGACTAGCGCCATACGCATTGCGAACCTTACATCGGAATCGATCACGGCCCCCCACAACATTCAAAGCTAAAAGGGAAAAATTTCCATGCCAAAATTTCCAATCGTTGACAGCCACGTTCATCTCTATGACGTCGAGCGATTAAAGTATGGCTGGCTCGCCGATGTTCCCAAAATCAATCGAACCTGCGTGCTCGACGATTTCGACAAGGCGCGCGGAAGCGTCGCCGTCGACAAGATCGTGTTCGCTGAAGTTGCTGTAGATCAGGGACTTCATCTTGAGGAAGCAAACTTTATCCGCGAACTGGCCGACCGTGATTCCAGGCTCTGCGGCATTGTTGCCCATGTCCCCCTGGAAAAAGGAACGATCATTGAGTCTGACATTGTTGCTCTCAAGCAAATCCGTAATGTCAGCGGCATTCGGCGGTTGATCGAAACGGAACGCAATCCGGCATTCTGCCTTGAGCCGCCGTTCATTGCGGCCCTGCGGCTTCTGCCGAAATATGATCTCACCTTTGATATCTGCGTTAAGCATACGGCGATGGTTTATGCGATTGAACTGGTGAAGCGCTGCCCCGAAGTCTCATTCGTGCTTGACCATATTGGCAAGCCCGATATCAAGAACGGCCTGCGCGAACCCTGGTGGAGCCAGATCACAGAACTTGCGAAGTTCCCCAATGTTGTATGCAAGATTTCAGGTGCCATAACCGAAGCGGACCATGGGAAATGGACGGGGGATCAGGTAAAGCCCTATGTGTCGCACGTCATCGACAGCTTTGGGTTTGATCGCGTGATGTATGGCAGTGACTGGACAGTTTCTGAACTCACACACACTTATCCCGCGTGGGTAAAAATCATCGATGAAGTCGTGCGAGGTGCAAGCGACGCCGAACAGCGCCGACTCTATCGCGACACGGCAATCCGCACCTATCGTTTGCCGGGCTAAGTATCGTTATCCTATTTTGGCGGAAACGGGCAACCCCTGTCCCGTGTTCCCGGCCATCGCCGCGCCCGCTTGAAGGGCCGCGTGTTGACCGGCGTGTTCATGTTATGTCCACATTTGCCAGGTTTTAAGTTAGCTTTGGATACCTTTGGAACGTTGCCGGCAATTTCCCGTTCAGTAACTCAAATTGCCCGAAAATTGGAAAATCAAAGTAGTGACGGAATTCCTGCCGCCGGACGTCTTAAATATAACATTATAGACGCCACATTGGATGCTATTAATCAGATGTGGTGCGACCCTCTGGGAGTGGCTTGATTTGAAGCGGTCGGCGGTAGTAATAATTCTTATCCTAATACTTGGGGCAGGCGCTTACTGGATACAGACCACTGGGCAATTGCAAACCCTTTTGGGCGGTGCCTCACGGGCACAGGTGAACGCGCCAACAGCAAAACCTGGACAGGGTGGGCAGGCGCGGCGCGCGCCTTCGTCGGTTGAGGTCGCCACTTCCAAAAAAAATGAATTGAGTGATGATATTGCGGCGGTGGGCTCATTGCTTTCTGACAAATCAGCTGACATTGCTGCCGAAACAAATGGCCGCATCGTTGAAATCCTCTTTGCCGATGGCGCCGAAATCAAAGCAGGCGATGTGTTGTTCCGGCTTGATGACAGTTTGCTCAAGGCACAGGTGAATGAAGCGAAAGCGCGGCTGGCGCTGGCGCAATCCGTCGCCGAACGCAACGCGGCGCTGGTGAAATCGAAGAACATCGCGCAAGGCGTGGTGGATGAATCAAATACCCAACTTACGTTGGCTGAAAGTGCCTTGGCGCTGGCGGAAGTGCAGCTTGCCAAGCTTACCATCCGTGCACCGTTCAGCGGGCGCGCCGGCTTTCGTGGTGTTTCGGAAGGTGCCTATGTTCAGGCGGGTGCTGCCCTTGTTCATTTGGAAAAGATTGATGTGCTGAAAGCTGCCTTCAGTGTACCAGAGCTCTATTTTGCTCAAATATCGGTGGGCCAGACAGTGCTTGTAGCGGCGGATGCGGCACCGGGCGAAAGTTTCGAAGCAAAAATTGCGGCGATTGATCCGCTGGTTGATGTGAATGGCCGCGCGCTCAGAGTTCGTGCCGACCTTGACAACGCGGCAGGCAAACTGCGTCCCGGCATGCTGATCCGCGTGACCGTTCGCGGTCAAACGCGGAGCGCCGTGACCGTGCCGGAAGCAGCCATAGTTCCCCGCAGCGACGGGGCGGTGGTATTTGTGGCCGCCGCGGAGAAGGCGCAGGAAACCAAAGTGCAGACTGGCAAGCGCATCAATGGCACGGTTGAAATTCTGGAGGGGTTGAAAGAAGGCGAGCAGGTTATCGTGGCCGGAAATTCCAGGCTGGCTGACGGCGCCGCCATTGCCATCGTTCCGGGCGCAAGCAACTGAGGGCCCCATGACACTTCCAGAACTTTGCATCAGGCGACCGGTTTTTGCGACAGTTCTTAGTCTCATTTTGGTGCTCATTGGCGCCATGGCCTTCAACCGCTTGAGCATCCGCGAATATCCCAACATTGATGAGCCGCAGGTTTCGGTCTCAACCGGTTATTCTGGTGCTTCAGCCGAAATCATTGAAAGCCAGGTGACGCAAGTTCTTGAAGGCTCGCTGGCGGGCATCGAGGGGATCGATACCATCGAGTCAACATCGCGCGCTGAATCGAGCCGCATCACCATCCGCTTTCGGGCTGGCATCAATGTTGATACGGCAACCAGCGACGTGCGCGACCGCGTGAGCCGGGTGCGCCGCGCCCTGCCTGACGAGATTGATGAACCAACGATTTCAAAGGTCGAAGCGGATGCCCAACCCATCATCTTCCTCGTGTTGCGCTCGAGCACCATGACGGCCCTCGAACTCACCGATTATGTCGACCGTTTCGTGGTGGACCGCTTCAAAAACCTTGACGGGGTTGCCGATGTTTCGGTGAACGGCGAGCGGCGCTACGCCATGCGCGTGTGGCTCGATCCCGCAAAACTCGCAGGCTACGGCGTCACGGTGCAGGACGTGGAGGCGGCGATCCGTTCGCAAAATGCCGAAATCCCCGCCGGCCGCGTGGAAAGCGCCGACCGGGAATTCACCGTCCTGTCGCGCACCTCGCTTGGCACTGCCGCGGAATTTTCGCGGGTCATCCTCAAGCCCGCGGGCGGGTTGCAGGTGACGCTTGGCGATGTGGCAAAAGTTGAGCTGGGCACCGCCGATGTCCGGCGTGAAAGCCGCTACGATGGCCAGACCGCCATTTCCATCGGCATTGTCAAACAGGCGGTGGCCAACCCGCTGGATGTGGCCAATGCGGTGAACCGCGTGCTGCCGGGGATCAACGAATCCATGCCGGAGGGCACGTCCATTGAAGTTGGGTTTGATTCAACCGTGTTCATTGACCGCTCCATCAGCAATGTGTTCACCACAATCCTCGAGGCCGCCGGCCTCGTCATTCTCATTATCCTGGTTTTTCTTCATTCCTTCCGCGCCGCGATCATTCCGGTGGTGACGATCCCCGTGTCGCTGATCACGGCGTTCGCCATCATGTATGCGGCGGGCCTTACCGTGAATACCCTGACGTTGCTCGCCTTCGTGCTGGCCATCGGCCTTGTGGTCGATGACGCCATCGTCATGCTGGAAAACATCTATCGTCATGTGGAAGAGGGCATGAAGCCTTTTGATGCCGCCATCCGCGGTGCGCGGGAGGTGGGCTTTGCAATTGTTGCCATGACCCTTACGCTTGCCGCGGTTTACGCGCCCATCGCTTTCACGCCAGGCCGAACCGGCCGGCTGTTTCTCGAGTTTGCGGTAACCCTCGCGGGTGCGGTGATCGTGTCGGGTTTCGTGGCGCTCACGTTGACGCCCATGATGTCGTCAAAACTTCTCAGGCATTCCGAACGCCAGAATTTCTTTGCCCGCGCAATGGAAAATTTGCTCGCCGGGCTCGACCGGGCCTACCGTGGCGCATTGAGAGTGGTGTTGAAACTGCGCTGGCTGGTAATGCTGGCGGCCCTCGGCATCGCCTGCTTCGGCGCCTTCCTGTTTACGCAGCTCAAGTCCGAGCTTTCGCCCACGGAAGACCGTGGCACCGTGATTGTTTCTGGCAACGCGCCTGAAGGGGCGAGCTTTGCCTACACCCAGCGCTACGCCAAGCAGGTCGAGGACATCCTCAAGGACACGCCAGACCTGCGGTCGGCCCTTCTCATTGTGGGCTCCGGCGACGTGACCCAGATGAATTCCTTCGCCCGCCTCAAGGACTGGAGCGAGCGCACTGTAACCCAGCAGGAAACCGTGCAGAAGCTGCTGCCCAAGCTCCGCGCCATCGCCGGGCTGCAGGCCTCCGCCTCGAACCCGTCCTCCCTTGGCACGCGGGGTTTTGGCAAGCCAATGCAATTTGTCATCCAGTCATCGGCTTCCTATGCGGAGCTCAATGAGGTGGCCAACAAGCTGGTGGAACGGCTGAAGGACAATCCGGGCCTGGCTGATCTTGATACGGATTTGCGGCTCAACAAACCCGAGGTGCGGATTGAGATTGACAGGGCGCGCGCCGCCGACCTGGGGCTTGACGTCACCGTGATCGGCCGCACGCTGGAAACCCTGCTGGGCGGCCGCAATGTCAGCACCTTCGAAATCGGCAGCGAGCAGTATGACGTCACCGTGGCGTTGCCCGCGTCCGAGCGCACGTCGGCTGATACGCTGGCCAATATTTTCGTGCGCGGCAGCAGCGGCGAAATGGTGCAGCTGTCAAACGTCGTCAAGGCGCGCGAGGCCGTGGCACCGCGTGATCTCCGCCGTTTCAATCAGCTGCGCGCCATCACCATTCAGGCAAACCTCGCGCCGGGCTTCACCTTGGGTGAGGCGGTCACCGCTTTCAATGCGGCGGCCCAGGACGTGCTGCCTGATGATGTGGTGACGGATTTGACGGGCCAGGCTCGCGAATTCAGGGACGCGAGTTCCAACCTCGCCTTTGTTTTCCTTTTGGCGCTGGCTTTCATTTATCTCGTGCTTTCCGCCCAGTTTGAAAGCTTCCGCGATCCCGTGATGATCATGCTCAGTGTTCCGCTGTCGATGGCAGGGGCTTTGACGGCGCTTTATCTCACCGGCGGCACCATCAATGTCTATTCGCAAATCGGTCTTGTCACCCTTATTGGCCTTATTACCAAGCACGGCATCCTGATTGTTGATTTTGCCAACCGCCTGCAATCGCAAGGAGCGACGCGCTTTGACGCTATCATCGAAGGTGCCACCTTGCGGCTGCGCCCTGTGCTGATGACCACATCCGCCATGGTGCTTGGTGCCGTTCCGCTGGTCCTGGCGTCGGGTGCCGGGGCTGAAAGCCGCATGCAAATCGGCTGGGTCATCATCGGCGGCATGACGCTTGGCACTGTGCTCACGCTGTTCGTGGTGCCTTGCGCTTACAGCATCATGGGCAGAAGGCACGGCGGAACAGCTGCAGAATCGGTTGCGCCTGGCGCAACAGTGCTAGAGCCGATCCGGCGGGCGGCGGAGTAGGTTTCAGCAACCTCAAAATCAATCCAGCAGGTAGGGCAGCCAAAATTCCAAGCTCTCGCCGCATGGATCATTGTGGTGTACGGTGGCCCTCTTGCAAAACGCAGAGGTATGTTGCGTGAGGAATTGTGTGGATAGAACCTTATGAACCAAATTCAATTGCAACCTGCTGGACATAACCTGCCGCACTCCCGCAACAAGGGGACGCCGCTTCATCCGGAATGGTTTGAACAGGTGCAAGTCAATCTTTCCGCCAGCGAACGCCGCGCGGCCACGCTGACCACGCGCCGCAGCGTGAAGAAGGAATATCAGGCAGCATGGCTGGTGAAGGCCTTGCAGTGCATTGATCTCACGACGCTGGCAGGCGATGACACGGATGCACGGGTGCACAGATTGTGCGCCAAGGCGAAACGGCCCCTGCGCGATGACATCGTGAAGGCCCTGGGCCTTGGCGATGATCCGCCAACTGTGGGCGCCGTTTGTGTTTATCCCGCCATGGTGGCGCCAGCGGTGAAAGCGCTCGCGGGCTCCGGCATTCCCGTTGCTTCGGTTGCCACAGGCTTTCCCGCAGGCCTTACACCGCTGCCGCAGCGGCTTGCCGAAATTCATTATGCAGTCGACCAGGGAGCGCGTGAAATTGATATCGTCATCCACCGCGCCCAGGTTCTGACGCAGGATTGGACAGCGCTTTATGATGAGGTTTCCGCCATGCGCGAGGCCTGCGGCGAGGCGCACCTCAAGGCCATTCTCGCGACCGGCGATTTGAAAACCCAGCGCAATGTTTACAAAGCCAGCATGGTTGCCATGATGGCGGGGGCCGATTTCATCAAAACGTCGACAGGCAAGGAGGAAGTGAACGCCACCTTGACTGTAAGCCTCACCATGGTGCGGGCGTTGCGCGATTACGGCGAGCGCACCGGCGAAAAGATTGGCTTCAAGCCGGCGGGCGGCATTCGCACCGCAAAAGACGCAATCGCATGGCTTATCCTGATGAAGGAGGAACTGGGCCGCGAATGGCTGGAGCCTGGGCTGTTCCGCATCGGTGCCAGCGCCATGCTGGCCGACATCGAGCGCCAGCTCGAACACTTCGTCACCGGCCGCTATGCCGCCCTGTCCCACCACGCGCTTGCCTGAGGTCAATTGAATGCCAAACGTAAAACACGTTCTCGAAACCATGGATTACGGCCCATCGCCCGAGGCCAACACCCACATCACCGCCTGGCTTGACAAGCACAGGGCGGGCTTCAATCATTTTATTGGCGGTGAGTTTGTTGCCTCGTCTGGCAGGGAACAGTTCGATGTGATGAACCCGGCATCTGACACGCTTTTGGCCCGCGTGGCGCAGGGCACGGAAGCTGATGTGAATGCGGCGGTGAAGGCGGCGCGCAAGGCATTTGGGCCGTGGTCAAAATTGTCAGGCCATGCCCGCGCCCGCCATCTCTATTCAATCGCGCGGCTGATCCAGAAGCGCGAACGCTTCCTCTCGGTGCTGGAGAGCATGGATAACGGCAAGCCTATCCGCGAAAGCCGCGACATTGATATTCCGCTGGTGGCGCGCCACTTCTATCATCACGCGGGCTGGGCCGAGCTTATGGCGTCCGAGTTCGAGGGTTACGGCCCTTTCGGCGTGTGCGGCCAGATCATACCGTGGAATTTTCCGCTGCTCATGCTGGCATGGAAAATTGCGCCGGCCCTTGCGGCGGGCAATACCGTAGTTTTGAAGCCCGCTGAATTTACCCCGCTTACGGCGCTGGCGTTTGCCGAAATCTGCCGGGAGGCTGGTCTCCCCGCAGGCGTCGTCAATATCATTTGTGGCGACGGGGCCACGGGTTCCCATCTTGTAGCGCACGGGGATGTGGACAAGATAGCGTTCACGGGTTCCACCGAAGTGGGCCGTCTCATCCGGCAGGCCACGGCAGGGTCCGGCAAAAAGCTTTCGCTCGAACTCGGCGGAAAGTCCCCCTTCATCGTGTATGAGGATGCCGACCTTGATGCGGCCGTTGAAGGCGTGGTGGATGCCATCTGGTTCAATCAGGGCCAGGTCTGCTGCGCGGGTTCACGCCTGCTCATCCAGGAAGGCGTAGCACCGCGCTTTATCGCCAAGCTGCAGCGCCGCATGGAAACCTTGCGCGTGGGCGACCCGCTCGACAAATCCATTGATGTGGGCGCCATCGTCGCCCCCGTGCAATTGCAGCGCATCCGCGAACTGGTGAAAAAGGGAGAAGAGGAGGGTGGCCGCTTGCTGCAGTCTTCCTGCGCGCTGCCTGCCAAAGGCAGCTACTTCGCGCCGTCGCTCTTCGTCGATGTCGAACCCGCATCCACCGTTGTGCAGGAGGAAATCTTCGGCCCCGTGGCGGTCGCCATGACATTCCGCACGCCGGAAGAGGCTGTACAGCTGGCCAACCATACGCGCTACGGCTTGGCTGCCACCATTTGGTCCGAAAACATCAATCTTGCCCTCGACACGGCGGCGCGCATGAAGGCAGGCGTTGTGTGGGTGAACTGCACCAACTTGCTTGACGCAGCCGCAGGTTTTGGGGGTTACAAGGAAAGCGGCTTTGGCCGCGAGGGAGGCCGGGAAGGCATGTATGAATACATGGCCAAAGATTGGTTGAAATCACTTCCCCAAGTCGCTTCCAGCAACACGAAACTTTCCGCCCTTCCAGCCGAGCGAAGCGAACATGCCAGTATCGACCGCACCGCCAAGCTCTTTGTGGGCGGTAAGCAAACAAGGCCAGACTCTGGCTATAGCTATTCCGTGCTCAACGCCAAAGGCGTCAGCATCGGCGAAGCTGGCCTTGGCAACCGCAAGGACATTCGCAACGCTGTTGAAGCCGCCGTCAAGGCCTCGTCGTGGGGCACCGCCACGGCCCATAACCGCGCGCAGGTGCTTTACTACATCGCCGAAAATCTCTCCGCCCGTGCCGCGGAATTCGTGGGTCGCCTGTGCGCCATGGGCCAAAAATCCAAAACGGCGAAAGAGGAGGTCGATTTCTCTATCCGCCGCATTTTCTACTATGCAGCGCAAGCCGACAAGTATGATGGCCGTGTGCATGCCACACGCTCGCGCAACGTAACACTTGCGATGAACGAGCCTTTTGGTGTGATGGGCATTCTCTGCCCCGACGAGGCGCCATTGTTGGGCCTCATCTCGCTCGTAATGCCGGCCATTGCTATAGGCAACCGGGCTGTCGCGGTTCCCGCAGCGCTCCAGCCGCTGGCTGCCACGGATTTCTATCAGGTGCTCGAAACATCGGACCTGCCGGGCGGTGTTTTGAACATTGTAACGGGTGACCGCGAAGAACTGGCCAGAACGCTGGCCGAACATGATGAGGTGGCGTCCCTCTGGTATCACGGCAGCGCTGCTGGTTGTGCAGCAGTTGAAAAGGCCTCCGCTGGAAATCTCAAAAGCACCTGGACCAATCAGGGAAAACTCTACGACTGGCGTAACGAAGCTCAGGCACAGGGCGAAGAATATCTGCGCCACGCCACGCAGATCAAGAACATCTGGATTCCCTACGGCGAGTGACAGGTTGCAAATTGGTTGAGGCTGGGATTGGCCTGGAGCATTTGCCAGTCAGCCGGGAGTCCGTTCACGCCCGAACTGTGTCGCTATATAGCTATTCCAAAGGCCAAATTGCTTTACCTCTAGCCAGCACCCGTTCCCTCGGTATGTGTCGGCTAATCAAGCATGGTAAAAATGATGGCGTCCCCGGATTTTCTTAAGTCGCAACGCAACCTATCCCTAGACGCGACGAAAAATGGGCCACCCGAACGCACCCTCAATCAGTTCTTCGGCGTAGGGCCGATAACTGATGGGGCCGCGGATGAAGTTGAATCCCGCTTGATGCGGTTTGAGTTTTCCCAATGGCTGGAGAAAAACTATCGCAAGCTGGATGACACTGGCCGCGACATTGGCCCTTTCACCGTTGCCGAAATTGCCCGCTCCATGCACCGCGGCTATCCTGCCGATAAATTCATTCTCGACATGATGCGGGAAATTCATCGCTATTTTAAATTCCCAAAAACCAATAAAATGGCAATCGGTTTGGGTGGCGGCCATTCCGGATT
Source organism: uncultured Alphaproteobacteria bacterium (assembly GCA_963763635.1). GTDB lineage: Bacteria > Pseudomonadota > Alphaproteobacteria > Rhizobiales > Aestuariivirgaceae > Aestuariivirga. The sequence continues at coordinate 25,417 of CAVXPO010000008.1, forward strand.
TACCGCCTGCGCCCTCCACCTGATTACGACCCACGACAAATCCCAGCACGTGTTTGTCGATACACCCGCGCCCGAATCCGAGGCTGCAAAGGCATCTGGATTTTTCCGCCAGTCTTGGGGTGCCCAGATTGTGGAGATGATGCGCTACGCCCGCAACGGCGATGAAACCCGCATTCATTTCTCAGACGAGGAAGGCGCAGTTCCATCGGCCAAAGCCCTGACCGCTATGGGTATAAAACTCTTCGTCGGCGTCGGCCATGAAACCACAGGCGCCACAACCTACTCAAGGCAGGATATTGCGAATCTGTTGCAGTGGATTGACCAGAGTCCAACCGAGCACCACGCGGTGCTTGACGCGACTTCCATGCTGGGCGCCATGCCTTGGGGCGAGGATGTGGCGCGCGAGGTGATGGTAAAATGCTGCCTTTTCATGCCCTTCCAAAAAGCCATTGGCGGCATTTCAGGTTATTATGTTATCAGCTTTACACCGCAGGCGCTTGATCTTGTTGACCGCAATCAAAAGCAGCCATCATGGGCCATTCCCCGCCAGCTGAAAATCGCAGCCCCGCTTGATCCCAAATTGCCTTTGTCGGGTGAGCGCAGCGTCGGCGTCGGCCCGGTCTATGATCCCGCCCAGAACAAGATGCTGGGCGGCGTTATCAATACTTTCTCGACGCTGGCTTTTGCCGAAACCACCTTTGGCTTGCTGCGCGCGGAAAAGCGCATTGGCTCGGTTTCCGAGCTTAACAAGCGCTCAGTCGCAAATCGAGACGAGGTATTAAAATGGACACAGGCCAATGATCTTTTGAAACTTGTGGTGACCGATCCTGACCATCAGGGCGCGGCTGTAACACTGCTTAAAATTATTGACGCCGGCGTTACCGATGCCTCGGTGCAAGCCCGAATACTTGCCCGCTCCAAACAACTCCTGTCCTATGATGGAATTACCCATCCGAACGGCGATTACGAGCCAGGTCTCGATGTGGCGCGTTATGTCAACGCCTTCCCCGGAACCCCTGGAGATTACCGCGCCTGGATTGGCGGCATCCGTCCCCATGCGGATATAACGGCCCTGCTGGAGAACTTAACCTATGCTTATCACCGCGCCAAAATTGTTGTGCTGGAAGAGGATCTGGCGAAGCAGGGCGAAACATTCACAGCGGCGGCGAAAGACGATGGCGGGCAACGCAGGGATGATCCAACCCGCGCCTACAAGGTTTTGGTTGCCGATCTAGTCGGTTTGAAATTTGGTGCCGACGGAAAACCAGACCCCAGCGAAGCGAGATCCCACATCACCGCGAAAGGCGGGGTGTTCCATGACGGCCCGTTAACACCCGCCGCAAAATTAGCTGCTGGAAAAATCCACTTCTTCTATCAGCCAGACCTGTCAACCGAAACGGAAATCCTGCCGCAAACCGACAGCGGCCAGTATGATGCCGTGATTGTTGCCGCAACTTTCCTCCCCAAGGCTTCCGTCTTCAACCTGGGCGGCGTGCGCATCGGTGCAGGCACCGGCAATATGGGTTCGCTTTCGTGGGGCGGCGGCAGCGGCGAGGGCGGTGAAGCGCCCCTGATGAACACGCCAAGCTTCAATAGCCGCGCCACCGCGCAAATGGTGTTCAAGGCGCTGCTCAAAGTTTTGCCGAACCTGCCTGTAGACGCGCTTCATGCGCGTGTCGTAGCGGGTGATTTTGATACAGGCAAAAACCTGCGGGAATTTCCAACAGAGAAACTTGAAGGCAAGAAGATCGCGGTTATCGGCTATGGCAATATCGGCCGCGAAGTGGCCCATATTGCGTTGGCTTTTGGCATGCAGGTTGCCATTCACGCACGCTCCCGCCACCGGGAATGGATTGAATCCGAAGGTTTCGAGTTTGCCGCCACTCTCGAAGAAGCAGCGAAAGACGCTGATATCATTAGCACCCACACGGGTCTTGGCCCTTTCAATGCGACAACCAAGAAATTTGCAAACGCCGGCATCTTGAATGAATCAGTCTTCGCATCAATGAACGACAATGCCATCGTGGTGAATTACGACAGGGGTGAGGTCATCGATGCGGCAGCCCTTGACCGGGCGCTGGCCAGCGGCAAAATCCGCCATGCTGCCATTGATGCGGATCTGTTCAGGGATTCCAGCTCCGGCAAGCTCTCGGGCCCAATGGCGCCTTATTTAAATGTGGAGAAGCGCCATAGAGGCAAGCTTGAACTATTGCCCCACGCCGCTGCCGATACGGATCATGCATCCCGCGTTGAGGGCGCAAAACAGGCAGTGAACCAGATTTTTGACTGCATCCAATTCAGGCGTGTTACCAATCTCAAAGGCGATCTGCCAGCGGGTTATTCCAACGCGGGCGCATACGCAGTTCCTTGCGTGGGCAAGGCTTCCAAGGAATACATCGCCCGCGCCCTGGAGGACTCAACATCGCTGTCGCAGTTGCAGGGTGAAACCGAAACCATGGCCGCCATTTGGGGCGCGCTTTCTTCAATGAAAGATCGATGCCGCCTGAACGTACAGATTGAGCGCCACGGGCCGGAACTTGTCAAAAGCTTCAACCGCTATGTCACCCTGATGCGCAAACTCGGGCTTGAAGGGCCGTATGAGTAACGGCTTAGTCCGCGCTCAAAACTGCAGACTTGATGGCAGCAATAATCGTCACCGCCGACGCCGCACCTGGATCCATATGACCCAGTGACCTCTCGCCCAGTCGGGCCGAACGACCCTTGCTGGCAACCATTTTTTTGGTTGCTTCAGCACCGGCGCTGGCGGCAGCAAGTGCTGCTTCAATGCAGTCCGCTAAATTCCTGCCATTTTCAAGTGAAGCACCAATGGCACGCGCGGCAGGTTGCCAGGCGTCAACCATGGTTTTTTCGCCAGGCTCCGCCTTGCCGCGCTCTTGAATGCCCTTCGACATCGCTTGAAACAAGGCGACAAAATCCGACGTCTCAAGCTGTTGCTTGCCTTTGACCGCTGCGCCCGCCCGCATGAAGGCGGTGGCATAGAGCGGCCCGGACGAAGCGCCCACGGCGTTGAGGAATGACTTGGCCGCAGTGTTGAAAATCATTGCAGGTTCAGCCTGCGTCATGTCTTCAGCCCCTAATGCGTTTCGAACGGCTTTGAAGCCCAACTCCATGGCGATGCCATGGTCGGCATCCCCAATGACGCCATCAAGCGCGCACAGCCTCTCTTTGTCGGCGCTGATGGCATCGGCAATTGAACTGAAGATGACGATCAGGCGCGCGGAATCAATTGTCACTTCAGCCCACCCGGAACATGGCGCAGTTGCAAGGATGGTCAATCATGCGCGTTAATTCCTCATCGAGATGCATGAGCGTAACCGATGCTCCCGCCATTTCAAGAGAGGTGCAGTAATGGCCAACCCAGGTCGCGTGGATATTGAGGCCCAACTCATCCAGCCGCTGCTTCACGCGCCTGTTCATGATGTAAAGCTCCATCAAAGGCGTTGACCCTAGAGAATTCACCAGCACCGCAACATGCTCGCCTTTCGCAGGTTTCATCTCATCCAGAATGCGGTCCATCATCTGATCGACGATCTCGTCAGCGGTCTTCAGCACTGTGCGTTTAATGCCGGGCTCACCATGAATGCCCATTCCAATTTCCATTTCATCGGCGCCAATGTCAAAATTGAAGCGCCGTGTTTGGGGAAGGGAACAAGCGCTCAATGCCACCCCCATAGTGTAGGTGTGGTCATTGGCCTTGCGGGCGATGCGCTCGCATTGATCAAGCGAAAACATCAGGTCACACGCCGCCCCCGCCGCCTTGAAGATAAAGAAATTGCCTGCCACGCCACGCCGTGTTTCGCGATTGTCGCGCGGGGCAGAGGCCACATCATCGGTTGTTAAAACCGTGCGAACCTCGATATCGTCCAAGCCAAGCATTTCTGCGGCCATGTCGAAATTCATCACGTCTCCGGCGTAGTTGCCATACATGAACAAAACACCCGCGCCGCCACTTGCCGTTTTGGCGCATTCCATAATCGGGTCAGGCGGGGGAGAGGCGAACACATTGCCAATGGCCGCTGCATCGGCCAAGCCCTTGCCGACGAAGCCAAGAAATGTCGGCTCATGGCCAGAGCCGCCACCGATCACCAGCCCCACCTTGCCCGGCCGCGGGCCATCAACAGCGGTGATGGCGCGCGGACTGGCGTCAAGCCTGCGCAGCATTTTCGGGTGGGCGGCAATGATGCCCTCCAGCATTTCATCAACGGCATCATCGCCATCATTGATTATTTTCTTCGTAATCATCGCAAACCTTCCAGCCAGAACCTTGATTATTTTGACTTTTTTAAAGGCCGCTGTCACGCACTACTCTGATATGCGGAGGTTTTGGCGGTACTTTTCCGCATCCCAGTTTGTTAGTCGCTCAATGTCGTCGTTGGTGAGGCTTTTGATTTCATCTTGCGCGTTGATGCGGCGCATCACGCCCGCCAAGCAACGGCCCATCGGCTCGACGGCAGATTTTGCGTTTTGATGAATGACTACACCCAGCCCCGCCAGCGCCACCAGCGGAGCGCCACTGGCCATATCTGTTGCAACACCGGTACCCAAGAATACGACATGGTCGGGATAGAAGACCCAGTCTTTGGTGCGGGCGAGGATTTCGGGGTCAGTTGCCAAAGCATGGGTTTCAGCCTGCATTGCCGGAGAATAGTCCGTTCCCCCGCAGGTTTTGGAAAGTGCAGAAAGATCAGGTCCAACAGCGGAGCGTTCTGGCAGATGCAAGGCGGTAACCACTTCCGTAAGCAAAGCTTCTGCGGCTGCGACGGTATCTGCAGCGACCACGAGACCATGGTTGCCCAGCACAAGGACATCTACGCCCGGCCGCAATCTTTGGGCAATCACTTCTGCCAACATGAGGCCGGGCCTTGCATAGGGTATGAAAGCCCAGTCGAAGGCTTTCAGTTTTTCGCTGAGCAACGCTTCCGCATCAACGCGAATGGCCCATGCGATGGTGTTTACACAATGCACGTGGAGCACAATACGTTGAGGCATGAGGGCGTGTACGGTTGTTTCAATTGAGGGGCGAAGGCCAGTCGCATTCAAATCGGACCGAACAAAATCGGTGCAGGTTTCGCAGGCTGGGTCGTTCACTTTTAGTGCCATCATCAGCTTTGGGTGATCGACCGGAACGAAAATATCGCTAGTGATGGCATCCTTGAGCCATGTGCCCGAAGCTTTGATCCACATCACACCATCACGCTTCAGGGACGTGTTCCCGCCTGCAGCCTGAACAAGGAGAGGGTCAGAACCCAGGCGGGCGGAGAGTGTTTTCAGGGTGGCAAGTTCAGGCATTTAGATAGCTGCTTACTTTGTCACGTTGTTCCGGTGAAATGTGAAGGCCGTGTTTGGTGCGGCGAAACAGGATGTCTTCAGCGTTGGTTGCCCATTCATGCTGGCGGAGGTATTTTATTTCACATTCGTAGAGTGTGCCGCCAAAATTCCGGCCCAGGTCCACGACGGATTTGGCGCCATTAATAACGGTTTCGACGCGTGAACCATAGAGCCGCGCGTAGTGCTGTGCCAACTTCTTAGGCAGCCAGGGCTGATCGCGATTCAGCTTGAGAAGGAAAGCATCGAAGTCCGCATTGGAAATGTCGCCGCCCGGCAGTGTTGCCTTTGCTGTCCAATCTCCCGCCATTGCAGGGAAGAAGGGTCTGAGTTTTTGCAGGGCGTGTTCGGCGAGTTTGCGATAAGTCGTAATTTTTCCGCCAAACACTGACAGCAATGGCGGTTCGCCATCAACGTCAAAGACATAGTCTCGTGTGACGGCTGAAGGGTTCTCAGCGCTGTCATCATAAAGGGGCCGCACGCCTGAGAAGCTTTGGACGATATCGGCGCGGGTCAATTGTTTCTTGGTGTAGCGATTTACGGCGGCGAGCAGGTAATCAATCTCGCTTTGATCAATGCTCACATCTTCAGCTCGGCCTTCATAGGGAATGTCGGTTGTGCCGATAAGGCAGAGATCGTCTTCATAGGGGTTTACGAAGATCACGCGTTTATCATGGTTTTGCAGGAGATAGGCTTGCGGGCCGTCCCAGAATTTTGGCACGACAATGTGGCTGCCCTTGACCAGCCGCACGCGGCGCTGCGAATTCAGGCCGATGACGCCATTGATGACATTTTCAACCCACGGTCCAGCGGCATTGACGAGAGCTTTGGAGCGAACCATGGATACAGTGCCGTTTGTGTTTTTGAATTCAACGTTCCAGCCGCCATCGGCACGGCGTGCTGAAGTGGCTTGCGTGCGCACCATGATTTTTGCGCCACGTTCCTTGGCATCAAGCGCATTTAATAGAACAAGGCGTGCGTCGTCCACCCAGCAATCGGAATATTCGAAGGCTGTCTTGAAACCATCCTTGATGGCTTTGCCTTCGGGCGCAGTTCTCAAATCCAGTTTGCGGCTGCCTGGAAGTCTTTTGCGCCCCCCCAGGTGATCATAAAGAAACAGGCCAAGTCGCACGAGCCATGCGGGGCGTTGCTCTGGCGAGTGCGGCAGAACAAAGCGCATTGGCCAGACAATGTGGGGTGCCGCATTGAGCAAAACCTCGCGTTCAATCAGCGCTTCGCGCACCAGGCGAAACTCGTAATATTCGAGATATCGCAGGCCGCCGTGAATGAGTTTTCCCGAACGCGACGATGTGCCTTCGGCAAGGTCGCCTTTTTCGCACATGATAACGGAAAGACCACGGCCAGCCGCATCGCGCGCGATGCCGGCACCATTGATGCCACCACCTATCACAACGAGATCGACTGCACCCAAGTCTTGCATGTTCAGCACCTATTGAGCGCGGGTTCACCATCAAGATAACGGCGCACTTCTTCCGCCGCCAGGCCCGCTGCATAGCGTACGGTTTTGACCGATGCACCCGCGATGTGAGGCGTTAGTGTCACATTTGGCAATTGCAACAAAGGCCAATCGGCAAGAACAGGCTCAATGGAAAAAGTTTCAAGCATGGCCCCGCGGAGATGTCCGCTTACCAGCGTGTCGTACAACGCACCATAATCCAGCAATGGTCCGCGCGCCGTGTTGATGAAATAGGCGCCCTTCTTCATTTGGCCCAGCGTTTCCGCATTCATCATTTTCGTTGTTTCTGGCGTCACGCGGGGGTGCAGGGAGACGACATCAGACTCCGAGAGGAGGCGCTCCAGCGAGGTTTGAATAACACCATCATTCAAATCTTCCGCTGAGAGTTGCACATAAGGGTCGCTCACCAGAATGCGGCAACCGAATGCCTTGAGAAGTTTGACCACGCGGCGTCCTACTTCGCCATAACCAATGAGGCCAACAGTCATTTCAGAAAGCTCTTCGCCAGCGAGATCAGCGCGGTAGAGATCGCCCCGCCATTCACCCCGGCGGATGGCATCATGGCCGCGGGTGATGTTGCGGGTTTCAGCGAGGATGGCCCCGATGGTGAATTCCGCAACGGCGGAGGCATTGCGGCCAGGCGTGTTGACCACCGTTATGCCGCGCTCACGGGCTGCAGTCATATCAATGTTGACAGGTCCGCCACGTGACACGGCGACAAATTTTAAATTGGGCAGGCGGTCCATGATGCTGGCAGATAATGGCGCGAGGTGGGTGACGAGAACTTCCGCTTCGCCTGTGAGATTCACAACTTCATCCGCTGTGCCCATATATTCCTTGAGGCCCGCCATGCCTTCAACGGCATATCCGTGTTCCATGGGGCTGTCGGGCCATGGGAAATTATGCTTGCTGATCTCCAGTTCATGCAGGCGGCAGCGTTCGTTAATTGCCGTTTCAAACATGTCGGACAGCATGAAAAGGTCGCCGATGATGGCAAGTTTACGCGGCATTTTGCGGCTCTTTTTGGGTGGTCACAAGGCTACGCCAGATGGGTGGCATTTTTTCACGGGTTTGTTTGTAGAGGGGAAAAGTCTGATCGTAGGCTTTTACCAAAGATTGATCGGGGGCGGTATTGCTTCCCAAAAGGGGATCGACCCATTGGGCCGCACAGCTCCCCATATCGGGATAGATTTTTTGCTGGACGGCAGCCATCATGGCGGCACCCGCCGCACCCGCCTCTTCGCGTGACACTGATCGGATATTGGCTTTCAACGTGCTGGCAAGAATGATGCGCAAGGCTTTTGACCGGGCTGCACCACCAGTTACACGGATTTCCTGAGGAATGTCACCCATGGCTGAATAACAATCGCGGGCTGCATAACAAATTCCCTCAAATACCGCGCGCATCAGATCACCAAAGCCGTGACCTATTTCCAATCCGGTGAACATGGCGCGGGCATTCGAGTCCATGAATGGGCCACGCTCACCTGCAGCGGAAATATAAGGGTGATAGAGAACACGGCCCGCCGTCTTTGAGAGGATTTTATCATCCATGCCTTTCAACAGATCGCCGCGCGAGCGGCCAACGCCTTGATCAGCCAATATTTCGCGTGCCACATCAAGCAGCCAATCAATGTTGAGGGTTGACGCCATATTGGACTGGATCTGGGCGTACATGCCTGGCGCTGGGAATGACATTGTGTAGCCGGAGTGTTGGCTGTTGAGCTTCACGGCTGCTGCGGTGGGGGCAATGCGCATATGCATGCCGGTGGACCCCACGATGGTGCAGCCCGTTTTGCCGAGAGGATCGAAGAGGCCGCCGCCAAGCCCGGTGCAAACAACGTCGACATAGCCGAGGGTAATGGGGGTGCCAGCGCGAAGTCCAGTCAATGCTGCCGCTTCGGCGTCTAAAGAATCGGCGTGGGTCGTGCCGTCAACGATTGGTGGCAGAAGGCGCTTTGCGTCGGGGGCCCCCAAATCTTCCAGGATATGCGGAGCATATTTTCGCGAGCGAAAGTCTCCAAAGGTGAAGTTCGCTTCAGAAGGATCGCCAGCGCGTTTTCCCGTCAACTTGAAATAAAGCCAATCTTTGCAATGAAAGGCGCAGGTTGCCCGTGCCAGCACTTCGGGCCTGTGCCGTGCCAGCCACGCCAGGTGAATGCTCATTTGGCAGGCATTCACGCCGGTTCCCGTGCGATTGTAATGTGCGGGATAGTTGGCGTGCCTGGTGAAATCTTCGGCGATGGAGGCGGCGCGGGAGTCGAGCCACAACCAAGCGGGGGCCACGGGTTCGCCCGATTTGTCCACCAGCCATGTTCCATCACCTTGGCCGGTGACCGATATTGCAACGAGGCGCTCGGCTAAGTCTGGAATTTGTTCAGCCAATTGCTTCAATGTCGCAGCCGTATCGCGCCAGGTGCGGGCCATGTCCTGTTCGACGCCGCCGTCGGAAAGTGTTTCATAACTGTTGGGAATTGCCGCTACAGCAATTTGTTCGCCTGATGTGGTGAAGGCAACCGATTTGATGACGGAGGTGCCAGCATCAATGCCGATGAGCACGCCATCCTTCATGCCAAATCACCGCCATGCGCAATGGCCTTGCCGGTTTCCGGATTAAACAGATGGAGATCGCCAGCGGCAACATTGAGCTGGATATCGCTTCCAGTTTTCGCTTTCAACATTTCATGAACGATGGAGACGACCGTGCGACCCGCAACTTCCACGGCCACATGGGTCTGGTCGCCCAGCCACTGACAAGCGAGGACCTTGCCCTTGATTGAGCCTTTGGCCACATGCAGTGCGTGGGGACGTATCCCAACTCCAACGCGCTGGTTGGCAAGCAGCAGTTTTCTCACTTCGGCTGAGAGCTCCGTTGTGGGATAGGTCAAAGCCATGCCGCCGTCGATTGTGAATGACACAGATTTGGCACTCACATCAACATTTGCGAAAAACACATTCATGGGGGGCTCACCGATAAAAGTTCCGGTGAAGAGATTGGCAGGACGCACTTTCAGTTCCGCAGGTGTTGCGTATTGCTGCAGCACGCCACCTTCCATCACGGCGATGCGATCAGCCAGCGCATTGGCTTCAGTCTGGTCATGCGTTACCAAAATTGTGGTGCAGTTATTTTCACGCAAATAATGCTTGATGCGGCCGCGCAACACGGCGCGCAGGCGAGGCTCCAACTGGCCCATGGGCTCATCCAGCAGATAGAGGCTTGCATCGCGCACCAACGCACGGCCAAGACTCACGCGCTGCTGTTGGCCGCCCGAAACAGAAGACGGATACTTGTGGAGGATGTCAGAAATTTCCAGCATGTCAGCAACCGCTTTTACCCGCCGGTCGCTTTCGGTTGCTGCAAGCTTTTGCGCTTTCAATGCGAACGCCATGTTCTCGCCATTGGTGAGGGGCGGATAGAGCGAATAGGTTTCAAAGGCCATGGCCACATTGCGGCCCACGGGGGGCAGGTTATGAATGGGTTTGCCATCCATCGTGATGGTGCCGCTGCTCACTTCTTCGAAGCCAGCGATCATGCGCAGAATGGAGGTTTTACCGCAACCCGATGAGCCGAGCAGGGCGGTGATTTCGCCGGTCTTCACGGCCAGGTTCAGGGTTTTTACGGCATGGACGGGTGCCTTGCGGCTTGGCCGGTAGATTTTTTCGACGTTGCTGAGGACAAGATCACCCATCAAGACGTTCTCCTGCGGTCTTGTCAAAAAGATGGGTTCCCCCCGAAGCGAAGGTGGCTTTCACATTGGCTCCAGGTTTTGGAATGTTGGTGGAGGACGAGGGAAGGGAAGCGAGGAATTCCCAGCCGCCTTCAGATTTGAGCAGCAGCACGGTGCGTTCGTTCAGCGGCGTTACTGCCATGACAGTTGCCGCAAGCCCGGCAGATTTTGGGCCAGCGAGTTCAACTGATTCTGGACGAACACCAAATGTGACCGCCCGGCCAACAAATGGTGTGTAGTGCGCGTCAATGGGAACCTGCACACCGCCCAAACGGACACTGATGATTTTCCCGGTCATTTCAACGGCGGTTTCGCTGGTGTTGATTGAAGGATCGCCGAAGAGGCTGGCCACACTCAAGTTGGCGGGCTTCATGTAGATGTCTTGGGGGGTTGCGATCTGCACAAATTTTCCGGAGGCCAATACCGCAATGCGATCCCCCAATGCCATGGCTTCCTTGTAATCCTGCGTCACGTACAAAACCGTGGCGCCGCTTTGCCGCAACAGGCGGGGAAGTTCGATGCGCATTTCAAAGCGCAGTTTGGCGTCCACATTGCGTAAGGGATCATCCAGAAGAAGGATGCGGGGTTCTGCGGCAAGGGCGCGGGCAAGTGCGGTACGCTGCTTCTGGCCATTGGAAAGTTCGCGGGGCGCGTGGTCCAGCACGTGGTCAATTTTCAGGAGCTTTGCCACCCGGTCGACGCCAGATTTTAGGGCAATCGCGCCAGCTTTCTGGGCGCGCAGCGGCGTGGCGATATTTTCCCAGGCTGACATATGGGGAAACAGGGCAAAGTTCTGAAACGCCATGCCCACATTGCGGTGTTCGGGTGCAATGTCGGTCACGTCCTGGCCTTCGATTTCGATTGTACCCGACGTTGGTTCCTGCACGCCTGCGATGAGGCGGAGCAGAATGGTTTTGCCGGTTCCGGAGCCACCAAAAATCACGACGATTTCGCCAGAATCCGCTTTGAGGTCAAGACCCTCGAAAACTGCATAGGCGCCGAAACTTTTGGAAACGGATTTGAGTTCGAGCTGCGTCATCCCTTTACCGCTCCCATGGAGAGGCCTTCAACGAGATAGCGCTGGGCATAAAGTGCGAGCGCCAGCGTTGGCGTGATGGAGAGCACAATGGCAGCAGCAATTTGGCCGTATTGAATGCCTGAGGCTGTAACGAAGGCCAAGGCACCCACGGTTACGGGTTGTTTGTCAGCCGACGCCAGGATTAGTGCGAAGACGAAATTGTTCCACGCGAAGATAAAGGCGAGAAGGCCTGCGGCTGCAATGCCCGGCATGGCGAGTGGCACGGCAATTTTGGTGAAGGTTTTCCACCAGCTGTTTCCGGCGATGCGGTAGGCATGTTCAATGTCCGGGCTGATGTCCTCGAAATAGCCCCTCACGATCCATAGGATGAGCGGCAGGCAAATGAGCTGGTAAACCCAGATGAGCCCTACATAGGTGTTGGTAAGGCCCAATGTTTTGAAATACAGGCTGAGAGGCAGCAGCACAAGGAGGGGTGGGGCAAAACGGAAGGACAGGAGCGTAAAGGCAATGTCTTCACCCAGCCTGAACTTGAAGCGCGCGAAGGCATAGGCTGCTGGCACGCCCAGAACCAAAGACAGTGCGACCGAACAGGTGGACAGCAAAATACTGTTCCACAAATTATGCATGAAGGCGATGTCGAGATTGCCAGCAGTTGTTTGCAGCTTTCCGGTAATCAATGCCTGATAGTTTTCCAGCGTTGGCGCGAAAACAATCGATGGTGGAATGCGCAGAATTGTTTCATTCGTCTGGAATGACATAAGGAAAATCCAGAAGATTGGAAACAGGAAGAAGACCAAGACAAAGGCGATCAAAACGCCGCGAATGATTTTTTCAAGCGTTGATGTGTGGTCCATGATTATCCGGCCCCATGGGCGCGTTCGCGCAGTTTGAGCCACTGTTTGATGAAGATGTTGGAGAGGAAGTAAGTGATGGCCCACAGAATAACCATGAGCGCTGCGGAGCGGCCGACATTGGTTGCCTGAAAGAAATCCAGATAGGCCTGTACCTGGAACACCAGCAGCTTGTCGCCGGGCCCACCTTGCGTCATTGAATAAATGATATCGAATTGCTGGATGGAGTCGAGCAATCGGAACAGGGTGGCGGTAATGATGTAGGGCATTAACATGGGTAAGCGTGATACGGAAAAACACGAAGCTGCGCGGCACGCCGTCAAGGGCTGCAGCCTCAAATGGGGCCTTGGGCAATGAGCGCAAACCTGCGAGCAGCAGTATCATGATGAAGGGCGTGTAGACCCAGATATCAACGAGGACCACAGTGAACAGTGCCGATGAAGGATCGGAGGCCCATTTAAAATCTGTGAAGCCCAGCAGGCTTACGAGGTAGCTGAGAATTCCGAAGTTAGGATTTGTCATGAGCTTCCACATGAGAGACGCCAAAGCGGGAGCAGTCATCAGTGGTAACAGCAAAAGTATAGAGGCAATGTTGTTGAACCTGTTTTGTTTCTGCAGCAGCAGCGCGATGCACAGGCCAAGCACCAGTTCAACGACAACAGTGAGGAACGCGTAGGTCAGAGAAATGTAAACCGTGTTCCAGAACTTGGCGTCAGTAAAAAATCCAGTGTAGTTTTGAAACCAGATGAAGCCCTTCATTTGCGGCAGGTTGAGCCGGAAACGCAACATCGAATAATATACTGCCGTGAAAAATGGAATGAGAATGCCAATGCACATCAGCAGCGCCGGCAGGCTGAGGAAATACGGCAGTGCCTTGCGCATGAAACGGCTTTGTTTGGCCCGTGGCAGTGTTTTAGCGGAAGCTTCGGTCATGGGACCGCCATATCCTATTCAAGTTTCGGATTAATGCCATGAGAAAGAGCGCGAGCCTGGTAAGCCATAAGGGAGCTTGGCCATCAAGCCCGCGCTTCAGGTCTTGGAGGTTAGCCGAGGCCAGCTTCCGAGAGTTTCTTGTCGATGTCAGCCGCCATCATATCCAGGCCTTCATCAATCGGCACTTCCTTGGCAACCATTTTTTGCAATGTTTCAGACCATTGCGTGGTGAGGTCAAAGAACAATGGCTGGGCGGTGAAGTAAATCTTTGCGCCCGGTGCCGATACGTCGTGTTGATTGAGATAACCAGGGTATGAAGTCTCCATGCGCTTGCGGAAGATTTCATCTTTCCAGACGGAGGCGCGAACGGGGTTCACGAAGTCCATCTTTTGTGCGCCGAACAAATCATGCTCGGTGGAAGATGCCCATTGCATGAAGTACCAGGCTGCGTCTTTCTGCGCACCTGCTGCGTTCATGGCGAGAGACCAGATCCACACGTTTGGCGTTGGGGCCTTCGCAGCAGGATTTGCTGCAAATGGAGCATAGGCAAGATTGCCTTTCTCCTTGTTGTCGCCGCCATTCATGAAGTAGCCGAGAATATCGGCGTCGAAAATCATGGCGGAGGCACCTGCGCCCAAGTCTGTACCAACCTGATACCACGTGTAGGTCGACCAGTTTTTTGGGCCTGAGTCCTGGATCATCTTGACCCAGTCCTTGTGATAGGCCTTTGAGCCAGCCGAGTTCATCGCGGCTTTCAATTTTCCATCGGTGAGATTGAAATCTTTTTCACCGAAATTGGCATAGCCTGACAGGAAGCCTGGATGTATCGAAGCCCATGAACGCGAACCACGAACGCCGATGCCATAAGGCCCACCTAAATCCTTGGTGAGCTTGGCTGAAGTTTCAACCATTTCACCCAGGTTCTTCGGTGGCTGAACGCCAACCTTGTCGAACATTTTTTGGTTATAGGAGAGGTTGTTCAGTTCATAGCCCCATGGAATGCACCATTGCTTGGCATCTGCTGAACCGAGCTCGCCACCGGGAACCCCGTTCCAGGATGTTGAAGCGCGAAGGCCTGGCAACACGTCATCCCAATTGTAGCTTGGATGGGTTTTGGCCGGGTCCTTGATATATTCATTGAGATCGGTGATCCATCCTGCTGGGCCATAGGTCCAGGTCATGTAGGCACCGGTCATGAAGGCATCATATTCCGTCGAACCCGACGAAAGGGCTGCTGTCACCTTGTCGAAATAAACATCTTCAGGGAAAATGTCGTAGGTGACATCCATGCCGGTCATGGTTTTGAAGGTTTCGAGATTGGCAATCATGGCGTCAGCATAGGGGTGCTTGTTCAGCAACAACTTGACCTTGGAGCCCTTGTACTTCATCCAGTCAAAGTCAGCGGCCATTGCCTTGGTTTGTGCCTGATTGAGCAGAACACCTGTTGCGGCGGCACCAAGACCGAGCTTGCCAGTTGCCTGGATAAGCTCGCGACGGTTCATCTGGCCTTTTACAAATTCATTGAAAAGTGTTTTTTTCTTTATCGTACATATCCCATTCCTCCTAAGCGTTAACTATTGGTCGTCACGTTCGAGGTTAGCCCGGTGCGGTTTCCCCGTTCTTCTTGCCGGGCTCACGTCCCGGTATTTCGTTTATGAGGCGGCGTGCTGTCGCCTCATCGGTGATCAGGCCGTAAAGAAGACCGCTGTTGAGAATGGCGCGGACAGCCTGTGTTTTTGATGTGCCGCCAGCCAGGGCGACAATTTTATGTGATTGCAAATCCTCAATGCGCGGAGCCATGGCGCGATCAGACACGGCATTGGGAACGTGGGATCCATCGGTGGTGAAAAAATGGCCGAGAATTTCCGCGCAGGCACCGGATTCGATTACGGCATCAACGTCGGAATCATCTACCATGCCCGCTGTGGCGATGAAGCTCTTGCGATCCACTTCGCCGATGCCTGCCACATAGAGCTCGGCGAGACGGCTCATTTCGATGACGTCTGACACGCCAAATTGTGACTCGATGACTTTCTTGTCCTTGACCGTGTTGGCAAAAAACGGCACCGGCATCACGTATGCTTCCGCCCCCGTGCGCTCCGCCAGGCGGTGGATCACGTCGAAGGGGCTGGCTGCAAAACGGCGCGTCAGTCCGCCCAGAAGCGACACAAACTTCACAGTGTTGGCAGGAACACTCGGCAGCAAGTCAATGGCTGCGGCAAGGGTCCGGCCATGACCAATTCCGATCAGCGTATAGGTGGCGTTTTCAATCAAGTTTCGGATGTACCTGGCACCCGCCGTTCCCAGCGTGCGCAAGGGCAAAGCACCTTCGTCAATATTTGGAACGACCTCGCATTGGCGCAGGTCGAAAGTATCCTTAAGTTTTTCTTCCAGCTCAATGCAACCGGCAATCGGCCCTTCAACGAAAACGCGGATGAGACCTTCGCTGCGGGCGCGGGCGATCAGGCGGTGGGCTTTGGTGTTGGGCACTCCAAGAATTTCCGCCACTTCGCCTTGTGTTTTTCCGCCAGCGAAATGCAGCCATGCAGCGCGCGCCGCGAGGGCCGCTTCTTCGTCAAAATGCACGGGGCTGTTCCGTTGGTCCACCTGTTTCCGCCTTGTTTGAATTTTTTTGCTTGAGCTGCAATATTTTTCATATTAAGGTTTGAGTCAACAAAATTCGACGCTGCAATGCAACAACTCAGGCCAAGCAATGGGATTTTCGCTCTCGGTAAACACCAACCCGCTGGTCAACCGTTTCGCTGAGCCAGAAGACGTTGTCACTGTTTTGGCCGATGAAATTGGCATTGGTCGCATTCAGCTGGTACATGAATTCATCAATCCATCGTGGGATGCAAAGACCGTAAAAAGATTGACTGACCGCATGGCCAAGGCCTGCGCCTTAAATCGAGTCAAGGTGACCTCAATCATGACAGGCCCCTATGGCCGGCTCAATCATTTCGCCCATCCTGATGCTGAAGTGCGGCATTACTATGTGCAGTGGTTCAAGGGATTGGCGAACATCGCGGCAGACCTGGACTGCCCATCGATTGGCACGCAATTCGGAATTTTTACATTCAAGGATTATGACAATTCCGCGCGCCGTGCAGCGCTGATGCAAATTGCGTTGGATTGCTGGCGCGATGTGGCCGGACATGCAAAGTCACGCGGTCTTGCGTGGCTGTTCTGGGAACCCATGTCAGTTGGCCGTGAATTGGGCCACACGCTGCAAGCAACCCAGGACTTGCAGAGCTGGATAAATGCCGCCGGTCTCCCTATTCCATTGAAACCCATGGTTGATATTGATCATGGGGATGTGACTTCTACAAACCCCGCTGATATTGATCCTTTTGCCTGGGCCAAGAACTTCGCCACGCAATCTCCTATCATACATATTAAGCAAAGCACGATGAACAAGGGCGGCCATTGGCCCTTCACCGCGCAATACAATGAGAATGGCCGCATCACGCCGGAGAAACTGCTCGCGGCGGTTAAAGAAGGCGGTGGCACAAACAATGAGCTATGCCTCGAACTTGCCTTTCGTGAGCGCGAACCAACTGACAGAAGCGTGGTCGCGGCACTGCGGGAATCGGTAGCCTACTGGGCACCTTACACGAATACTGGATTCAATTGATGGCGAAGAAAATTCCATGGATTGGCACAAGCTGGAAAATGAACAAGCTGCGGTCAGAAGCTGTGGAATTTGCCAGCATGCTGAAGGCGTCGCCGGTGTCTGGCACACAAGCAGCGCAGCCATTCGTCATTCCGCCATTCCCCTATATCGCCGAAGTAGCCGGCATTCTGAAAAATACCCGCGTGAAGATCGGCGCGCAGAACATGCATTGGGAAGACAACGGTGCTTGGACGGGTGAAGTCTCCGCCCCCATGATCAAGGATTGTGGTGCGGCTATCGTTGAACTTGGCCATAGTGAGCGACGCACGTTTTTCAATGAAACGGACGAGACCGTAGCCCTTAAGATGCGCGCCGCATTGAAGCATGGTCTTCTCGCGCTGGTGTGCATTGGTGACACTAAAGCGGAGTATGAGGCTGGGAAAACCACGCAAGCCTTGGAGAAACAAACCCGCATGGCGCTAAGTCATGTGGGCAAGGCAGCTTTGAATACTGTGATTTTTGCCTATGAGCCCGTGTGGTCAATTGGTGTGGGCGGCGTCCCGGCAGACCCGGATTTTGCCAATGACCAGCACAGGAAGATCAAAGACATAACCGCTGAAATAGTAGGTGAGGTTTTGCCAGTTCTGTATGGTGGCAGTGTCAACCCGCAGAATTGCTGTGAACTTGCCGCACGTTCGCATATTGATGGACTTTTTATTGGCCGTTCGGCATGGAACGCAGCGGGCTATATTGGAATTGTTGAGGCCGTTACGGCGCACCTGGGAGCGAAGTCATGAAAATAGCAGTAGCCGGAGACAGTGCAGGCAAGCCACTCGTTGATGTTATTGAGGCCCATTTGAAGGCAAAAGCCCAGCATGCCGTTACCAACCTCAGCGAGGCCGGATTTTATGCCGACCTCTCGGCAGGTGTTGGCAAGGCGGTCATGGATGGAAGTTATGACCGTGCCATTCTTTGCTGCGGCACAGGCATTGGCGTTTGCATTGCCGCCAACAAAGTGCCCGGCATTCGTGCAGCGCTCACCCACGATACATATTCCGCTGAGCGTGCGGCTAAATCCAATAACGCCCAAATCATCACCATGGGTGCGCGCGTTATCGGCCCTGAACTTGCGAAAGCCATTGTCGACACGTGGCTGGTGTCCGAGTTTGATCCCAAAGGCTCGTCCGCGGCAAATGTCGAGGCCATCAATCGATTGGATAAAACGCAATCGAAATGACCAAGCCCTGCATAATCACAGTTGCAATCACGGGCTCCGTACCGCGTAAGGAACATAACCCTGCCGTACCCATAACAGTTTCTGAGCAGGTTGAATCAACGCAAGCAGCTTTTGAGGCAGGGGCCGCAATTGCCCATGTTCATGTTCGCAATGACGACCAGACACCTACATCTGATCCAGAAAAGTTTGCAAATCTACTTGATGGACTGCGCAAACACTGCCCCGGCATGATTGTGCAATTCTCAACCGGTGGCCGTTCAGGTAAGGGTTCTGAGCGCGGAGGAATGTTGCATCTTGGTTGTGACATGGCTTCGCTTTCGACTGGCTCCTGCAACTTTCCAAGCATTATCTATGAAAACCACCCCAGCCTTGTGCGTGAACTGGCCGGCAAAATGTTGGTTTGTAATGTAAAGCCGGAAATTGAAGTGTTCGATCTCTCAATGCTTTATCAGGCGCTCCTGTTGGTGGACGAGGGCGTGCTTAGAAAGCCGTTGCACGTGCAATTTGTCCTCGGCGTCAAGAATGCCTTGCCTGCCATTCGCCAGGCATTTGATTTCATGGTGGATGAGATCATTAGGTTGGCGCCAGATGCTACATGGGTTGCGGCCGGAATTGGCAGGCATCAGCTCGAAGTAAATCATTGGTGCCTGGAACGCGGCGGCCATTGCCGCACAGGACTTGAGGACAATATCAGGTGGGATGAAACCCGGCTCGCGCCGTCAAATGCTGCGCTTGTGGCCCGCCTTGCTGAAATTTGCGCGGATTACGGTCGGCATCCCGCAAGTGTCGTGGAAGCGCGCAACTTGCTGTCATTATCAACAGCCTGAAATTAAGTCACAAGAATTCTGACGATGTGTAACGCATCGGCCCCGATATTTCTGAAGTGAAGCGTGCCATCACCCGTCAGCGCTATCATCAATTTAGTTTCGTGCCATGTGGCCGCGCTGAAAAGGTGCAAGCTGTTCAAAGAAAAATCAGGAAAATCGGGGGTTTCATCAGGTTTAATAGTAAATGATAGATCACTCTTGAGGCTGGATTTCTGCAATCATGTCTCTGAGGCGTTCACAGATCAGGTGCGGGCCGTCATATTCAATGATGCAATTCTGGCAATGGTGGCAGTGCACATTCCCGCCAGAGGCAATACCGGCTTCATCTTTATCGGGTGGGTGGCGTGCCGGATGCTTCGGCCTGGTCGCGTGCATTCCTGTTCCACATGGCAGACGGTGATCGGCGCCTCGCACGCCGGCAGGTATGCGAGCCGTTCAACTGTGTTTTGAAACAAAGTTGTTGTTTCGCCTGCCAGTGAAACAAAGGGCTCGGGTCGGGCATTTGTAGAGCAAGGCCAAAGCCGTTAGCCCTTTCCGCCCGCAATAATGACGGGAATGATCATTGAAAACTCCAGCTGCTTCGGGATTAGTGACATACTTACCTGCGTTGCACTATCTGCAACAGCGGGTTTTCAAAAAAGCCCAAACGCGTTACTTGCTGAGCACGACCTGCGCGGCAGCGCGGATACCTGCCGGCACTGGAACATCAGTTGCGCCATAGTCGGAATTCATGATCAGCTCCGGGCCTTCATCCAGCAGCAATTTATGGGCGATAATGGCGGTATATGCGGAGTCCTGGGCCACGTCTGAGTTTGGATCTATTCGCAGATCGCCGCGCGGCAGGTAAATGGTTCCTGTCAATTTATCAACATTTGATCCGTTTATGCGGTGCTTGCGGCCAAGCGGAGATGACCTGTCTTCAAAAAATAGCAGTCCGGCCATTGTGCCTTCTTTTGACCCTGACAAGGAAACAGAGGCATCGCCGGTAAAATTGATGAGTGCGGCGCTGCCTGTCAGATAGAAACCGACGTGCTCGCCGATCAATTGCGCCGAGTTGGATACTTCAAGCGCACCATCCTTGATTATATACGTGCCCGGTTTCAGGTTCGCGACCGCCGAACCCGTAACCCTCAATCCGCCGCAGTAGGTGCCGGGATTGATGGCCACTGAGCCGCTTGATATTTTGTAGTTCGTATGGTTGCAGCCTCCGGCAACGGGTGCTGCCCTGTCGGCAAGTGGATCAGGCACCGTAGGGCAGTCCGTGGTGGGAAGGGGATTGATTGCAGTTGTCTTTGCTTTATAGCCGCCTGCCGAACAGACAAGGGCCGCAGTCATTCTGGAGTCGTAGTCAAGCCGTATGCCCTCAGGGTGGATGGAGTTGGAATAGACGCCACACCCATTTGCCGAAATTTTGGCGAACTTGTCCAAGTGTACGGCCTTTGCGGTTGATGTCTCCAGCGCCAATATGCAGATACTCGATGAGCCGACAAGCGATGCCGTTGCATCAACCCGGACAGGCGTGATTTTGGCATCCAGAAAATGCGCAAAAAATGGCGTCCAGATTTCTTCAAGAACAACATGAAGGGTTCCGGACTTCCGGTCAATTTCCACGGCGGCGGAAACATCCGATCCGTGGACTCTTGCTTGTTCCGAAACATACGAAACTGTGACGGCCTTTATTGTCTGGTCATTCGAATTGACCAAGGCCAGCTCCTTGGCGCCGCCTATGGCTGCGGTATCGGCGGCTGCCTGAAGCTGTGAAACCTTCATGGAGAACATGGCATAATCGGTGGCAAGGCCAACAACTGCAAATAAGGCTGGCCCCGCAACAGCAAATGTGATGGCAATTCCGCCAGATGTTGAGCTCACCCAATTTTTTAGGGCGGCACCCAATTCATTGATAGCTTTCCGCATCCTCATCAACCAGTAACCTTCGCCAATAATTGCCGCACATTTCCTCACGCCAAATGGAGTAAAGCTGGCTGCCCTGAAAAATAGACCCGCTTGCAAGGAAAACACCGGGCAAGAACGGCCACACTAGGATGAAAACGCTAAGCTTGTGTATGTGAGTTTATTCAATGTTATGTGGACTTTGAGTTAATTGGGTAACGTAATGTAAACCATGACCGTCGGCCAAAGTGTGCAGTTCCGCCAAATTGGCTTGCAACGCCTGCATTTGGCGAATGGTTTCATTAACCCATTTTTTCTTTATTTTGAGTCCTGGCGGCGTTTCGCCTTTGGAAAGTTTGTCTTGCAGAAGATATTAATGGTTAAGGGGCTAGGGTGCCGGACTAACAAAAATCCATAACCGTAGGCACCGATGAAGAAGGCCGGGACATCACCCATTGGGAAGAGAATAGCTGCGCTTGTCGCTTTTTGTGTTCTCTCATCCATATTTTTTATCTCCAGCGCCCTTGTTTACTTCCAGGTAAGCGACAGCATCATCAGCAAGAAAGAGAGTTTGCGTGAAACCGCCATAATTTATGCTGCCGTGATTTCGGAAAATCTTGTTAGTGGTGAAAAATCCAAGGCTCTCACCGGCCTGACATCAATTTCCAGAATACCGGGCGTTCTGTATGCCGCCGCATTGGACAGCCAAGACCATGTGTTTGCGTCCATGGGAAACACGACATTCCTGCATAGTGATCTGATGGAGGAGGATCAGGGATTTATTTCCGTTATGACAAAGGGAGCGTTTCCAGTCGCTGTTGATGTTGTGCGCGGGGGCAAGCCCGTAGGCAGGTTGGTGCTCATTGCCGACATCCGCCCATTGCGTACCAAGCTGTTTTGGACAGTTGTCATCACTGCCATGGCCGCAGTTGGCGCTAGCATCTTTGGTGTACTGATCGCCATTCCGCTGCAGAACCGGATTACGGCACCGATAGTTGCCCTCACGAAGGCAATGCGGAGCATTGGAAAGTCGCGCGACTACAGTACCAAAGTTGAACATCAGGCAAATGACGAAACAGGAGAGCTCGTCGCGTCATTTAACTCGATGATCTCCGAAATTAGGTTTCGTGATGCCTCATTGGAACGCTTGGCATTCTTTGACCCGTTAACCGGCCTGTCCAACCGGCAGCATTTCCACAAGGTATTTGATGAATTTCTGGAAAGCATAAAGGCCGGCGAACGTGTTGCCGCGCTTTTCCTGCTTGATCTTGATGACTTCAAGAATATCAATGATGCGTTTGGGCACAGTATCGGTGACGCCTTGCTGATGAATGTGGCGGCAATCATCAAGGGGGAATTTGGCGGGGGCATCTGCATCGCGCGGCTTGGAGGCGATGAGTTTGCCATCATTGTTGAGGGCATCGGCAGTGAGGGGGAAGCCCAGGACAAGCTCGCCCCATTGGTCGCAACGCTTTATCAGCCCGTCAAAATTCTGGAACAGGATATCCATGTTTCCACTTCAGTTGGCATTGCGTTGTATCCGCGCGATGGCAATCTGCCGGGTGATCTGTTGCGCCGAGCAGACCTCGCCCTTTATAGCGCAAAGCGCCAGGGCCCGGCCCACGTCCATTTCTTTCATCCGTCAATGGATGCGATGGTGCAGGAGCATGCCGAAATTGCCCAAAGCTTGCGCCAGGCGCTTGCGGGCAATGAATTTGAAACGTACTACCAGCCGCAGGTTAATCTGAAAACAGGCGCGATAAGCGGGCTTGAAAGCCTCATCCGGTGGAAACACCGGGAGCGGGGTTATGTATCACCGTCAGTTTTCGTCCCCATCGCGGAAAGTGCTGGCCTCATTAGTGGCATCGGCAACTGGGTGCTGCAGGATAGCTGCAGAAAAGGGCGCGCCTGGCTGGAAGAGGGCAATGAACCCCGTGAAATTTCAGTAAATATATCCGTGGCGCAAGTCCTGCGCGCCGATTTTCTGCAGGATGTTCAGAAAGTGCTTGAGCAGTCCGGATTTCCTGCTGGTTTGCTGTGCCTGGAAATTACGGAGAGCCTCTTCATCGGCAAAACCGTGGGCAGGGTGCGGGCCATGCTGGATAAATTGAAGAGGCTGGGCGTTAAACTTGCGTTGGATGATTTCGGCACGGGCTATTCCTCGCTGTCCTATCTCGAAAAACTGCCCTTCGACAAACTCAAGATTGACCGTGCTTTTGTCAGCGGCATAGAAGCTGACAGAAAGAAACGCGAATTGCTGAAGGGAATTATCACGCTCGCCCACACGATTGGCATGGAAGTGGTAGCCGAAGGCGCTGAAACCCTGGCTGAACTTGAAGTTCTCATGGAACTCAATGCGGACCATGCCCAGGGTTATGTACTGTCAAGGCCGATGCCGGCCTCGGAAGTTGGTTTAGCGGCACAGGCAATTGCGGAAATATTTTCGCGGAGGCTTTGCGCGAAGATCATTTGATCGTGAAGCGGCGTATCAGGCTGAAATACAGCCAATAGGGCAGAACCCGCGCAAACTTCAGGATGGCCACAAAGCGCGTTGGGAACGCGATCTCAAATCGGCCTTCAGCCAGCCCATCAATGGTGCGCCGCGCCGCGTCAGGCGCTTTCATCAGGAAGGGCATTGGAAAATCATTCTGTTCGGTAAGCGGTGTTTCAACAAAGCCCGGATTGATCATGCTGACCGTGATGCCTTGCATTTCCAGTTCAGGTTTCAGGCTTTCCGCTAAATTAATGAGTGCCGCTTTCGATGGGCCATAAGCACCGGCCTTGGGCAATCCACTGTATCCCGCAACCGAAGCAATCCACGCCACATGGCCTGAGCGGCGCTGCTGCATGACAGGCAGCAAGGCAGATAAGCCCTGAATCACGCCCATGTAATTGACGGTCATCGCTTTCTCAAAAATCTCCGCATCGAACTTGGCGACATCAACCGGGCTATAGGTGCCAGCTGCGAGAATAGCCAAATCAATGGGGCCAACTTCTCGTTCAATCCTGTCAACTGTCGCCGATACGGCCTGCCGGTCCGTTACGTCCAGGGGATATGCACGAATGCCCGCACCAAGTGCTTGAAGTTTGTCAGCGCTTCGTGCCGAAGCGGCAACGGTGACGCCTGCTGCTGCCAATTGAAGTGCGATCTCGCGGCCAATACCTGTGGATGCGCCTGTAATCCAGACGGTTTTCCACGGCAGGCTGGGCTTCATATGCCAATAAATCTTTGCAGCAATCTGGCTGGCCAGGATTTGAAACGTGTTGGCGCCTCGGTGGCCACAAGACATATGCAGGCAGAATTGCGTTCAACAATCGGCTGATGCTCGATCTCTTCGTCTACGTCCGCCACGTCTCCGGGTGCGAAACGTCCAAACCGGTCGTTATAGGCACCGGACAATATGAGTGTGATTTCCTCGCCGCCATGCCCGTGTTCAGGCATGGCCTTCCCCGCTCCAATGCGCATCAAAAACAGTTTTCCATGGGAAGCGGCAGAAAGCGGCAGGTCATAAGTCGCAAGGCCCGGTGCCTTGGTTTTCCATTGCAGTTCTGCCAGTGACTTGCCGCCGAGCAAACTGTGCAGCGGCCCAGGTACTTCGCCGCGTGTTTCCGTTCTTTTCGGAAAGCGATGCACTGTTGCCCGGTCGAGCATGCTCAAGGTTCTCGTGCGGCACACGTCAGAAACGGCCGTATCTTCCAACGATCCCAAAACCTCGCCACCGATGAGTGCGGCCTGTTGCGAAGCTTCGCGGCATGTCTTGCACCACGCGATGTGACTTGCCACAACAACATTGAACGCCTCGTCAAGCGTGCCGGCAGCATAAGCCAGAATTGTTGCATCGTCCAAATGATGATCAATGCTCAATTAATTGTCTCCAAAGTTTTCCGCAGCCGGTTATAGGCCAGCCGCATGCGGGACTTCACCGTGCCAAGCGGCAAATTCAGTTGTTTGGCGATCTGGCTTTGTGAAAGATCATTGGCGAATGAAAGGATCAACACCTGCTTCTGCTCTTGCGGAATTCCAGCCAAAGCATTGGCAACCAAAGCGGCACTTTGCGTTCTAACCAAAATCTCATCACTGCCAATATCATCCGACGGCGCATCATAATCGCCAAGCTCGAAAAGCGGCATGGTGGATTCTTTGCGGATGCGGTCAATTCTCAAATTGCGCGCAATGGTAAATACCCAGGTCAACACAGATCCCCTTGCGGGATCATAAAGCCCAGCCTTCGTCCAGACACTGATCATGGTTTCCTGCACCAGGTCTTCTGCCAGTTCAGGCGATGCGCCTTTGCGGATCATGAAGCTTTTAAGCCGTGGTGCCAGAATATCGAAAAGACTGGCAAACGCTTCCCGGTCAAGATTGCGGGCAACACTGTTGATCAGCCGGCGGCTCAGCTGATCTTCATTTTGCCGATCAGTCTTGTTGTCTTTTTTCAACATTTTACAGGCCACTGCGAGCACGGCATTACTTCTCCATAACACGTTTCGCTACGGGTCACGGCTGAATTCGGATCAAATATATTTCAAACAGGCTGATCCCTTTACGCCTCCGCAGCCGTAGATGGTTTGAAACCGTCATCGAAAGCCCTCATCAATTGGTTCCTCTCAAGATTGCTGTTATCGGATCTGGAATATCGGGGCTTTCCTCCGCCTGGTTACTCTCGCAACGCCATGATGTTACACTGTTCGAAGCCGATGCGCGTTTGGGTGGCCATTCAAATACCGTGGACATCGAGGCGCCGGAAGGTATCCGCGCCGTTGACACCGGATTTATCGTTTATAATTCAGCTACTTACCCAAATCTTGTTGCCCTTTTCGAATACCTGAATGTCCCCACCGCGGCGTCTGACATGGGTTTTGGCGTTTCGTTGGGATCAGGTGCCTACGAGTATGCCGGCGGCAGTCTCCGCCAAGCAATTGGCAATATCGGCAACGTTGCGAACGTCCATCATTGGCGGGTGTTGTGGGACATTATCAAATTTTTCAGAACCGCCGTAATCCAGATAAAGGAACTGGCCGAAAACGTGACCCTTGGCGAATTCGCCGTTGCCCATGGCTATTCCGAAGCCTTCATGCAGCGGCATTTGCTGCCCATGGCCGGGGCCATCTGGTCCTCATCGCCCCGCCAGATGCTGAACTATCCCGCCCGGTCGTTCCTGAGTTTCTTTGATAATCACGGCTTGCTCACCTACGACAATCGCCCGCAATGGCGAACCGTGAAAGGTGGTGCGCGCGAATATGTTGAACGGCTGGTGAGCGACAGCCGCATGCGTGTGCTCGCCAATTGCCCGGTGAAATCCATTGATCGCACCGCCAATGGCGTAGCAATTCTCGCCGGCAATGGATTCTCGGAAAAATTCGATCATGTTGTGATAGCTGCCCACGCCGACCGGGCGTTGGCAATGCTGGCAAAGCCAACAGACGATGAAATCAGAACTCTCTCGGCTTTTCAATATGCCGGCAACCGCGCCGTTCTTCACCGCGATGAAACACTGATGCCGCGCCGCCGCAAACTTTGGTCAAGCTGGAATTACATTTCTGATTTGATCAACGGCAATCATTCAGGCGCTGTGACCTATTGGATGAATGCCCTTCAGCCGCTGGAGACAAAAACCAACATCTTTGTAACGCTAAATCCCCAGCGTGAACCCGCAGCAAATCTTGTCGATCGCGAGTTCTCCTACCGTCATCCGATTTTCACCAATGAAACCGCGCGCATGCAGCGGCAACTCTGGTCCCTGCAGGGCAGGCAGCGCACATGGTTTTGCGGCGCCTATTTTGGCGCGGGCTTCCATGAAGATGGCTTGCAATCGGGCCTCGCCGTTGCGGAGGAATTGGGCGGCATGTTGCGCCCCTGGAAAGTTGAAAAGCCTTCGTCGCGTATCCATGTGACGCCGCTTCCTCATCCGCCCGGCCCCCACACATCTTGAGGCTGCCGAATGAGCCAGCACCATTCATGTCTTTATCACGGCGAAGTGGTGCACCGAAGATTGGCGCCGCTTCGCCATGAGCTGCGCTACAAGGTTTTCAACTTCTTCTGCGATATTGACGCGTTGCCGAGGCTTTCCAAAACCCTGCGGTTCTTCAGCTACAACCGCTTCAACCTGTTCAGCATCGATGACCGCATGCATGGGCCGGGTGACGGCACGCCGATCCGCGAGCATGTGTGGGGCCTCGTCGGGAAATCCGGTGCAGATGTAAAACGCGTATACATGTTCTGCTACCCCAAAGTGTTGGGTTACGTCTTCAATCCCTTGACGGTTTATTACGGCTTCGACGCCGCGGATCAGCTCCGCTTGATGATCTATGAAGTCAACAACACCTTTGGCGAGCGTCATTCCTATGTCATTCCAGTCGAAGATGGCCAGCAGCAATCCTGCAAAAAGAAATTCTATGTTTCGCCCTTCAATGAAGTGGAGGGCCATTATGACTTCAGCATCCATTCGCCTGGCAATGAGTTGAAGCTGGGAATTACACTCACCAATTCTCATGGCCCATGCCTTAAGGCCTGGTTCAGCGGCACACGGCAGCCCCTGACCAATGCAAATTTGTTGCGCTCGTTTTTCAGCCTGCCGCTCATGCCGCTGCGGATTATCGGCGGCATTCACTGGGAAGCCCTGAAACTCTGGGCGAAGGGCATGAAACTGGTTTCGCGGCCCGCACCGCCTGATGCGCCCGTTTCAATTTCAAAATCTGCAAATGACTAGCGGAGAATTCCCATGGCAAAATATATTCTTACCTATTTCATAACCCTGGCTACATTTGTGGCCATTGATTTGGTCTGGCTGATGTGGATCGCGCGCTCAACCTATGTCGCTGAAATGGGAACCTTGCTGCGCAAGGAGCCGCAGCTTGTTGCCGCTTTCATTTTTTATTTTCTTTACACGGCGGGCCTCATGTATTTCGCCGTCGCGCCGGCATTGAAACTGGATTCGGTAACCCAAGGCCTGATGCTTGGCGCGGTGCTGGGTCTCGTGGCCTACGGCACCTACGACCTCACGGCCCTGTCCGTCATCAATGGCTTTAACACCAGGATTGCCGTGATCGACCTGATCTGGGGCGCAGCGCTGTCCGGCACGTCGGCTGCAATCGCCGTTGCCATCGCGCGAAAATTCTGGAGCTGGCCTTAAACCATATCCAGATAGGCTTCATATTCGAAATCCGTCACCTGCGCGGCGAAGGTGTTCATCTCCTGCCGCTTGCAGGCCACCAGCATGTCGCGCAGCATCGGCGGCAATGTGGCATCCACAATTTCTCCCGCTGCAAACGCGTTGATGGCTGAGGCCCAGTCAGGCGGCAGGCCTTTGAGCTTCAAGGCATAGGCATCACCGCGTACCGGATCAGGCGGCGTGATTTCCCGTTCCATGCCAATGAGCGCGCCGCCCAGAATGCCCGCGAGAACAAGATAGGGATTTGCATCAGCGCCCGCCACGCGGTGTTCAATGCGCCGCGCCTTGGGCGAGCCGCCGGGAATGCGCACGGCAACGGTGCGGTTTTCATAGCCCCAGGCCGCTGCCGACGGCGCGTGGGTGCCAGGCCGCAGGCGGCGGTAGGAATTGAAATGGGGCGCAAACAGCAACGTGGTTTCCGCCATCGCTTCGAGGAGCCCGCCCACCGCATGAACCATCGCGGGGCTTCCCTGGTCCGTATCATTGTCAAAAACATTCACGCCATTTTTGTCAACCAGGCTGAAATGCACATGCAGGCCGCTGCCTGATTTGCCGCCATAGGGCTTCGCCATGAATGACGCCGCAAAGCCATGCTTGCGGGCAACACCTTTGACAATGCGCTTGAACAGCACCGCGTCATCAGCGGCGCGCAGGGGATCATCCACATGCAGCAAATTGATTTCAAATTGCCCAATGCCATTTTCCGCTATCGCCGAATCCGCCGGCACGCCCTGATGGGCGCAAGCCGCGTAAACATCGCGGAAAAACGCCCCGAACTCGTCGATCTCGTCAATCGAAAGCACGGCATCCGCATCAAGCCGCTTTCCCGTAACAGGCGAGTGTGGTGCAATAGGCCGGTCTTCCTTCGGGTCATAGAGATAGAATTCAAGCTCCATCGCAATGACGGGCGTCAGCCCCATCTCAGTATAACGGTCAACAATGCCGGCAAGCGCGCGGCGCGGATCGCCGCCGAAGGGATTGCCATTTTCCTCGCGCAGCCAAAGCGGAATGAGGCCCGTGGGCTCCGGTGTCCAGTCAATCGGCAATATCCCGCGTCCAATGGGCTCGCATAATCCATCGGCGTCACCCGTGGTGAAAACCAGCGGCGAATTGGCAATGTCTTCCCCCCAGATATCGACGCCAACCACCGACAACGGCATGCGCAAGCCGCCTTCCAAAACCCTCTCGGCCTGCTCCACAGGAATGCGCTTTCCCCGCATCACGCCATTTAGGTCACATACCGCAGCACGAAGGCTGGTCACTTCAGATTGGTCGCTCAGCCATTTTAGAGTGTCGATTACGTTCATAATTCCCCTGCGTTTCTAAAGCTATACTAGCTGCTGCCCATGAAAGTGGCAAACAGCGGGGAAATTGCCCGTTTTTCGAGTCTTGAGAAACCCGCTGAAATCACGCAAGAAAGACCGATGTCCAATATCCTCGATCCCCGTGCCTTCCGCTCCGCGCTTGGAACTTTCGCAACGGGTGTAACCGTCATCACCACAGTGAATGCCAATGGCGACATGATCGGCAACACCGCCAGCTCGTTCAATTCGGTGTCGCTCGAGCCACCGTTGGTGTTGTGGAGCCTTGCGCGTAAAGCCCTCAGCTTTGATAGCTACATGGACGCTGAATATTTCGCCGTGAACGTGTTGCGCGAAGGCCAGGATGACCTTTCAGGCCGCTTCTCAAAATCCGCCGGCGATAAATGGCGCGGCATCGATTATGAAACCTGGGACACCGGCTGCCCCATATTTCCCAGTGCGCTGGCCATATTTGAATGCCGGAAGCTGTTCACCTATGATGGCGGCGACCATGCAATTTTTGTGGGCGAGGTTTTGAAGTTCGATCACGACCCCAGGGGCAAACCCCTGGTATTTTGGCGCGGCGGCTATCACCGCACGGTGAGTTAAATGTTTTTGTCCGTATTTGAACTCTTCAAGATTGGCATTGGGCCCTCAAGCTCGCACACCGTGGGCCCGATGGTGGCGGCGCGCCGGTTTCTCGCAAACGCAAACGTTACGAATGCAACCCGCGTGAGTGTGTCCCTGCATGGTTCATTGGCTTTCACCGGCAAAGGCCACGGCACGGACCGCGCATGCGTGCTGGGCTTGGCTGGCGAAGCGCCAGACGCCATTGAACCTGATCAAGTGGATGCAGTGCTTGCAGAAGTTACACAGCGCAAGTCGATTAATCTCATCAATGGCAAAAGCGTTGCATTCGATCCCGCAACAGACGTGATATTCGACTATGGCCCGGCACTTCCCGGCCATGCCAACGGCATGATCTTCACCCTGTGGAATGACGCGGGCGAAAGCGTGTTCAGCGAAACCTATTATTCCATCGGCGGTGGCTTCGTGCAAACTGAAGCTGAAAGATTGGAGTCAAAATCGCAGGACGCGGCGGCGGCCAAACCAAAACTTCTGGTGCCGTATCCATTTTCCACCGCGAAAGAAATGCTCGAAATGGGTAACGCGTCCGGCCTTTCCATCGCCCAAATGAAACGCGCCAATGAAACCGTCCTCAAGACAAATGAGGAATTGAACGCGGGGCTCGACCGTATCTGGGCGGCGATGAATGCATGCATGAATAGGGGCCTCACATTTGGCGGCACATTGCCCGGCGGCCTCAAAGTGAAACGCCGCGCCAGCGATATCCATGCAAAGCTGAAACAGGAGCAGGGCGGAAATTCCATCCAGCCCCATCGGATCATGGATTTCCTCTCGGTCTATGCCATGGCCGTCAATGAGGAAAATGCGGCGGGCGGCAAGGTGGTGACAGCGCCCACCAACGGTGCCGCCGGCGTCATGCCCGCCATCGTGCGCTATTATCTCGATCATTGCCTTGATGCGGATGAGGAGGGCGTGCGCACGCTGCTTCTCGTCTCGTCCGCCATCGGTGGCATCATCAAGCACAACGCCTCCATATCGGGTGCGGAAGTGGGCTGCCAGGGCGAAGTGGGCTCAGCCTCCGCCATGGCCGCCGCCGGATTATGCGCAGCTCTCGGTGGCACCAATGAACAGGTGGAAAACGCCGCCGAAATAGCGCTTGAACATCACCTCGGCATGACCTGCGATCCCGTCGGCGGCCTGGTCCAGGTGCCCTGCATCGAACGCAACGCCTTCGGCGCGGTGAAGGCGGTTACCGCCGCATCCCTCGCCCTGCGTGGCGACGGCCAGCATTTCATGCCGCTCGACAACTGCGTTGAAACCATGCGCCAAACCGGCATCGACATGAGCGACCGCTACAAGGAAACCTCAACCGGCGGGCTGGCGGTGAACGTGGTGGAGTGTTGAAAAAGCGTCTTAATCACGACGACGAATTGATTCGAGAAGTTTGAGCCGGGCGCTGGGCCTGCCCAAATGGCATTCCCAGACAATCACGGTTCTCCAACCTATTCGGCGCAACTGCGCAACAACGCGCCTGTCCCGTTTTTTGTTGCCCGCCAGCTTCGTTGTCCAGTAGGCGCTGTTGGTTTTCGGCTTCCGCGAACCCCGGCTGCAGCCATGGCCATGCCAGAAGCAGCCATGCACAAAGACCGCAACCTTCGGGCGCGGGATGACAAAGTCGGGCCGCCCAGGCAGGTCGCCGCTGTTGCGAAAGAATTTGAATCGCAGAGAGAGCAGCCAGCGCCCAACTGTTTCTTCAGGTCCCGTGCCCGATGACTTGATGGCCCGCATGATGCGTGACCTTGCTTCACTTGGAGCCTTCGTCTTCACTTTCCTCAGGTGCGATTTCGACGGCACTTTGGCCTCCCATCGCATTGAATTGTTTTTCCGCAAGCCATTTGAGCCGGGCCGCCTGCGTCATGAAAGTCCTCCGCAGTCCGGTCTTCACTTCGCGCTCGGCGATAGTCTGCGCAAGTCGGGAGATGACCTGTGCCCGCCGCGCGGCGCGGGTGTCTGGGTGCCCCCGGAGCCGAAGAACGGCTTCTGAAACCACGCGTCCGCGCAGCGGCTTGGGAAGTTCGCACGGCCGTGTCGGCCTGGGCGGGTCCTTTTCGTTCAGGATGGCCTTGAACGCGCTTTCATTCTTTGCCTTCGCATGAACGAGGTATTCAAGCGCATCAAGATGTTCCTTGGCTCTCTTGTAGTCCGGGTGCCTGGCATTGACGCCCTGATGCTCGGGCAGGGGATAAACCTCGATCTCAAATACTTCGAAAGGATCAAGAACCGACATGGCGACAGCGTCGGTGCGTTGGTTTGTCAGATGCCTGCCAATTCTTCTCGAAATCTTTTCCTTGGTTTGGCCAACATAGATCGGCTCGCCGTCATAGTCATAGAAAATGTAGACGCCCCATTTATAACTCCCAATTGCCTCGGATTTTCCAGAACTCGGATTGTGATATTCAGTCTGATAGAATGCTTTCAGGGACGCGCGCAGTTCCTGTGTCTCGAAGGGAGATGCGTCAATGCGCGTAGGCATTTTTGCCAATGATAATTACTCCGCGGCGATGAGCGCTGGCTTTTTCGAGCGCGCCACGTTCTCAAAGATAGGGTCCAGAAGGTGTTCACGAACATAGGCCACCACCGGCACCGCCAACCCATCGCCAAATACGTGATACCCGTCGTTGTAGTTGGCGGGCACAACATAAGTGTCCGGCACGCCCATGAGTCGGGCGGCTTCTCTCACCGTCAGCAACCGTGACCGAACGCGATCGCCTTCAATGATGAGAAGCGTCTGACGGCTCGATCCACCACCCGGCGTTCTCAGGCAGCCTGCAATGCCGTCAAACCTGACTTCCGCTCTTTGCACGCGCTTGCCCGCTTCAATGCGTGTCCGCTTGTAGACGGTTCCAACTTTGCGAACCTTCGACAGGGCTGCAGTATTGACCTTGGCTTTGTTCGTTTCCGACATCATCCCCAAAAGCTTGGCCGTTTCCTCTGCGGTGTGCCACTTCATGATTCTGCTGTCGTCTTCCAGCAACTCTTGGAGTTCGGGCCTGTCGAGGGGTGGAGGCGGCAGGCGCCACCAGCGCCATCTGGCCGCAACGTGGCGCGGAAGCCGCGCGACTGCGCTTTGCAAAGTTGAAGTATGCCACGGAAGATCAGGTCCGGCACCAAACAGCCGCTCGGGTGCATCCACGCCACGCGCTATGCCGACTATGAAGAGGCGCGGCCGCGACTGCGGCAAGAAATGCATTGCGTCGGCAACGATAGCGCCGAAGTCATATTCCAAACTGGCAAGCGCCCTGCAAACCTCCTCGAAGTCCGAGCCGGCATTCGATGTCAGCATGCCGCAGACATTTTCCAGCACAAGAATTTCAGGCGCGCGATTTTCGTTTTTCAACTTTTGGATGGCGGACCAAAATCCCCAGAACGCGCCGCTTCGCTCTCCGGAAAGGCCGTCTCTGTTGCCAGCGAGCGAAAGGTCTTGGCATGGAAATGAGGCCCAGGCCAGCGCCGGCGAACCCGGCATTTCATCGGGCCGCAGGTTGAAAACATCTTCTTGTTTGAAATCGGCCTCACCGAAATTGGCGGCATAAGTTTGAGCCTTCTTTTCATCAATGTCATTCGCCATGAGGCAATGCCACCGCGAGCCCAAGCCGAGCCGCGCCATTCCGCCGCCTGCAAAGAATTCGAAGTAAGTGCGATTCATCACTTGCAGGTTCACAGAATGTTCTATTGCAGTCAAGTGGCAAATAGGGCCGCTCGACAACTGCGTTGAAACCATGCGCCAAACCGGCATCGACATGACCGCTACAATGAAACCTCAACCGGCGGCCTCGCCGTCAACGTGGTGGAGTGCTAGCAGTAAGCATTACCAAACAGATTCACATTTCAATGAGCGTCGGGCAAAGCTTTGCCCTTGGCGAAAACGGTTATGCCGTTTCCGGTGGCAGAGAAGAAAATCGAATTAGTCCGTAGACGGACGGTTTTTGCTTTTGCGTGGGCAGCGCTTCAGGATGTGTCGGGCTTCATCGCGTCACAGGCGAGACCATGGCATTCGATGAGCACTTCATCGACTTCGTGAACCGGCTTTCGGCGAGAGCCGGGCGGATGGCCCGGCCGGAGCGGCGACTTGAACTTCGGACGTTTCGCGGTCTGCCGCCTCAGCCGCCAGCGGGCGAGACGCCGGGCCTGGCGCGGCAGATCCGCGAGCGCGAGCTTGAGGGCCTGGAGCCTGCGGCTGAGGCGTACGGCATTGACGAGGCCATCGGGCGGCGGCGCAGGATCGGCGGCGGGAGGGCGCGCCTGCCACAGGGCTGCCACCCGGGGATCGCTTCCGAAGATATGGATGCGCGGGGCAATCCGCGTGAATGTTCTGCGGCGCGGGCTTGCGAAATTTTTCCGCGGATCGAAGAGCTGGAAGGAGGGAGGTGAATGCCCGCTGCCCTTCCCGATGGGCCCCGCAGGCTTGGGACGGGGGAGTGCAGGCTTCACCACAAGGCCGCGCGCCGCGATGACGACTAAGCGCCGCACGGCGGATTCGGCGGGCCGCAGCAGGCGCAGCACGGCGCGGTGGAGGGGCTGAGGAATCCGCGAAACCGTGGCTGCGCCAGAAAACCCCAGCATGGCGAAAAGGGCTGCAACTATGCTTTTGAGAGCTTCACTGTTGCGTTCGATGGCCCTGGCCCAGTCCATGATGTTTCCTGTCATTCATAAAGAACAAAACAGGAACATAGCTACCACGTAGGAATATAGTGTCAAGTGCTAAATAGCATTTTTATAGCCCCTCCTCCTTGTGGGGAGGGGTTGGGGTGGGGGTCGTGAGATGCTTGACGCGTTAAAAGGAAATTCTTTCAAATTCTGAAAAGCCAGAGCGACCCCCACCCTTAGTCCCTCCCCACAAGGGGGAGGGAAATAATTAATGCACTGTCATGTCTGGACGGCACCCTGTTGGCAAGGGGTTGTTTTTGACTTTGTGAGTTTGTTGCGCAGGGTGCGGTCATGTCTCCGGCCTGTGATGCAGCCGGATTGTGGCTGCTGGCCCTGATGAGGTTCGCTGCAACCAGTCCCAATCACCGTATCGCGCTCTTGCTTCGCCTGACAGTGCAACGGGTTTTCCGGTTGTGGCGTAACTTGCGCCTTCGTCTCACATCATGTCTGGACGGCACCCTGTTGGCAAGGGGTTGTTTTTGACTTTGTGAGTTTGTTGCGCAGGGTGCGGTCATGTCTCCGGCCTGTGATGCAGCCTGATTGTGGCCGCTGGCCCTGATGCGGTTCGCTGCAACCAGTCCCAATCACCGTATCGCGCTCTTGCTTCGCCTGCCAGTGCAACGGGTTTTCCGGTTGTGGCGTAACTTGCGCCTTCGTCTCACATCATCGCATGCTTCACCCTGCCAATTCTGTTGATCCAGTTTTTGCTTCTTTCAATATCAGTTCGACATCAGTTCGACGCGCTCGCATGCGCTGGATTATAGCAATCACCTCGCGCCATGATCGCCCATGCGACGCGCGCCATCTTGTTGGCCAGCGCTACTGCGACGAGCTTGAAGGGTTTTTTGTCGAGCAGCCCTCGTGCCCAATCAGCAAGAGCCGATTGAGTTTTGCCCGACTTCATGCGGTAGAGGGCAGCGTGCGCACCCACGACCAGCAGGCGCCGGAGGTCGCGGTTGCCCATCTTCGAGATGTGACCCAGCCTGGCCTTGCCGCCCGTCGAGTGCTGCCTTGGCACAAGGCCAATCCAGGCAGCGAACTCACGCCCGCCCGAAAAGCTTCCCGGTTCAGCGACGGTGCCGGTGAGCAGTGTCGCTGTGAGCGTGCCAATGCCGGGAACTGTTGCCAGCCTCTGGCTCACCTCGCTTGCCTTGTGCAGCCTCATGATCTCCCTGTTGAGAGCCGCCACCTCGTCATTCAGCGTGAAGAGGGCCGAAACCAGTGGACGAAGCGCTGCCCGCATGGCTTCAGGAAGGCTTTGCGGGTTTTCCGCGGCCATCACCATGGCGACAAGGGCCTTTACTTCATGCGCCCCTTTCGGCACCACAATGCCGATCTCGCCAAAATGGCCGCGCAGCGCATTGATCAGCTGGGTGCGCTGGGCGATCAGAAGGTCGCGTGACTTGAACAGCATCAAGGCTGATTGCTGCTCCACGCTCTTCACGCCGACAAAGCGCATCTCGGGATCGCGCACCGCCCTTGCTATGGCTTTAGCGTCCGCCGCATCATTCTTCATGCGGGGCAAAAAAGCCTTCACCCGCCGGGCCGGTATCAACCGCACATCATGGCCAAACCTGGCAATCTCACGCGCCCAGTGATGCGCCGATGCACAAGCCTCCAAGCCAACGCGGACGGGTTCAAGCCTGCTGAAAAAATTCAACACCTGCGCCCGCTTCAAATCCTTCGCCAGAACGGTCACGCCGCCAGCGTCAAACCCGTGGACCGAAAAACTGTTCTTTGCGATATCAAGACCAATCGTGCTAATCATATTCATGGTGGATGGCTCCCTTGTTGGATCACTAAACAGAACCATCATGGCACATCTTGATGCCGAGAGCGGGCGCCGTCCACCACATCACCGCATCTATGTCCTGTCATCTGTCCTGTCATCGCATCCTATGTCGCCTTGCTGCCTTCGACGTGGCGCGCCAGCTTGTCGAGGGTCTGATAGCCATATTCGACTGCGCCGAAGCCGATACCTGCCTCGCGCTGTGCCTTTGTCGGATGCAGTTGCCGCAAAGTGATGACTGTCTTGCCATCGCTCTGTTCATCGAACGTGATGGTGGTGCGGAAAATGCCAGGATCATTGTCCTTGTCGTCACCATGATCGAACTCGATCAAGCTCGGCGTCTCAATGCGCCGTAACAGTATGCGGCTCGGATAGCGCGTCCCGTCAGGGGCGATCATGTCGAAGCGCCACATGCCGCCGACACGGATATCTATTTCCCTGGTCTCGATCTTGAATCCAGTTGGACCGAACCATTGTGTCAGATGCTGTGGACTGACCCAGGCCGAGAACACGAGATCGCGCGAGGCGTTGATGACGCGCGCTAGTACGATCTCGCGATCGAGCGCCCATGTCGACAGGGGTGATTCATTTTGACTTGCGTTTGCGGGCATGGGGCTTTTCTCCATTTTTCAGATTCTCGATGTAATGTTCAAGCCGATCCAGGCGATGCTGCCAGATTGCCCGTTGGGTCGCCGCCCAAGTCTCGATAGTCCCCAGTGCTTCGGGTTGCAGTGAGCACGTGCGGACCCGGCCGATTTTCTCAGAAATAATCAGGCCACTGGTCTCCAGAATACGAAGGTGTTTCATCAGGCTCGGTAGCGCCATATCGAAGGGCTTTGCGAGTTCCCCGACAGAGGTCTCGCCTTCGCACAGGCGCATAACAATCGCCCGGCGGGTTGCATCAGACAACGCACCGAAGACATGGTCGAGCTGGGTTAATTGGTTAGCCATACGGATAAGTATAGGGAAGACGCGTCCTGGAGTCAACAACTGTTATCCGAACAGCTAACTAATGAAGGCGCGATGGCTGCACGCCGAGCGCACCACCATGTAGGAATATAGTGTCAAGGGGTATTTATTCATATTTTGTAATTGACTACATAGGAATTATGTTATCACAAATGAAAGGAATTCTTATGACCGATCAGCTGAAATCATCAGACAATGGCTTTGCAATCGGCATTGCAAAAATGACGATTTTCTACGTTATGCTATGCGGCTTGGCCGTTTTGCTACCTCTAAGTTCTGATGATCCGTGTGCTTTAGTCAATTCCATCAACAAAGGGGAATATGGGACTTTTGCCAATAAGATTTGGTCACTAATCATAATTGACGTCATCAGCCTCTACTTCGCAGCGCAATTCTTTATCTCGGAGCTTCCAAACGGCCAGAGAATTAGAGACAAAATTCGGTTCGATGAAGAAATTCGCGGCGGCAAACTATTTCGAATCAGTGTTGCTAGTTATGCAAACGCCAAGACAAGAATTCTGTTTTTGTTTCCGTGCGCAATATTTGTCTTTCTATTTGCCTTTGTAAGTTTATTGCATTGTCTTGTCATTGTAATTCAATGCCAGTATTCGATTGGAGCGGACGATGGGAATCAAACCCACGATATGCAGCTTGGGAACCTATCATTCTGCCACTGAACTACTTCGGCGTGCGAGTCCAATTTTCTGAAATTGTTGAAATGAAGCTAGCCCTCATCCGGCCTTCGGCCACCTTCTCCCATGCAAAGAAGCACGGGAGAAGGCGCTAATCTTTAAAAGTTTTGCCTTCGCCCGTCCGAAGGATGGGAGAAGGTGGCCGAAGGCCGGATGAGGGGCTATGGACCATTTGAAGAAGCTGCTTGAGAAAATAGAAGCGATATTGTTGAGATGAAACAGAACTCAATGATGGACCAAATGACAATCGAAATCGCCCGCCTAAAACCCAACTCTTCCGAACTGCAGACATGCGCGGAATGGCGGTACGAGGCATTCCTGAAATCCTATGGCTATTCGCTTTTGGATAGCGGCGCGCAGCTTGCCAGGCTTGCTACCCAGCCGGATGAATACGAAACAGCATTGATAGCTTTGGTCGGCGGCCGTCTCGCCGGCATTTGCCTGTTGGTTTTACAAGAGTTCGAACCCTTGCATGACGTCTCGCCGTGGCTGGCAAGCCTATATGTTGCGCCCGAATATCGAAAGCGCGGCGTGGCGCGAAAACTGGTGGCGGCCATTGAGGATCATGCCCGCAGCAATGGCGTGGCCCGGCTTCATCTCTACACGGGTGATGCGGAAAAGTTCTATTTAAAGTGCGGCTGGAGTTTGGCGGAGCAGGGCGTCGCCGATGGTGAACCCTATGCCTTTATGATCCGGGACCTCTAGTGATCGGGGAGAAGGCGGGGCCCAAGCGAAGCTTGGGAGGATGAGGGGGATCAGGTGATTCAATTGCGAGACCTGTTCCCCCTCACCTTCCCATCCTGCTTCGCAGGACGGGCCCCTTCCTCTCCCCCAAGGGGCGAGGAAAACTGGCATGCTCTAAGCGCCGATCTTCTTCAGGTAACTCACAAGCCCGGCCGTAGAACTGTCCTGTCCTTCGGTTGAGACCTTGCCCTCCATCACCGGCTGCAATCCCGTGGCCAGTTCCTTGCCAAGCTCCACGCCCCATTGGTCAAAGGCGTTGATGTCCCAGATCACCGCTTCGACGAAGACGCGGTGTTCGTAGAGCGCGATGAGGCGGCCAAGTGTGTAAGGGTCGAGCTTCTTGTAGGCTAGCGTGATCGAGGGGCGGTTGCCCGTGAACACGCGGTGCGGCGCCAGGCGCTTCGCCTCCGCCTTGTCTTTGCCCATGGCCAACAATTGCGCCGTGGCCTCCGCCAAGCGTGCGTCCCTTCATCAGGGCCTGCGACTGCGCCAGGCAATTGGCCATCAGCAGAGTATGATGCTCCGCCATTCCCTTTTCATGGGGTTCCGCCGCAATCAGGAATTCCACCGGAATGATATCGGTGCCCTGATGCAGCAATTGGAAGAAGGCGTGCTGGCCGTTGGTGCCGGGCTCGCCCCACACCAGCGGGCCCGTTGCGTTTTTTGAAGCAGCGCCGGATTTCGTCACGCGCTTGCCATTTGATTCCATGTCGAGTTGCTGCAGGTAAGCCGCAAAGCGCGACAGGCGCTGGTCATAGGGAATGATGGCGCGCGCCGGAAACTTGCAGATATTGCGGTGCCAGATGCCGATCAGCGCCATGAGCATCGGCAGGTTCTGCGCGGGCGCTGCCGTTTTGAAATGCTCATCCATGGCAAACGCGCCTTCCAGGAAACGCTCAAAATTTTTGGGGCCGATGGCAATCATCAGCGGCAGGCCGATGGCCGACCAGATCGAATAGCGCCCGCCCACCCAATCCCAGAATCCGAATATGCGGTCCGCCCCGATGCCAAAGGCTGCCACCTTGTCCAGCGCCGTCGAAATCGCCGCGAAATGCGAAGGCACCGCGGCCTCGCCGAGCTTCTCCACGATCCATTTCCGCGCCGTGCTGGCGTTGGTCATGGTCTCGATGGTGGTGAAGGTCTTGGAGGCGATGAGGAAAAGCGTTGTGGAGGGGTTCAGGTTTTTCAGCGTGTCGGCCATATGCGCGCCATCCACGTTTGAAACATAATGCAGGCGCGGGCCGTCATGGTAAGGCGCCAATGCCAGCGTCGTCATGGCGGGGCCAAGGTCAGAGCCGCCAATGCCGATATTCACCACATCCGTGGCGTTGCTCACGCGCACGCCATTGGCAAACGCCGCCATGGCGTCAAGGACGCCGCGCACATCCGGCATCACGTCACGCCCCGCAACCATCACGCCGTCGCGCGAACGGTTGCGCAGCGCCGTATGCAAAACCGCGCGGCCCTCGGTGATGTTGATGATCTCGCCCGCAAACATGGCATCGCGCTTCCTGGCCACGTCCGCCGCCCTGGCCAGGGCCAGCAGCAGCTTCATGGTTTTGGCGTTCACCGCGCACTTGGAATAGTCCAGCAGCAGGTCCTCCTGTGCTGCGGAAAATTCCGCAAACCGGTCACCCCGCCCCGCGAAGGCCTTGCGCATGTCGAACGGCGCAATTGCAGCGCGATGCGCACTTAAATCTTTGAGCGCTTTGCTAACCTTGTCCGACTGCGCCATGATGACCTCAAATGTAGGGTTGAAACCGTGTTTCTATACACTTGGGCTAAGACGTCAATCACGCGATCTGAGCGAGATTTTTACGTTAGGAAAAGAGCGGTGTTAATAATGAGCAGTGCCATTACAATTGCACCTAACATTTTCAAGTCCGTCCAATACTCTCTGATTTGAATGCTTAATCAATGCTCTGGTCTTTCAGAAATTCGAGAAGTTTTTTTGCACCACTCCTGTCAAGCCAAACATCAGTAACAAATTCACTTTGTCCAAATTTTAGAACAATCATTTTGTGGCCATTTTCTCTTTTCACCAATTGTGCATACATGGCATTTCTGCCGTAAAGAGTAGGTATTGATTTCTCCAATATTACTTCACCTTTATGTAGTGAACGAAAGCATCCTTTTACGTACTCAAGAACGTTCTTCAAAATTGGCACCTCTTCTCGTCGAAATTTCGATGTATGTGCTCATATTAAGTTTAAGTCTCGCTACAATTGTGAATATCTGGTGATATTGCAGATGCCAAATCGCATTTTAGCATCTATCGAATTTTCCACCGAGCCCATCTTGTCATTATAGTACGGATTTCAGGCGGAGTCTGTTTTGAGCAGGCATGAAGGCAGTGCAATCACGCCGCTTGGCGAAGCGCCTTGCCATCCAGCAGATTGTTGAGAAGGACGCGGCTCATCTCTGCCATTTCCGGCATCAGCGGCAGCGCCTTGGCGCGAACGCGGGAATAGGCATCCGGACCCAGGGCTGCTTCCAGCCATTCGATGTATTGCGGAATATGCGCCCAGCGCTCGACGAGGGCAGGGGTGAGCTCCGCGTGAAATTGCGTGGCCAGCAGCGTGTCTGCCACGGACATGATCTGCACCTGTGTGGAAGGCGAGGTGGCGAGTACTTCAGCGCCTTCCGGCAAGGCCTGAACTTCCGCATGGTGCCACTGCATGACGGGCATCACAGGCTTCAGGCCGCGGGTGATCCCATGCCTGCGGCCCAGCGCCGAAAGCTTCACATCGCAAATGCCAACCTCTGCCTTGGCGGAAAGGCCCACTTTGCCGCCCAGGGCTTCCGCCAGAAGCTGCAGGCCCAGGCAAATCCCCAGAAACGGCCGGTTGCGGTTGATTGCCCATTCCCTGATGGCCTGCTTCTCGGCCAAAAGCCACGGGTTGGCCTCGGTTTCCCAAACATCCATGGCGCCGCCCATGACCAGCAGGAAATCATAAGGGGCAAGAGATGGTATCTCCTCGCCCCTGTGCAGCATGACAACGTCAAGCGCCGCGCCGCGCTCGCGCAAAAAATCGCCGAACAGTCCGGGAGGTTCATCGTCCATATGCTGGAATACGAGGGCACGCTTGATCATTTGGCTGGTCCCGGATGAAACAAAAAACGCTACATAGGGCGTGGCAACCGAATCACCACCCGATGAATTGTCGCAGTAGCGTGCTATAGGGAATTTGCAAATAACAACTTAATGAAAGCCCGCTGAAATGCCCAACCCCGTCATTGCTGAAGTCACCCGCGGCGGCATCGTCGAAAGCCGCCACACCGGGGCCTTCGCCGTGGTGAACGGGGAGGGGAAGATCGTCAGGTCGGCCGGCGATTTTGCCGCCCCCATCTTCCCGCGCTCCGCCATCAAGGCCTTCCAATGCGTGCCGCTGATCGAGTCGGGGGCGGCTGACCATTTTGGCTTCACCGATGAGGAGATAGCCCTTGCCTGTTCCTCCCATAACGGCGAGCCGGAGCATGTGCGCGTCGCCCGCTCCATGCTGCAGAAGGCTGAGAACAGCGAGGCCAGCTACGAATGCGGTGCCCACTGGCCCCATGAAATCCACGCCCGGCATGCGGTGGTGCGGGCGGGCGGAGAGGCGCTGCAGGTTCACAACAATTGTTCGGGAAAGCACGCCGGCATGTTGGCCCTCGCGCGGCAATTGGGAGCCGACCCCAAGGACTATGTGAAGATTGATCATCCCGTGCAGCAAGCCGTGGCCCAGGCCATCGCCACATACTGCGATGTGGATATTGAGGACCTGGCCTGGGGCGTTGATGGCTGCTCCGTTCCCACCTGGGCTTACCCCTTGAGCAACATGGCTTTGGGCTTTGCCAAGCTGACCGAAACGCCCGCCGGCCAGCGCATCATCGCCGCCGTGCGCAAGCATCCCTTCATGGTGGCGGGAACCGGAAGCTTTGATACACGGCTGATGCAAGCCGTGCCCCGCGCCTTTGTGAAAACCGGGGCGGAAGGCGTCTATTGCGGCTGCGTTCCCCATGCACAGCTTGGCATCGCGCTGAAATGCGATGATGGTGCAGGCCGTGCCGCCCAAGTGGCGATGGCTTCCCTCCTCGCATCCCTTGATGTGTGGACGTCCGACGAGAAGAAAACCCTGTTGGGCTTTGCCCATGCGGACTTGTCAAATTGGCGGCATATCAGCGTCGGCGATATTCACGCCGCTATGGCCTGACGATATTATCCTTGAGCAGCAGGAGATCGGGAACCTTGGCGCCCGCCTTTCCCAAATCATCCGTCACCGGATTGAGATGGTCCATGCCCACAATCGCCGCCGTCTTGGCGCCTGAGATGATGTTGTTGGCGATGTAACTCGCCCCAGCTCCTTCCGCCACGGAAGCGATGATCCCCTTGCCGCAGTCGCGCACAAGATTTCCCTGCGCCGTCAGATTGCGGCAATAGCGCCCCCAGCCCAAACCAATGCCAAAATCCTTGGCGCCCTCGATCACATTGTTGGCGATCAGCGTATCAGCTTCGGCGTAAATGCCGCCGCCCAGGGTAACGCCTGCGGTTTTGCCGCCGCGCGCATTGCGCACCAGATTGCCATTGCAAACCGCCAGCCTGCCGCCCTCGTTGAAATTAGTGATCGAAATGCCAAAGGCCGCATCATCAATCACGTTGTTGTTGACGACGGCCCCCTCAAACGCGAACTCAACATAGATCGCGACCTCGCCCGTGCGTGAAATGGAATTGCCCGTGATCTGGCAGCTGGAACCCGCGTTGTTGCGAATTGCGGAGAAAGAACAATCTGTTACACGGTTATTCGAAACCAGTACATGACCCGCCTTGTAGATATTGATGCCATTGCCATTCTGGCCAGAGCCGCCATCCCTCGCCGCAATCCTCTCGACCCGGTTGTTGGAAATAATCGTGCCATCCTCGCGGCTGTCGGTAGCCCAAACCTGAATGCCGTTGTTGCCAATGTCATGCACATGGTTGCCGGAAATTTCGAGGCCGCGCGAATCCAGCGCGAAGAGGGCGGTTTTGCTTTGGGCGGAAAATATGTTCCCCGTGATGCGCCCGCCGCTGTTGTTCAGCCTCAGGCCATTGGCGCCGCCTTCGAAGGTGATGCCGCTGATACTCACGTGATCAGCGCCGTCAACGGTCAGGATGTCCGTACCGTCCGCCGCAAACAGAATGGTAT
Organism: uncultured Alphaproteobacteria bacterium; assembly: GCA_963763635.1. Lineage (GTDB taxonomy): Bacteria > Pseudomonadota > Alphaproteobacteria > Rhizobiales > Aestuariivirgaceae > Aestuariivirga. Next base: position 69,482 of record CAVXPO010000008.1, read on the forward strand.
GGCCCGCAATGCCCTCGAGTTGAAGCGACGCGGTGATGCGCAAGCCGGAAACCCGATACCTGCCAGCATCCAGCCGCAAAACGCCGCTGCCGCAATTGCCTTGTCAATGGCTGCCTGCAATTCGCGCGTCTGGTCTGACGTGCCATTGGCGGCAATCGCTGACGCTGGCGTTGCAGCGAGTGCAGCCCCGGCAGACATGAGGGATCGGCGAGAGAAGTTCATTTTGACACACTCCATGCGGAGTGCAGCAAATACCATGCCTATTCGGAAACCAGCAGCGAGCGCTGCATCGGGCTGGTTTACTTTTCTTTCAAAAGAAAGTCGGTAGCAGCTCCCCGCAAATCGGCCAATTCTCCACTGGCATAAACCTCCCAAAGGATTTCACTGTCAACCCGGTCATATGCATGTCTCAGATGGTTGCCGATGTCCGATACTCGACGCCAAGGTATATCGGGCCGATTGCTTTCATTTCTTCTGGAATATGGCGCGAGGCTTCGCTCAATATCTCCAGAAATCTCTCAAATGCTGCCTTTACAACCTTGTCCGCGACCAGGTCCTGGTAGCTTTTGTTTTGGAGAAGGGCATGAATTTGATCGATGGCGTCTATGATATCCTTCAATCTGAAACTCGTCCGGTCTCCCATCAGAAAATCTCTATGATATCTGGCGATATCGAGTTTTTAAATGATGCATCCAGACTCCGGCGCATGAATGCATTGGCTGGCAGGCCAATCGAATCTGCAACGATGTGCTCCACACCAACCAGATTAAGTATCGAAAACTTGTGCGATGGGGCAGTATCAATTAGCAGATCAATATCGCTTGTTTCAACGTAATCTCCCCGTGCTCGCGAACCAAACATGGCTAAATGCTCAACGCCTTCCATTGCAAGCCGGGAGCGTAGTGTTGCAAGTTGTGCAATTATCTCGTCTGTCTTCATGGTCGCCTTTTTAATGCATACTAGGACAGAACGCTACTCCAACATTCTTTGGGAAAAACCTCGGCGCAAATTCAGTTGCTCAAGCAGCTTCAATGCAGCGTCCGGAATAATTGTGCCAGGCAGGAACACCGCCGCCGCTCCCATGTCTTTGAGGGTTTGCACATCCTCCGGCGGAATGACGCCGCCGACAACAATCATGATGTCGGCGCGGCCCTGCGCCTCCAGTGCGGCTTTCAGAAGCGGAATATGGCTGAGATGCCCCGCCGTCAGCGTTGATATTCCGACGATATGCACATCTTCTTTTGCGGCAACTGCCGCCACTTCTTCCGGCGTTGAAAACAGCGCGCCGATTTTGACGTCAAAGCCGATATCGCTGAAAGCCGAGGCAATGACCTTCTGCCCGCGGTCATGGCCGTCCTGCCCCATCTTGGCCACGAGAATGCGCGGTGCCTTGCCTTCAGCCTCGCTGAAGGCGGCAACCGCCCGTTTGGCTTCCTCGATGCGCTGTGTGTCACGCGAGGACGCGACATAAACGCCTTTTGAAACCCGGGTTTGCGCAACATGGCGGCCCCACACTTTTTCAAGCGCCAGCGAAATTTCACCAACGGTCGCCTTGGCGCGCGCCGCATTCACGGCAGCCGCCAGCAAATTGCCTTCACCGGTTTTGGCGACAAGCGACAGTCGATCGAGCATGAGTTGGCACTGCGCGCCATCGCGCTCAGCCTTCAGGCGCGCGAGCTTTTCAATCTGGCTTGTTCTCACCGCGGAATTATCCACTTTCAAAATATCAATAACGGTTTCATGATTCGTCCGATACTTGTTGACGCCAACAACCGTTTGCTCGCCCGCATCAATCCTCGCCTGGGTTCTTGCCGCGGCTTCCTCGATGCGCAGCTTGGGAATGCCGGCCTCGATGGCCTTGGCCATGCCGCCGAGCCTTTCAATTTCAGCGATATGCGCACGCGCCTTGTCCGCCAGGTCATTCGTAAGCTTCTCGACAAAATAGCTGCCGCCCCAGGGGTCGATCACGCGGCAGGTGCCCGCTTCCTGCTGCAGGAACAATTGTGTATTGCGCGCGATGCGGGCGGAAAAATCCGTGGGCAGCGCCAGGGCTTCATCAAGCGAATTCGTATGCAGCGATTGCGTGCCGCCTTGCGTTGCCGCCATCGCTTCAATGCAGGTGCGTGTCACATTGTTGAACACATCCTGCGCCGCAAGGCTCCAGCCCGAAGTCTGGCAGTGCGTGCGCAAGGAAAGCGAGCGTTCGTCCTTGGGCGAAAAGCGCTGCATCAGCTCGGCCCAGATCACGCGTGCTGCCCGCATCTTGGCCACTTCCATGAAGAAGTTCATGCCAATGGCCCAGAAGAACGAAAGCCGTGGCGCAAACGTGTCGATGTCCATGCCGGCATCAACACCCGCCTTGGCATATTCAAAGCCATCAGCCAGCGTATAGGCAAGTTCAAGATCGGCGGTGGCTCCCGCCTCCTGCATGTGATAGCCGGAAATTGAGATGGAGTTGAATTTTGGCATGTGCTCGGATGTGAACTTGAAAATATCCGAAACGATGCGCATGGAGTTTTCAGGCGGATAGATATAGGTGTTGCGCACCATGAATTCTTTCAGGATGTCATTCTGGATGGTGCCGGATAATTTCGAAGGGGGAACGCCCTGTTCCTCGCCCGCCACGATATAAAGCGCCAGAATGGGCAGCACGGCGCCATTCATCGTCATGGAAACCGTCATCTGGTCCAGCGGAATGCCATCGAACAACGTGCGCATGTCGAGGATTGAATCAATGGCAACACCCGCCATGCCCACATCGCCACTCACGCGGGGATGGTCGGAGTCGTATCCCCGGTGGGTTGCCAGATCAAAGGCAATGGAAAGCCCCTTCTGCCCCGCGGCCAAATTGCGGCGGTAGAAAGCGTTTGAATCTTCCGCCGTGGAAAACCCGGCATATTGCCGGATGGTCCAGGCCTGCGTGGTGTACATCGTGGGGTAGGGTCCCCGCAGATAGGGCGCAATACCGGGGTATGAATCCACATAGTTGTCGTCGGGCCCATAGCTCGTCGCGACCTTGATGCGTTCCGCTGTTATCCACGGCTCGTTGGAAAAATCCGGAATGTGGCTCATGGCAAAAGCTCCACCGCCGCCTCAAATTCTTCCAGCAGCTGATAGGCTTTCGTACCAACAATGGGATCACTGCTGGAATTCCCCGGGTCAAATTCAGGGTGCTTGCCTGTCTTTTCGATCCCCTGAAAAATTTCCCACGCCTGTTCGCAAAGCCCTTGCGTCAGGCTTTCAACATAGCCTGAACCCGAAGCCGGATCGGCCACGCGCCACAACTGCGATTCTTCCAGCAGAATGAGCTGCGTGTTGCGCGCCATGCGCCGCGAAAATGCATTGGGCACGCCTTGCGCAATGGAGAATGGCAGCACCGATATTGAATCCGCCCCGCCAAGCCCGCCACCAAACACGGCAGCCGTCGCCCGCAGGATATTCGAATGCGGGTCCAGTTTCGCCATCATCCGCCGCGATGTCTCGCCATGCAGCCGCAACGCGCCAAAAGGCGATTTGCATAACTCTAGAACACGCGCCCAAAGCAAACGCAGTGCCCGAAACTTCGCCATGCAAAGGAACATGTCTTGATTGGCCGCCAGGGTTGCACCGATAAGCCTTTCAGGCGCCGTCGTTTCATTCTGCCGCAGTGCTGAAACAATGTCAGCAAGCACACAGGCCAGCTCCTGCGCCTCGGTCGCACCGTGATTGTGATAGGTGCGGCCATCGGCCTCAAGAAGCGGCCCGGTAAATCCCTGTGCCTGCAAATCAGCGGCCAGTGCATCATGTCCTGCAAGCCAAATGAAACATGCAGCCGGGCGGGGTCAATCGGTTGGCTGTCGACAAAGGCAGCAAACTCTTTGGCAAGCAGCACACCGCCTTCAAGCCGCATGGTGATTGCATGCAGCGCCACATCATCAAGCAGCCGCGCATCAAATTGCCGGGCAATCACCAGCCCATCGGCGCCATTCTGCAAATCATCAAGTATCTGTGTATTGGCTTTTGAAATATCGGGATGATCAACCCTTTGCAAAACCGCCCACGGACCATGTTTTGCGCGCGCCGCCCGTGGCCCGTGAATTTGTTGATAGAGTGGCTCAATGCGAAACCCGTCTGCCGTCAGGCTGTCAAGTTTTTCAGCGCCGCCCCTGCCTTTCAAAACAGTAGTAACGCGCGCCTGCCATGCCTCGAAAGTCGCCTGTGGAAAATCATTCATGCGGCCAATGCTAGTCTGCAATTCTGCCCTGTCAATTGGCCGTTGGATTGGGTAAAGAGCGGCCTCAACCGGGGTTTAGCAGTTAAGGAATATCATGAGCGATAACACAGTTTTCTTGGGCCAGAGTGACAAGCGTGAAGAATTGTTTTTGGAAATGGCAAATCGCCACGGGCTCGTCACGGGTGCGACCGGCACCGGCAAAACGGTGACGCTGCAGATCATCGCCGAAGGCTTGTGCAAGGCGGGCGTTCCGGTTTTTGCCGCCGACGTGAAAGGCGATCTTTCAGGCATCTCCTGCGTAGGCGAGCCCAAGGATTTCCTGCTTGAGCGCGCCAAGAAAATTGGCTTCACGGATTATGAATTTGAGGCGACACCGACGATTTTCTGGGATCTTTTCGGCGAGCAGGGCCACCCCATTCGCACCACGGTAACTGAAATGGGCCCCCTCATGCTGTCGCGACTCATGGGCCTGACGGAGGCGCAGGAAGGCGCCATGAACATCGCCTTCAAGATTGCCGATGAGGAAAAATTGCTGCTGCTGGACCTCAAGGACTTGCGCGCACTGCTGTCGGACCTGGCTGACCGCGGCAAGGAAATCCGCACCGACTATGGCAACGTCAATGCGCCAACCATTGGCTCCATCCAGCGCCGGCTGGTGGTGATTGAGGAGCAGGGCGGCGACCGGTTCTTTGGCGAACCCGCCCTCGACATCAAGGATTTGATGCGCACCACGCGCGATGGCCGTGGCTACATGAATATCCTCGCGGCTGACAGGCTCATGCAGTCGCCCCAGCTCTATGCCACATTCCTGCTCTGGCTCTTGTCGGAACTTTTTGAACAGCTGCCGGAGGTAGGCGATCCGGAAAAGCCGAAGCTGGTTTTCTTTTTTGATGAGGCCCATTTGCTTTTCGCCGATGCGCCTCCGGGCCTGTTGCAGAAGATTGAGCAAACGGTGAAGCTCATCCGCTCGAAGGGCGTGGGGGTTTATTTCGTCACGCAAAACCCGCTGGATATTCCTGAAAGCGTTCTGGCGCAAATGGGCAACCGCGTTCAGCACGCCCTCCGCGCCTATACGCCGCGCGAGCAGAAGGCCGTGAAAACGGCGGCCACAACCTTCCGCCCCAATCCGAAGTTTGAAACTGAAACTGTCATTACTGAATTGGGCAAGGGCGAGGCGCTGATCTCGGTGCTTGATCTCAAGGGTGTCCCAACCATGGTTGAGCGCACCATGATCCGACCTCCCTCTGGCCGCATGGGGCCGATTACCCGGAAGAGCGCAGCAGGTTTCGTGAAGAATTCACCCGTCTATGGCGAGTATGATGAAGCGGTTAACCGCGAGTCGGCTTACGAAAACTGCAAGGCAAGGCGGAGCGCCGCGTTGCCGCGCAGCAAGCAGGAAGCCGAAGCAAATAGTCGAACGCAAGGCCGCAACAGCTTCGCGCCGCGAGCCCCAGTCCGCAACCGACCGCTTTCGTCAAGGGCGTGGCCGGAAGTGTGGGCCGGCAGCTGGGAACCAGCGTGGCCCGCTCCATCGGCAACGCCCTGGTGCGCGGAATCCTCGGCGGCCTGACGCGGCGTTAACGCCGCTCACGCAATTGTGCGGTTCTTTGATTGGCCAGCGCACATGGCAGGCTCTAACCTTCGCGGCAACAGGAGATTAAGCCATGCGCAGTTTTATGATCGCGGGCGTTTTAGCGTTGATGTTCAACCCGGCGGCCGCAGTTGCCAAAACGGAGACCGCGGTTTTCGCGGGCGGCTGCTTCTGGTGCGTTGAAAGCGATTTCGACAAGGTGAAGGGTGTCACCTCAACCATTTCTGGCTACGCGGGCGGAACCTTGAAAACCCCACCTACAAAAATCACGAGGGTCACCGCGAAGCTGTGAAGATCGAATTTGATCCTGCGGTGGTGAGCTACGACGCATTGGTTTCACATTTCCTCCGCACCATCGATGTAACCGATGACGGCGGCCAGTTCTGTGATCGTGGCGAGAGCTACAAGTCCGAGGTTTTCACCACCAGCGCTGACCAAAAGACCGCAGCGGAAAAAGCCCTGGCCGAAGCCAGCAAAGCTTTGGGCAAGAAAATTGTCACTCCCGTGCGACCCGCAACAACCTTCACCATGGCCGAAGATTATCACCAGAATTACTACCTCGGCCAAAACCGCATTCTCACACGTTTCGGCTATGTCAAGCAGGCCGATGCCTACGAACGCTACCGCAAATCCTGCGGCCGCGATAAACAGGTGCGAAAAATATGGGGTGCCGCCGCTTACGGTGCAGGCAGTTAAATAATCTCATCCTCGTCAAACATTGGCGCCTGTGGCACGTCAGACTTTTTCATCCGCGCGACGTGAAATAGCGCATCGCCGCGATTGACGATGGGCAGGTTGGTGCGGCCCACAATGATGCCGTCATCTTCGGCAATGATGGATACGCTCAAATCTCCCAGCGGGCTTGAAATTTCACCGATGACTTCATCCCTCGAAACCGGCGCACCGATTCCAAACCTGCTCCGCAAGATGCCGCCCTCGGGGGCGCGAAGCCAGGTGCTGGAGAGCGAAATGGCCGTTGGCTTGGGGGGCGGCGCGGTTTTAAGGGGCGCAATCATGTTAAGCGATGCCATGACATTGAGGATGCCCCGGACGCCGGTTTCGATGGCCGTCTCCTCAAACCGCAAGGCCTCGCCGGCCTCATAAAGCAGCACCTTGACGCCATAGTCGCGGGCGCATTGGCGCAACGTTCCGTCGCGCAATTTTGAAACAAGGATCACTGGGGGGGAAAAGCTCTTGGCCATTTCCAGAAGCTCCGGCTCATCGGGCGCAATGCGGATTTGCGGCAGGTTGGAGCGGTGCAAGGCAGCCGTGTGCAAGTCAATGCCATACTGCGAGCGCAGCACCACTTCCTTCAAAAACAGGTCGGCCAAAAGGCTTGCCAGCGAGCCGTGGTCAGAGCCGGGGAAAGAGCGGTTAAGGTCGCGCCTGTCAGGCATGTAGCGGGAATGGTTCAGGAATCCGAAGGCATTGACGATGGGAACCGCCAGCAAGGTTCCAGCCAAAGTCTTCAGCGCCGGATGCCGAACAACCCGGCTGACGATTTCAACTCCCAGTATTTCATCGCCATGCACGACACCTGATATGAAAAACACCGGCCCTTTTTCCAGGCCGTGAATGACATGGACGGGCAGGTTGATGGGCGTATGGTTGGCAAGCACGCTGATCGGCAGTTCAACGGTCTTGCGTGCGCCTTTGGAAATAACAAACGTTCCGATCGCAAACGCGCTCATCCCCGACCCCGCGTCTCTGTTTTTCCCGGCTTTGCATTTTTTTCCATGAACTCGAGCATTGCCTTGGCCACGTCAACGCCTGTGGTTTGTTCAATGCCTTCAAGGCCAGGCGATGAATTCACCTCCATCACCAGCGGCCCGCGCTTTGACCGCAGCATGTCAACACCCGCCACATTGAGCCCCATGGCTTTCGCAGCCTTGAGTGCCGTTGCGCGTTCAAGCGGCGACAGGTCAACCTCAACAGCGCGCCCGCCGCGGTGCAGGTTTGAACGGAAATCGCCTTCCGCGCCCGAGCGTTCCATGGTGGCGACCACACGCCGGCCCACCACAAAGGCGCGAATATCCCGCCCCTCGGATTCACTGATGAATTCCTGCACGAGGATGGCGATGTTGACACCATTGAACGCATCAATCACCGACTTGGCGGATTTTTCCGTTTCAGAAAGCACCACGCCAATGCCTTGTGTGCCTTCCAAAACTTTCACAACAACCGGCGCGCCGCCGACAATTTCAAGCACATCATGGGTGCGCGACGTATCCTTGGCAAAGGCTGTCACCGGCATGCCCACGCCTTCACGCGAAAGAATTTGCAGCGCCCGCAGTTTGTCGCGCGACCGGCCAATGGCCACCGATTCATTCAGGGGATAAACGCCCATCATTTCGAACTGCCGCAAAACCGCGAGGCCATAAAATGTGTGGGATGCGGCAATGCGGGGGATAACTGCGTCAAAGCCCGTGAGCTTTTCCCCGAGATAGCGGAGTTCCGGTTTGCGCGAGGTGATGTTCATGTAGCAGCGCAGATAATCAATGGGCACAATTTCGTGGCCCCTGGCGATTGCCGTTTCCATCAGTCGTTGATGCGAAAAAAGTTTGGGGTTGCGCGTGAGCAGGGCGATTTTCATGTTGGTTTCCGTTTCGTGCGCGAGATAAGAAATGAACGGCCGGGATGCACAATGAACTTCCCGCGAATGCTCGCCCGGCCAAGAAGCATGGGAACCCCCATGTCGGTGCGGTCCGTCAGCGTTATCTCAGCCGTGAATTTTATACCGCCTATGGCAATCTCCGTTTCAACGACGGCGCGCATTTCGCTGTGCCCGCTGGTGCTTTTCACCCGGCGTTGACCTTTGATCGGCAATTCATACTGGTGCCGGCTGGCACCATTGGGAATGCTGAAGCGAACGTGATGCCCCTTGATGACGATATCTTCCGCATGCAGCGCCGCTGTGCGTGCACCCGTGTCAACTTTGGCGATCAGCGGCCCCAGCGCCAGCCCCGGCAAATAAACCCGCTCCCGCCAGCCAATCAAAGTGCTGGGCGCAAAGGGGGCATATGATTTGGATTTCAGTCGGGGCATGGTCAATGGACAAAGGTTATAACAAACCTTTGCCAATGCCTCTACCCGCCGAATTTTTAGTGTTTCCGCAATCTCGATGCCAAAGCCGGACAGGCCCACATAATGCCGGTTGCTGGAAGATATGAGCCGGATGGAACTGACGCTGAGGTCCCGCAGTATTTGTGCACCCAGGCCAATGTCGAGCCAAGTTTGCGCCCGCGCCGTGGTGCTTGCCGTCTTGTCGCCAGAAAGCTGGCTGGCGGGAACCCCCGTTGTGCCTTCCTGCAGATAAACCAGAATGCCCTTGCCCTCGCGCTTGAAAATTTCAAACACCGATTCAATGGTGTCGCGGTTGCCAAACACGTCTTCCAGGACATTTTCGCGGTGCAGCCGCACCGGAATGTTCTTGCCCCCCGAAATATCGCCATAAACCAGCGCCAACTGCTCAACCGCGTCAAACCGTGTGACATAGGAATAGCCCTGCGCCGTGCCGATTTTTGTTTCCACGGCAAATTTTGCTGTCTGCTCCACCAGCCGTTCGCGTTGCTGGCGATAGGCGATGAGATCGGCCACTGAAATAATCCTGAGGCCATGCTCGCGCGCGAAGGCCAGAACCTGCGGCCCGCGCTTTACCGAACCATCGTCATTCACCAGTTCGCAAATCACGCCAATGGCGGGCGTGAAGCCCGCAAGCCGTGCAAGGTCGACCGCCGCTTCCGTATGGCCGGAGCGCATGAGAACGCCGCCGGATTTTGCCACCAGCGGAAATATGTGTCCGGGCCGCACAAAATCTTCCGCCTGCACATTCTTGTTGGCCAGCGCATGCGCCGTGGCGCAGCGCTCCTTCGCCGAAATGCCGGTGGTAAGGCCTTCCTTGTAATCGATGGTCACCGTAAAGGCGGTGCCCATCGGTGCATCATTGAGCGCCACCATGGGATCAAGCTTCAGGCGCCGCGCCTCTTCGGCGGGCATCGGTGTGCACACAATGCCGGAAGTATGCCGCACCATGAAGGCCATTTGCTCCGGCGTGATTTTGGCGGCAGCGCCAATGAGGTCGCCCTCATTTTCCCGGTCATCATCGTCAACCACCACGACCAGTTCGCCTGCGGCCACGGCCTTGAGGGCTTCTTCAATACTGTCGAGGGTCTTTGCCATGATAAGTTCCTTGAAATCTTCAGGCCGCACCTGGTTTCCCGTAAGGCCTGCGATTTTCATTGCCAATTCCAGGGAAGGCTGTTCTCCCGCCGCAAGTTGCGAAATCCGGCCTTGGGTAATCCCCAGGCGGCGCGCAAATTCAGATTGGGAGGTAGAGCTATTAGCCAGCCATTCCGAGAGTTTCATGAGTTAACTATTAGTACTGCTAATAACCGCTTGCAAGGGCCAGTTTTACCGACGGAAAACGCCGCAAGCCATCGTCTGGACAAAAACAACCCGCAGGAAAAAATCCATGAATCTTCGTCGCCGCACTTTTCTGACCGCCACTGCCGCACTGGCCGCCCTCAGCGCCGCCGCCGTTTTTATTACCCGCCCTTTCGGCGGGCCGCCGGTCAAAACCTTGAGCGCCGCAGAAAAACAGGCCTGCGGCATAACGGTGGAAGCCACGGAAGGCCCCTACCATGTAACGGGCATCGCTGAATTGAAAGGCGGCGATCTGAATTTCACCAAGCTGGCCGGCGTGCCGATTGAAATCTCTGGCCATGTCTTTGAGGGGCTTGATGAAACCAGACCTATCGCGAATGCCGCCGTTGAAATCTGGCATGCCGATAGTGATGGCAGCTATCACCCCAATGGCAACGGTCCGGCCGCCAATTACCAGTCAGCCGAAATCGCCTTGCGGGGTTTCGTTCTGACGGATGCGGAAGGCCGCTACAGTTTTTCCACGATCTATCCCGGCGAATATTCGGGCCGCACCCGCCATATCCATTTCAAGATCCGCGCTGAAGGAAAACCCGAACTCACAACCCAGCTCATTGTGCCCGCAAAACCTGGCGACACACTCACCTTCGATGCGGACGATATCGCAGAAGGCCTGCCAAACTGCCAGCTGCTGACGCTTGATGAATCCCTGACGCCAGCCAAGGCAAGCTTCGACTTCAGGCTTTAGCCCCAGGTTTTTTCCAACACCCGCAGCCAGTTTCCGTGGGCGATTTTGTGGACCAGTTTTTCGCCATATTGTTTCTCGCGCATGGCGTCGAGCAAGTTTGGAAGGCCTCCCGCATTGCCGATGGCGGAAGGAATTTTTGCGCCATCGAAATCCGAACCCAGCGCCACACAATCCTCGCCCGCCACGCGGATCACGTGGTCGAGATGGCGCACCATGATATCAAGTGGCGTATCCGCATTCCAGCGGCCATCTTCGCGCAGGAAACCCGTGGCAAAATTCAGCCCAACCACACCACCACTATTGCGAACGGCGCGCAACTGATCATCATTCAGGTTGCGCGATGAAGCACTGATCGCAAGCGCGTTGGAATGAGACGCCACCAGCGGCGCGTTGCTGATCCTGGCCACGTCCCAGAAGCCTTTTTCGTTGAGGTGCGAAAGATCCACGAGAATGCCCAGCTCATTGCAATAACGGATCAGGTCTTTGCCCGTTTCCGTAAGTCCGGGGCCAGTATCGCCCGTTGACGGAAAGCGGAAGGGAACGCCATGTCCAAAAATATTTGACCGGCTCCACACCGGGCCGATCGAGCGCAATCCGCATTCATACAGAACATCGAGACTCTTGAACTTGCCATCAATGGCTTCCGCGCCTTCAACGTGAAAGATGGCGGCAGTTACGTCTTTCGCAAGGCAGTTCCTGATCTCCGAAACAGTCCGGCAAACCTTGAACTGCCCTTTTGCCTCCCGCTCAATGCGAAACAGCAGCGACGCCATTTCAAGTGTTTTGCGCAGCGCCCTTGGTTGGTCAATGGTGTTCGCCAGCGGCGGGTTGACGTCATCGTCATCGGGCAGGTATTCGCCTTCGGCGGGTGAAAAAATGGCAAAAAAACCACCGACAAGGCCACCAGCTTTCATGCGCGGCATGTCCATGTGACCGTCGCCATCACCTTGCAGGAAATCGGCAACAGGATCGCCCTCCGTCTTCATCCAAAGACGGAGCAGCACATCATTGTGGCCATCAAAAACCGGAACAGGGTTCAAAATTGCTTACGCCTTGGCGTGCATCGCCTCGACATGTTCCCAGTTCACCAGATTATCAACAAACGCTTCGAGATATTTCTGCCGCGCATTGCGATAGTCGATGTAATAACTATGCTCCCACACATCGCAACCAAGGATTGGCGACGCGCCATGCATCAGCGGGTTTTCGCCATTTGGCGTTTTCATGATGGTGAGCTTGCCGCCTTTCACCGCAATCCAGCACCAGCCGGAGCCAAATTGCGTAAGGCCTGCCTGCACGAAGTCAGTGCGCATTTTGTCATATCCACCCAGATCAGCATCAATGGCTGCCGCGAGCTTGGCAGGCAATTTTTTGCCGCCGCCATTGGGTTTCATCCAGTTCCAGAAATGATTGTGGTTATAGTGCTGGCCTACATTGTTAACGAGGCCAGCAGCCTTGTCGGCAAACGCCACCTTGCAGATGTCCTCAATGGAGGCCGAGGCGAGCGGCGAATCCTTCAACAGGTTGTTGCCGTTGGTCACATACGCCATGTGATGCTTGTCGTGGTGAAACTCGAGGGTTTCCTTGGACATGTAGGGGGCAAGTGCGTCATACGCATAGGGCAAGGCAGGCAGTTCAAGGGCCATTGTTTTTCTCCATTTGTTTGTCGCGTTTATTTAGGCGCATCCCTTGGAACACGCAAGGAATCTGGCTAGGCTTCAATAAGAGGTAACCTATGTCAAAACCAACGATCATCAAGTTTGGTTCCAATGAAAAATCGGAGCGATGGCGGGATTTTGCTGAAAGCGGGATTGCGAAAGGTTCAAGCGCCCAGAACGGCTTAAGCTGGGTGGAGGTTAAATCAGAAACCTACCGGGCAGGCGACACGCTCTTCGTGCCTCTGGGAGCGCCCAATGCATGGAAATCCGAACGCAGCCGCCGCCAAATCTATTGTATTTTCCAGTCTGCATCTTGATCACAACGTCCCTCATCGCGATTTTGACCGGCGTCGGCTTTGTGGCTGGCATTATTGATGCCATTGCGGGCGGCGGCGGCTTGCTGGTCATTCCGGCCCTGCTGTTGGCGGGCCTTGATCCTGTTTCTGTTCTTGCCACCAACAAGCTGCAAGGCAGCTTCGGCACTGGCTCCGCCGTCCTGACCTACGCGCGCCACGGCCATATCGATTTTCACAAATGCCGCTTGATGATTTTCACGACATTCAGTGCCGCCTGTTTGGGGGTGCTTACCGTTGCGTTCGCGCCAACCACCTTGCTGTCGGCAATCATGCCCTTGCTTCTTATCGCCATGGCAATCTATTTCGCCCTGTCGCCAAAGCTTTCCGATGATGATGTTCATGCCCGCACGACACTCACCAAATTCTCATGGATAGCTGCGCCTGCTATTGGATTTTATGATGGCCTGTTTGGCCCGGGTGCAGGATCATTTTATCTCTTGGGTTTTGTCACGCTGTTGGGTTACGGCGTTTTGCGCGCTTCCGCCCACACCAAGCTCTTGAACTTTACTTCTAACATGGCATCGCTCGTCGTGTTTGCCCTTTCCGGAAAAATCCTGTGGACGCTGGGCTTGGCCATGGGTGCGGGGCAATTTCTCGGTGCGCAGGTGGGCTCTCGCCTCGCCATAAAAAACGGCGCCAAACTCATTCGCCCCCTGCTGGTTGTGATGTGCATCGCCATGGCCATCAAGCTGCTGCTCGATCCCGCCAATCCGCTTAGAGCGCTTTTTCCATAAAAACGCAGAACGGATCGCCTTCCGGGTAATCCCCAAATGGCCCGCGGTCCACATAGCCGATGGCGCGGTAAAGGCCCAAGGCTTCCGGTTGTGAAGTTCCCGTTTCCAGCCGCGCAATGTGGCGGCCTTCACGCACAATCTCAGCCTCCAAATGCGCCATAATTTTGCGGCCAAGCCCAAGCCCGCGTGATTTCGGATGAATGTAAACCCGCTTCACTTCGGCATAATCATCATGGAGCCAGAAACCGCCACACCCCAAAACCTCGCCATCAACCGTCACCGAGAAAAACCGCATCTCGGGCTGTGCCAGTGTTGCAATATCGAGGCCGTAATTGCTTTCCGAAGGATAAAGCTGCGCCATATAGGCATCAAGCTCCTCAATAAGCTGCCGCACTTTCGCCTCGCGCGGATCAACTTTCTGAAAAGCAATCTCCACCATTATTGAAACGCCTGCAGCCCCGTCTGCGCGCGGCCCAGGATGAGCGCGTGCACATCATGGGTGCCTTCATAGGTGTTGACGGTTTCAAGGTTCACCATATGGCGGATCACGTGATACTCGTCGGAAATGCCATTGCCGCCGTGCATGTCACGCGCCATGCGGGCAATGTCCAACGCCTTGCCGCAATTGTTGCGCTTCATCAGCGAAATCGCAGGCGGAGCCGCAACGCCACGTTCAAGCGCGCGTCCCAGGGCCAGTGCGCCGTGGGTGCCTAGCGCGATTTCCGTTTGCATGTCAGCCAGTTTTTTCTGCACGAGTTGCGTGGCAGCCAACGGCTTGCCGAACTGCTTGCGGTCAAGCGTGTATTGGCGCGCCCGGTGCCAGCAATCCTCAGCCGCTCCCATGACACCCCAGGCAATGCCAAAGCGCGCCTTGTTCAGGCAGCCGAAGGGGCCTCCCAATCCGGATGCATTCGGCAGCAGCGCATTTTCTTCGAGTTCAACATTAGCCAAAACAATTTCACCCGTAACCGAAGCGCGCAATGAAACCTTGCCTTCAATGGTCGGCGTCGAAAATCCTTTTGTGCCGCGTTCAACGAGAAAGCCGCGAATGCCTTCATCGTCGAGCTTGCCCCATACCACGGCAACGTCGGCAATAGGCGAGTTGGTAATCCACATTTTGGAACCGTTGAGCACAAAACCGCCGCTCACCCGTTTGGCTTTGGTTTTCATGCCGCCGGGATCAGAGCCCGCATCAGGCTCCGTCAATCCAAAGCAGCCAACGATCTCACCCGTGGCCAATCTCGGCAGGAATTTCTGCTTCTGTGCTTCCGAGCCATAGGCTTCAATGGGGTGCATCACGAGGGAATTCTGCACGCTCATGGCGGAGCGATAGCCGGAATCAACGCGTTCAACCTCGCGCGCCACCAAGCCATAAGCCACATAGCCCAAGCCGGAGCCGCCATATTTTTCCGCCGTCATCACGCCGAGAAACCCCATCTCGCCCAATTCGCTCATAATGGCGCGGTCAAATTTCTCGTCGCGGAAGGCCTGCTTGATCCGCGGCGCCAGCTTGTCAGCACAAAAGGCGCGGGCGGAATCCCGTATCATCCGCTCATCTTCCGTAAGCTGGCTTTCAAGATCGAGCGGGTCTTCCCAGTTAAATTCGGCGGACATTTTTTAGGCTCCTTTTGGAAGCTTAAAAACGCTTTCCCGCTCAAATTGTCAAATGCGCCAATAGGCGGAGGCCCAAAGGAAAGCGCATGGCTATTTGATGAGCGCCGACAATTCCTTGAATTCCGGCGTCCCGGCCTTGCCCAGCCATTCAAACACTGCCATTTCTGTGTTGACGACTTCAATTCCGCGTTGGGCCATGCGGTTGAGGGCGAGCGATATCGAGCTTTCCGCCCGCGATGAAACGGCGTCCGCCACCACAAACACTCCAAACCCGGATTGGGCCAGATCAATGGCAGTTTGCGCGACACAGACATGAGCTTCAATTCCGGCAATAACTACCTGCGGGCGACCCGTATCGTGAAGGCCGATCAGGCGCGCCCGCAGAGAAATGTCACGCCAGCACGAGAAGGCGAGTTTTTCAAAGACCGGCGCATTGCCCACACCTTCACGTAACGCATTAGCAGTATGGCCCAAACCTTTAGGATATTGCTCCGAAACCGCGACCGGCACATCCAACGTTTTCGCCGCCCGCAACAAAATCGAACAGCGCTTCATAATACCTTCCGCATTCGCCATCGCAGGCAAAAGCTTTTCCTGCATATCCACAATAAGCAGCGATGATTTTGAAGCGTCGATAAGCATTAGGTGAGCCCCGCCACCTTCAATCCAAACGCATACACAAACGCCACTTCCTTTAGACGGTCAAACCGGCCTGATGCGCCGCCGTGGCCAGCACCCATATTGGTTTTGAACAGCAGCAGCTTGTTGTCAGTCTTGAGTTCGCGCAAACGTGCCACCCATTTGGCGGGCTCCCAATAGGTGACACGCGGATCGGTGAGGCCACCCACCGCCAATATATTCGGATAGTCCTTCGCCTCCACCATGTCATAGGGCGAATAGCTGGCGATATTTTCGTAAGCCGCTTTGCTTTCAATCGGGTTGCCCCATTCCGGCCACTCCGGCGGGGTGAGAGGCAATGTTTCATCCAGCATCGTGGTCAGCACATCGACGAACGGAACTTCGGCGACAATCGCGTTGAACAGGTCTGGTGCCATATTGGTGACAGCACCCATCAGCATGCCGCCCGCACTGCCACCCTGCGCGACAATTTTTCCCTTGCTTGTAAAGCCCGCCTTGATCAGGTGTTCGGCACAGGAAATGAAATCGTGGAAGCTGTTGGTTTTGTGTTCAAGCTTGCCGGTCTTATACCAGCGCCGTCCTTTTTCCTGCCCGCCGCGAATATGCGCGATGGCATAAATAAATCCACGATCAACGAGTGACAGGATATTGGTGCTGAAACCTGCAGGCATGCTGATGCCGTAGGAACCATAGCCATAAAGCCAAACGGGTGCGGAGCCATTAAGAGGCGTGGTCTTCTTGTAAAGCAGCGTGACCGGAATGAGTTCGCCATCATGGGCAGTGGCCTGCACGCGCCGCGTTACATAGTTCGAAGGCTCATGCCCGCTGGGTACTTCCTGGGTTTTGCGCAGCACGCGACTGCGGTCGCGCATATTGTAGTCATACATTTGTGAAGGCGTTGTCATCGATGAATAGGAGAAACGCAGTATATCCGTGTCGTATTCCCGCATTTCGCCAAAACCCAACGAATAGGCTTCTTCATCAAAGGCAATTCTATGTTCTTCGCCTGATACCATATCGCGCACCACAATACGGGGCAGCGCATTCTCGCGTTCCATGCGAACCAGCCAGTTCTTCAGCACAATGAAACCAATGATGAAGCAGCCTTCACGGTAGGGGATAAGATCAGTCCAGTTTTCCGGTGAGGGATTGGCAATGGGCGCCGCCATGATCTTGTAATCTTCCGCGTCATCCCGGTTCGTCTTGATGATGAACTGGTCGTTCCAGTGTTCAACATCATACTCGTGGCCCACTTTCCGCGCGGCAATCAGTTTTGGCGCATCATAGGGGCGCTCCGCATCAATAACCCAGTTTTCTGCCGTATCATGGTCGTGGGCACTGACAATGATAAAGCGCTCGGAGTTGGTTTTGCCAACGCCTGAGAACATTCCTGTGTCCTTTTCTTCATACACCAAACGATCCTCAGCCTGGGCTTGGCCCAGAATATGGTGAAAGGTTTTGAGCGGCCGATGGTGCTCATCCTGCAAGGTATAGAAATAGCTTTTCCCATCGGCGGCCCAGGTGGCGCCCCCTGCGGTATTCTCCAGAACATCGGCCATGTCTTTTCCGCTTGCGAGATCGCGCACGCGAAGCTCGTAGAATTCCGAACCCTTGTCATCGAATGACCATGCGGCCATCGTTTGGTCCGGCGAAATGTCAATGTCGCCGAAATGAAAATATTCAGTGCCTTTTGCAAGTTCATTGCCGTCAAGCATGAGTTGCTCCGGCCCCGACATGTCGCGCAGCTTCCTTGCATAGCGCGGGTGCTGCCCGCCGGTGATGTAGGAAGTATAGTAGGCGTATGAGCCATCGGGTGCTGGCACCGAGCTGTCATCCTCTTTGATGCGGCCCTTCATTTCAGCAAACAATTTTTCCTGCAACGGCACCGTGTCGGCCATCACTGCTTCATGATAGGCGTTCTCGCCCTCCAGCACGGCGCGAATGTCCTGCGGCAGTAGCGCGGGATCATGCATTACCTCCTGCCAGTTCTCAGCCTTCAGCCAATGATAATCATCGCGCTTTTCAAACCCATGCCAGGTTTCCACACGGGGACGCTTTTCCGCAATTGGCGGCTTAACATTCGGGATGTTCATGCTTCAGGCCTTGTCTGGATCAAACTTGAGCGCCACGCCGTTCATGCAATAGCGCAGCCCCGTGGGTTGGGGCCCATCGGGGAATACATGGCCCAAGTGCCCCTCGCAAGCTGCACAGCGGATTTCCGTGCGCGTTGAAAACCATGATTTGTCAACATGCTCGCTCACCGCATCGGGTGCCACCGGCGCATAATAGCTGGGCCAGCCGGTACCGGAATCAAATTTGGTGTCAGATGGAAACAGGTCAGCACCACAGGCCGCGCATTTATACATGCCGGCCGATTTTTCATTGTTAAGGGGGCTGGTATAGGCCCGCTCTGTCCCGTGATCGCGTAACACGCTGTATTGTTCCGGCGTCAATTCGGCCCGCCACTGGGCATCAGTTTTGTTAATTTTGGTGTTCATGCTTCATCCTAAGTTTTCTGTTTTTCTCCGCAAATCAATGTGGTGTGGAACCAGAGTGAATTGAAGTTACGATCACGTGATATTTTAACCCGGCATTAACCATAAAGCCATCGAAACCCGCCAACCCTAGGCTGAAACCCGTTCAATTAAACAAGTTTACAATTGTCTCGGTCATTGTCTGGCCAAGGGACAGGGAGATATTTGAGGATTATGGTTGAAACAGCCATCCGGCAAGGCGATGAAAGCATCGCAACCGGATTGCATATGGACCGACAGGATTCAGGGCGGGGGCATGCTTTGAACGATGTTGGCGGGGAACAGCCCTCCAACCGCCGGATAACGGCGGATTCCTTTCGTTTGCTCTCAGCAAGGCTCAACAAAACCCCTATAATTCCAGCTTTTGCGCCCGCTTTGGAGCCTGAAAAAATTGCTGCACAGCCAGCAGCCGTGGCCCATGAGTTCATCCCTGAAACAGTGGCTTTGCCACCCATCAAGCGTCCGGCTGAAGTTGCACATCCCTTCTTCCCCGACTTGCCTGCCTTCATCGATGAACCTGTCGAAATTGAAGCAGAGCCAGAGATTGAGCAGGTCGCAAAAGTAGCCGCTGAAACAATAACAGTCGAAGAACCCACCGAAACGGAAGAGCGCGCCTTCCCCGTTTTTGACGAGGTTCAAGAGCCTCAGGCCGATGAACCCCAGGCGTTGGTTGCTGAACCACAAATTGAAGTTCCCCCGACTCCGGCTTTCGAAGATGTCGTACTTGAAGTTGAACCCGCGCCAATTGTAGAAGCGGTCGATGAAGCTTCTTCGGAAGTTGAGGTTGAAGTTGAGCCAGAGCCAGTCATTGAACAAGTGCAAGAGCCCATCATGGATCTTGCCGTGGAACCAACCGCTGAGGTGGCAGACGAGCCCATAGAAACTGCTGTAGCAGAGCCAATCATTGAAGTTGAAGCTTTGTCGCCGGAAGTAACCCAGCTTGATCGCCTGCCCACCACCCGTATTGAAGTTGAAGGCATCACCGAAATAGCCAAGTCCATTTATCTGAAGCCATCCGCAGCGGATCGGGCGGCATTTCTCGCCGAAGTGGCGGAAATCGCGGCAGCAGAAGCAGCAGAAGAACATGCAAAATCCGAAATTCTGGCCGTGACTCCTACTGAATTGAGCGAGCCCGCCAAGCCACAACTTCGTCGCGCCAAGCCGGTTGATGACCCGTTCCAGAAAATCACCCTCGACAAAACCCATGATGATGTAATTTCAATCGCAACTGACGAAGACGCCGGCGAACTGGCGCGCTCGTTACTTGACATGATGCTTTCAAACCCCAGCGCCGGCCTTCCCCAAGAGCGCGCCCTTGCGGCTGACGCCCTTCTCAAACTCGTGCCGCGCATTCCGCTCAAATCATTGATGGCAATTGTTGAGCGCGTTTCCGTCATGGAAGCGCCGCCCCACTTGCTGGTTACCAAACTTATCAACGATTCCCGCATTGAGGTTGCAGGCCCCCTGTTGGAGAACTGCAATCACATCAATGATCAGGTCTTGGGCAAGGTTGTTGAAACCGGCCAGGTTAACCTGCAGCGCCTCATCGCCCGCCGTCGAAATATCTCGACAGCCATAAGTGATCAGCTCATCGGTTTTGATGATCCCTCGGTCATGCTCACCCTGGTGCGCAACACGGGCGTGGCTTTCTCCCATCAGGCTTTCCTCCGGCTCACCGATCATGCCCGCCGCCATCCCGCCATGCTGGCACCGCTCGCAACCCGCGCAGATTTGCCAGCACCCACTGCATTTGAATTATTCTGGTCGGTTCCCGCCGAACTCCGCCGCTATCTCTTGTCGCGCTTCCTTACTGATTCAGAAACCCTGACGAAAATCCTGAAAATCACCAACGCAATGCAGGTTGGCGAGCAGGGCAGCGAAGTCAAATTCCCCGAATACGAACAAATTGAAGC
Source organism: uncultured Alphaproteobacteria bacterium (assembly GCA_963763635.1). Classification (GTDB taxonomy): domain Bacteria; phylum Pseudomonadota; class Alphaproteobacteria; order Rhizobiales; family Aestuariivirgaceae; genus Aestuariivirga. The sequence goes on from CAVXPO010000008.1 coordinate 89,862, forward strand.
TCTTGTCTCGCTGCTCAAGAGTGGTGACATTCCTGAAGCTTCGGTCATGCTGGCGGAAATCGCATCCATTCAGGTTGAAACGGCTTCGCGTATTATCTCTGACCGCGATGGCGAACCGCTTGCCGTTGCGTTCAAGGCTATGGCCGCAAACCGGGCAAGGTTTGAAGAGATCATCGGCATTTTGAAAACCTCTGACTTCGGCATCATCAAAAGTGAGCGCAGTACGGCGGAACTGCACAACGTGTTCGATTCCATGTCATTTAACAAGGCTCGGGTCCTGCTCACCTATTGGGACTGGGCCATGCTCAGGTCCGGCCCCTACGCGCCTTCGAACTGATCGAAATCACAGTATTCTTAGCACCAACACTCCATTTCTTTTGGGGATAATCCAATATTCCCGGCGCTATATTGAACAAAGCAGTATATGCTCCTGCGTATTACCTGATTTGTTAGTTGATTGGTGCTCTATGGTTGAAGTTATGGACGCAAAGCGAAGTCTGGTTGAACTGACGGCAGATATCGTTGCAGCCTATGTCGGCAAGAACAATGTAACTCTCGTTGAGCTTCCCAAAGTTATTGCTGAAGTTCACCGCGCCTTGGCAGTTGCAGTTGGCGGGACAACACAGCGTGAAGATGCACCGGAAATGAAACCTGCCGTCACCGTAAAAAAATCCCTCACGGCCGATTATCTTATTTGCCTTGAGGACGGTTTCAAATTCAAATCGCTGAAGCGGCACCTGCGCAGCCACTACAATCTCTCGCCCGAGCAGTACCGCGAAAAATGGGGCCTGCCTGCCGATTATCCGATGGTGGCTCCCAATTATGCGCAGGCACGGTCAAGCCTTGCCAAGCGCATGGGCCTTGGACAACGAAAAAAACGGGCTTAATCATTTATTTACGGTTTACCCCCGCCAGACTCTTGCGGATCAGTTTGCACCGATTCATAAAAGACCCTATCGAATCGGGCGATGATTCGACTGTTAGGGGCGGTTGTGACTTCAAAGAATACAAGCACGGTTTTCCGGGCGCAATTGATTGTGCCAGAGCAGCGCCAGCTGTTTGACTACTGGATGGAAAAATCTCGAGGCCGGGCAATGCCCAGCCGCGACGATATCAACCCAGTCCATATTCCAAGGGTTCTCTCCGGCATCAGCCTGGTTGAAGTGAGCCCCGACAAAACCCGCTGCAGGATTCGGCTGGCTGGAACCCGTCTCCGCGAAATTTATGACCGTGAAGTAACCGGGCTTAATATTGAAGATCTTGATTGGGGCGACAAGCACGATTACTGGATCGCTGCCTACCGCCGCACCATTGAGGAGGGCAAGCCAACCCAGGGCGTGGTTCGTGGGCCCCGCACCCACAAGGAACATCTTGTACAATACTGGTTGAAACTGCCGCTGACGACCACCGGAGATGGCGTCGGGATGCTGCTATGTTACGATCATTTCCAGGCTGCATCTGACGATCAGGCAACCCAAATCGCGGCGGCAATTGGATAAAAGAATTAAATACCACAATAGGTATTGATTCCTTCAAATTATGATGCTAGTCTTCTCCTAGAGGAGAACAGCCATCATGTCAGACATGCCAAGATTCAATGAAAATGAAAGCCCGCTTTTCCGGCTCTATGTCCGGAGAGACAAATGTGGACAATCTGCCGTCTCGGAATTCCAGTTTGCCGCCGGTGAACGGCTTCGGGCTGACTATGAACGTGCAAATTTTGAGCGCCGCATTACTTCTTCCTGGGAGGGTGTGAGGTCGGGCGCAATGAATTTCAGCTCGATAAGCGATAACCGCATTGCTAATTTGGCCGATGCTGCCATCGATGCCCGCGCCAGAGTTCATGCTGCCTTCGATGCGGTAGGCCCGGAGCTTTCGGGCGTTCTGTACTACGTCTGCTGCCTCGCCGGTGGTTTGGAACAGGCAGAACGCATGATGAACTTGCCCCAGCGCAGTGGAAAAGCGGTTCTGTCCTTGGGCCTTACGCGCCTTGCCCGGCATTACAAACTTGTGAAAGGCAAGCCGCGCAGCCAGGAAAGCACAACTTTGGCCCATTGGGCGCTCTCCGATTACCGGCCGCAGATCATGCCTGCAGAACAAAACGGGCGTCAGACTTGATGCGTTCAACCATGGAGGCCAGTCCGTTTGAGCGTTGCGGCGTGAGGTGGTCTTTCAGGCCCAATTTGGCAAAAATTGCGGCAGCGTCCTGCGCCAAAATATGTTGTGGCGTCTGGCCAGAGAAAATCATGAAGGCAATCGCAATGAGGCCCTTTACGATCAGGGCATCACTGTCTCCAGTGAAATGCATGATCTCTTGCCCGTTTTTCACTTCAAGGTTGGGATGAATCCAAACCTGGCTGGCACAACCCCTCACCTTATAGGTGGCATTGCGCCATTTTTCTTCGAAGGGAGCAAGGCTGCGGCCCAGTTCAATGACGTAACGGTAGCGCTCCTCCCAATCATCGAGAAGTTCGAAATCAGATTGCAAATTTTCGATCAGGGAAGGCGGCACAGGTCAACTCCAAGTATCGTTCACCTAGAGATAGGCGCAAGGCGCTATGTTCTCAACTCTTCTTCGAAACTACAGGCCCGCGCCACACAGGGATTAAATCATCCAATCGCAAGGTGGACTGGGAATTTGAAGTTTCTGCTGTTGCGACTTTGGTGGAACCTGTAATGACGGGATCCGTATTGGTTGCAATGCCCGGCATTCCCGCAAACGGCGACGCCGTATTCGCTTCATTGGCCCATTCGTAAACGAGACGAACACTGTATTTTGCCTTGAGTTCAAGCTTGTGGGCCACATGCCCCGCAGTTTCGCAAACGCCGGGCTGGCGATCGCAGAATGCGGCCAGATCTGAAAATGTGTTGGTTGCAACCTGAACGTAGCTGGCCTCAATAACATTGGAAATCTGGGTTTGCTGAATGGAAGCATGGCCAGCCTCTGGCGGCGATGGCATGAGCACCGCTGCCCCCGTTAAAACCATAATTGTTCTAAGAATTCCCATTTCCACACCCGTATGCTGTCTGTGTCATAACGAAAAAATATTTCGCTGTGTTGAAACAAAATGCGTGGATTTTCTGACAATTCTCGGGAAGCCGTTAACTGCCTGTTAACCCTGCGAAACGGGGGATAAGCGCAGAAAAAACATCTTTCACGATTAATGGGTTAGCCGGAAAGGCGCTGTTAACCAGCATGGGGCAAGTTATCGTTTGGGGTTGAATACGCTGGATTCGTTCTGGTGCCCATGTTTGTGGTCAGTTGGGTATAGAGACATATGAAAGATTTGCTAGAGGACAGCGGAACAAGGCTAGGGCCGCGATCAATCCTTGCGCTGGTTTCCACCGCAGCTCTCAGCATGGCAATTACCTACAACGCCTTCTTCGGCCAGGAATTCAGCTCGTCGCGTCCAAAATTTGTGGCATCGCGGCAAACTGCATCAGGCGCGTCCACCCGCGTCGATGTCATTGCGTCTGACAGCAATCAGAAAACCATTGTACTCAGATATGATCCGCAAGTTGAGGAAATTCAGCGTCGGCTCCTGACGACGGGCGATTACAAGGGCATGGTGGATGGTGTAGCGGGAACCCGCACGCGCCTTGCCATTGAGGCCTACCAAAGGACCGCCGGGCTCAAAGTCAATGGCGAAGTGACAACAGAACTTATTGAGCATATCCGCTTCACCCAGCAAGTTGCCGAAGCTTCGCAATTCACCGGCAGCGTCGAGCCAGTCGACGATGGCGAGGAAAGCTCATCACAGGTGCGTCAGGTGCAAACTGGCCTGGCGGAGCTCGGCTATGTGCCAGGCGAAATAACCGGAGACCTCACCGATGCCACAAGGCTTGCCATCATGCAGTTTCAAAAGGACCGCGGCCTCGCCCGCAATGGCGAGGTAACCGACGCGCTTCTCAACGAAATTGCCAAGATGAGCGGCGACACGACCTTGGCCACGCCTTAGCCCCTTCATTTCATGCGCCTCAAATCGGAAATTTGGGTTCAGGCATTCGCCAGAAGGTGCCAAACGGAAGGCAAATATTGCACTGTTGTGAAAAAGGGTGCTGTCGAAGCGGGAGCCGTTTTCATTATCGTCAATTTCCTTGATGGCCGTTTCCTGCTTTATGGACCGGCACCCGGACCCGCCTTTGACGAGCAGGGCGACAGGCGTTTCATTCCCGAACTGAAGTCTCCCTCTGTTGAATCCGAAGTCTTGGCCATCATCGAACGGCGAAAAAAATTCGATTCCGATCTGTGGATACTTGAAGTTGAAGACCGCAGCGGTGCTATCGGGCTCAATATCGTTGAATTGTGATTTTGGTTAGTAAATTTTTAACCATGTTTCGCCTTAACTGTCAGCACGCATGATGTGTTTCGCAAAACGGGTTTTGCGCCGACAAGGACAAAAATGATGAGTTTGGTTTTGCAGTTTCCAGTTGATCGTCTGCCGCCGCGCGGGTTGAGAAAAAAACCTGTGACGGCCGATATCATCATTTTTCCTGGCATTCGCGTTGAACGCAAAAATTTCGACTTGCTCGAACCGCAATCACCCCGTCGCAAACGTGGTGCTGCGCAAGCAGCGATCAAGGAAAATCTCGAATAATTTACACTTTCAACAGTTCGCACGAACTTTTTGCCAGGGTTTCCGCAAATCCAGCCCGCATGGCCTGGTCAACCGATGGCACCCAAAACACCGCATAGCCACGTTCATCCGACGATGAGACCCTCCATCCTGAAGAGCTGACCGGATTATCTTCGTTCCCGGTGGCAGAAAAAATTTCAAGGATGCCGGGGGCCCTCACAAGTTCCAGCTTGAAACTGTCGGTTCCGGATTGCTCGTCATTCACCGTATAAATCACTTTGCCTGAACGCGTATAGACCGTGAGTGTCCAAAGCGTATCGGGAAGATTTGCGTTTAACGCAACAGACCCTGCCGTCAGGTCAAATCGGCAAACACCGAACACGGCCCCCCTCGGGTATTCTGGAAAAATGCTTTGCTGGGCGGTCGTGGGGAGCACAAAAAACCGGTTGTCCGAAATGTCAGCGGTCAATCCTTTCAGATTGCGCTCAAAATTCATGCTGGGAATGAAAAGTAGCGTGAAAATATGCACAATGACGCCAAGGGCGCACGCCGTAATGAGCCAATAGAGATTGCGCATGCTCAACAACTCACGCGCTGGACGGAGGGGAGGATAGGCGTGCCTGTTGTTGTCAATTGTCCGTCGTTTGAAAGCAAAAGCTGGATTTCCAAAGCGCCATTAGTGGCAGGCCGTACCCAGTTTCCAGGGATTGGATGCTTTGCAACACTGATGATCATGGAGCCATCGCCGCCACGCACGATTTCATCAGACGAGATAACCGGCGTGGCCGTCGGGTCAGACGCATTCGAGGGCGTCAGCGAAAGGCTCCACCAGCGAACGTTGAAATCAAGAACGGAGACAGCGTAGGTGCAATCGGCCTGCAGTATGTTGCCTTCATTGTCGTGGCCACTTGAATAAATGTTGAAAAGCGATTGTGCCGGCGGAATTTTGCCGGCAAGCAGGAAATGTGCGAGGGCATAGGGGTTGGAGACCTTGCCAGCAGACACATCCCATTTGCGCCATTGCTGCTTGCCGGCAATGACGGTAGATCCAAAAGCTTCAATGAAATAATAGGCTGACGCCCAGCCCGCAAAAATGCCACAAAGCAGAAAAAGTATTTTAAGCGTGGCGTGGGGCATGAAAATTCCTAAAAACCAAAGATCGTTCTTTTCTTGCGCTTCTTGCGCGGCGCATCGTTCGTATTGAAAAGACTGTTGAGGAAGGAATCTCTGGATCTTCTTTTCGTGTTGGCATTAGGCAGTATAAGCGTTCTGTCGCGTGATTTCGCGGCGTTCACTTTCCTGATTTTCGGCGTCTTGGCCAGTGACTTGTCCTCTTCAAAAAGCGAGAACATGTCGTTGAGAACAATGGTCACGTCTCCTGAATCCGTCGCCGGAACCGCAGGCTCGGCTGCAACACCGCCAATTTCGTCAGCAACTGGTGCAGTTTCGGCCGATGCCACTGCTATGCTTTTAAAAGTTTCATCAAGTGGAATGCCGGCAAGGCTCGTAGGTTTTTGCCCAGTCTCGGCCACTTCCATAATTCGCTTCCATGCCGGTGCGGGAATAAGCCCGCCGGTAACCTTGTCCATCGGGGTAAAATCATCATTGCCAACCCAAACGCCGGTGACATTATGGGCGGTGAACCCGACATACCATGCATCCCTGTAGCTCTGGTTGGTGCCCGTCTTGCCGCCCTGCGGCGCAAAACCCAAGTCAGCCCGGCGCGCCGTGCCGGATTTCACAACAGCAGCCAGCATGGAATTGAGCTCAGCAATTTTTTCTTCCGGCACAACCTGCCGCGGCGCTTCGGCAACGGCTTGGCGATTGTAAATTATATCGCCATTGGGACGCCGGATTTCCAGAACAGTGTATGGTGTGGAAAGTTTGCCGCCGCCTGCAAAGGTGGCGTAGCCCGTTGTGAGATCAAGCAGCGTGAGTGAGCTTGTCCCCAACACCATCGGCGGCCAGGTTTCTAGCTCGCCTTGCACACCCACATCATGGGCGGCTTTGATAATGGCGGGCCTGCCAATATCGATCATCAGGCGCACCGGAACGGAATTATAGGAATGCGCCAGCGCATTGGAAAGCGTGGTGCGCCCCACGTATTTGTTCGAATAATTTTTGGGTGACCAGTTGCCAACGGAAACCGGCCCGTCCACCACGATGTTGTCTGGCGTATAGCCATTGAGCAGGGCTGCAAGATAAACAAACGGCTTGAAGGCTGAACCGGTTTGCCGTTCGGCATTGGTGGCGCGGTTGAACTGACTGTCTTCATAGGCGCGTCCGCCGACGATTGCTTTAATGGATCCTTCAGGTGTCATTGTAACGGATGCAGCTTGTGTGAATTTGTAACCGGGTCCTTCCGTATCGATCACGTCGTTCAGTATTTTTTGCGCTGCTGTCTGCAACTTCATGTCGACGGTTGTTTTGACCTCAAGAACGAAATCACCCGTCAACTTTTCGGATTCAAGCAGCGCCAGCGTATCGCGGTAGGCCCAATCGAGGAACCAGTCGGGGCTGTCCTGGTTATTCTGCGCCACAACCTGTGCCGGTTGGCGGCGGGATTGCAAAAGCTCGCCTTGCGTAATGAAGCCGGAGTCAAGCATGCGGTAAAGCACGACATTGGCACGTGACTTTGCCGCTTCAATGTCTTGGTGTGGCGCATATTTTGTCGGCGCCTTGAAAAGGCCAGCCAGCATGGCAGACTCAGAAAGGTTCACATCGCGAATGGATTTTCCAAAATAATACTGTGCTGCGGCCTCAACCCCATAATTGCCCCCACCGAGATAGGACCGGTCGAGGTAAAGCTTGAGGATTTCTTCTTTTGGCAGTCGCGCTTCAATCCAGAGGGAAAGAAATGCCTCATGGACTTTTCGGCGAATGGTGCGCTCAGGACTAAGGAAAAGATTTTTGGCAACCTGTTGCGTGAGGGATGAGCCTCCTTGAGTGCCCCCCGTTGATCGCGCGTTGTGCAAAATGGCGCGCATGGTGCCGATAACGTCCACGCCGAAATGGTCAAAGAAACGCGCGTCTTCTGTCGCCAGCACGGCCTTGATCATTTGCGGTGGAATGTCTTCGAGCGAAATGGCGTCATCCTGGCGTATGCCGCGTCGGCCGATTATTTCGCCGTTCGAATCCGTGAAAGTGACCGCATATTCGCGGCCCTTGTTCCACACATCGCCCGTGCCGGAGAAGGGCGGCAAGGCATAGGCCAAAAGGGCAAAGGCAAACACGGTTCCAAAAGTTGCGGTATCATCAAGAATATCGATGATGATGCGTTTTAGTCCGGCAATCCTGAAGCGGTGAACAAAGGAAGAATAGGCGGAGCCGCCGCGCTTCAGCGCATCCCAAGTTTCAAACACGCTCGAGCTGACGACAGAATCGAACGACCAGAAAAATCGGTAGATAGGGTTGCGTGTGGGAATTTTCGACACAACAGAAACCAAATGACCTTTCGCCACAGGCAATAAAGATTCTGACCAGAATACGCAAGTTATAGGGTGATTATGACAAAATCTGGCCTTAAATTTTGCGGCTGCTCCTAACACCTGAAAAATTTCTGATCAATAATAGGGCAAAAAGGCAAATTTTGCTTATTTTTTAAACAAAACGCTCCGCCCAGCTCTTTGTCAAAAACAAATACACAGAGTTTTCATATGCTTAAGACTGCGAAAGAAATGGCACAGACTTTGCCTATGAGTTGGGCAAAGCGCCTGAAAAACAGGCCGAATTAAGAATGGGGACTTCATGAAAACATTCCGCTGGGCTGCAGGTTTTGCGGCCGCATTCTCCTGCGCCACACCTGCCTGGGCCCAGAACGCAACACTTGATTCAGGTGACACGGCCTGGATTTTGACCGCTACCTGCCTGGTACTGCTGATGACCATTCCGGGGCTTGCGCTTTTCTATGGCGGGCTTGTGCGCAAGAAAAATGTGCTTTCAACCCTCATGCAAAGTTTTGCGGCGTGTTGTCTGGTCACGCTGCTTTGGGTGGCGGTTGGCTATTCGCTGGCTTTCAGCGGGCAAGGCGCTTGGCTGGGAAATGGCGCCAAATTTTTCATGTCGGGGATGAGCAAGGATGGCCTCACAGGAACAATCCCTGAAACCCTGTTCATGGTTTTTCAGATGAGCTTTGCCATTATCACCCCTGCCGTGATTTGCGGTGCTTTTGCGGATCGCATGAAATTTTCCAGCTTGTTGGTTTTTCTCGGCGGCTGGCTGCTGCTCGTCTATGTGCCCGTGGCCCACTGGGTTTGGGGTGGCGGTTTCCTCGCCCAAATGGGCCTGTTGGATTTTGCTGGCGGCACTGTTGTTGAAATCAACTCAGGTGTCGCAGGACTTGTTGCAGCTCTCATGCTGGGCAAGCGTCGCGGGTTTCCCCAAGAAGCAATGGTGCCCCATAATCTTACCCTCTCCGTTACTGGCGCATCGCTGCTGTGGGTCGGCTGGCTCGGCTTTAACGGCGGTTCAGCGCTTGCAGCAAATGCCACTGCTGCACTGGCCTTGGCAAACACGCAAATTGCGGGCGCTGCAGGCGCTCTCGCGTGGCTTGCAGTTGAATGGAAAATTCACAGTCGCCCAAGTGTGCTGGGTCTGATTTCTGGCGCCGTGGCTGGGCTTGTTGCCATAACGCCCGCGTGCGCCTTCGTCTCTCCCATGGGTGCAATTGCCATTGGCCTTATCGCCGGATTTGCCTGTTTTTATGTTTCAACCAGCGTCAAGCGCCGCTTCGGTTATGATGACTCGCTCGACGTGTTCGGCGTGCATGGTATCGGGGGAATTGTGGGAACTCTTGGCATTGGCCTGTTTGGTTCCGCCGCTTGGGGCGGAACGTCAGGCCTTATTGAAGGCAACAGCCAGCAACTGCTCATCCAGGCCGCCGGATGTTTGATTGTAGCCGCATGGTGCGCGTGTGCGAGCTTTGCCCTCCTGTGGGCAATTGAAAAAACCATGGGCCTCCGCGTATCGCGCGAAATCGAAATCGAGGGATTGGATGTTAATCTCCATGGCGAAGTGGTTCCCTAACTACCGAAAGACGGCTAATCAGGAGTTATGACGGACGGCCACCCTTTCTGGAAAACCAAAGCCTTGAGCGAGATGAACCGCGAGGAATGGGAAAGCCTGTGCGATGGCTGCGGTCGTTGCTGCCTGAATAAGCTCGAAGACGAAGACACTGGCAAATTCATTTACACCCGCACGGCTTGCAAATTGCTTGATCTCAAAACCTGCCAGTGTTCGGATTATCCAAACCGCGCCGCCAGGGTGCCCGATTGCGTAACCCTCACCCCGGAGAATGTCAGCAAGTTGGGCTGGCTTCCCAACACCTGCGCCTACCGCCTGCTCGACGAAGGCAAAAGCTTGGCCTGGTGGCACCCGCTTGTATCAGGCCGCCAGGAAACCGTCGCCGAAGCCGGTATCAACGTGGCAGGCGTCGCCTATTCCGAAGAAGGCATCACCGTAGAACAGCTGGTGGACCATATCTGGACGCTGCCGAAGGCGAAAAGGAAGCAACCTATTTGACGAGCTCCGCATGCACGAGATAGCGCAATGGACCGGACGTCATCCCACCAATCGGATAGCAGGTTGAAAGAACCAGATTGAAACCTGCCGCATGGCGGTCAATGCCGGACTTGTTCCAATCCACAATCGAAGTGCCGGTCACACGGTAGGTGAACTTCACGCCATCGTCGCGGGTGACCGAAATCAAATCGCCCACAACCACGTTTGCAAGAAATGCAAAATGCGTGTCCCGGTGCGCCGCAACAACCGCCGTGCCGCGCTCGCCGATGGCAGCGGTTTCATTGAGAAGGGCGGGGCCAAAAGCCAAAGCCTCGCCGCTGCCGCCGTGCAGGACAATGGCGCTGGCATCAATCCGGTTGATCTCAATGCGCGCCACCGGCCAGGTGTCGGCCCAACTCCAGGCTTTCACGGGCTGGCCAGTGGCGATGGATTGGCTGAAAGCCCGCTCAAGCAAAACCTGCGCAAGTTGTGCCTTGGCGAATATCCAGGCCGATTGGCCGAACAAAATGAGTGACACCGTAATACACAGGATACTGCAGATATGGGAGATGGACCGGTGCAGCGAATGCACCGGCCCAGCTTTGGAAAATGTGAGGGTGGCGGGGATCATATCACATTTTCCGGGGAGAATGGCCGGGGGGAACCATTCTCAATGCAAGGCCCATCATCATCAGCGCCGCTGCGATGAGGGCAAAGAATTCAGCAGGCGTTGCCGTTTGGGGCAGGGTTACCTGTTGGTTGATCGGCAGGGCAGCCGCCGGGCTTTGCAGCATGGCCAATTGCTTGAACTCTGCACTCGCTTCGCGCTCTTCCACGGCGGGTTTCTCATCACCGAACACGGATTCATAATTCCAGCCTGCCGGCAAGTTCAAAGGAATGTCAGCACGGGTGAGTTTTTCACCAGCGGGGCGCTTTGGCGTCTTGTCGATGGCAACCAAGCTCGTCTGGCTTGAAACAATCTGGTGTTCCAGCGCCAGGGCGAGAATGGCCTTGTTGGCGTCATCAGGGGTCAGGCCGCCGAGCGTTGAAGACACTTCAAAGTCGGCAATCCTGCGGCGCGCCCAGAGTTTGGAAATGCCTTTGCCATTGGCGGCTTTGGCAACGGGAAGTGTCACTTCCCACGGTTGATCGCCAATATTGCCGCTGATTTTCAGAGAGCCGTTCAGATTCCTGGCTTCCGCCATGATCAGCACGGGTTCACCGCGATAAAGGTCTGGCAACATGTCGGGCGTGATCTTGGCGGTATTGCCGTCGAGTTCGGCTTTAAGCTCCGTCACTACGGGGCTGCCGATCTTGCTGTAGAGGTCTTGCATCTTTGCAGTTACTTCTGCCGCCTCGCCAATCTGCGTGAAGGTTCCGCGGCCCAATTCTGCCGCGCGGCTCATAAGATAGGAGTTTGGCGCAGAACCAATGCCTACCATGAATACGCGGGAACGGCCACGGCCCTTGCTGATCGTCGCAAACAACTGCTCTTCATTGGAAACGGCTCCATCGGTTACAAATACAACCTGGCGAAGATGCGTGTTGTCTGAAGGCCGTGGGTCAGCCAGGGCCACCATCATCGGCGGGATCATTTCCGTGCCGCCATTGGCATTGAGGGCCGCAACAAACGCCTTGGCTTTCTCAATATTCTCGTGGTCAGCGGGAACCGTGTCAGAGAACAGCGTGTCCATCGTGTCATCAAAGCGGATGACATTAAATAGGTCGCCGGGCTTCATTTGATCGAGGCCATAGATCAGGCTTTCCTTGGCCTGCACCATGGAGGGCCCTTCCATCGAACCCGAGTTGTCGATCACAAAAACCGTTTCGCGGGGCTTGGTGGATGAATTGGTCTGCACGGTTGGCGGCGTTACAAAACCCAGGAGATAATTCTTGCCATTGATGGTCTCGGTAAAAAGGCCAGCCTGAGGTGCCGTGCCCCTGGCCCGCCATTCCAGCGCAAAATCCTTGTCGGCTGGAACATTGGCGTCCGCCAGCGACATTACGTGGGTTTGTGCGTCAGCCTTGATCGCATGATAAAGGCTCTTGACGTTATCGGTCTCAAAACCGGCATTGAGCATCACCGAAATTGTCACGGGGTTTGTTGGCGCATTTTTCTTTGGGTCCAAAACTGGCGGCGTAATGCGTTCCGCATCCGTGGTGGCGCCATAGCCATTCCCCGAGAATTCAACTGACTGAACGAGAGGGTCCGGCACATAGCGCGGCGCCACCACCAGCGGCAGGCGGAGAGAATAAATGCCGCCCGATTGCTTCACGGTTTCCTGATATTCAATTTGCACAATCACCGTTTCATGGGGGCCGATGTTGGCAACCGAGTTGGTGAAAATATTGGGCCGTTCCTGCTCAAGCAAAGCCGCCGCCTGGCCGTTTTCCTTGGCCGTTTCATAGATGATCTTGGCTTCCCGGCGTTCTTTCACCTCGCCCACAATCACGCGGTTGCCCGCAATGATCTTTAACGTATCCACGGCGGAATTTTCCGGCAGCGGAAAAACATAAACCCCCTCAACATAACCATCCGCCGGATTTTCAAAGCGCTGGGTAACGACAGTGCGGGCGGTTGGGCCAGAAACCGTCACGTTGAAATCCGTCGCCACCCGTGGCGCTTCCAGATATTTGCCATCCCTGTTGCTTTTCAAAAGCAGGCTTCCGGCCTGCATGTCATTGGGGGTAACGAAGGCCAGTTTGGGTTCGCCCGCCCGGGCCTGTCCGAAAATAGAAAGCAGCAGCACGATTGCCATTCCCATAATTGCGACAAAAATATCCAAGCGTGTTTTGAACGAGCGGCGTTGCGCGAATGTGTTCACTTTATCCTCCAAGGCGGGCACCAGCGCCCAGCCACGGGATAATCAATTACAACCAGTTGGGGGTGCGCCGCCAAGGTGAAGAACTTCTTTCTTCCGCCGCAAACCGCCGTTACCGGGTGGAATTGTGCGGGAAAATGTGGAATGTTACGGCCCCATGAGCGACGATGATCTCTCCCCCGAGGAAAACCGGCTGATCGGCGGCCAGGTCCGCGAAGAGCTGGCACGGCGCAGGCTGTCGCGCCAGCATCTGGCCGACAAGGCCAAAATCAGCCTTTCTACATTGGAAAAAGCCCTGACCGGAACCCGGCCGTTCACCCTGGCCTCGGTGGTGCGCATTGAGGAGGCCCTGCAAATCCATCTCCGCAAAGCCAGGCTCAATGGCAATGGCGAAATGGTTCTGGCCCCGGAAACGCTGGGCTCCTATTCGCACCCCGCCGTCACCTGGCTCGAGGGCGACTACGTGACGCTGCGCCCCTCCTTCAGCGACGCCCAATCGATTTACGCCTACCGCACCGAAATCCGCTGGGACACGGCGCTGTCGCATCTCGTCTTCCGCGAGTCCGACAGGCTCGACGCCGCCTTCAAGCAGGATGGCGCGGTGTCGGTTCCCCACCAGTCGGGCTACATCTATCTCGTCACCAACAAGATGGGGCAATACCGCCTCATCCTCCTGTCGCGCCCGATGATCGGCGGCGAAATGTTCGGCCTCCTCACCACGCTGCAATCGGGCCGCGGAACCCTGCTGACGCCGGTTTCAACGCCGATCGTTTTTGTGCCCGTCAAAAATCTCGGGCCGGATCTGCAGTTCGGGAAATTCAACACCGATGCACATGTCTATGCGGCCTACAGCGCGCTGCTGAAGCGCGCCACGGAAGAGCCGTTCGTCTTGCTGGTGAAATGACGGAAAAAATCCGTGCCCTGCGCCTGACGCCCGAGCTTGTGGCGCGCGTCCAGCGCACCGCACCCGATGAAGGGCCGCGCCCCGGCATCGCCCAAATGGATGATGCCGATTACGCGGGCTTTGCCGGGCAGCTCGCGGGCGGATTGGAAGGGTCGCCCTTGCGCGTCTTCGCCTATGGCTCGCTGATCTGGAAACCGGAGTTTGAATTTGCGGGTCATGGCCTGGCCACGTTGCACGGCTGGCACCGCGCCTTTTGCATGCGCATCGAGCGCTGGCGCGGCACACGGGAATTCCCCGGCTTGATGATGTCACTGGAGCGCGGCGGCAGTTGCCGCGGCGTGGTTTACGCGTTGCATGCTGGAGATGAGAGGAGCCAGCTCGAACGCATCCTGCGCCGCGAAATGACCAACAAGCCCCCCACCAATGTGCCGCGCCTTGTTGATGTGACGGTTGCTGGCGCGAAGGTCAAGGCGCTGGCCTTCACCGCAAGCCGCACCGCCTATAGCTATGCCGGCAAACAGGCGCTGCCGCACGTCGCCCGCGTCCTGGCGCGCGCCGCCGGCCATTGGGGCACGGGCGCTGAATATCTCTACAACACGGTGAGCCACCTCGAGCAGTTCGGCATCCACGACCGCAACCTGTGGCAACTGCAGGAGCTTGTGGCGGAGGAGATTGAGCGCGGGTGAGGGAATGAAAATCTTTCATATTTTTTCCTTCTCCCCTTGCGGGAGAAGGAAAGGTTTTTGATCAGGCCGCTTCCACCTACGGCTTCCTGATCTGCGCCGAGGCCTCAATCACCAGCGTCACAAATCGATTGTCACACCAAATGATCGAGATCAATCTTGAGTGCCACAGCCAGCTTCTTCAAAGTTCCAACTCCACCTGTCTTGTGACCAGCTTCAATAGCCGCAATCATCGGGCGCGAAACTTTGGAAAACTTCGCCAGACCTTCCTGGGTAAGCCCGCGATACTCCCGCCAGATTTTAGCAGGGCTTTCCCCGGCAAGGCGGCGCTCGGTCAAATCAAGCGGAACAAGCTCATCCTCACCCCGCGCCAAACGCTGCTTCGCCGCGTCGTAAGCGATCACGTCAACCAGCATTTCCGCATCGTCCATGAGTTTTTCCAGCTTGGCCATGGGCAACACGGCAAATTCCTTGCCGCCACGGGTTATTTTTTCAATGCGCATCAGTATATTCCTCCTCTCGGCCCCACATCCAAAACCAGCATCACAAGGCGGTCATCCTGAAGCTCGTAAACAACGCGCCAATCACCCACCCTGAGCCTGTAACCATCACGGCCCTGAAGCTTGGTGAGGTTGTTGTTCGGCGCATGGGGATCAACCGCAACTTCCTTGATTTTGGCCACAATCCGCTTCTGCCAGTTCAGTGGAAGCCTCGCCAGAGCCTTGGCAAAAGTTTTGGTGGTTACCACCCGGTACATGGCGTTGTTGTTACCATAAGTAACATTTTAGGTCAAGCGGGAATTGTTGCCAAAGGAAACAAATGAAAGTGGTCGGCAGGAACCGCCACCCGGACTTCACGCCCGGCGGCGGAGGGAAAATTTCTTGCCGCCCTCAGCGACGGAAATAAATCCCGTGCGGGCAAGGGATGAAAGCGTTGCGGCAATGCGCAGCTCGGCCTTCTTGCCCTGTTTGAAGCCTTGCGCCAATTCACCGGGGGTAACTGCTTGCTCGTAGCCCAATTATCCCAGCGACACCGTTCTGCCCTTATATTCGGCCCAAAGTCCTAGTCGCTTGATTCGGTACTCCACGAGCTGTTCCGAAACGCCGTATTTTTCGGCTAATTCTGCCGCGGGGATTTTATTTTTTACTGCGTCCTTTACTGAAGACTGTGGAAGCAGTGATGCAGCAGCGAGATAAAATGCTTCGTCTTCTTCAGTGTCTTCAAACGTTCTGCCGTAGGCGTCAGATATCTTCGCAATCTTCGTTAGTCGGTGCCCCAACATAATATGCCAACATTCCTCAAGGTAAGTCACACGCTGTCGAACTTCTGGGTGCGTATGGTTTCGAAGAATGACCCACTCTTCCTCGTACATATCAATTGGAATGCTCATTGCAGACCATTCTGAACTTGCGACGCCGACCAAATAGTTTCGGTCTTGCTCATCAAAACAATCAACAGCATCTATCTTTATTGAATTTACGCCGCGAATTCTGACCCTAAGCGCATCAAGGGGTGCACCCGCCTCGAGATTCAGGCCCTTACGAAATGTTTTTGCAATTTCTTCCATGTCCGATTTTGACAAGCGGAGCGGTCGCGCAGACTCAGTTTCGTCTCGGCGCGTTTGTGGTTTCAAATTGTTTGGTTGGGTTTGAGGTTGTCGATTTTGTTTGATCGAGTTTGCTGCACTCAGCAACAGTCGAATTGTCTTCGAGTTAACATTTTTCTGGGCTCGGAAATGAACTAACGCGACATTGTCAAAACTTAGTCCCGCATCCCCCGGCTCAGGGCCAAGCCAATGGAGGATTCTGATTATCGAATTGTTGTCGGGCTCTCCTTCTCCCCTCTCAATGCGTGCAAGCGTTGAGAAACTTACCCCGATCTTCTTACCGAGGGCCCGTATACTCAGGCTTTCAGCTTCACGCTTAGTTCTGAGCGACGTGATCAACTTCTGAATATCAACAGCCATTTGTCGTGTGCGAAATCAACACCTTGACACAGGCGGTGATTCTCCCTATTGCAGACCCAGTGGCACAGCCTCGCACACTTATCCCATTTCGGCAAGCTGGCGGCGGACTGCGTGTCTCAAATGGCTAACATCAATGGCCCCAAAAGGGGGGACTCATTGCGTAAGGAGAAATGAAATGAGCGAGGATAGCAAAGACCACACAGTGGAGATCACTGTAAATTCTGCTGAATTCACTGTGCCTAAAGGAAAGATTAGCTACGCGGCTGTTGTCCAATTGGCTTTTCCAGGAACGACTGTAACCAACGCCTATATTGTCAAATACACCAAAGGGGAACACAGCAATCAGTCAGGCGTGCTCGCGTTCGGCACCGAAGTATCAGTCAAAGAAGGGATGAATTTCCGTGTCGCAGCAACTGGTGAATCTTAATCCGTTTCTTCAAGAATACGAGCGGAAAGGATACTTGATGGATGTTCTAAACGGCTATCTCGTCTTCTACGGCTTGCCATACCTTAATTCCGATGCGGCTCTTGTGCATGGTGATTTGGTTTTTAAGTTGGACCTAGTAACGTCGGCGGCACTTGGTCTCCCTGGAGATCATCAAGCCTACTGGCGAGGGAGTTCTCCTTCGAATGTGGATGGTTCGCGAGTTCCACTCGGTGGTGGTAAGTCACCACTTACAATAAGCGAAGGGTTTGCAACCACCCGATCATTTTCAGTCAGACCCAAGCCCAAAGAAAACTATGAATCATACGAAGAAAAAGCAGAGAGCTACTTTGCTTTGATCACTGCTCCTGCGGTGTCTAAGTATCCCGATGCAGTTCCTTTGCGAGGCCTTGAACTAAAATCCAAGAGTGTCTCTTCTCCATTGAAACTCATAGACACTTTCTCTGCGAAGGCAGGAATTTTGGACTTGTCTCTTAAACTACTTGGTCTCAAAATTGGGATAGTTGGGCTGGGTGGAACAGGAATCTACGTGCTTGACTACGTTTCGAAAACTCATCTGGCCGAAGTTCATTTATACGATGACGACATCGTTAAGATGGGTAATGCATTTAGATTTCCTGGTGCTTTGCCAAGTACCACATTCGGGAGCAAAAAAGTTGAAGTAGCTGCCCAAATTTATAGCGAAATTCATGGTCAAATCATTCCTCACGCCGAAAAGGTGACTTCGCGGAATGTTGAGAGTTTGAAGGGCCTCGACTACGTCTTTGTTTGTGTTGATGACGCTCCTTCCCGTGCTTTGATCACTCAAGGCTTAAACGCAATGGATATACCATTTTCAGATGTCGGGATGGGACTTAACAGGGAGCAAGGCCGACTATCTGGATTGGTTCGCGCAACAGAAGTTGGAACAGAAACATTTGAAAAATTGAAAGGGACGGGATTTCTTCCATTTGAAGACCCAACTGAAAACGAATACAGGCATCAAGCCCAGATTGGCGAGCTCAACGCCTTAAATGCTGCGTTGGCCGTGATTCAATTTAAGAAGAGATTTGGATTCTATTTTTCTGAGGATCGCCATTCAGTTGCCCTATTTGACTTAGCCAATATGGAAATGAACGGGATCACGGTGTGACTTCATTTGTCCGCCAAGATGTGGAACGGCTTCCAGAAAATCCTGTGGAACATGTATTGTACGTCAGCCACAAATTTGAAATGACACTGCACCGCTGCGCTTGTGGCTGCGGTCACAAGGTGTTCACGTTTTTGGGCGACGGGCACGAAGTGATCGGGCATCAAAATTCACCTACAGTTATTCCCTCGATTGGAGTTTGGGATGCTAAATGCCGTTCGCATTACTTCATTGAACGTGGCAAAGTTGTTTGGGCAAGCAAATTTTCAGAAGAAAAAATCGCGATCTCTATGCGGCGGCAGCTGGAACGCCACATTGCTTCTACTTCGAAACCAACATTCGACAATACCCCTTGGTACATTCGTCTTTACAGACGGGTTTTCAAATAATTCGTGGTTTGCGGCAAAGATCAACCGCCGACACACCAGCGTGATGCCCCTTCAATATCCCGTTAATCTGCTCGTCCGTTAATCTGCGCTTCCTCATCATCTGTCTCCTCAGGCTTGAGAACAGGCTAACTTTCAAACGAGGTCAATTCAGGGGAGCAGGTCAGTTCCGTCTGGAGTCATTCTACTCTAAGCCGCTTCCACCTTCGGCTTCCTGATCTGCGCCGAGGCCTCAATCACCAGCGGATCAAGGCCCGCCCCGCCCTTGGCGAGATAGTCAAACAGGTGCTTGCGCATGCGGGGGTCCCAATAGTTGTTGAGATGGGTGGCGGTTTCCTTCACGGCTTCATCATGGGGATAGCCCCTGAAAAATCCCGCAATCTGGTTGGCCATGCGCACCATGTCGTCAACTTCCATGTCTCACTCCTGCTCGAAAATCATGACGCCGCCCTTTGACAGGGCCGCAAGTTTCAGTCCGGCTTGGCTGGCAAGCTGCAACGCCAAGCGCGGTGGGCGCGGAAACCGTGGCCAAGGCGCCGATGCCCGCCAGCGCGCATTTCTGCACCAGCTCGAAGCTGCAGCGGCTCGACATCAGCACGAACCCATTGCGCAGATCGGTTTTCGATTTTGCCAAGGCGCCGATCAATTTGTCCAGCGCATTGTGGCGGCCCACGTCTTCGCGGGAAAGCAGGATGTCGCCAAGCGGGCCGCACCACGCGGCGGCGTGAACGGTGCGGTTCACCGCGTTCATCGGCTGATAGGCGGGCAGCGCCTCATAGGCGCGCGCCACCGCCTGCGGCGAAAGGCTGGTGTTCACCACCGTTCCCGCCGGCATGCGGATGGCATCCTTGATATCTTCAATGCCGCAAAGCCCGCAGCCCACGCGGCCTTCCAGGCTGCGCTTCACCATGCGCTGCGCGGTTCAAGTGCGCTTCGTCGACGGCGAGATCAACGGCCAAGCCTTCTTCTGAAGGCAGCGTGAGAACGCCTTTCACGCTGTCCGCCGATGCGATGATGCCTTCCGCCAGCGCAAAGCCAATGGCGAAATCATCGAGATCAGCCGGCGTCGCCATCATCACCGCATAGGGTTCCGAATTGAAGAGGATCGCGATGGGAACTTCTTCGGGGACTTGCCAGATGGTGGGAGTGGGGCCGGCGGGGGTGTAGAGCGTTCCAGAAATTGGGAGCGAGTTGATTGCCCTCATCCGGCCGTTGGCCACCTTCTCCCATGCGCTGCACGGGAGAAGGTGCATGACGACTATTGCCTTCTCCCGTCGCTAGATGGGAGAAGGTGCCCGACAGGGCGGATGAGGGCCCTTTTTTGGTGTCACTCAGCGGGGACAAGGGGTTTTACCGCGATGCGCTTGTTTTCGTCTTCGCGGATTTCCCAATCCTTCTGCCAGTCGGATTGCTGGTTGGACAGCGTGATCTGCACCGCGGTCACTTTATACTCGGGGCAATTCGTCGCCCAATCGGAATATTCCGTGGTGATCACGTTGGCGCCCGACACCGGATGGTGGAAGGTGGTGTACACCACCCCTTGCGCCATGCGGTCGGAAATCCTGGCCCGCAAGCGTCGTGGCCCCCACACGGCTGGAGATCGACACCATCTGGCCGTCGCGGATGCCGCGAACCTCCGCGTCATGGGGATGGATTTCGAGAACGTCCTCCTTGTGCCACGTCACGTTGTCGGTGCGCCGCGTCTGCGCCCCCACATTATAGTGCGACAGGATGCGCCCCGTGGTGAGAATGAGCGGGAAGGAACGGTTGGTGCGTTCCGGCGTTGCCACAAATTCGGTGATCATGAAACGGCCAAGCCCGCGCACGAAGCCGCCCACATGCATGAGCGGGGTTCCCTCTGGCGCCTTGTCATTGCACGGCCACTGGATCGATCCCAGGCGGTCGAGCTTCTCGAAGGACACGCCCTTGAAGGTTGGTGTCACTTGCAGCGACCTCGTCCATGATGTCCGCCGCCGAGCCGTAATTCATCTCATAGCCCATGGCGGTGGCGAGATCGCAAACCACTTGCCACTCGTCCTTGCCCTGCATCGGGGCCTTCACCTGGCGCACCCGGTTGATGCGGCGCTCGGCATTGGTGAAGGTGCCGTCCTTCTCGAGGAAGGAGGTGCCGGGGAAAAACACATGGGCGAAGGCCGCGGTTTCATTGAGGAACAGGTCCTGCACCACAACGCATTCCATGCTCTCCAAACCAGCGGTCACATGCTTGGTGTTGGGGTCGGACTGGGCAATGTCTTCGCCCTGGATGTAGATGCCCTTGAAGGTGCCTTCAACGGCGGCGTCCAGCATGTTGGGAATGCGCAAGCCCGGCTCTGAATCCAGCGACGCCTTCCACACATGCTCGAACATTTCGCGCACCGTGGTGTCCGACACATGGCGATAGCCGGAGAACTCGTGCGGGAAGGAGCCCATGTCGCAAGCGCCCTGCACATTGTTCTGGCCGCGCAAGGGATTAACGCCAACACCATTGCGGCCCACATTGCCGGTGAGCATGGCAAGATTGGCCATCGCCATGACCATGGTGGAGCCCTGGCTGTGTTCGGTCACGCCAAGGCCGTAATAGATGGCGCCATTGCCGCCCGTGGCATAGAGCCGGGCAGCCCCGCGGATATCTTCCGGATTCACGCCGGCGATAACGCCCATCGCCTCGGGGGAATTGATCGGTTCACGGATGAAATCGCACCAGCGCTTGAACTCGACCGGATCGCAACGCTCGGCGATGTAAGCCTTGTTTTCCAGGCCTTCGGTGAGAATGACGTGAGATAGCGCATTGACAATGGCTACGTTGGTGCCGGGCTGCAACGGCAAATGAAAATCCGCTTCAACGTGCGGCGAACGCACCATGTCAATGCGGCGCGGATCAAGGATGATGAGCTTGGCGCCGGCGCGCAACCGTTTCTTCATGCGCGAGGCAAAAACCGGATGGCCATCGGTGGGGTTTGCGCCGATGATGATGATGACGTCTGATTCATCCACCGATTTGAAATCCTGGGTGCCGGCCGAGGTGCCGAAGGTTTTGGAGAGGCCATAGCCGGTGGGCGAATGGCAGACGCGGGCGCAGGTATCCACATTGTTGTTGCGGAAGGCGGTGCGCACCATTTTCTGCACCACGAACACTTCCTCGTTGGTGCAGCGCGACGAGGTGATGCCGCCGATGGAGCCGCGGCCATATTTTTTCTGGATGTCCTTGAAGCGCGTGGCGGCAAAGCCGATGGCCTCTTCCCAGGAAACTTCTTTCCACGGGTCGGTGATCGCATCACGCACCATGGGCTTGATTACCCGGTCCTTGTGGGTGGCATAGCCCCAGGCGAAACGGCCCTTTACGCAGGAGTGGCCCTCGTTGGCGCCGCCCTCCTTGTAAGGCACCATGCGGACAACCTCTTCGCCCTTCATTTCGGCGATGAAAGAACAGCCCACGCCGCAATAGGCGCAGGTTGTGACGACCGAATGTTCCGGCGGGCCGAGCGCGATCACGGATTTCTCAATGAGGGACCCGGTGGGGCACGCCTGCACGCAGGCCCCGCAGGATACGCATTCGGAATTGAGGAATTCTTCATCCATCCCAGCCGAGACATGGGAGGCGAAGCCGCGGCCATCGATGGTGAGCGCAAAGGTGCCTTGCACTTCTTCGCAGGCGCGCACGCAGCGCGAGCACACGATGCATTTCGCCGGGTCGAACGTGAAATAGGGGTTACTTTCGTCCTTCGCCTTGAAGCGGGGGTTTGCTTCGCCGTCGGCCCGCGTGGGCGACACGTGATTGTCGCCCTCAAACCCATAGCGCACATGGGCGAGGCCCACGGTATCAGCCATGTCCTGCATCGCGTTGTCGCCATCAAGCGGGTGATCGGAGAGGTACAGTTCCATGACACCCTGCCGCAGCTTGGCAAGCCGATCGGTCTGGGTGTGGACTTTAAGGCCCTCCGCCACCCACGTAGTGCACGAGGCGGGGGTGCCTTTGCGGCCTTCAATTTCAACCAGGCAGAGGCGGCAGGAACCGAAGCTCGCCATGTTATCGGTGGCGCAAAGTTTTGGAATCTGGGTGCCCAATTCCATCGCGGCCCGCATGATGGAGGTGCCTTCCGGAACCGTGATGGAATGGCCATCGATTTCCAAGGTCACCAGGGTGGTGGATTTGGATTTCGGCGTGCCGTAGTCGGTTTCTTCGATCAGCATAATATCACCTCTGGTAAAGGGGCCCTCATCCGCCCGTTGGCCACCTTCTCCCGTTCGAAGAATGGGAGAAGGTGGCCGAAGGCCGGATGAGGGCTCTTCTTTTTCATTCCGCTGCAACCTTCATAGGCTTGTCAAAATCTTCCGGGAAATATTTCACCGCACTTTGCACCGGCATCGGCGTCAGGCCGCCCATGGCGCAGAGCGAGCCGTCAATCATGGTCTGGCAGAGATCATCGAGCAGCAACAGGTTATTGTCGCGCTCAATACCTGCCACGATTTTATCAATCACTTCAACGCCGCGCGTCGAGCCAATACGGCAGGGCGTGCACTTGCCGCAGGATTCGATGGCGCAGAACTCCATGGCAAAGCGGGCCTGGGCTGCCATATCAACGGTTTCGTCAAACACCACCACCCCGCCATGGCCCACCATCGCGCCATTGGCGGCAAAGGCCTCATAATCCATCGGCAGATCCAGTTGCGCTTCGGGAAGATAGGCGCCCAAGGGGCCGCCAACCTGTACGGCGCGCAACGGCTTTCCGGTTGCCGTGCCGCCGCCAAAATCCTCGATGAGCTGGCGGAGCGTAATGCCGAAAGCCTTTTCAACCAGGCCGCCCTGCTTGATATTGCCGGCGAGTTGGAAGGGCAGGGTTCCCCGCGAACGGCCCATGCCATAATTCTCGTAAGCCTTGCCGCCTTCCGCCAGAATGTAAGGCACGGCGGCAAAGCTCAACACATTATTGATAATCGTGGGCTTGCCGAACAGGCCATGGAGGGCAGGGATCGGCGGCTTGGGGCGCACCATGCCGCGTTTGCCTTCAAGGCTGTCGAGCATGGCGGTTTCCTCGCCGCAGATATAGGCGCCCGCCCCGGTGCGCACTTCGAGCGAGAATGAATGCTCCGTACCCTGAATATTCTGCCCCAGCCACTTGGCGGAAGCGGCAATGCGGATGGCATCCTTCATCACTCTGATGGAATCTGGATATTCCGAGCGGATATAGATGAGGCCTTTGTCGGCTCCGGCGGCAATGCCCGCAATGGTCATGCCTTCGATGAGCATGAAGGGGTCGCCCTCCATGACCATGCGGTCAGCGAAGGTGCCGCTGTCGCCCTCATCGGCATTGCAGCACACATATTTCTGGTCCGCTTTGGCATCGTGCACGGTTTTCCACTTGATGCCTGTTGGAAAGCCAGCGCCGCCGCGGCCTCTTAAGCCGGAGGCCGTCACTTCCGCCACGATCTCCGTGCCCTTCAAGGTAAGGGCTTTCTTCAGGCCAACGAAGCCGCCGAGGGATGTATAATCGGCAAGCGAGAGGGGATCGGTGATGCCGCAACGTGAAAACGTGAGGCGTTCCTGATTTTTGAGATAAGGCAATTCTTCCGTGAGGCCCAAAGACAATTCGTGCCTGCCGCCCTCAGTGATGGAGAGGGGTCGGAATCAACCTTCGGCTTCCTGATCTGCGCCGAGGCTTCAATCACCAGCGGATCAAGGCCCGCCCCGCCCTTGGCGAGATAGTCAAACAGGTGCTTGCGCATGCGGGGGTCCCAATAGTTGTTGAGATGGGTGGCGGTTTCCTTCACGGCTTCATCATGGGGATAGCCCCTGAAAAATCCCGCAATCTGGTTGGCCATGCGCACCATGTCGTCAACTTCCATGTCTCACTCCTGCTCGAATATCATGACGCCGCCCTTTGACAGGGCCGCAAGTTTCAGTCCGGCTTGGCTGGCAAGCTGCAACGCCAAGGCGGTGGGTGCGGAAACCGTGGCCAAGGCGCCGATGCCCGCCAGCGCGCATTTCTGCACCAGCTCGAAGCTGCAGCGGCTCGACATCAGCACGAACCCGTTGCGCAGATCGGTTTTCGATTTTGCCAAGGCGCCGATCAATTTGTCCAGCGCATTGTGGCGGCCCACGTCTTCGCGGGAAAGCAGGATGTCGCCAAGCGGGCCGCACCACGCGGCGGCGTGAACGGTGCGGTTCACCGCGTTCATCGGCTGATAGGCGGGCAGCGCCTCATAGGCGCGCGCCACCGCCTGCGGCGAAAGGCTGGTGTTCACCACCGTTCCCGCCGGCATGCGGATGGCATCCTTGATGTCTTCAATGCCGCAAAGCCCGCAGCCCACGCGGCCTTCCAGGCTGCGCTTCACCATGCGCTGCGCGGTTCAAGTGCGCTTCGTCGACGGCGAGATCAACCGCCAAGCCTTCTTCTGAAGGCAGCGTGAGAACGCCTTTCACGCTGTCCGCCGATGCGATGATGCCTTCCGCCAGCGCAAAGCCAATGGCGAAATCATCGAGATCAGCCGGCGTCGCCATCATCACCGCATAGGGTTCCGAGTTGAAGAGGATGGCGATGGGAACTTCTTCGGGGACTTGCCAGATGGTGGGAGTGGGGCCGGCGGGGGTGTGTAATATTCGCGCGGCGGCGGCGATTGAATTGAGAGAGGCCCTCATCTCCGCAGTTTTGCAAAAACTGCTGAGCCCTTCGGCCACCTTCTCCCATGCGCTGCACGGGAGAAGGCGCATGACGACTATTGCCTTCTCCCGTCGCTAGATGGGAGAAGGTGGCCGACAGGGCGGATGAGGGCCCTTTTTTGGTGTCACTCAGCGGCGACAAGGGGTTTTACCGCGATGCGCTTGTTTTCGTCTTCGCGGATTTCCCAATCCTTCTGCCAGTCGGATTGCTGGTTGGACAGCGTGATCTGCACCGCGGTCACTTTATACTCGGGGCAATTCGTCGCCCAATCGGAATATTCCGTGGTGATCACGTTGGCGCCCGACACCGGATGGTGGAAGGTGGTGTACACCACGCCTTGCGCCATGCGGTCGGAAATCCTGGCCCGCAAGGTCGTTGCCCCCACGCGGCTGGAGATCGACACCATCTGGCCGTCGCGGATGCCGCGAACCTCCGCGTCATGGGGATGGATTTCGAGAACGTCCTCCTTGTGCCACGTCACGTTGTCGGTGCGCCGCGTCTGCGCCCCCACATTATAGTGCGACAGGATGCGCCCCGTGGTGAGAATGAGCGGGAAGGAGCGGTTGGTGCGTTCCGGCGTTGCCACAAATTCGGTGATCATGAAACGGCCAAGCCCGCGCACGAAGCCGCCCACATGCATGAGCGGGGTTCCCTCTGGCGCCTTGTCATTGCACGGCCACTGGATCGATCCCAGGCGGTCGAGCTTCTCGAAGGACACGCCCTTGAAGGTTGGCGTGACTTGCAGCGACCTCGTCCATGATGTCCGCCGCCGAGCCGTAATTCATGTCATAGCCCATGGCGGTGGCGAGATCGCAAACCACTTGCCACTCGTCCTTGCCCTGCATCGGGGCCTTCACCTGGCGCACCCGGTTGATGCGGCGCTCGGCATTGGTGAAGGTGCCGTCCTTCTCGAGGAAGGAGGTGCCGGGGAAAAACACATGGGCGAAGGCCGCGGTTTCATTGAGGAACAGGTCCTGCACCACGACGCATTCCATGCTCTCCAAACCAGCGGTCACATGCTTGGTGTTGGGGTCGGACTGGGCAATGTCTTCGCCCTGGATGTAGATGCCCTTGAAGGTGCCTTCAACGGCGGCGTCCAGCATGTTGGGAATGCGCAAGCCCGGCTCTGAATCCAGCGAGGCCTTCCACACATGCTCGAACATTTCGCGCACCGTGGTGTCCGACACATGGCGATAGCCGGAGAACTCGTGCGGGAAGGAGCCCATGTCGCAGGCGCCCTGCACATTGTTCTGGCCGCGCAAGGGATTAACGCCAACACCATTGCGGCCCACATTGCCGGTGAGCATGGCGAGATTGGCCATCGCCATGACCATGGTGGAGCCCTGGCTGTGTTCGGTCACGCCAAGGCCGTAATAGATGGCGCCATTGCCGCCCGTGGCGTAGAGCCGGGCAGCCCCGCGGATATCTTCCGGATTCACGCCGGCGATAACGCCCATCGCCTCGGGGGAATTGATCGGTTCACGGATGAAATCGCACCAGCGCTTGAACTCGACCGGATCGCAACGCTCGGCGATGTAAGCCTTGTTTTCCAGGCCTTCGGTGAGAATGACGTGAGATAGCGCATTGACAATGGCGACGTTGGTGCCGGGCTGCAACGGCAAATGAAAATCCGCTTCAACGTGCGGCGAACGCACCATGTCAATGCGGCGCGGATCAAGGATGATGAGCTTGGCGCCGGCGCGCAACCGCTTCTTCATGCGCGAGGCAAAGACCGGATGGCCATCGGTGGGGTTGGCGCCGATGATGATGATGACGTCTGATTCATCCACCGACTTGAAATCCTGGGTGCCGGCCGAGGTGCCGAAGGTTTTGGAGAGGCCATAGCCGGTGGGCGAATGGCAGACGCGGGCGCAGGTATCCACATTGTTGTTGCGGAAGGCGGTGCGCACCATTTTCTGCACCACGAACACTTCCTCGTTGGTGCAGCGCGACGAGGTGATGCCGCCGATGGAGCCGCGGCCATATTTTTTCTGGATGTCCTTGAAGCGCGTGGCGGCAAAGCCGATGGCCTCTTCCCAGGAAACTTCTTTCCACGGGTCGGTGATCGCATCACGCACCATGGGCTTGATCACCCGGTCCTTGTGGGTGGCATAGCCCCAGGCGAAACGGCCCTTTACGCAGGAGTGGCCCTCGTTGGCGCCGCCCTCCTTGTAAGGCACCATGCGGACAACCTCTTCGCCCTTCATTTCGGCGATGAAAGAACAGCCCACGCCGCAATAGGCGCAGGTTGTGACGACCGAATGTTCCGGCGGGCCGAGCGCGATCACGGATTTCTCAATGAGGGACCCGGTGGGGCACGCCTGCACGCAGGCCCCGCAGGATACGCATTCGGAATTGAGGAATTCTTCATCCATCCCAGCCGAGACATGGGAGGCGAAGCCGCGGCCATCGATGGTGAGCGCAAAGGTGCCTTGCACTTCTTCGCAGGCGCGCACGCAGCGCGAGCACACGATGCATTTCGCCGGGTCGAACGTGAAATAGGGGTTGCTTTCGTCCTTCGCCTTGAAGCGGGGGTTCGCTTCGCCGTCGGCCCGCGTGGGCGACACGTGATTGTCGCCCTCAAACCCATAGCGCACATGGGCGAGGCCCACGGTATCAGCCATGTCCTGCATCGCGTTGTCGCCATCGAGCGGGTGATCGGAGAGGTACAGTTCCATGACACCCTGCCGCAGCTTGGCAAGCCGATCGGTCTGGGTGTGGACTTTAAGGCCCTCCGCCACCCACGTAGTGCACGAGGCGGGGGTGCCTTTGCGGCCTTCAATTTCAACCAGGCACAGGCGGCAGGAACCGAAGCTCGCCATGTTATCGGTGGCGCAAAGTTTTGGAATCTGGGTGCCCAATTCCATCGCGGCCCGCATGATGGAGGTGCCTTCCGGAACCGTGATGGAATGGCCATCGATTTCCAAGGTCACCATGGTGGTGGATTTGGATTTCGGCGTGCCGTAGTCGGTTTCTTCGATCAGGGTCATGGGGTCTCCTCATTCCGCTGCAAGCATTTCATAGGCTTGTCAAAATCTTCCGGGAAATATTTCACCGCACTTTGCACCGGCATCGGCGTCAGGCCGCCCATGGCGCAGAGCGAGCCGTCAATCATGGTCTGGCAGAGATCATCGAGCAGCAACAGGTTATTGTCGCGCTCAATACCTGCCACGATTTTATCAATCACTTCAACGCCGCGCGTCGAGCCAATACGGCAGGGCGTGCACTTGCCGCAGGATTCGATGGCGCAGAACTCCATGGCAAAGCGGGCCTGGGCTGCCATATCAACGGTTTCGTCAAACACCACCACCCCGCCATGGCCCACCATCGCGCCATTGGCGGCAAAGGCCTCATAATCCATCGGCAGATCCAGTTGCGCTTCGGGAAGATAGGCGCCCAAGGGGCCGCCAACCTGTACGGCGCGCAACGGCTTTCCGGTTGCCGTGCCGCCGCCAAAATCCTCGATGAGCTGGCGGAGCGTAATGCCGAAAGCCTTTTCAACCAGGCCGCCCTGCTTGATATTGCCGGCGAGTTGGAAGGGCAGGGTTCCCCGCGAACGGCCCATGCCATAATTCTCGTAAGCCTTGCCGCCTTCCGCCAGAATGTAAGGCACGGCGGCAAAGCTCAACACATTATTGATAATCGTGGGCTTGCCGAACAGGCCATGGAGGGCAGGGATCGGCGGCTTGGGGCGCACCATGCCGCGTTTGCCTTCAAGGCTGTCGAGCATGGCGGTTTCCTCGCCGCAGATATAGGCGCCCGCCCCGGTGCGCACTTCAAGCGAGAATGAATGCTCCGTACCCTGAATATTCTGGCCCAGCCACTTGGCGGAAGCGGCAATGCGGATGGCATCCTTCATCACTCTGACGGAATCGGGATATTCCGAGCGGATATAGATGAGGCCTTTGTCGGCTCCGGCGGCAATGCCCGCAATGGTCATGCCTTCGATGAGCATGAAGGGGTCGCCCTCCATGACCATGCGGTCAGCGAAGGTGCCGCTGTCGCCCTCATCGGCATTGCAGCACACATATTTCTGGTCCGCTTTGGCATCGTGCACGGTTTTCCACTTGATGCCTGTTGGGAAGCCAGCGCCGCCGCGCCCTCTTAGGCCTGAGGCCGTCACTTCCGCCACGATCTCCGTGCCCTTCAAGGTAAGGGCTTTCTTCAGGCCAACAAAGCCGCCGAGGGATGTATAATCGGCAAGCGAGAGGGGATCGGTGATGCCGCAACGTGAAAACGTGAGGCGTTCCTGATTTTTGAGATAAGGCAATTCTTCCGTGAGGCCCAAAGACAATTCGTGCCTGCCGCCCTCATGGAATTTGGATTTGAAAAGGGATTTCACGTCAGCCGCTTCAACCGGACCGAAAGCTACCCGGCCCTTCGGCGTCTCGACTTCCACCAGGGGTTCAAGCCACATCATGCCCCGTGAGCCGTTGCGAATAATCTGTACACTGATCTTTTGGGCAGCAGCCTCGGCAACGATAGCATCAGCCACCGCATCGGCGCCAACGGCGCGGGCGGCGGAATCTCTCGGCACATATATCCTGATCATGAGGCCAGTTCCTTGGCCAGCATTTCAAACTTTTTCGGCGTCATGCGGCCCATCGGCCTCTCATCCACCAACAGGGCAGGCGAGGTGGCACACAGGCCGAGGCAATAAACCGCTTCAAGCGTAACGCTGCCATCTGATGTTGTCTCGCCAAACTTAACTTTCAAGGTTTTTTGCGCCGCCGCCGCCAGTTCATTGCTGCCCATGGATTGGCAGGCTTCAGCCCGGCACATCTTCACCACATGGCGGCCCGCAGGCTGCCTTCGGAAATCATGATAGAAGGTGACAACCCCATGCACTTCGGCCCGCGAAATATTCAAGGCCCTGGCCAGTGTGGGAAGCGCATCCTCCGCCACATGGCCCGCCTCGGCTTGCAAATCATGCAGGATTTCGAGAAGCGCGTCAGGCCTGTTGTCATAACGCGCGGCGATGCGGCTGGCCGCATCATTCTTGGGCGCGCGAAGTTCGATAAGGGTGTGTTTCCTGGACATTCCGCACTATAGCAGAACATATGTTCCATCGCCAATCGCGCCAGCCTATGGAGTGATAGGCAGGGCCTATCATGCCGTTTCGGCTACTGTCCCGCAAGTCGGCGCGTCACGTTCAACGTCGAATGACTATTTCCGGACACATCGTCTGGTTCCGACGTTGCGAAAGATGCTTTTTTGTGACAATCTAAGCTTCAACGACTTGGTCATCGGGAGACGTCGGATTGGCAGTTTAGTGGGAGTGAATGATGGTCAAGAAAATAGTGATCGTTGTTGGTGTCGCGTTGACGGTTCTCACAGCAGGCGTTGCTTTTGCAAAGAACGAAGGCAAGTTGCCAAAGGGTGCTGTCCCGCTTTCCGCTGAAGAAGTAAAAGCAATTTATGTTGGAAAGACCATAAATTGGAAAACTGCAAAAGCGTACTGGTCCGCAGATGGTACGGTGATTGGGTATTATCCCAAAGCGGGCGACGAGGCTTTCGCCGAAGGCACTTGGTCCGTCAATGGGAATGAACTGTGCTATGACAATACTTGGCATGGCAAAGACAAAACGAAGCCATATAACGAGAAAATATGCAGTAAGTATTACAAAGTCAAAAAGGTAATCTGGATCGAAAATACAAAAGACGATGACAAATGGCAGGGCGATATTTGGACTGGCATCGAGAAAAAACTGAAAAAGGGCGACTCTGTCAGCAAAAAAGCGCTGCAATTAAAGGCAAAGTTGGGTTATTGAGGCCCCCCGGTTAGTAGGGCCAATTAGGCTGCAATTCATCGCAGAGAACTTTACCGGAATAAATTATGCGCAGCGATGCTGCTGGCCGCATCGCCAATCGCGGCAGGCTATGGCCTCATAGTTGGCGTCGATGAGGTGTTTGCTTCAATTCGGCTCGTCGTCGCTCTCGCGGATATAGGGTGTCAGCAGGGCAAATGCATTTGGAAACCTTGCCTGGATAAACCTGGACTCAAGCGGACAGGCATCATCGCTGCAATTTTGGCGCTCGCGGCATTGTCCTTCGGTTTGCTCCAGTGAAACGTTCCGCTTAACCCTCTCGCAATAATGACAGCCTTGGGATTACCCATGGTTATGCTCCTTGTCGCTATTAGGCGGCAAATCAAAGCGCACGTCATTGACCTGGATCAAGTCCTGAGTTTCTTCACGGCGCAGGCAGCTTGAATTTCTATTACCGCGGCGAACGCCCCTATCTTTCGTCGGAATGACGGATTTATGGAGGGATGACAAATTTGTAGCGGGATGACAGAAATAGTGACGGAATTTGCAAGCAAGGGTATCAACAATGAAGACAGGTGTTTATGCGGGTGGTTGCCTCTGTGGCTGGATCAGATTTGAGGCTACGGGCCCTGCCGAGAAGCCCCATACCTGCTCATGCAAAATGTGCCAGCGGCACACGGGCGCGCTCACGACCGCATGGGTCGAATTTCCAAGGGAGTCGGTGAAATGGACTGGCGCCGGCGGGATGCCTGCGACCCATCGCTCCTCTGATTTCTCAAGCCGGGCCTTCTGCGCCAAGTGTGGCAGCTCCATCGGCGCCATTGACGACCAGCCTGTTGTCGCTCTTCTCGTGGGCGGATTCGACAAGGCCAACCGCAAGGAATTGATGCCAACCTACCATTCCTATCGCGGCGGGCGGCCGAAATGGTGGCGCATCGAGGCGAGTTGAAAAATTCGCCGGGATGACGGAAGGTGGAGAACTCACGCGGCCAAGCGGCTTTTCTCCTGGGCAAAGGGGCTGAGGCCCAGCCACTGCTGCATGTCGCTTGAAATTTTCCGGTCGCCCTGGATATCAAGATGCCCGCCGTCAACTTCTTTGCGGACCGTGGTGACACCCATCCAGATGGCGGTCATGGCGCGGAGGGATCCGGTCACAAAAACATCCACGTCAAAGCCGGGGTCCGTGCTGCACAGGTCCACCGTGCCATCCGGATCGATGACCAGCCAGTATTTCTGCCGCGCGCGCTCAACTTCGGGGAAATTGAAAGAGATTGTGCAGCGCCGCTTGGGCAGCGGCGTGGGATCAATGCGCCGCCGCATGTCCCACATCAGCAGCGAGGGATCGAGATTTTTCAGGGAAAGTTTTGACTCGACCCAGCGCTGCGCCCAGAAGCCCAGCGCCATCACGATCGGGCGCAGGTCTTCACCGGCGGCGGTCAACTGGTATTCGGTGCCGCCACCCTGCCGTGCCGGCACCTCTTCAATGACGCCAGCCTCGCGCATTTCAATCAGCCGTTTGGAGAGAAGCGATGGCGACATGCGGGGAACGCCACGGCGCAGTTCGTTGAAACGCCGGGTTCCACACAGCATTTCGCGCAAAATAAGCGGCGTCCACCGCGAGCAAAAGATTTCTGCGGCCATCGCCACCGGGCAGAACTGGCCAAAACTGGAATTCTCAGGCATGCCAACCTCCATGAAACAATGGCCAACCCTAACATATTCCAGGAACCGGAAACAGTACAGAAACTGTACCGCTGAACGGCAGCCGTGTGGACATTTATTAGCCGAATTCGCATGGCAGTACAGTTTCAGGACTGGATAGATCGGTCACACCAGGCGAGGATTGCCCCATAAATAAAACTGGAGGAGAATGCTTATGTCTGCCGTATCAAAAATGAAACCTGCACAAGTTGAGCCCCTGGATCTCGTTGCCCGCGCCGAAGCGCTGGGAAAGGACTTTGCCGCACGGGCCGAAGTTGCCGATGAAACCGATTGCTTTGTGGCCGAAAATTATGCGGCATTGAAAACCTCAGGCCTTGTCGAAGCGGCGGTGCCGAAGGAATTGGGCGGTGGCGGCGCCGACATTCACGAACTGGCCCACATGCTGCGCACGCTCGCCCGCCATTGCAGCTCAACCGCCTTGGCCTTTGCCATGCACACGCATCTCGTGGCGGTTCCCGCCTGGCGCTGGACGCATCAGAAGGTGGCCGCCGTGGAACCCCTGTTAAAGCGCATCGCCGCCGAAAAAATATTCCTCGCCACCAGTGGCGGTTCCGATTGGGTGGCGGGTGCTGGAAAAGCCGAGCGTGTCGAGGGCGGTTACAAGATTACGGCCCGCAAGGTATTTTCCTCGGGCTCG
The DNA here is from genome assembly GCA_963763635.1 of uncultured Alphaproteobacteria bacterium. Lineage (GTDB taxonomy): Bacteria > Pseudomonadota > Alphaproteobacteria > Rhizobiales > Aestuariivirgaceae > Aestuariivirga. Next base: position 123,059 of record CAVXPO010000008.1, read on the forward strand.
CCCGCAGGCAGCCTCTTTATGACCACCGCTGTTCTGGAAGAACCGGGCGAGCCGCCCATGGTTTTGCACTTTGGCGTGCCCATGAACTCGCCGAACGTCCGCATTGACCCCGTGTGGAAAACCCTTGGCATGCGCGGCACCGCGTCGCATGATTTCATCATTGAGGGCCATGTGGTGCCGGAAGCGGCCGTGGCGTTGAAGCGCAAGGCGGGCGAATGGCATCCGCTGTTCCAGGTGATCGCAACCACGGCAATCCCGTTGATCTATGGCGTTTATCTCGGCGTTGCTGAAAGCGCCCGCGATATTGCCGTGGGCCTTGCCAAAAAGCGCCGCCAGGACCACCACATCACGCAGCTTGTCGGCCAAATGGATAGCGAGCTTTGCGGCGCGCGCATTGCGCATGAATATATGCTGGGCGTCGTGGCGCGCAATGCACCGGGCGCTGAAAGCGTCAATGATGTGATGATGGGCCGGAGGCTGGTAGCCGCCCACGCCATCCGCACGGTTGAGCTTGCCATGGAAGCAGCGGGCGGTGCGGGCTTCTACCGCGCGCAAGGACTGGAACGCCGCTTCCGGGATGTGCAGGGTGCCCGCTACCACCCCATGCAGCCCGGCCAGCAGGCCGAATATGCCGGCGCCATGGCGTTGGGCCTGCCGATTGATAAAATCTTCTGAGGCGGGCCGCCGTGTCAAAGCTGTTTGGCGAGAGCCACCGCAAGCTGCAGCGTGAGTTTGATACCGAGCGCCTCGCTGACCGGATCGAGGAGCGCCTGTTTCATGAGCACATAACGCCCGATGACCAGGCCTTCATCGAACGCATGGACATGTTCTTTCTGGCAACCGCTGACAAGGATGGCCACCCCAACTGCTCCTACAAGGGTGGCGATCCGGGTTTTGTGCGCGTCCTCGACGCACATAATCTGGCATTCCCGTGCTACGACGGCAACGGCATGTTCCTTTCAATGGGCAACACCCTGGAGAACCCGGAGGTTGGCCTGCTGTTTATCGATTTCGAGAACCGCAAGCGCTTTAGGCTCAATGGAACCGCAACCATCGTACCGGCCAATGCGATTGAGCCGGCTTACCCGGAAGCGCAATTCGTGGTGAAGGTGCGGGCCCGCCAGGTGTTTCCGAATTGCCCGCGCTACATTCACAAGATGCAGATGGTGGAGCGTTCGGCATTCGTGCCCCGTGCCGCCGTTGCAACCCCGGTGCCGGGCTGGAAGAACGCTGAATGGGCCGCCGACGTGCTGCCGAAGAATGATCCGGCGCTGCTGCGGGACGGCCGCTGAAGGCCGCTCACGGCAAGGGGCCAGGGCAATTTTTCAATCCGGAACGAACAACCTGCGCTGGCGTTAAACCTCCCGAGGGTGGTGACAATTCAATGCAAATGACACCGGACATTGCGCTATGCCTCGCCGTGCTGGTTGCCGCCGTGGCGCTTTTCGCCTGGGACCGGATACCTGCTGATGTGGTGGCGCTCGGCGTGCTCCTGGCGGTCACCGGCACCAATTTGGTCACTGCCGAGCAAGCCTTTGCCGGCTTCGGCAGCGGCACTGTCATCATGATTTTGGGCTTGTTTGTCATGACCGCGGCGCTGTCGCATACGGGAATTGTCGATATCGTCGGGCGATCGATCCTCAGCCATGCCGGCGACAGGCCCGCGATCCTTTTGGCCGTTGTCATGGTCTCGGTGTCGGCATTGTCGGCCTTCATCAGCAATACGGCGGCAACGGCTTTCTTTATTCCGATTGTTCTTGGCCTCGCGGGAAAACGCGGCGCCAGCCCGTCGCGCTATCTTTTGCCCCTGGCCTTCGCGTCGATACTCACCAGTTCCGTGTCGCTCGTCAGCACCTCAACCAATATTGTTATCAGCGAATTGATGCTGCGCTCCGGACAGCCTGCGATGGGCATGTTTGAACTGGCACCCGTGGGGGTTCCCATCGCTGTCGCGGGCATCATCTATATGCTGACGGTCGGCGTGCGGTTGATGCCCGATCGCGAAAATGACGGGCCGTCGATGGAGGACGTCGGCAACCGGACTTACCAGGCCGATCTCGTAATCCCCGCAGGATCATTGCTCATCGGGAAAACCATTGCCGCATCGCCGATCGCGGCCAATTCGGACTACGCCATCGTCAAGCTGCTGCGCGCCGGCAAGGCCCTTGACGGCAAGGGCGCCAAAACCATTCTGGCGGCCGACGATGAAATTGTGATCGAGGGAACGCGGCGCGATTTGCTGCGCGTCAAGGATATCAACGGCATCGAAATCAAAGCCGACGTGCACCTGGCAAATCCGGCTGTGCCGGTCGAGGATGTCGTGGTTGTCGAGGGCGTATTGATGCCCGGTTCGCCGCTTATCGGGCAAAGCCTTCGCAGCGCCGAATTTCATGACCGCTATGGCTTGCAGGTGCTCGGGCTCAACCGCGCCGGCTACCGGGTGGCACACAAGTTGAGCCGTACCAGGATGCGGCTAGGCGACGTCCTGCTGTTGCAGGGAAGTGTTGAAAACGTGAACGCCATGGATCGCGGCAACCTGTTCAGCATCTTCGGGGGCGTTGATTCCGTCCGGCTCAAAAAGTCGCACGCCGCAACCGCCGTCGCAATTTTCGCCGCGGCGCTGGTTGCCGCCACAGTCGGTTTCGTTTCGTTTCCGGTGGCAGCACTTGGCGGTGCATTTTTGATGTTGCTGACGCGCTGCATCTCGCCGGAGGAAGCTTACCGGAAAGTTGAATGGAAGGTGCTGATCCTCATTGGCTCGCTGCTGTCTCTCGGCGCGGCAATGGAAGCGACGGGGACGGGAAAGTATTTGGCCGCGCAGCTGATTGCGGTGATCGGGGCACAGGACCCGCTCTTTGTGCTTTCCGCGTTTTTCCTGCTCACGGTCGCCCTGACGCAGCCCATGTCAAATCAGGCCGCCGCCATCGTCATTGTGCCGATCGCTTTTGAAACGGCAAGCCAACTGGGGTTAAATCCGCGCAGTTTTGCCATGATGATCGCGGTTGCCGCCAGTTGCTCATATCTTACACCGCTCGAACCCTCCAGCCTGATGGTCTATGGCCCCGGAAAATACCGCTTCATGGATTTCGTCAAGGTGGGGCTGCCGCTCACATTCCTGATTTTTGGCATCGCGATAGTGATGGTGCCGCTGCTGTGGCCCGTGACGCCCGCGCCATGACATTTTTGGGGCAACCGCTGACTGCTGCGGGACGGCCGCTCACGGCAAGGGCAGGATGTTCTGGTTCAAGTGGAAGACATTGTCCGGGTCGTATTTGGCCTTGATCTTCTGCAGCCGCCGGTAGTTCGGCCCGTAGGCCGCCGCGGCCACATCTGCGGTTTCGTCGTCGCCGAGATAGTTGGAATAGCGTCCCGGCCCCGCGAAAGGTTTCATGGCGTCATAGGTTTCGCGCGCCCACGCGGTGCAGGCTTTCGTGGCGGCGGGGTCCATCCATTGCGCCAGCACCAGAAAATTGTAGCCCTCGGCACGGTGCGGGAAAGCCGTATCGCTGACGGCAACCCGGCAGGCCGCCCCATGGAAATGTTCAAGCAGCAATGCGCCCAGCGGCGCCGGGCACTTGGCAAAACAGGCGATCATCACATCAATCGCGGCATCGCTGAGATCAGCCAGAAAGCTCGATTTCCAGTAGTTGAGCGCTCCCTTCGGGTTGCCCGCATCGAGTATGGTGTTGAGCGTAGCATAGGGAATGGGGCCGATGGCATCCATCACCGGCGGGCCGAAGGCCTTGAGCGGTTTCATCGCGGCTTCTCCGGCGGCCAGATCGCCGCAGTGGGCCGCAATCACCGCCGCAAGCTTTGTCCCCGACCCGTCTGGCGCATGAACCAGGCCACTGAAAGCGGTGAACTCATCGGGCAGCGATTGCGTCAGGCTGCGGAAATACTGCAACACCTCGCGCGACTTTGCGAAGGGATGGGCGACAAGGCCGCCGGTGACGACGGGGCCCACTGGATGCAGCCTGAATTCGAAAGAGGAGACCACGCCGAAATTTCCGCCGCCGCCGCGGATCCCCCAAAACAGGTCGGCGTTTTCATCCGCACTCGCCTGCAGAACCTTGCCTTCCGCCGTGACGATCTCGGCTGAAATCAGATTGTCCAGCGCCAAACCATGCTTGCACATCAGCCAGCCGAGGCCGCCGCCAAGTGTCAGTCCGGCAACGCCCGTTGACGAAATCAGGCCCCCGGTAACCGCCAGGCCGTGAATCTGGGTTTCGCGATTGAATTCACCCCAGGTGGCGCCGCCTTGCGCCCGCGCCGTTCGGGCTTTTGGATCGACATGAATGCCCCGCATGCGCGAAAGGTCGATCATCAGCCCGTTGTCAACCGTCGCGCGCCCCGCCACGTTGTGGCCGCCGCCGCGCACCGCAATTTCAAGCCCGAGTTTGCGGCCAAGGTGGACCGCATCCACGATATCGGCGGTGCCCGCGCACAGGGCAATCAAGGCCGGCCGCTTGTCAACAAGACCATTATGCACTTTGCGCGCCTCGTCATAACCCGCATCAGCGGGCTGTAGCAGTTGCCCCGCAAAAGTCTTGGCAAGATCGGTAACGGCCTGCGAAAGCGATGGTTGTTTGGACATGGCACACTCTCCGAAAAAATGCGTTATGTGAACAGGACATTCAAGATGGGCGAGGGAAGAACACGATGAACCAATGATAAGCCCATTTTTGCGAAATTGTCCATTTGGCCCCAACCGGCAAAACTCAGGCCACCTTCATTTTCTTGGCGGCCGTAAACAACGCCGCCACCAAGGGGCGACAGCGGCTCGCGGTTCACCGCCACCAGCCCCACCGCATGTTCCACCGCTGGCTCAACCAGGGCGATGGCCTTGACGCCTTCCATCGGCCCCAGCGCATTCTGGAAATATTCCGGCATGATGCTGGCCAGCCCCATGGTGCGCACCGATGAGAAGAGGTTCATGATGGAATTGGTTTCAAGCCGGGGGCTGGGATGGACGTTGGCGGCGAGGAAGGCCCGGTCGATGATCCGGCGGTTTTGCATGTTGGGCGTGAGCAGGCACAACGGGATTTGCGCCGCCTCAAACCACGTGACGGTTTTGGCCTTCGCCAGTTCATGTTTTTCACTGACGAAGAGGCAATAGCGCTCGCGGTAGAGCACCGCCTGCAGCAGCCCTTCCACCGGCTCGTTGTCAAGATAGGTGACGCCGGCCTCAATCGAGAAATCATGCAGTGCACGGATGATTTCCTCCGATGAATGCGACATGATGGAAAAATCCACCGACGGATGGCCCGCCTGCATCGCCTTGGTGAGTTGCGACACCATGGGGAGCGCCGATGGCACCACCCCCAGCACCAGGCGGCCCACCAGCTCGCCCTTTTTGCCCTTGATCTGCTCAAGCTCCTGATTGAGCGATTGCCAGTTGTCGAGAATGAGATGGGCCCATTTCAACACGCGCTCGCCCTCCGGCGTCGAGCCCGATATAGCGCTGGCCGCGCTCCACAATGGGAACCCCCAGCTCCTGCTCAAGCTGGCGGATGCGGCCTGAAAGCGTGGGCTGGGTGACATTGCAAGCCTGCGCCGCCCGGGTGAAATGCTTCTCGCGGGCAAGGGCTGCGAGATATTGAATTTGCCGGATGTCCATGGGCAACAATAACTTGGCTGGCGGGTTTTGATAGCGCGAAAAAGGAAATACCTATTATAGGAAAATAACCCTTGACAAGCGTACGGTCGTTTGGCTATAAACGGCTATTCTCCACAAATGGGTCAGGCGCTGGCAATCAGCTGAACTTGTGATAGGATTCCGGCATGGCAAGCAAAAAAACTTACATTCATCGGTCCTCCGAAACGGGGCAATTTGTCATTGGCGCAAAGGCCTCAGCCAAAATCAGCAAAGTAGAGGGCATGGCCCTCTCCAAGGACATGCGGACGACCTTTAGGGATTTCGACAATAAGGGCCTGTCTGCCGATGCCCGCCGCACGAAGCTGATTGGTAAATATGGCAAGAAGGGCAATTGATTGCGGCAATGTACGATGCCGTAAATGATCCTTACTGTTACCCCGGAACCAAAGTTCTCAAGAACCGGGCCAAGATCCGCCGGGCAAAGGAGTTGTGGCAATTCGAACTGGTTATGACCACTCAGCGGTTTGATGAACCATTGCCGGGAGGGAGGTTCAGTGTGAGTCATTACTGTGCTGTCCACCACCATCTGTTTCAGGATGTCTACTCGTGGGCTGGAAAATTTCGCAGTGTCAGAATTTCGAGGCGTGGGAGCGCTTTCTGCTATCCGGAAAACATAGCAAGGGAAATGCGCCGCCTGTTTGCTGGTCTTGGCAAGAGGAGCTTATTGCGTGAACTATCCCAAAAGGAATTTGCAATTCAGGCCGCACATTTCCTGGCGGAGATGAATGCCATTCATGCCTTTCGAGATGGCAATGGCAGGTCGCAACTCGCCTTTGTCATCATGCTTGCCGACCGGGCCGGGCATCCGTTCGACTTGGCAAGATTGCGCCCTGCCAAATTCCTAAAGGCTATGGTGGCGAGTTTCTTCGGCAATGAAAAATTGCTGGCAACCGAATTGGGCAAGCTTGCTCGACGGTAGAAATTTCCGCACTCCACAGTTAAGCAACAACATGAGCAACGAGCGCGTTGAGCGGCTTCTTGAAATGCTTCTCGCTTGCCAGCGCCGCGAGATATTGGATTTGCCGGATGTCCATGGGGCGGAAGGCTAGCGGGGAAGGGCGGAGGATGCAAAGGCAGGCGTTGCCATTCAACTCAATTCCTGCAATAGAACAAATTAAGAACACAGAATATCGGTCGCTGGCTCAATTTCAAATGAACAAATGAAGGGTTTCCAATGAGTATAAAACTGAAAATTGCCCGCGCCCAATTGGGTACCGCCCTGAGCTTGTTTCTTCGGAACAAGGACCCTCTTTCAGTTCAAGCGCTAGCTTGTGGAGGTAGTGAAGTAATCGAAGGATTGGCGGATCGGAACAAAATTCCTACGCTTTCCTCGCATATTTTACAAACATATCCCGGCGTAGATATGGCTAAGATCAAAAGTCTAAGAAATCAGTACTGGAACGCCATTAAGCATTTCTATAGCCGCGATAATAAAACGGCGCGGGACGACGAAGCACTAATGGCAGACTTCTCAGATGAAAAGAACGACACGGTGCTTTTCATGGGTTGGCTAGATTATCAGCTGCTTACAAAAAAATTGCCCGTTGAAGTTCAAGTTTTTCAGGTTTGGTGGTATGCAACAAATAGAAAAGCCTTAAGCCCAACGTTGATCCAACGCCATATCGTGCAGTCTTCCCAGATATCATGAAATTTGATCGGCGTGAGCAAAAGAGACGACTAAAGCGGGTAACAGAAAAATACAAGGGAATCGGGAGATTCTTGCTGATGCAAGAACTGAAATCGGTCCATTAATAATCGACGCATAGTCAAAATTGTCATTCCTCCAAGCGCGGTAGGCCGAGGCCAAGCAATCGGTCAGCAACTTGTGCCAGCCCCAGCCTTCACCGTGAATGGGTTTCGTAACGCTCAAACTGATTGCTTTCTCGCAAAAGCAGCTGCATAGTTTCGGATGAATGAACAATTTTTCCTTGTTGGCCTCAGCTTCCGCCAGCACGCCGATTTCCACCAGTTGTTTCAGGTAGAGCGAGGCGGTCTGCCGCTTGGCGATTTTGGCTTCGGTCAAGTTGCTGATCCGGCGATCGGGCAGTTGAAATATCAGGCTGACCAGCTCGTGGCTGTAAATCTTCGGCAGCCGCTGGCGCACGTAAGCGAAGGTATGATCCGTCAACTCGCTGATTGCTGAAATTTTGGCCGTGGTCCAATTCGCCGTTTCCTCAACGCCCTTGATGAGGTAGAGGAGCCACGGCTCCCACACATCCTCGCGTGTCACCTGCAGCAGCAAGCGGTAATAGTCAGCCCTGTTCTGGATGATGTAACGGCTTAAATAGAGAATGGGCAGGGTCAGGAGCTCTTCCTGAATTAGGAACAGGCTGTTCAGCACACGGCCCGTGCGGCCATTGCCATCAGTGAAGGGATGAATGGCTTCAAATTGGTCATGGCCAACGGCCAT
>CAVXPO010000009.1:0-26141 GCA_963763635.1 uncultured Alphaproteobacteria bacterium
GAAAAGGGATTTCACGTCACCCGCTTCAACCGGACCGTAAGCTACCCGGCCCTTCGGCGTCTCGACTTCCACCAGGGGTTCAAGCCACATCATGCCCCGTGAGCCGTTGCGAATAATCTGTACACTGATCTTTTGGGCAGCAGCCTCGGCAACGATAGCATCAGCCACCGCATCGGCGCCAACGGCGCGGGCGGCGGAATCTCTCGGCACATATATCCTGATCATGAGGCCAGTTCCTTGGCCAGCATTTCAAACTTTTTCGGCGTCATGCGGCCCATCGGCCTCTCATCCACCAATAGGGCAGGCGAGGTGGCACACAGGCCGAGGCAATAAACCGCTTCAAGCGTAACGCTGCCATCTGATGTTGTCTCGCCAAACTTAACTTTCAAGGTTTTTTGCGCCGCCGCCGCCAGTTCATTGCTGCCCATGGATTGGCAGGCTTCAGCCCGGCACATCTTCACCACATGGCGGCCCGCAGGCTGCCTTCGGAAATCATGATAGAAGGTGACAACCCCATGCACTTCGGCCCGCGAAATATTCAAGGCCCTGGCCAGTGTGGGAAGCGCATCCTCCGCCACATGGCCCGCCTCGGCTTGCAAATCATGCAGGATTTCGAGAAGCGCGTCAGGCCTGTTGTCATAACGCGCGGCGATGCGGCTGGCCGCATCATTCTTGGGCGCGCGAAGTTCGATAAGGGTGTGTTTCCTGGACATTCCGCACTATAGCAGAACATATGTTCCATCGCCAATCGCGGCAGGCTATGGCCTCATAGGCCAAAACTATGATAACCTTATCCCCAGACGGGACTTGTGGCTCCTGTCTTTGGCTCAAGATATGCCACAGAAAATTCCTTTGGAGGCCAGGTGGAGAAAACCGCGCATGTGATATCGCGGCGCGCCGTGGGACTGGCCTATGGCGTGATATGCCACGTTCTTTTCGTTGCAAGCGTGGGCCTGATGATATGGCATATGTACTTTGGCATGAGCCGCTCTTTTGGCCTGCTTTCGTGGCCCCGGAATTGGATCACAAATGCGTTTTTGGTGTTCCAGTTTCCCTTGCTACACTCTTTCCTCCTGTCCCGCCCGGGAAGGGACACGCTGAAACGCCTGGCCCCGTCGGCATACGCAAGTGACCTTTCAACAACGACCTATGTGATCCTTGCCTCAATCCAGGTGATGCTTTTGTTCAATCTCTGGACGTTCAGCGGAACTGTGTGGTGGGAGGCATCGGGTTTGGCATTCGGCGTGTTGGTATGTGTGTATGGGGCTAGCTGGTTGCTGCTCGGCCTTGCCATACTCAACGCCGGAATTAGCCTGCAGACGGGCTCACTTGGCTGGTGGGCGGTATTCACCGATACAAAGCCCGTCTATCCCAAAATGCCCGTGCGTGGGCTCTTCAAGTTTTCCCGGCAGCCCATCTATGTGGCCTTCGCCTGCACGGTGTGGACAGTGCCGACTTGGACACCTGACCAGCTCGTCATTGCCATCACGCTGACCAGCTATTGCTTTGTGGGGCCGCTGTTCAAGGAAGCCCGCTTCAGCAAAGCCTATGGCGCGGCGTTCACCGAGTATCAAAGCAAGCATCCCTATTGGCTTCCCTTGCCGCGCCGTGCAAACGCTGCTCCGCGCAATGACCTCACGATCTATGACAGCCATGCCGAGCGCTGGTGGAACGGATCGCAGCGGTGGCTGCGGACATTGCAAAATCTCGTGCCAGCGCGCTTTGCACAGTTTGACAAGGTTGTGCAGTGGCAGGGCAAATCCGTTCTCGACTTAGGCTGCGGTGGCGGCTTCATGTCGGAAGCGCTTGCACAGCGCGGCGCTGTCGTGACCGGCATTGATCCGGCGGGTGCCGCCATTGCCGTTGCCATGCGCCACGCGGCAGAACAGAGCTTGCACATTCAATATTTGGTGGCGTCCGGCGAAGCGCTGCCTTTGACGGATCATTCCATGGATTGCGTAGTTTGTGTGGACGTGCTCGAGCATGTCCAGAGTCTGGGAACCGTTCTTGATGAAATACGGCGTGTGCTGCGGCCGGGCGGAATTTTTCTGTTCGATACCATCAACCGCACGGCGCTGGCGGAATTTGTGGTGGTGTTCGTGGGTGAAAAAGTTATCCGGCTTTTGCCGGTTGGCACGCATGACCCTGCAAAATTCATTTCACCCGCCGAACTGCGCCGTGAATTGGTGGCGCGTGGCTTTGACAAAATCCAATTTGTAGGTCTGGGACCGCGTGGCATCAACCGCAAATTGGATTTTGTGTTTGGAAGAATGCCAACCCTTGCCATCATGTACACGGGCCATGCCACCTTAGCGAAGCATCCAGCGACAATGTGATATGCATGGAGCGCTGACAAAGCGTTTTGATGCAGTGCTGCTTCCAACATATGGCACCAGCCATATCATGCTTAAGGGGCGTGAAGTTCGATAAGGGTATGTTTCCTGGACATTCCGCACTATAGCAGAACATATGTTCCATCGCCAATCGCGGCAGGCTATGGCCTCATAGTTGGCGTCGATGAGGTGTTTCCTTCAATTCGGCTCGTCGTCGCTCTCGCGGATATAGGGTGTCAGCAGGGCAAATGCATTTGGAAACCTTGCCTGGATAAACCTGGACTCAAGCGGACAGGCATCATCGCTGCAATTTTGGCGCTCGCGGCATTGTCCCTTCGGTTTGCTCCAGTGAAACGTTCCGCTTAACCCTCTCGCAATAATGACAGCCTGAATAGGGATTACCCATGGTTATGCTCCTTGTCGCTATTAGGCGGCAAATCAAAGCGCACGTCATTGACCTGGATCAAGTCCTGAGTTTCTTCACGGCGCAGGCAGCTTGAATTTCTATTACCGCGGCGAACGCCCCTATCTTTCGTCGGAATGACGGATTTATGGAGGGATGACAAATTTGTAGCGGGATGACAGAAATAGTGACGGAATTTGCAAGCAAGGGTATCAACAATGAAGACAGGTGTTTATGCGGGTGGTTGCCTCTGTGGCTGGATCAGATTTGAGGCTACGGGCCCTGCCGAGAAGCCCCATACCTGCTCATGCAAAATGTGCCAGCGGCACACGGGCGCGCTCACGACCGCATGGGTCGAATTTCCAAGGGAGTCGGTGAAATGGACCGGCGCCGGCGGGATGCCTGCGACCCATCGCTCCTCTGATTTCTCAAGCCGGGCGTTCTGCGCCAAGTGTGGCAGCTCCATCGGCGCCATTGACGACCAGCCTGTTGTCGCTCTTCTCGTGGGCGGATTCGACAAGGCCAACCGCAAGGAATTGATGCCAACCTACCATTCCTATCGCGGCAGGCGGCCGAAATGGTGGCGCATCGAGGCGAGTTGAAAAATTCGCCGGGATGACGGAAGGTTGAGAACTCACGCGGCCAAGCGGCTTTTCTCCTGGGCAAAGGGGCTGAGGCCCAGCCACTGCTGCATGGCGCTGGAAATTTTCCTGTCGCCCTGGATATCAAGATGCCCGCCGTCAACTTCTTTGCGGACCGTGGTGACACCCATCCAGATGGCGGTCATGGCGCGGAGGGACCCGGTCACAAAAAGATCCACGTCAAAGCCGGGATCCGTGCTGCACAGGTCCACCGTGCCATCCGGATCGATGACCAGCCAGTATTTCTGCCGCGCGCGCTCAACTTCGGGGAAATTGAAAGAAATTGTGCAGCGCCGCTTGGGCAGCGGCGTGGGATCAATGCGCCGCCGCATGTCCCACATCAGCAGCGAGGGATCGAGATTTTTCAGGGAAAGTTTTGACTCGACCCAGCGCTGCGCCCAGAAGCCCAGCGCCATCACGATCGGGCGCAGGTCTTCACCGGCGGCGGTCAACTGGTATTCGGTGCCGCCACCCTGCCGTGCCGGCACCTCTTCAATGACGCCGGCCTCGCGCATTTCAATCAACCGTTTTGAAAGAAGCGTCGGCGACATGCGGGGCACGCCACGGCGAAGTTCGTTGAAACGCCGGGTTCCACACAGCATTTCGCGCAAAATAAGCGGCGTCCAGCGCGAGCAAAAAATTTCGGCGGCCATCGCCACCGGGCAGAACTGGCCAAAACTGGAATTCTCAGGCATGCCAACCTCCATAAAACAATGGCCAACCCTAACATATTCCAGGAACCGGAAACAGTACAGAAACTGTACCGCTGAACGGCAGCCGTGTGGACATTTATTAGCCGAATTCGCATGGCAGTACAGTTTCAGGACTGGATAGATCGGTCACACCAGGCGAGGATTGCCCCATAAATAAAACTGGAGGAGAGTGCTTATGTCTGCCGTATCAAAAATGAAACCTGCACAAGTCGAGCCCCTGGATCTCGTTGCCCGCGCCGAAGCGCTGGGAAAGGACTTCGCCGCACGGGCCGAAGTTGCCGATGAAACCGATTGCTTTGTGGCCGAAAATTATGCGGCATTGAAAACCTCAGGCCTTGTCGAAGCAGCGGTGCCGAAGGAATTGGGCGGTGGCGGCGCCGACATTCACGAACTGGCCCACATGCTGCGCACGCTCGCCCGTCATTGCAGCTCAACCGCCTTGGCCTTTGCCATGCACACGCATCTCGTGGCGGTTCCCGCCTGGCGCTGGACGCATCAGAAGGTGGCCGCCGTGGAACCCCTGTTAAAGCGCATCGCCGCCGAAAAAATATTCCTCGCCACCAGTGGCGGTTCCGATTGGGTGGCGGGTGCTGGAAAAGCCGAGCGTGTCGAGGGCGGTTACAAGATTACGGCCCGCAAGGTATTTTCCTCGGGCTCGCCCGCAGGCAGCCTCTTTATGACCACCGCTGTCCTGGAAGAACCGGGAGAGCCGCCCATGGTTTTGCACTTTGGCGTGCCCATGAACTCGCCGAACGTCCGCATTGACCCCGTGTGGAAAACCCTTGGCATGCGCGGCACCGCGTCGCATGATTTCATCATTGAGGGCCATGTGGTGCCCGAAGCGGCCGTGGCGTTGAAGCGCAAGGCGGGCAAATGGCATCCGCTGTTCCAGGTGATCGCAACCACGGCAATCCCGTTGATCTATGGCGTTTATCTCGGCGTTGCTGAAAGCGCCCGCGATATTGCCGTGGGCCTTGCCAAAAAGCGCCGCCAGGACCACCACATCACGCAGCTTGTCGGCCAAATGGATAGCGAGCTTTGCGGCGCGCGCATTGCGCATGAATATATGCTGGGCGTCGTGGCGCGCAATGCACCGGGCGCTGAAAGCGTCAATGATGTGATGATGGGCCGGAGGCTGGTAGCCGCCCACGCCATCCGCACGGTTGAGCTTGCCATGGAAGCAGCGGGCGGTGCGGGCTTCTACCGCGCGCAAGGACTGGAGCGCCGCTTCCGGGATGTGCAGGGTGCCCGCTACCACCCCATGCAGCCCGGCCAGCAGGCCGAATATGCCGGCGCCATGGCGTTGGGCCTGCCGATTGATAAAATCTTCTGAGGCGGGCCGCCGTGTCAAAGCTGTTTGGCGAGAGCCACCGCAAGCTGCAGCGTGAGTTTGATACCGAGCGCCTCGCTGACCGGATCGAGGAGCGCCTGTTTCATGAGCACATAACGCCCGATGACCAGGCCTTCGCCGAACGCATGGACATGTTCTTTCTGGCAACCGCTGACAAGGATGGCCACCCCAACTGCTCCTACAAGGGCGGCGATCCGGGTTTTGTGCGCGTCCTCGACGCACATAATCTGGCATTCCCATGCTACGACGGCAACGGCATGTTCCTTTCAATGGGCAACACCCTGGAGAACCCGGAGGTTGGCCTGCTGTTTATCAATTTCGAGAATCGCAAGCGCTTTAGGCTCAATGGAACCGCAACCATCGTACCGGCCAATGCGATTGAGCCGGCTTACCCGGAAGCGCAATTCGTGGTGAAGGTGCGGGCCTGCCAGGTGTTTCCGAATTGCCCGCGCTACATTCACAAGATGCAGATGGTGGAGCGTTCGGCATTCGTGCCCCGTGCCGCCGTTGCAACCCCGGTGCCGGGCTGGAAGAACGCTGAATGGGCCGCCGACGTGTTGCCGAAGAATGATCCGGCGCTGCTGCGGGACGGCCGCTGAAAGCCCGCTCACGGCAAGGGCAGGATGTTCTGGTTCAAGTGGAAGACATTGTCCGGGTCGTATTGGGCCTTGATCTTCTGCAGCCGCCGGTAGTTCGGCCCGTAAGCTGCCGCGGCCACATCTGCGGTTTCGTCGTCGCCGAGATAGTTGGAATAGCGTCCCGGCCCCGCGAAAGGTTTCATGGCGTCATAGGTTTCGCGCGCCCACGCGGTGCAGGCTTTCGTGGCGGCGGGGTCCATCCATTGCGCCAGCACCAGAAAATTGTAGCCCTCGGCACGATGCGGGAAAGCCGTATCGCCGACGGCAACCCGGCAGGCTGCGCCATGGAAATGTTCAAGCAGCAATGCACCCAGTGGCGCCGGGCACTTGGCAAAACAGGCGATCATCACATCAATCGCGGCATCGCTGAGATCAGCCAGAAAGCTCGATTTCCAGTAGTTGAGCGCTCCCTTCGGGTTGCCCGCATCGAGTATGGTGTTGAGCGCAGCATAGGGAATGGGGCCGATGGCATCCATCACCGGCGGGCCGAAGGCCTTGAGCGGTTTCATCGCGGCTTCTCCGGCGGCCAGATCGCCGCAGTGGGCCGCGATCACCGCCGCAAGCTTTGTCCCCGACCCGTCCGGCGCATGAACCAGGCCACTGAAAGCGGTGAACTCATCGGGCAGCGATTGCGTCAGGCCGCGGAAATACTGCAACACCTCGCGCGACTTTGCGAAGGGATGGGCGACAAGGCCGCCGGTGACGACGGGGCCTACTGGATGCAGCCTGAATTCAAACGAGGAGACCACGCCGAAATTTCCGCCGCCGCCGCGGATCCCCCAAAACAGGTCGGCGTTTTCATCCGCACTCGCCTGCAGAATCTTGCCTTCCGCCGTGACGATCTCGGCTGAAATCAGATTGTCCAGCGCCAGGCCATGCTTGCACATCAGCCAGCCGAGGCCGCCGCCAAGTGTCAGTCCGGCAACGCCCGTTGAGGAAATCAGGCCTCCGGTAACCGCCAGGCCATGAATCTGGGTTTCGCGATTGAATTCGCCCCAGGTGGCGCCACCTTGCGCCCGCGCCGTTCGGGCTTTTGGATCGACAAGAATGCCCCGCATGCGCGAAAGGTCGATCATCAGCCCGCTGTCAACCGTCGCGCGCCCCGCCACGTTGTGGCCGCCGCCGCGCACGGCAATTTCAAGCCCGAGTTTGCGGCCAATGTGGACCGCATCCACGATATCGGCGGTGCCCGCGCACAGGGCAATCAAGGCCGGCCGCTTGTCAACAAGACCATTATGCACTTTGCGCGCCTCGTCATACCCCGCATCAGCGGGCTGTAGCAGTTGCCCCGCAAAAGTCTTGGCAAGATCGGTAACGGCCTGCGAAAGCGATGGTTGTTTGGACATGGCACACTCTCCGAAAAAATGCGTTATGTGAATAGGACATTCAAGATGGGCGAGGGAAGAACACGATGAACCAATGATAAGCCCATTTTTGCGAAATTGTCCATTTGGCCCCAACCGGCAAAACTCAGGCCACCTTCATTTTCTTGGCGGCCGTAAACAGCGCCGCCACCAAGGGCGATAGCGGCTCGCGGTTCACCGCCACCAGCCCCACCGCATGTTCCACCGCGGGCTCAACCAGGGCGATGGCCTTGACACCCTCCATCGGCCCCAGCGCATTCTGGAAATATTCCGGCATGATGCTGGCCAGCCCCATGGTGCGCACCGATGAGAACAGGTTCATGATGGAATTGGTTTCAAGCCGGGGGCTGGGATGGACGTTGGCAGCGAGGAAGGCCCGGTCGATGATCCGGCGGTTTTGCATGTTGGGCGTGAGCAGGCACAACGGGATTTGCGCCGCCTCAAACCACGTGACGGTTTTGGCCTTCGCCAATTCATGTTTTTCACTGACGAAGAGGCAATAGCGCTCGCGGTAGAGCACCGCCTGCAGCAGCCCTTCCACCGGCTCATTGTCAAGATAGGTGACGCCGGCCTCAATCGAGAAATCATGCAGTGCACGGATGATTTCCTCCGATGAATGCGACATGATGGAAAAATCCACCGACGGATGGCCCGCCTGCATCGCCTTGGTGAGTTGCGACACCATGGGAAGCGCCGATGGCACCACCCCCAGCACCAGGCGGCCCACCAGATTGCCGTGTCTGCCCTTGATCTGCTCAAGCTCCTGATTGAGCGATTGCCAGCTGTCGAGAATGAGATGGGCCCATTTCAAGACGCGCTCACCCTCAGGCGTCAGGCCGATGTAACGCTGGCCGCGCTCCACGATGGGAACTCCCAGCTCCTGCTCAAGCTGGCGGATGCGGCCTGAAAGCGTGGGCTGGGTGACGTTGCAAGCCTGCGCCGCCCGCGTGAAATGCTTCTCGCGGGCAAGTGCTGCGAGGTATTGGATTTGCCGGATGTCCATGGGCAACAATAACTTGGCTGGCGGGTTTTGATAGCGCGAAAAAGAAAATACCTATTGTAGGAAAATAAACCTTGACAAGCGTACGGTCGTTTGGCTATAAACGGCTATTCTCCACAAATGGGCTAGACGGTTGCAGTTTCACAATTTCTGTGATACTGTGTGAGCATGAAGAACATTACAGTTTCCGTTGACGACATGGTTTACCGCCAGGCCCGCATCAAGGCGGCTGAGATGGATACCTCCGTGTCCGAAATGGTGCGTGTTTTCCTCAAGGGCCTGGGTGGCGAGGGCGAAGATTTCGAGGCGTTGAAACGGCTCGAGCAGGACGCCCGGGACCGCATTGGGACTTTTTCAGCGGCAGACCGGCTGGCGCGCGACGAGGTGCACAGGCGCGGCCAGAGGTGAGGGCTTTCGTGGACACGAATGTTCTCCTCTATTCCATCAGCCGCGACCCCGGCGAACGGCGGAAACAGGAAATCGCCGTGGCGCTGTTGCAGCGCGGCGATCTCGCCCTTTCCGTGCAGGTGCTGCAGGAGTTCTATGTGCAGGCCACGCGCCAGAGCCGGGCCGACGCCATCGCCCACGCCGACGCGCGCGACCTGATCACCGGCTGGACACGGTTTCCGGTGGTGGATGTCGACCAGGCTCTCATGCTCCGGGCCATGGAAATCAAGGACGCGTTTGTGCTGTCCTACTGGGACAGCGCGGTCATCGCCGCCGCCGAAAGGGCAGGTTGCGAAACGCTCCTCAGCGAAGACCTCAACCACGGCCAGAAAATCGGACGTGTACGGATTGATAACCCGTTCCTGGAGTGACGGGAAAACAGTCTTTTATATCGCGCGATGAAAATGACACGAGTAAGGTGCGGGAATTTATGATAGGCCGGATCAATGGCGGATAAAAAACCCCATGTTTACCGTTCCCCGCGCTAGGGCCAATTTATTGTCGGCGCAAAAACTCCGGCGAAGATCAGCGAAAGGGTCGCGTCACAGTGCAAGCCTGCGCCGCCCAGGTGAAATGCTTCTCGCGGGCCAGCGCCGCGAGATATTGAATTTGCCGTATGTCCATGGTGCGCCAAGCTAGCGGGGAAGGCAAAGGGGCGAGGAATGAGTAGGCTGGCGATCAGGCATAAGAAGTTCTGCACAAGTCTTTGGATAGCGGTGATAAAGGCCCGCCGCCGCAATACTGGCTATAGAATCAGCGCATACCCATGGGCGGCCTTAGGAGGGCCGTACGCATGGACATTTCCTTGGCAGAGTTGAAACAGGCGGAAGCGTCATTGCGGCAATGGATGAGCCCGGACGAATTTAGTCGGCGGTCAGAAACTTATCGGGCGCGCGTAATCCCTGGGACGCTTTTTCATCAGCCCGGGTATCAGTTTCTTTTTGAAGCATGGACTGCTTGCCATTTCATAAATCTGGTTCCCTGTGACGCCGTGCGGCTATTTGATGGTAACTGGCCCGACTTTCAAACCCGCCAAAGGGACATCATCAAAGGATATGAGGTTGCGGAGGTCATTGACCCAAATCGCAGAAGGGGTGCTGAAAATTGGAATGCTGAGTCTGTAATTCCAGACCCTGAAGAGGATTGGCATAAACGCGCGGCTTTGATACTGCCAACGCTTAGGGCCGTCATTGCAAAAAAAGTCGGAAAGCACTATCCGGCCAATGAGGCGGCATTGTTGCTCTATCTCAATATCGATGAATGGGGGGTTCGCCAAAGAGAGTTAGAAGCCGATTTCCACGCTGCGACTCAATTGGCAAAAGACAAATTCACCGACGTTTGGCTCTTGTGGAAGGTACGTCTCTATCATCTGTGGCAGAATGGTGAGAAAGCCACAGGTGTTTTTCAAAGGCAATTGAGCGTGGAGGATTACTAATTGCCTAAGCAAGCGCTCACTCAGGCTGAGTTTTTGGAACTCAATCCACTCTGTTGTTTCTGTGGTGGAGCCGTGCCCGCCACAACGCGCGACCATGTACCGCCAAGAATTGCTTTCCATAACAAGGAGTGGCCAGAAGGATTTGAGTTCCCCGCATGCGAAGCATGCAACGGTGGGACAAAACTGCTTGACCAAGAGTTCGCATTGCTCTGCGCTTATGGCGGCTTTGAAGGGCCGGTCAGCCCTTCGCGCATGAAGCAGTTCACGAAAACGTTCACTGGGGTTCTCAATAATAACCCCTCCCTTGCCATCGGCCTGCGAATGACTTCAAACCAGAAGCGGCATGCAATGAAAAGATTAGGGCGAAGCCTTCCTTTAGGCTCCACCTACAATGAGCAACCTATTATTAAGCTTCCCCCAAAAGCTGAATTGGCCCACGAAGTTTTGGCGTTCAAGCTTGGTTGTGCTTTGCACTACCGGCACTTTAAGAAAGCGCTGCCTCAAACCGGCAAAGTGGCCAATGCAATGAACACAAATTTTAGTGTCATTACTGAGGGCATATCAGAAGATTTTTTGAAAGTCACAACTCTTGCGCCACCACCCATGCGTGGTAAAAAAAACCTGAGGGGACAATTTGAGTATCGGTTCACACCGCCAAATGATATGGGAGTTGGCGTCTATATCTGCAAATTCGGAGACAGCTTTCAACTGAATATTCTTACATTGGAGCATCCCGAACGTGTGGAGCAGCATGTGGGAAGCGTAGCTTTCGTGAAGGATTTTCTAAAAGGGGTAGACCAAAAAGCGAAGGCGTTGGAAACTCTATCTACCCATTTGATGATGGGCGGGCCATGGCCATGAATGCTATTGCGCCTGCAGTTACGGTCGTTCTTGCCGAGATTGCCATGCTCGAAACCGACACGCTCATCAGGACAACGTGCCCGCGCGATTGTTATGATGCTTGCGGCATGTCGGTGCGGGTCCGGGGCGGCGTGATCCAGAATGTGATGGGCGACCACGGCCATCAAGTGAGCCAAGGAAAGCTCTGCGGGAAATGCGCTATTGTTTCTTGCCCGTTGAAGAAGCGGTCGTGGGCTTCGGCTGCAGGACAGAAAACTGCGATGCGGCGCCTGTCGGTTTTGCCTTCGTCTGCTTCGGTTTCTTCTTCTCGCGGTTGCTTTTTTGTTGACCCTTGGCCATTTATCTTCTCCTCAGTTGGGTATGTTGAGAATGATTTTGCGCCAAATGAACGGCGTTAGCCAGACTGGGTGAAATGTTTTTCGCGGGGAAGCCAAGCGCGGCGCAGAGGGGCGAGTGCGTTGGCTAGGCTGGGGTGGTCTAATGTATGCGGAAGGGGCGGTGTCCGCCCCTTCCTTGCTGCCGTTCGGGTAGTGGATCACATGTCCATGGCTTGGGCGATTTCGATTGTACCGCCTCCAACGAGTAAGGGACACCCCTTCGCCTTCTTGTGCGCGTCCTGCAGGCTCGATGCTTCGATGAGGCTGTAGCCGCTGGCAGGGTTGGCGCCGCCACCTTCCACAAGCGATCCGTCAGACCTGACCGTGCTCGACTTTCCGACCGGGTTGCCGGCGTCAATGACCGCCGCACCCATCGAGCCGAACCAGGATCCCCAGGCATCCATCTGCTTCTTGATCTCTGCGGGGTCAGAAGGAGGCTTGCCGCCGCCATGATAAACAAACACAAACTTCGCCATAGTCATTACTCCTTTTTCTTGGTTTCCCGAGACCCCCGAGACTGGTCATTATCACCATGATTTAACCTTGCCTATGGCGTAACTACTGCTATTTTCGGCCAGCCCATTGTGGAGAATTCACAATTGAATATGATCAAAACGCATGACGATAGGCCCCTGCGGCAGGTTTTGTCGCTGGTCGCCAAAACCGGCATCTTACCCCACGCCGCGCCGTCGCTCGATGCGGGCATGCAAAGGGCGGCAGCCACGCTTCGCGCGGCTGTACTTGCGGAAATTCCCGCTTTTTCAACCTCCGGCAACCCGGAGATTCTGCCAAGCCTTGACGCCCATGCCGACGCGCACATCCAGGAAATCCGAAGGCTGTTCGATGGTGGCGCCATTGGCGATTTTGAGTTTGTCAGGACCCACGCGCACCGCCGGGCGGAGCAACGCTTTCCCCTCGATGCGATCCTGCATGCCTATCGATGCGGTCACAGAATTCTGTCTCACTGGCTGCGCGATGCCGCCATTGCGGCACGCCCTATCAGCGTCGAAAGCGCCGTGTCCGCCGTTGCCGACTTCGCCATCGAATATACCAACGCGATCAGCACGATCATGGCTGCGGAATATGTTGCCCATACGCGAATACTCGCTGAAGCCGAAGGCGACCGCCGGACGGAGCTTCTGAATATTCTTCTAAGCGGGTATGACGAATCCGACGCCAGGGTCGCACGGCTGCTCAAGCGAGCCGGTTATCTGGAGCAACGCCAATCCTATTGCGTCGCTGTTGCACAATCGGTCAATCCGGCCGAGATGGAACTTCCCGAACGCGCACAGCGCATTGCGGATGCGATCTCAACCGCGGTGGCAACCACGTCCATTCGAATGCTTGTCGGAATCCGCAACAGCGTTGTGACCGCCGTGCTGTCGGATGTTCGCCGGCAATCCGGCTGGACAGCCCCGCAAACAAATCTCGCCGAACGCCTTCATCCGTTGCTGCTTGGTCTTGGCCCGGCCGTGCTTGTCGGCACGAGCACCGACCAGCCATCAACATCCTTCCTTCCACGGGCGCTGCAGGAGGCCACGATGGCGTTGGACTTTGCGAGTGTCACCAGGCGGGTCGTGCAATTCGCCGACCTCCCAATCAGGAGTCTTATGTTGCATCGTGGCGGCGATTATGTTCGGTCAGTGGCTCCGCCCTGGGTCTCGGCGCTTGTCAATGCGGATGAGAAAGCCAAGGGCTCGCTCATCCGGACCCTGCGTGGGCTCGCCGACACTGACATGAACGTTCAAGAAGCTGGGCGCCAGCTCGGCGTGCATCCGAACACGGTTTATTCGCGCATTGGCCGCATAAGGGAAGTCACTGGACTCGATGGCCAACGTCACCACGATCTGGTCGAGCTGTTGCTGGCAGCCGATTGCTGGCAAACTTGATTCAATGCCGGCGCCGCTAGATATTGAATCTGCCGTCTGTCCATGGGCGGCCCACGCTAGCGGGGAAACGGCGGGAAGGCAAAGGGGCGTGAAAACTGGCTTAGTAACCATTTAATAGGTTTTTTACATTCGCGACACCACAATTGCGGATTTTCTGGACGATTTGGCGGCAAGCACCTATGTATTGTTGCGTCAGGAAAACTGTCTTTTCAGGGGGAACCACCGAAAATGGCTACAATCGCGAAACCTAAGCGCCAGCAGAAGGGTGATCTTTCCGAAGTTTTAACCGATGCCGTACGCGCGAGACAAGCGCCAGCCGCCGCCGCAGCCGTTGAGATCGAGCAGAATGCCGACCCGCGTTATGCCGAAATCGCTGCGAACCCCTTTTTCAAAGTGATGTTTTCCGAAAGCACGACGCCTGAACAGAAGCGCGCCGAGATCACCGCACTGCTGACCTACGAGGGCACCAAGGAACAGAACCGCGAAAAGATCAAAGCCTTTGAACTCTTCAAGGAGTATCTGCAAAGCCAGCGCGAGGAAATGGCCCAGGAGATTATCCGCCTGACCGACACGGGCACCTTTGCCGAACTCAAACAGGTTTATGACGACCTCAACACCTCGCTTATCGATTTCGACAACCGCATGCGGCCGCTGACTGATATTATCGACGCGGTCTATACACTGCGCACCAACGGGCTGACGCTCGAAGCTTTCCAAGAAATTCTCAAAGACCGCCGCCGCGAGGAAGAGCTTCTGTGCGCCAAGGAAGAAAAGCGGGCAGAAGTTCTGCGTCTGCGCAACCAAGTCAATGACATCCATTCCGATATCGCCGGGCTGAAAGAAAGCCGCAGTTTTTTTGGCTTGGGCCCGGTTACCCAGGACGCCCGCGAAACCATTGCCCGCAAAAATGAGACGCTGTCAGGAATCAATGACAACCTCACACAGCTCGGCAGCGAAATCACGGACCTGGAACAGCAGTTGCCCAGCAACAGTGAGCTGGGCGAGTTCGTCGAGCAAAAGCGCAAATTGCGTGAGCTTCTGGATATTAGCGCTGACGATCACAAGCAGCGCCAGAAGGATCTGGTTGACTCTGCCCTTAACTTTGTCAACACGGCGAAATCCCGCGTCGGTGCCGTGCGCCAGCATTTGAGCCAGATGAATGACCAGGTCGAGAATCTGTTTGACGCCAACAACATGATGGGCGGTGTCTACGCCATCCTGAATGAAGGCATCAAATCAGCGACTGACAATAACCAGAAAGTGCGCGACCAGTTGCAGCCGCCCGCAACCGGTGCCGAAGACATGATTTCGCAGATGTCGCGCGAACAGAAAAAAATGGCGGTTGAGCAGCACATCACAATGCTCGATGCCTCAACCGCAGACACCATGGCAACCTACGCCGACCTCACCTCTGGTGCCATCCGCATCAAGACCATGAAGGACGCTGTCGACCAGCAGGCCATTCGCGCCCGCTCCATGCACAGCCAGGGCATTTCCGGCGTGGCTGACCGCTTGAGCGTTGTGCTGCAGGCAGTCTCATCCGCAGCGCTTGGCGAAGCATCTGCCATGGCCAAGGACACGCTTCAGCAGATGGCGGAGAACACTAACAAGGTGGCCCAGAAGGAAAGCATCCGCATTGCCATGGGCGTGCAGGAGCAGAACAGCGACTTGGCCAAAGCCATTGATGACCTGGGTGCCTACGGCGAAGTGGTGAGGACCGCCACGAACATTACCCGTGAAGGCATTACCGACATGCGGGCAAAGCTGGATGAATTGAAAAAACTTGCCGAAGATGTGCAGGGCGACGTGCAAGACTCGATCGCCGTCAACGCTGACACCGCGCGCACCGGCGAAGTCAAATCCAAAGAAACCACTGAAGCGTCAGCCCCCGCGGCACCCCCGTCACCGTTCAAATTGGGAAAACGCTGATCACCTCACCAACTTCAGCTGATGGGATAGCCAAGTGCAGGGAGCGGCGATGAATTATCTGACGCGTGGCGAAGATTACC
The DNA here is from genome assembly GCA_963763635.1 of uncultured Alphaproteobacteria bacterium. Taxonomy (GTDB): domain Bacteria; phylum Pseudomonadota; class Alphaproteobacteria; order Rhizobiales; family Aestuariivirgaceae; genus Aestuariivirga. The sequence continues at coordinate 15,462 of CAVXPO010000009.1, forward strand.
TGGCGCGCACACAAAATTTCAAGCTGGTTGGCCGCGATGAGGAGTTGAAGGAGCTGTCCTCAATCCTCGTCCGTAAAATGGCCAACTCCGTCCTTCTGGTTGGCCCCGGCGGCGTCGGCTGCACCGCTCTTTGCAAGGGCCTGCAGGCGAGCAAGAAAGACCCCGATGCCCCCTTTGATATCGTGAGCAAGCGGATGTTCTGGCTGGATACAGACAGCCTGTTTGCCTCCGGCGAGAATTCCAAGCTCAATGAATCATTCCAGAAAATGCTGCAGCTCCTTTACCGCACCCCTGATTCAGTTTTGATCGTTGAGGACACCCGCGACTTTATTGAAGCGGCCCGCAACACGGGCACCATGCATTTCATCAACGCGCTGTGCCTCGCCATCAAGTCCGGCAAAACGCAGGCCATTCTCGAAACGCGCGATGAAGACCTCGACGTCATTCTGAAAAGCCACTCGGACATGCGTGAGCTTTTCACGCTTATTGACCTTGAAGAACCATCTGGCGACGCGCTCTACAAGATTGTGTCTGATGCCGCCGAGCGTTTGCAGGACTACCACAAGATCAAAATCACTGATGATGCGGTGCGTGCCGCAATTGAACTCACTTCAAAATACCGCGCCCAGGATGGCGGTAACAGCCGCGCGCAGCCGGAACGCAGCGTATCGTTATTAGACCGTGCCCTTTCAACCTACAGGTTGGACGCACACCGCAAACCGCCGGGCCTGGATGCCGCCCAAGACGCCAAGTCCCGCGCCAAGACGGCCAAGCAAACCGCTGAGGCTGAAGCCACGATCTCCGAACTGACGGTGAACTGGGCGACCTATCAGCAAGAGGTCCGCACGCTTTACAAGCGCCAGCGCGATGGTGAAACCGCTGTTGTCGAATTGGAAGAACAGCTTGAAGTCCAGATGGCCGCTGAAAAGGAATCCCGGCAAAACGGCGAGGCTGGCCAAGAAAAGCTTTCAGGCCGCATTGCCCGCTTTGCAAAAATGGCAACGGGCGGCGGGCTTGAATCCGAGCCAGTTCAGGAACTGCGGTTGCAGATCAATAAATTTCAGGCCGAAATCAAAACCAACCGCGACGCATTTGATGCGCTGACTAGGGAATTCAACGACAAGCTGGAGCTTACCCGCGATGTTGTGCTGCGGGAATTCAGCCTGATCTCAGGCATTTCCGTCAACAAGCTGAACGAAAATGAGCGCGAGAAATTGCGCAATCTGGAAGCCGATCTCAAGAAACGCATCTTCGGCCAGGATCATGTCATCCAGTTGCTTGCCAACGCCGTAAAGACGGCGCGCGTGGGCCGCCGCAACCAGGACAAGCCGCAGGCCGCTTTCATGTTTATGGGACCATCAGGCGTTGGTAAAACCGAGATTGCCAAGGCGTTGGCGCAAAGCCTGCTGGATGATGAAAAGGCGCTGACGCGGTTTGACATGTCCGAATACATGGAAAAGCACGCGGTTTCCCGTCTGATTGGCGCGCCCCCGGGCTATGAAGGATTTGAAGTGGGCGGCATTCTCACCAACGCCATGCGCAAGAACCCGCTGCGCGTTCTGTTGTTTGATGAAATTGAAAAAGCCCATCCCGATGTGTTCAACGTGTTTCTGCAAATCCTGTCCGATGGCAGATTGACGGACAACGTGGGGCGCACGGTTTCTTTCTCCGAGGCAATCATCGTGATGACCACAAATATTGGCCAGCCACACTTTCTCAATCCGGCGTTTTCAGTGGAGCAAGCCAACGCAGCGGCACTGGATGAGGTCAGCAAAACCTACCGGTCCGAATTCCTCAACCGCTTTGCCGGACGCCAGAACATTGTCTGCTTCAACAAGCTCGATCTTCCTTCCATTGAGCGCATTGTCAGGCGCGAATTTGACAGCATGGACAGGACCTACGGCCAGGACGGCGTGAAGCTCACTGTGACTGAGGCGGACCTCAAGGCATTCTGCAAGGCCCACTATGATCCGGCAATCGGTGCGCGCGGGCTTCCAGGATTCATCCAGGCCAACATCGAACCCATCATTGTGAACATGATCCTCGACAGCGATAAGCGCGGCGACATCAGGCTTCACTACAACGCCAAGAAGGCAGCCTTCGAGCTGAAGAGCCCATGAGCGATCTTCAGGACGAGGTCAACAAGCTCAAGAAAAAAATCGAGGAGCGGGCCTTTCAGGATGGCAAGGCAAATGCGCGCTCCTGGACGGGCCGCACCCAGCATGACCTGACGGCCATCCATAAATTCTGGTTTCAGTTTCTCGCCGCCTGCCACTGGATTTATTTGCGGGTGTTTCGGCCTGTCGCCCGGCTGTTGTGGAAACCGGTTCCTTGGGTGTGGCGGTTCTTCCGATTTCTGTGGGACAAGGCGGTTTACTATGAAGACAGTTTCCAGAACCGCCAGTTCTCCAAACCGCGGGCAGGCCTGTTTTTGCTGATCTTCGGTGTTGCCGCCTGGTATGTCATCGTACCCGCTGCCATCTTTGCGTTTGATGCCGTGCTTTATCTTGCGACGGTCAAAAGAAACGAAGTTGTCTATCTCACCAACTCGCAGGAAATCCTGCCCGGCCAGAACGAGCATTCGGTGCAAGGGTGCCATGCCCTTCCGTGTACGGATGAAAATAGCGTGTATTACCGGATACGTGCGACCAACTTCAATGAAGCATGGTCACTGTTGCATGGGCATGGACTGTTTTTTCCGGATTATGTAGCAGCCTCCGTTCCGGTTTCCATCAGCCGCTGCAAAATCACGTCCTACGGATTGCGCATCAAGCTTCTGATGCGCGGCTTTGACATGTATCCTGACCTGCTTAAAACCGAATGCACACCTTTGCAGGATGTGCCAGCTCTCAATCCATAACCGGTGGAACTATCGCCCATAAACCGGCGCCGCAATATTTTCAATGCGGGCCTTGAGCTGCAGGGCGACGTTAAGTTGCAGGCAGCCACCGCCCGCGTGATCCGCTACCTTGCAGCTTTCGGTGCATAGTCTGCGCCGTTAACGGCATTGGGCCGGCCGTCAATCGCCAACACTGAAATATTTTCTGGCGTTTCGCAAATCACCTTGCCGCCGCGCACCACCGCAAGGCGCGCCGGCTTCAGCCTGATGGCTTCGATCGGGTCATTGGCCTGCAGGAGGACAAAGTTGGCCTTGCAGCCTTTTTCCAGCCCATAGCCTTCGAGATGCATGGCGCGGGCCGGATTGATGGTGACCGCGTCAAACGTCCAGCGCATGGCCTCGCGGCCCGTCATCGGGACGGCGTGAATGCCCATGCTGGCAACCTCCAGCATGTCTGCCTGCCCCAAGGGATACCAAGGGTCCATCACGCAATCATGGCCGAAGGAAATATTGATGCCGGCAGCGCGCAGTTCCGGAATGCGGGTGAGGCCACGGCGCTTTGGATACGTGTCGTGGCGGCCCTGCAAGGTGATGTTGATCAGGGGATTGGGTGTCACATGCAGCTGGGCTTCAGCCATCAGGGGAATGAGTTTCGATACATAGTAATTATCCATCGAGTGCATCGACGTGAGGTGCGACCCCACCACGCGGCCCTGCAAACCCAGGCGCCGGGTTTCATGGGCCAAGGCTTCAACATGCCGCGACAGGGGATCGTCGGTTTCATCGCAATGGATATCAACCAGCAACCCGCGCTTTTCGGCGATTTCGCACAGCTCTTTCAAACTTTGCGCACCATCTGCCATTGTGCGCTCAAAATGCGGGATTCCGCCCACCACATCGACGCCCCTGTCCAGCGCGCGAATGAGATTTTGCCTGGCGGTTTTTGAACGATAGAAACCATCCTGCGGAAACGCCACGATTTGCAATTCGATGTAGGGGGCGATTTGCTTTTTTACATCGAGGAGCGCTTCAACGCAGAGCAGGCGGTCATCACACACATCAACATGGGTGCGGATGGCGCCCATGCCTTTTGATAGGGCAAGGTCGCAATAGCGCAGCGCCCGTTCAATAACGGCTTCGTGGGTAAGCAGGGGTTTCAACTCGCCCCACAAGCCAATGCCCTCAAGCAATGTTCCAGACATGTTGAGGCGCGGAATTCCCAGGGACAGGGTTGCATCCATATGAAAATGTGAATCGATAAAGGGCGGCGAAACAAGGTAGCCTTTTGCGTCAATGGTTTTGTGCGCGGCGCCCTTGATCGCGGGTGATATGCCGGCAATGCGGCCATTGGCACAGGCGATATCCATGCCCTTGCGCCCATCAGGGAGGGTTGCATTGGTGATGAGAAGATCGATCACGGTTTAGCGTTCACCTTTCCGGTAGGGCACCATAAGCGCACGCGGATAGGCCGCGCGCCGTGACATGATGATAAGGGCGATGATCGACAAGATAAAGGGCAGCATGAGAAACACCTGATAGGGAACATAGGCTCCCGCCAATTGTTGCAGGCGCAGTTGATAGGCATCAAACGCCCCGAACAACAAGGCGCCGGCCAGTGCCTTTCCCGGACGCCAGGAGCCAAACACCACAAGGGCCACGCAAATCCACCCCCGCCCGTTCATCATTTCAAAGAAGAATGAATTGAATGCCGACAGCGTGATGAAGCTGCCGCCAATGCCCATGAAAGCGCTTCCCAGCATCACCGCACCGATGCGCACCCCGGTGACGTTGATCCCCTGCGCTTCAGCGGCGGATGGATTTTCGCCAACGGTTCGAATGGCAAGGCCCAAAGGTGTTTTATTCAGCAGCCACGCCACAAACAGCACGGCGGCAAAGGCCAGATAAGTGAGCGGTGTTTGCGTGAACAGGGCTTCGCCAATGACCGGAATATCTGACACCACGGGAACCGGCCAGGGCTGGAAGGGCTCAATCTTGGGCGGCGATGTGACGGACGGAAATATCAGGCGGTAAAAATAATAGGATAGCGACGTGGCAAGCAGCGTGATGCCGATGCCCGTCACATGTTGCGAAAGGCCCAGGGGCACCACCAGAAAGCCATGCAACAGGCCCAACGACGCACCAACGATTGCCGCCACAACAACACCCAGCCAAAGATCGCCGCCGAGAAACACGGTAAGCCAGCCCGCAAAGGCGCCCGCCGTCATTATGCCTTCAATGCCGAGGTTCAAAACGCCGGCGCGCTCGCAAATGAGTTCACCGAGGGTTCCAAATATGAGAGGTGACGCGATGCGGATGGCGGCGGCCCAGAGCGATGCGGTGAACAGGATTTCAAGCGCATCCATATTCACCTCCACCTCACGCGGTAACTGGTGAGCATGATGGCGGTGACCATGGTGAGGAGGGAGGTGGCCACCATCACGTGGGCGATGTAACTGGGAACCCCAGCCGTGCGGCTCATGGCATCGGCACCGACAAAAACTGCGGCCACAAAAACGGCCGCGGCGATAACCCCCAAGGGATGCAGCAAGGCCAGCATGGCAACGACAATTCCGGTGTAACCAAAGCCGGGCGACAGGTCGAGGGTGAGATTTCCCTTCAAACCGGAAACCTCGGACATGCCCGCAAGGCCAGCCAAGCCGCCGGAGAGCAGGGCGGTTTTGGCCAGCACGCGATTAACCGGAATGCCCGCAAATGATGCGGCTTTCGGACTGTGGCCGACAGCGCGCATTTCAAACCCGAGCGCCGATTTGCGGTCGATCAGCCAGACGGCAATGGCGGCCGCGATGGCGATGGCAAAACCAAAATGCAAACGCTTGCCCTGCACCAGCCTTGGCAATTGGCCTTCGGCGATTATCTTCTTGGATTGCGGCCAGCCGAGGCCCGTGGGGTCCTTCAGCACGCCTTCCAGCAACATGCTGACAAACAGGATGACGATGAAATTGAGCAGCAAAGTAGTGACGACTTCATCAACGCCGAAACGCGTTTTGAGAAATGTTGGGACCGAAAGAACCAGCGCGCCGCCCAGCATGGCGGCGGCCATGAGGACGGGGAGCAAAAAGGCTTGCGGCAAGGGCAGCAGGCCCGTTCCCAAAACAACGGTCATCACGGCGCCGATGTAGAGCTGAGCCTCGCCGCCGATGTTCCAAAGCTTGGCGCGAAAGGCAACCGCAGCGGCCAGCCCGGTAAAAATCAGCGGCGTGGCGCGGGTGAGTGTTTCGAGGAAGGCAAATTTGGTTCCAACCGCTCCCTTCACCATCAAGCCAAAAACCGAAAGGGGGGATGCGCCTGACAGCATAACCAGAAAAGCGCAGAACAGCATGGAGGCCAGCAGCGCCAAACCGGGATATGCGATGACAATGGCCAGTGGCCGCTGTTCGCGTGGTTCAAGCCGCATGGGCGTTGTTTCCCGTGTTGAAACCTTGCCCCGCCATCATCAACCCCAAATCCCTGATGCTGATTGCCTCGCGCGGGTGGCTTTGCGACAGGCTTCCGCGAAACATGACGGCGACGCGGTCCGAGAGGGATAGCAATTCATCAATATCTTCCGAGATGAGCAGCAGCGCGGCACCCCGTTTGCGCGCCGCCAAGAGTTGCTCATGCACATAGTTTACGGCGCCCACATCCAGTCCGCGTGTGGGCTGGTTGGCCAATACGAGGCAGGGGTCGTTCGCCATGACGCGGCCCAGAATGAGTTTTTGCATATTGCCGCCCGACAGCAAGCGCACACGGGCTTCCGGCGAGGGGCATTTAACCTCGTAGGCGGCAATGATTTGTGTGGCGAAGCTTCGCGCCCTTGCCCAGTTTATTAATCCGTGCGCAGAGAATTGGTCTGAGCGATAGCATTCTGAAATAACATTTTCAGTGATGCTCATATCGCTGATCAGGCCTTCGGCGTGGCGGTCTTCCGGAATGCGCGCCACCCCCCGGCTCACCATGGCGCGCGCATTGATGTGCGAAAGCGGTTCGCCATTGAGTGTCAGGGTTCCTGAAGCGGGCTGCACAATGCCACTGAGCACATCCGCCAAAAGGCTTTGGCCATTGCCGGACACCCCCGCAATGCCGAGAATTTCCCCGGCACGAATAGTGAGCGAGACGCCTTCAAGGGTTTGGGAATTACGCCGCGCATTGACGCTGCTGAACTGCAGCACCACAGCGCCGGCGTTTTGCGTTTCGGCCTTGGCTTGCGGAATGCTGCGGCCAATCATCAGCTCGGCAAGTTCGGCCCGCGTGGCACCCGCAACGGGCCGTTCAGCCACCAGCTTGCCGCCGCGCAACACGCTCACGCGCTCACAGGCGCCCAGAATTTCGCCCAGCTTGTGGGAAATGAAAATGATGGAGAGGCCCTTTGCCACAAAGCGTTTCAGGGTTTCAAACAAGGCAAGCGATTCCTGCGGCGTGAGAACGGCAGTGGGCTCATCGAGCACCAGGATTTTGGCTTCACGGTAAAGCGCCTTGAGAATTTCAACCCGTTGCCGCTCGCCCACGGAAAGCGTTGCAACAACCGCATCCGGATTAACGCTCAAGCCAAATTCCCGGGCGAGGTCCTGAATGCGGGCGCGGGCCCTTTGGGAATTGGAAGAAAGTTGCCACAGGGATTCTGTGCCCAGCACAATATTGTCCAGCACGGTCAAATTTTCCGCCAGCGTGAAATGCTGGTGAACCATGCCAATGCCGGCGGCCAGGGCGGCGGCGGGCTGGCGCGGCGGCAAGGTGCGGCCCGCAACTTCAATTGTTCCCGCATCGGCCACATAATGGCCGAACAGGATATTCATCAGCGTGGTTTTGCCAGCGCCATTTTCACCCAGCAGGCCGAGGATCTCGCCGCGCTGCAGGGTCAGTGAAATGGCGTCGTTGGCCAGCAAGGGGCCAAACCGTTTGGTGATGCCGGAAAGCCGGAGAACGGTTTCGCGCTCTCCGGCGTGTTTGTCAGCCATCAAGCTTATGAGGGCTTGGGTTCAGCGTCATCAATGGCAACCGCAAAAGCGCCGGATTGAATTTCGGCGGCCTTCGCTGCGACCTTGGCTTTCACGTCATCCGGAATCTTGGCTTCAAAAGTTCCGTAGGGTGCAAGGCTGGAACCGCCGGCTTTCATGAAGGAGTATTGGCCATAGTCATCGGCCTTGAAGGAGCCAGCCTTGATGGCGGCAATGGCGGCATCAAGCGTTGGTTCAAAATGCCAGAGGGCCGAGGCCACCACCGTGTCTGGATAATCAGCTTGCGTGTCAATCACGTTGCCGACGGCCAGAATGCCTTTTTCCTTGGCCGCGTCAGACACGCCAAAACGCTCCGCATACAGAAGATCAGCGCCAGCGGCGATTTGCGCCAATGCCGTTTCCTTGGCCTTTGGCGGATCAAACCACGAGCCAATGAAGGCCACCAGGAACTTCGCATCGGCGCGGCTTTCACGCACGCCCGCCATGAAGGCATTCATCAGGCGGTTCACTTCAGGAATGGGATAGCCGCCCACCATGCCGATGTTGCCGGTCTTGGTCATGGCACCCGCCACAATGCCGCTGAGATAGGACGCATCCTGGATGTAGTTATCGAACACCGCAAAATTTGGCGCTGCCGCCGCATCGGGCTTGAAGCTTGAGCCGATGAGGAAGGCGCGGTCTGGATAATCTTTCGCCACGGCGCGGGCCGCATCTTCCACGGCGAAGGCTTCGCCCACGATGAGCTGGTTGCCGGCTTCACAATATTCGCGCATGACGCGCTCATAATCCGTGTTGGAAACTTTTTCCGAGAACACATACTCAATGTCGCCCCGGTCCTTCGCAATGGTTGCGGCCTTGTGAATGCGGCTCACCCACTGCTGCTCGACCGGCACCGTGTAGATCGCCGCCGTCTTGATCGGGTCCGCAGCGCGGGCCGCGCGGGGAAACATGGCGGCCATGGGCAAGGCTGCCCCGGCGGCCGTGAATTTCAAAATATTGCGCCGGTTCAGGCGGAAAACATTGCTGGTCATGTGTCATCTCCCTCGCGGGGCTTTGTGCCCCTTTAAGGTGATACTACACTTGCGGCATTTCTTGTCCAGACGGTCAAACGCGAAGCCTAGCGATGCTGCATGACTGTGCCGGGAACTAACCCCCATAGACCGGCGTCGCAATATTTTCCATGCGCGCCTTGAGCTGCAGGGCGACGTAGAGCGAGTAATGCCGCGACAGGTGGAGGTTGCCGCCGTGGAACCACAGCGCCTCCTGTTTCAGGGGCTTCCACATGTTGCGAAGCTCGCCTTCCCATGGGCCGGGATCGCCCTGCGTGCCCGAGCCATAACCCCAGTTGGGGCCAATGCGGTCGGCCACTTGCCGCGAAATGATGCGCGCCACCCATTCGTTCATTGGCAGATAGCCCGTGGCATAAACAATGAGGTCAGCGGCCAGCTCACTTCCATCGGAGAGGACAACGCTGTTCTCTTTGAGGCGGGAAAGTTCAATCCCGCTCCGCACCTTGACGTCGCCATTGGCGATAAGCTCGGAGGCGCCCACATCCAGATAATAGCCGGCACCGGTGCGTAGCGCCTTCATCATTTGCCCGGAATTGTCTTGGCCAAAATCCGTTTTGAACCCGGCCCTGTTGAGCCGCGCCAGCAAGTCCGCATCCCGCTCCGCCATTCTGGCGCACAACGGAATTTGCCCGTGGGGAAGAAGCCGGAAGGGCGTGGACGCAAAAATCAGGTCAGCCTTGTCGGTCGTGATTCCGTTCTGCACCGCCTGCTCCGAATAGAGCGGGGCGAAAGCCATCTCCATCAATGTTTCAGAACGCACGACGGTGGTGGGCGATCGCTGGATCATGGTCACATCGGCCCCATGCTCCCACAGATCGGCACAGACATCATGGGCAGAGCTGTTGGCTCCAACAACGATGCAGCGCTTACCGCGATAGGCCGTAGCGGTCTTGTATTGGCTTGAATGATATTGTTCGCCCTTGAAAATCTCAGCACCCGGCACCTTCACTTCACGGGGAGGCCCGTAGGAGCCCGTGGCGAAGACGAGCTGCTTCGGGCGAAGCTCAATCTGCTGGCCATTGCGGTTTACCTGCAGTGTCCATTCCTGCGCCGCTGGATCATGGGAAGCCTTCACGCATTCCGACGAACCCCAGTAATTCAGCTCCATGATTTTCGTATAGCACTCGAGCCAGTCGCCCATCTTGTCCTTGGGCGTGAACACCGGCCAGTGGTCCGGGAACGGCAGATAGGGCAGATGGTCATACCAGACCGGATCATGCAGCACGAGCGAGGTGTAGCGAGTGCGCCAAGAGTCGCCGGCGCGCTGGTTCTTTTCGAGAATGATCGTTGGAACGCCGAGCCGCGTGAGCCGCGCCCCCAGCGCGATGCCGCCCTGGCCGCCGCCGATGATGACGCAATAGGGCGGCTGGCCCCGCGTATCGGGAATGGGATCGCGCCGCTCCTCATGGCCCTTGAGCTCCGTCATTGTTGTCAGAAAGGTGTAGCCCTTGCCATCCCTCAGGCGGAGATGCCCGCGCCCCCGCGCCACTTTCGTTTCGAAGGTGAACCAGCAGGCGGCCATGCCGTCAACAACTTCCGCCTCCCCCTCGATTTCAAAGCGCACCGGCGCGGCGGAGGGATGCGTTTTCTCCAGCATATCACAAATGGACTCGCGGCCTTCCAGCGTGATGATGTTCCACGTGAGGGAGATGAGGTCGCGCCAATAGCACTCAGGCCCAAACAAATCCGCGCGCCGGCAGCGAAATCGTGGCCTGCAAGCGCCGCGTTGAGGCCCGCCAGCCACGCCTTGGCAATTCCGGTTTCAGCGTTTGCCATGGGCATCAAGCCGCCTTTCCAGCCCGCGCGACCAGCGCGT
>CAVXPO010000010.1:0-43355 GCA_963763635.1 uncultured Alphaproteobacteria bacterium
TGGGTAATCGCTGCACGAACTTCGATATCCCAATCGATCGTGGATGAAGCCGGAGCATCAGCCGTTGGCAGGATCGAAATGCGGTTTGAGCTCTGATCCCCGAACGGTCGGAAGCCTTTTCGCCCGTCAGAACGAGCGGAGCAACTTCCGATGGTGAGCAGCGAATAGCCGGTTGGAAGCGATGGAGTTGCTTCAAGCTGGGCGATACGTGCATTCAGTGCTTCGAGCTGTGCCTTGATGGCAGCAGTGTCATCAGCGCGAGCAGCTACCGATACGGCTGCGAGGGCAGCGGTAGCGAGTAGAGCTACTTTCATCGTCTTCATTGTTTAATCTCCTACAATCCTTGGAGTTGAGTAGCCCCCCGATCCCCTGCAATGAGTAGGGAAGGCAATGCACGACTCGTTCGCACACAGGCTACTTTATCGACGCTTTCGCGCGTTAAGGTCAACGCATAAAGCCACCGCGCGGCCAGAATTTCGCCACATGTGGCCCATTGGCAACAGTTTTAGGCAATGTCTTAAGCTATCGTTTATATCCAGCAAGATCAATATCTTAACAATTGGTTAACCGAATCATTTCGAGGTTGTTGCTCATATAGCCAGCAGCGGGTTTCGATGCTAACAAGCCTTTAACGAGGCAATTTGGCCCCAATTGTGAGGGGGCCGCGACGCAGGGGGTCAAATGACGCATTACCGCTGGGATAAATGGTTGAAGGCATTGCCTTTATTGATATTGCCGGCGACGGCCGCCGTGGCGATAACCCGGGGCGACGCCCAAAAGGATGTTCAGGCCCGCGTCAGCGAGAAGATTTCAGCTTTGGACGCGGGGTGGGCGAAGCTGGATTTCGACGTGCGTGACGTACGACTGGGCGGCGATGCCCCCAGCCAGGAAGCCATTGACGCGGCCAAACAGGCGATTTCCGGCACTTATGGCGTCCGCACCGTGATTGACGCGGTGCGCATTGTCGCCCCGCCGCCGCCCGTCAGCCTGAAGGCTCCCACCATTGATTCCATTGTCACAAATAACGCCCAGCCGGAAATCAAGGGAACCTGGGAGGAAGGCATTGCCAAGACGTTGGGCGTCACCTTGGCTGGCACCGCCTATGCCTTGGGCAAGGATGCCGCGCTCACCTCAACTTCAGACAATTGGGTTCTGAAGCCGGCAAAGCCCCTTGCCGACGGCAGCTACGACGTGACGGCCGAAGTCTCTGACGGTGTGAACCCCGCCGTGGGCACCGTTGCGCCCGCCAAAATTACGGTGGACACGCTAAAACCCGCCACGCCGGCCGTTATGCCCCCCGTTCAAGGCGCGGCCTGGCCCTATGCGCTGGTTGGAACCTGGGCGGAAGGCGATGCCGCTTCCCTCGTTGCCAAGTTTGCCGGCAAGGTTTTCACCCTCGGCAAGGATGCGGCGCTGACGTCCGATGGCAAGGGCAACTGGAGCTTGGCACCCGCCCTTGACCTGAAACCCGGATCCTACGACCTCACCCTTGAAACCACTGATATGGCTGGAAATATTTCAACGGCAACAGCGCCTGCCGCCGTTGTCGTTGCCGAAGCGCCAGCTCCCGTGGCCCAGCCCGTGCCAGCACCGGTGGTGGAGCAAATGACGGCACCCACCCTCAAAATCCCCGCCATGATCATGGATGCCCGCCCAACGCTTGAAGGCACCTGGTCGCAAGGCGTTGCCATGGGACTGTCCGTAACCCTCGGCCCCAGCACGTATGTCCTGGGTAAAGATGCAGCCCTCGCATCGGACGCCGCCGGCAACTGGAAACTCAAATCAGAATCAGTTTTGAAAGACGGTGCCTATGACGTGCGCGTCGAGACGGTTGATGCCGCTGGCAAGAAACTGGCAATCACGCCGAACCCGAGAATTGTCGTGGACGCGGCAGGCCCCGCGTCGCCAACCGTTGGGTTCGTTGCCAGCGAATCATCGCCCGCGGCAATCACGGGAACCTGGGCCGAAGGTGACGCCACAAGCCTTGGAATTTCCATTCCAAAGGCTGGGCTTGCGGCAGCTTTGGGTGATGGCGGCGGTGCGTTGGTGTCCGACGGCAACGGCAACTGGACATTCACCAATCCAAAAATCCTGGAACCCGGAAGCTATGACGTGGTTGTCGACACCGCTGATGGCATGGGCCGAAAATCATCGGACCAGACAAGGTTTGAAATAAATATCAAGACGCCCGCAGCCCCTGTCGCGACAACAGCGGCAATTGTTGAACAAAGCGCCCCTACCATTGGGATCTATGCGGGCGAACAAAGCCCGGCTTCGATTACCGGAACCTGGGATGAACCGAACGCCAAGGGCCTGAAAGTCTCGATACCGGGCGCCAATCTTAACGCAACGTTGGGGGCGGACGCGGCATTTACGTCGGCCAAAGGCGCCTGGACGTTGAGCCTCGCGCAAAAATTGCCGCCCGGCATTTACAATGTCATCGCTGAATCAACCGATGCCGCCGGAAAAATGCTGGCCGACACGACAACTGCTGAAATCTATGTGAAGGCTCCGCCACCGCCACCGCCACCGCCGCCCCCACCGCCCTATGACTGCGCTGGTGTATTGGCAAAGATCAGCAACGTCTTCCCGGTCCGGTTTGAGTTCAATCATGATGGCCTGAAATCGCCCTATGATCTGGCGCTCAATCAATATGTTGCGCTCTTGAAAGATCCGCGCTGCGCCACCGAAAAAGTCGAAATTGCTGGCCATGCGGATTATTATGGCCCACGCCTGTATAATCAGGCACTCAGCGAATCGCGTGCGCAGTTCGTGTTGAAAACCCTGGTGGCGGCAGGTGTCGACGCTGCGCGCCTGGGCGTAAAGGGTTTCAGTGAATCGGAACCTGTTGATGGGGAGAAAAGCATTGATGCGCGGAAAAAGAATTGCCGCGTTGAAATCAACTTTGTAAAATAGGGGAACCGCATGAACGAACTGCTCAACTTTACCAATTCATGGTTTGTCGTTGAACAAAATTGGGTGTGGATGCTTGCCGCATTCGCCATCGGGATTTTTGTCGGCTGGTATACCTACGGCCCCGATCGCAGCGCTGCCTGACCGCATCAAAAGGAATTGACATGTCACATTACGTTTTAGAGCTCATGCTTTGGATGCTTCTGTTTTTTTTCATCGGCTGCGTTCTGGGCTGCCTGTTGCGCAAATGGTTTGGTGCTGCCCACGTTGAAACGGTCCAGCCCGCGATACCTGCCGCTGCTCCAGCACCTGCACCAGTTGCACTAGCTCCGATGGCAACAGCGCCGATGGCTCCCCGCGCCCCCGTTGCTCCCGCCGTCCCCGCTGCTGCTGTGCCCGCCGCACCCGTTGCTGCTGAGGCCGCCGCACCCCTGGCGGGTACGGGCAAGATGGAACGGCCGAAAGGAATTTCCGCCGCGCGCGGTGGCAAGGCCGACAACCTTCAGCGCATCAGCGGCGTTGGCCCGAAGAACGAAAAAGTATTGCATAACCTGGGTTTTTTCCACTTCGACCAGATCGCCGCCTGGACGGCTGACCAGATTGAATGGGTGGATAACCACCTGAAATTCAACGGCCGCATCAAACGCGAGCAATGGACCAATCAATGCAAGCTGCTCGCCGCCGGCGATGAGAAGGAATTCAGCCGCCTCTACGGAACAGGCGGCATGAAAAATGCGAAAAGCCAGGCCGAGCCCGGATCACCAGCCAAAAAGTAGCCGTATGGTTTTAACTATTTTCATCAACGCGCATCAGCCAGCGCTTGATCGCTGACGTTGATTCCGTTTCATCAAGAAACGGCGCGTGGCCGCGGTTCAAGACTGTCGTTGCGTCCAACGCATCGATGCTTGCCTTCATCTCTGAGACTGTTTCGGCACTCAGGAGATCAGAATTCTCGCCCCGCAAAACTGACACCGGCAACCCCTTCAGGCTGTTGAACAACTCCCAGAGTTCCGCCACTTTGCCTGCCGTGATTTCGTCAAGCGAAGGAAATGTTTGCGCCAGCCCCGCATCATAATCCAGCTCGGGAACGCCATTGTGGTCAACAAACAATCGATGGGCGAATGCATGCCACGCTTCATCGCTCAAATTCAAAAAACCGGGGTTGGTGCGTTTCAGCCCGGCAACAGCAGCGTCCCAGCTGTTCATCGCCGCCCGCACGCCAAGATAACTCCGTATGCGGAGTAATCCGGCAGCTTCCAGCGTTGGGCCAATATCGTTCAGCAAAATTCCCGAAACCCTTGGCCTGTGCAAGGCGGCCATCAGCATGGCAACAATGCCGCCGCGTGATGTACCAATGATCGCCGCCCGCTCAAGCCCCAAATGGTCAAGCAGGGCGATTGTATCGGCAAGTTCAACAACAGGCCGGTAAGTCATCGCATCTGGTGAATACTGCGAACGCCCGCGCCCCCGGAAATCGGGGACAATAACGCGGCGGTGCCTTGAAAGCCAACCGGTGACCGTCACAAAATCCTTGCTGCTGCGGGTAAGCCCCGGAAGGCACAGCACCGGCATTTTGCTGAAGCCGGCCGAACCATAATCCCGCGCAAAAAGCGCCAGGCCATCCGCGCTTTGATAGAAGACAGGCTGGCAGGAACCCCCCTCAGTCACAGCTCGTGATCAGCGCGCCAATGGAACCGCCTGCGCAGGATATGGCGTGTTCGCTGCTATTCTTTGCAAGGGCAATAGAGGCTGGTGCGCCGCGTTTGAGGTCTGCCGTCATCGGCCGCACCGTTTCGGGTGCAAGCCGCGAGCGGTAGATATGCGTGTTCTGCAAAACCTTTTGCACATACTGGCGGGTTTCCTGAAACGGAATTGATTCAACCCAGTCAATGGGGTCCACCTGGCCGCCGCGCGGATCGCCATATTCTTCAACCCATTCGTGCGCCCGGCGCGGGCCGGCATTGTAGGCAACGAGCGTCAGCACATAGGAGCCATTGAAGTCTTCAACGAGATCAGCCAAATGGGCGGCGCCAAGCCTCACATTGTAAGTAGGATCACCCGTCAGTTTTGATTGCGCATAACCCACGCGATATTGGCGCGCCACGAGTTTTGCCGTTCCTGGCATGAGCTGCATAAGCCCCTGCGCGCCAACTCTGCTGCCCGCCCTGGGATCAAATTCGCTTTCCTGCCGTGACAGGCCGTACACCAGCGAGCGCTCGACAGGTTTTCCCATTTGCTGCCAGTTGGGCAGCGCCTTCGTGGGATAGGCCCAATGGTCAATATCGACGTTGCGCTGGCCCGCAGCTTTTGCAAGGCGAAGCGCCATCGTCGTGCTGCCAAACTGCTGGGTGATGGCCGCTACCGCATTCATTTCATCAGGGTTGTTAAAACGGTTGGCAAGCGCCCAGATAAACATGTTGAGTTGGGAGTTGCCTTTTGCTTTCGCCACCATCTGGAAAGCGCGGACAATTTCATCCCGCTCCACTTTCGCCGTAGCGCTGGCAGAGGCCTGCCCGCTTGCAATTTTTTCCGGTGTTGAGCCAAGGCCGATTTTTTCGCGCGCCAGCTGGCCATAATAAATCGTGGAATGGCGTGAAGCCTCTTCATAGGCTGCCCGCGCTTCTCCCTTGTTGCCAAGCGCCGCATAAGATCTGCCGATCCAATAGTGCGCGCGGGCTTTTTCCGTGCGGGTGGGGGCAATTTCAGCCAGCTTGCCGAAATGCCTGAGGGCTGCTTCCGGGTTGCTCAAGGAGCGAAGCGCAATCCAGCCTGCCAGGAATTCTGCTTCAACCGCACTTGGTCCCGAGTCAAATCCGTGGGACTTGGCAATCTGGTAAGCGGCCTTGGCGGAATCAAGATGCGTGAGGCCAATCGAGTGCCGCGCCACAATGCGCCGCTCAATCCACCAGGCTTCCGCATCGCCCATGGCGGCGGCAGTGCCGGGGACCGTTGCCAGAACTGCGCGTGCCTTGCTGTAGCGTTCCTGCTTGCGCAGATAGTTGACCAAAGCATATTTCATGCCCAGTTGTTCGCGCATGGACGAGGGCAGGCGGTCATACTGCTTGTCGGCGCTGGCAACGCCGCGCAGCAATCCCTGCGCTACTTTTGCGGCAGCCTGGTAGTTTCCGCCAAGCCGCTTTGAATTGCGAATGGCGGCATTTGATTCCTGCGCAAAAACCATTTGCCACATGCGGGCCCTGTGGTCTTCCGCGCCCAGCAATGCGCCAAATTCTGAAAGGATGGATTTTTCCATCGCCGCCGTAACGTCGGTGTTGCTCCAAACCTTGCGCAGCATTTGTTGCGCGGCCTGCTGGTTGCCGGTGGCGCGATGGGCGCGGGCAAGCGCGATCATGCCTTCAGTTGTCAGGGGTTGGCGTTTGGCAAAGTGGGCGAGGACGACATCCGCGTTTGCGCCATTTGAATGAAGCGCCTGTTCGGCGCGCTTCAGAAGCGTTTCCGAAAGGGGCCATTTCGGTGCGGCGACAACGAAATCCATGATGCGGCTGTAGCCAGCATCCTTCCAATGGTCCTTGAGATAAAGGAGCTCCACAAGTTTTATGGCCGCATCATCGCCGGAACGCTGGGCAAGCGATCCCGCATCCACATACCGGCCTTTGAGGGCAAGTTCCGCGGCCTGCACGGCAAGGCTTGAAACCTGCGATGCCGCTATGGAAACCGTTGGCGCCAATACGCCGCTCAGGGGCACCAGCGCGGAACCCATCAGGGTCGAACTGATCACTAATCCACTAAATGTACGTGCCCACATCGTAAATCCTGCCTGTCGCCTTGTAACTCTTTGGCTCTATTATGCAATTGCGTCAGCCCTGCGGCGATTACAGTTCTATCACAATTGCTTGCCGGTCCAAATCTGAACGTCTATGGTGACCCGACCACAAGGGTTTCGGACAATCCAACCGTAAGCCCCTATGGTTTCCAAGTTATTACCAAAGGGGTTTGCCGTGAAGTTTAGAGGTTCTTTTCCTGCGTTGATTACACCCATGAAGGACGGAAAGGTGGATGAAGCCGCTTTCCGTAAATTCGTGGCGTGGCAGATCAAAGAGGGAACCAATGGACTGGTGCCCGTTGGCACCACGGGCGAATCGCCAACCCTTTCCCCCGCCGAGCACAAGCGGGTGGTTGAAATCTGTGTCGAAGAGGCAGCGGGCAAGGTGCCGGTAATCGCAGGCACCGGCTCGAACAACACGGCCGAAGCCATTGAATATACGGTACACGCCAAGGAAGCGGGCGCTGATGCGGCGCTGGTTGTGGTGCCTTACTATAACAAGCCAACGCAGGATGGCATGTACGCGCATTTTCGCGCCGTGGCTGAAAGTGCTGATATTCCAATTTTCATTTATAATGTGCCGGGCCGCACGGTTGCCAGTATTTCAGTGGAAACCCTGGCCCGCCTGGCAAAAGATGTCCCCAATATCATTGGCACCAAGGATGCCTCTGCCGATCTGACACGGCCATCTTTGCAGCGCATGGCATCGGGCGACAAGTTCATCCAGCTTTCAGGCGAGGATGGGACGGCGCTGGGTTTCAACGCCCATGGCGGCGTGGGCTGCATTTCTGTGACGGCAAATGTCGCCCCAAGGCTGTGCGCGCAATTCCAGGCCGCAACATTGAAGGGCGATTATGCGGCAGCCCTTGAATTGCAGGACCGCCTGATGCCGCTGCATCACGCGATGTTTGTTGAAACCAGTCCGGGCCCGGTAAAATATGGTGCCAGCCTGCTTGGCCATTGCCTGCCTGATGCGCGGCTGCCGATGATACCGGTGACCGAGCCAACCAAGAAAGCTGTGCGCGCCGCGATGGTTCACGCAGGCCTGCTCAACTAGAATGTCCTCCAAGGCCGGCGGCGCAAAAGCGGCACGCAAGCAGGAAGGCATCAAGGTGGTGGCGGACAACCGCCGTGGCCGCTACGAATATGAAATCATCCAGACCTTTGAAGCGGGCCTTGCGTTGCAGGGGTCGGAAGTTAAGTCATTGCGCGAGGGACGCACGAATTTGGCGGAAGCCTATGCCACCATGAAGCAGGGCGAGCTTTATCTGCTGAATTCCAACATCCCCGAATACCGCGAGGCCAACCGTTTCAACCACGATCCAAAACGCCCGCGCAAACTGTTGCTGCATGCCAAGGAAATCCAGAAACTCGCTGTCGGCATTTCGCGCGAAGGCCTGACCATCATTCCGCTGAAGATTTTCTTCAATCCGCGCGGCCGCGCCAAGGTTGATATTGCCCTGGCCAAGGGCAAGAAGCTGCATGACAAGCGCGAGGCCATCAAGGACCGTGATTGGGGCAGGGAGAAATCCCGGCTGTTGCGCGACAAGGGCTAAGCCGTGGATCATCTCGTCGGCCAGCGCCTGCCCAATATTGAACTGCCGTCAACGGACGGAACATTGGTCAATCCCGCAAACCTCAAAGGCATGGCGGTGTATTTCTGCTACCCCTACACGGGAAAGCCGGGCGTTGCTGATCCACCGGGCTGGGACGACATTCCCGGCGCCCACGGATCGACACCGCAAGCCCTCATGTATTCAACGCTTTATGACGGGTTCGAGAAGCTTGGTGTGAAGGTGTTTGGCGTGAGTTTTCAAGACACTTCTTGGCAGCAGGAGTTCGTTAGACGGGCAGTGCTGCGTGTGCCGCTGCTCTCAGACCACGCCAAAAAATTCTCGCAGGCATTAGGCTTGCCAACCTTCAAGGCCGGCGACAATGACTATCTGAAACGCCTGACGCTGCTGGCGAATGACGGGACAATCATCGGCCTGCGTTTTCCGGTAGCGTCACCCGAAAACGATGCAGCCGAAACGTTGCGCCTGTTCAAGAATTATTGAGATGATCCTTATAGCGCTTGGCAGCAACATTTCGGGGCCGTGGGGAAGCCCAACTGAATCGGTGCAACGCGCCCTCGTCCTGTTGAACAGCGACGGCATCAAGCTTGTAAATTCATCCCGCTTGCTGCTCACGTCTGCCTATGGCAGGCCAGGCCAGCCGCCCTTCGTCAATGCCGTTGCGCAAGTTGAAACCCATTTGCCACCCCTGGCGCTGCTGCAAAAACTTCACGCCGTTGAGCGGCAGGCCGGAAGACGGCGCGCCTTGCGCTGGGGGCCGCGCACGCTTGATCTCGACATCATTGATTATCATGGCCTTGTGCTATCGCGGCGGGAGCGATTGAAATTGCCGCATCCCGGCATTGCCGAACGCATTTTTGTCTTGAAACCCATCGCCGAAATCGCGGGCAGTTGGCGCCATCCCGTATCCCGCAAGTCAGCCGCCGAGATGCTGCGGAAGCTGAAAGGCTACAGCCAGGGCAACGAGATTTAAGCTGGCCTTAACGCCCGTCAGGCACTATGCCGCCTGCGGTTAAGCTTTGCCGAGGTGGGTGATTGAGTATGCGTTTCCTGAACATGGCGGCAGTTGCCGCCAGCAGTTTAATTGTGATTGTACCCGTTACAGCGGGCCAGTTGAAGTTCGCCCCCGGTGCATTCCAGATTTACGGCGGCATGCAAGGCGGAGAACAGCTTGCCCTCGCTTCACCTGATGCAGGCCACGTCGAAGTCTCCGCAACTTCCCACAAGATCATTGATTTTGCCGAAGCGATGGAGCCAGGCTCAATCCTGATCCGCACGGCGGAGCGCAAGCTCTATTTCGTACTGCCGGGCAACAAGGCCATCATGTATCCCGTCGGTGTTGGCCGTGAAGGCTTCACCTGGTCAGGCCAGAACAAAATCACCCGCAAAGCCATCTGGCCCGACTGGCGGCCACCCAAAGACATGGTGGCCCGTGAAGCCAAGCGGGGCCGCGTGCTTCCCGCTCTTATGGCAGGGGGGCCTGCAAATCCCTTGGGTGCGCGCGCTCTCTATATTGGTGATACGGAGTTTCGCATTCATGGCACCACCCAGCCGTGGAGCATCGGCAAAGCCGTTTCTTCAGGCTGCATCCGCATGATGAATGAGGAGGTGATCGATCTTTTCAACCGGGTGGAAATCGGCGCCAGCGTCACCGTTGAGTAGCCGAAAAAGAATTTTTTCCAAGCCAAAACAATAAACTGTCCATTAACCTAAACGCGCCATTATCCCTAACGTAAGTGTGTTTGTGGAGTTCGCGTATGCGTATCGTTTCTTGCGCCCCAAAAGGGTTTTCAAAATTTAATGTCTTGGCGTCAGCAGCCCTGTCGGTCATGCTCGCGGCCTGCTCCAGCTCAATCGAGCGCTTCGCTGACAACCCCTCAAATGCTGATCCGGTTTATACCGCTTCCGTGCCGAAGCCAAAGCGCACGGCCTATGTGGCATCTGAAGACGATGCGATTACGTCGCGTCCTTTGGCTGGCGCGCCGCTGAAAAAGTCATACAAGCAGAACAACACTTACAGCTATAACAACACCTACAAGAAACCTGCCTACAAGCAACCGGTTTACGATGAGCCAAGCGATCAGGCTGAAGCACCTGTTGACGAGCAATCAACCTATAAGAAACCCGCCTACACGGCCATGAAGAAGCCGAAGACCGGCAAGTCAGGCACCGTGCGTGTGGGGCAGGGCATGACACTCTATTCAATCGCCAGGGCAAATGGCCTCACAGTTTCGCAGTTGGCCTCAGCCAACAACATTGAGCCTCCCTATTCAGTGAGCACCGGCCGCGTATTGCGCATTCCGGGCACGTCGCAAGCCAAACTTCCACGGCCCAAGTATGTGGCCCAGGATGATGTCGCAATGAATGATGAGAGCCCGGCACCCGTCAGGAAAATGCAGGCGGGCGGCAGCCATGTTGTTGCAAGCGGCGAAACCCTGTTCTCGCTGGGTCGCAAGTATCGCATGTCACCCTATGCAATTGCCGACCTCAATGGCTTGTCCCATGACAAGGCCCTGAATTTGGGCCAAAGCCTCCGCATTCCTGCCGGCAATGGCCAAGCCGTTGCCATGAACCAGCCGGCGGTGGAGGAATCTGATGCAATCCCGGCTGATGACGGTTTCGTGGATGAATCACAAAACCTCGCGCTGAAAAAGCCAATTGAAGCCGAGGAAATTCCAGCAATAAAACCCGTTCCCCGGCAGACCGTGGAACTTAACGCAAACCCGACGACAATGGGCATGCGCTGGCCCGTTAAAGGCAAGATCATTTCGGAATATGGCGCCAAGCCAAATGGCCTGAAAAACGAAGGCATTAACATTGCCGTTCCTGAAGGCACCGGCGTGCGCGCCGCTGAAAGCGGCGTTGTGGCCTATGCCGGCAATGAGCTGAAAGGCTATGGCAACCTTGTTCTCATCCGCCACGAAGGCGGCTGGGTTACGGCCTACGCCCATGCCAAGGAATTGTTCGTGAAGCGTGGCGACACGGTGAAGCGTGGCGATGTCATTGCCAAGGCTGGCCAGACCGGATCCGTATCAAGCCCGCAATTGCACTTTGAAGTCCGCAAAGGCGCAACCGCGATGGATCCCCTGAAGTTCCTCAATTCGACAACGGCTTCGAACTAAACCTATAGCCGTCCTCTGCAAGTGCAGGCCCGGCAGCAATGCCGGGCCTTCGCTATGCGGGCTTGAGTTTAATGCCGGCCTTCCCCGCCACATCTTGGATGTATTGCCACGCCACCCGGCCAGACCTGCTGCCGCGGGTGACGGACCATTCGATGGCGCCTGCATGCAGCGCCGCAGTCTCAACCGGCAGCTTGAAATGCATGGCATAACCATCAATCATCTCAAGGAACTCATCCTGCGAGCAATTGTGGAAGCCCAGCCACAGACCAAAACGGTCCGACAGCGAAACCTTTTCCTGCACGGCCTCTGACGGGTTGATCGCCGTGGATTTCTCATTCTCGATCATGTCACGCGGCAATAAATGTCGCCGGTTAGAGGTGGCATACAGAATGACATTCTCTGGCCGCCCCTCGATGCCGCCATCCAGTGCCGCTTTGAGCGACTTGTAAGATGCGTCCTGTCCATCAAATGAAAGGTCATCGCAAAACACGATGAAGTTCAGCTTTGGAAACCCGCGCAGCAGCGACATCAATGCGGGCAGGCTTTCAATATCCTCCCGGTGGATTTCGATGAGCTTGAGCTTGCCGCCACATTCCTTGTTCACCGCATGATGGGCAGCCTTCACCAACGAAGACTTTCCCATGCCGCGCGCGCCCCACAGCAGCGCATTGTTGGCAGGCAATCCTTTGGCGAAACGCCTGGTGTTTTCCATGAAGATATCGCGCGTCTGGTCAATGCCCTTGAGCAGCGGAAGCTCAACCCGGTTGACGCGCGCCACCGGTTCCAGCCGCGGCGGGTGGGCGTGCCACACAAAGGCGGTGGAAACCGCAAGATCGCTGGGCTTTTGCGGTGCCGGCGCCAGGCGTTCCAAAGCCTGGGCTACACGCAGGAACAGGTCATTTTCAGATTTCTTTGCCATGACAAGCTCTTAGCTTGCGTTGCGCAAACCGTAAAGACACCGCAATCCGTCTGTTGCAATGCGGAATTCCATCGCTATATTCCGCTCAAACTTTCATCCCGCCGCTTTCCGGCCAGCCTTAATCATTTAGGAGCAATCCATGTTCGTTACCCCCGCCTACGCCCAAGCCGCTGGCGTTCCCGCCATGGGCGATTTCATGGGCATGATTTTGCCTCTCGTGATGATCATGGCCGTGTTCTGGTTCCTGCTCATCCGCCCCCAGCAGCGCAAGATGAAAGAGCATCAGGACATGATTTCCAAAGTGGCCCGCGGCGATACCGTGGTCACCAGCGGCGGCCTCATCGGCAAGGTGTCAAAAGTTGTCGACGACAAGGAACTGCTTGTCGAAGTGGGCGAGAACGTGAAGGTCCGCGTGCTGCGCCAGGGCATCAGTGATGTGCGCGCCAAGGGTGAACCCGCCAAAGCCGAAGCCAAGTAAAGCGGCCCGAGCGACATGCTGCATTTCTCGAGATTCCAAACGCTGGCCATCTTGGCATCGGTCCTGATTGGCTTGCTGTTCGCCATGCCAAACGTACTGCCGGTCAACTGGCAAACCACCTTGAAAGAAAGCGTGGGCGCAAGCCCCATGACGCTTGGCCTTGATTTGCAGGGCGGCTCCAACGTGGTGATGGAAGTTGAGAAAAACGACCTTCGTGACAAGCTACTCTTGCAGCTTTCAAGCGACATTCGCGCCACGCTGCGCGAAGCCAAGATTGGCTATAAAGGCATCACGCGGACCGAGAACGGAGTTTCTGTTCGCGTATCCAATGTGGCCGACGCCGATAAGGCAAGAACAGAGTTGGTTAAACTGCAGCAACCGCTGACGAGTGGATTGTTGGGCACTGGCCTTGCTGTAAACCTGTATTCGTTGGCAGTTCAGGATGACTTGTTGAATTTCACTTTTTCAGAGCAAGGCCTTGATGCCAAGATTGCTTTGGCGATTGAGCAATCTAAAAAGATCATCGAAAAGCGCATCAATGAGTTTGGCACGTCTGAATCTTCCGTTCAGCAGCAGGGCAAGGACCGCCTCGCCATCCAGTTGCCGGGCGTAAAAAATCCGCAGCAGGTTATTGATGCCATTGGCCAGACTGCAAAGCTTACATTCCAGCTTCTTTGCCAGGAACAGCCAACGGGTGCCAGCCAAAACCCACCACAGGAATGCAAGTCGCTGGTGTTGAAGGATGACGCCAAACAATCCATCTGGGTGCAAACTTCAAGCCGCGCCACGGTTGATGGCGCTGACCTGACCGACGCTCAACCCGGCTTCGACCAGAACAACAGTTCTGTCGTTACCTTCAAGTTCAACCAGCGTGGCTCCTTGCGCTTTGGCAAATTGACAGCAGAAAATGTCGGCAAGCCCTTTGCCATTATTCTGGACGATATCGTGGTGAGCTATCCCAACATCAATGAACCCATTCTGGGCGGGTCGGGCCAAATCTCTGGCAACTTCACGACAGAAGAGGCCAGCAGTCTTTCCGTGGTTCTGCGATCCGGCGCCTTGCCTGCAAAACTCATCAATGTTGAAGAGCGCACCGTGGGGCCAAGCCTCGGTTCCGATTCCATCAAGGCTGGTTTTAATGCGGCCATCATCGGCCTTGTCCTTGTCATGATATTCATGGTGATAGCCTATGGCCTGTTTGGTTTTTTCGCCAACATCGCCTTGCTCATCAACCTGATGCTTCTCATTGCCGTGATGTCATTTTTCGGCTTCACCCTGACGCTTCCCGGCATCGCCGGCATCGTGCTCACCATGGGTATGGCGGTTGACTCCAACGTGATCATTTTCGAGCGCATGCGGGAAGAATGGCGCAACGGACGAACCGCATTGAACTCAATAGAGACGGGATTTAAGTCAGCCTTTGCAACCATTCTCGACTCAAACCTTACCGCACTCATCGCGGCAGTTGTGCTGTTTGGCGTAGGTTCCGGCCCCGTGCGCGGCTTCGCGATTACCCATGCCATCGGCATTCTCACAACCATGTACACCGCCTACACGGTCACCCGTTTCATCGTGGCCTATTGGGCGCGCTGGGCCAAGCCCAAAGAGGTTCCGCTGTAAGGCGGATTATAAATCATGAAACTCAAGCCCATTCGTTTTATCCCCGACGACACAAAAATCCCTTTTATGCGATTGAGCCGTTTCGGCTTCTTCGTTTCCGGTATCCTGTGTCTGGCCTCGCTCCTGCTTTTCTTGTTTGTTGGTCTCAACGTCGGTGTGGATTTCAAGGGCGGCACGGTGATCGCCGTTCGCTCTGCTGAGGTACCCAATCTCGATGATCTGAGGTCCAGGCTTGATAGCCTCGGCCTGGGTTCAATCGAGCTTCAGGAATTTGGCTCCCCCAATGACCTGTTGATCCGCGTTGGCACGCAAGAGGGCGGCGATGCTGCCCAGCAGGCCGTGGTGAACAAAATCAAGGATACGCTGGGCACCAGCTTTGAGTATCGCAGTGTTGACGTGGTCGGACCAAAGGTATCCGGCGAACTGGCAGAGCAAGGCATCATCGCCGTTGTCGTCGCCATCCTCGGTATTCTCATGTACGTGTGGTTCCGCTTTGAATGGCAATTCGCCATCGGCGCCGTGATTTCCCTGTTGCACGACGTGCTGCTCACCATCGGTCTTTTCTGCGTCCTGCGCATTGAATTCAACTTGCAAATCATCGCCGCCATCCTGACAATTGTGGGCTATTCGTTGAACGACACCGTTGTGGTGTTCGACCGTATCCGTGAATATCTGCGAAAATACAAATCCATGCCGCTGGCGGATTTGATCGATTTCTCGCTGAACTCGGTTTTGCCGCGCACCATTCTCACGTCCGTTACCACCATGCTGGCGCTTATCGCGCTCTATGTGTTCGGCGGCGAGGTTCTGCATGGCTTCACCTTCACCATGATCTGGGGCGTGCTCATCGGCACCTATTCCTCCATCTTTATCGCATCGCCTGTTCTCATTCTTCTGGGTACAAATCGTGAGGATGCAAGGGCGAAGGCAAAACCGGCAAGGCCTTGAGCCCCTTCTATCCAGCCCGCGCCCCCATTGATGCCTATGGCAACGGCGGCTTCCGCTTTGCCGGCATGTCGCATTTGGGTTCCTTGCTCGTGCTGCCAAGCGGCATGCACCGCTGGGATGTAACGGATCTCGCGGCCCTGACGGCTGAGGATTTCGCCGCTGTTTTTGCGGAAGCCGACGCGATTGATTTCCTGCTGCTGGGCACTGGCGAAACCATGAGCCGCCCGCCCAAAGCCGTGATAGCGGAATTTGCCAACCGCAAACTGCCGATCGATTTCATGAGCACGGGCTCCGCCGTCCGCACCTATGGCGTGTTGCTGGCCGAAAAACGAAAAGTGGCCGCAGCCTTCATCGCTGTGCAGAATGCCACATGAGCGACCATTGCCAGGAACTTGTGGCGACGGGTGACAAGGATAGATACCTGAGCTGTCTCTTTGCGCCTCTTGCGGCGCGGCAGCATCTTTTCGCGCTCTACGCCTTCAACATTGAAATTGCCCGCATTCGCGACGCTGTCAGCGAGCCGCAAATCGGCCTGGTGCGCCAGCAATGGTGGCTGGATACGATTGATGGAATTTACAAGGGCGACACGCCGGATCATCCCGTGGCGCAAGCTCTCGCCGACGCGGTCAAGGCAGCGAGCCTTCCCAAACAGCCGCTGCACAATCTCATCACGGCGCGCGAATTCGATCTCTACGATGACGCCATGCCAAGCCTCGGCGACCTTGAAGGCTATCTCGGCGAAACCTCTTCTGCGCTCATTCAAATGGCGTCACTCATCCTTGGCGCGGCAGCACCGGAAGCCGCAGGCCTTGCCGGTGTTGCCCATGGCCTTGCCGGAATTCTGCGGAACGCAACGGAAAAACTTCCTGCCAGCCGACATGATGAAAGATTTGGGCGAGACCGGAACAATAAAGCAGCTCTGCGCCCATGCCCGGAAACGCCTTGCCGAAGCCCGGGCCATAACGGTCCCGCAAACCGCGCTGCCCGCTTTCCTGCCCGTAAGCCTCACGGAACTTTATCTCAATAACCCCGCACCTTCACAATTTCGCCGCCAGATGACACTTTGGTGGGCGGCCAGGAACAACCGGTTTTAGCCTAACTTGCTACTCAACTCTCCATGGTCGGGCTTGACCCGACCATGGAGGCTGGGGTGACTAAGCTTAATCATTCCGCCGCAATTGCAATGGCACTGCCGAGCCAAGCCTCGAAATCTGCTTTCGCCCGCGATGTGTAAGCCCGCTTGCGGGCGACAGCCTTTTCGCTGTGGTCCAGCCGCTTGCCTTCTACCCGCTTTGGTGCATCAACCGGCGGGAACAATCCGAAATTCACATTCATGGGTTGGAAAGAACCGGAGCCCCTATCGGTGATTTCAATGTGCCCGCCGGTGATGTGGTTGATCAACGCGCCATGGGCCGTCGTCGCAGGTGGCATTGCAAAATTCACCCCCTTGCGCTCAGCCGCCGCCATGCGCCCCGCCATAAGCCCCATGGCAGAGCTTTCCACATAGCCTTCAACACCCGTAATCTGCCCCGCAAAACGCAAGCGCGAACAAGCCTTTAACCTCAGTTGCTCGTCCAACACTTTAGGGCTGTTGAGGAAGGTGTTACGGTGCAGCCCGCCGAGCCGGGCAAATTCAGCATTCTCCAAACCGGGAATGGTTTTGAACACCCGCACCTGATCGGCGTATTTCAGCTTCGTCTGGAATCCCACCATGTTGTAAAGCGTGCCCAGCTTATTATCTTGCCGGAGCTGCACCACGGCGTATGCCTTCACCAGAGGGTCATGTTCATTGGTAAGCCCGCGCGGTTTCATCGGTCCATGCCGCAAGGTTTCAGCCCCGCTTTCAGCCATAACTTCAATCGGCAGGCAGCCATTGAAGTAAGGTGTGGATTTTTCCCATTCCTTGAAATCAGTTTTCTCGCCGTCCAAAAGCGCGCGAATAAAATCTTCATATTGCGCAATGTTCATCGGGCAGTTGATATAGTCCTTGCCGGTGCCGCCGGGGCCAACCTTGTCATAGCGCGACTGAAACCACGCCTTGCCCATGTCGATGGACTCGCGGTGAATGATCGGCGCGATTGCATCAAAGAAAGCCAGGTCCTCCTCGCCGGTAATTTTCCGGATGGCGGCGCCAAGGGCAGGGGAGGTCAAAGGCCCGGTGGCCACAATAACACTGTCCCAGTCCTCCGGCGGCAACCCCGTAATCTCATCATACTCAACGCTCACCAACGGATGCGCCTTGAGTGTTGCCGTAACCTCATCCGAAAACCCATCGCGGTCGACCGCAAGCGCCCCACCCGCTGGCACCTGATGCCTATCAGCTGTCGCCATGATCAGCGATCCCGCTTGCCGCATTTCCCAATGCAAAAGCCCCACGGCATTCTGATCCGCATCATCGGAGCGGAAAGAATTGGAACATACAAGCTCCGCAAAGCCGCCTGTCTTGTGCGCATCGGTTCCCACCTTGGGCCGCATCTCGTGCAGCACCACGGGAACCCCCGCCTGCGCAACCTGCCAGGCCGCCTCCGACCCCGCCATGCCAGCGCCGATAATGTGAATAGGTTTTGTCATGGGTGTTAGTTAGCACGCCGAGAAGCAGCATTTCAAATCAATCGCCATGATGCTATGATAGCCTCTATGAAAGTTGATGGGCGCTGCCACTGCGGTTATTTATCCTTTGAAGCCGAAGTTGATCCGGAAACGGTCGAGATTTGTCATTGCGCTGATTGTCAGACGCTTTCCGGATCCGCTTTCCGGGTCGTCGTTCCGGCGATTGAAGGCAGCTTCCGGCTTCTCTCTGGTGTTCCCAAGTCCTATGTGAAGATAGGCGCAAGTGGCAATAGGCGCATTCAAGCTTTCTGCCCGGAATGCGGAACGCCTGTCTATTCAACGGCAGCCGATGGCAAGTCCAATTTTTTCGGGCTGCGCGTAGGGGCAATACGCCAACGCGATGCACTGGTGCCACAAGCGCAATATTGGCACCGGTCGGCGCAAAGCTGGATCAGCCATTTAGGTGAGCTGCCCAAATTTGAAACCGAATAACCGGCAAAACTTCATTTTGTTCCGACAGCGATAGTTAAATAAAACTCACGGCTTGCGGAAATTTTTATGGAGGGGCAAGAGGGAGGCAGGAGTGTTTCCCATGTCATCCATTCTCAATGATATTTCAGCCGAACTTGAAGCCATCCGCGTGGCGTCCCTGTGGAAAACCGAGCGGCCGATCCTTTCGCCGCAAAGCGCGCATATCGAGGTGGGCAACCACCGCAAGGTATTGAACTTTTGCGCCAACAATTATCTGGGCCTCGCCAACCACCCCGCCCTTATCGAAGCCGCCAAAGAAGCCTTGGATAGCCATGGTCTCGGCATGGCCTCCGTGCGCTTCATCTGCGGCACGTCTGATCTGCACATGCAACTGGAAGCCCGCATCGCTGAATATTTGCAGATGGAAGACTCAATACTGTATGCCGCCTGCTTTGATGCCAATGGCGGGGTGTTCGAACCGCTGTTTGGCGAGCAGGATGCCATCATTTCTGATGCCCTGAACCATGCCTCAATTATCGATGGCATTCGCTTGTGTAAAGCTGCCCGCTATCGCTATGCCAATGGCGATATGGCGGACCTTGAAACCCAATTGAAAAAGGCGCGCGGCGAAAACAAGCGCCGCATTGTGATCGTCACAGATGGCGTGTTTTCGATGGATGGATATTTTGCCAAGCTGGGCGACATTCGGAAACTCGTGGATACATATGATGCCCTCATCATGGTGGATGATTGCCACGCCACCGGTTTTACAGGGCCGCAGGGGCGGGGAACGCCTGCGCGGGCGGGGATCAAGGTTGATATTCTGACGGGCACATTGGGCAAGGCCTTGGGCGGCTCGGCGGGTGGTTTTATCGCTGCGGCCAAACCCATCGTCGATCTCATGCGCCAGCGCTCGCGGCCCTATCTCTTCTCCAACGCCTTGCCGCCACCCATTGTTGCTGCCGCCATCAAAGCGATTGATTTGGCGGAAGCAGGCGACGATCTGCGCGCCAGACTTTTTGACAATGCCAAACGCTTTCGCGCCGGCATGGGCAAAGCTGGTTTCAATCTGCTGGCAGGCGAACACCCCATCATTCCGGTGATGCTGGGCGAGGCCAAGCTGGCGCAAGACGTGGCGGCAAAACTATATGAGCGCGGAATTTATGTGACGGGCTTTTTCTTCCCCGTGGTACCACAAGGCAAGGCGCGCATCAGGACGCAAATGTCCGCCGCCCATTCATCGGCCGACATTGATGCCGCCATCGCGGCTTTCACGGCGGCTGGCAAAGAACTGGGAGTTATCTGATGCGCGCGCTGGTTAAAGCCGAAGCCAGGGAAGGGCTGGTTCTGCGGGATGAACCCATCCCGCAAATCGGCCCCGATGACATTCTGATCAAGGTTGCAAAGACCGGCATCTGCGGAACTGACCTTCATATCTGGAAGTGGGATCAATGGGCGCAGAAAACCATTCCGGTTCCCATGGTGGTGGGCCATGAATATGCGGGCGTGGTCACCGAAATCGGCAGCCACGTGCGCACTGTGAAAGTGGGCGACCGCGTCTCCGGCGAAGGCCATCTCATCGGCATGAAAAGCCGCATGGCGAGGGCAGGGCACTTTCATCTTGATCCGGAAACCAGGGGCGTGGGCGTCAATGTGCCGGGCGCCTTTGCCGAATACCTCAAGCTTCCCGCCTTCAACGCCATTCACTTGCCGCCGGAAGTTGATGATGAAATCGGCGCCATTCTCGATCCCCTCGGCAACGCCGTCCACACCGCACTCACCTATGATCTCGTGGGCGAGGACGTGCTGATCACCGGTGCCGGCCCCATCGGCATCATGGCCGCCGCCGTTTGCCGCCATGTGGGCGCGCGCCACATCGTGATCACAGATGTGAATGACTACCGCCTCGAACTCTGCAATCAGGTGACCGACGCTGTCACCGTGAATGTCTCCAGGGAGGATTTGAAATCGGTCATGCAGCGCATCGGCATGCGCGAAGGTTTCGACATCGGCCTTGAAATGTCGGGCGCCCCCCAGGCTTTTGACCAGATGACGGAGCACATCATCATGGGCGGCAAGATCGCCATGCTGGGCATTCCCTCGAGCCCTGTTCCGGTGGATTGGAACCGCGTGATTTTCAAATCCCTCACCATCAAGGGCATCTATGGCCGCGAGATGTTCGAGACCTGGTACAAAATGATAGCCATGCTGCAATCGGGCCTCGATGTGCGAAAGGTCATCACCCACCGCATGAAGGCGGCAGATTTCGCCACGGGCTTTGCCCTGATGAAACAGGGCTCCTGCGGCAAGGTGGTTCTGGATTGGGCATGAAGTATAAGCTTTACGGTTGGCGGCAAACCGGGTCCATGGCGATTGAGGCAGCCCTAGCCGAAGCAGGCGTTGAGTATGATTTTGTGTCCGTGAGCCGCAATACCAACGAAAATCTCACCGACGGTTTCCGCAAGATAAACCCCCGCCAGCAGCTTCCGGCTTTGATGCTGCCCGACGGCTCCATCATGACCGAAGGTGCGGCGATGCTTCTGCACATCGGGGACGCTTTTCGGGACGCCCGCCTGATTCCAAAACCGGGAAGCAGCATGCGCGCCCAGCATGACCGCTGGCTGGCTTACTTCGCGGTCAATGTTTACGAGGGCGAATTGCGCCAGCTGCGGCCCGGCAGATATACGATCGATCCCGCAGGCGCAGACGGCGTGAAGGCCGCAGCGGACGCCTATGTCGAGCGGCATTTTCAGATCTACAATGATGCGCTGGGCATTGGCCCCTATCTCTTCGGCGAACACTTCACCATGATCGACATTTATGTTTGGATGCTGGCGCAATGGACCGAACAGCTGTGGCTGGCGCAGAATTGCCCAAAGGTGAAGCGCCTGTCGGATACGGCCATGGCACGGCCCCTGATAGCGCCCGTCCAAACGGCCCACTTCGACTAGCCCCTGTTTACAAAGTTGCATAGCGTAGGCATCTGCTGATAGCAGCATTATGAAGCGCGTCACCACGTCGCGACGACCACGTATGAATTCAAGGATGCCTATTCAGGAGCGGTGCCGCTCACGGAACGGCGAACGGATGTGAGCGGGAAGTGTGAGGTGTCAGTGTGGCGTGAGCGGACGCCAAGCTTCCACCGCAATATTTTGGTGCAGATGACAAGATTCCGTTTTAGAGGTGGTCATTATGAAGTGAACAACTCGTCCTTAGGCCAGAACGACTGGTTTCCGGCGTGCAGCGGACATCCGCGACCGTCCGACAGTGTAAAAGAGGCACAACCATGATACACCACATCGAAATCTACGTCAGTGATCTGGAGCGCTCCATCGCGTTTTGGACGCCGTTTCTGAAAATGCTCGGCTACGAGCCGGATCGTTGGCCAGGCGGGATGAACTATGTGCACGGCGAGACCTATCTGTGTTTTTTGCAAGCGCCTGCTGAGCATCTCGCGGCGGGCTATCACCGCAAACGCGTGGGTTTGAACCATCTCGCTTTTCATGGAAAATCGCGCACCGATGTGGACGATATCGCCGCCTGGGTGAAGCAAGCGGGCCATACCGTCTTGTATGAAGATCGATATCCTTACGCTAGCGGACCAGGGTACTACGCGCTTTACGCGGAAGACCCTGATCGCATCAAAGTTGAAGTCGTTGCCCCGCATGAGAACTGAAACAATGAAGAAGACCAGCTCGAAGGACGCACGCGAAGGAGACTCTCCCTCCCAGCTGATAGATGCGAGAATCAAGGAGCTGGGCGGTTGGCGGGGCGAGACGCTGGCCCGCATCCGAGCTCTCATCAAGCAGGCCGACCCGGAGGTGGTCGAGGAGTGGAAGTGGGGAATTCCGGTATGGTCGCACGCCGGAATCATCTGCACCGGTGAGACGTACAAGAATGCCGTGAAGACGACCTTCGCCAAGGGCGCTTCGCTGGAGGACCCTTCAGGCCTCTTCAACGCCAGCCTCGACGGCAACACGAGGCGCGCCATCGATTTCCGTGAGGGCGGCAAGATTGATGAAAAGGCCTTCAAGGCGCTCATCCGCGCTGCCGTGGCGCTGAACACGTCGAAGCAAACGACCGCTGGCCCCGTCCGCCCTCAGAAGAGGCCAAAGAGCGCTTGAGGACCGAGCAAACGCCACTCCGCTTCGCTCAGTAAACAGCACCTGGAATGTCCCTTCAAAGGTTGATCACACCTGCTTAATTGGGCAAGGTAGATTTGGATTGGCAACGGGAATCGACCATGCTTTCACTTTACGGAACAGACAAGGGCTGCCTCACGGAGTTCCCCGCGCCCAAAGACAGCGTGCCGGAAGAGGTTGTCTGGATCGACATGGTGGAGCCCACCGCCAAAGAAGAAAAACTCGTCGAAGCATCCCTCAAAATTGACATTCCGACGCGCGAGGAATTGGCCGAGATTGAAGCATCAAGCCGCCTCTACCAGGAGGATGGCGCCGCCTTCATGACGGCCAACCTGATCCGGCGCGGCGAGAATGACAGGCCGGAATCATCGCCCGTCACCTTCATCATCAAGGGCAACCAGCTCGTCACAATCCGCTACCATCACCCGCAGGCCTTCCCGGTTTATGTCCATCGCGCCATGAAACCGCAATCGACCGCCATGACGGGCTGGGGAATATACGTAAGCCTGCTCGAAGCCGTGGTTGACCGCGCCGCTGACCACCTGGAGCGTGTGGGCCTCATCGTCGACGAAACATCGCGCAAGACCTTCAACAACAGCCGCACGACGTCTGGCCGCCGGGCGCGCAAAAAGCCGCTGAACCTTTCTGACTTGCTGGAAAAAATCGGCGAGGAGGGCGACTTCAATTCCAAGATGCGCGAAAGCCTCGTTTCCATTGGCCGGATGGTGGCCTTCATGCAGGCCATCGTTGACCAAATGCGCCAAACCAAGGACATGAAGGACAACCGCGGCCGCATCAAGGTTTTGCAGCGGGATATCCAATCACTCACCGACCATGCCTCGTTCCTCAACGGCAAGATCAGCTTCCTGCTTGATGCGGTGCTGGGCATGAGCAGCATTGAGCAAAACGGCATCATCAAGATTTTCTCAGTGGCGGCGGTGGTGTTCCTGCCGCCAACCCTGGTGGCCAGCATCTATGGCATGAACTTCAAATTCATGCCGGAGCTTGAATGGGTTTACGGATACCCGATGGCCCTGGGGCTGATGGTCCTCTCAGCCGTCCTGCCGTGGCTGTATTTCAAGCAAAAGGGCTGGCTCTAATGCCCGTGGTGGTTTGGGTCGCCCTCGGCGGCGCAATTGGTTCTGCCGCCCGTTATGGCGTCAATGTCTGGTCGGGGCGCGTGCTGGGATCAGAATTTCCGTGGCATACTTTCATCGTGAATGTGATCGGCTGTTTCGCCATGGGCGTTTTAGTTGCGCTGATGGCACTCAAGCTGAATGTGGGCAATGAAACCCGAGCGTTCCTCACCTCAGGCATTCTCGGCGGCTTCACAACCTTCTCCGCCTTTTCACTGGACTTCGCGCTGTTGATGGAGCGCAAGTCCTATGGCGCGGCGGCGGCCTATGGCGCCGGTTCCGTGGCCCTCTCTCTAATCGCTGTCTTTGCGGGATTGTATCTGGTACGCACCCTCGCATCATGATTGATGGACTTCTCATATCTTTTCCTTCTCCCCTTGGGGGAGAGGGCGGGGCCCAAGCGAAGCTTGGGAGGATGAGGGGGATCAGGTCTTGCAATTGAAATACATGATCTCCCTCACCTTCCCAACCCTGCGGGCTGGGCCCCTTCCTCTCCCCCAAGGGGAGAGGAAAAAAACTGCTGCATCCAGACAGTTCTCACAATATGAATGCTGCGAGTTATGAGTGATGTTAAACGCTACATCGTTGCCCCCGATGAGGATGGCATAAGGCTGGACCGCTGGTTCAAAATCCATCTGCCGCAGGTCACTTTCGCCTATCTCAACAAGCTCACGCGCACCGGACAGGTGCGGGTGCAGGGTGGCCGCGCCAAAACCAGCACCCGCCTGCAGGCCGATCAGGAACTTCGCGTGCCGCCCCTCATGTTTGATACAAGGCCGGCGGACGCGCCGAAGGGCGATGTAAAACCGCTCACCAAAGATGAAACCGAACTCTTCGAAAGCATGGTCATTTTCGAGGACAAGGATCTCTATGTCCTCAACAAGCCCCCGGGCTTTGCCGTGCAGGGCGGCAGCAAGACCTTCCAGCACCTCGATGGATTGCTGATGGGCATGGCCAAGAAATCCGGCGAGCGGCCTTTGCTGGTGCACCGGCTGGACCGTGATACATCGGGTGTCATTGTCGTTGCCAAGCGGCGGTCAGTGGCTTCCGCTTTGGGCAAGCTCTTTGCCACCCGCGCTGTGAAGAAAACCTATTGGGCCGTGGTCAAAGGGCTGCCCAAGCCGCCGCAAGGCCGCATTGATGTGCCGCTGATCAAAGCGCAAGGCCCGGATGGCGACCGGGTTCGCGCCGGCGACAAGAACGATGAGAACGCCCGACACGCCATCACCTATTATGCCGTGGTCGACCAAGCGCCGCCCATTGCCGCGTGGGTATCATTGAAGCCTGTGACGGGCCGCCAGCACCAGCTGCGCGCCCACATGGCCTACATTGGCCATCCGATTTTGGGCGATGAGAAATATGAAGGCAATGCCGATATGCCCGAAGGCATTTCGAAGAAGTTGCATCTCCATGCCCGCCGCATCGTGTTCCCGCATCCGCGCGAAGGCATTGTCGATGTGTCCGCCGAACTTTCACCCCATATGCGCGACACCTGGAACGCCTTTGGCTTTGATCCCGATAGATATGAAACGGATCGCGATGACTGACGAAACCGAAGACCAGAGATTTGAGCGGCTTTCCCGCGACCGGATTGTGCGGCCCCTGCCGAAGCGCTTCTACAAGATTGTCAGTGTCACCGACCAGTTGGGCATTGCCCTTGATGGCCGCAGCGTGAAAACTCCTCTTAAAGTTCCGCTCATACTGCCCAATCGTCTCATGGCTGATGCGGTTGCCGGGGAATGGAACGACCAGACAGAATTTATCAACCCCGGCACCATGCCACTCACCAAACTGGCGAACACCGCAATTGACCGGGCGAGGGTTGAGCGGCCCGGCATCACCGCCGAAATCCTTGAATTCGCGGGCAGCGACATGGTGTGTTACCGGGCGGACAAGCCGGAAGGTTTGGTTTCCCGCCAATCCAAACTTTGGGATCCCGTTATTGATTGGGCCGCCCGTCACCTGGATGCAAAATTCG
Organism: uncultured Alphaproteobacteria bacterium; assembly: GCA_963763635.1. Taxonomy (GTDB): domain Bacteria; phylum Pseudomonadota; class Alphaproteobacteria; order Rhizobiales; family Aestuariivirgaceae; genus Aestuariivirga. The sequence continues at coordinate 25,636 of CAVXPO010000010.1, forward strand.
AAACCGTGAGCACGATCAGGCACCACGCCCAATCAAACGCTGCCCTGGGTGCCTTGCGAAATCATGTGGATGGGCTTGACGCGTTCAGCTTCATCGCCGTTCACAACCTGACTACCCTCTCTGGTTCCGCCCTGTTAAGCCTCATGCTGGCGAGCGGCGCCGTCTCGGCAGATCAAGCCTGGCTGGCTGCCAACGTGGATGAGGACTGGCAAATCGAAACCTGGGGGCTTGATGATGAAGCTTCGGCGCGGCGGGCAGGGCGGCTAAAAGAGTTTCATGCCAGCGTGAAATTCGTTAACCTCGCGCGCAGCCGTCCATAATGTTGCCTTACAGCCGACAACATTCTGGATGAAACGATGCACATGCTTAAATCCAAAGGGGCGCCCGTAATGAAATCTCGTTTTGTATTATCTGCAGTATTCGGAATTGCCTTGGCAAGCGGGTTCGCGTTTGCCCAATCGGCGCCAGCAGATTTGGTTGCAGCCTACAAGGCCGGTGTTGCCGCTGAAAAATGTGATCTCGGCCTCGACAGCAACAAGTCCAGCCAGCTTGGTGATGCCGTACAGCGAATTGAGCAACGCAGCGGGCTGGCCCAAAATGATCTCGATGCCCTGTGGAGCAAAACCCAGTCGGATGCTGACGCAGATAATGCCGGATTTTGCGGTGCGGCGGCAGCAGGCGTTGATCAGGTAATCGCGTCCGCCCAATAAATTCAGGCGGCCTCTGCTTCCTTTGGTGCGATCGGCAGCCATGCCGTGAACGTGGCGCCTGTGCCTTCGCCGCCATTTACAAACAGGCCGCCGCCATGCTGTTGAAGCACTTGGCTGACCGCCGGCAGGCCAAGCCCGGTTCCAAAATTCTTGGTGGTGAACAGCGGCTCCATGATCTTGGTCAGGTTTTCTGCCGAAATGCCGGGGCCATTATCGCAAACGTCAAACTCAACGCCACGCCCGCTGCGCCGCGTGACAATTCTTATTTTGGGATTGGGGCACGCAAATTTCGTCGCGTCTTCTCCCTTGCCAACCATGGCTTCAGAGGCATTGTTGATCAAGTTGATGAGAACCCGCGCCATGCGGTTCTGGTCGAAGGATACCGCAACGCCAGGTAGTCCGAGCTCGCACTCAATGGCCACGGCGGCTGGCAGTTTTTGCGCCTCTTCCTCAACGACTTTAACAAGCCAGTCATCAAAAAACTCGCTGGCATAATCCGGTTTTTGCGTGCGCGCATAATCGAGGAACTGCGTGATAACCGCATCGCACCTCGCAATGGAGTTATCAATGCGCAAGAGCTGCGGCTCAACCCCTGTGTTTTTGCCTTCAAGCTTGCGGCGCAACAAAAATGCCGAGGTGCGGACTGATGACAGGGGGTTTCGCAACTCATGGGCAACGGTGGCAACAAGCTGCCCCATCTGCGCCAGCCGGCCCTTCTTGACGATCTCGTCCTGCGCATCGCGCAGCTTCGCCATGTTTTCGGCAAGGTCGGTGTTGAGCCGCGAAATATCATCATTGATCTGTTGCATGGCGGCAGCATTCTCTTTCAATTGCGCGGCGCGCTTCGAGTTGCTGTGGTGCCAGCCAAAGCCCATAAGCGTCAGAACACCAAGCGCAGCATAGGCCCCATATTCAAATAACCTCTTGGCCCAGAATTGCTTTCCGGTGAAATAGCGCGCTGCAGGCGAAGCCACATGCAGTTGCCATTTGCCCCGCACATCAAATGTGTCAATGACAACTGAGTGGGAGTAACGTGGTAGTGGGTAAGGGAATATGTTCTGCAGCCTGTCGCATGAGTTGAATGTGACCGCCGCGCTTGACAGGGGCCGAGACATATTCGGCGAGCGGGCTCACCAAGGTGTAATCCTCGGCATTGCCCGCCGTAAGACCGCGCAATCTGCTAGTCGGGACGACGGCTGAAATGGTTCCGGAGTATTTTCCGTCGGTACCGTAGTATGGGGTTGAGAATACGATGCCTTTACTGTCTTCGTCTGACTTTGGTTTTATCGCGTTGCCCTCGCCCGGCATCACAATTTCTGCGCCGCTGATCATCGGGCTATTGAAAGTTTTCAGGTTGGTAATGGAGGGATAGTTTACGCCAAACCATTTGACGTGGTTTTGGAGTTGTTGTCTCTCCACTTCTGACGAAGGTATTTGAAGCGCGGCGTTGGACGGTTGAGCGCCAAATTGTGCCTCATCATTCTGTGAAAGCGTTTTTGAACGCAGAATGGTTTTATTGAAAATCAGCGCGTGCGGCGAAACATCCGAAAGCGGTGTCACATAGATCTTGGCGACAGTGAGATTGCGCGCCAGGCCATTGAAAAGCTGTTGGATTGCTTCGATGCCATCACTGTCCAGATTTGCAGCAGTTGGGTCCAGCTTGCGGACGGCTGGAAGAGAGCTTATGGCGCCCAGTTTCTCATTGAGGCCCGCAAAAAAGCGGGCGACCCTGCCCGAATTATCGGCAAATTCATGCTGGTCATCTTCCAGATATTGTTGCCAGCCGGCCAGATATTGCCGGTTGGCTTCGAGCCGGACACCGGCGGTCAGAACAAGGCCGGCAATGAGTATTGCCAGATAGCCGATATTTGTTGACGCCGCCGATTTCACGCGACTCCCCCCGTAAAGTAACGCGGCAGACTGGGTCAACCGTGGTTAAGGTCCGGTTAAGTTGCCGCTTTCATATACTTTTGCCTGTTTGACGAATGTGGCGTTTCCCTTCAAGATTGCCGCCGTTGGGAGTGGACATGCACGAAATTCTGGAAAAACTGGAGAAGCGCCGCAGCGAGGCGCGGGCTGGCGGCGGCGAAAAGCGTGTGGCGGCGCAGCACGCGCGTGGCAAACTCACGGCGCGTGAGCGGATAGACTTGCTTTTGGACGAAGGCTCGTTTGAAGAGTTCGACATGTTCGTTGAGCATCGCAGCACGGATTTCGGCATGGAAAAATCCAGGATCCCCGGCGATGGCGTGGTGACGGGCTGGGGCACGGTAAATGGCCGGATAGTCTATGTGTTTGCCAAGGACTTCACCGTATTCGGCGGCTCACTTTCCGAATCCCATGCGCGAAAAATCACCAAGATACAGGATATGGCCTTGCAGAACCGCGCGCCCATCATCGGATTGTTCGATGCCGGCGGGGCCCGTATCCAGGAAGGCGTGAACGCCCTTGGCGGTTATGGCGAAGTGTTCCAGCGCAACGTGCTGTCGTCGGGCGTCATCCCGCAAATCTCGGTCATCATGGGCCCCTGTGCAGGCGGCGATGTCTATTCGCCGGCGATGACGGATTTCATCTTCATGGTGCGCGATACCAGCTACATGTTTGTAACCGGGCCGGATGTGGTGAAAACCGTGACCAATGAAACCGTGACAGCGGAAGAACTGGGTGGCGCATCGGTTCACACCACGAAATCATCCATCGCCGACAAGGGCTTTGACAATGATGTGGAGGCACTGCTGCAGATGCGGCGGCTGATTGATTTCCTGCCGTCATCAAACACCGATCCCATTCCGGAAATTCCAAACTTCGACGATGCCGAACGCATTGACATGTCACTCGATACGCTCATTCCGGCAAATCCCAACCAGCCCTATGACATGAAGGAGCTGATCCACAAGATTGCCGACGAGGGCGATTTTTTCGAAATCCAGGAAGCCCATGCTAAAAATATCATCGTGGGTTTTGCCCGCATGGGCGGCCGCACCATCGGCATTGTGGCAAACCAGCCGCTGGTGCTGGCTGGTGTTCTGGACAGTGATGCGGGGCGGAAAGCGGCGCGCTTCGTGCGTTTCTGCGACTGCTACAACATTCCCATCGTCACCTTCGTGGATGTGCCGGGCTTCCTGCCGGGAACCGCGCAGGAATACGGCGGACTTATCAAACATGGCGCCAAACTGCTTTTCGCCTATGCCGAGGCAACAGTGCCGAAAATTACGCTCATCACCCGCAAAGCCTATGGCGGCGCCTATGTGGTGATGGCGTCAAAACATCTGCGGGGCGACTTGAACTATGCCTGGCCCACCGCCGAGATCGCCGTGATGGGCTCGCGCGGGGCAGTCGAAATCCTCTATCGCAACGAACTGGGCGACAAGGAAAAGATCGCGAGCCGGGTGAAGGACTATGAAGACCGCTTCGCCAACCCCTTTGTGGCGGCAGAACGGGGATTTCTTGATGAGATAATAGAGCCCCATTCAACCAGAAAACGCATAGCTCGGGCCCTTGATATGTTGCGCCATAAGGAATTGAATAACCCTTGGAAGAAACACGATAATATCCCGCTCTAGGAGATTGCAATGAAGTTGCTCAAAAGCCTGTTTGCGCGCTTCGTGCAAGTTGGAACACTGATCGTGGTGGACGCCGACGGTAAGTCGCATGAATTTGTGGGGCCTAAGCCGGGCCCAAAGGTTGGCATCCGGCTGCTGGACAAGAAACTCTACCGCACACTTTTCCTGCATCCGGAATTGCGTGCGGGGGAGGCGTATATGGACGGAACGTTGGTAATGGTGGACTGCACGATCCGCGATTTCCTCGAGTTTGCCGAAATCAACGGCAACAGCCTGCGCAAACATCCCCTGCAAAAGGCGCTGCAAAAGGGCCTGAAAAGCATCCGCAAGCTGCACCAACGCAATGACGCCAAATCCGCCCGCGCCCATGTGCAGCACCATTATGACCTGTCCAACGAGCTGTACGCATCCTTCCTCGACAAGGACATGCACTATTCCTGCGCGTACTTTGCCGATGAAAGGACTCGCTTGAAGCCGCCCAGCAAAACAAGCTGCGCCACATCGCCGCGAAACTGGACTTGAAACCCGGCCAGCGCGTTCTGGATATCGGCTGCGGCTGGGGCGGCATGGCGCTTTATCTGGCGAAGGTGGCCGATGTGGAGGTGGTGGGCGTTACGCTGTCGACGGAACAATTGGAGCTGGCCCGCCAGCGCGCCATTGACCGCGGCCTCGACAACCGGGTGCGTTTTGAGCTCAAAGACTACCGCGATGTTGAAGGGACGTTCGACCGCATCGTGTCGGTCGGCATGTTTGAGCATGTGGGTATCAATCCACTACGACGAGTTTTTCAAGAAGGTGCGCGAGCTGCTGAAGCCCGATGGCGTGGCGCTGCTGCATTCAATCGGACGCAAAGGGGGCCCGGGTGCCACGGGCGCCTGGATACGGAAGTATATTTTCCCCGGCGGCTATTCGCCGGCCCTTTCGGAGGCGCTGGCCAGCGTCGAGCGCAACAAGCTGTGGGTGACGGACATTGAAATCCTCAGGCTGCATTACGCCAAGACGCTGCGCGCCTGGGAACAGCGCTTTCAGGCCAACCGCAAGAAGATCACGGCGCTGATGGACGAACGCTTCTGCCGCATGTGGGAATTTTACCTGATCGCCAGCGAATTGAGCTTCAGCCACGGTTCGCACATGGTGTTCCAGATGCAGATGACCAGGGACAGGAACGCGCTGCCGATTACCCGCGATTATATCAGCAAGGCCGAAGCGACACTCAGGGCCTAAATCACCTCACCGACAAGATCGTATTCTTCCGCCTCGACAATCCGCGCACGGACCATGTCGCCGGGCTTCAGCGAGGTTTCGCCAGGCAGGAACACGTTGCCGTCAATCTCCGGCGCGTCCCACGGCGAGCGGGCAACGGCCTCGTCATTTTCGAGATCAATCGAATCCACCAGCACATCAATCTCGCGCCCCACTTTCGATTGGAAGATGGCGGCGGAAATTTCCTGCTGGGCTTCCATGAAGCGGTGGTAGCGCTCTGTTTTAACCTCGTCGGCAACCTGCGACAGACCGAAATCATTGGCCTTGGCGCCGGACACGGGCTCATATTTGAAACAGCCGACGCGCTCCAGCCTGGCTTCCTTCATCCATTGCAGGAGATAATCGAAATCCGCATCTGTTTCACCGGGAAAACCCACGATGAAGGTGGAGCGGATGGCGATGTCCGGGCAGATCCTCCGCCACGCCGCCAAACGGTCCAGAACCTTTTCCTGGTTGGCCGGGCGTTTCATGGCTTTCAGGACGCCGGGGGCCGCATGCTGGAAGGGAATGTCGAGATAGGGCAGGATTTTCCCCTCCGCCATCAGCGGGATCACGTCGTCCACATGGGGGTAGGGATAGACATAATGCATGCGCACCCAGGCGCCCAAATCACCCAGCTCCTTCGCCATGTCATAAAACTTGGCGCGCACCTCGCGGCCATGGAATTTGCTGGTGGCGTATTTCGTATCCACGCCATAGGCGGAAGTGTCCTGGCTGATCACCAGCAATTCCTTGACACCGGCTTTCACCAGGCGCTCGGCCTCATACAGCACCGAAGCCACGGGACGCGACACCAGATCGCCGCGGATGGAGGGAATGATGCAGAAGGAACAGCGGTTGTTGCAGCCCTCTGAAATTTTCAAATAGGCGTAGTGCTTGGGGGTGAGCCGCAGGCCCTGCGGCGGCATGAGATCATACTTGGGATCATGCACCGGGGGCAGGGCGTTGTGAACCGCACCCACCACCGCCTCATACTGGTGCGGGCCGGTGATGGCCAGCACGCCGGGGTGTGCGGCGCGAATGGCATCGGCCTCAACGCCGTAGCAGCCGGTGACGATGACGCGGCCATTTTCTTCCATCGCTTCGCCGATGGCGGCAAGACTCTCAGCCTTGGCGCTGTCGAGAAAGCCGCAGGTGTTGACCAAAACCACATCGGCATCGGCATAGCCGGGGGCGATCAGATAGCCTTCGGCGCGCAGCTGGGTGAGGATGCGCTCGGAATCCACCAGCGCCTTGGGGCAGCCGAGGGAAACGAGACCAACTTTGGGGACATGCTTGTTCATGGGGGCGGTGTGTAGCGGAGTGCGAAACAAAGGGCAAATCAGGTTTTATCCAAATTATGAATTTAATCCTTGACACCGTACGGTGGATCGACTAGATAAGGCTATTCTCCACAAATGGGTTAGGGCGAACGACGGCAGAACATCCTACGCCACCGGCGGCGGCTGGCCTGCCAGTTTTGGCAGCGTCGGATCGAAGCAGGCCCAGTCCGGCGCTTCGTCGATCCAGATTGTTATTTGCGGGGCCAGCAGATTTGGATCATCGAGTGCGCCGGCACGGATGAAGATCAGATGAGGCCTTGCGTCGGCCTTGCTGAACAAGGGCGTTCCGCAGGTGGGGCAGAAGCCGCGCCGCATGTGGTTGCCGCTGTCGGCAATGCTTTCGAACCACGTGACCTTGCCCTCAACCAAAAATGACATGGAAGGAAAACACACGCTCACCATGCCGCTGCCAGCGCCGAGATATTGGCACAGCCTGCACCAGCACACCCGCGCCGTGAGAGGCGCGTCCGTTACCGAAAACCGCACCGCGCCGCACAGGCATCCGCCGGATGTCGCCATTAGCCAATCCTCTGGAAAGGAAACCAATGAAAATCATACGCCCAAGTTTTACTTTTGACAGCCCCCGCATTCGGCTTCGGCGCATCAGCCTGTCGGAAAGCCTCAGCAGCAGCGGAGAAGTGCCGTGCCACACCCAAAAGACAGCAAGGTGGACGTGCAATACAACCCCGCCTGAACCACTTGCTGAGAGGCAACTGTCAGGTGATTAATGTTCTTGTACATATTGTGGCGACTTTTGCGGCGGGGGACTTAAGTAGATTGATGCTCTTTTCCAAGAGTTAGATTTGATTTTCATGGGTTCAAATTTTGTGCAATGTATCGCAATAACTGATTCTTTTGAGTATTGGGAGCATCTACTAGGCTATTGAAATATGTAATAAAGACATTGCAGTTCGTTTTTGCGTCCAACTCGTAATTTAATCCCTTGGCATAATCTTCTATCGTTAATCCGAGCACCCCGCTTGCTTTCGTAATTGCATTTAGTAAGGCTTCCTCAATCTCCGCTTCACTTATGATTGGTCCGGAATAGCTATTAGTGGAACTGATGACATCAGCTCCGATCTGAAGTTCTTTTGTTAATAGGTCAGATGGGATATCTGAAGCATTAAATCCACTAACATCACCCTTGAAATACGAAACACACTTTGCTCCGTTTATTTTAAGCAGGGCTTCCGCTTGGGCAGACAATAACTTTAGAAATTGTTCTATTGCAATTATCGAAGCAGTTGGAAGTAAGTCTTGATAAAATTTGGTAACAAGAGGCATTGTTACTGATCGCATTTCTTGCGGGGATTTGCCCTTCAATAGACCATCTTTTAATGTTGCTTCAATTTTTGGGTAATCTGCAGGATATTTGCTCTTTATAGCAGCGTATAACGGAATCTTGGCTATTTCCGCTAAGGCGTTATCTATTTCGGTAGGCCTTATTCCGGACATCGCTACATCATCATCATTTGCGTAACCTGTCGCTAACTTGGATGATAAAAGCAAATTGTGGTTAGGTTTCCACATATCGTTGTGATCCACCAAAAATCCTTTTTCAATCGTAGGTCCGTCGATACCCCGCGAGTAAAAAAACGCCTTTGTCGCAGTCACGATTGCTTCGATTTCTGTATCGTCAGTACCAGGAAAGAATGGTCTATGAAGTCCGATTACAGCCCTTTTTGAAATTAATCGATTGTGTCCGGCCACGAATACAGTGACACATGCACTTTGACATTCAATATTTACATAAGTGTCGAGATTTCGGGTAGTCACCATATTTTTGAGTTTTTCAGCCTCCGCAAGTCGCCCTCCATTACTATTGAGATGTAGAATTCGCACAGTTGGATATTCATTCAGCATTTTTTCAACATCCGCACTGACGCCAAAGTCCAGTGGGCCTGGTAATCCTCCCCTAGACTAAGAGGTTTTGGAAGTAGAATTTTCTCGGAAAGAGCAACGAGGAGATTCTGATGAGGAAGAGCAGATTTACGGAAGCCCAGATCATGGGTGTCTTACGCCAGGTAGAGGGCGGCATGGGATTGGCTGATGTGTGCCGTGAGCATGCGATCAGCAGTGCGACGTTTTACAAATGGCGATCGAAGTATGGCGGCATGGATGCTTCGATGATTGCTGACATGAGGGCCATGGAAGACGAGAACCGGCGTCTGAAGAAGATGTTTGCCGAACTCAGCATGCAGAACGAGCTGTTGAAAGAGGCTCTCGGAAAAAAATAACCCGGCCATCCCGGCGTCGGGAGATGGCCGAGACTGCAGTGACGCAAAAGGGCGTGAGCGTTGCGCTGGCATGCCGGACATTCTGTGTCAGTGAGACCTGTTATCGTTACAGGCCCAAACTGGATCAGGAGAACGGGCGGATTGCCGATCTGCTGGTTGGCCTGACGCAGGCGCGGCGGAGCTGGGGCTTTGGCCTGTGCTTTCTGTATCTGCGCAATGTGAAGGGCCATGGCTGGAACCACAAGCGCGTGTACCGGATTTACTGTGAGTTGGAACTCAACATGCGGATCAAACCAAAGAAGCGCCTGAAGCGGGAGAAGCCAGAAGTATTGGCTGTTCCTGATCAGCCCAACACGGTGTGGTCGATGGACTTTATGGCAGATTGTCTTGAGGATATGCGAAGCTTCCGGCTCTTGAATGTGGTGGATGACTTCAACCGCGAAGGCCTTGGCATCGAGGTTGACTTCTCACTGCCTGCCGAGCGAGTCATCCGCGCCCTCAACCAGATCATCGAATGGCGGGGTTCGCCGCTGGCGATCAGGGTGGACAATGGCCCTGAGTACATCAGCGGGCAGCTGATGAGATGGGCAGCGACACGCGGCATTGCCATCCAGCATATCCAGCCGGGCAAGCCACAACAGAACGCCTACATCGAGCGCTACAACAGAACCGTCCGCCATGAGTGGCTGGATCAATACATGTTTGCAACCATCAAGGAGGTGCAGGACTACGCCACAGACTGGCTCTGGACATACAACAACGACCGCCCCAACATGGGCCTTGGCGGGATCACTCCCGTCCAGAAACTGAAACTGCAAATGGCCGCGTGAGTTCTACAATCAAGCCCCATTAAAAATGGGAGGATTGCCGGCCTGACAACTCTATTTCAGTTGAGTTCCGAAGGAGTTGCGTTGAATATGTTTTTTGTTGTGCTGCTGTCGAAAAAATTTCTGCAAAACCAATGATTTGAGGTATGCCATCTTTGATGAGAACTGAAAGTGTTGAAAGAAACCCTAGAGCGCTGAATATTACAGCGGCTGTTCCCCAACCGGACTTCAGAGGATAGTTCGCCGAATACTTGCGAGCCGACCGAACTATCCCAACTGTTAACCAGACTTGAGAGGCTGCAAGAAGCATCCAAAAGCCAATATACAACAATGCGGTAAACATTGGATATGAGGTAAAGTCCGCCATGCCTATCGTAATCCCGATAAGTACCAATATCGCGGTGAGGCCATAACTATTTAGCCAATAACTCTTGGGTAGTGAAAGCTCTCCACGCCAATGCCGAGAAAAATAGTTTTTCCGCAGTGACTTATGATGGGTTACCGGATTTGTTGTACTAGGTGGGATGTTTACGTCAGAATCCCGGTGCCCAAAATCAGCTTCGCTAAGTTCAACTTTCAATTTTTGAATTTCTGATGGTTGCTTAGAATACGGTTGACGAGAAGCGAATTCAACAGTTCGCCCGAGGGGAATCCACTCCGAGAATCCATCACGCCAACACATATCATTGAATGCCAATTCTCCAGTGTTTATGTATTCTTGTATAACCGACCTTGTGAAGGGGCCAGCTTCAGCGTCTCCTACAAATACAAACCAGATTGCGGATTCGTTGGCATTTCCCATGTGCGTCCCCACTAAATAGTCACATGCATAAATTCCAAGTTACGCTGAATGAGCCTGCATTGTCATCAAGAACAAATGTGCTCAACTATTCGAGCATTTTTTTAAAGTTATTTTTTTAATAAAGCGAAATGAGGCATAAGTGCGCGGTAAGTTGGCGTCTCCGAATACATCGATTTCCCTACCTGATCATATAAACCTTCCTTACCGTCTCATGCACCTTGCACGTGCCTTTCCAGTCCTTCGGGAAAAACGCCACCGTATCCGGCACCACCTCGATCACCTCGCCCGAACTCATGGGTATAGGTGCAGCGGCCCAGCAGGAAGTGGCAGAACTCGTCGCTGGTGACGTGGCAGTGCCAGGTTCCCGGCGTGCAGATCCAGATGCCGCTTTCACTCTCGCCCTTGGGGCCTTTGAACAGCACGAGGCCGCTGGTGCGGGAGTGGCCTTCGATCATGGTGGGGATGATGCCCCAATCCTTGAAGGGGCCGGGATAGTTGGCGGGATCTTGCAGATGGGGGGCGGAGCTTTCGGGTTTCAGGGATCATGGGATTATCTCAACATGTAAACATTGCGCATGGTCTGGTGAACGATGCAGGTGCCTTTCCAGCCGCAGGGAAACAGCACCACGGTTCCGGCGCACACGTCAATCACGTCGCCGGATTCGTGAGTGTAAGTGGCGCGGCCGGAAACGAAGTGGCACAGCTCGTCGCGCGGGATCTCCAGCGGCCATGTGCCCTCGCTGCATTGCCAGAGGCCCAATTTCAGGTTCGTTATTCGGCCCCTTATGCAGCAGCACGCCATCGCTTTTGGAATTGCCCGCAATGGGGTTGGCCTGATGGCCCCAATCCTTGAGCGCCCCTGCGTAAGTTGCCGGGCCTTCGAGATGCGGCGCCGAGCTGTCAAATCTCGTGGGCATCAGGCGATTTTCCGGCGCGCGAGGCCGTCAAGGATTTTCGCGGCTTTGGTGGGCCCGTGTTCGGCGCGCATGGCTTTCGAGGTTTTCTGCAGTTTGGCTTTCATCTTCTTGTCGGTGAGCAGGGCGGTAATTTTCGCCGCCAGTTCATCATCCGTCCAAATGTAGCGGTCAACCTTGAAGCCGTGGCCGGTTTCCTCCACGCGGGTGGCGTTGTCGTGCCCATCCCACACATAGGGCATGATGATGGCGGGCTTGCCGAAATACAGGCACTCGGTGAAAGAGTTGTTGCCGCCATGGTGGATGACGCCGTCCACCTTCGGAATGACCGAGGGCTGCGGATACCATTTGTCGATGTGCACGTTGGGGGGAATATCCGTATACTGATCAAGATAGTCGCCCACATTCACCAGCGCCCGCACTGGCATTTTGCCGATGACCTTGATCACACGCTTCAGCAGATCCGTGTCGCCGGAGCCCAGCGACCCGTAGCTCACATAGAGCAGCGGCTTGTCATTGTTGGCGGCGAATTGCGGCACTTTGTAGGGCGCATCTTTCCGCACGCAGCCTTCGAGATACTGGAACTGCTTGGGCGAAAGCTTGTGGCGGCGCTTGAACTTTGCCGCCGTGGGATAAAGCAGGATGTTCATGTGGGGGGAGGCTTCAAAGAATTGCCCCAGCGGGTATTTCCTTTCGCCAACGGATTTGAGGAAGGCATTGAAATTGTCATGAATGGGCTTGATGGTGGTGTTGAAACGCTTGCGGTATTTGGCGAAGCCCTTCTTGTCCTTCTCGCCGCAGCCCGAGAGATGGGGCGGAATATCCGGGTCCTCAATCTCGTTTTCCGAACACGAGATGATCCGCACCCACGGCTTCTTGTTTTCTTTGGCGTAGCGCTTGATGGCTGGGAACAGGATTACATTATCCACGCACACCACGTCGGGCTTCACCTTGGCGAGGATGGCGGGCAAATCCTTCTCCGCCCACTTCGCCGTTTCCACGATCATTTCCCAGCAGCCCTTCACGTAGTTGTCGATCTGGTCGTAGGGGCTTTTGCGGAAATTCGGGATATGGCCATTGATGAAATCCACCCAGAACTTCGCCATCTCTTCCGGCGGCAAAGGTTCCGACAGGTTGACGGGATGCGCCTCAAAGCCATAGCCCTTGTAGATGTCGAGAAAGCCGGGGTCCGACAGGAAAACCACCTTGTGGCCGAGCTTCTTCAGCGCCTGGCCGATCCCCACCGAATTCAGCGCCGGGCCGAAGGCGGCTTCCGGAAAGAGGGCGATGGTTTTCTTGACTGGTTTCTTCTTGGCTGGCGTTTTCGCCATGTCATGCCTCCCGTGGATTCCTTGTGGCGCTTAACAAAGCAATTCGCGCTGGCGGTGACAAGGTTCAATAAATCGTGCGCTTCATGCGTTCGGGGTATTCCGCGTCATAGGCCTTGCCGTCAAAATTTTGCGGGTCGAGACGCTGCATCATGTCGCCAACTGTCGGCAGGTCCGAGGCTTTCACATGCTGCGCGGCATCCCACAGTTTGGACCGCGCAATGGCCTTCTGGCATTGGGTGTAGGCGCGCTCCACGGCGATGACGATGACGCATTTGGGGTTCTTGCCTTCCATGGCGAACGACGCGCACAGCGCCGCATCGGTTGCAAGCCGCGCCCGGCCGTTCACCCGCAGGCTGGCGCCAATGCCGGGAATGAGAAACAGCAGCGCCACGCGGGGGTCGCGCACGATGTTGCGCAGTGAATCAATGCGGTTGTTGCCGCGCCGGTCGGGGATCATCAGCGTCTTGGGATCGGCCACCCGCACAAAGCCCGCGGGATCGCCCCGTGGCGAACAATCCAGCCCCTCGGGCCCCGACGTGGCCAGAATGGCAAAGGGCGAGGCCGCGATCAGCCTGGCATAATCATCGCTGATGTAATCGATCTCTTTCAGGATTGATGTCGGCACCGGCGCATCATAAAGAGCATCAAGCTCGGCCTCGGTTGTGATCGTGGTTGTCATCAAATGCTGCCTTTAAGTTCATGGCTTCTTACGGCACTATGCAAACCGAATCAAACAGTTGGGGACGGTCGATGCGGCAACTTCCAGTGATCAAGGCGATAAATCACGCCATAAAATCCACCACCGACAATCTGGCCTTCGCCTTTCATGTGAGCTGGCCATGGATTCTCGTGATGCTGCCGCTGAACGTGGCGACCAATCTTTACATCGTCCTGAATAATCTCCAGCCGGATAGGGGTGGCGAGCCGGATCCCGCTGCAATAGCCAAGTTTTTCATCGTGAGTGCTCCTTTGGCCATTGCCAGCGTTATTGCTTATGCCTCCATCGCCGTGAATTGGCACCGCTACATTCTGCTGGATGAAATTGCCAATGGCTGGCAGCGGTTGCGCATTGACAGCCTGACATGGCGCTATATCGGCAATTTCATCCTGATTTTCCTGCTTCTCATGGCGTGCAGTTTTGGGGCTGGCCTTGTCCTGGTTTTGGCGGGATTTATCTTGCGCGCAATTCTCGGCGACACAGTGATGGTTGTCATCCTGGTGCCCGTCATCTTCGCACTCTATTTTTATGCCATTGTTGCCACTTACCGGTTGTCGGTAAAATTGCCAGCAGTGGCCCTGGGGCGGACTGATTTTTCCATGGGCGATGCATGGTCGGCCACAACTGGCAACGACTGGCGCATGCTGGGGCTGCTGGGCCTGTTCATCGTCTGCGTGCTGCTGGTGGGCCTTGTCACACTGATGGCCACGCTCATTTTCAACAATCTGGGAACCGTTGGCCTTTCTGTGTCAATCGCCATTCAGGTATTGATCAATTGGGTGGCAACCATCCTTGGCGTGACGCTGCTCACCAGCCTTTACGGTTTCTTCGTCGAAAACCGGGAATTCTGATCACTCGCAAATGCGGTAATTTCCGCTGCTGCCATGAATGCCGAGATCAATATGGAAATGGGCGGAATGCGCTGAGTTTGAACCCGGGCCCAGCACGGTGGTGAAATAGCCGCACGCCGATTTGCGCAAGCCCCGTAACGCGGCTGCATCGGCACCGAGCAAGTCATTGGCATCCTGCACGGCGATGTTGCCGCCGCCGGCAAGAGAGAAGGTGGAAATATCCACCGCATTGCCATAGCCATGCTCGCTGATTTTCGCCGTGCCATCGCCATTGCGGCCCCGGCACTCAAAGCCAGGCCCCGTTGCCACCGCATCCAGCGGTTTGTTCATTTTGGCAGCGACGATGGGGGCGGCCGATTCATCCAGCCATTTGGAAAGCTGCAGGGCGAACTTGCAATTGAGCAGCGGCGCCTCCGGCAGCGTGATCACGTTTTTCTGCGACTTGACGGAGCGGAGATTGACCGCATCAATCACTTGGCAGCGGTCCTGGGTCGTGTTGCCGGAAGGCTGGGTGAAAGTGGCGCCTATCCGCTTCAACTCCTGCAGGCAATTCGTGTCAACCGAAGGCGCACTGACAACCGGCGGTGTTTCGATTGCCGCTTTTTCGATAGGCTTCTGCGGTGCGGTTGGCTTTGCGCGCGGCACTGGCGCTGCCGCAATAGGCAATTTCACTTTTGGCGTTGCGGCAACAGGCGCTTCAACCTTAGGCGTTGCCGCAACTGGCGGTGTAGGTTTGGGTACCGGAACGGGGACGGCCGCTTTGGGTTTTGCCGGTTCTTCAGAAGCCTTGGCGGCCTTTGCTTTCCTTGCGGCACGCGGCTTTGCCTTGCATCTTACTTTCCCAGTCTTGCACAGCGCCCGGTCCGCATCGTTCAGGAATTTGGCGAGGCCGTTTGGCTGGGCCGCATGAACGGCAGGCGAAAATGCCGCAAATGCAACAAGCATGGCGAAACCAGGAATGAAATTGCGATGCTGCATGGATATAAAACTGTATGGGGCCAAAAAAGTTCCTATCAATTGGTTACGCACAATTGCGGCAAAATGAGACAGAAGGATGATTGCCCGGAAGGGTAAGCCTTGTTACAGTCGGGTACAAGCCATTCCTAGGATACCATGTTCAAGAAAATATTGATTGCCAACCGCGGCGAAATTGCCTGCCGCGTCATCAAGACTGCCCGCAAGATGGGCATTGCAACGGTTGCGGTTTATTCCGATGCGGATGCGCGCGCCCTGCATGTGGAAATGGCGGATGAGAAGGTAAACATCGGCCCGCCCCAAGCGGCGCAATCCTATCTGATGATCGACAAGATCATTGCCGCCTGCAAGGCTACAGGCGCTGAGGCCGTGCACCCCGGCTATGGCTTCCTTTCGGAACGCTCCGCTTTTCCCAAGGCGCTGGCCGAAGCGGGCATCATTTTCATTGGTCCCAACCCCCACGCAATCGACGCGATGGGCGACAAGATTGAATCGAAGAAAGCCGCCGCCGCTGCCGGCGTTTCAACCGTGCCCGGCCACATGGGGATTATCGACACGGAAAATGAGGCCGTAGAGATCGCTGGCGGCATTGGCTTCCCTGTCATGATCAAGGCATCCGCAGGCGGCGGTGGCAAGGGCATGCGCATCGCACATTCCGAAAGCGAAGTGCGCGATGGATTTGCCCGTGCAAAGTCGGAAGCCAAATCCAGCTTTGGCGATGACCGCCTGTTCATCGAGAAGTTCATCGTCAATCCGCGTCATATCGAAATTCAGGTGCTGGGCGACAAGCACGGAAACGTCATTTATCTCGGCGAGCGCGAATGCTCCATCCAGCGCCGCAACCAGAAAGTAGTTGAGGAAGCGCCTTCCCCCTTGCTTGACAACAAGACGCGCAAACTCATGGGCGAGCAGGCGGTGGCCCTTGCCAAGGCCGTGAATTATGACAGCGCAGGCACCGTTGAATTCGTGGCCGGGCAGGACCGCTCCTTCTTCTTCCTCGAAATGAATACCCGGCTGCAGGTGGAACACCCCGTCACCGAGCTGATCACCGGCATTGATCTCGTTGAGCAAATGATCCGCGTAGCTTACGGCGAAAAGCTGGGGATCAAGCAGGCCGATGTGAAACTCAACGGCTGGGCCGTTGAAGCCCGCGTCTATGCCGAAGACCCCTACCGCAACTTCCTGCCGTCAACCGGACGCCTGGTGAAATATCGTCCGCCTGCGGAGCAAATCAGGGATGGGGTCACCACCCGCAATGATACCGGGGTCTATGAAGGTGGTGAAATCTCCATCTGGTATGATCCGATGATCGCCAAGCTCTGCACCCATGCGCCAACCCGTGGCGAGGCTATTGCCGCCATGGCGCAAGGGTTGGACAGTTTTTACATCGATGGCATTCGGCACAATGTGCCGTTTGTCTCCGCCATCATGGCCAACCCGCGCTGGCAGGAAGGCACCCTGTCAACCGGCTTCATCGCCGAGGAATTCCCCGATGGTTTCAAGGGCAACGCTGTTACCAAGGAACTGGCTGAACGGCTGACCACGGTGGCTTGCGTGCTTGACCACGTGGAAAACCGCCGCAAGCGCCGGATCAGCGGCCAGATGAATGGCCGTGCCGTGAGTTTTTCCAAGCAGCGCTGCGTGCGGCTGGGCAAGGATTGGCACTGCGTTGAGGTGGTGCATGAAACCGATCGTATCATTCAAATCCTGCTGCCGCAGGAGCGTGGCGAACGCGCGGTGATGAGCCAGTGGAATCCTGGCGAACCCGTGTGGCATGGCTACATTGATGGCGATGAAGTGGCAGTCCAGGTGCGCCGCATCGCCAATGGCTATCGCCTCAGCCACCGCGGCGTGAGTGTTGATGCCCATGTCTTTACAGAGCGTGAGGCTGAGCTGGTGCGGCTGATGCCCGAAAAGATTGCGCCCGATACATCAAAGAAACTGCTGTGCCCCATGCCGGGGCTGGTGGTTCACATTCATGTGGGCGAGGGCGCCGAGATAAAGGCAGGCGATGCGCTGGCGATTGTTGAAGCCATGAAGATGGAAAACATTCTGCGCGCGGACAAGGATGGCACGGTGAAAAAAATCAACGCCAAGGCCGGTGACAGCCTTAGCGTTGACGCGGTGATCATGGAGTTTGTTTAACACTTGCTCTCCATCATCGGCCTTGAGCCGATGACCCAGTTGTTACACGTAGCTCAGCGGCGGGA
>CAVXPO010000011.1:0-160000 GCA_963763635.1 uncultured Alphaproteobacteria bacterium
CTTACATTTTTGGCAGGAGCACCTTGTCAATCACATGGATAACGCCATTTGATTGCTCGACATCCGCGATCGTTACATTGGCAACGCCGCCGCTTTCGTCAGTCACGGTAACCTTGTCGCCGTCAACCTTGAGCGTCAGCTCGCAGCCGCCAACGGTTTTCACCTTGTGCGCGCCGCCATCATCCTTCACCATTTTCATGACAGCATCCGACATGGCCTTGGCCCCCACCACGTGGCAGGTCAGAACTTTGGTCAATGCATCCTTGGATTCTGGCTTCAACAAGCCATCAACGGTGCCCGCTGGCAGTGCGGCGAAAGCGTCGTTGGTAGGGGCGAATACGGTGAAGGGGCCAGCGCCCTGCAATGTTTCAACAAGGCCAGCAGCCTTCACGGCAGCGACCAGCGTCGTGTGGTCCTTGGAATTTACGGCATTCTCAATAATGTTCTTGGCTGGGAACATTTCTGCGCCGCCAACCATCATGGCGGCAAAAGCTGATGATGCGCCAAGCGCTGCGGTAAATGACAATGCGATGAGTGTTTTCTTCAACATGGGAGTTCTCCTGTTAGATTGTATTGTTGTTAACCAACACTGACAGGAACGAAACACGGAGAATCTTGGTTTCAGAATTCTTAAAACGTTTTTGTGATCAAAAAAATGGATTGCGTGGTGATCCAGTAGCTGCAGTTATCAGGTATTGGCGATTCCGCCTGTTGCGGCGCCAATGATGGGGCCAACCTTGCCCTTTTGCAGAAGCGCCACCCAGCCCTTGCAATCGGCGGGAATGACACTGCTCTTGGGCAATACGAGCTTGGCGGCACTGCCATGCCACATGCCAGCCGGCACCATTTTGCGAACCACATTGTGATAGGCAACCGTGTTTCCTGCGTTTTCACCCTTCTTGATTTCAACAGCAACGGCGGGGGCGTAAGCCATCAGCCACAAGGTGGCCTCCTGGGTTTCAGTCCCAGCGCCAATATCAACAATCACGTCCGTCTTGTTGTCCGACATTGCAATGTCAACCCATGTGCCGGACGTGTCGGCAAGGGCATTTTCAATGCCACTGGCAACAAGTGACTTCTGGCTGCCAACATAGTGGCCATAGCCATTGATCACCATTTGCGGCGTGTAAACATTGCGGTCGCCGCGCGAGGCGGCATAGTCATACTGGCGCTGCGAGAATTCAGCGCTGCCAAGCGTGTCTTTCCAGCCAAGGTAATCCCAGTAATCGACATGATAGGACAGGGCTACGACGCCGGGCTTTGCCTTCAATGTTTCAAGATAAGCATCCGCTGGCGGGCATGAAGAGCAGCCTTGGCTGGTAAAAAGTTCGACGATCACGGGGCGCGTTGCCGCTAACGCCGGCTTGACGCACAATGAAGCGGCGCCAATTGCCAAGAGGTTTCGGCGGTTGAGAACGTAAGTCATGACCATTATATAGCAAAATATGCCTGATTTCACCACTCACGAGCCAGTGAGAGCCGATCACATGTTTGTTGGAAGTTTGAATTAAGAAATCGGCCTACATGGCTACCAATTTCTTAAATCCGCCCCAGAACATGCGCTTCCCATCAAATGGCATGGATTTCAGTTCCATATCCTTCATCATGGGATCTTTCATAACAAGCGCATTAACCTTGTCGCGATGGCTGCGGGACTTGTAGGTGATCCACGAAAAAATCACCACCTCATCTGGCTTCAGTTTCACGGCTTGGGGAAACGACGTGGACTTTCCAGGCTTCACATCATCTGCAACGGCTTCCATGTAGGAAAGCGCGCCATACTTCATCCAGGTCTTTCCTGCCTTGCTCGCCATTTTGCGATAGGCCGCCAGATTCTTCTTCGGAACGGGAACGACAAATCCATCAACATAGGTCATGATCGTGCTCCTTGTTTTTGCGTTAACCTCTAAACAAGATGCAGACCAATATGTTCCGAATATGACTTTCTAGAGCGCTTCCCGACGAGATGGAATCATCTCGTCGAAAAGGAATCGCTCCAGATCAATATGTTGGAGCATGTCCCGACCGCCAAACCGCTTCACACTTTGGCGGGACATGCTCTAAGCGGCGTTAGCGAGATTGCGCAGCACGTAAGGCATGATGCCGCCGTTCATGTAGTAGTCGAGCTCATCAAGCGTATCAATCCGGCATAGCACCATGACATCAGCCGTGCTGCCATCCTCGCGGGTGATCGAAACTGTCATCGCGCCGCGGGGCTTCAGCCCTTCCGACAGGCCATTGATCGTCACAATCTCATTGCCCGTAAGGCCCAGCGTTTGCCAGCTTTCGCCCTCATTGAATTGCAAAGGGATAACGCCCATGCCAATCAGGTTCGAGCGGTGAATGCGCTCAAAGCTTTGCGCAATAACGGCGCGAACGCCCAACAGCTTGGTGCCCTTCGCCGCCCAATCGCGGGAAGAGCCGGTGCCGTATTCCCTGCCCGCGAAAATGACCAGCGGTGTCGCCGTTGCCTGATAGCGCATGGCCGCATCATAGATCGGCATCTGTTCGCCGCTTGGATAATGCACGGTAACGCCGCCTTCAACACCAGGAACCATCTGGTTCTTGATGCGGATGTTGGCGAAGGTGCCGCGCATCATCACCTCATGGTGGCCACGGCGGGCGCCATAGGAATTGAAATCAAGTTTCGCAACGCCGTGGTCGGCAAGATACCTGCCCGCGGGCGATGATGCCTTGATGTCTCCGGCCGGAGAAATATGGTCCGTGGTGATGGAGTCAAGGAACAGGCCCAGCACGCGCGCCCCGCCACGTTTTTCACCGGGGCGGGTGTCATGCTCATGCCCGTGAAGTAAGGCGGGCTGGCCACATAGGTGCTGACATCATCCCACGCATAGGTAAGCCCTTCAGTTACCTTGATCTTGCGCCATGAAGCATCACCCTTGAACACGTCCTTGTAGCGCTTGGCAAATGCCTTGCGCGTCACGTGGCTGCGCACCACGCCAGCAACTTCCTTGGCTGATGGCCAGATATCGCTGAGAAAAACCGGGTTGCCCTTCTTGTCATGGCCCAGCGGCTCCGACGTGAGGTCAATAGTCATGGAGCCCGCAAGTGCATAGGCAACCACCAGCGGCGGTGAAGCCAGATAGTTTGCGCGCACATCCGGGTTCACGCGGCCTTCAAAGTTGCGGTTGCCGGAAAGTACGGCGGCGGCCACAAGGTCATTCTTCCTGATCGCATCCGAAATGCTCTCAGGCAGCGGGCCAGAGTTGCCGATGCAGGTCGTGCAGCCATACCCCACAAGATCAAAACCGATCTTGTTCAAATCTTTTTGCAGTCCCGATGACTTCAAATATTCAGTCACAACCTGGCTGCCCGGCGCCAAGGATGTTTTAACCCAGGGCTTGGATGTCAATCCGCGCTTCACCGCATTGCGCGCCAGCAGGCCTGCCGCCACCATCACGGAAGGGTTGGATGTATTGGTGCAGGAAGTGATCGCCGCAATGACAACATCGCCGTGGCCCACATCGAAATTGGCATTCTCAACCTTGTAGCGCTGGCCCAGCTGGTCAGCTTTCTTGAATTCATCCACCATTTCCTTCGCAAAGCCCGAAGCTGACTCCGTCAATGCAACCTTGTCCTGCGGCCGCTTGGGGCCAGCCATCGAGGGCACAACAGTTGCGAGATCAAGCGACAGCGTATCGGTAAAATCCGGGTCCGCTGACTTCGGGGTCCAGAACATGTCCTGTGCCTTGGCATATTTTTCAACGAGAGCGACTTGCGCTGCGGGCCGTGCCGTGCCTTTGAGGTAAGCGATGGTTTCGGCATTCACCGGGAAGAAGCCGCAGGTTGCGCCATATTCCGGCGCCATGTTGGCAATGGTGGCCATGTCTTCGAGCGAAAGTTCGCCAAGGCCGGGGCCAAAAAATTCAACAAACTTGCCAACCACGCCTTTCTTGCGCAGCATCTGCGTGACCGTCAAAACCAGGTCCGTCGCCGTGGTGCCTTCCGGCAATCTGCCATTGAGCTTGAAGCCGATCACTTCCGGTATCAGCATGGAAATCGGCTGCCCCAGCATCGCGGCTTCCGCCTCAATGCCGCCAACGCCCCAGCCCAAAACCGCCAGCCCGTTCACCATCGTGGTGTGGCTGTCGGTGCCCACCAGCGTATCGGGATAGGCATAGGTTATCTGCTTGTTCTTCTCCTTGTCGGTGCGCGTCCACACGGTCTTGGCGAGATACTCAAGATTGACCTGATGGCAAATGCCGGTGCCGGGCGGCACCACGCGGAAATTGTCAAATGCGCCCTGCCCCCATTTCAGAAACGTATAGCGTTCGCCATTCCTGCCATATTCCGCCTCGACGTTCTTCTTGAAGGCGCCGCCATTGGCAAAATAATCCACCATCACCGAATGGTCGATGACGAGATCAACAGGTGCCAGCGGATTGATTTTCGTCGGGTCCTTGCCCAGCATCTTCATCGCGTCACGCATGGCCGCCAAGTCAACAACCGCGGGCACGCCGGTAAAATCCTGCATCAAAACCCGTGCGGGACGGAATGCGATTTCCATTTCAGCCCGGCCGCGGTTTTCCAGCCATGCGACAACGCCCTGGATGTGGGCCTTCGTAACCGAACGGCCATCTTCGTGGCGCAGCAAATTCTCCAGCAGAACCTTGAGAGAATAGGGAAGTTTCGTAATCCCCTTGAGCCCATTGTTTTCCGCCGCCCTGAGGCTGAAATAGGTATAGCTCTTGGCGCCAACCTTGAGCGTCTTGCGGGACTTGAAACTATCGAGGGAAATGGCGGTCATGGAGGTTTTTCCTGTGCTTTGATTTCAGGCGAAGGCTAGGCGGGTTATTGCACTGCAACACATTCCGAACAATAGGAAATTGGGTTAAACCCGCCGTTCCACCATCATTTTCTTTATTTCAGCAATGGCTTTCGCGGGGCTTAATCCCTTGGGGCAGGCCTTGGCGCAATTCATGATGGTGTGGCAGCGGTAGAGCCGGAATGGGTCTTCCAGATTATCCAGCCGCGCCCCCGTCGCCTCATCGCGTGAATCGATGAGCCAGCGATAGGCCTGCAGCAATACGGCGGGGCCAAGGTAGCGATCGCCATTCCACCAGTAGGAAGGGCACGACGTGGAACAGCAGGCGCACAGGATGCATTCATAAAGCCCGTCCAGCAGCGCCCGGTCTTCATGGGATTGCTTCCATTCCTTTTGTGGCACGGGCGATTCAGTTTTGAGCCAGGGCTCAATGGAGCGATGCTGCGCATAAAACCGCGTGAGGTCTGGCACCAGGTCTTTAACCACCGGCATATGCGGCAGCGGATAAATCTTCACCGCCCCTTTCACATCATCGCAAGCTTTTAAGCACGCCAGCGTATTGGTGCCATCAATATTCATGGCGCAGGAACCGCAAATCCCCTCGCGGCAGGAACGCCGGAAGGTCAGAGTCGGATCCTGCTCATTCTTGATCTTGATAATGGCATCAAGAACCATCGGCCCGCAGGAATCCATATCCACATGGTAGCTATCAACCTGCGGGTTTTTCCCGTCATCCGGGTTCCAGCGATAAACCTTGAACTCGCGGAGATTTTGGCACCAAAGGCTTCGGCCACACCTTGCCGGGCTGGATTTTGGAATTCTTGGGAAGTGCAAATTCAGCCATGATATCTAACTCTCTAATCATCGACCGCCAAATAATTTTGCAAAATCAGCCGATATTTTGGGCCCCATTTCTTGCAATGCTATCAAGCAAACTCATATCGAAGTGGCTTACCAAACCAACGCTCCATAAATCAGACGAGAGAAGTTGGCATTCCAATGGAGCATCAGGCAAAGCGGCTCCAAAAATACTGGACGCTACAAATTCCGCCAAATGAAACTGAACGTATTCTCCAAATTCACTGTCATTAAAAACAGGATTAGATACAGCTCCATTCAACTGACGCTCGGAGACTGTTGATACCCATTACGGAAGAAATAATCGTTCGAATTAATATCAGTTAGTAGTTTTTGCGCTTTATCAAAGAATTTTGGTTTTTAAGGCCAAGTCTACATTTTCATCTCAGCTCTGGTTGTGACTGAGCACTTCCAAATCAAAGAGGCAAAAAATCGCTGTAACTTTGATACTTCTGGATTTTTAATGTCATAAGAACTTCGGCTTATTACGCCTGTCCGCTTAAAATGAGACCATTTTCATCTTTAGAAAGATCAGATCCACTTGGATCAATTCTTGAAAGTATGTCTTCCGCTAGCTACACGATCATATTCGACCAAATGGTCATTGTCACAAACTGCGCATAGAATTTCACTTATCATAAATTCCAGTTTGATTCAGTTTCGGCCTGTCTTCAAACTTTGAAACTAAAATTAAAGGCTTTCCATTTCGCTGAATAGAATGAGCAGGGATTATATGCGCCTCAGCTAGTTTTCCTATGTTGCCACAGAATAAACACTTAGGAGAATCACTCATCAATACACCCTTGCCTTGGGCTTGATGTAATCAATATCCTTCGACATCGTGTAATCATGCACCGGGCGGTAGCCCAGTTTCACTTTGCGTTTCACGCCATCTGTCCATGCCAGCGTGTGCTTCATCCAGTTCTTGTCATCGCGCTTGGAAAAATCCTCGCGGGCATGGGCGCCGCGGCTTTCCTGGCGCGCGAGTGCGCCTTCAACGGTGACGGCGGCTTGCACGATGAGATTATCATATTCCAGTGTTTCGATGAGATCGCTGTTCCAGATCAATGAGCGGTCGGTGACGCGGATATCATCTGTTGCTTTCCAGATGTCAGCAATCCTGTTGACGCCCTGCTGCAGTGTTTCGCGGGTGCGGAACACGGCGGCATCGTCCTGCATGGTGCGCTGCATGCGAAGGCGCGAAGCACCGCCGTGGGTGTGGCGCCATTGGCATTGCGGAAACGGTCAAGCCTTGCAACCGCGGCGTCACCCGCATCCGCCGCCAGTTCCTTGTGCGTCGAATTCGGTTTCACTGTTTCAATGCAGCGAAGCCCCGCCGCACGGCCAAACACCACGAGGTCGATCAAGGAATTGGAGCCCAGGCGGTTTGCGCCGTGCACGGACACACAGGCGGCTTCCCCGACGGCCATCAGGCCAAGCGACTACATTCTCCGGGTTTTCGGGATCGCCAGCGAGCGCCTCGCCGTGATAGTTCGTGGGAATGCCGCCCATGTTGTAATGCACCGTCGGCAAAATCGGAATGGGCTCGCGCGTGAGGTCAACGCCCGCAAATATCTTGGCCGATTCCGAAATGCCGGGCAGCCGCTCATGCAGCACAGCGGGATCAAGATGCTCAAGATGCAGATGGATATGATCCTTCAACGGGCCAACACCCCGGCCCTCGCGGATTTCAATGGTCATGGAGCGCGACACCACATCGCGCGACGCCAGATCCTTGGCCGATGGCGCATAGCGTTCCATGAAGCGCTCGCCTTCCGAGTTGGTGAGATAGCCGCCTTCGCCGCGCGCTCCCTCGGTGATCAGGCAGCCCGCGCCATAAATGCCGGTGGGGTGGAACTGCACGAATTCCATGTCCTGTAATGGCAAGCCCGCACGCAGCACCATGGCATTGCCATCGCCCGTGCAGGTGTGGGCCGACGTGGCCGTGAAATAGGCGCGGCCATAGCCGCCGGTGGCCAGAATTGTCTTGTGGGCGCGGAAACGGTGAATGCTGCCGTCTTCCATGCACAGCGCAATCACCCCGCGGCATTCGCCATTTTCCATGATCAGATCGAGCGCGAAATACTCGATGAAAAATTCCGTGTCATAGCGCAGGGACTGGCCGTACAACGTGTGCAGCATCGCATGGCCCGTGCGGTCGGCTGCGGCACAGGTTCGCTGCGCCGGTGGGCCTTCGCCGAAGTTCTGCATCATGCCGCCAAAAGGCCGCTGGTAAATCTTGCCTTCTTCGGTGCGTGAAAACGGCATGCCGAAATGCTCAAGCTCGTAAACGGCCGTCGGCGCATTGCGGCAGAGATATTCAATGGCGTCCTGGTCGCCCAGCCAATCAGCGCCCTTCACCGTGTCATACATGTGCCAGCGCCAGTCATCAGCGCCCATGTTGCCAAGCGATGCCGCGATGCCGCCTTGCGCCGCAACAGTGTGCGAGCGGGTGGGGAAAACCTTTGAGATGCAGGCTGTCTTCAATCCGGCCTGTGCGGCACCCAGCGTTGCGCGAAGGCCAGCCCCGCCAGCCCCCACCACAACAACATCAAATGTATGATCAATGACAGGGTAAGATGTGTTCGCAGCCATCAGGCACCAAAGCTCATTTTGAAAATTGCATAAAGGGCCGCCACGCCAAGGGCCACCGCATAAAATCCGTTGAGCAGCAAAAGCGCCGCCTTCGCCACGTGACCATGCACGTAATCCTCGATCACCACCTGCATGCCAAGGCGCATGTGCCAGAGAATGGAAACAAACGAGAGAACCAGCAGGATGGCGTTAAACGGGTTGTGCAGGCTGGCAACAACATCTGCCCGGGCTGCTCCCAAATGTGAAACCACAAACCACACGAGAAAGATGATCAGCGGCACATTGGCGATGGCGGTCAGGCGCTGGTGCAGGAAATGGTCGGTGCCGGATTTGGCCGAACCCAGGCCTTCAACATTCTTATAGGGCGTGCGCATGCTCATGGCATCGCTCCGTAGCCGATCACCCAAAGAAGCAATGTCAGCGCAATGGAGCCAATCAGATTTCCCCACACCAGCCACTCAACCACTTTCAGGTCAAAGCCGTATCCTGAGTCCCAGACGAAATGGCGAAGCCCGCCCAGCGCATGGTGAATGAGCACCCAGGTAAAACCAAACAGCACAAGGCGGCCGAACCAATGGAAAAAGAAAGCCTGCACCAAGTCAAAATAGCTGTCGGAAATGGCCGCCGCCGTAAGCCACCACACCAACAGGACAACCCCAAGATAGAGCGTCACGCCGGTAACCCGGTGCATGATCGACATCGTCATGGAAAGCATCGGCCGGTAGATTTGAAGATGCGGCGATAACGGACGCTCTGCAGATTTTTGATGTGCCATTCAATCGCCTCTAAACTGTTTTTCTTTTAGCTTGTGCGCCGCAACATGGCAAATGGACAAAAAGTCTATAAGAACTCTCAAATGCCGCCCTCACGATACCGCCCGAAACGCCTTCTAGCGCTCATTATTGTGCTCCTCGTCACAGCCTACGGGCTTTTGCGCCTGGGTGTTTTCACCATACCACCCGAGTACGATCCCTTCGCCTTGCCGGATCTTGCCGCTGCCCCAAACCTGCTGACCCCGTTTAAATTGAAACTTGTTGATTTTAGCGCGGAAAACTGTCGCGCAGCTTTCGCCAAAACTGGAACTGCGCTGGATATTGAACCAGCCCGGACAGAGACGGCTCACTGCGTAAAACAAGGCACTGTAAAAATTTCCAGGCTTCATACGGCAAGAATTCGCCCTGAAGAAACCCGCTGCAGTGTGGCCGCGCGGCTTTTCATGTGGGAGCACAATGTGGTTCAACCCGCAGCGCAGAAGTATTTCAGTGAACCCGTTGTCGAAATCATGCATTTTGGCTCTTACGCCTGCCGCACCATGCGAGGCTCATCCAGCATCAGCGAACACGCAACCGCAAATGCCTTCGATATCGCTGGCTTCCGGTTCCGCAGCGGAAAACTCATCACCCTCAAAAAAGACTGGCAAGGCGCCGCGCAGAACGCAAAATTCCTGCGGCAACTGCGCAAAGGCGCCTGCGATTATTTCAACCTGGTGCTAAGCCCCGATTACAATGCTGACCATGAGGACCATTTCCACGTGGATATGGGTTGGTGGCGCGGCTGCAATTAGAGCATGTCCCGCCAAAGTGTGAAGCGGTTTGGCGGTCGGGACATGCGCCAACATATTGATCTGGCGCGATTCCTTTTCGGCAAGCCGATTCCGGCTTGCCGGGAAGCGCGCTAGGAGCCGCAACAGCGTCTCAGCGCACGATGACTTTCGTGCCGAGCTTGACCTTGCCATAAAGCTCGGTGACTTCCCGATTGAGCATGCGAATGCAGCCTGAAGAGGCCGCCGTGCCAATGGAGGAAGGCGAGTTGGTGCCGTGAATGCGAAAGCCCGTGTCGCCCGACTTGTTAAACAGGTAAAGCGCGCGCGCTCCGAGCGGGTTCTGCGGGCCGCCCGGCATTCCATCGGCCCACTTTGCATATTCGGGCTTGCGTTCAATCATTTCGGTTGGCGGCGTCCAGATGGGCCATTCGCGTTTCATGCCAACCCGTGCCGTGCCGGACCAGGAAAAGCCTTGCTTGCCAACCGCCACCGAATAACGCATGGCCTGGCCATCGCCGAGAACCTGGTACAAAGCCCGCTCACTGGTCTTGATAACAATGGTGCCGGGCTTTTCAGCAGACTGAAACGCTACCTTTTCGCGCCCTTTGTAAGCTGACTTGCGTGCCGCGGAGTTTTTCTTCTTGGCGGCCCGTTTGCTGAACCACGAAGCATGCGCTTCCGGGGTACCGGCGATAGCCACGGCAACTGCACTGCCCAAAACGGTAAAAAAAGATCGGCGATTCATGTTATTTCCCCAGCAACTTGAATCTTGCTAGCCAAAATTGTGGCGGGAAACAAGTGGGGCCGTGCGGCCGGCTAGATCACAATAACTTTAGTGCCGATATCCACGCTGTCATAAAGCTCGGTAACTTCCTCATTCAGCATGCGGATACAGCCGGAAGAAGCGGCTGAACCAATGGAGCCAGGCTCGTTGGTGCCATGAATGCGAAAGCCGGTGTCGCCCCTTTTGGTGTGCAAATACAGCGCCCTGGCACCCAGGGGATTATCCGGTCCTCCCGGCATGCCATTTGCCCATTTTTTGAGCTCCGGCTTGCGCCTGATCATGGCGGCAGGCGGCGTCCATCTCGGCCATTGAACCTTGCGCCCCACCTTGGCAATGCCGGCCCAGTCAAAGCCCTCCTTGCCAACGGCCACGCCATAGCGAATGGCGGTTTCCGATCCGATGACATGGAAAAGCGCCCGCTGGTCCGTATTGATGATTATCGTGCCGGGCCTTTCCGGCGTGAGGAATTCAACAACTTCCGAACCGGCGTAAAGGGGCCGTTTCTTCTTCTTCGTCTTGGCAAAAGCCGGGCCCGGCACCAAAGCCGCCAACCCCAAAATGAAACTGCGCCGATCCATGGAATGTCCCCGTTGCTGCCAGACTCCTAGCGCTGGACTCTGGGCAGCATTGTGGCAGAATTCTTTCCATGGATAAATTTGATTGGCACAAAGACGTGATCACGCGGTCAACACCGGTCACCGCCGCCTATCGCAATACCCAGAACGTCCGGCGCTTCTTCATTGCCGAATGCGGCAGCCATTTCAAGTTCGACCGCCCCTTCATGGCTTGGCTCAAGGATGGAACACCAAAGGCGGAATTACGGTGACACTCCACTCTATTGACATTCCCGCGCATTTCAGCCAATGCTCCCCGCCATGGCCAGGCTTGCCCGTGTCGTCATTCCCAACCTGCCCCACCATGTCACCCAGCGCGGCAATGGGCGGGCCCGCGTGTTTTTCTCGGATGATGATTATGCCTGCTATCTCACTCTGTTGAAATCGGCCTGCGCGGCGGCGCATGTGCGCTGTCTGGGGTATGTGTTGATGCCCAATCATGTGCATCTCATTCTTGTGCCGCGCGATGCGGATGGGCTGCGCAAGGCCATGTCATCGGTGCACCGCGCCTATGCTGGCCGCATCAACGCGCGCCGCAGGAAGACCGGGCATTTCTGGCAGGGCCGTTTTGGCTGTGTGGCCATGGACAACGGTCATGCCCTGGTGGCACTCCGCTATGTGCTGATGAACCCTGTGCGCGCCAGGCTCTGCGCGAAGCCTGAACACTGGCGGTGGTCTTCCGCGAAAGCCTATCTGAAAGGCCGCGATGATGGACTTACCGAAACAGCATTCATGCGCGGGCTTTGCCCCGATTTCAAAACCCTCCTCGCCGGAAGCCCCGGACAGGACATGGCCGAGATGCATCTGCGCCGCGCCGAAACCATTGGCCGCCCCCTGGGAAGTGCTGCATTCCTGGGCAAATTGGAGCGCAAACTCGACCGCCCCCTGAAACCAGCCAGACGCGGGCCAAAACCCGCAGGAAAGAAGAGTTAAGTGGAGTGTCACCGTAATCCAACGAGGCGATCGAGGATATTGAATAGGGGGAGCCTCAATTCAAGGGAAACATGCGCGCTGGCGCCGGAATGCGCTCGACATAGCGCAGCGCCAGCAATGCCTTCTCCGCGTCAAGCAAAGGGAAGCGTCCCCTTTTGTTCCCCCTTCGTTATCAATCTTGCCCGAGGCTGCATGGTCACTTTGCGCTGTATCTCTGGCGATGCTTGCACGTGGCCATTGAAAAGTTAATTGCGCGGCCTATCTGTTATTGCTGAAGCGAGGGAATCGGGATGTCTGACATTGAGGCCATGGCGAATGCGACTGGCGAAGTTGCAAAGTCAGCAGGAAAAATGATTCATGCGATTGAGAGCAGCAAAGCGTTCTTTGCGAAAGTCATTGGCCAGCCCGTTGAAGCTCTCAGTGGCATCATCACCGACAAGCTGAAGGCAGTTCGCTACAAGCGATTCCTTGACTTGATGGACGAAGTGGACGCAATTCATCGTGAGCGGGGAATCTCAGCAACGGTGGCGCTTGATCCAATGCTTGGGCTTGAAATAATCAGTGAGGCGACTTTGACCGACGAACGCACACTCAATCAAAAATGGGCGCACCTCTTGGCAAATGCCATCGACCCGGACAAGGCAAAGTCAGTCACTCGAAACTACGTTGAAACGCTGAAATCGCTTACTCCGATTGATGCCCATGTGCTGCAAGTCGTTTTCAGCCTTGAAAGGGAAACTGAAGATGCCATCGGTCATCGCGGCTTCGCTCAAAACTTGGACACGGTTGTTGAAGCATTGATCACCAATCACTCATTGGCGGAAGATGTCGCACTCACTTCGCTTGAACACATTCAGACTTTGGGGCTGATTGCAATCAAGGGAAGCAATGGCACTTCGTCAAACTCCCTCGCAAGAGTAACAAGGCAAGAAGGCGCGATGGGCGCTGAGCATCCGGGCCAGTTCACCGTTGACGTGACACGGGTGGGATTGGGCTTCATTGCAGCAGTGAGATGAAGCGCCGTAATTCAACAGAGTCAACGCGGGCTATGACAAGCTGCGCGCGACCCGAGACCAGCGCTTCATACTGGAGACGTTGGTTACACTTTTTGCCTTTCGAGGGAGGTAGTCATACCTTGGAATGAGGCTGGCTATCAGGTGGTCCGAACTTCGCGGAGTTTGCCCGCGTGCGCAAAGAAAAGAAAGAAAACAAAGGGGACGCTTCCCTTTTCATCCATCTTTCCTCCCGCTTTCGGCCCGCCTCGGGCGTCCGCGCGGGCGGTACCGCAGCGGGCGGTCCGCCAGCTTCTCGATCTTCCGGATAAATCTGTCCGAGCCGCACGGCAGCCCCATCATGGCATTGCGGCGCAGCACCAGCAACGCCTCCTCCGCATCAGGCTCGGCCAGCCATGCCGACCAGTCGCCGATGTCGTCGAAGTCCTTGCGCCATTGCTGCTTGCCCTTCAGCACAGGATCGTCCACCTGCCCGCAATGGCCGCGCGCGCTTGACCATCTGTAGTTCTCCGCCTTGCGCACCAGGCGCGTGCGCACCGGATTGCGCTCGACATAGCGCAGCGCCGCGCGGAAATAGCCGCCGTCAAGCGCTGACTAAAAATAGCGCCCCTGCCAGACATGGCCCTGCTGCCCGCGAAGGCGGTTGACGCGCTGCGCATAGCGCATGTGCAACGGCTTCAAGACCTTCTGCAGCCCATCCTCCGTCGACGGGATCAGGACGAGGTGGACGTGATTTGTCATCAGGCAATAGCCCGCGACCACGACGCCATGCTCCGCCGCGTACTCCGCAAGCCACGCGAGATAGGCGGCGCGGTCCGCATCATCAAAGAAAACATCCTCGCGCCGGTTTCCCCGCTGCGTGATGTGATGCGGCATGTTGGCAAAAACCGAGCGGGCGAGGCGTGGCATGGGTCTCTGTTAACAGAAAAAAGGCGGAAGATAAAGGGAAGCGTCCCTATTCAATTCTATTCAATTCTGTTCAATTAGGAGGTGCCTTTGATTGCATGTGTTGTTGAGCGTGCCATCGACACTGCTTCGGTATGGCGTTAGGGTTTGTCCCACACCAAACGAAGGGATGCTACCATGGTCATGTATTTGTCTGAGCCGGATGTCGCAAAAGTGTTGACCTATGAGCGGCTCATTCCCTGCATGGAACAGGCGTTGGCGGCATTGTCCAATGGCGAGGTCATCATGCCGGTGCGCAACATGATCACGGTGGAAGAAAATCTCCGCTTCCTGGCCGTCATGCCTGCGGTCATGGCGAACGGCATGGGGGCGAAACTTGTATGCTTCTATCCGAAGAACTCAGGCACGCCTCACCACACCCACACAGCCAGCATCGCACTCTTCGACACGGAAACCGGCGAACCGCTGGCCTTCATGGATGGTCGCTTGATCACGGAGATGCGGACGGCCGCAGTCTCGGCGGCGGTGACAAAGCAGGCGGCGCTGCCGGGAAGCAGTGTTCTGGCTATTCTCGGCACTGGCACGCAGGGCCAAGCCCATGTTGAAGCGATGCGGCATGTGATGGATGTTCGCGAGATCAGGGTGTGGAATCGCACTGCAGACAGCGCGAAGACTTTTGCCGAGAAACACGGTGGCCGCGCCATGTCGGCGGAGGAGGCCGTGCGCGGTGCTGATGTGATTGTGGTTGCCACAAGTTCCCATGTTCCCGTGCTCAAAGGCGCTTGGCTGAAGCGGGGCGCGCATGTGAACACTGTTGGGTCGGTCAATCCGAAGTGGCGGGAACTGGATGACGAGGCCATCCACAATACACTGATCGTGGATTCCCGCGAGGCCGTGCTGAAGGAATCCGGCGATGTGATTTTGTCGAAGGCGACCATTTTCGCGGAGGCCGGGGAAATCATGTCTGGAAAGAAGTCGGTAAATCGGAGTGACACAACTGTCTTCAAATCGACTGGCCTCGCAGTTGAAGACATTGCGTCGGCACGTCTTGTGTATGATTTGAGCCGGGCGGGATGAAGTCCAGGTCTCCGCCAAACTCTCCACATTTGAGATTTGGACTCGCAAGCGCCATATTGCGTTGATCGATTCGCACTCAATTCAATTTTAAATTTTACAAAAACAAAGGGCACGCTTCCCTTTGATAAAAAAGGATAAAAAAGGGACGCTTCCCTTTGATAGGGCCCTATTCTGGAATGACGGGCCGTATAACCTCATTGATGCCACCGTTCGAGAATTTCAAAACAGGCGGTTCACCATTCATTTCCGCTACATACGGGTGATTCCGAAAAATTCAACACTATGAATAGATACCTCTTGACAATCTATTCCTATCGGCTCTAATGTTCCTGTTATGTTCTTTGTGAGGGATAGGGAACCACCATGGACTGGGCCAGGGCCATCGAACGCAACAGCGAAGCGCTCAAGGGCATCGTTGAAACACTGTTCGCCATGCTAGGGCTTGCGGGCTAGCGCCACGGTGGCGCGGATTCCGCGCTCTCTTCACAGCGCCGTGCTGCGCGTGCTGCGGCCCGCCGAATCCGCCCTGCGCCGCCTCATTGTCATCGAGGCGCGGGGCCTTGTGGTGAAGCCTGCTCCCTCGCGGCCCATGCCGGCGGGGCCCATCACCGGCAAGGGCGGCGGGAATTCACGTGCCTTCTTCCAGCTCTTCGATCCGCGGAAAAACTTCGCAGCTCCGCATCGCCGGGTATTCGCGCGGATTGCTCCACGCATCCATATCTTCGGGAGCGATCCCCGAGTGGCAGCCCTGTGGTCAGCATCCCAGCCCGCCGCCGATCCCGCGCCGCCGCCCGATGGCCTTGTCAATGCCGCAACGCCTCACCCGGAGGCTTCAGGCCCTAAAGCTCGCGCTCGAGGATCTGCCGCGCCAGGCCCGGCGTCTCGCCCGCTGGCGGTTGAGACGGGAGAACGCAAAAACTCCAAAGTTCAGGTCGCCGCTCCGGCCGGGCCATCCGCCCGGCTACCGCAGGAAGCCGGTTCACGAAGTCGATGAGGTCCTCATCGAATGCCACGGGCTCGCCTGTGACGCGATGAAGCCCGACACATCCTGAAGCGCCGCCCACTCAAAAGCAGAAACCGTCCGTCTACGGACTAATGTGGTTCGTCTTCCTTCTCCGCCCTCGAAAATGGCATAACCGTTTTCACAAACGGCGGAGCTGTGCGCGACCGCTCAGTGACAAGTGAACACCTCCAACGATGGCGGGACTGGGGTCTTACTCCTTCCGGTTCTGCCGGTTCGCGATCAGGTCGTCGACCACCGCTGGATCAGCCAGCGTCGACGTATCCCCCAGCGCACCGAAATCATCCTCGGCAATCTTCCGCAAAATGCGCCGCATGATTTTGCCGGAGCGCGTCTTCGGCAGGCCGGGGGCGAACTGGATCTTGTCAGGGGTGGCCAAAGGCCCGATTTCCTTCCGCACATGAACCACCAGTTCCTTGCGCAGACTATCGTCGCCGGTTTCCCCTGCCATCAATGTGACATAGCAATAGATGCCCTGCCCCTTGATGTCATGCGGATAACCCACAACGGCAGCTTCCGAAACCTGTGGATGGGAAACCAGTGCCGATTCCACTTCCGCCGTGCCAAGCCGATGGCCGGAAACGTTTATCACGTCGTCAACACGGCCCGTGATCCAGTAATAGCCGTCCTCGTCCCGCCGGCAGCCGTCGCCGGTGAAATACATGCCTTTGTAGGTTGAGAAGTAGGTCTGCACGAAGCGGTCATGGTCGCCATAGACCGTGCGCATCATGCCCGGCCAGGCATCCTTAATCACCAGGTTGCCGGAAGCAGCACCTTCAAGGAATTCGCCCTTGTCATCCACCAGCGCGGGCTGGCAGCCGAAAAATGGCAGCGTTGCAGAGCCAGGCTTAAGTTTCGTGGCCCCTGGCAGCGGCGTTATCAGAATGCCGCCGGTTTCTGTTTGCCACCACGTATCCACAATCGGGCAGCGCCCATCGCCCACCACCCGGTGATACCATTCCCACGCCTCGGGATTGATGGGCTCGCCCACCGAACCCAAAAGCCGCAAGGATTTGCGCGAGGTTTTCTTGACCGGCCCCTCACCCGCACTCATCAAAGCACGGATGGCTGTCGGTGCCGTGTAGAAGGTGTTGACTTGGTGCTTGTCGATCACCTCCCAAAACCGCGAATTCGTCGGGTAGTTCGGAACACCTTCAAACATCAGCGTGGTGGCGCCATTGGCCAGCGGACCGTAAACGATATAGCTGTGGCCCGTCACCCAGCCCACATCCGCCGTGCACCAGTAGATATCGCCCTCTTGATAATCGAACACGTACTGGTGCGTCAGGGCGGCGTAAACCAGATAGCCGCCCGTGGTGTGCAGAACCCCCTTGGGCTTGCCGGTTGACCCCGATGTGTAGAGAATGAACAGCGGATCTTCCGCCTTCATTTTTTCCGGCTTGCAATCAGCTGAAACCTTTATTGCTTCGTCATGGTACCAAAGATCACGGTTGCTATCCCAAGGCACAGCAGCACCCGTGCGGCGAACCACCAGAACTTTTTCATTGCCTGAGCATTTCTTCAGCGCCTCATCCGTATTCGCCTTCAACGGAATTTTTTTGCCCGCGCGAATGCCTTCATCCGCCGTGACGATAAACTTGGAACCGCAATCATTGATGCGGCCCGCCAATGAATCCGGCGAGAAGCCGCCGAACACGATGGAATGCACCGCGCCAATACGCGTGCAGGCGAGCATGGCGTAGGCCGCTTCCGGAATCATCGGCATGTAAAGGGTGACACGGTCACCCCTCTTCACGCCGTGCGCCTTCATCACATTGGCAAAACGGCAGACATGCGCGTGAAGTTCGGCATAGGTAATTTTCTTGTCGTCGTAGGGATTATCACCTTCCCAGATAATCGCCGTCTGGTTGGCACGCTTCTTCAAGTGCCGGTCAACGCAGTTGTAAGAAACATTCAGCAATCCATCTTCAAACCACTTGATGGAAACCTTGTCATAATCAAAAGACGTGTTCTTGATCTTGGTTGGCGCCTTGAACCAGTCCAGCCGCTTCGCCTGCTTTGCCCAGAATTTCGCTGGCGATTTCACCGATTCCGCATACATCGCCTCGTAACCTGCTTTGTCAACGAGGGCGCGTTTTTTCCAGTTGGCAGGTACGGCATAAATCTTGTCAGACATGGGCGGTTTCCTCTTGCGATATGCCGCAATGTAGGGCCTGACCTGCTTGGCGATCAAGTAGTCTAAAGTTTATGCATCTGCCATATCAATCACCATGATAATTTCGCGCCACTTCCTGTATTTCATTTCACTGGGTCTTTTCTGGGGGCTTTCCCAGTCGCTTTACAAGGCCATGGCCGAACTCGGCGTGCCGCCGACCCATGTCATCGCCTATACGGGTTTTGGTGTGGCCCTCGGCTTGGCATTGATTGGATATTTTTCCGGCGCGAAATTAAAGCTGGATCGTCAGGTCATGGGCTTCGGCTTGGTCTGCGCCATTCTCATGAATGTGCCTTTTGGCTTTGGCCTTTACGTTGTCCATCATATCCCGGCAACCGAGATGGCGCTGATCATCTCAACCTCACCATTCTTCAATTATCTTCTGGCGCTCTTAACGGGCCAGGAAAATGCCGTGCGGCGCAGGCTTGTAGCCGTTGCCGCCGGTTTTGCCTCAAGTGCCGTGTTGATCTTGTCGCGCGAAGGAATGCTGACGGGCAATGTTTCCTGGTGGACGATTGCGGCGTTTGGCATACCGCTGGCATACACGGCCTATAACTGGTTTGCCGCCCATTACTGGCCGAAGAGCTCCGATGTCTATTCCATCGGAACATCCGAAAGCATCTGGTCTGGACTTGTGGCCGTCCCCTTCATGCTGCTCTACGAAGCGCCCTGGGCACCCGAAACACCGGCGCTGTTTGCCTATTGGACTGTTCTTGTGGCAGGCATCATGTGGGTCATTGAGCGCATCGCGTTTTTTACCCTCATCCGCGACAAGGGCGCGGTTTACACCATTCAGGCGGTTTATGTTTCAACGCCCGCCGCTGTTGTCTTCGCCACGCTGTTCTATGGCGGCGGCGCTGACATTTGGTTGTGGACGTCGCTTGCCATCCTCATGCTGGCGCTCTGGCTCAATAATACGGGTTCGGCCGTCAGGCCTTTAATTGCCACACAGCCGTCCGCTTGATCTCGGCGTCTTCAAGATCACGGGTTACGGGAACATTGTATTCACTGAGTTTTTCAAGCTGGTCTTTCGGCAGATAACTGCGGCCGGGATCGCCAATATAAATGCGGGCCCCCGCTGCCTGTGCAAGCCTGAGCCACGCCAAGCAGCGTTCCGCCAATGATTTTTCATAGAACAAATCTCCCACGAGAATGACATCAACCGTCGGTGGATCAACGGGAAGCAAATCTTCAAGTTTGATTTCCAGCGCCATGCCATTCAATTCGGCATTCATGGCAGCAGCAGTCGTCGCAAATTCATCAATATCCGCAGCCATGACATTCGCTCCAGCCTGCGCGGCTGCGATGCCAACCAGGCCAGAGCCAGTCGCCAAATCCAGAATTTTCAGGGATTTGAAGTTGGGAGAATGGTCCAAAACATACCGCGCCAACGCCTGGCCGCCCGCCCAGGCAAAGGCCCAGAAGGGCGGCGGCAGGCCCATTTCACCCAATTCTTCTTCGGTCTTCTGCCATAGTGGCACGGCCTCATGGGCCAAATGCAGCTTCACCTCCGGTACGAGAGGTGGCGACATGACGCTGGTATTTTCGCGAATGAAGGCCGACTTGCTCACGAAAGCCGTGGTGGCGTTTTCACGCCCCCCAGATCGCAAATGATTTTCCATTCCTCGGCAGTCACCGGCTGCACGGAAAGCCGCGAGTTTTTCACCAGCACCATTTCGGACAGGCGTTTGTCAGTTTTGATGTAATCGAGGGAGACAGCCTCCGGCACATCCATCAGCGCACGGATATCCACACACTCCCACGTATCCACATCCGCCGTTAAATCCTTGTGCGCCAGTTTGCATACCTCGACAATGCCCACAATCGCCCGGTCGTCGTTGGAGTGGTAGAAGAAGCCCTTGTCGCCAATTTTCATGAGACGCATGTTGTTGCGCGCCTGATAATTGCGAACGCCCGTCCACTCCTCGCCCACCTTGCCCTTGGCCTTCTGCATGTCCCATGACCATACTCCGGGTTCAGATTTGAAAAGCCAGTAGGCCATCATGCATTCTCCGGATTTTTGATCAGCCACTTCCACGGCTTGATTTCAACCGACACAAAAAGCCCGGCCTTTGCATAGGGGTCATTGTCTGCAATCAACTTCGCGGCGGTGCGGTTCTCCGCTTCGATAATCACAAGGCTGCCGGTAGCCGTGCCGTCATCGTCCGTAAAAGGGCCCGCCGCTTTTAATTTCGAGCCCAGGCCCTCAAGGAACGACAGGTGTTCCGGCCGCACCTCTTGGCGCAACGCCAGACCATTTGGCTTGTCCGTACATATCAAAGCAAAAAGCATGTTCTCTCCCTATCTGATTTCTTCACGCACGGGCCGCGCCAGCAATTTGGCAATTTCCCCGGCAGGTTCAGCACCACGGTCAATAATAGCTGCTACCGCCGCAATAATCGGCATGTCAACACCGTGACGCTGCGCGAGGGCATGTGCAACGCCCGCTGTCGACGCTCCTTCGACTACACCCTGCGATGCAAGCAAGGCCTCTTCGACCGTTTTGCCCTTGCCAATAGCAAACCCAAAGGAATAATTGCGCGATTGGCGGCTAGAACATGTCAGAAGAAGATCGCCCAGACCCGCAAGGCCCGTCAGCGTTTCAGGTTTTGCGTCAAGTTTTTTTCCAAATCGCATGAGTTCTGCAAACCCCCGTGTCGTCAATGCCGCCCGCGCGCTGTCACCAAGTCCGTGGCCATCAGAAATGCCACAGGCAATCGCCAAAACATTCTTGAGCGCGCCACCAATTTCAACACCCATGATGTCGTCTGAACCATAAATGCGAAACGTCGGCAATGTTAAGGCCTGTGCCCATTCACCAGCCTCGGCCAATGTTGATGCGGCAAGCGTTACCGCCGTTGGCAGTGATTTCATGACGTCCCGTGCAAAACTTGGCCCCGAAAGAACCAGAACCTGCGCGCCCGGCACGACATCCCGCACAACCTCATTCATGAATTTGGATGTATTCCGTTCAATGCCTTTGGCGCTGATAATCAGTGGGACATTCGAAGGAGCCTTGAGGAGCGTCAACACTTCGCGCACGGCCTGTGCGGGAACGGCAATAATGACCGCATTGTAGCTTGCCATGTCCTTGATGTCCGAATGCGATCGCGACCACATGCCCACATCATGGCCAGCGCTTCTGCATACATGCGCGAGTGCCTTGCCCCATGCGCCATCACCCGCCACCGCGATCCGCCGCTTCATGCCTTCGCCCCCAATTTGCCCGATCCATAAACCGGCACCGACGCTTCATCCAAAGGCCAACGCGCACGTGCTGCTACATCAAGATCGTCAACATAACCCAGCACCAGCCGTTCAGCCCCCGCCCAGGCAATCATCGCCGCATTATCCGTGCAGAGCGCAGGCGGTGGAACGATAAGATTAAATCCGTGAATCTGCGCTGCCGCTGCCAGTACTTTCTTCAAAGTTTCATTTGCAGCAACACCACCCGCTACAATCAATGCCGGTTCTTTGACATCGGGATGAATATCAATAAATGCTCGAATGGCCATCTTCAAACGGTCCTGCAAAGTTTCCGCCACAGCCAGCTCGAAGCTTGCGCAAACATCTGCAATATCCTGCTCCGATAATAGGCCCAGATTATTTACGGTCTCACGAACCGCCGTTTTCAAGCCGGAAAATGAAAAATTGCAGTCCTTGCGGCCCATCAATGGACGCGGAAATTCAAACCGTTGCGCGTTGCCTTTCCGTGCATAGGCTTCAACTTTGGGCCCCCCCGGATAGCCCAGGCCCAAAAGTTTCGCCGTCTTGTCAAAAGCCTCACCCAAAGCGTCATCAATCGTTGTGCCAAGCCGGCGGTATCGGCCAACGCCCTCCACCAACTGAAACTGCGTGTGGCCGCCAGATATCAGCAGCAGCAAATAGGGAAAGGCGCAGGGTTGCAAAAGCCTTGGCGTCAGCGCATGGCCCTCAAGATGATTGATCGCGAGCAAGGGCTTGTTGCAAGCCATTGCAATAGCCTTGGCTGTCGTAAGTCCGACGATGACACCGCCCAGCAAACCAGGGCCTGCCGTTGCGGCAACACCAGAAAGATCGCTATAGCGCAACTTGGCTTCTGCCATTGCTGCCGCCACCAGCCGGTCCAGATGGCTGATGTGAACCCGCGCCGCAATTTCCGGCACCACACCGCCATAGGGCGCATGATCGGCAATCTGCGAAAGCACTATGTTGCTGACAATCTCACCGCAGCCATCGCTCCGCCTGCGAACAACAGCCGCAGCCGTTTCGTCACAGGAAGTTTCGATGCCAAGTATATGAATCATGGAAAAGATGACGTCTCACAATTTAGCGGCTAGAACGAGGCCTCGCTCTAGCATCCACCGGATATAACTTGCAAATGCCGCGTATCAAGATCGGAACCCGAGGTTCTCCCCTCGCCTTGGCCCAAGCCCGCGAAACCAGCGCCAGGCTGATTGCGGCCCATGGGCTTAGTCCTGAAGATATTGAGATCATCCCTATTTCAACGACAGGTGACCGCATCAAGGATCGGCCACTTGCTGAAATTGGCGGCAAGGGCCTGTTCACGAAGGAAATCGAAGAAGCCCTGCTGGCTGGTGAAATCCATTTGGCAGTCCATTCAATGAAAGACATGCCAGCAGTCCTGCCCGCAGGCCTGACGATTACAACCATTTTGCCCCGCGAAGACCCTAGGGATGCATTCTTGAGCCCCGTTGCCAATTCAATTGAGGAGCTTAGGATTGGCGCAACAGTCGGCTCATCCTCGGTCCGCCGCACAGCACAGCTCTTAAGATTTCGCCCCGACCTGAAATCCGTCCAATTTCGCGGCAATGTTGAAACCCGCCTTCGCAAACTTGCTGAGGGCGTGGCAGATGCCACATTCCTGGCCTGTGCCGGTTTAAACCGGTTGGGTCTTTCGGATAAGATCACCAGGGCCATGCCGATTGAAATCATGCTGCCTGCCATTGCCCAGGGCGCCATCGGCATTGAGATCCGCGAAGATGATGAGGCAACACGTGCACTGCTTGCGTCCATCAATC
Organism: uncultured Alphaproteobacteria bacterium; assembly: GCA_963763635.1. Classification (GTDB taxonomy): domain Bacteria; phylum Pseudomonadota; class Alphaproteobacteria; order Rhizobiales; family Aestuariivirgaceae; genus Aestuariivirga. Next base: position 23,328 of record CAVXPO010000011.1, read on the forward strand.
ACTATGAAAGCCATGCCGCCGTTGCCTGCGAGCGCGCCTTCCTGAAAGCCCTCGATGGCTCTTGCCGCACGCCGATTGCCGGCCATGCAACCTTGAACGGCAAAACACTTTCTTTCCGTGGCCACGCTTTGACACTTGATGGTATCCACTGCTTTGAAACAACACGTGAAGGTGCAGTAGAAGATGCAGCCCGCATGGGCGAAGACGCAGGCCAAGAAGTGAAAGCGCGTGGCGGCGCGCTGATCGCGTTCTGATGCATCTGATCATCACCAGGCCAATTGAAGATGCAAAAACCCTGCAGGAAAAACTGCTTGCAAGGGGACACACCGCCACCGTTTTGCCATTGCTCAAAATTGTTCCGCGCAGCAATGTGAAAATTCCGCGCGAAAGCTATCAACTGATATGCGCCACCAGCGCCAATGCGTTAAAATATGGCACGTTTGAAAATGCTCTAAAGGATTTGCCGCTCATTACGGTTGGGCCGCAATCCCTTGCCGAGGCAAAAGCCCAAGGGTTCAAAAACTGCTCGGCAGAAGGTGGTGACGTTCATGGTCTGTCAGATTACATCATAAAAAAATTCAATCCGCAGAACGGTACCATCCTTTATCTGTCAGGCACCGAAACATCTGCCGATCTGCAATCAATTCTAAGAGCCCGGAACTTCACGGTTAGCCGCGTCATAATTTATGATGCGGTGATCGAATCGCCCGAAGGGCTGGGGGCAGCGCTCACAAAAGCTGGCGGCGTGGCGCTCTATTCCCCCCGAAGCGCGCAGCTCTGGGTGAACCTCATCACCAGAGAGCTATTGGAAAAGCTGGCCGCAAACACTACCTATTATTGTCTCTCGGAAAACGTTGCAAATAAGCTACCTCAAAATTGGCCCAAAAGGATTGCAAAAACACCCGATGAAGCTGCGATGTTAGCACTTCTTGATCAAACACCCCGAACCAGTTAGGCCTCCAGCCCATGACCAGTGATGCACCAGACCAACCCGTAAAACCGCATATTATTGACCTTGATGCGGAAGATGTGACCATTGAGGATGCGGCACCGCCATCCGCACCTTTACCGCCGACGCCTCCCAAGAAATCGACTTCCGCTGGGAAATGGCTGCTGCTTGCTTTGCTGGGCGGCGCCATCGCAGGGGGCTGGGTCTACAAGGATTTTATCTCGTCCTACTTGCCAAGCAATGAAATGCTGAGTGCACAGGCCCGCATTGAAGCACTGGAAGCGCAAACCAAGACCCTGTCCGGGCAGCTCGCAAGCATTGCCGACAATGCAAGCCAGGCGAAATCGCAAGCCGGAACGCTTGAAGCAACAATCAATGACGCAGTCGAAAAGCTGTCCACCGCGTCAGCAACATTGGAGACACGCGTTGTCGCCGCCGAAGCAGCCGTAAAAACGGCGAGAGCAGAAATTGAAAAGCTGAAATCAACACCCATTTCGGGCACGGCACCTACAACATCAGGAGGCGACAACAGCGCGCTCATCAGCCTTGCCCAGCGTGTTGATTCGCTGGAAAAAGATCTGGCCAGCCTGAAAGCTGTAAAAGCGCCGACGGACCAATCCACCGCCAAGTCTGCCCTCTCCCAATCCCTGTCCGACCTCAAGGCTAAAATATCTTCCGGCGTATCCTACGCCGAAGAATTCGACCGCATTTCCCGCATGGTTCCCGCCGCCGCTGGTCTGGATGCGCTTGGGACGCACGCCAGCGAGGGACTGCCGAATGCCGGGGGGCTCGCTGCGGAGCTCAACGCTTTAATCCCCACCCTGCCCAAAGCGGAAATCGAAACGCCCGCCACCGATGGCACATACTTGGACAGTTTCTGGAATGCACTGAAAGGCGTGATCACCATCCGCAGGATCGGCGAAGCCGACTGGCCCCAGCTTGCCGCGCAGTGTGCTGCCCTCGCCGAAAGCGGCGACCTTGCGCAGGCCATTGAAAAAATTGATGCCGCAGAAGGCTCAAAACCGTCAGGCCTCACCAAGTGGCGCGACCGGGCCGCAGCGCGCATCGACCTTGAAAAATCTTTGGGGCAAACGTCAGACGCAATCACCCGCCAGATCGCCAGCATGGGCGCAGCACAATGATAAAGCTTCTATGGCGCTTTGGCCTTCTCATTGCCGCGGCACTTTTCTTCACCTGGCTGGCGGACCGCCCCGGCACCGTCACCATCCAATGGATGGGCCGCGAGATCCAGATGGCCTTTGTTGTGGCCGTCGGCATTGCCTTCCTCTCCGTTGCACTCCTTTGGTATGTCTGGAACCTGTTTCGCAAGCTTTGGCGCAGCCCCACAGCAGCGCGGGACTATTGGCGCTTCCGCAAAAATCGCAAAGCCTATGAATCCCTCTCGCGTGGCATTATTGCTGCAGGCGCCGGCGATGCTGTTGCCGCAGCAAAGCACGCTGCCATCGCTGGCAATGGGTTGGCTGATGAGCCGCTGGTAAATGTGCTGGCGGCGCAAGCAGCCCAGCTCAAGGGCGACCGTGCCTCCGTCAAGCGCATTTTTGAAAACATGGCCAAGTCGCCGGATACGGAAGCCCTTGGCCTTCGCGGCCTTTTCTCGGAAGCACGCCAGGCAGGCGATGTAACCACCGCCATGAACCATGCCGAGCGTGCATTAAGGCTCAATCCGCGGCTTGCCTGGGCCTCATCGGCCGTGTTGCAGTTGCAGTCACTCCGCAAGGATTGGTCAAACGCCGCAATCACCTTGCAGCAACAAGCCAAGTCCGGCCTGCTGCCAACTGATGAAAGCAATCAGAAGCAGGCAGCTATGCTGGCCGCTCATGCGTTGGCCCTTGAGGATAAAGACAAGGACACGGCATTGAGCCTCGCGCTGAAATCCCACAAGCTTGATGTAAGCCTCGTGCCCGCAGCCCTCGTCGCCGCCCGCATTTACGCCAGCCAGAACAGCCCGCGCAAAGTTGCAAAAATAATCCGTGAAACCTGGGGCCGCACCCAGCATCCGGATTTGGCCGAAGTCATGGCCCATGCAAAACCGGGCGATGGCCCCGAGGCGCGCTTTGAGCGCGTCCGCGATCTCGTTGGCAACACATCCGATTCAGTTGAGGCTGCTTACGCCCTTGCACGAGCCGCCGCTGCGGCCCAGCGCTGGGACGTTGCCCGCAAAACCCTGGAGCCGTTTTTGGGCGGCCAACCGCAAGCCCGTATCTGCGCCCTGATGGCCGATATCGAAGATGCCACTGGCGACAAGGGCCGCGCCCGCGAATGGCTTTCGCGCGCCATCCATGCGCCGCGCGATCCCATGTGGGTGTCAGATGGCGTCGCCAGCCAGCGCTGGGTTCCCGTATCGCCCGTCTCAGGCGAAATCGTTCCATGCCAGTGGAAAACCCCTTTCGAAATGTTGGCGGAACCCAAGCCAGCGCCCGCACCTCAAGCGATCGAGACGACCGAAACGCCCACCATTACGGTTAAACCCATGATGGCAGAACTGCCCCGCCCGCCCGACGACCCGGGCCTTCCGGACGACGATCACGACATGGCAGACCGCCCCAATAGGCCACTTCTAACTGATAGTTGAATCTGAAACAAAAACCGTCTATCCCGTGGCCATCGTCAAAGCGTTGCCGCTTTAGCTCAGTTGGTAGAGCACCGCATTCGTAATGCGGGGGTCAGGTGTTCGAGTCACCTAAGCGGCACCATTTCCTGCGGTTTCGCGTGTTTGGCAAAAAAACTCAAGACGTTATCCAACACTGGCACGTCTTCGCGCCTAAATGGTTTTGCTATTGCCGTTAGAATACCGACATGTCCAACGCCTTCATACTCGCGCTCCTCAACAACAGCGCCTAGCTCGAGCAATCGCTTTTCCAAGGCGCGGCTGTTCTTCGGAAACACCGTCGTGTCTTCCGTTCCCGTCAAAAGCAGAAACGGTGGCGCATCGCCGCGGGCGAAATTGATGGGCTGTGTTGAGGCCTGATCGGCAACGCCGCCGAATGTTGCAATCGTAACCGGCGTATCAAGCGGCAAAAAATCAAAGGGTCCGGCAAGCGTTGCAACGGCCTGCAACGACGATGCATCAACACCTGCGGCAACTAGATATTTCTTGTCCAGAATTGCCAGTGCCGCATTGTAAGCACCCGCTGAATGGCCAACGACATATATCTGCTTGGCATCGCCATCAAAACCCGCAGCCTGCTTTTCAGCCCAAGCGATGGCAAGCGCAACATCCTCCACAAAGGCAGGAAATTTATGGTCAGGCAACAAGCGGTAATTAATCACCAGTGTGAGATAGCCCCTGGCGGCAAAGGCGCGCCCGACAAACTCATAACCTTCGCGGCTGCCATCCTTCCAGGAACCGCCATGCACAAAAAGCAAAACTGGCAGAGGCGATGTTGCAATGCTTGGCTTGTAGATATCAAGTTTCTGGCGGCTGTCTGGCCCGTACGCGACGGCCTGTGCCATGGTAAAAGATTCTGAATCTTTCGGCACAAAAAAATTGAAGATTCGCAAAGCCGCAAAATGAAAAGCGAGGCCTCCAACAATGAGAATGAAAGCAACCGTCAAAATCAAGATTCGCATGCAAGTTATACGATCATGCGACTTAAATGGTTGCAAGCAGATTTGCCCTCGACAAACATGGTAAATGGGAACAAAGGACTGCGATGGCCAAAAAGAAAGCACGTGTTGATGAGAGTTTTGTGCTTTTCGACGTTGTTTACGAAGATGGGACGCGAAGCTCACGCCGTAAGATAGCCGCCGCCGATCTCGCCGATGGCGACGGTGATGAGCATGCCAAAACGCTGATTATGGCCCAGGATACCAAGATTGCGGAGAAATCCAACAATCGCCGCGGTCCCATCAAGTCAATCCAGCGGTCGCCAACCTGACGATCGCAAATCCCCCTTGCAATTCGACAAAAAAGCGCCCATATGGCGCTTATCGAGTTTCGGCCGACTGGCTCGGCTGTGTATCTTCCAACTAAAGATGCGATAGCCCTCAACCTTATATCCCAAACATCGAGACGGTAGCGCTGCGCATGTTGTGCAGGCGCGCCAAACGCATCTTCATCTTGAAAGGAAGAATTATGCAAACAGGAACAGTAAAGTGGTTTAACGCCCAAAAGGGCTTCGGTTTCATTCAGCCAGACGCAGGCAGCACCGATGTGTTCGTTCACATCAGCGCAGTTGAGCGTGCAGGCCTCAGCGGCCTGAATGAAGGCCAGAAGGTTTCATTTGAAATCGTGACCGACAAGCGCAGCGGCAAGCCTTCGGCAGACCGTTTGCAGGCGAAGTAATTTCCAGGCAGATCAGCCGCCTGTTGACCGCGGATGTACCGGCAACAGGATTGGCCTTGAAATGAAACGAGGGGCTCCAACAGGACGCCCCTCGAAATTATTTGGTGTCCAGGTACGCAATACTTTATCCCGGACTGGCCTTGACACATCACCCCGAAAGATTTTGTGTGCCGTGAATCCATCATGCCGCAACAGTGTTTCGAAAGTCTTTCCAAGCGCGTGAAAAGTGCTTAACAGCCAGTTTATTTACTGTGCCGCTTCGGCAATTTGCGAAGTTTTCTGTGCCAATTTGGCACCCTGCACCAGCCACCGATCCAGAAAAACCGAAAGCCAGTTTTTTACGGCATCATCATGGACGAGCTGTCCATGGAGATGTTCGTGGGCGCCTTGTGCGCCTGACAGGCTGAACCTGTGCGCAGCTTTCACCACCCACCGGTGCATGGTGAGGCGGGTCACCTCCGGGTGGAACTGAATGCCATAGGCGGCCTCGCCGTAACGAAACGCCTGGTTTTCAAAGTGCTCACCGCGGGCAAATAATTTCGCGTCCCGCGGCAGTGTAAGGCTTTCGCGGTGCCACTGGTAAACCTGCGTTGGCCAATGCTCAATGCCATCGCCGCCGTTCACCGGAAAAATCGGGTAGTAACCAATCTCCACCCGCTCCTCATGGTGTGGCCCCACATTGCCGCCCAGCTGCATCGACAGCATTTGCGCGCCTAGGCAGACCCCCAAAAACGGTTTCTGCTCTTTTAACGGCACGCCAATCCAGTCAATCTCCTTGGCAATCCACGGATCACCATCATTGGCGCTCATCGGACCGCCAAATACGATGGCGCCTTCATGATCTTCCATCGACACAGGCAGCACATCGCCCAAACAGGGCCTTCGAATGTCGAGGGCAAAGCCCCGTTGTTGAAGCATCATGCCGATACGGCCCGGCGTCGAGGTTTCCTGATGCAGCACGATGAGAATTTTAGGTTGTTTGGCCAAGTCTGGTTTTGCCCTTCGGAATTAACGGCGTTTGCCCATAACTCTTTTCACCACCGGAAGCACCAGCGACCGTGGTGCCAAACGCATACCATAAGCTGAAATCTTATTGAAAAATCCGGGAATGACAACACGCCTCTGCAATTTATGTCCTTCCCAAGCCTCCGTCACGACATCTCTTGGCGTTACCCCTCTCGATCTTACCTCTGGCATTCCTGCGCGTGCCTGAAAACCTGTTTTGACAATGCCGGGGCAAAGCGTTGTGATTGTGACACCCGTTCCCTTAAGCTCCTCAGAGAGTGCCTCGCCAAAGCTCAAAACATAATTCTTGGTTGCAAAATATATGGCCATCATAGGCCCCGGCATAAATCCGGCAACCGACGATACATTGATAACCCCACCCGCCTTTGCCGCAACCATGCCAGGCAGATAGCGCAACGTAAGATCCGTCAACACGCGAATGTTCACGTCGATCATTTCCAGCTGCCCTTGGCGCGACAATTCATCGGCCTTGCCGACAAGTCCAAACCCCGCGTTGTTCACCACAAGAGTTGGAACCAGATTTCGCGCCAACAACTCCTCCGCCATTTTTTCAACAGCATTCCTGTCATTGAGATCAAGGGCAATGATATGCACGGGCACAGAATGTTTCGACGCAATCACGCCCTTGACGCGGTGCAGTTCCCGATCCCTGCGGGCAACCAAAATCAGCCCAAAGCCCTCTGCTGCAAGCAGTTGCGCGAACGCTTCGCCAATTCCGCCAGAAGCGCCCGTAATGAGGGCCAGCCTGTTTTCCATGAAAAAGTCCCCAACCAACAGCGCCCCAAATCAACAAGCACGCTAAAAAAGAAACATAATGCGACAAAATCCGCGCTTTGTCATGAAAACTCAAATAAACTGTATTTGGGGGTTCCCAAGCGCGCCGATGGTTGCTACACACCGCCAGCGTCATTGACGCGGGATGGAGCAGCCCGGTAGCTCGTCAGGCTCATAACCTGAAGGTCGTCAGTTCAAATCTGGCTCCCGCAACCAAATAAAAGCCCGTTATCTCAACTGAGATAGCGGGCTTTTCTTATAAGGAATTCGTTCCTGTTTGCCTGTCTGGGTGACCGCTGGGTTACACCTGAAAAAGAATTTGCAGGAAGTCGCGGGCAAAGAACCATCGTCAATTTTGTCAACGAGAACAAGTCAATAGGCAAACGAATGGTGCATCCGCCACCGATTTGGCACGCCCTGCATCCGCATCACATACATCCTGCAACGTCACACCCGGTATCTGCTTTGACAAGATATTTGCATGGTCGGCTTCCATGATGCCGGCACCGATCAACCCCACGCGTATTGTCACGTCACGCGCTCCAACTTGTTCATTTTATTCGCCGTCAATTCATTGTTTCGCATTGATGCGGGCGACCTTCCTTTCGTAGCGCGCTTCCATCAAAGCCTGAGCTTCCTTGCTGCCGTCGTGCCAGGTGCCAAAGAGTTTATCGAGGGCAGTGGTTCCATCGGCATAATTCACTTCAAAATACTTGTGATGAAGGTAATGAGCGTAAGCATGGGTCGGCACGCCGGTCTCATCTCCAACTTCAATTTTATCAAAACCGATATGACCGACAACTGCGCCCGTGCCTGTGACCTGCAGGCCATAAAGGAAAAGCAAAGGATGCGATGGCAAAACGAGATGGATGAGTGAATCCGACCAATAGAGCAGATGCTCGATTGGATGCATGGACAGGCTCGACCATGGACTTGGGTTTACCGAGTTGTGATGCACAGAGTGGATATATTTATACAACACGGGCACATGGATCAGGCGGTGAATGCAATAAAAATGGAACTCGTGCCAGAACGGAATGAGGAAAGCGAAAAGCGCGAGCCAATAGGGATGCTCGGCAAATGTTGTCCATGGGCCCCAATGATTGGCATAGGCCCACAATCCGAACACTTCCCACGCGGTCCAGAACGGCACGCCTGACACAAAGGTCCTGATAATGTTGTCAATGTTCTGGTTTTTGAACATGAAAACATCACTTGGCTTTTCGGCTGGAAACTGACCGTTATATTTGAACCGATTGCCTTGGCTGCGCTTCATGTAGAGCCGCAGTTCCAGAAGGCCGTAAATCACAAGCACGAGAATTGAATTGCGCACTAGGAGAAATGCAATCCAGCCGGGTGCCAAAACCTTTGTCGTCTCGGCGCTGGGAGTGAGATAGAACCAAAATAGCAGGGCCAACGCCATGTAGAGTACATTCCACGGGAAGAAATAGCCTTTCAGGAACTTAAGGAGTTTCAGGGGCTTTGGCGGAAATTCAAAATAGGGCGCAATTTGCAGGGGGTCTTTTGGCGCAAAATCGCCGCGCTTGTTCTTGGTGCCAAATTTCAGTTCATCCATATCCGCTCTCCGTACACGACCAAAGTCATGTTATTATTTATGCGAATGCTGCGCGGAAGGCGTCCAAGGCTTTCTCTGGCTCGCCAGATGCAAAAGCTTCCATGCACACAGGGCCATTATAGCCCATTTTTTTCAATCCGCTTGCGACACCGGAATAATTAATCTCGCCAGTTCCCGGCTCCATGCGGCCTGGAACGTCAGCAACTTGGATTTCACCAATCCAGGGCTGGCATTTGCGGCACCACTCGATGAGGTTTCCCTCGCCGATCTGGACATGGTAGAGATCGAGATTGAGTTTCAAACCTTCGCGGTTGACGGACGACACAAGGGCCAGCGTGTCTTCAATTTTGGCGAAGGGCACGCCGGGATGATCAACGGGCAGATTGAGATTTTCGATCATGAAGGTAACACCGTGCTCCTCGGCGAGGTCAGCGATGCGGTTTAATGTGCCCCGCGCTTTGAGCCACATGGCGCCTGTCACCACTTCACATGGAGTGGCTGGCAAACCACGATCACCCAATCCGGTGCTGTGCAGGTTGAGCCGCGCCACGTTTAGCCGCTTGCCAACATCAATGGACTGCCGTGCCGTTTTCAACAATTCAGCCGCACCTTCATCGTCAGCCAAGCGTCCGCTGATGTATCCTGTCATGGACGACAGGGTTGCCCCTGAACGTTCCAGCATGGTGAGGTCGTGGTTGGTCCAGTTCCAGATGCCTGCCTGAAAGCCCAGTTCAGTGAGGCGCTTCAGGCGCCACTCCATGGGCCTGTCCTGCCACAGCATTTCGGCACAAGCGGCAAGTGTGAATGGGGATTTCATGTTTTACCCGTGTTGAATGGCGTTGCTGTCAGCCGTCGGCATGCGGCGGATGACCTTCGTGTGTGGCCATGTAACTCTCGATCTCGGCTTCAAGCTCGGCCATCGTTTCACCGCCAGCCATGAGATCGGTTATTTCTTCCCGCGTGCGTTCGCCCTTCTTGAAATCAGCCGCAATGGCACCACGGATGAGCACCGCAAAATGGTCGCCTACGGCCATGGCATGCATCACCTGGTGAGTAATGAAGATCACGGCCAGCCCACGCTTCTTTGCCTGGTTCACAATGCGGAGCACATGCGAAGCCTGTTTGACGCCAAGAGCGGCGGTCGGTTCATCGAGGATCAACACGCGGGCGCCAAAGTAAACAGCGCGGGCGATGGCAAGCGACTGGCGCTCACCGCCAGACAGGCCGCCGACCAAACGGTCACCGTCGTCGATGCGGGTAATGCCAAAGTCCTGCACAGACTTCACCGCAATCTCATTGGCTTTCTTGCGGTCAAAGATCTTGAACGGACCCCATCCTTTGGTCGGTTCAACTCCGACGAAAAAGCTCCGTCCGATGCTCATCAGTGGAAAGGTTCCGCCGAATTGGTGCACCGTCGCGATGCCCCTTTCGCTCGCGTCCCTTGGCGTGTTGAAGGCGACGGGCTCTCCATCCATCAGCACGGTTCCGGAACTCGGCACGTACACGCCGGACATGATCTTGATCAGCGTCGACTTGCCGGCGCCATTGTCGCCAAGAAGGCAGAGCACTTCGCCGGCCCGCACTTTCAGCGAAATGTCATTCAACACTTCAATCGGGCCGAAGGACTTGTTGATGTTCTTGAGTTCGAGGATGGGCGTGTTTGATGATGTTGTCATGGGTCCTGTCCTCACTTCTTTTTCGGCCTGTAAGTCAACGCCATTTGGCGGAAGGTGTTGTTCATGAGGACGGCGGCCAGCAGCAGCATGCCAATGATGAGGCTGGACCAATTGCGGTCAAAATTCGTGTAATAGATGCCCTGTGTTACGATTGCGAAAGTGATGGTGCCGAAGAGTATGCCGATCACCGAGCCGAAACCGCCAGTCAGCAAAACGCCGCCGACCACCACTGCAATAATTGAATTGAAGATGTATGACTGCCCGCCGGAAACTTGCGCAGAGTTGAACAGGATTGCCTGGCACATGCCTACAAAGGCAGCACTTGTTGCTGAGAGGACGAAGAGTGTGATGGTCATGCGGTTGGTGGGAATGCCGGCATTGCGCGCAGCTACACGATCTCCCCCCATGGCGAAAATCCAGTTTCCATACTTCGAATAATGCACAAAAAAGATATAGGCAGCCGCAGCGGCCAGCCACCAAGCAATGATGACTTGGAACTGCTTGCCAAAATACAAATCCCCAAAAATGGCCTTGGCAAGAGGAGGAGCTTTCAGGGCAACACTTGTGGTGCCCGTGATAATCACTGAAAGGCCTAGAATGAAGCCCGCCATCGCGAACAATGTTCCCAATGTGACGATGAAAGATGGCACCGCCGTGCGCACCACCAGGTTCCCGTTGATGAGGCCCACAACAATTCCAAGCAGGAGCACGGCTGCAACTCCGAGCCAAATGGGCATATGATAGTGGCCGCAAATGATGGCAATTGTCATGGAGCCAGCCGGAACCATCGAACCGACAGAAATATCCAATTCACCCGCGATCATGAGCAATCCTATTGGAATGGCGATGATTCCTAGACTTGCTGCGATATTCATCCATGCGCCGACGCTGCCAACTGTCAGGAAGCTTAAACCGCCGAAAATGGTGAAGAATACGAACATGGCCGCAAGGCCAAGAAATGCGCCGGACTCTGGCCTGCGAAAAAGGCCTCCCCAGGAAAAGCTACCACTTGAGACCTTTTCTACTTCACGTTCGATGGGTTTGGCGGTCATGAGTGTTCGCTTTCAGTGACTGAAGTCTGCCTGATTATTTCCAAATTAAGAGGCGTCCGGCCCGAACAGGAGCTTCGGGCCGGACGCCAGTTTCAGTCAAGTGTCAGCGCGCACCAGCAGCAACGCCCTTCAGCGTTGGCTCGATGTTCGACGAGTCAATGATGCCGGGGCCCGTGAGAACCGGGAAAGTTGGCAGCAAGTTGCCGAAATCGATGTAATTGGCAAGCAGGTTCACGCCGATATTCGCCTGCAGGTAGGGCTGCTGGTCTACGGCAAAGCCTTGTGTGCCCGCCTTGATGCGATCAAGACCCGACTGGTTGAAATCGAATGAACCGAGGATCACCTTGCCGGTCTTGCCAGCTTGGTCGATGCCCGTGGCGGCGCTGTCAGCGTCACCAGCCGAGACCGTGATGACACCGTCGATCGTTTCATCCTTCAACAAGGTCGCTTTGATGGCTTCTGCGACGGCGGTTGGATCACCGAAGCTTGACGCCGGCAGTGGCAGCTGTGCCGCTTTGGAACCACCGGCGGCAGCACCATCGATAACGCCCTTGCAGCGTGCTTCGAGGTTGGCGGCACCCGGAACAGTATTAACGCAGATGATATTCTTCTGCCCATTCTTGGCATAGTTGGCGCCAGCGGCCAGACCTGCCTCGAGTTCGTCATTGCCAACATAGTTGATGGCGCCGAGTTCTTTGGCTTTGGCAGCGTTGCCAGCGTTGATCAGGATGACCTTAATGCCTTTTTCAATGGCTTCCTTGATTGCTGGATCCTCTGCTTCCGGCACCCAATTCGGAATGACGATGCCAGTTGCGCCTTGGCTGATTGCCGTGCGTACAAGCTGTGCCGCATCCGCACCAAGATTGTCATAAGTTTGGAGCTGAAGGTAGTTGCAGCTGCCGCCATTGGCCACAACAGCAAGGCAGGCATCGTCCATGCCTTTTTTGATTTTGTTCCAGAACAGGTCGTCGGCCTTGCCGCCGATCACGGCGATGTTGGCGGCGTCGGCCGTAACTGCACCGAGCGCCAAAGTGGCGCTTGTGAGCATTACTCCCAGCATCAGTTTCATCTTGTTCATTTTGGTCGTCTCCTCCTGGTTGCCGTCTTCCTGACGGATTTGTGAAATTACACATCTTTTCCCGCGGTCGCCTTGTGACGAGCACGCGGTGCTGGTCACGGGCGGACGCGTACAATGTTGCTTGGTGAACTCTCCATTGACCTTGCCGATCAAAGGGAAAGCCATGCCTGCATTGATTGGTGGAACCCGGCTGCCCGAACGTCGGCAGAGGGATCCGGGCATCGAATTGATTGCGCTCTCCTCAGCCAATCCAAGTCCTCCCTCAATGGCTCGCCTCGTGCTTTTTTTGAGCGTTTGTTTCGGCGGAAAAGAAAATAGAACATTTATTCCAAAAATTTGCAACATCAAAATCGAATTATTTTGATTGTTTTTATATCAAATCCGGTATCCATCTGGCAAAAAAGCCAATTCTCTCAGAATTGCGAAAGTCGGGCGCTGATTTGATGTGATTTTGCATCACAGCCTTCCATCTTGATGATGGAAGCTCAAAACCCACTTGGCGAGGACGATACCGAACGAAAGTTGGCGCGGACCGCGGATTGCCGAGATCGCACGAGAAGCCGGCACGGCAACGGTGGATCGTGTACTGAATGGCCTCAGCAATGTGCGCAGCTCTACGCGTAATCGTGTCCTGTCTGCATTGGAGTGGATAAGACAACCAATCAGGGCCAATTCACCGCCTCGCCGCAAGCGCATCGCCTTCATTTCCGATTCCGGGTGAGCTTCAATCAAACACTGGAGAATGCCGTTCGCGATTTTGTGGAGGCAAACCCTGGCGACTGTTGCCTATTTGATGCCACAGGTCATTGGTGATCGGGAAAACAAGGTGTTCTCTGTTTTTCCGCGTCGTATCGTGTCCAGGAAGAACGTGAACTTGGGTTCCGCTGCGTGCTACGATCAGATTTTCCAAAATTGGCTGTGGACGAGCGCGTGAATTCAGACGATGACTCCGAATTCGTTTACCGAAACGTGGTCCGCTATATCGAGGAACACGGCGCGCCTGCGGGTACGCGCCAGGAGCTGCCTTTGGTCGCCCGCATGAAGCATGAGTTTGGGAAGACGAAGGCTTTGCTTTGCAGGGATAGTATTGCTGCATCAATGATGCATCGCGCTGCAATCGCGTCATCCAATGTGGAAAATGGTGCTGTGCCTTCACCAATAAATTCTTCAATGAAAAAGCGCTGGGCATAGTAGAAGCTGTCCCAATAGACACTGTCGTCCCAGCACGGTGAAACAAGACGCTGCCGTGAAGAATTTGTCCCATAATGCATCCCTCCATTCCAGAGAGAATATTGCACCATCAAAACCTGGGATCAAACACCTAGTTCAGAAGAACAAAAAATCCGAATAGCAATACTCCAACAAGACTGGCTAACACGAGGCATAACGCGCCGCTCGTTAGCCCAGCGCCTTCCCACGGTGCTTTAACTGGTGGCATGTCGGCCAAATTGAAAAATACCTTGGGAGATTCAGCCCTGTCCGAATTCAATCTTATATCGTCGATCATGTTATCATAGTCGGCTTGGCTGGGTGAAAACGGCCTGAAAAGTGATTCGACAGGTCTTCCAGTTGGGATATCGCTTCGAGAATCTGAAATTCCATAAGATGAAGAATGATGATGTGAGGCTCCCGATCCGGTTTCACCAAGATTTGCAGTGGCGTCGTATGAGGAATCAATGCCAACGGTGGTAGGACGAATCTTGGAAAGCATTTCGTCGATCTCTCCCATCAGCCTGGCCGAAAGATGTGTCGTGTGTGTGGATGAATTCCTTGCATCAAGCTCAAGCGCAGCGCGTATTTCTTCCGACAATCCGGAGTAACGAACAAACTGCGAAAGATTTGCGGTGTCGCTTAAAAGCATTGACAGCAGCTCGCGTGAACTTGGCCTGACAGCATTCTTCGATTTCATGTTTGTGAGATTGGCAATTAAGTCTATCCGTTGGCTTTCTCCAAAGAATGTTGCTCCGGCCAGCGATTTTAATGGATTAACTATTTTTTCTTCACCCAATTTGTCCGCACTTCGTCACGCGGCACATAATTTATTTCATTCATCAAAACATCTTTTACAATCTCAGCACCCAGTTTCGTGTTGGCACCCTCGGTAATTTTATTCGCCAGAGACGCCAGATCCTGAGGTCTCAATTCCGAAAAATCAACGGCAGAATTTTCATAAAGTGTGCGATAGGCTATATCGACAAGGTAGGGCATGGGTTCGAAAGGCAGTTTTGCCATTTCGCCCTTGCTTACCGCAAATGAAAGTTGTGCAACCAGATAGCCCTGCACTTTTCCAGCCTTGATAATGGGAACACTCACCATATCGGTCTTGATGAATTCTATCGCCTCGCCTTCTTCCGCTGACGGCTCGTGCGCTGAGCTGCTGCTTCGCATCTGGGCAAAAAAATAGCTTGAGCCCAAAGCGACAACACAAACCCAAAGGCCAATGAGAAGCGTTTTTATCACTAAATGCCACGGACCATATGTGCGGAACCTCCGTAGGTTCCATCAGAATCATTCTGGCGCAAAACATCAAGGATTGTGTTTGAAACATCACGTGCGGCGGTGAGATGAACGGAAAGAAGCCTTTGATTGACACTCATTAGCGCTTTGAACTTGCGAATATCCTTTTCGAGATTGGACTTGATGAATTCTTGGCTGCAGCCTTTTTGCGCGCGCATCAACTCAAGCAGCAACTGACTTTTTTTGTGGATGATCGAGTCCAGTGACAAATCACGCTGCTCACGAAGGATATGGTTTTCTTCAGCAATTGCGATTACCAGCCGGTTTATGACTTCGCGCAACTGGTTTACATTTGGAGTGGCCACAGCTGACTGGCCACCGTGGGTTACTAGAGGTGGGTTTGTCATGATTCAAAAACACCAATTTTTGAACGGCTAAAGTAAGGCCATACAGTCGAATTGACGATGGAACCGCCTGTTCCATCTGCACTTGGCGAAATCTCGTTGAGGGTCAAGCCTGATTGGGCTTTGGCCTTTGCGTCATCCATTTTCGCGAGTGTGGACGCTATGCCGACACCACCCGATTTCGCCAACTCCTGGCTCATGAAATCGGCCTGCATCGAACGCCAGACATTTCCTGCGGTGCCTTCGCCATAAACACTTTCGGCGGATTTTGGCAGCATTTCTTCAACAAAATTGCGAAGAACAGTGGCCTCGAATTGCTGGTAGGCTTTCTCTTTTGGGTTCATTGCTTTGGTTGACCCATTGGACGCAACGGGTTCTACATCATTGGCGGACGCCACCACATTGGCAAAATCCAATTTTGCAGGATCAGACGTGCCTGCGAGCTGCATGATGCTATTCTTGAGCCTCGTGGGATTGGCTGCATTCACGACATCACTCACAATATCTGTTGCGAGAAATCGCCCAATGCCTGCCTTGTGCTGTACGGTGTTCACGGCCTCAGCAAATTCCACGTTCGATTTTTCTGCCGTTCTGCCGCGTTGCAAGCCAATCTGAGCAATTCTGACGCGATCAGGATTTGCTGCCTTGACAACATCCAGCACAAGATCAGACGTGATTGCTATGGCCACCGAAATATTACCTCAAAGTTCACCTGAGCGCATGTTCCCAACAGTTGCTTGCGGCAACCTTACGAAGATTCCCGGTTACGCAGCAAGAACACTTCAAAGATTGATTCCAGCGCATCCGCTTCGTCCCTTTGCCTCAAATCAGATGCAAGCCGTTCCTCAAAAATCTCGCATCGTTTCAGGCCTAAAGAGTCTTGACGATGGGCCGCTCGTGCGAAATCCATTTTTTTGTTGAATTCAGCTTTCTGAT
Source organism: uncultured Alphaproteobacteria bacterium (assembly GCA_963763635.1). Taxonomy (GTDB): domain Bacteria; phylum Pseudomonadota; class Alphaproteobacteria; order Rhizobiales; family Aestuariivirgaceae; genus Aestuariivirga. The sequence continues at coordinate 39,562 of CAVXPO010000011.1, forward strand.
CATTGAGCGCGATGAGCCGAAGTATTGAAACTTCAGGAAACAGGTCCACCAAGCCTTTATTACCGTCGTGGAATTTGATCAAAAGTTCCTCTTCCCTACTGAGCTTGAAAATCTCTGTCGCTATCGAAGCAATCCTATACTCAGTTGATTTCTTGCGCTGCGCCCAGGCGTCGCGCATTTTACTGATTCTCTTCAGTCTTTCAGGCATTGGCTTAAACTACCGCAACCAAGACGAAAAATCTTGCAGGAACTGACTGATCCAATCATCAATTGTGAAGTAAATTAGGAAAAGACCACCCGCCGCAACCATGCCTGTTGTGATGAAGTAAACCGAAATCTGTGGTGTGAACTTGTTGGCAAAACCAATGGCAAGGTTAACTATTATTGAATAGACAATGAAGGGGCCACAAAGCCTGAGGGCGAGTGCCGATGTTTGCCCAAGCCTTTCCAAAATCTCGTCGAGATACCACCCCATGTCAATCGGACTGGAAATTTTTAAAGCACTATAAGAAGCTATCAGGACACGAATAAACTCGTAATGAAGATTGGTGGCGAAAATCAGCATGGTTGCAGTCAAACTGATGAGATTCACAAGAGCAGGAGCAGGTTCAGTGTCATCAATTGGCGCGCCCGGAGTGGGGGCAAGCCCAATGAGGTTGGTGAGAATTGTTGCAGAAAACGACAGGGCAACCATGAAAAGCCGGGACAGCAGACCAATCGTCACCCCATTGAGAATTTCCCCTCCTAACAGCAGTGGCTTTCCAGACTCACCCGCTCGCACCGCAGCTTCTGCACCTGCTTCGTACAATAGAGGCAATAGAGTCAATGAAATGGCAACAGCAAGAAGTGCCCTGAACTGCATGGGAATTCGCGGGCTCCCAAACCCCGGCAAAACCATCATACAACTGCCCACGCGGCAAAGAACCAGCACACCAACAAACATGGCGTCAGTAACAAGCGGAATCACGAAATGACGCCGAGCGCATCAACGTGAACCCCCCGCGCAATCTCGATATGGGAAAGCACGGGCAGATTTGGGAAGAGCCGGTCAATGATCATGCGAACATAAGGCCGAGCCTCTGGAGCGGTAACCAGCGCAAGACGCACACCCTTGTCCATGTGCGGCTTGAAGGCTTTAGTCGCGTCCTGTGCGAACTGTTCAATCAGGCGCGGATCAATATCAAATTCAATTATTTCACCTTTGCTATCTCGCTTGAGGCTTTGATGGAAAGCCAGATCCCAGCGGCTTCCGAGGCGAATAACCTTGAGCACACCGTCATGGGAAAGATCTCCACATATCTGTTGTGAAATGCGTACGCGGACGTGCTCTACAATGGCTTCAGGCTTTCGTGCATGTGGGGCAATTTCCGCTACTGCCTCAAGGATGAGATGAATGTTTCTTATTGATACTCTCTCCGCGAGGAGGAGCTTGAGGATGGCTTGAAACCCGGAAAAGGAAATCAATGCCGGGCATGTTTCATCCAGCAGTTTTTTGTATTCAGGCTCCAACCTATCCATGAGTGCACGCATATCTTTATACGACAAAAGATGAGAAAGATTGTTGCGGATTAGTTCACTCAAATGCGTAAGCATGACTGACATCCCATCAATGGGACTGTAACCTGTGCGCTTTAATTCACTTGAAAAGACATCCTGCACCCAAATGGATTCCATTCCAAATGCCGGTTCCCTCGCTTCGTCAAAAGGCAGGTCCGGTTTTCCAAGTTCATTTGGAATAACCATGACTTCCCCAATCCGCAATTCGAAGAAGGCGATGGCTGTTCCATGGATTTTTATGCTGTAGGATTTTGGTGGAATGGAAAAATCATCGCTCAGTTGTATCTCAGGCACCACAAACCCGTATTGCTGCGCAAATTTCCTACGCATCTTTGAAACCCTATGCGCAAGCTCGCCATGCGCAATGAGCATTGTTGTTGCCAGTTGCTTGCCAAGGCATAGCTCAATTTCGCTCGTTCTCAGAATTTCTTTGACGGAATTGCGATCATTCTCCTGTTTTTTGTTTTCGATTTCCTGCTTTTCATTCTCCAATATCTGGAGATTCATGTTGCGTCGTTTTGGAATGGAGTAAGCCGCAATTGCCATGACTCCGGCAAGAAACGCAAACGGAATGAAGGGAAGCCCTGGCATCAATGACATAAGACCCATGAGGGAGGCAGCGACCGTCAGGGCGCGCGGATATCCGCCAAGTTGACTGACAATTGCTTCTTGCGCCGAGCCCTTGTTGCCACCTTTTGACACCAAAAGGCCTGCAGCCAAAGAAACGATAAGGGCAGGAATTTGAGAAACAAGGCCATCACCAATTGAAAGCTTGGTGTAGACATCAGCGGCCTCACCGAGTGTCATTTCATGGCGCGTCACACCGATGACAATGCCACCAAAGACATTCACCGCCGTTATGATAAGTCCCGCAATTGCATCTCCGCGTACAAACTTGGACGCACCATCCATGGCACCAAAAAATGCACTTTCCTGCTCCAATTCCAGTCGACGCTGGCGGGCTTCCTTTTCGTCAATGAGACCTGCCGAGAGATCCGCGTCTATTGCCATCTGCTTGCCGGGAATAGCATCCAGCGTGAAACGCGCACCCACTTCGGCAATACGTGTTGAACCCTTGGTGATAACAAGAAAGTTTACCGTAAGCAAAATTACGAAGACGATGACGCCAATGACAAAATCTCCGTTCATGACGAAGCGCGAAAAGCCACCGACAACATGGCCCGCCGCGTTGTAACCTTCATTGCCGTTCGACAGAATTAACCGTGTGGTTGCGACGTTCAGCGCCAGCCTGAGCAATGTTGCCAGCAGAAGAACCGTGGGAAAGGCCGAAAAATCAAGGGGTTTTGAAATCCAAAGTGCGACCATCAAGATGAGCACAGATAGTGCAATGGAAAATGCCAACCCGATATCGATAAGAAAGGCAGGAATTGGCAGAAAGAACGCCGTAAGAATAATGACAATGCAGATGGCAAAGCCGAAATCCCGTCCGGTTTTCAGCTGCAGTTGATTAGCTTCGCGAATTGCCACACTTGTCATAGACGAGCTCCCCTATGCCACAATTATTCGCAAAGGGAACTTGTCCGAAGTTGTCTAACGAAGCTTCAGGCTAGAATCCGTTTTCAATTCTTTGGAAAACCAGCTCGGTAAAGGCGTAAATTTCCGAAGCGATAAAAGGCGCCGTCAACAACATGGCGGCAAATACTGCCAGAATTTTTGGCACAAAGGTAAGCGTGACTTCCTGGATTTGAGTGACTGCCTGAAAGAGCGCAATTACGATACCAAGTGCCATTGCCAATCCGACAGCAGGGCCAGCCGCAATTATTATGGTCCAAATTGCCGCTTGAACCAGTTCAAGGGCGTCAACTTCATTCATGAAATCAGCCTATCGTTACACCAACTCCCAAAACCACACGTTGCCCGTTTTCGAGAACGGCTGAGGAAACAGTTTTACCAATTTCCACAGATTTAATCGTACCTAGCAAAAAGCCATCGGCACCTGAAAGAGTACGTCCGATAAGTGAGTGCGCTTGAGAGAGCTGCATGGATGTCATGAGTGAATCGAGTTTGGTATTTGTGTTTACCCCCTGCTCTACCGCCGAGAATGAAGCAAGTTGAGCTAGGTACTGGGATGTGTCTTTGGGAGAGGTAGGATCCTGGTTTTTCATTTCTGCAACGAGCAACCGCAGAAAGGAATCATAGTTCAGGCTGGCCTTCTTCGCATCATTCACGTTCGCAGATGTGGAAGCCGTTGTGCTTGCCGTCGCAGAAACGTCCATCATGCTACCTCTTTTTGGCTATTGGTTTGGTTGCGGGATTCTTCCTTCAATGGAAGTAACTGTCTCTCCGTCTCAAACAACCCACGAATAATCTTGAGTGCATCAAAATATCGTTGGTTCTTGATACAGGCATCTGAACTTTCAAGCCCTTTGATGAGCTGGGCATTTTCCAGGGTGCTATGCAGGCAGCCTGATAGATGCCAATAGAGCTCACGCGTAACTTGCGCGTTGTCAGGATCAATCAGCATCGTCTGCACGACAAAATATACTTGCTTGAATGGTGTTTCAGCCTTCTCTGCCTGCATCACATGGTTTTCCAGAAGGAATGTCACGTTGTTCAGGAACTCCAATGAACACCGGTGGTCGGCCTTGATCACCGCGCCATTCACGTAAAGCTTCTCGCCCTTTTTTAAATGAATCTGCATCAGTTTCGCTGCCCAAGTCCCTTGCAAATAATCTCTGAAATATCAATCAGTCCCTTGAAACTTTGGGTCCGGTTGTTTCGCAACTCCTCAATCTCACGCAGAATCCAAATTCCGATGGAAATGAGGTTGGCACGAAGGTCCTTGGGCAGCCGGTTTTCAGCGTTGGCGAGATCATCCAACAAAATGCTCCACAGCCTGTCAAGATAATGGAGGGCTTCGACGGCTTTCCGTGAACCTACGCCGCTCACTTTTGCGTCGTTTAAAAGCTCAATTGACCGCTCAATGGCCTGGCGCTCGCGCTCACGTGCATCTGCCGGTGCGTCTTCAAGAATCTCTGTGTAAAGTGCGCGGTGCATAATCGTCCTTAATCAAGCCAATATGGAATTCTTAGAGATAATTCATCAGGTTCAGCCGGTTGATACGGGCTGTTATTGAATAGGAGGCTTCCAGCTGGGTTGTCAGAAGATTTATGCGCGTTGAAACCTCGTACTGATCTACGCTTTCGAGCAAGTTTATCTCTTGATTCAGAATGGTATTGCGTTGCTTCAATTGTTGCGTCGAATCGGCAATAACCTTTTCCGCACTACCAAGGCGCCCCGCGATAAGCCCCGCTCCTTGTGCAGCGGTAGCCGAAATGGATACAGCCTTGTCTACGACTTTCTCGAATGTCGCTTGGTTGAACGAACCTGCACCCAGATCAAATGCCATCGTGACAGCCATAGTTAAATTTCGAAATGCCGCTTCATTTGCGTTTGCGGAAACTTCCACATAGTAGCCAGTGTCAATACGCGCCGACCTGTTCTGGTCCGAAGCTGTTGAAAATGTTGTAGACCAGGCCGAAGGATTGAAAAGATTCTCAAAATTGCCATCAAGAAAAATATCCATCTGCATAGCGGTTATAGAGCTCACGCCAGCACTACTTTGTGTCATTCCAAATTCAGCAAGAAATGCTGCATCCACTGCCAGTTTTCCGGCCGATGGCGCTGTCGAAATATAGTCTTCTAATGGTGAAACGTCAGAGTTTATTCCGGCAAAGAGGAATTTTCCATCATGTGTCTGGTTTAAAATGGAGTTCAGACTTTCAAGCGCAGATTTCGCCACTGTCTTGACTACTTCTTGGCCATTCACCGCATTTCGCGCACCAATCAGTGTGGCCGAAAACTGATGGGCCAGGTCAATAAGAGAGCTCAAGGCGCCTTGAGACAAATCCAGCTCAGTGGCGGCCAAACCATTCATATCCAATATCGAATTGTTCTGTTCAAATCCGTTTCTGAGCGTTATGGCCGCAGCTGTTCGGCCACCGAGGCGAAGACCGACATCAGCGTGACGGCCGGTCGAAAGCTCAGTTTGCGCGTCCACCAGTTGCCTTTGAGATTCATAAACGGAGTTGCGTGGCGCAGTTAGAAGGGAAAGAGTTGAAATGGACATCGCGCTATCCAGCAGCCTGCAGAAGCGCTTCCAGCATTTTGTCGACGGTAGAAATAATTCTTGCAGACGCCTGATATGACCGTTCCAGTTCAAGCATGACTGTCATTTCATCGTCAATATTGACGCCGTTGACCCGCTGCAAGGCATCGGAAGATCTCGATTTCATGGTTTCTTGTAAATCGGCTGCAGAAGAGGCTCGTTGGCGCGAGGCTTCCAGCCAACCAGAGGAAGCTGATCCAAACGTCATCAAACTGCTTTGTCCGTCTAGTTGCGTCGATGGATCAAATCCACGGTCTGCATCAAGCGAGTCAATCAATGAGGATAGCCGGCTGGAGAACCCGCCAGCGCCGGCTGTATTATAGGAATAGGCCGCGCCATTAATGCCACCGTCGCGTAAGCGCGAAGTAAGGCCGCCTTGTGCCGGATCAACGCTTGCGCTTAGGCGAATATCGCCAGCGAGCCCCGCAACGCCAATGCCTGACGCAGGCACTGACGGTGAGCCGGAATAGCTGAATATCCCTGTTCTATCAGGCAAGGTAGGAAAAGCGCTTTGATCTCGTTCCGAAAAAACCTCAATCAGCCCGCGCGCCACTTCGTCAATTTGGGATTGGTAGACAACAGCAACATCATCACGCAGTTTGGCCAATCCAAACAAATTACCTGACCTTAAGGACATCGCGCTGTTCGGACTCGTAACGTCAACGCCGTCGATGTAGACGGCATTGCCACTCGCACCGGCAGTCATTGTTGTAGTCGGGCTCATGGTAACAAGGCGCGGGACTGACTCAAAAAGCGTTACGCCGCTGTCTGTATAAAGCGCGATATCATTGTTGGGTCGGGTGATTGAACGAATACCCAACTCTTCTGACAGCAATTTCATGGTCCGATCGCGCGCATCGAGGTTCTCAGAGAGATCTGCAGCTGATCCAACGCCCCGCACGATCGCGTCATTGACAACTTTGAACTGCTGCAAAAGACTGTTGATGCGGTTGACAGATTCTGACATTCCCATGTCAGCCTGCTTGCGCACATCATGGATTATGGTCGTGGAATTGTTTAATGACCTAACAAGATCACCCGCTGATTTAACTGCATTTTGAGCAAGAGTTTGATCCGATGGATTATGCTCATAGGTTTGCAGGGCAGTCTGAAATTTTCCGATCATTCCCGCCGGTGAATTTCCCGATTCCGGGTCACCTACAGTCTCACTCAAACGCCTGATGCCATTTAAGACCGCACTGCTTGCGGCTGAATTGGATGAAGCAGAAAGCAGTTTTTCGAGCAACAGCTTGTCGGCGGCGCGGTTATAGCCTGATATGGCCGTAGATCCGCTGGACAGGGAAACAATGACAGCAGTTTTGCGCGAGTAATTCGTGTTGCTGACGTTCGCAATATTTCGCGAAGCTACAGCAGTTTGTCCCGAAACAGTTGAAAGACTGGATCTGGCGATATTCAAGGCCGTCGAAAGTGCCGCCATATTTCTAACTCACATCAATTGCGCTTCGCCAATTACCGCTTGAGATTGATCAGGACATCCATAAGTTCTGCGCCTGTCTGAAATACCTTGGAATTCGCGGAATAGCCTCGCTGCGAATCGATCATTGTTGTGAGCTCTGTCGCTAGATCAACAGTGGACTGCTCCACCGTATTTGAAAGCACTGATCCGAAGTCGGCCGTCTCGGCAAAACCAACTTCGACATCGCCTGACTCATTGGTGGCAGAAAACACGTTTCCAGTAAGCGGGGTCATGTTGTCGGGGCTGGTAACAGTCGCAAGGGGAATTCTGAAAACCGCAACACGCGTACCGTTGTCGTAGGTGGCATAGAATGTTCCATCTTTGGCCACTTCCAGAAGATCCACGCCACTTGGTGGATTGCCATCCACGCGCGCGCCAAGAACTGTATAGTCTGTTGCCAACTGGCTGAAACTGGCAATATCAATCGTGAGGGTTGCTCCGCTAGGCACTGCAATGGAAAGAGACTGGGCGCTTGCTCCCGTGAGTGCGCCGGTCGTGCCATCAAAATTCAATGCAGTGGTTGTGATTGCTGCAGAAGTGTATGGAAATCCGCCAGCAGTTGCATCTGCCTGATTGTAGACAGCCACTTCCCAATCATTGGCAGCAGTTTTGGAATAGTACATGTCCAATATCACTTCGTTGCCAAGATTGTCATAGCCGACAAGCGACGATTTTCCTGAATATTGGGCAGTCGGTGAGTTTGTAGATGGCAAGGATGCTGCTGGCGTAATCGCGGCATTGGAAGGCAAATTGGCGGTGAATTGCCCAGTCGTGCTGGGTGCCGCTGTGAGTGCAAGATCGGAAAAACTTACAGGTTGCAGCCCGGAAAACCCATTCACGACGACCGGAGGTTGACCGTTCGTCAGAGGATAGCCCATGAGCTTAAATCCGCCAGCATTAACCAGGACACCATCCTCATTTTTTACAAATGAACCGGCTCGGGTCAGATAAGGAAGGCCTGCCGAGTCCGTGACGACAAAAAAACCTTCACCGCGCACCGCAAGATCAGTCGCGGAGGTTGTGTTTTGAAGGCTTCCTTGCTCACTGATCGCATGCCTGACTTCTGTCAAAACCGATCCTGACGTGTAGCCCGATGCCGTTGGACAGCTCTCAATCAGAAGGGAAGAAAACTCGGTGGATGCGCGCTTATAGCCATTTGTGTTAACGTTGGCGATATTGTCAGCAACAGTGGCCAATCGGCCGGCCTGAGCCGACATTCCAGATGTGCTGGTCCGCATTATTCCATACAAGCTCATGCATTTTCTCCACTGACTGAATTGATTTCAGCCTATTCTCAGGAGCTTGCGCTAAACTGTAGATTTAATGGCACCTCAGCGACAAAACTTCTTGGCTTCGGGGGTCCAGGCCCCAAAATCGCTCGCTACAAGGTTTTTGATAACCAGACAAACATAGCGCTTTTGCGCAATATTATTGTTTGGGCCCGCGTGATAGCGGGCGACCGCCATGGTCCAACTTCCTTCCTGAAGCCTCAACTCGCTCAAAAATTTTGACGCGTATTCAACATTCTTGCGCGGATCGAGCATTTCCTCGACAGAGCTGAAATTAGCACCATGATAGTAGTGGTTGACCTGCATGCACCCAACATCAATGAGCTTCGCCCCGGTCATGCGTGCGCTCTTGAATGATTTCATGGCGGCTCTGGCACTATCGGTAAAAACAGTTCGTCCCTCGATATTTAGTGCGTAGGGATGAAGTGAACCTTTTTTGCCCGTTTCAGTCATTCCAACTGCATAAAGCACACCCAGCGGAACCTTATACATGGTAGATGCTGAGATCATTTCGCGTTCGCAAACGTTTGGATTTGCCGCATGGCCTGCTCCAGCGAGTAAAAAGCTAGACAAAAATCCCATCTTTACGGCCAGCGCGGACAGAGCCAGACGCCAAATTATGGGTCCCTTGATCGCCTTCAAATTCAAATTCTGCTGCATGGTGACCCCGCGTTTTTTGAGCATGATTGCTGTTTTCTTGACTTGTTCCCGCATGCTGCTTGTTCCCCTGCCCCAAGTATGACTTTAACGGAGGGTCAGTGGCAGCAACCTGGCGCTGCACAGGACTTTGATCAGGAAGATTCAGGGAAATTGAAATTGATGTTTCTTTGACATCATAGCCCGCTTTGTTCATGAGCTCTTGAATAATCCGATGATCATCTATCAGAAGAGTCTCAGCTTTCCTGTTCGTCACTTCAATTTTCAAACTTAATTCATCGCCGCGGAGGTGCATCGCCACTTTGATGCTGCCGAGATCATCGGGATGTAACTGTATCTGAATGCTTTTGACGACATCACGTCGTGGATAGAGCACGGGGTTGCCAACAACCACTCCTTGCACATTTGCAGGACGATCCAGATTATCAATAATTGCCTTGCAAAATTGTGTACTAAAAGTTGAAGGAGCGGCTGGTGCAAACGAAGTTTCAACCTTCAGAACGCGCACGTCGATTTCAATGCCCTGCGTGGGGCCGCCCGCAACATGCTCTGAAGGATGATCTTTGCTTATATCGCGGGTTGCAAATATAGGAACATCCACAGCCTTATCATCGTGCACTTCAGGCAGGCTGACGCTTTTCAATTCGTCTGATTTTGTCGTTCCCGCATGAGAGGCTTGTTTCGCCAGCTTGTCAGGGATTTTCTCATCAGCATTTTCCCCGCTTTTGTGTTTATCTATCTTGGCAAGTAGAGTTGAAATCAGCACGGCTTCAGACTCAGGCGGTGTCGCCAACTCATGGACACTTGTTTGCCTTTGGACCACGGCCGCAAGACCGTGGAGAAACTGGTTCACATCAACTGGAATATTGGGCTGAAGTGGAATTTCATCGGGAGTTAAATCTTTCTTTTCGCTACTTTCATCCGCCTTGCCCTTAGGCTTAGCGGGCATTTCGCAAAGAATTCGACTATCTAGGGTCTTTCCATCAGCACTCCAAGGAATCGACAGGCCTGCAAGTACATCCACAAAATCTTCCGGCGGTTCCTTGTCATTTCGACCATTGGCGGCCCGGGGACGTGGCGAAGCAGCGGTTGCTGGTTTTACATCAATTTCTAAGGATGGGTTCATTGTGGCTAAAATCTCGTTTCCATATCACTTTGGCGGACTTGGATCTGCAAGTGCCTTTTCTGCCCTTGCCAAAAGGTTAGAGAATTCAGACGGTTGGCTATTCTTGGATGCCTCAACTGCAGGGGGTTTTATCGCTTCCTCTTCAACGACCTCGGGACGTTCTGCAATCTGCAATGCGAGCTTCATTGCCTTTTCAAGAAGCGATTTATCATCTGCATCAAGTAATGACTTGTCTATTTTTTCAAGTTTTTCTTTTCCAGCTTCAAAGTGCTCTTGAACAATCATTGTCGCACCTACATAGAGATTTGCCCTCGCCATCTCGACGCTGCCCTCACCGGACACGTCGAGTACATTTGTTGCAGTGGAATTTGCTAGTAAAAATCTGCCCCGGCCGATTGCTTGCTTGCTGATCAACAAAAGCATCCTGCGGTATACTGTGGGATCTAAATCATTCAGAATGAAACTAAGACGCGGCAGTGTTCCATGTGAATTCAAATAATCCACTTCGATGAGGCTAAACGAAAAATTGTCCTCAAACTCTTGCCAATAGATTGAACTTGGGAACCGCCGAATGTAAAGCGACGCACAAATTTCCAGCTGTTCAATATCAGGTATTTTTCCAGCAAAACTTATGCATCGGCGCAACGCAGCTTCTTCAACGAGTGTTCCCGGCATAAATGCGCGAGCGGCACTGAGTAGCTGTAGTGCAGCTTTCAAGTCTTCCGCAGAAGTTAGAATTGCCTTTACGAGGGAAATTCGGCCTGCCAAATTTGACGGGAGATGGGAAAGATCGATACTTCCCAAGAACTTTATGGCATTGAGCTTATCACCTCTTGCATAAGCCAATGCGCCATCAAGCAGTTCTTTACTTTGCGGATCAATGGTAAGGGAAGCTAGTTTGCTTTCCGCCAGGTTGGGATTCCCGCCACTGAAGAGATAAATTGCAACTGCCTTGAGATTGCGCTCGTCTTGCAGATCTACTTGCTTGGCGTTTTTGAGATCTGTTTCAATTTGGACAATCAGTTTGGACTGTAGTTCGGCAGCCTTATGATCGCCAGAGGCCGTTGCATCTTGCACGACTTCAAGTGTTCTTATTACGTTGCGAAACTGCAAGTGGGGTTCGCCAGCAGAACACGCTTCCGGCGTTGCCATGCCGAGAAATGCGAGAAACATTCTTGCTGTCGCTTTTTTTTTCACGGCTCTTCAACCTTGAGTAGAACTTCAATGCGCCTGTTCCCTGCGGATTCAGGTCTTTCCGGAAGCCTCAGGTTACGATCAGCGTAACCCTCGATACGCTCCACACTATTTTCGTCAACGCCAGCCCTTACCAGCATGTAGTACGCCATTTGGGCCCGTGCGGTTGAAAGACGCCAGTTATCATAATCGCGATTGCGAAATCGCCGTGCATCTGTGTGACCTCTGATAACGATTTTGCCTTTGTATCCCCAAAGTGTGTTGGCAACTTTTTCCATCAGCACAACAAGCTGTGGGGTTGGCTCCGCTGATCCAACGGCGAACATGTCAAAATTCAAACTGTCCGTAAGGCTGATTAGGACGCCTTCCTTTGTTTGCTTTACTTCAAGGGTAGGATTTTCATCTGGATTGAACTGCTCCAATTTCTTGATGAGTTCCTGTTTAATGGCAACTGCCGCTTTGGCACTTGTTTCAGACTCTTTCGTTTCGCTTTTTTTATCGATTGATGGGGGTTGGTCAGGTTTTTTCTCTGGCGGTGCAGAGGGCTCCTTGGCTGCACTTGGCAACGATGGTGGTGGTAGTTCGCTCCCTTGATCCTTTTTTTGCGTGACACTTGCAACTTCAATTGATTGCTTGACGATTGGCTCGGGGTTTGCGACAGGCTCTGCAGTTTCTTTACTTGCAGCGGGAGGCTCCGCGGGTTCAGGAACTGATTTCCACGCTAGAGGGTCAAAGGGATCACGATAGGCCTCGCCGCCTTTGTGGCCAGGATCAACATTTTCAACGATGGCAAGTCCCTTGGTTGAATGGCCGGGAGGCGCGCGCCGTACAGCTTGACCTGCCAATTGGGCAAGAATGCCGTAAGGGTTTCTGAATATCTCTTCTTCTGTATACTGGGTTTGCTGCTGTTTCTTATCGCCAGGAACTTTCTCATCGCTGGGTATTTGATCTTCAGTTGCAGACGTCTTCTCCTGCTTGTCGCTAGTCGAGGAATTTTTTGTCGGCTCATTCAAGCCCTTCTTGGAAGTTGATGTGTCCGTTAGCTTTACGGGATTGAAATAACTAGCAACTTGCGCTTTTGTCTTTTCGTTTGCCGCGTTGATCAGCCACATCACCAGAAAGAACGCCATCATTGCCGTAACAAAATCGGCATAGGCTATTTTCCAGGCGCCCCCATGATGTCCGTGATCATCATCGTGCTTTCTCCGGACAATAATGATTTCAGCATGATGATTTGCGCCGGCCTCGCTATTCATGATCAACGCCACGGATTGTTTCAATCCAGTTCGCAATCCGGGTCGTGATCACGAAACTGGAGCTCCTCGCTTTCAACTCGGGACCTGGCGAAGATTCAGCAATAATGTCAATGTCTTTTGACTTCAGCCGAACTTCAAGTTCTGACACCAAGTCTTCCGGTCCGGAAAGAACCAGCGTTCCCCTAAAGTCATCCAACAACGCATTTTCAAGAGCTTTCTCAAGTTCATTTAGGGCTGCCAAAGGAATTATTTTTTCAATGAAGGGAAGCATCACTTGTTGCAACGACTGGCTGATACGGACTTCCATCTCTGCCAAGATCTCTTCGATGAGCTTGGCCAGTTGATCACCTTCCTCTTCCACCCACATTTTGCGTGCCGATTTGAGATCTTGCTTGTGACGGACATGAAGCACTTCTAATTCCAAAGCAGTCTCAGCGCGAACTTCTTCGCCACCTTTAGCCATTCCAAGCGCGTGCGCGGCGTCAATCTTGGCTGCGATCTCCTCTTCTGAACTTAACTTGGAGTATTGCCCATTGCTACCCATCTCGCCGGTGTCAGTTGATCGAAACAGCGGATAAACGCCTAGTTCGGGTAACAGTGTTTGAAGGCTATTCATGCCGCACTCTTGTTGGGTTCTGCCAGCCATTTTTTCAGGATTTTTGCAGCTCTATCGCTATCACGATTGATCAATTCCTCCAGCTTTTGCTGAGCAGGGCTTCCCCCACTGCCGTTTTCCGAGAATTCAGCAATCAGCCCACCAGGCTTCAAGTGGTTGGGAAGCCCGAGTGGCGAACCCATACCCGGCAACTGGCTGTCACTTCCACCGTAAGTGCTCATCATGGGCATGCTCTCCATCTGTTGTGGAGGCTTACTCTCAAGAATCATACGGAGTGCCGGGCGGAGCCCTAAGAGAAGCACAAGAAGAACAACGATTATGAGGGCAGAGGCGTTTATGAAACTGCCAAGATTGCGGGTGAGGACTTCAACAACACCAGCTCCTGTAACGGGTTCAAGTGAGCTGTCCGCCGTCAAAAAGTCCTCTGCGGTAACCACTATTTTGTCACCACGAGCTTCTTTTATCCCGCTTGCTGATGAAATCAGGGATTGGAGTTCTATCAGCTTTGCCGACATCTGCTCTGCGGTTGGACTGCCGCCAAGGGCTTTTGCGATTTGCGTTTTGTTCAGGATCACAGCAATGGAAAGGCTCTCAATATTATAGCCTTCACTTGTCGTTGCCACTGACTTTGAGTTTATTTCATAATTTGTCAGTTCTTCCCGCTTGTCGTTCTTTTCAGTTGATTGGTCACCTTCTGCGGCTGGTGTAGTGGCGGTGGGAATATTTTGATCAACGCCCGCCGTCGATTGGTTATTCTTGTTCTGCGCTTCACCCAATTCCTTTACCGTTCGAACGGAACGCTCAACCCGGGACTCGGGATCGAAAATCATTTCGTTAGTCTGCTTCCGATCCGTATTTAATTTCGCAGTGATACTAATTCGGAAGTTTTCAATGCCCAAAAATGGAACAAGTGTCATCCCCACTCGTTCTTCGATATCCTTTGCAAGAGACTTTTCCAAAGTCACCACATTCTCTGGTGCCGCAGTTGCAGAATCTTCGTGAGACGCAAGAATGGTACCGTCAGTGCTGAGAACAGTCACCATATCCTTGGTCATGCCCGGAATAGCCGCGCCCACAAGTTGCTGGATGGCGGCAGCATAGACCTTTCCATCATTCATCTCGGTCCGAATGATAACAGAGGCGGATGGCGGTTCCTTTATGCTGCGAAATGTCCCCTCACGCGGCAAGACAATGTGAACGCGAGCCGCCTTGATCCCTTTCATCAATTGAATTGTGCGGGCAAGTTCTCCCTCAAGGGCCCTAACCTTGGTGATTTGCTGCATAAATGAAGTGAGGCCCATCGAACCAAGATTGTCGAAGAGTTCGTAGCCAGATTTGTCACCTTTTGGCAGGCCCTTTTCAGCCAGTATCATGCGTGCCTTGGCCGTATGACCATAATCAACGAGAACAGCCGTGCCTTCGGGGTTTACATCAAAGGGGATACCTGATTCCTCTAAAACAGCACCAATCTGGTTTACATCCTGCAAATCGAGACCAGAATAAATGATTTCCCGCGCTGGCAGGCTGAGGTAATAGCTGCTCGTCGCAACCATTGTAAAAACTGCAATGCCAGCAATTGCTAGTGCCATAAGCCGCTTCAACCCAAGGCTGGCGAGCCCCTGTTGCAAACGCATCAAAAAATCTTGAACCAACCCGTCGTCTCCTGCATCAAAATGCGTAGATCATCACATTCAGCGTGGAAACTTGCGTGAGCATTGCAAAAGAATTCGGCTACACCGCGAACGCGGTGCAGCCGATATGCATGCGATGCTAAATTCCTGATTTCAGGGTTTCAGCTTACCTGAAGAGCGAGAGGATGCTCTGGCCCTGCTGGTTGGCAATGCTGAGCGACTGGACACCCAGCTGCTGCTGTACTTGCAGCGCCTGCAGCTTGGTTGATTCTTCCGTCATGTCAGCATCCACCAACGTGCTGATGCCGCGGTCAACCGCATCCATCAGCGCGCCCACAAAGTTTCGCTGCAGGCTGACACGCTGCTTGGTGGCGCCAAGCGTGCTTGCCGAGCTCGTCATTTCAGAGATTGCCTTGTCGGCACCGGAAATATAGCTCTCCAGCGTGGTGAGGTCGCCAGCACTGTCGGTCAAGGCAGAGATGCTGAGTGTAGCAACGCTGAAACCTGCGGCGGCAATGGCACCCGTTGCATCACGCAAACCGTCAACGATGCCAACTTGCGTAGCACCAGCACCGGCGTCGTACAGCTTCGTGCCCGCTGTGTTGACACTGATTGTGCCAATTGAAATGGCACCGGCCGAAGAGCGGGTGAACGAGGCAACAATGGACTTTGTTGCGTTATAGCTCGAAGCCGAGGAATCGGTTGAAAGCCAGTTCTGGCCCGAGAATACGGCTGAATCACCGATGCTCTTCAACTGGTTCTGCAATTCGGTCACTTCTGACTGGATTTTGGTACGGTCAACACCTGGCTGTCTTGCCGCAACCAGCTTGTTTTTGATTTCCTTGGCCACATCAATGGCGCTGTTGGTGGCGGTATAGGCGACGTCGATGGTGGCCGCACCAAGTCCCAGAGCGTCTTTCACCGTTGACAATGCGGAATTGTCCGAACGCATAGTGGTGGCGATCGACCAATAAGCGGCGTTGTCTTCAGCTGAGCCGACGCGATAACCTGTTGAAATACGCTTCTGGGTTGTTTCCAGCGCTGCATTGGTTTTGTTGAGACTCTGCAAAGCCGTCATTGCAGAGACGTTCGTATTGATACTCGACATGGAAAATTATCCTTATTTGCTGGCTGCTAACTGAAAGGACATGCCGGATTCGAACCGGAATAGCAGGGCGGCATAATACCTGGGAGCTCCACGGCTCAACCTGTCATGAATTTACAATAGAAAAACATGGTTTATAATTCGCTAATATAGAAAAAGGCCGCATCCCTTGCAGGTTGCGGCCTTCATTCTCATGGCGGCTGGTTTTATTTACCTGAAGAGCGAGAGGATGCTCTGGCCCTGCTGGTTGGCAATGCTGAGCGACTGGACACCCAGCTGCTGCTGTACTTGCAGCGCCTGCAGCTTGGTTGATTCTTCCGTCATGTCAGCATCCACCAACGTGCTGATGCCGCGGTCAACCGCATCCATCAGCGCGCCCACAAAGTTCTTCTGCAAGTTGACGCGCTGCTTGGTAGCGCCAAGCGTGCTTGCCGAGCTCGTCATTTCAGAAATGGCCTTGTCGGCACCGGCGATGTAGCTTTCAAGTGTCGTAAGATCAGCGGCACTGTCGGTTAAAGCCGAGATACTCAAAGCTGCAACGCTGAAACCTGTGGCGGCAATGGCACCCGTTGCATCACGCAAACCGTCAACGATGCCAACTTGCGTAGCACCAGCACCGGCGTCGTACAGCTTCGTGCCCGCTGTGTTGACACTGATTGTGCCAATTGAAATGGCACCGGCCGAAGAGCGGGTGAACGAGGCAACAATGGATTTTGATGCATTGTAGCCCGAAGCCGAGGAATCGGTTGAAAGCCAGTTCTGGCCCGAGAATACGGCTGAATCACCGATGCTCTTCAACTGGTTCTGCAATTCGGTCACTTCTGACTGGATTTTGGTACGGTCAACACCTGGCTGTCTTGCCGCAACCAGCTTGTTTTTGATTTCCTTGGCCACATCAATGGCGCTGTTGGTGGCAGTATAGGCGACGTCGATGGTGGCCGCACCAAGTCCCAGAGCGTCTTTCACCGTTGACAATGCGGAATTGTCCGAACGCATGGTGGTGGCAATCGACCAATAAGCGGCATTGTCTTCAGCGGAACTAACCTTGAAGCCAGTGGAAATGCGCTTCTGCGTCGTTTCAAGAGCCATGTTAGTTTTGTTAAGACTCTGCAAAGCCGTCATTGCAGATACGTTTGTATTGATACTCGACATCGGAAATTGTCCTCAATTACTCGTTACATACTAAAAGGACATGCCGGATTTGAACCGGAATAGCAGGGCGGCATAATACCTAGGAGCGCTTTGGCTCAACCTGAGATGTTACCTGCATAAGAGGCAAGTTCTTACAAATCGCTAATGAACGACGTTTAAATTTTACTAATCAACTCCAACTCAGTGGTCTGACCTCAGGTTCAATCTATCAAAATATCCTGATAATCCGAACCCTGCACTCGCGTGATGCTTTTATTTGAAGAGAGCCATGATATTCTGGCTATTCTGATTGGCAATGCTGAGCGACTGAACGCCAAGCTGTTGCTGTACCTGCAGCGCCTGCAGCTTGGTTGATTCTTGAGTCATATCCGCATCCACTAGCGTGCTAATGCCACGGTCAACGGCATCCATCAGGGCACTCACAAAGCTCTG
This sequence comes from uncultured Alphaproteobacteria bacterium, assembly GCA_963763635.1. Taxonomy (GTDB): domain Bacteria; phylum Pseudomonadota; class Alphaproteobacteria; order Rhizobiales; family Aestuariivirgaceae; genus Aestuariivirga. The sequence goes on from CAVXPO010000011.1 coordinate 57,183, forward strand.
TTGAAGCGTAACTCGCTGTTTGGTTGCACCAAGCGTGCTAGCTGAACTCGTCATTTCTGAAATCGATTTGTCAACTCCTACGATATAGTTCTCAAGCGTTGTGATATCGACAGCGCTGTCGGTCAACAACGAAATGTCTATGTTTGCAACGCTGAAAGTGCCAGTTGCACTGATGACGCCGGTAGCGTCGCGCAACCCATCAACAATACCAACTTCAGTCGCACCAGCACCGGCATCGTAGAACGTCAAGCCTGTGACGTCGATTGTTATTGTACCTATGGTAATATTTCCACCAGTACGGGAAAATGATGAGACGATCGACTTGTTTGAATTATAACTTACTGCAGATGAATCAGTAGAAAGCCAGTTCTCACCCGAAAATACGGCAGAATCCGCAATGCTCTGAAGCTGGTTCTGCAGCTCGGTAACTTCCGATTGAATCTTGGTGCGATCAACACCAGGCTGCCTAGATGCAACCAGTTTGTCTTTGATGGCTTTGGTCACCTCAATGGCACTATTTATTGCGGTGTAAGCGACGTCAATAGTGGCGGCACCTAATCCCAGCGCGTCTTTCACAGTCGACAATGCAGAATTGTCCGAACGCATCGTTGTCGCAATCGACCAATAGGCGGCATTGTCTTCGGCAGAACCAACCCGGTATCCCGTGGAAATACGCCGCTGTGTTGCTTCCATCGACATGTTAGTTTTATTGAGACTTTGCAATGCAGTCATTGCAGATACGTTTGTGAGAATGCTTGCCATGGTGGGTGTGTCCTTAGAACATCATTAGAATGAAAAAGTTGGAACATCCGGAATTGAACCGGAATAGCAGATCGGCTGCATGCCTGGGAAAAACGTCCCCCTGCCAATGACTCACACACGCACTCACGATTCTTTAAAAGATCGCCAATTCCTGACTAGGAGAATGACTTAATAAGGCTCCCTGCCAGCATGCTCCACCCGTCGATCAAGACAAAGAACAAGACCTTGAATGGAAGCGAAATAACTGTGGGTGGCAACATCATCATGCCCATGGACATGGTAATCGTTGCAACGATCAAATCGATAATAAGAAATGGCAACGAAATTAAAAAACCGATTTCAAAACCCCGTCGAAGTTCTGATATCATGAATGCCGGAACCAAAACCCGAAGCTCCGCCTTTGCCGTCTCCGGAGTGGCGCCAAATTTTTCATCAGCCAGCTCCTTGAACATGACAAAATCCTTCTCTCGCACTTGCAACAACATAAACTGGCGAAAAGGATCAGTAATTTTCGCAAACGCTTCGGTTTCATTAATCTTGTTATCAATCAAAGGTTGAAGACCTTCTTTCCAAGCCTTGTCAAAAGTTGGCGCCATGACGAAGAATGTCAAAAACAGAGACAGGCTGGTTATGACCAGGTTAGCCGGAGTGCTTTGCATTCCAAGTGCTGAACGCAAGAAGGAAAAAGCTACAATGAAGCGTGTGAAGCTGGTTACCATAACCAAAATGCTCGGGGCTACGGAAAGCACCGTTAACAATAGTATATATTGAATGATCCGGCCGCTGGTCGGCGCATCGCCTTGGGGCAACAGGTCACCGAGTTGTGGCACTTGAGCCGCAACTCCTTTTGAAAGGAGAAGCGCAAGCATACCTAATGCCAAGATCAGTTTCATTCCACAACCATTGAATTTATAAGAACCTGTGTAACCTTGTGTTCTGAGTTTGCACGCACGAGATCGTTGATATCTTCTCTAAAATGAAGAAAGCCGCTCGGACCTTCAATCTGGAAAAGATTTACTGTACGCAACAGAGTCAATATCTGGTCACTTGATTTCACGGCAATCATGTCCTGCTCGGCTTGCGCTTCCGGACTGATAACAATTGAAACCTCAATCCGTATCCACGTGTCTTTCGGTGATGCAAGATTGGTTATAATCGGCGCAAGCTGGCGGATTACGCCACCATTTCCGCCGTGACCTTCACCGGCACTGCCTTGGGCAGCATCCGATGCTACAGCTTCATGACCAACTCCCGCTACTTCAGCTCCCAGCTCACCCGACGTTGAAGCGGGTGCGGAGTTGAGCAAGGTGCCCACCGCGAATCCGCCTCCCACCGCGATCAATGTCAATAACAGAACTGGTAACAGCAAAGACATAAGAGAAGGCCTTGTCCCCTTGTCAGTTTCAGTTTTTTTCTCCTTCGTCTTAGCCACTTCAGCAGTTCAGCCTCTCTAGAATGGTGTAATCTTGTTCCATAATCTGTGTCCCCAACCGGGCTTCTGAACTTCAGAAATAGCTCCATTACCACCGTAGGAAATGCGGGCTTCTGCAATCTTGTCGTAAGCAACCGTTCCGTCATCAGATATGTTTCTTGGATGCACAATCCCGGAAATGCTCAGCAATCGACCTTCATAATTGACCTGGATTTCCTGCGTGCCTTTGATGACCAGATAGCCGTTTGGCAGAACTGTCGTTACAACAGCTGCAACCGACAATTCGATTTTCTCCGATCGGACAGTTGTGCCCTGGCCCGATGAAGATGTATTGGAGTTGACATCACCTTTTGCATTGGTATCCGCGCCAACAACTCCCAAGATATCATAGGTAAAACCGAGATCAGCTTCTGCACTAGATTTGCGCGAGAGGTTTGAATTGTTGCTAAGGGCGGCCTTATCGTTAATTGATATTTCAACAGTAAGGATATCTCCAACATTATGGGCACGCCGGTCACGAAAGAAATCAGCAGAGCCACCGATCCAAGTTGACTGGGATTCTTGAGAGACAGGATAAACCTGAGCAATATCGCCCGAACTATTGTCCGATAACCCGGATCCTACTGGCGAGAGCTTGGGCGGCCCCGTCATCTGATCGAATTGATGCCCACAGGCGGTCAGCCAGGTCAAAACCAGCGTAAGCACGATAAATTTCTTCATGTTCCACTGCCTGGCTTTGCTTCACTTACAGGTTCAGCCATTTTGATTGTGATCGCGGCCGCAATAGGGGTCTTCATCTCATTCAGGATTGTACTCGCAACCCTTGCGTTCAATTGCTTGAGAATTGAAGCTGAGGTTTCAACATCGAGTATCTCGAATTGTGCGGCCGCAACGTCGGGCTTCATCTTGGCAAAAATATCGATAAGTCCCTTTTGCGTGCCCTTTATTGCTTCATCTTTCTTCTTCAGAAATTCTTCGCTTTCAGCGCGCTTGGCCTCCAACAAGATGATTTTTTTGTCAATCTGCTTCTGCAAATTCTCAAGCGTCTTCATCTGCAATGCATAACGGGTGTCTGCAGCCAAATCTGCAATGTTGGCACAGTAGTCATCTTTCGGGAGCGGCAGCGTCAGAGAAACTGCTTCTTTTGGCGTTTCCGAACTGGTGTTGTTTGTTTCTGACGCATCTGAGCCGATTAGCTGAAAAATCATCAAGTAACTTGTCAGCATCGCGAGACAAAGTTTTCGCTTGGCAATGCAGTGGGAGCTCTTGGCAGCTGCCAGATTATTCAAAGATGGATTTGTCATTGCACGACCAATTCGCCTTGCAGTGCGCCTGCGGTCTTTATGGCCTGAAGGATCGCGATAATGCCTGTTGGCTTCAATCCAATTTGGTTCAATCCATCGACTAATGTTTCAAGATTTGGGCCATTGATAATTGCCAATTGCCCCCCCGTTTGGCTGGCCCTGATTTCAGTCGTTGGAATTACCGTCGTCTCACCTTTGCTTTGCGGCGCTGGCTGTGAAACATCCGGCCTCTCGGTAACACGAACTGTCAAGTTCCCGTGAGTAACGGCGATCGTTGAGAGTTTAACCATATCACCAATAACGATGGTGCCACTTTTTTCGTCAATGACGATGCGCGCCGGACTGTCTGGTTCAATTTGCAACTCACCCAGTTCCGCAGCCAGCCGCGACACCGTAATCTTTTTTGGAAGCTTGATGTAAACAGTTCTGAAATCTTGCTCAGCGGCAATCTCTTCGCCAAATTTTTCCCTAGAATACTCGTTGATCCTATCTGAAATGCCAACAGCGGTCGCAAAGTCCGGATTGCGGATTTGCAAGACTATGTTTGCCAATGCATTGAATTCGCCTTCGAGTTCGCGTTCAATAAGTGCGCCATTTGCGATACGGCCCGCAGTTGACACGCCTTCTGATAGTTTCTCTGCAGTGCCAGAAGCCGAAAAGCCGGATATCGAAATTGGCCCTTGCGCTACGGCATACGCCTCGCCATCTGCAGCTACAAGCGGAGTCATTACCAATTGGCCGCCAGCCAGAGAGCTGGCATCTCCAATCGACGATACCGTAACGTCTATCCTCTCTCCCTTGCTCCCAAAAGGAGGAAGTATTGCCGTTACCACGACCGCCGCAACGTTCTTGGATTTCACCGAGCCAGCTGCAACGTTAACGCCAAGTCGGTCAAGCATCGAGCGGATGGATTGATCGGTAAATGGGGAGTTTCGAAGGCTGTCGCCGGTGGCCTGCAGCCCCATCACCAAGCCGTAGCCCACGAGCTGGTTGTCCCTCAGACCTTGAATGGAAGTGATGTCCTTTATACGTGATGACGCCTCCGCTGCGCCGCTGCATAACAACAAACTCAGAAGTGCAGAAAGAATCCTCATGGTCCGCCAACCTGCAATGAACCGTCTGACTTGACCAAAGCCTTTATGGTTCTGCCATACTCCGGATTGCGCGCATCTATGAAATCACCTGCGGAACCAGATTGCAACGGCATCAAAAACGTCGATATGATCAAACCATTCTTTTCAAATGTTGCGCGCGTTAGAACGCCCCGAACGACACTATCTTTGGTCGTAAGATATGATAGCGGAATGGGTTTTCCGGGAAGAAGTGTGCGTTTTGCGTACTTGCCCTCAACTTGCACGCGTTGCAGAACATAATTGGTCGCTGCAGCATCTGGAACCGAGAATTCCTTGTCAACAAGTGAACCGAAAACAATCTGGTCCCCAGAGTAAATTACAGAGACTGGGACGGGAATGTCGCGCATGTTTGCGGAGACCGATGAAGATGCTATAAAATACATGGCAAATGACGTTGCGATGGAAAAGATATGTTTTCGACACGTCATCGCGTTGCTCATCGGGGATTACCTAAGTCCCTTTGATACAGTTCCTGCCATGTCATCGGCTGCCTGAATCACTTTAGAGTTTATTTCATAGGCGCGCTGCGCTGATATGAGGTCGGTGATTTCCTTTACGGGGTCAACATTTGATCCCTCAAGGTAGCCTTGCTCAATTTTTCCGAAGCCAACCTGCCCCGGAACGCCGGCAGTGGCCGAACCGGATGAAACAGTCTGCCGGAATAAATTACCCCCAAGTTCTTCAAGACCTGCCGAGTTGGGAAAGCTTGCCAAGCCGAATTGGCCCAAAAGTGTCTGCGTGGTTTGGCCAGCAACATGAGCATAGACTTCACCAGATTGGTTGATGTGGATATCAATCGTATTTGCTGGAACTGTTAAAGATGGCTGTACTTCGTAACCATCCATTGTTACAATTTGTCCGTTCTCATTCGTGTTAAATGCCCCCGCGCGGGTATAGAGTGTTTCACCATCAGGGCCATTAACTTGAAACCAACCCGTTCCATTGATCGCAACATCCAGCTTGTTGCCAGTGTTGGCCAGTGGACCCTGCAAATGAACATTGCGAATGGCAGCAAGACGTGTTCCTAGGCCGAGCTGCGCGCCTTCAGGTATGGCGTTCGTGCCACTGCTGTTGGGAATGCCGTTCGTTCGTTCAACCTGATAAAGCAAGTCGGTAAATTCTGCCCGCGCCCGCTTGAACCCAGTTGTGTTTATGTTCGCGATGTTGTTGGCAATAACTTCCACATTGAGCTGTTGAGCGCTCATGCCAGTTGCCGCAATTGATAGGGCGCGCATTCTAACTCCTTCAGATCTGCATTCTACTGATTTCGAGGAAAGCACTTACGATCTTGTCACGTATGGCAAGAGCGGCCTGCAATGATTGCTCAGCCTGCATGGTGGCCATCACCGCTTGTTGGGTTGATGCCTTTCCCTCGATTGCCGCAATGGCGGTAGCCTCGCCCGCGCGCAGCGCTTCGATGGCGTTTGCGCCAAAGCTTTTGAGAATGCTTTCAAATCCCTGATCTGTCGAAATTTTTTCTAAATCACCCGATTGCAAGGGCATATTCTGTGGGCTGAGAGGTGCGTTACTGCCACTAATGGCCGAGGTTATCAATTTCCACCTCTTAACAAATCAATCGTCATGGAAATCATCTCGCGGGCCTGCTTCACGACCTGCAAATTTGACTCGTAGGATCTGTTAGCTTCGCGCATATCAGCCATTTCGACAATCAAGTTGATGTTCGGCATTTTTACATAGCCTGTCGCATTGGCGGCCGGACTTCCCGGATCAAACTCCAGCCTGAACGGGCTTTGATCACCACGAACGCTTTTTACATCAACAAGCGAAGCGCCACTCATCCTATCAAGCTCTGCACTGAAAGTTATTGTCTTCCTTCGAAATGGATCAGAGCCTGGCGAATTGCCAGTTGATTGGGCATTTGCCAGGTTTTCTGAAATGATGCGAAGCCGCATGGATTGCGCTTCGAGGCCGGAAGCCGAAGTCTTGATTGATGATATTAGGGAATCACTCATTTTATGCCTTCAGACTTGCCATGAGCATGCGATTAAATGATTTGATGAGACCCGTGTTCAATGCGAACTGGCTGTTGGTTTCGCCAAGCTTAAAAAGCTCATTTTCAAGGGAAACGTTGTTTCCTGAGAATGTACTGTCGCCCGTTTTATCTGGTTCCATTTTCGGTTGCTCGGCGGCATTTTCGGATAAGGCCATGTGCCGTTCATTAGAAACAGCCATGGAGAGCTGCGAGTTATCAAGAAACGATTCAAACGGAACAATATCCTTGGCGTGGTAGCGGGGCGTATTCGCATTCGCGACATTTTGCGCAAGAATTGATTGTCTTAAGGAAAGCCAATCTGCCTTTTGCGCGGCCAAATTCATCAATTGAACTTCGGACATGTGAAACTCCACAATTATGTACAAAGTTTAGAATTACAAACTTGTCCGGGGCTGTCGTTTTAGTATGATATCTGGATCTGCTTGGCGCTGCAGCACGTTATTGATCACAGAAGCAGCGTGATTGCATCTGGGCGGGATTTCCAGAAACTCTGGGAATTAGGTGCGGTAGGAGATCTCGCCACGTCAATCGCAAGCGCGAAACGCGAGGGATCACATTCCTTGTCACAAGCCACCCCATCAAGTGACAAATAGTTAATGTGCACACCAACTGAAAACGCTTCAATGACCAGGCAAAAATAGACATCAATTCCTGCGCAATGCAGTTCCATATCTAGACTGACGCTCGGCATCCCAAACCAGGTCAATTCAACGTCGCCAGAGTAAGAAAAAACAAGTGTTTGAGGTTTGAAATAGAGCTCAAGTGCAGAATTGATGAGATCTCCAACATTGGCAAGTTTAAGCGTGTGGATGTAGCTCGCAAGGTCGATCACATCGACAGAGCGCAGCTCAAGCGCCACTTCTTTCACGGCATCATTGATTTGCCGCTCAAAATCGGGAAAGCGTCCAGTCTGGATAACGTCAAAATCAATTGCCATTTTATCTGACCAAATTTGCCACTTTGCGCATTTGTAAGAAGTGAATCATTTCGGCTACCGCCTTGAAAAATTCTTGCGGAATGGTGGCATTGACTTCAACTTTTTCATACATGGCACGTGCGAGAGGCTTGTTTTCGATGACCGAAATTCCTTGTTCTTCAGCGATTGCGCGTATTTTCAGTGCGATGCTATCCCGTCCTTTCGCAAGCACCATGGGCGCACCACCCTCACTGCGCACATACCTCAATGCAACGGCGTAATGGGTCGGATTGGCGATAACCATCGTAGCGCGCGGAACGGCAGCCATCATGCGTCGAGATGACCGTTGCCGTGCCAATGCCTTTGCCCGCAACTTCACCATTGGATTACCTTCGGCTTGCTTGTGCTCTTCCTTGACTTCTTGATGCGTCATGCGGAGATCGCGTTGCCACGCCCTGCGACTCCACACGGTATCCACTGCCGCAAGCACAAGAGCAGCGATCGTGACAGCCGACACAAGCTTTATTGTTATCTCAAGAATTACCACTGGCATTAATTGCGGCGGCTTGATCATGACGCTCAATGCAGTTGGCATTTCTGACTTAATAATAACATATAATATCAAAGTGATGGACGCGAACTTGAAAATAGATTTCAGGAAATCGACTGCTCCACGCATCCCAAAAATTCGCTTCCAGCCTTGCTGAATTGAAAGCCGCGACGCCTTTGGCTGAATTCTTTCGAACGTTATTTGAAAGGGATTTTGAATTAGGGATGATATGATTCCACCCGCCATCAACACGAGAAGCATTGGCAGAACAAGAAACAGGGATCGCTGCGCTATTGGCGCGAGCACCTCACGGATATCGAGTTGACTTTCCAATTTTCGGGTGCCTGATTCAGCAATCAGCACACCCAGCATTTGCTCAATCTCGGCGGTGCTTCGACTAACCATGAGGCTACAAACGATTAGGATACTCACAAGTGATAATAGTATAGGTACTTCCCGTGAAACAGGTACGTTGCCTTTTTCGATGGTGTCTTTGATCTTCTTTTCAGAGGGTTCCTGGGTTTTACTTTCCTCATCCTGATCGTCGCTCATGCTGCATCCTTGGCTTCGTCGACAATGGTTGGTTCTTCAATGGAAATTTCTCCCGTTGAGGCAAGCCTCAGCGCAGTCTCGGCAATTGAACGACGAGCGGCAGAAACTTCCTTGGTGACTTCGACCTCACCGCCATTGAGCTCAGCTTCAATCATGCGCCGCGCGCGGGCACCCAGCGAAGAAAGGATGATTTCCTTGAGTTCCCCTTCTGCACCGCGTAGTGCCAGCATGACCTGCTCAGTTTGAACTTTATCAAACAAGATCAATCTATATTTCTGTTCCAGCTTAAGAATATCGTCGAATGAGAAGAGTAGTTTCTTGAGCGCGGCGGCTTCGCTTGGCCGAACCGCTCTCAAACCATCCAGTATCTTATCAACCTGTTCTTTATCCATTTTATTCAGGAGTGTCGCCATCCTGGCAAGACCTTCCTTTTCAAGTCCTGTATCTGCCTGCGTCAGCAAGTCTACCTGCAAACACTGCTGAACAGCTTTGCCAGGTGCTGGCGCGACAGATTGCATCTTGAGTAGGCGACGGGTGACGGAATCACGTAATTCGCGCGGCAACAAGGATATAATCCGCGCCGAGAGATCAAGATCCAGCTTGGTTAGGATAAATGTGACGGTTTGTGGATGCTCATCAAGCAGGTAAGGTGCAAGCGTATTTTCACTGCCCGCCATAAAATTTTGCCAGACAGGCACAAAGGGAACATCCTCAAAGCCGAGTATCATATTGACTTGGTCTGCTGGCAACGTTTCCGCAAGAAAGTTCCGTGTCGGTCGGTCGCCGCCCTGCAGCAGGACGGGCTTGTTCATCTCGGAAGAAAACTCATCGATAAGCTCGTCCAACAGGTTCGGATCAATTTCGCTCAGCGATGCGGCAGAACTTGCAAATTGTTTGATTTCACCCGGTTCAAATTCTTTCATCAAGCGGGAGCCGAGCGAGCCTCCTAAGGCCAGCAAGATGATTGCTGCCTTGATTGCCTTTTCATTCATTTCTTCCGGGTTCAAAATCTTGACCCTGCCCAACTAGGCTGGTCTAGAAGAGTTTTTGCCGGAATTGCCCGACGAGATTTCTGTTAGTGAAATGCCAAGTTGGCCTGTTTTTTCATTGACAACGACAATAACACCTCGCGCAACCTCATTTCCGTTCACCAGCAGTACAACCGGTTCAGAAAGTTCCTTGTCCAGTGCAACGACTGAGCCAGGCCCAAGAGACATCACTTTCGAAAGTGACATCCGAGTTGTACCAAGAATGACTTGTACGTTAACAGGGATCTGAAGTAACGACCCTTGCGGCATCATTGCTTCGCCACGCTGGCTCTGAACCCGACGTTCGGCGCTGTTGGCTTGTGAGAGGTTCAATGCCCTTTCAAGTGACGCCGTCTCCAGATTGTCCTCTGATATCTTGCTGAATTCAGCATTCGGCACACCGCCAATTCCGCTTAATAGCGAAGATTTCTCAAGATTTTCATCCATTCGTAAATTTCCAACTCCGTCATCAGTTCAAACCCCAATCTTCGACCACCAAGCTTGTGGGAAAATTGTGCAGTTGAAAACTGGCCGAGATGCCCCGGCACTTCACAAAAACTAGACGGATTATGCCGTTATGTTGATCGGAGTTTCAATGCTGAGGCAGAATTTTTTAGCTGTTTGCCCAAGCTTCGCTGTGAATAGCTTGATGCCCTCGCTGCACACGAAAAGTGGACTGGCAATCTCATTTTCCAAGTTTACCACCTGCCCAATCCGAAGACTCGTCACTCCTTCAAGGCTCATTTTAAATTCAGAGAGCAGGGCGACGAGTTCCACGTCGATGGTTTCAACACGTCCTGAAATCTGCGCTCCCCATTCTGAAACCAATTGTGGTTTTGTCACGTTTTGCTTTTCATCGCCTAACGGCCTAAAAAATAGCGCCAACTCTTCCGGCATCTCAATGAGAAGTTCGCCGCTATAGCCATGAATATTGCAAAGGATCTTGACTACAACAAATGACTTAAATGGCGGATAGATAGGATCCTCATTCGGGTCTTGCCAAGGTGCCGGAACGAACTCTTTTAACGCAATGTTTGAAAATGCCGATGGCAGTGAACGCCCTATAGTCTCGAAGAATAGCCTTACAATCGCACATTCGATTTTTGAGAACGGGCGGGTCTCGGAATAGGCGGGTTCATTCCCCACCCCGCCAAAAATGACGTTGCACAGGCCGAAGATGGCCGATCTGTCGGCTTTTATGCGAACGCTTTGCCTTAAATCCCCACAGATGAGCAATTCTGAAATGAATGCGCTTTCATCTTCCTCCTGAACAATTTGTGCTTCTGTCCGGCAAAATCCTTCGAAGGTAAAACTTGGTGATGTCGATGCCATTTCAAGGAAGTCCCTGCATAGCGTTGCAGCAAAACGGCCAAAAGACTTTGGTATCATCGCCAGATTGTTGGTTGACCCATCCGCTTTTGAACGAATGGCGTCAATCGAAAGTGGTTTTACAAGCATGGCAACCCCAAGATTTCTGACGCTCTGCTATCCTAAGCGGCACGATCAACCGCTCCATGGTTCATCGTCTCTTCTTCAACCTGGTTGATCGTTGGCCGTTCATAAGCCGAAATGGTCTTTCGGCCATGTTCAAGGGCAACTTGCGGCATCGCACCATTCATGAAAGCAAGAAGCGTTTGCTTGATAATTACATAGCGACGCACTTTCTTCTCACGAACGGATTTTATCTTCGTGGCAAGCGGGCCAAAAAATCCGTAGGAAAAGAAAATGCCGGCAAATGTTCCGACCAATGCTGCGCCGATCAGATGACCCAGGACCTCTGGTGACTCGTTGAGCGCACCCATCGCATGGATGACACCAAGTACAGCGGCAACGATTCCAAGCGCTGGAAGGCCATCTGAAATGCCGAGCATGGCGTGATATACCTTCAACTTGTCGCGACCGATTGTCTGAATTTCTTCATCCATTAGGGCTTCAATTTCATGGCTGCGTGCGTTTCCAATCACAATCAGTCGGGCGTAGTCGCAAATGAAATGGACTAGTGCATGGTCTTTCAGAATCGTCGGATAGCCTTTGAAGATTGACGACTCTTCGGGATTATCAACATGCGTTTCCATCTCTGTGCGTGATTTTGACCGCAGTTCCTTCATCAGGCCATAAAGAAGGGCTAGCAAATCAAGGTATTCCTGTGGCTTTGGCGTTGCTTCCTTGATCGCCTCCATGATGCCAGCCCCTGTATCCTTTACAACCTTCATGGGATTTGCAACAAAGAAGCTTCCAATTGCGGACCCAAGGATGATCACAAATTCATAGGGTTGCCAGAGCACATAAAGGTGTCCGCCTAACGCAACGTACCCACCCAGAATGCTGCCAATGGTGAGGACCAGACCAATAACAAAGGTCAAAAAGAAACTCCTTGCGTGAACTTGAGAGGTAAATGAGCTGCCTCTGATCAAATTCTATAGAGTGAGGCTTACCCGAAACTTGGCGTTGTCGGTAAGTTCCAGACAAGGTGATAGATCAATCATGCACTTTGATGTTGAAAGGGCAGTTCGGTGCTATCTACAAACGCAACCTTTAAGACGCTCACACAAAATATTGAACGGTCGCTTACACGCGTCAGCAACACGCCGCAAGTGCATCGTGAAACTGATTACTACATGGCTACAATTGGCAAGATTAAGTCAATTGAAGGCTTTCTCGCTAACGACCGCGTGTACACTTACGCAATGAAGGCATTTGGCCTGAAAGACATGGTCTACGCCAAGGCCTTTGTAAAGAAGGTGCTCACCGACGGAATTGACTCCGCCAATAGCTTTACAAACCAGCTAACAGATCCCCGCTTCAAGGAACTTGCCACAGCTTTCAATTTTAAGAATCTCGGCACCACAACAACAATATTTGAACGGGCGCAAAAGGGTGTCGTTGACAAATATCTGCAGGTTCAGTTGGAAGAAGAAGCTGGCAGTTCAAATGAGGGCGTGCGTCTGGCACTTTATTTCAGGCGCAAGGCTTCAGAAATAACCAGCGCCTACAGTATTCTTGGCGATCCCGCGTTGTACAAGGTTGCTCAGGTCGCTCTTGGGCTTATATCGTCAAGCAGTTCCAACAGTCTCGATTTGCAGGCAGAGATCATCAATAGCAAGATCGACCTAGAAAACATCAAGGACCCGGCAGTTCTCAATAAGTTACTGACGCGTTTCACAACTATGTGGGAGATCACCAACAGCACTTCCGTTGCTACTGCGCCTGCCCTGGTTATAAGCCAAGGCGTTCAATCCATTACCAGTACAGAAACTTTGGTAAAAATTCAGTCCTTGCGCTTTAGGGGGCTGCGCTGATGCAAGCCGGGTTATATGTAAATCTTTCGGGGCAAATTGCTCTTGAGCGACGGCTCACCGCCTTGGCAAACAATATTGCCAATGCCGGAACCGTTGGATACCGATCCGAAGAACTAAAATTTGATACAATGTTATCATTGATGTCAAAAGTGCCAACAGCGTTTTCGACCGCAGGAGATTCCTTTATCTCCGATCGCGCCGGCGGCATGAGCAAAACTGGAAACCCCCTCGACGTGGCAGTCCAAGGCAAAGGCTGGCTTGCCATTCAGACACCGGCTGGCACAGCTTACACACGTGACGGAAGAATGCAGTTGCTCGAATCTGGCGAGCTTCAGACTTTGAATGGATATCCAATTCTTGACGCTGGAAATGCGCCGATTTTACTCGATCCCTTGGCTGGGACTCCTAAGATTGCCCACGATGGGATGATAACCCAGAATGGCCGGAGATTTGGCGCGATTGGTTTGTTTTCCGTTGATCCTTCAAATGGATATGCGCGCTTTGAAAACTCATCGATAATACCCGCAAATACCGCAGTACCTGTAGTCTCATTTGCATCCGATGGTTTTGTGCAAGGTTTCGTGGAAGAGTCAAATGTAAACCCTGTTTCGGAAATGACCAATCTGATCATGGTGACAAGAGCCTTCGATGGATTGCAAACTTCAATCGAAGAAAGTGAATCCTCCCTCAAAAAGGCTATCCAAATCTTAGGCGGGGCATAGGCAGTTAGGGTTCGTTGAGCATGGAAGCATCACTTTCTCGCGGGCTAGACGAGCTTGCCGCCCGAGTGCAGAAGCTGCAAAACAATAGCCCCTTGGCTGAGCCGATTGGTAAAGTTGTTGAGGCAACCGCAGGAGGATACAGGGTTCAAGGCCTCTCGCGCTTCGTGAAACTGGGATCGCTTGTTAAAATCCACTGTGGACTTCACCTCGTGTTGGCGGAAGTGGTTCGGATCGAACAGGAAACTGCGCTCCTCCGAACGTTCGACAATGGCACCAATATTGGCCTCGCCACGCAAGTATCGCCCGTTGGTAATCTTTCGATACGTCCCAGCCCAAGCTGGAAGGGCCGCATGATTGATGCACTGGGAAGGCCAATAGATGGCGGCTCAGAGTTGATTTTGGGCGAAGAACGGCTGTCAGTCGACAATGCACCGCCAAATGCAATGATTCGCAGACTTGTAACGACACCGGTTAAGACCGGCGTCAGGGTGATCGACATATTTACACCTCTTTGCAATGGACAGCGCATTGGTATATTTGCTGGTTCCGGTGTCGGCAAGTCCACAATCCTTTCAATGCTCTCAAGTGCCAAAGGATTTGATACCGTCATCGTTATACTGGTAGGCGAGCGCGGTCGGGAAGTGAGGGAGTTTGCTGAAACGACTCTCGGCAAGGATAAACACAGATTGGTAACAGTTGTGGCAACGGGCGACGAAAGTCCGCTGATGCGCCGCCTTGCTCCACGAACTGGTATGCGCCTTGCTGAGTACTTCCGAGATCAAGGCGAAAATGTTCTACTAATTATGGACTCTATAACACGGTATGCTCATGCATGTCGCGATGTCGCCCTCTCAGCGGGCGAGTCCCCCGTTGCACGTGGATTTCCACCCAGCATATTTAGTGACTTGCCACAGTTGCTTGAGCGCGCAGGCCCAGGAGCGGAGGGCAGCGGTTTTATAACAGGTGTCTTTTCTGTGCTCGTAGATGGTGATGACCACAATGACCCTATCGCGGATGCCATTCGTGGAACGCTTGATGGTCATATTGTCCTGAGCCGAAACATCGCAGAACAGGGAAGATACCCAGCCGTAAACTTGCTATCATCAATTTCGCGTCTGGCACAGCTTGTCTGGTCACCTGACCAGCGCAAACTCGTACGAATGCTCCTCGCACTCATCGCACGCTATGAAGACTCACGCGACCTTAGGTCGATGGGTGGCTATCAGGTGGGTGTTGATCTCGAACTGGACAAGGCCGTGGCCATTGTCCCTAAAGTCTATCAAGCTCTGGTTCAGGCACCAGATTCACCACTAAGCCTGGACCCGTTCGCTGAGGTAGCGGCTCAGCTCACGGACTAGAAACATTATCGGACGCCGCTACCCTCTATACTGCCAGTCTTCCTCTTACTTATGCTGCCTCTTCAAGCAATTCCGGCATGACAAATCCTAATTTGCGCTTGCCATCAATTGCGTCGTCGATGTTAGCAACGTTATTTTCTGCTTCACGAAGTGAGATTGCATTCGCTGCTTCGCTTGGCCCAACCAGCTGATATCCAAGATATCGCTTGGTATCAATCGGATCATATCCCAAAGCATGTTTCAACTTCTTGCGCAATTTGCTGATATGGCTTTCGACAACACTTTCTTCCACTTCCTCATCAAAGAGGCCGTAGACGGCATTGAATATCAAGGAGCGATTGACGCGGCGCATGCGGTTAGCAGCAAGATATTCCAGAATACGGCGCTCGCGGCGCGGCAACATTAAAACTTCTCCACGGATTTCAGGATCCCGGCCATCAAAGTAGATTTTGAGATTGCCGAAAGCTGACTGACGAGGCGTCGCACAGATCCGACGTTTTATGGCGCCCATTCGCGCGATGAATTCGCGGGCATGAACAGGTTTACGAACCACATCATCGGCGCCCGTTGAAAACAAATTTAACGTGGATTCAAGTCCCAAGGTTTCATTCACCGCGATGACGGGAATGTTTGACCGGAGCTTAACTGCACCGATTGCCCGCTCACGATCCGGAAAGCTTCCCATGATGATCGTCTCAACGGCTGCGAGGTCATGTAACCCTGCCGAACGGAACCAGCCTTCAAATTCGACATGATTGAACCCGGTAGTTGATAACCCCTCACGGCCAAGACTTGCACAGTAAGCATCAGTAACTTCTAAACGCTCGTCAACAATGATGATCATTTTAACCCCTTATTCAAAAATAGGTTTTTTGCCTCTTAAATACGCAAGTAAAACACAATCGTTCGGGGTCAACATTTGTTTAAATCCGGTTAAAAAACAGTTAAAATTTTGTTAAACACTCGAAATTTCGCAATATACAATGAATGTATCATCACTTATACCAAGATATACTATGTAAAATATTTGAATATTGCTACATCTGGGTAGATTAAATTACATTTAGCTAGAGTTATAGAATTGATGTAGGAGTTTACAGCTACTGTAGTTAACTATATCTACTGATGCTGGTTAAATTAGTTCCACCACCAAGGAGTTATTCGCCCAATAATTTGTCACAACAATTGCAACAATACAGGCTTTAAAACCCATAAACTATGACTTAAGTCATATGCATGAAGATTTTCATACGGGCAAACTCACTCGATCAACTGAACCAAGCTTTCAGCTCGCTAATCGTCGCGCAGAGGCCTGCATTCTCGAAATTGCTTCGCACGACTACCCCTAGTAAAATTCGAACTTTCGAATTTTGGGTTTCACGTAACAACATGGTTGTTGATGATTGATCAACTGGTTCAATCGACTATTTATGTAAAGAGCACAAAAAAATTGCTGATGGACGATCATTATTTATGATAATGGATGATTATGGCGACTGAACTGCAAAAGATGGCAATTGCGGTTGAGTTCCACCATAGTGAGGATGGATTTTGGCATCCATGGAACCATGGGCAAGCGAATGTCTTATACCATCGTAGGGATTCCTCGTGCCTCTAGTGCGGAAGGGCACGCGCGCGTGGTTACAAGCCACAAATTCTGTTTACCCCATCCTCTGTTTGTGACACCTCGGACGGTTAAGTCCGGCAAGTCGAAGAAAAACAAAGCATGACCGAAAAAACGTCACCTTATCTGGATTTTGCAGATAATCTCAGGGCTCTGACTGCAAAAAAAAGTTCAATCGCGCAGGTGTGCCGCGATCTCGGCATGAACCGACAGCAATTTAACAAGTATCTGTCGGGGACCACTTTTCCTGCTCCTCAAACATTGCAAAAAATCTCGGACTATTTCGGCGTTGCCAATCGTTCCATGTTTGAACACAGGGTAAATCGCCAACCCATTGTGAAATGGGATGAGTCCGATCCCCTGTCAGTATTGGGACAAATCGATAGTCAAATTTTGGGAGCCTTGGTCAACTCGTTGTCTAGCAGCGCGGAAACCCAATTTAGAGAAGGGTGCTACATCGTTTATCATCCATGGCTCCAACTTCCGACAGACATCATCAGGGCCGTGATGATCGTATTTAAGGTTGGCAACATTACATGTTTTCGCCGCTATACAAAGCGTGAGATGAAGGGACAGGCCAGGGACAGTAGTACACACAGCCGACACGAGGGCATTGTAATAGAAAATCGTGGAAGAGTTTTTCTTTTGGCGAAGAATTCTCGAGGGACTGGCGAGTTAAGCCTTCAATCATTTGGGTCATCGACAACTGTTAGCAATGACATGATTACAGGGCTTGCATTGGTTTCTACGCCGTGGTCTGAACCGTTGGCGACACGTGTTACAATAGACTATTATGGACCCAAGAATGCTTTTAGAAGCGCTTTGAAACTTTGTGGACTGGCGCCACATGGCTCGACGGATGTTTCAGAGGCGATTCGAAAATCGGTTCTTGATCCGATCAATTTTCACACCGCCCAGCTTTTGCCATTTGAAATATTTGACATTCTTCGTCCCAGAACCTCCGCCAAGAGCTAGCCCCTTCCCTACGGTAGAAATTATTTCATCTAGAGAATTAAACTGGCCTGTCTTCCATCAGGTATTTTCAATTAATCGACAGAGCGAATGTCGAGCGAAGTTGCATTTGCTTGTGATAAAAATATACACCAAGCTTTAATCGTAATGTTTTGTTTCACAAAAGAGTGATTTGGCCGATCCTTAGGCTTTTAAGGATGGAAGGCAACCATTCGGATATTTCGATTGGTGGTTAGGGGTAACATTTACACGCCGAGTTTAGTTTGTGTTTTGCGTTCTGAGCGTCCCACGCCCTTGAAGGAAGCTATTGCACGCAATGTTAGACAAGATCTTTCTCGATGTTTTTGATAGTGTTAGGCCGTTGAGCAAAGGACAAGAGGGCGACGCTTTCTGTCGCTCAACCTGCGATCTATATGGGCTGAACAATGTTGTTTACCTGGGACTCAATCTGCCGACCAAGAAACATCAAAATTATTATGTACACAATACTTACAACAAGGACTGGGTGCGCCGCTGCGAGACTGAAGAACATATTTCGATTGACCCAATTGTTCGGCTTGGCATGGGTAGCATTATGCCAATTGATTGGGGCGACATCGGGGATCTTTCAGCAACACGTAATAAAATGTTTGGCGAGGTACACAAGTTTGAAGTGGGCAAACAAGGCCTAACCTTTCCCTTGCACGGCCTGCATGGAGAAACCGCAATTTTTAGTGTGACCGCTGATTTTTCCCAAAGCGCATGGAACAACTTCAAGCGCGCGCATTTGCGGGAAATAAGAATTATCGCTGACTTTTTTCATCAGAGGGTTCTGCGAGATACACTCGGCGAGGATGCTCTTAAGAATCCTCTACTAACAGAGCGCGAACTTGAATGTCTCAGATGGAGTGCCGAAGGAAAGACTTATGAGGACACCGGCGTGTTATTGGGGATTAGCGCTCGCACGGTCAGGTTTTTTCTTGAGAATGCGAGACATAAATTGGACAGCCTCAATACCACGCACGCTGTTGCGTCTGCAATGACGCGAGGTCTTATCTAAAGTGCAACCTGCCTGCCAATTATGGCAGTGCCACACGAGTAAACCCGCTGTAACATATGCGAATGGGCGAGGGCAAAAACTTTGATCAATTTAGTAGCCACGCCTGACTGTCTCAACGATTTAAGTTGTCTCGACCAGGTGGCTAGATGTGAAATCACGTATTGCGTAACGCCAATCTCAACGCATGCAATAAACACTGAATAGATAGAGGGATTAAGTTTCATTATGGATGGCACGATGAGGGAAGTGGTCTCAGTAGAATTTGATAAAACTCAGCAACGCCTTGACAGTACGCCTTTAGGTGGCTTCATGTTTATTGGTGAACTTGCTGCTGAAACGGGGATTGATCCAAAAACCATCAGGTTTTACGAGCGCGAAGGACTGCTCTCTCCACCACGACATGGACGCTTTAGAACCTATATGGACTCTGATGTCCGTCGCCTTAAGGATGTGTTGACGATGCGGCGATTGGGAATTGGCATTGCCCAAATTCGCAAAATTCTCGAAACAAGTTCAGAGGTAATAGACAGTCAGCAAACTGCAAACCTGTTGCTGAATCATCTTGAGACGTTAAGGAGTCGACAGGCGGAAGTGGTAAGGCAGCTGAATGAGACAGCAACCATGCTAACGCAATACAACAACGCATAGGGCGTTTACCCGACCTTGAATTGCCAAGATAAGTATACGCTTAACTGGCATGCCGCTTGCATCACTCCTCAAAATAGGAGATTGGAAGAATGGTATATTGGCGTGGCCAGCCCTTGGAAAGACTGCAGCGATCCGAAATGGAGCGTGCCGCCACAGAGGCCATAAATGAACTCATGGGATTGCGCGAGAGTGAAAATCGACGCCAAAGCTTTGACAGCATAATCCTTAGTTTCCTATTTGGTGCGACTTTCTCCGCCGCCGCCGCGATTGTTGGCCTGCTGTTCAACGCTTAGAGTTAACGTGAAGGTGGTTCATTTTGAAAAGGCAAGGTCGTCATTTTACGACTCAATTCAATCTGGCTTGTCGATTGGCAGTCTTTCGTTAGTGTAATTTGATAGTGCCTTGTTCTGATATTTCGGTCGAAAGCGTTACTAGGATCCAATGACCTTTTCTCTTTTCAAATCGCAATACCCGCCCAACACCCGGTAGGACAGCCCCTGTTTCAACAGGAAAAGTTACCGTTGAGGCACCATTGCTCACATCAACAAAGGCAGTATTCTCCACAATTGCCCGCAATTTATAGCGAACGCGCTGATCGGGATACAAGACTTCGAAAGTAGCCCGGTTTATTTTCTTATCCCCGCCAATTCCCTTGGCGATTGAACCAGTGACGATTGGATCTAAAGAATCAAGTCCATCAGGCTCGGTTCTCGATGGGTCAAAAAGTTCGAGGCTGACACTTGCAGCGGGAGTATCACCAAGTTTTTGGGGGGGGCCATACATCACCATATAACCTGCAAAAGACGCCGACGTAAAAGCCAACACAATGGACGCCAGGTTCAATAATAAATCACTTCTCGATACAACCGGCTTAGCTTTGGACATGGTCGATCTTAAACCAGATTAACTTGCGCCAAGATGATCGCAATTGAACCCTGTGTTACAAGTTTTCAGCTCGCGATACGGTTTCGCCCAGCACTCTTTGCTTCGTAGAGCCGCTTGTCAGCGCGCCCTACCAGGGCATCTCTACTTTCGCCTGGTTGCATTTGGGCAATACCAAACGAAGCTGTGACCGTTCCTACAGCCTCATTGCGCTTGCTGATCACCCATTTTTGGATTTCGAGCTGGTTCTTGATTTGCGTGGCTAGCTTCTTGGCATTTTCCAATGAGGTTTCTGGCAGGATCAATGCAAACTCTTCACCGCCAAATCTTGTGACAGTATCTCGCCCTTTTACATTCTTTGAAAGTGTGTTCGCAACCAGCCTCAATATCTCATCTCCGACAAGGTGCCCAAATTTGTCATTGATCCTCTTGAAGTGATCGATATCGGCAAGTATCACGCAGCAGTTGGCAGTTTTTTGAGAGGCCGATGCAATTTGAAGATCAAGCATTTTCTCAAATGCGCGCCGGTTCCACAAGGAAGTCAATGCGTCTCGCATCCCCGTTTCTTCAGCCAGTTCAAGATTCTCCCGCAAGCTTTCTATTTGCGAATGCGATTGTTCGAGATTGGATTGCAGGTTATTCGTTTCCTTGCGCATCTTGTTGTTCTCTGTGATGAGAAATCCTATCGCCAAGCGGAGCTGTTCAGGAGAAGTGAGCTCTATAAGATTCCGCCCGGCATTTTCAAGCGAAACAGAATAAATACGGCTGACCTCAGAATGGTTTTTGAGAAGTGAAACAACGCGGTCAAGATTGGAGGCTATTTCCCGCTCAATTCCTAAAACCGTAGAATCGGGATCTGCTATTCTTTCGGTGAGTTTGGCCATGCTGGCATCTATGGTCCTCGTGTCGGGCAACATAAGAGACACGATGTTAAGGCACATCAATCCAAGGATGCTTCCCACAATAATCAGGTTTCGTGAAGCAATGCCGTCCTTTCCAAGCGTGGAGCCAAAAACATGTGGTGCAACTTCACTTAGCCATAGCGGCCAAATGACAAATGACGCCGCAATGAGGCCAAGGCAAATTGCAGCAACCACGATAAGGGGACGAAGTTTCGCATTGTCTGCTTGGCTCATCTACACCGACCTATCTATTTAACGAAAAAAGGGACGCCTCGGTTAAAGACAATTCCCGAGCGCCTATAACGCACGCTTGTGTCGCAAAATTAGTAGTTCTGGTAGGGTTGAATTCTTGCGCCTGCCTTATGTGCAAGCGCAGCGGCCCAATATTGATTCTGCTGCGGACAAGATCACGATGCACCACTACCACTCGCTGAATGCTGGCCCTAACACCTTGATAACGGGCTTTAAAATATAGCGGATAAAAGATTTTGCTCCGGTAACAATTTCGGCTGATACAATCATTCCTGGCGCCACAATCAACTGGTCGTGCAGTTTCTGTTCAGACAGAATCACAGATGCCTTAAAATAGTAGTCGCCATTTTCTCGCTGGAAGGATGAAGGTGAAATGCTTTCAACCTGCCCTTTTAGCTTACCGTAAATTGATGGATCAAAAGCGGTAACCTTAAGTTCTACCGAATCGCCGACCATAACGTGGCCGATATCATCGGGCCTAATCTGCACCTCGGCAAATAGGGCCACGTTTTGTGGAACAATCCTGGCTATCGTATCTCCAGCCTTGACAACCTCGCCGATTGATTTGACGGCCAATGTTTGAACGGTGCCGCTGACTGGCGCGCGGACAAGCAACCTATTGAACCTATCCTGGTGTTTAGCGATTAACTCCTTGGTTTCTTTGATCTCGGCTGTAACTTTGGAAAGTTCTTCAGACCAGCTACGCCGTGCAGCCGCGTCGGATGACACAAACAGGCTTTGCGCCTCCTCCAATGCCTCATGAGCGACAGTCAGTCGTCCTTCTGCACCTGCCAATTGTGTCTTCGTTTGTTCGAGCGCAGACTGATCATCGAAATATGCGCGCCGGGTGATCAAACCATCCTTCAGAAGCCGGGATTTGTCTTTGAAAACCTGTTCCCGGATGTCAACCAATCTCTTTAAGCCGCCTATTTCAGATTCCAGATTCAGAATTTCAGTCTTGCGCTGTGAAATTCTGGATTTCAGCGTACGGTGTTCCGAATTTCTTTCACCGATGCGCGTTTCGAGGACTGCTTGCTGTTCTATGCCAAGACTGCTCTGACCACTGGGAAGAGCTGGCAAGTCGCTTTTCTGGGAAACAATGAGAGCCTCAAGCTGACCCTGATGTTGCAATAGACTTGTCAAACGGACCTGTAGTTGCCCGAGATCGCCGCCAGCCTGATCGGATGCGAGTCTAAAGAGCGCATCACCAGCATTTACTTTGTCCCCAGCATGAAGATAGATTTCGGCAACAATTCCACCTTCAAGATGCTGGATTGTGCGAATGTCGCCTTTGGGAAGAATTAATCCAGGTGCAATAGCTAGTTCACGAATGGGAGTAAATCCCGCCCAAATTGTCACCGCCAGCAAAAGAACCGTTCCAGCATGCAAAACAGTGCGCTGCAACTTTACCGGTCTTGCGTCTTCCAACTCAAGTGGCAAAACGAAATTGCTTGAATTTGCCGAGATTTCATCGGCCATAAGCCAATTCGAGAGCTTCATATTGCTGCCCCTGTCGTTAAAATCAGCTGTTGCAATGTGTCCATCGGCACGAGAATCATTCTCGTGCCGATAAAAAACTAGTGCATTTGATGTTCTTGTACATATCGCTAGCTTGCTGCCTTAGTATTTTGTGAAAGCAGAATGGGAACTATTTCTTCAGGCTTTCCTTGAGCTATCATGGCTCCTTCGTGAAGCACGATAACCCTGTCCGCCGCCTTCATATGGCTGGGTCTTGCCGTAATCATGATAATCGTGCTTTTCCCCTTGTATCTTGAGATGAGACGCATCAACGCAGCATCGCCCTCATGATCCAGATGGTTTGCTGGCTCATCAAGAAGAATGATGGGCGCATTGCAAAGAAAAGCCCGCGCAATTGCCAGCCGTTGGATAAAGGAAAGTGACATCGAACGCCGGTTCACCGCGTTCATTCGGGTTTCCATGCCCTCTGGCAGAACTGGATCATCGACCCTAATGCCGACCATCAAAAGTGCATGTACCAATTCGTCATCACTTGCATCGGGCGCCGCAAGCCGCAGGTTTTGTGCAACAGTGCCATAAAAAAAAGCAGGATCCTGGCCGAGAAAGCTCAGCCGATGCCGCACTTCAGCAGGATCGATTTGGCGGAGATCGAGATTATCAATTCGAACGCTTCCACTTTGTGGCTGGTAGAGGCCGAGCATAATCTTGAGAAGGGTTGACTTGCCAGCCCCACTTGATCCGGCCAACGTCACGAACTCACCGGGTTTAATATCGACTGAAATATTTTTAATGGCAAGATCGGACCTGTTTGCATAGCGAAAGCAAATACCAGACAGAGACAGGCGTCCGGAAGCATTGAAACCAGCATGAGAAATCCGCCCGGCTTCTCGCTCACGTTTGATCTTAACCAACCTGTCAATTTGCCTGATGGTACCAAGTACCGATCGAAGCCTGTGAAGCGACAAGAATACCGTCTGTATCGGCCCAACTACCCGCCACACCACAGCCATAATGGCAATGAGGGCACCAAGACTAAGTGAACCATTCATCACCTCGACAGAGCCCAAACCAAGAACTGCTGCCCCTGATATTGAAACGCCTGCCTGCGCGATGACTTGAAGGTTATTATTGAATTGCTGGTTTTGGAACTTGCTGACCAAATACTTGCGATAGGATTCAGAAGCGCGATTAAGCCAAACATCCTCAGCATTGTCAGCTCGGATAAGGTTCAATCTGGTGCAGATTTCCACGAGCAAAGAATCTGATTTCCCTTTCCAATCCCCCATATTCTGCATCTGTTTCGTGAGTGTTGGATTGACCACCACACCAGTTAGTCCAAGGACAATTGCAAAGGCGACGGGTATAAAACCGAGCATTCCCCCCAATACGAAGATCATCGTGAAAAATATGAGGGTGAAGGGCAGGTCGATCAACGATGTGGCGAGGCTGCCGCCAAATAGTTCACGGCCAACCTCAAACTGCCGAAAGCGCGTAAGTTGAGGGCCCAGCGGTGCGTTTTCACTCATTGAAAGCGGCAGACCCAAGACAGACTGATACGCACCTGAAACTGCGAGCGCATCAAAACGGGCTCCAAGCCTCGCAATATTTGCGGCACGGTAATGCCTCAAGCGCAATTCAATTCCAACGGCGACGAGACCGCCAACGAGGAAAAATGCCAATGTATCGAGCGACTTAGTCCCGATCACTTTATCATAAACATACATGACGTAAAATGATACGACGAGCCCCAGCAGGTTAATTCCCAGGCTTTGCCAAAAAACCAGCTTGAGACTGCCACTGAACCGCCTTAACAAGGGCCATACCAGACCATCTCGTTGCAGTTCCTCCTGCTGTACAAATACCTCCAGCAGGCGGGCAATGTGGATTTCGCCAAATAAGTCCTCGCGTTTAACCCTCCGCCAGCTGGCGGTCACGGAATCAAAAATTCGCGCAATCCCCGCATCATCAATGGAATGGACAACAGTGAGTTTATTGCTCCCATTTACGGCGATGCAAGGGCAATATTCATCCCGAATTCTGTGCGCCGGCACATCAATCCGTTCCGTAGCCACACCAAGTCTCAGAAGTACTGAACGTAGCGCAAAGATATCAAGAACGGGCGTCTCATGAGGCATAGCCTCGGCAATCTGGCGGGAGCTTCCGCGCCATCCCACCGATTCAGCAATTGGAACAAGACAAGACAGGACACCACTTTCACTTGCCGCTTTGATAATCGGAGTGCCGCGCTCAAATACTTCAGAAATCCTGCGACGCGCGACTCTAATCGGATGCCGGTCTTCCCCTGGTTCCAGCATTTCGCTCATGGTGCTGCATGCACTGATGGGGAAAAATGCGACATCGCGGAAGGTTGCGGGACAATTTCCAAATGGCCGCCACCGACGCGCCAAATCTGGTCAGCAATCGCCGCAAAAGAGGGGCGATTGGTAAAGATTAGGATCGTTGTGAAACCCCTTATCCTCCGAAGGCCATCGATCAGCAGTTGGTCGCTCCGCATGTCAAGCGCGCCATTTGCTTCGTCAAGAATAATGAGGCCTGGTCGCCTAGCAAGCGCACGTGCGATGGCAATTCTTTGGACAAGTCCAGACGGCAGCTCAGCAGAATGTCCTTCGGACATAACAGTTTGGTAGCCAAGAGGAAGCCGGCAGACGTCTGCATCAAGCCCGATGAGCCTGGCCGCCTGAATCGCCATCTCAACGTCATCACCTCTTCTGAACATGGTAATATTGTCGATGATTGTACCGCGCATCATGGAAACGCCCGGCCGAACAATAGCAATATTTCGCTTCAACTGCGTAGTGTCGTTGCGCGGATCAAAATCTCCCACGCGAATTTCTCCACTGTAGTTAGGCAGAAAACCGCATATGAGGTCTGAGATTGTGGACTTACCTGAACCATCGCTACCCGTGATCGCGAGAATACTTCCAGCCGGGACAACGAAGGAAACCCTGTCAAGAAGTTTAGGGCCGTTGAGCCGATGACAAAATGAGACCTCATTGAACTGAATCTCCATTGCGCCTGTTGTGGGCATTAGGCGCGAGCGACCCTGAGCTTTTGGGAGATGCAACAGCGGCTCCGCTTTTTCAAGTCCAACCACAACGGACTGCAATTCATTCCACACCGCTACACAGCGCAGAAGTGGTTGAATCGAGCGACCCGCAAGCATTACGCAACACGCAAGTGCGCCGACAGATATCTGATCGTTGATGACGAGAACGGCGCCGACTGTCACCGTAGTCATCTGCGTGAAATTCGAGAGCAGATTGGTAAATGCTTGTGATTCTTCAGCCATTCTGATTGAAGAAAATGAATGGAATGCGATATTTTCCTGCAACTTCTCAAAGCGCCGTTGCATCTGGTTTTCCATGGCACCTGATTTGATCGTCAGCATCCCATTCAGCGTTTCGACGAGAAAGTCCCGTGCCTTCATGTCCTCCGTCGCGCGACTTGCATTTATGTCCCGCACCGCAACACTTCGCCGGTGGACGATGATACCGAGAATGCAAAACAGAAGAATGGGGACAGCGGCGAGCCACTGCCCGACGATCACCATCAGGCCAATGTAAAGGGCAACAAAGGGCAAATCAGCCAGCACAAGGCGCGATGGGCTTCCGTGCCACTCGGCAAATGCGATCAAGGCCTGAATGCGGTCAAGGTTACGGCTGGCGGACTCGCTCTCCAAGAAATGGGATGGTGCGGCCATAACCCGTTTGAGTACCTCCCGGTGCGTGCGCCAGGCGAGAGCCGACGAAGACCAGCTAACAATATGATTCCGTGCTATCCTGAATACAGCTTCGGTGGTCACAACAAAAACAAGCAGAATAGTGAGGAGAGTGAGTGACTCAACTGCCTGTCTCGGGATAAGGCAATCATACACCTGCATAACTGCGAGCGGCATGAACAGTGACAACACGTTTAGCAGGATAGAAGATATTGCTACCAGGGGCGACATGTCGAGGCATGCAGTCACAATGATGGAAGTCAGCCGTTGTCGCGGCTCTATGTGTTTGAGTTTTGGCGTGTGTGTGAACCCGATCATTTTAGTTGAACAATGCGAATTTAACAGGCAGTTGCTCATGTCGCAGGGTTTGTTTCCGACGGCTTTCTATTATCCTCTTTAGGATTGCCATACGTTTGCGAGCAAGAAGCATTTTTTCCTCGCCAATATAGTAGGCCATTCGAAGCGCAGAGGGTTCTTTATTAAGAATGGAAATTAACTTTTCAATGCCATCGACCCATTAAATCTTGAGACTGCCGCTATCACTCTCAAATGCGCCATCCTGCAGGTCGATTTGTACCAAAGGAGCCAGCAATGCAGCAAAATTCAATTTCGAGATCATGCCGTGGCTATGCGGTCCAACACGTGGTTTCTTGCCAGTTAGGTAATACCCGGATGGCAGTGTTTGAGCATCAAGCTGTAAAGCGACTTTGGCTTGATAATTTGTGTCCGCAACACCTGCGCAACCAATATGGAATTCTCCGTATTCGTCTGTTTTGGTAAGCGTGCCCTTCGGAGAGATCAAACTAACGCCAGGCAGTCGCGGTTCTCCAGCTTTATGGATTGCATTGCGGTTTACATCATGGAAAACTTTGCCAACGATTTCGCCACAGCCGAACACGGCCGCGGGTTTGATAGCACTGGCATCAGCTTGCGGAGCAAAACTGATCAAAAATAACACTGCGCTGATGTTGAAAAAGTTAGACCGCAGATCAACCGATTTGCGCGATCCATTTCTGTGATTCTCAGGGAAAAAGACCATCATGCGCGTTTCAAACTTAGGTGCGCAAGGCAATAGTTTTTAAAGAAATGGAGGTTGTCTTCAAGCATGGGCGATCGTCTATTACTATAAAATTATGCACCCGCCGCCCCTCCTCCATCTACAAACGATGAAATGAGCACAATCGCGCAACATGGCTCATCTTATCTGCATAAGGTGTTATCGTCTCAGCCTTGCCTGTGCCTTGCGTAAATCTGGATTTTCCCTTGCGTTCGCCATGAGGCGTAACTCGTTTTTCTTCTGATTGGTTAATTTAGGATCATTATTGCCCGTCCGAAGCGTTTGCAATACGTTGTTAATCCAATGTTTCCTGGCATTTTGCATCGATAAAAAGCGTACGGCTGAATTAACCGTTTGTAGGAACATTCAGGTTAGTTTCGAGACAGATGGCTGCTGTGTATTTGTCCTACACCCAAAGCAGAGACATGATGTCTTCCATCGTTCCGAAGTTGTTCGGCATGTAAAGTCCCCCAATCTCAGAATAAAAACGCATCACCCGCGGTGGAGTTAGTTTTGCTCAATAATTGCTTGAATTCAGTTTCTTATGTTGTCGCCAATGTGCCTCAAGTGAGGTCGTCTCAAGCACTTGAGAGAGCAGAAGCCGCGGTACTTGCGGCTAAATCCAGGCATCACGGAAGTTTCGAAGCCGAGACTGTGGATTGGGATTGAAAACATCATGGCCCCGAAGAACTTTATACCAAGCGAATCGACTGACTTTTCAAATTTGGCAGAAGAAATTCAACGTAAACTTGTGTCAGCTAAAGACGCTCAGCTTTCATCAGAAGTTGGGCAGCGCAATGAGACTGTTCTTTCCAACATCATGCTGCCAAGCGAACAATCAGCGCAAATTATACCCTTGGAAAAAGCGGTTTTTGCCAGCTCCAGTGTTACAAGCGAGACGCCAATTAGTCTCATTCCGGATTCACAGAATAGCGTAGGCAGCAAAAGTTTAAGAAGCCAGTCAATAATCAAGTCAAACCAAAATGTTACAGAGTTTAACGCCACAGAGAATTCCGCAGTCAATGCAAAAATTGAAATTTCAGGCATAGCACTGAACCAAACGCGTGAAGCGGAAATGCAGCTACCAAAGCTTGCATATTTAGGCACTGCGTACTCTTCAGAATCAACGCGTCCAGTCCCAGCCTCACATGCGCCAATTCCTGAAAAAGAACCCTCGAACGAAAATCATGCGCCAACTGTCACCACCTCGATATCCAATCAGCTGATAAGTGAAGACGCGGGGTTCACTTTCGCGGTGCCCCCAGCAAGCTTCACCGATGTTGATGTCGGCGACCACCTCAGTTATGCGGCAACCCAAGCCGACGGCAGCCCGTTGCCATCGTGGATGGTTTTTGACCCAGCAACGCAAATTTTCTCCGGCATTCCCTTAAATGAAAATGTCGGTGACATTACCATACGAGTTACGGCGACTGATACCGCCGGATCCACCGCAACCCAGAACTTCCATATAGCAGTGGCTAATACCAATGACGGGCCCGTCGCCTCTGCGGCGATTACTGACCAGGTGGCAAATGAAGACGCTGGGTTCACCTTCACTTTACCAGCCGGCAGTTTTACGGATGTAGATGTCGTCGATCAACTCAGTTACACCACGACCCTCATCGATGGAGGTCCTTTGCCTTTATGGCTTTCCTTTGATCCCGTAAAACAGACTTTCTCCGGCATCCCTGCCAATGGCGATGTGGGTGACATTGCGATCCGGGTTACGGCAATCGATCTTGCCGGGGCCAGCGCAACACAGAACTTCAACATTTCTGTGACCAACACCAACGACGGCCCCGTCATCACATCGGTAGGCAATATAGCGGTCCTGGAAAACATTTCGGGTGCAGTTCATCAAGTAACGGCAACTGACGTGGACGTTGGCGACACGATCACCTACAGCCTCTCAGGGGCTGACGCTGCCCTGTTCAATATTGATGTCGTAACGGGCGCGGTCTCCTTCAAGGCATCGCCCAACTATGAAGCCCCCGCTGATGAGGGCGGCAACAATGTCTATGACGTCACGGTCAATGCCTCCGACGGCACAAATACTGCCGCAAAGGACGTCGCCATCACTGTCACCAATGTCAATGAAGGTCCAACCGTCACCTCGGCTGCGACGGCTAGTTTTGCCGAGAATGCCACCGGCACAGTCTATACCGCCGCTGCAACCGACCCCGATGCGGGAACAACTCTCAGCTACTCGATCTCAGGGGCTGACGCTGCCCTGTTCAATATTGATGCCGTAACCGGCGCGGTCTCCTTCAAGGCATCGCCCAACTATGAAGCCCCCGCTGATGCGGGCGGCAACAATGTCTATGACGTCACGGTCAATGCCTCCGACGGCACAAATACTGCCGCGAAGGACGTCGCCATCACTGTCACCAATGTCAATGAAGGTCCAACAACCATCGCTGTCACGGGTCCACAATCTGTCCAGGAAACAGTTACATCGGGTGGAACAATCGGTACAGCCTGTGACCCAGGTGCAGTCCAGCCTGTTGTCGCGACCCTTACAGCTAACGACCCAGACGCTGGCGATACGACGACTTACTCGCTGGTTGGCGGCACACCTGGCCTGTTCACCGTCAGTGGCAACCAGATTAAAGTGGCGGCAGGTGCGAGCTTCGATTACGAAACCACACCTTCATATACACTCGCGGTTCGCGCCACCGATTCTGCAGGCAACACCTATGATCAATCGATCATCGTCAATATAGCAAACTATGCTGGCGCCTACGCGGGAACTGCTGGAAATGACACGGCAACCGGCACATCAGAAGAAGACACGAACTCCGGCGGCGCAGGCAACGATACGCTTTATGGTGGTGCTGGCAATGACGTGCTGGATGGTGGAACTGGTGACGACACCCTGAATGGTGGCACCGGCAATGATACGTTCATCGGCGGTACCGGTGCTGACACTGTAGATTATTCAAGCGCCACATCAGGCGTCACATTGTCGTTCGCTGCCACAGATGGAAATGGTGTCGGTGGACAGTTTGTGAATTCAACTGCGGGTGGTTACAATGGCGAGGCAGCTGGCGACACCTTCTCAGGCATCGAGGCATTCGTTGGAACGACTTATGCTGACGCCGTTGGCGGCGGATCGGTTGGTATGACCTTCACATTGGCGGCGGCAATGACGTATTTGACACCAATGCAAGCTATGCTGTTTCTGACATTGTTTACGGCGGCAGCGGCAATGATACCATCTGGACAGGCGCTGGCGATGATTCACTCTACGGTGGCACAGGTGACGACTACCTAAAGGCGAAGCGGAACCGATACAGTCTATTATAGTGACGCCACCTGCAGGCGTTACCGTGAACCTGTCAACGCCGGCTGCACAGAATACTTTAGGCGCTGGCACGGATACAATTGTTGGTATCGAAAATCTTTATGGCTCTGCATATGCGGATACGCTCACGGGAGATTCAGGCAACAACTCCATTTGGGGCGACAGCGGCAATGACACGATTTCCGGCGGTGCGGGCAATGATACTGCCGATGGTGGCAACTGCGATGACGTTGTTTGGCGGCGGCGGCACGACACGCTTACGGGTGGCACTGGCATTGACATGGCGACCTCTTGCCAACAAGCTTGCGCGTATCTGTAACTACAATGATAAACTCACAGAATACGGTGGGCGCTGGCAGGGATATGCGAACCGGTGTCGAGAACCTTTATGGATCGAGCTATGGTGATAGACTTACAGGTGACGATGGAAACAACAAGATCTGGGGTGATGCCGGAAACGATGCCATCTCGAAGAGGCCGGTAATGACACGATCATTGTGGCAAGTGCAGACATTGCAGTGATGAGGGAACAGAACCCTGTCTTAATCAGGAGCGAAACGACGTTACAGTCAATCTAGCCAAGAACAAGGCATCAGGCGGTGATGCTGCGGGCGATGTGATCATTGGATTTGAAAACGTGAAAGGCGGACTCGGTCAATGACACATGGACGGCAGCAGCCGCAGGTTCAAACCTGCACGGCGGAGCAGGAAACGACATCCTCTATGGCTGCAAGCGCCATGACCTAATCTGTCGGAGCTGGCAAAAACTGGTTAACGCCAGTGGTGGCACGGACACGATAGATGGCGGGACTGGCTCAGACACCTCAATTATTCTGTCGGAACGCCTGTTTGTCAACACGTCCTAGCACAGGGGCTTGGTTATTACACCAGCTATCCCGCTGGAGCAGACCGTTTCTCAAATTTTGAAAGCGCAACGGGCGGCAGTGCAAATGATACACTGATGGGCGATAGTCTTGATAACATTTTGTCCGGAGGTGGGCAATGATACGTTCTATGGGGAGCTGGCAACGACGTAATGGGGGGCGGCGCTGGCGCCGATCTTTTCTTCCTTCAAGCGGGCCTTGGAAACGACACGGTAACAGGCGGCACAGGTGGAGGATGGGTCGATGCAATTGATCTCCACAATGCTTCGGGCAGTTCATATTCCAGTGCATTCCCGACTGATTGGACACTCGTGCTGACATCAGGCTCGGTTGTTTCGACCGGACAGAAACAATGACTTTCAGCAATGACTTTTCAGGTTATGTGCAGCACACTGACGGCGCCCATGTTAACTTCACTGAAATAGAACAAATTCGGTGGTAACTGGGTGAGCTACCTGTTCCAGCTGTAGTTTAAACAAGCGCCTACTACAGTTTCACAAAAGGTAACTGGCGCCAATCATAAGCTCACCAAAATCGTTGGAAGAAACATGAGCACTGCAAGCAACAAAACTGATGCTTCCCGAAGCATTCTTACGGCTGAAAGCCAACCCGAAAAAGCAACGGAAGAACGCATTAAACTGCTTGAGGCGGTAATTGACAACTTTCCCGGCGGCCTGCTTTTATTTGACAATAAACTGAACTTGGTTTTGTGCAACGCCCAGCAAAAGACGCTGCTAGATTATCCTGACAGGCTTTTCGCCCATGGCAATCCCAGCCTTGAACAAATATTCTTGTTGAATGCCGAGCGTGGAGAATATGGGCCAGGTGATGTTGGTGAACTCGTCAAGAGTCGCATGGAGCTGGTAGCCAAGAAGCGTGCCCACGTATTCGAGCGCAAACGCCCCAATGGCACAGTTCTCGAGATTCGTGGCGTGCCTCTACCCAATGGTGGATTTGTTACGACCTATTTGGATGTGACAGAGCAGCGAAGAAACCAGGCGTTGATTGCACATCTGGCACATCATGATCAGCTTACCAATTTACCAAATCGCGCACTTATGCTTGACCGGTTGCACGTAGCCTTGGCGGGTGTTCGGCGTGGACGCACAGTTGCACTTCATTACATTGATCTCGATAAATTCAAGCCTATAAATGATAAATGTGGCCATGCAGTTGGCGATATCGTTTTGAAAACTGCAGCAGAACGAATTCTTGGTGCGGTACGGGAAACTGACACGGTGGCACGCATTGGCGGTGATGAATTCGTCATTGTGCAGAGTGACGTCGAATCCGCTGATCAAGCAGAAGTAGTGGCAAATCGTGTAATTTCAGCAGTGTCTGAGGCAAAATTTCTTGACGACGCAGATGTTTCCATCAACGCAAGCATTGGCATCGCATTTTCACCATGGGACGGCGACAATTCCGATGAGTTGCTGCGCAAGGCAGATCAGGCAATGTACCGGGGTAAAGGCACGGGCGGGGGATCTGTGAATTTCTATTCCAGACCTCCAACATTGGCCGGAAACAATAAAGACCTACACATGCGTCCTGCTGGCTCCTTGTGGCTTCAAGATCTAAACTGAGTTGTTGTTTAAGAACATCTAATTACTTATTGGAGTAACTAAACCTAGTTTTCTTGCAAACGACGCTCATCCCAGCGATTGTAACGGAAAGGGCGCAACCCATGCGTTCACAAACAAAAATTCACCTTGTTTTGGTTTTCTCTTTGTGTGGCCTTTCCAGCTGTGATGACGATTGCACAACCTATTCGATGAATAAATTAAACTGCAGTCAAATCGCAAACGCCAACTATAATGTTCACTTCACCTTGCCTGACGAAAGCGAAGTATTGTTAGGTAAGACGGCAGGCCTTAGCAAATGCGCGGTGAAAGCCTCCGATTATGCAAAAATGCACGCTATTCCCAAGCAGTATGTGTGTTGCATGATTACCGATACATCCTCATGTGCGGAAAAGCATCGATAACTTCCATCACTGCATCGGGAAGATCGGCAAGCTTTCAAATTAACCGCTTGTACAGACATTCAAATTATTCTCCGCGCCGTGGACGGAATAAGACTTTTTCTGTTACCGCAAAGACATGATGTCTTTGATTTCCCGATTTCCTCGGCATGTAAATTTTTCCCATTTCTGATCTAAGCACAACTTTGTTGTGGTTTTTTGCTTTGTGGCAATGCAATCCAAATCAAAGCGAGGGAGTAATTGAGGTCCTGTTTGATGAAATTTGACCATATGATTTTGAGCGGCTTGGGAGGTTGCCCAAGCCACTCGAGCGAGCCAGTAGACATAAAAACTAAGGACGCTTCAAGGTGACAATCCTCGGAGATATGTTGAAGCGCCATCAACTCGAAAAAATCAAAGCTGCGAGCGATACCGCCCTTAAAGATGTGTCGTTCAATCTCAAGAAACCAGGCAATACCGAGGTCGATCAGCACTATCATAGGCATTGCCGGTCTGGGCAAGTCCTCGCAAGCGAGCGCGACAGATTGAACGTTCGACTTCGCCAAGCGTATCAAAACCTTGAGGCGGCACTCGAAGCCGTTCATCATGGAATCATTACGATAGACGCAAGAGGCGAAGTTCATGTCTGCAATTCTATTGCGCTTCGGCTTCTCAACTTACCAGCGGAGCTGATTGACCAGCCTTTCAACATCGCTGAAGTAATACCTCAACTTTCAAAGCTCGAATTACTACCAGGCGCAGGTACTTCCTCTGTCGAACTTGAAATAATGCCTTCCAGGTTCATTGAGATTAAAGCCAAGCAGTTGGCCGGTGGCGGAATTGCCCTCGTTGTTGAGGACATCAGCTTAGAACGCAACGGTCAAAGTGCAAAGCTGTTGGCAGAGGCAGAGTATCGGAGTTTGTTTGAAAACGCGGTGTGCGGCATCTACAGGGACAAATTGGACGGCACGCCTGTGCGGTGCAACCCGGCACTCGCGGCATTCAATGGCTATGCTTCAGAAGATGAGTATACAGAGGCCGTGACTGGCACCCGTGTGACTTGGTACGTTGATCCCAATCAGTCAACCGAATTCAAAAAATTGTTGGCTGCCGAAGGCCGCGTTAAGGATTTGGTGTCAGAGGTCTATCGTCACAATACCCGCGAGAAAGTATGGATCACTGAAAACGCATGGTATGTCCGAACGCGGATGGAGTTCCAATTTTTATTGAAGGGACAATTCAGGACGCTACTGAGCGCATCACCACTTTGGCTATCATCGAACGGCAGGCCAATATTGACACGTTGACTGGTGTTGCAAGCCGGTTCCGTTTCATAAACTGCCTTGAAGCAGAAACCAGGCCCGGAAAACACGGCTGCACATTGTTTTCCATTGACCTTGATCGCTTTAAAGAGGTCAACGATTTTTTGGGCCACGCGGCTGGCGATATTGTCCTCAAGCTCGTTGCTAATCGGCTGCAGTCACTCGTAAGTGAGCCCTGGCTTCTGGCCCGACTCGGCGGCGATGAATTTGCAATCCTTCAACCAGGTCTTTGCAACCAATCAACAGTGGAAACTCTGGCAAAGAAAATCGTGGTGGCCCTGCGTGAACCTTTGCGCATAAACGGCCACGACCTGACGTTTGGAGCAAGTGTGGGGATAGCCATGTTTCCCAATCATGCTTCTGATGCGGAAGAACTGCTGGGCAATGCAGATTTCGCCATGTATCAGGCAAAATCATCAGGCCGGAATGGATTTCGCATATTCGACTTTGAATTGAGGGCAGATATCCAGCACCGCAAGGAGTTGAAAAAAGAGCTCCGCCTGGCGATCGAAGATGATCAGTTGGAATTATACTACCAACCCATCGCAACGGCGGGAGTGGGAACAGTCGAGGGTTACGAGGCGCTAATGCGCTGGAACCACCCGAAGCGGGGGTTTCTTCCCCCGTCCCAATTTATTTCCATTGCCGAGGAGGCTGGTCTAATGACCGATCTTGGAAACTGGGCCATTACCCGCGCGTGTCAGCAAGCAGCAGCCCTGCCATCACATATCAAGGTTTCGGTAAACGTTTCACCGAGCCAGTTTCGGTCAGCAAGTATTCTCGTCAAATTGCGTAATGTGCTGCAGGAAACTAAGCTCGATCCGAGCCGCCTCATTCTCGAAATTACCGAGTTGGCCATCCATTCGAATGAACTTATTGCTGAAAAGATACTCAAGGAACTACAGGTTCTTGGCGTTCAGATTGCCCTTGACGATTTTGGAACCGGGTATTCATCGCTGAGTTATCTTCAGCGTTTTCCATTCAATACGGTAAAAATTGATCGCTCTTTCGTTGCCGGAATGCTTGATCTCAACGCAAATTTGGCAGTCATACGCGCCGTCCTCGGTATCGGACGAGACCTTCGAATTCGTGTTGTGGCTGAAGGTGTGGAAACACAACAGCAGGTAGATGCCTTATTGCGCGAAGGTTGCGTGCTGATTCAAGGTTACTTCTACGGCAAGCCGAAGCCCTACTCAGAAATTGTGAGCGATCTCGCCATGCAGCAGCTGGATTTGCCGCGATCAAACTTGGCCGCAAATTCTATTCGTTTGGTCAGCTGAACTATCGCATCCAATTGGTTGGTCAACTATGCGTGACTTCCGCTTGCGTCGAGCAATTTTGGAAAAAGCCCCAGAAATAGTGATGGTCCTAGAATAAACTGGGGAGTTGGGTTCTAGGACCATCTTTACGTTGACCCTTTGGACAAAATCAACATGTCAAAACATAATCCAAATTAGCTTGTGTAAAACTTGCAAGGCCAATCAGCTTTATGCGAGCAATCAAAACGACATTACGCAAAGTCTAAATTGACTGCATGGGCTTGGCGAAC
Organism: uncultured Alphaproteobacteria bacterium; assembly: GCA_963763635.1. GTDB lineage: Bacteria > Pseudomonadota > Alphaproteobacteria > Rhizobiales > Aestuariivirgaceae > Aestuariivirga. Next base: position 93,866 of record CAVXPO010000011.1, read on the forward strand.
GAGTAGCCCTCTCGGTTTTGTTAAGAGGGCAGTCCAGGTGGTGTCTTTAGCTGCCTAGCAGCAACCCAGCCTCTTGCCTCGTCTTCATCATTGCAAAAAATACGATTCTGGCCGCTCAACTTGCTGATATGGATAAGTGTCATGGCAATTTGTGTCCATGTCTGCGGTATTGTTATTTGCGTGAGATAGTATCCACGTTCCACCTTTGCGATAATCTTCTGGACTAGAAAGTCTTTGTTGTCATTATTATAGATCGTCCACAATCCTACAATCGGACACGTCAAGTCACTCATTATGGCTTTCCTCATGTTGTACCAATATGTGCCTTTGTCCGAAGGGAAATGAACGAGATGCAGTTTTGATGCCAACATCATGCAAAGTGTCGGTTTCCGAAAAAATTATCAAAAGTTGTACGAGGGGAGCTACCCCAAAACTCTTCCATCGCCATCTCGTGATCGAAAACAAGTAGCTAGACGCGTCCAGTATTGATCGGTAGTCGTTTACAAAAGCGTGTCAGGTCGCCGTTATCTGGTCTTGCACGGCGAAAAATTTGATAATGTGATTCTTCGCTCTTTGAAAAAATTGTCCTGCGCGATGCTTACTTGCGCGGCTGCCAAGGCTTTAAAGGACTACGCCGCAGCGGGAAGCGGCAGCGAGCCTTTCATCGAATTCAACGTCCTCATCCATCTGCGGTAGTTAGCCCGCCCGCCTGCTCGATAAAGCGGATGACTTCGCCGAGCCCTTCACGACGCAAGGCATCCGTGAAAACATAGGGTTTGTCGCCCCGCACTTTCCTGGTGTCTTCCTCCATCACATCAAGGCGGGCATGCACATGGGCCGCCAGATCAGTCTTGTTGATGATCAGAAGGTCAGAGCGGCTGATCGCCGGCCCGCCCTTGCGCGGAATTTTTTCACCTTGGCAAACGCTGATCACATAAAGCGTGATATCGGCGAGATCCGGCGAGAATGTTGCCGCCAGATTGTCGCCACCGGATTCGATGAAGATCACATCCAAATCCGCGTGCCGTTTTGTCATGTCCGCGATTGCAGCCAGATTGATGGAGGCGTCCTCGCGGATGGCCGTATGCGGGCAGCCTCCTGTTTCGACACCCATGATGCGGTCTTCCGGCAAGGCTTGCACACGGCTCAAAATCAGTGCGTCTTCCTTGGTGTAAATATCATTGGTGATCACCGCGATAGAGTATTTGTCACGCATGGCCTTGCACAGCATTTCAATGAGCGTGGTTTTGCCGGAACCAACCGGTCCGCCAATGCCAACGCGAAGCGGCCCGTTTTTGCTCATGTGCGAAATATCCTTGAATACTGTGTTTCATGTTGCATGCTTGCGATGTCTGCCAGAAGTGTTGAACTGCCAAGGTCATCGACTGTGGCGCGCGCGGCCCTGCCGCAAGCCTCAATAATGATGGGCATCAACTCGCGCATGACGTCAAGCCCCTGGGTTTGTCCCAATGGCACCAGTCTTACGGCAACTGTAATCAGGTTGTTTGAAAAGGCCTGCATGAAGCCAGGAAGGCTCTGATCGAGAGGAATTCCCGCATTCCTGCAAGCAACGGCGACCACAAGCGGATAGGTTTTAAGATGTGATAACTCCCCTGAAGACAAAGTTGCGGCAGCCCTGGCAAATGCTTGTCCAAGGTCCGTGGTTTCCATGGCGCGCTCTTTCGAAGCCGCAAGCGCCAAAGCCAGCGCGTCAAGGCCTGAAAGTTCGTTTTCATTCGCATGATGCGCACAGGCAAAAATCACCGCGTCATTCCATCCAGGCCCGTGCTTCAACAACGCCTCGATCCAGTGATAAACGTCGTCAGCCGTTTTCACCACACCATCATCAATTGCTTTTTCAAGGCCATGCGAATAGGCAAAGCCACCCGTCGGAAACGCCGGAGACATCAGCGCCAGCAGCATCAATTGCGCCTGGGGCGTGAAGCCAATCTCAGTGGTGGTGGCCATAGGCGCCCGTGAGGGGTTCAAATATTTCCTCAACATCTTTAACGCTCGCATCAAGCCCCAGAAGCATAACGGTAATGACATGGTCGCGGCGGATCAGAATGCGTTCCGCCTCTATTTGCGCTTCGAGGTGGCGGTTGCCGATCTGGTAGGCAATCTCGGTCAAATGCTTGGCATCGCGCCCGCGAATTTCCGTCAGCGGTTCAGGCTTGGCCAAAACCCTGATGATGCGCCCATCTTCCAGCACCAGGCCATCGCCATTGCGCAGCGCAACGGCTTGCTGCAGGTCAAGCAGGAATGACAGCCCCGCATCGCTTGTCATCACCACGCGCCGCCGATGCCGCGCCGTGTATCCATCGTGATGGTTTCGAGCGTTCCGTCTGACGAACTCGCCCGGAGCTTTCACATGAGTTGCGCGCAGCATGTCAGAACAGGAAATAGCGCTGCGCCATCGGCAGCGAGGTTGCAGGTTCGCAGGTCAGAAGCTCACCGTCAGCGCGAACTTCATAGGTTTCGGGATTGACTTCAATCACAGGCATTTCGCCGTTATGGATCATCGATGATTTTGAAATGCTGCCCCGCGTATTAAAAACAGCCGTCAGGGCTTTATCCACGCCAAGCTTTTTTTCCAGGCCCGCCGCCAGCGAAGCCGCAGAAACAAACGTGAGGGACGACCGTGCCATGGATTTTCCATAACTCGCAAACATCGGGCGGTAATGCACCGGCTGTGGCGTAGGGATTGATGCGTTGGGATCGCCCATGGGCGCCGCCGCAATAGAGCCGCCAAGCAAGACGAGATCGGGCTTCACGCCGAAATAAGCCGGCGACCACAAAACTAGATCCGCCTTCTTGCCCGCCTCGACGGAGCCCACATGCTTTGCAATTCCCTGCGCAATCGCCGGGTTGATCGTGTACTTCGCAATATAACGTTTTACGCGGAAATTATCGTTGTCTCCCTTTTCGCCCTCAAGCGACCCGCGCTGCACCCGCATCTTGTGGGCCGTCTGCCAGGTACGGATAATCACTTCACCAACCCGCCCCATGGCCTGGCTGTCCGAGGACATCATGGAAAATACGCCCAAGTCGTGCAGAATATCTTCCGCCGCAATGGTCTCCTTGCGGATGCGGCTTTCGGCAAAGGCGATGTCTTCGGCAATGCGCGGATTGAGATGGTGGCAAACCATTAGCATATCCAGGTGTTCAGCCACTGTGTTGACCGTGTAGGGCCGCGTGGGATTTGTTGATGACGGCAAGACATTTGGCAGGCTTGCAATGCGAATGATGTCTGGTGCGTGCCCGCCCCCTGCACCTTCCGTGTGGAACGCGTGTATCGTGCGGCCCTTGAAGGCAGCAATGGTTGCTTCAACAAAACCCGATTCATTCAGCGTGTCCGTATGAAGTCCCACCTGCACATCATAACGGTCAGCGACGGCCAGGCAGCAATCAATCGTTGCCGGCGTCGTACCCCAATCCTCATGCAATTTAAGTCCGCAGGCGCCGGCAAGTATCTGTTCCTCAAGGGCAGCAGGGAGCGAGGCGTTACCCTTGCCCATGAAGCCCAGATTCATCGGGAATGAATCTGCCGCTTCAATCATGCGCGCCAAGTGCCAGGCGCCAGGCGTGCAGGTTGTGGCTTTTGTGCCGGTTGCGGGCCCTGTGCCACCACCGATCATGGTGGTGATGCCGGAATTCAATGCCTCTTCGATTTGCTGGGGTGCTATAAAATGGATATGCGCGTCAATGCCGCCAGCGGTAAGGATTTTGCTCTCGCCTGCAATGATCTCGGTTCCAGGCCCAATGGTGATGGTGACACCCGATTGCGTGTCAGGATTGCCCGCTTTGCCAATTGCAAAAATGCGCCCGTCTTTCAAACCTACATCAGCTTTGACAATGCCCCAATGATCAATAATGAGCGCGTTAGTGATGACCGTATCGACAGCGCCAGCGGCGCGTGTCACCTGGCTTTGGCCCATGCCATCCCTGATAACCTTGCCGCCGCCGAAAGTGACTTCCTCGCCGTGCTGCGTGTAGTCGCGCTCTACCTCAACAAACAGTTCCGTGTCCGCCAGCCGAATCTTGTCGCCAACCGTAGGGCCAAACATGGCAACATAACTGGCGCGGGGGTGCTTGGTTGCCATTAGATATTCCCCATGATTTTTTGCTGGAAGCCAAATACTTTCTTGAGCCCGCCAAAGGGCACAAGCGTCACCTCGCGCCGCTGACCTGGTTCAAAGCGCACCGCCGTGCCGGAGGGAATATCGAGGCGCAGCCCCCGTGTCTTGTCCCGGTCGAAAACCAGCGCCGTATTAGTTTCAAAAAAATGATAATGCGATCCCACCTGAATGGGCCGGTCGCCGCTGTTGGCCACTTCGAGCGTCAGGCGAACAGCACTCTTGTTGATTTCGATATCGCCCACGCCAACAATAATCTCGCCTGGAATCATCTCTCGCCCCTCAGCGCACCGGATTGTGAACGGTGACAAGTTTTGTGCCATCCGGAAAGGTCGCTTCTACCTGAATGTCATGGATCATTTCCGGAATGCCTTCCATGACGTGCGCCCGCGTAACAATATGGGCGCCGGCCTCCATCAAGTCGGCAACGCTGCGCCCATCCCTCGCACCTTCCACAACAAAATCAGTGATCAGCGCGATTGTTTCCGGCAGGTTGAGTTTTACACCACGGTCAAACCGCCGCCGTGCCACGCTTGCCGCCATGGCTATAAGCAACTTGTCTTTTTCGCGCGGCGTCAAATGCATCGTTTTTCCTCAGCTTGTCCAAACTTTGGGCAATTCCATTGGCGCCACAAGCAGCCGTAGAGCCGGAATCAGGGCTTTTCTAAGGTAAAAGCTATCATTCGCCATCAGCCTTGCAATCAACTTGCCATCCCAGGCGCTCACACCACCCGTTTGGCCGATTATTTCAAGCAAGGGTTCCACAAGCCGCAAATATTTTTCGCCCACACAGATAATCCCCGCCGTGGCGCCGGCTTCACCAAGGCTCGCCAGACCTTTCATCCGCGATGGATCAAACCGCAAATCATCCGCATACATCAACCGGCCATTTCGGCGAACGCGCCAACGGTCATGCAAGGAAAAATCGCTCAGAGTCTCGCCCATCGCCTTGCGGCCTAGCACAATCGTTTCAACAGCAACGAAATTGCAATCTGCGTCGAGTTCAATATCCATGACCCGTTGCAATCTTGCGCCATCGAACAGAATGGTCTCCTGCGGTAACCACATGAGCTCTGATTGGGCCCGCGCGCGAAGCCGGATGTCGACGCGCGTTTCACTTCCGAGTGAACGATAAATCCTTTCCGCCGCCTGTGTCGTCAGGCACAAGCTGCCTCCGCCTTCCACATTTGCTTCAACGCCCAACCGGTCGCCGCCCGCCAACCCGCCCGATGTATTGATCATGATCGCCTGATAGGGCTCAGCCTTCTGCCGCGCCGGGCTGCGAATTTTAGAGCATCCTTCTTCCCGCAATCGAAGCACAGTGCCGCCAGCGCCTATATCAAGATGCAAGGAACCAGCACTGCGCTGCAAATCCGTATCCCTGAGGGGCGCCTTTAGCATGGTTTCAATCAACCCAGCCCTGCAATTCCTGCCGCACAATGGCCTCCAGCATATCGATGGAAACGGCACTATCATTGAGGCAGGGCACTGCGGAAAAATTCTCGCCACCCGCCTTTTTGAAAGTCTCTTCCAATCCGATGGCAACTTCCTCCAGCGTTTCAACACAATCAGCCGAGAATCCAGGCATTATCATCACAAGGTTCTTGATGCCTTTTGCCGGCAAGCCTTCGACGGTTTCCTGCGCATAGGGCTGCAGCCATTCAGTCCGCCCAAAGCGCGATTGGAACACAACCTGCAACTTGTCTGGCGTAAGCTTCATTTTCTCGCGCAACAGCCGCGCGGTTTTCATGCATTGGCAATGATAGGGATCGCCCTTGTCCAGATATTCGCGGGGAAGCCCGTGAAACGACGCCAAAATAAAATCCGGTTTCCACGACAATTTGCTGATGTGCTGCTTGAGGCTCTGGGCCAGCGCATCAATGTGCGAAGCGTTGTCAAAGTAAGGTGGCACGCTGCGCACCGCAGGCTGCCAGCGCAATGTTTTCAAACTGTCAAAACACCTGTCCAGGGCGGTTGCCGTTGTTGCTGCACTATACTGCGGGTAGAGCGGGAACAATAAAATCCGGTCGCACCCCTGCTCTTTCAGTGCAGCAATTCTTGTCCCTGCCGCAGGCAGGCCATAGCGCATTCCCCAATCGACGATGACATCGGGCATATCAGGCAAGGCTGCCTGCAGCTTTTCGCTTTGACCCCGCGTTATTGTTTTAAGCGGTGACTCGTCCAGCGCTCTGTTCCAGATTTTTGCATAGGCCAGGCCACTTTTTTGCGGCCTGAAACTCAGGATGATAAAATTGAGGATAACCCACCATAACGCTGGGTTAACTTCGATGACACGCCGGTCAGAGAGAAACTCTTTCAGGTACCGCCGCATCGGCCAATAGGACGTGGCTTCCGGCGTTCCCAGATTCATCAACAAAACGCCAATTTTGCGGGGCCTTATGGGTGGATGGCCTAGCGGCAGCAAGCTTTCGACTTTCAGTTTTTTCATGCCTCATTGAACTAGGTGAAACGCTGCCTGAAATCAACAGCTTCCATACGCGTTAACCCTTCGAAAACCACAATCAAATATAACGCCCCGTAACTCACAATGGACGCATCCTGACATGAACGTTTCGAGCATCGGGCGGGAGTTTTTTTTCTCCCAGCTCTTCAAGGATGGCAAAAGGGTTGCCGATCTGGCCTTCACTGATCTCGACAGCACCCACACACCTTCCAGCATTGAACCCGGGCCATTCCGCGGCGCTCAAATCGCAGCGCTCTATGGAACACTGCCGCTCTTCGTTCTCTCCCATATCATCGTAACCGGAACCTTTGTAAAAATTGCCCACGAACGATTGCAACTCGGTGCAATCAACTGGTGGTTCGCGCTGGCACTGCTGCCAGTGGTGCTGCTGCTATTGCTGTGGAGCAGACACGACAGAAATAAATCATTGGACGCAAGTGTCGCCGAAGTTCGCTGGGTTGAGCTTTTGGCCATATTGTTTGGCGTGGCCTGGGCCGTTTGCCCCGCCCTCTTCTTTGCACCGGCCGATGCCAATCTGCGTGTTCTCATCGTTGGTATTACATTGGCTGCATCCGCGGTGGGAACCTTTGCGTTCGCGCGGATTCCGCCAGCATCAATTCTCTATTGTGCATTCATCACGGGGTCGCTAGCCATGTCCGCCACAAGGCTGGGTGGAACAGTAGGTGTAACCTTCACAATTTTCACAATCACTTACGGCCTTGTGCTCATCGGCATGGTTCTCAATTTTCACCGCGAACATCTTCAAAGGGCGGTTGATAGCCACGAGATGCAACAGCAGAATGAAATCATCTCGCTGCTGCTGAATGACTTTGAAAAAGGCACGCGTGACTGGCTGTGGGAATGCGATGCCACAGGAAACCTCACCTATGTTTCGCCAAGGCTTGCCGAGATCGTCGGAAAACAACCGAAAGACCTGAAAAATCTCTCGCTCATGCAATCTGCCAATGCAGATATATCACAATATGGCTGGAAGCAGTTTTTTGAAATGATGGCCTCGCAGAAGCCAATTGTAGCCAGCCAGCTGGAAGCGATAAACGCCGGGAAAAAAGCCTATTGGCTCATCAACGCAAAGCCCCTGTTCGGCGAAAAGGATGCATTCAAGGGCTACCGAGGCGTTGGCCGCGACATAACGACCGAGTGGGAAACTGACCGCAAACTTATTGAAGCGAAGGAAATTGCAGAAGCCGCAAGTGCCGCCAAGTCGCAGTTTCTTGCCGTAATGAGCCATGAGTTGCGCACACCGTTGAATTCAATCGTTGGATTCTCGGAAATTCTTTCCGTACGAAATGATGATCCATCTAATGTCGATGCGAGGCTGGATTACGCGCGCACCATTCTGGACAGCAGCCGCCACCTGCAAAACTTGATCAATGACATTCTCGATGCAACGCGTATTGAAAACGGCACGATCAGCCTTGTCGAACAGGAAATCGATGCTGCAGAGCTTGTCGAAATCGTCGTAAAAATGTGCCGCGACCAGGCCGAGAAGGCAGACGTGACACTAGTCGCAAAATTGATCGATGGCATTGAAATACGGACCGACATTACGCGAACGAAGCAGATAATCCTCAACCTGCTGATTAACGCGATCAAATTTTCAAGCGCAGGCGGCGTCGTAAACATTGAACTGCAGCGCTTCAGCGGCAATCGTTTTGCCGTGAACATAAGAGATGGCGGCATCGGCATCAGGCCGCAAGACTTGGCCCGGGTCTTTGAACCTTTCGTGCAGGCAGAAGATGGCATGTCCAGGCGTTTTTCCGGCATTGGCCTTGGCCTATCCATTGCCCGCAAGATAGCCCGCATGCATGGCGGTGACGTCACCCTTGAAAGCCAGTTTGGGTCGGGCACAACGGCAACATTTGAACTGCCAGAATCCCGTGTCTCCTGGCCCTCATCCGCTAGCCAGAATGGCCGCGGTGTTGCGGCCTAGTGAAATTCAGTCCATCCTTTATGGATGCAGAAAGCCACGCACAATCCAGCCTTCATGGGCGCAATAAAATCCCGCACAGCCAAGGGCTTCCAGGCTGCGGTTTTTGGCGCACCCCATGGTACGCCCTATCGCGGCATCGATAACCGCGCTCATGCAGGCTCAGCCAATGCCTTCCGCGCCGCCCTGGCCGCCGACGGGGAATGGCTCGATCACTGGGATTTCGACCTGGCGGGCCCGCTCCTGGGAACGGGCAAATGCCGCGTTGCTGATCTCGGCAATCTGCCGACCAAAACCCAGGATGGGGGAGGCAACCGCAAGCTCATCGAAGCCCAGACACGCAATATCCTTGAGGCAGGCGCTGTGCCCCTGATGTTTGGCGGCGACGACTCAACGCCCATTCCCTTCATCACCGGATTTTCCAAGAATCCGCCAATCACCATCCTGCAAATTGACGCGCACATTGACTGGCGCGAGGAGCGCTACGGCGAAAGGTTTGGCTTTTCCAGCACCATGCGCAGGGCCTCCGAACAGCCTCACGTATGGCGCATTGTGCAAGTTGGCGCGCGCGGCCTTGGCAGTGCCCGCGAAGATGAAGTGATCACGGCGAAGCAATGGGGTGCCCATATTTTCACCTCGCGCGAAATCCACCACAACGGATTGAAGGAGGCGCTTGAAACCATCCCCGCTGATTCCGACTGCCTCATCACCTTGGATTGCGACGCGCTGGATACCTCGGAAATGCCAGCCGTTGCCCATCCCTCACCCGGCGGCTTGACCTATATGCAAGTTATTGATCTCATCAAAGGCGTGGCCGGAAAGGCCCGCATCGCCGGTTTTGCCATGGTGGAATTCGCGCCAGGGAAAGACCGGGATGGCGCTTTCGCCTATACCGCCGCAAGGATTGCCGCCAACGTCATCGGCCATATCGCAAGGCAGATTTGACTTAAAGCTATTATTTGGTAATCATAGCCACAGGGGAAAGCGATCTCCCCTCAAGGCGCCAGGCCAAAGAATCGTGTTCCATTCACATTTCAGAAGGCGCACATCATGGCCACACCAAATTCAATCAAGACAGACAAGCTTGCGCGTTTAATCGCAACTCCTTCCACACCAATCATCATCGACGTGCGGAACGACGAGGATTTTGCCGCCGATCCGCGGCTGGTTCCCACCGCAATCAGGAAAAGCCACAGAACTGTTTCCGAGTGGGGAAAATCCCATGCCGGAAAATCCGTTGTGGTCATCTGCCATCACGGCGCAAAACTCAGCGAGGGAACCGCCGCCTGGCTGCGCCAGCTCGGGGCCGATGCCATTGGACTGGAAGGCGGCTTTGTGGCGTGGGAGGAAGCCAAGCTGCCGCTGGTGCCCGCAGCAAAACTGCCGCTACCCAATGCGGATGGCCGCACCGTTTGGGTAACCCGGAGCAGGCCGAAGATTGACCGCATCGCCTGCCCCTGGCTCATCCGCCGCTTCGTTGATCCCACAGCGGTTTTTCTGTTCGTGACCCCGCAGGAAGTGCTGGCGGTCGCAGACCGTTTCAATGCCACGCCGTTCGATATTGAGAACACCCACTGGAGCCACCGGGGCGACCTCTGCACCTTTGACGTGATGATTGATGAGTTTGGTTTGAGTTCAGAGCCCTTGCAACGCCTGGCAACCATTGTGCGCGGCGCTGACACGGCAAGGCTTGATCTCGCCCCTGAAGCATCGGGCCTTCTTGCGGCCTCGCTGCGGATTGTCACGCATGTATGCCGACGATCTCGAACAGCTCGATGCGGGCATGGTGCTCTATGACGCCTTCTATCGCTGGTGCCGCGACGCAACGGATGAAACCCACAACTGGCCCACCAACAAGGTGAAGCCATGAATCCGGCGTTTGCCGAGGCCGTCAAGGTCTGGGCGCGCATTGGCTGCCTTTCCTTCGGCGGGCCGGCGGGGCAGATCGCCCTCATGCACCGCGAGATTGTTGAGGAGCGCAAATGGCTCAGCGAGCAGCAATATCTCTCGGCCCTCAATTTCTGCATGCTGCTGCCCGGGCCAGAAGCCATGCAGCTCGCCACCTATGCCGGCTGGCGTTTGCATGGCGTGAAGGGCGGACTGGCTGCGGGCCTTCTCTTCGTGCTTCCCGGCGCGCTTGTCGTGCTCGCGCTTTCAATGCTCTATGGCAGTTATGGAAACCTGCCATGGATTGAAGCCATTTTCTTCGGCGTCAAGGCCGCCGTCCTCGCCATCGTCATCGAAGCCCTGCTGCGGTTGGCAAAACGCGCCCTTAAAGGCAACGTGGATTGGCTCATCGCAGCAGCGGCATTCCTGGCACTCTATTGCTTTGATGTTCCCTTTCCATTGATCATCATTGCGGCGGGCACCATTGGGTTTTTTCGCAGCAGCAGAATAACCAATGCGGCCGCCGCAGCGCGCCCAAGTTTCACGCGCCTGTTTTCAACGGTCATAACATGGGCCCTCATCTGGCTCGTGCCCCTGGCGCTTCTTGCTATCGTGTGTGGCCCCAACCACGTGCTGACCCAGATCGGCATCTTCTTTTCCAAACTCGCGGTCGTGACTTTCGGCGGCGCCTATGCCGTTCTCGCCTACATGGCGCAAGCCGCCGTTGAGCAATATGGCTGGCTTACCGCACCCGAAATGATTGATGGCCTGGCTCTCGCTGAAACCACGCCCGGCCCCTTGATCCTGGTCACGCAATTCGTGGGCTTCCTTGCGGCATCGCGCGAAATGGGCGGCATCTGGGGCGGCATTGCGGGGGCTGTGGTAACGCTCTGGATGACCTTTGCCCCGTGCTTCCTGTGGATTTTCGCAGGCGCCCCCTACATCGAATATTTCGGCAAAATGCCCCGCCTTTCCGGCGCGCTCGCCGCCATCACCGCGGCGGTGGTGGGCGTTATCCTTAATCTTTCCGTGTGGTTTGGCCTGCATGTGCTTTTTGCGCGGGTTGAGCGGCTGCAGGGGCTGTTCAAACCGTGGGTGCCCGATTGGCCAACCCTGGATCTCGTCGCCATCGCCATCAGCATTGTGGCGGCCCTAGCCCTGCTCAAGCTGCATCTGGGCATTCCAAAAACGCTGGCTCTTTGCGCTGCACTTGGCGTAATCTGGAAACTTGGATTCCAAGGAACTTTTGAATGACAACAATCGCCCCTTTTGTTGGCCTTCCCGCCGACACCTACGAGAGCCACGGCTTTCTCTTTCATTCGCTGGGCGACAAATATGTGCGCGCCATTGCCGAAGTGTCGAAATGCACACCCCTGATGATTCCTTCGATCATCGATGCCGTGCATTTGGACGGCTTGCTCAATCCCTTCGACGGCATCCTGATGACCGGCGCCGTCTCGAACGTGCATCCCCCCCATTATGGCGAGGAGGCAACCAGCGACCATGAGCCTTACGACCATGCGAGGGATGCCATGACACTCAAACTCATTCGCGCCGTTATTGACCGCGGCATTCCGCTGTTTTGCATTTGCCGCGGCTTTCAGGAATTGAATGTTGTGTTGGGCGGCAGCCTCGAGACCGAATTGCAAAAGGGCGAAGGCAGGCTTGACCACCGCGCCCCCAAATCGGACGATACCGATGTGCGCTACGGCCCCAAACATGTGATCGCCATTACGCCGGGCGGCATGCTGGAGCGCGTCATCGGCAAACGCGAAACCATGGTGAATTCCATCCACCGCCAGGGCGTTAAAAAATTAGCGGCAGGCCTCAGCGCCGAAGCCGTGGCCCCCGATGGCATCGTCGAGGCCGTGTCGGTGAAGGGCGCCAAGGCCTTCGCCTTCGGCACGCAGTGGCACCCCGAATACAAGGCCGCCAGCAATCCGGATTCCGTAAAGCTCTTCGAAGCCTTCGGCGACGCCGTGCGCGCCCACCACAGGATGCGTGTATCGGGCGAATATAAAAACCAGCGTTACGCATAATTTTTGGTGACGGATTCACTTGTCAATCAGCAGTTTGCGCAGCTTCCAGCAGAAGGCAAAGCTTCGCCGGGGGTGAAAACGGTTATGCCGTTTCCGGTGGCAGGGAAGGAAGCCGAACCACATTAGTCCGTATACGGACGGTTTCTGCCTTTGCGTGGGCAGCGCTTCAAGAGGTGTCGGGCTTCATGGCATCACAGGCGAGCCCATGGCATTCGATGAGCACTTCATCGACTTCGTGAACCGGCTTTCGGCGATAGCCGGGAGGATGCCCCGGCCGGAGCGGCGACCTTAACTTTGGCGTTTTTGCAGTTTCGCGCCTCAACCGCCAGCGGGCGAGACGCCGGGCCTGGCGCGGCAAGTCTTCAAGCGCGAGCTTGAGGGCCTGGAGCCTGCGGCTGAGGCGTTCGGCGTTGACAAGGCCATCGGGCGGTGGCGCGGGATCAACGACAGGCACGGGCGCTGCCCACAGGGCTGCCACCCGGGGATCGCTTCCAAAGATATGGATGCGCGGGGCGATCCGAGCGAATGCCCGGCGGTGCGGACCTGCGAAATTCTTGCGCGGATCGAAGAGCTGAAAGGAGGGACGTGAGTGCCCGCCCTTCCCGATGGGCCGCGCCGGCATGGGCCGCGAAGGAGCAAGCTTCACCACAAGGCCACGCGCCGCAATGACCACCAAGCGCCGAACAGCGGATTCGGCGGGCCGCAGCACCCGCAGCACGGCGCTGTGGAGGGGCCGCGGAATCCGCGAAACCGTGGCGCTACCCACAAGCCCCAGCATGGCGAAAAGGGCTTCGACTATGTCCTTGAGCGTTTCGCTGTTGCGTTCGATGGCCCTGGCCCAGTCCATTATGCTTCCTTGTCCAACAGATAGAACATAATAGGAACACATAAACTCAATAGGAATAGATTGTCAAGGGGATGTATGCGGGATATATCCGTATTTAGGGCTTTTTCTTATTTCGAATCAGAAAGAAGCCCCAAATAACGACGGCAATCATGGCAATTAACGAACAAAATAGAGTTCCCAAGACTGCCGCCTCAAAAAAAGTTGGCTCAATGCTGGGTTTCGACGCGCATTATTGGGAACAGTTAATGGTAGGCTCGCTAGCCCTTGTTGGCGTAGCTGGTGTGGCCGTAGCTTTGTTTACGGCGGCTGTAATAATTTCGCAGCGACGCGAAAACTCCGAAGCTAAAGCTGAGTTTGAGAGATACAAGCTCGAAACCGGAGAAACTATTGCCAAGGCAAATAAAGCAGCAGCAGATGCCAATGAACGGGCGGCTGATCTCCAGCGGCAAGCGGATGAGGCGCGCCTGCAAACAGAGAAATTGAAGGCAAGCGTTGCTTGGCGCGAACTTAGTAAAGAGCAATTCGAAATAATATCGGAGAGCTTTCGAAGTATCGCCACTCCTTTTGAATTGAGTGCGGACCCAACTGATCCAGAGGCAACACGGCTTGCCCTTAGCATCAAAGAAGCCATAAGCGCGGCAGGGAAAAAGGTCGAACTATTGCGGCAAATCGCTATTTCAAGCAGAGCTGCAACGGGCATACAAGTAATTGGCCCCAAGGAAGATGCAATTAAAATTGCTACTCCTTTTCTGAAAGCGGGCATCAACGTGACATATCGAGAAAAGAAAGGCGTTGTTGAACTTCGAATTGGCTCCAAGCCACCGCCAATGTAGGTGCGTAGGCCTCTAAACCGCTTCTGGCATTTGGGAAATTACGGTGACACTCCAGTTAACTTTCATCTCCACCCTCTTTCTGCCTGGGTCCGCGTTTCGCAGATTTTTATGGAGTGTCACCGTAATTGCCGCTCAATTTTTGACGCTCGCCAACTTTCGACTTTTGCAACAAAATCGGCCAGGAGCAGACTTTCTCGAATTTTCTCGGAAAGTGGCGGGGTCGAGCCACCAAGCGGACCTAGAGCGCTTCCCGACGAGATGGAATCATCTCGTCGAAAAGGAATCGCTCCAGATCAATATGTTGGAGCATGTCCCGACCGCCAAACCGCTTCACACTTTGGCGGGACATGCTCTAGGTGAGTTGAATTCATGATGCCACTAGGGTCCAGGCCTATAAAATGGTTGGCAAAGACAGCGCGCTGTGATTCACGGATTCCGAAAGGCCCCTATATCATCCTTGGCCAACCCAAGTTCCAATATCGACAGATCAATGCCACATTGGTGTGGGATCGAAGGGGAGGCGGTGAAAGTAAAATCTTGGGAGTCGATTATGAATATCCGCAGATTCAACCAACTGATCTTTCTCATCACGGCAACTCTGGCCGTCGCGGGCTGTGCAAAGAATCCTGGATCGAGTTCTTCGTCCTATGCCGCCCAGTCCACTGTGCTCACCGCTCAGAACGGCATGACGCTTTATGTTTTTGACAAGGACCAGGACTATGAATCGAGTTGTTACGACAAATGTGCGGTGAATTGGCCACCTTATGCCGGCACAGCCGACGAGACGAAGCCCGATATCTGGCAACTTATGCAACGCACCGATGGGACCACACAATGGACCTATGACGGCAAGCCTGTCTATTTCTTCAAGGCAGACACAGCCGAGGGCGACGCCAAAGGTGACGGCAAGGACGGCGTGTGGCACGTCATCAACGCCTGATAGAAAGAAGCCCCAACGCGCTATGTGCAAAGGGGCTTCCGACTGTTGGAGGGGGATTTAGACCAGCAATCACGCGAGCATGCGTTCGTGCGATAAAGAAAATTATGCGCACCCCTTCACGCGCGGTGCAACGAGTTTCGGTGAAGTCTGCTCGTAGCACTAGCACACTGCGGTTCGCTAAGTCTCCTATTCGAGGACGCAGATTCCGCTTTGGGTCGATTGTGTTGAAAAAGTCGAAAGTTGGCGAGCGTCAAAAATTGAGCGGACGAGATTTTGAGCGCAGATCACAGCTCAATGTAGCTTTAGATTCGCTGCGGTGGCTTCCTGCAGGCGTGACTGCGAATTGGGACTCCCCCACATCATTTTTCTACTATCGCGCCCACGGCTCTGTAAATTTTTGGTCATCGATGAAAACCGAGTTTTTGCAACAGTATCGGCCAGAAGCAGTCATGAACGATAGTTCGTAGTTAGCATGGAAATGACGTTTCATTCATTTCGGGAGTTCGGTTGCGGCAACGAAGCCTGCGAAGGCGTCGGTCGTCAGATACATCGGCTGAAACTGCGCTGGTTTGATGCCGACGACCGGGCCAAAAGGTTTAAAGCCTATGTGGTAATAGAGCTCCAACTGGCCGAGAAAGGCAGAAACCACTGCGAGGTCGTAACCATGTGTGGTGCAATGCTCGCCCATTAGGCGGGTTAGTCCCCGAAATACTTGTGGCGTACGGTGCTCACGTTTAACGGCCAGCAGCCTGAGTTCGACCACGCGGTGATGAGGCGGCATAAGTTCATCCAGATTAGGTAGCTTTGCATCGAGCGAGAAGGGACGTTTGTCGCGGGTGCAGACCATACCCACCAGTTCGTTGTCCCGCCAGCACTGGAAGTAGGTGTTTTCGCCATGAAAGCGGTCAACCAAACGTCGTTCGGGGTTTGGTTGATGTTGCGGAATCTCCTCGACGAAAATCTCGTAGTTAAGCAGATGGACCTGCTCGCGTTCCGCCTCAGTCGCGGCCGTGCAGAACCGGTAGCTCACCATGGTCCCGCTCCCCGGAATTTTGCTGCTATAGCCAAGCGGAGGTTGCTGCGATGTGCAAAGAGAACCAGCCCGCACGGGATCGCAAGCAGGAGAGCAAACCAGCCACCCACGCCAAGGATATAGGCAATGAGAGGCACGAGAGCGGTTGAAGCCAACGAACCCAAGGTGGCCGAGCGGGCCACCAGCGAGAGACAGACGTTGATCGTGGCAGCCGTTGCTGCAGTAGCAGGGCTGAGCCAAAGCAGGGCACCGAAACCTGCAGCGAGACCCTTTCCTCCCCGAAATCCAAGCTGAAGGGGCCAAATGTGGCCGGCCACTACCGCTGCCATAATCAGAGGCGAAATCGCCATGCTGTTGGCGATCAGTGTGCCAATCCAGACGGCTGCGAACCCCTTGGCGATGTCGGCAACGGCAACAGCAATTCCAGCCTTGCGGCCAAGTAGCCGGCTCACATTTCTGGCGCCAGCTGTGCTGGACCCCTCCTGCCTAATGTCACTACCAACGACGAGACGGACATAATAGTAAGAAGTGGAGAAGCAGCCCAAGGCATAGGCAACTGCGACCGCTGAAAAAAAGAGCAAGATCTGGCCAGGCATTATAGCCGGAAGATTGTAGCAAATCGGCGGCATTCGCAAGATACTCAGGAACATGCATGCTGAGGCGATGGATGGAGGTTCGGAAGTGGCCGTGTTGCAGACGATGAGGCTGACGCTCAGTCCTTGCTGCCCGAGTGACAGGGCTGACTTCATGGACCTTGAGCGTGATCCGGAGGTCATGCGCTTTCTGAACGGCGGACACGCCATCGACCAGGAACAGAGCGATCCGGACGCGACGTTTCTCATGCCCAGAGGAACAGAGACGTATGTTTGGACAGCGCGCCGTACAACCAACGGAGCGTTCGTCGGGTGGTTCTGTTTGTGGCCAGAGAGCGAGAAGGTGGCCGAGCTCGGATTTCGCCTGCGCCGGATGGATTGGGGTCAGGGGTTGGCCTCGGAAGGGGCAACTGCCCTGGTCAACTGGGGGTTCGCAAACTGTCGGTATGACAAGATCTGGGCGTGCACGATGGCGGTGAACTACGCTCGCACGGTCTACGTCAACTGGGCCGATGCAATTCCGGGCGGCGAGGAGGGCGAAGCTGTGTACGAGTTGATGCGCTCAGAATGGAATGACGGCTAACTACCCTTCCATGCCTTCACGGACGCCGGGGATAATTCTTGATTCCTGCACACCGTAATTTCTAAGAATATATTTCAAGAGGATACATGCGAAAGACCCTCATCCGGCCTTCGGCCACCTTCTCCCATTCGCTACGCTCACGGGAGAAGGCGATATGCTGGAAGCAACACACTCGATTGCAAATGATTATCGCCTTCGCCCGTGCTGCGCAGCGCAAGCGGAGCAGGATGGGAGAAGGTGGCCGAAGGCCGGATGAGGGCTCTTCCTCAGAATTAGGGGAATGAGGTGGCATGCTTGTTTCTGTTTGAAGTCAAAACGCCCTGAATTGCGACTCTGCCGAAATATTGCGAGCCTCGACAGCAGGATTTCCTCCTTGCCCAGGAGCATGGGTTCCGCATTATCATTACGCACTAAACCAATCCGGCCAATTCACTCAGCGACTCAATCTTGGCTGAAACCTTCCCCGGAATCCGGTCATCCTGCCCGCCATTCCGCGCCAGCCTCACAACCTGAAACCCGAACTGCGCCGCTGCCTGCGCGTCCCAGCTGTTGGCTGACACAAAGCAGATCGATGGTGCATCCTGGATTTGCAGTTTCTGCATGGCGTGACGGTAGACCCGGCGGCTGGGCTTGTAGATGCCCACATCCTCCACCGACAGCACCATATCAAAAAGCCTGTCCAGGCCTGTGGCGCGCACCGCGCTGTCCAGCATGGAGGGGCTGCCGTTGGAAAGAATGGCCAGGCGTTTGCTTCTGGACTTCAGCGCGGTAATCGCCGCGGCGACATCCGGGTAGGCATCGAGTTTCAGATACAGCGTCATCAGCTCATCGCGCAGCCCCGCTTCGTCGATCTTCAACGCCTCAAGCGCATAGTCCAGCGCGTCGCCCGTCACATGCCAGAAATCCGCATGAACCCCCATCAGGCTGCGCAGCCACGTATATTCAAGCTGTTTCTGCCGCCACAAAGCAGCGAGCTCCGCTGCTTTTCCACCCAGCTCGTTGGCCAGTTTCTGAACCGGGGAAGCCACATCAAACAAGGTGCCGTAGGCATCAAAAACGCAGGCCCTTATGCCTTCCAGTTTTACCATCGCCTCTTCTCCGCCTCAAACTTCCGGCCTATATTCAAGCATAAGAAATGGAAACCCGCCATGCCGCATGATGGTCACGACCACGAAGATGAAAATTCCGAACTCTCGCCCATCGCACTGCGCGTGCGGGCCTTGGAGTCGCTGCTGATCGAAAAAGGCTACGTCGATCCCGCAGCGCTTGATGTGCTGATCGACACCTATGAAAACAAGATCGGCCCGCGCAATGGGGCGAAAGTGGTCGCCAAGGCCTGGACTGACCCCGCCTACGCGGAGTGGCTCAAGAAAGATGCAACCGCCGCCATCGAAAGCCTGGGCTTCACCGGCCGCCAGGGCGAACACATGGTGGCGGTGTTCAACACAGCCGACACCCACAACATGGTGGTTTGCACCCTGTGCTCCTGTTATCCGTGGCCGGTGCTGGGCCTGCCGCCCGTCTGGTACAAATCCCCGCCCTACCGTTCGCGCGCCGTTATCGATCCGCGCAGCGTTCTCGCCGAATTTGGTGTGACGCTTCCGGAAACGACAAAAGTCAGCGTCTGGGATTCAACCGCCGAAGTCCGCTACCTCGTCATTCCGCTGCGGCCCGCCAACACCGATGGGATGGGCGAAGAAGAACTGGCTGGCCTCGTCAACCGCAACTCAATGATCGGCACCCGGCTTGCGGGGCACGTGGCGTGAACGGGCCGCAGGACATGGGCGGCATGATGGGTTTTGGCCCCGTGGCGCCTGAAAAAAATGAACCCCTCTTCCACGCCCCATGGGAAAAGCGCGCCCTTGCCATTTCGCTCGCCATGGGCGGCACGCGGCAATGGAGCATCGACGCCTCGCGCCATGCCCGTGAAAAAATCCCCCCCGATCAGTATTGGTCGCTGAGTTACTACGAGATTTGGATTGAAGGCCTTGAGCGATTGCTGGCCGAGCGCGGACTTCTTGATGCCGCCACCAAAAAGCTGCCGGTTTTTGAAGCGGCAAATGTTGCGCCGGCTCTAGCCAAGGGCAGCCCTTACATTCGGGCTACAGAAGCAAAACCGCTTTTCAAAATCGGCGACCGCGTAAAGGTGCGCAATCTTCATCCCGAGGGACACACACGCCTGCCCGGATACCTGCGGGGTGCTACCGGTGAAATTGCGCTTTACCACAAGGCTCATGTATTCCCCGATTCAAATGCGCAAGGTGCGGGCGAAAATCCCCAGCATCTCTATACCCTGCGCTTCAAGGCGCGCGATGTCTTCGGCGTGAACAATGATGATGACCTTCAGGCCGATCTCTTCGAACCCTATCTGGAGTCCCTATGAACGGCGCCCATGATCTTGGCGGCATGATGGGGTTTGGCCCTGTCGCGGCACCGCCATCGGAACCCGTGTTTCATGAAAAATGGGGAGGCCGCATGGCCGCCCTCTCGATGACCATCCCCGGTGACTGGTCCATTGATGAGGACAGAGCGGCTTGCGAATCCATGCACCCCGCCAAGTATCTCAAGACAAGCTACTACGAGCATTGGCTGCACGGCCTGGAATCCCTGCTGAAAAAATACACGCCGGACAGCTCCAGCCAAATGCTCCCGGAAAACATTTGGGCGGCATTGACGGCACACCGCAGCTATGCCCGTGACATTTCAACTCCGGCCGAGTTCGCAATTGGCCAAAAAATCCGGGTGAAAATCATGAACCCCACGACGCACACCCGTGCGCCGCGTTACGTGCGAGGCGCACGTGGGGGAAGTGGTGAAAATCCATGGCACCCATGTCTTTCCGGATTCAAACGCGCTAGGCCGCGGTGAGAATCCGCAATGGCTTTACGGCATTCGGTTTACGGCACGCGAGCTGTGGAACCGTTCAACCCATGACATCATCCACGCCGATCTCTGGGAGCCCTATCTTGAAGCCGCCTGACGATCCGGTTTTCAACGAGCCTTGGGAAGCGCAGGCCTTCGCCATGGTGGTGAAGCTGCATGAGCGCGGCTGTTTCACCTGGACTGAATGGGCCGAAACCCTCGGCCGCGAAATCAAGTCATCCGAAAAGCCCTATTACGAGCATTGGCTGGCCGCACTTGAAAAAATTGTCGAGGCAAAAGGCTTGATGTCAGACCAAGAGCGACTGAACCGCGTCGAGGCCTGGGATCGCGCCGCCCATGCAACACCCCACGGCCAGCCCATCGAACTCAGCCGATCGTAGCCAGCCAAGGGAACTGTTCGAGTATCCAGTAGGACAGGGTTTGCATGGAGCCCGTGAGGAACATGACGCCGGTGATCACCAGCAACACACCCATCACCTGTTCAACCCGACCCAGATGTTTCTTGAACTTCCCGAACAGTCCAAGAAATGTTCCAACACCAGCCGCCGCCAGCACAAACGGAATGCCAAGGCCAAGCGAATAAACCCCGAGCAACCCCGCTCCCTTCAAGATATCCTGCTCGCTTGCGGCAATCGTCAGAATGGCCGCCAGCACCGGCCCGATGCACGGCGTCCAGCCGAAGGCGAAGGCCAGCCCGATGCCATAGGCACCCAGCAAGCCAACGGGGTGGGACTTATGATGATACCGCGCCTCCCGATGCAAAAGGCCGATTTTGAAAACCCCGATGAAATGCAGGCCCATGAGGATGATGAAGGCGCCGGCAATTTGTGAAAACAAGGTTAGGTTTTCCCGCAGCAATTGCCCGGCGAATGATGCGCTCGCCCCCAGGAGAATAAAGACCGTGGAAAAACCCAGCACAAACATGATCGCGGCCAAAAGCCCGCGCCGCTGTTGCAGGTCTGAAGCGCCATCCTGGTTTGAAAGTTCATCCAGCGATGCGCCCGTGATGAAACACAGATACGACGGCACCAGCGGCAAGACGCACGGGCTCAGGAAACTGATGGCCCCCGCCAGAAGCGCTGCCTGCAATGGTACGTTCAAATCCATGCCCCTTAACTGACAGGCAAAACCCGCAAATACA
Organism: uncultured Alphaproteobacteria bacterium; assembly: GCA_963763635.1. Taxonomy (GTDB): domain Bacteria; phylum Pseudomonadota; class Alphaproteobacteria; order Rhizobiales; family Aestuariivirgaceae; genus Aestuariivirga. The sequence continues at coordinate 115,193 of CAVXPO010000011.1, forward strand.
ACTCATTCATTGCCACAGACGTTCACTTAGCCGTCAAGCCGGGCTTGACCATAACCATTGAATGTTATATTATAACATAACACACTGGAGTAAGAGATGCGAACAACGGCTGCTTGCCTTGCTACCCTGCTATTTGCATCTTCCGCCGGGGCCACGCCAAAAGTCGTCACCTCAATCATGCCGGTGCACAGCATCGTGGCCAACGTGATGGGTGGGGTGGGCGCACCCGAACTGCTGCTTTCCGGCAAAAACTCGGAACACACGGCAAGCCTGACACCCCAGCAGATATCAGGCCTTGGCCAGGCGGACATCGTTTTCATGGTGGGCAGCGGGCTGGAACACAAGCTGGGCCAAATCAGCGGCACCGATTCAGTGCGGGGAAAAATATTCATTTCACTTTCCGAAGCGCCGGGCATCCGCACGTTGAAAATCCGCCAAGGCGGCACCTTTGAGGCGGACGAACATGAAGAACACCATGACGATCCGCTCCTGAAGTTCGATTCCCACATCTGGCTTGATCCGCAAAATGCCAAGGCCATGGCCACAGCGGTGGCAAATGAGCTCGGCAGGATTGATCCCGAACATGCGGCAGCCTATACCGCCAATGCCACCGCCTACCTTGCAACGCTCGACCGGCTCACCGCCGAAATCAGCAGCGAAACCCAACCACTTCAGGGAAAGCCTTTCATCGTTTTCCACGACGCCTATCAATATTTTGAGAAAGCCTTTGGCCTCACCGTGGCAGGCAGCATCTCGGATGCCTCCGCCGCGGCCCCCTCCGCCAAACGGCTGAAGGAAATCCGCGACAAGCTTGCGGAAGCCAAAACCCTATGCGTTTTCCGCGAACCGCAGTTTGACGCAAAATATGTGGATGTGGTGCTGGAAGGATCACCTGCCAAACAAGGCGTTCTTGATCCCACAGGATACGATCTCGCCCCCGGCCCCAAGGCCTATGAGGAACTGATGCACAACATGGCGACGTCGCTTAGGCATTGCTTGGCCGGCTGATCAGATTCAACAACCGCCCATCAATGGCGGCCAATCCCGCCGCAATGCAGGCCATGCCAATGAAATGCTTGGCTTCGAGACTTTCATCCAGAAACAGCGAACCCAAAAGCACCGCGCTGATCGGAATGAGAAAGGTGACGAGCAACAGGTTGGTGGCTCCCGCCGTGGCGAGGATGCGGAAGAACAGCAGATAGGCAAGCGCTGTTGAAAGAATGGCAAGCCCGCCAATGGCCAGCCACGTTGCGGCACTGGGCATGGCAAGCGTCCAGGAATGATCAACGAGAAGCGCCAGCGGCGTGAGCATCAGGGTTGACGCCGTCAGTTGTCCCGTTGATGTCATCAGCGGCGTCACCCCCATTTTCGTGAAGCGGCGGCCATAGACGCCGGAAAGCCCATAGAACACCGAGGCAAGAAGCACAGCAACTTGCGCCCAGATATGCGTTCCCAATCCCATCAGCGCCGCGGGGCCAATCATGATGGCAACACCGGCAAAGCCCACAATCACGCCGGCAAATTTGCGCGCCGTCATTTTCTCGTCGCTGGTGAAAAAATGCGCGACGATAACCCCAAACAACGGCGTGGTTGCATTCAGGATGGAAGCCAGCCCGCTGGGAATTTGCGTTTGCCCCCACACAATCAGGGTTTGCGGCACGACATTATTGAAAAGTCCCATGCCGAAAAATGCCAGCCACACATTTCCGGCAACCGGCATTCGCTGCCCCATCATGCGCATCACGAGATTGAGGATCAGGGCGGCAACCCCCACCCGCAGCATCATGATGGTGAGCGTGGGCAATTCCTTGACCGCAACACCGATGAAAAAGAAGGAGCCGCCCCACAGAACCGAAAGCACCAGCAACATGGCCCATTCCGCCATTCCCATTGTCTTCTGCGTCGCCATGCCGGTTGTTCCCTCAGTTTTCAGGCAACTTACACACCCCGCTGATTCTGCCCACCCGATTTGCAAGCCTGCCAAATCTACGGAAGTGGCTGAGTTTGAGTATCCGCTCTTGACCGCGACTGTGTGAAAACATCAGAGAGCGGATCAAATTATGACTAAAGCTGAGTTGCGAAAATTTCAGCTTCAATGAAATCAATGCTTTAGAAAATTAAAATTTTCTAAAGCCACGTAGATTTGCTCCAAGTTTAGATTTGAATGACGTTTTCACGCAGCCTCGACCCATAGAGGACATTGGGCTTTGCGAGGAAACTCAATTAGGCGCTACCATCTTGGAAAGTAGGAGCGCTTCCTTCGAAGGCGGCAATCCCGATTTCAACGGTTCAGTCTGGCGTGTGCGATCCCAGGACAAAACCGACATCAGAGTCTCATCCAACGGACGGACAGCGAGGCCGTGAGCAAAAGCCTTTGCGGTGCTGATTTCGAGGAAGTGCCTAGTTTGGAGGTCACTCGATGGCAGCCACAGCGGAACCTCAGTCCACGCCTCAACGCCTGCTGCATTGATCGACTCCTCCGCAATCCACAGGAACTCAGCATTTGATCCGGCGACAGAGCGGCAGGTTTCGAGCAAGTGCGCCATTGAAAGAGGCTGGCCTGTCAAGTTGAAGATTCCTTTCAACCCGCGCGATGCACCTGCGATGATAAAAGCAGCTGCGTCACGCACGTCGATAAGTTGCACCAATCGCTGTGGATCGCCTGGGGCGGCGACCCGCCCACCTTGATCGATCCGGCGCACCCAGTATGTCAGCCTGTCTGTGTAGTCATCCGCTCCGACGAGAAGCCCTGATCGCAATATGAAGGCGCGATCACCGAGGCGGTCGATCGCCGCGATCTCGGCCTCCCGTTTAAGCGGGCCGTAGGCATCGCCATAGGCGTCGGCACTCGCCCGCTGATCGCATGGCAAGTTTTGCGCCATAGCGAGTTGCTCATCTGTCGCGCGGCTCGTCGGCGAATCTTCGTCGGTGCCAGGCAACGAAAAGTCATCGTAAACCGACGCGCTTGATACGAGGGCGTAGCATCCAATGTCAGAAGACAGGGAGTCGAGGAGCCGCAGCACCGTGTCGGGTGCGAAAGCACACGTATCGGCGACGAGGTCAAAATGCTGGCCCTCCAATGCTGAGATGTCTCCATGACGGTCGCCGATGAGAGTCTTTACAGAATTGGGCAACCGCCGCCGGTGCCATCCTCGGGTAAAAACGGTTACATCGTGACCGGCAGCAATCGCTTCGTCAACAATAGCTCCACCCAAGAATCCAGTCCCGCCGACGACAAGCACCTTCATCAGAACACCTCTTGAGCCCTCACGTCCGATGATACATCACCAGTCGACCATTTTTGGAGGCACACGACAACACAAACAAATCGACAAACGAAAATTCGCAAGCCGGGCCGAAATAGCCTTGTCCCATTCAGCGACCACATTTCCGCTTCCGGCCCGTTGGAAACTCTTGGCCGAGATGAGGCAAGTCCGCTCATCATATCATGGCAAAGCTGGCATGGCACGGGGACCAACTGACTTCTCACTTTGCCTCAAAACGGAACTCCAAACTGATAGACCACCAGCTCTGGTGTGAGTTTGGTTCATGGTGAACTCCACATTAACGGCCCGTTCAGCGCCGGTTCCGCCGCGATGGCGCAGCCTTGCTCCAACTCAAGCGGCAATAGTGCCGCGGTAGCGAAGGAGAACTCAAATGTTTGCGCATGTCCACCCATTGAAATTCGCCGCAGTCCTCGCGGCCATTGCCCTCTCCAGCGGTGTCAGTGAAGTATCAGCCGCCATGCCCTGCGGCGCTCACGATGTTGTCGCCAAGTCCCTTAATACCAAGTTCAAGGAAGCACGCCGCATCATGGGCGTGGTGAATGCCCGCGCCGTCATGGAAATCTTCATGTCGCCGCAAGGCACCTGGACCGTGCTGGTGACCGATACCGCTGGCACCTCCTGCATCATCGCGACCGGCCAGGACTGGCAGGAAGTTCCGATTGAAGTGGCGGGACTTGCGAGTTGAGAAAGAAGGGTAGTGGCTCTGCCTGAAGTTCTGCGGTCGGCTCTAGGATGGCTCATACCCACGGTGGTTGTCATGTCGATTTGACCACTGTCAACCCGCCCAATGCACCGATACGCGCCCACTTTTATGCGTCATCCCGAAATTGGCGCAGCGGAGAACCACACTTTTTCAAATATGGCCGTTGCGCTTCCGCCATTTGGCGACCGTCTTCGGGTTGATGCCATGGCGCTTGGAAAGGGCCATCAAGCTATCTTGACTATTTTGTATTGCCCGACGGATTGCCTCTGTCGTTGTGGCGCTGCCGTGTAAAACTTGGCCCATAGTGCGTCCTTCCATTCCACGGAAAACAATACCCCATCAAATGCCGGGACTAAACACCTAGCCACTGGGCGTGGAGCATAGGCTCGCCGGTGTTGATCCCTTTTTCCGCGTCGAGCGCCACCAGCACGTTGTGATAAAGATACGCCGGATCGGCGCTTGGCGTGTCAAAGCAATTTTCCAACAACTGAATTTTCCACGGCCCGGGAGGAAGAAACGCTTCGCGCGGCACAAGCTCGAAGATCCGTTCCAGCCGCGGATCGCTTGACTTGCTTGCGCTGGCCATCAGTTTTGCAAAACGGCTGCGTATTTCATCCAGAATCGTTTTTTGCAAGGTTCTGAATTCCTCCTGGCCTGGTGATCAATGTAGGTCGAAAGCCGCCCTGCTCGCAAGCGGCCGTCGCCGAAAACTGCAATTGGCGTCGCTTCAGTCCTTGGCCCAAAACGGAAATTCAAGCTGAGACCTGCCAAATCTTCGTTTCACTTTTTCGCCGCATCAGTTCAGTATAAATGGCCTGAATCGGAGTTTTTGAACATGGCGGCCACCCACAATGCAACAGTTGCAACCCTGTTATTGATTTGCGCCACACCGGCCGCAGCCCACCCCCATGTGTGGGTCGAGATGCAGTCATCCATCGTCTTCAATGACGCGGGCCTGATCAAGGGCATCGATCTGGAATGGACCTTCGACGACGGTTACACGCAGATGGCACTTGAAGGGCTGGATGTGAATGGAGACGATGTTTATAGCCAGGAAGAACTGGCACCGCTCACCAAGGAAAACATCATTTCAATGAAGGACTATGATTTTTTCACCGTGATGCGCGTCGGCGGCGAACAGCAAAAGCTGGGTGAGGTGACGGAATATGGCCAGATCTGGAGCAACAATAAACTGACCCTGCATTTTCAGGTGCCCCTTGCAACGCCCGTTGATCCAAAGAAAGCGCCATTCATGGTGAAGGTCTACGACCCGGAGTTTTTCATTGCCATTGATTATATCAAGGATGACCCCGTGGACGTGGTGGGGAAAGTCCCTGCTGCCTGCAAGCTGGATGTAAAGCCCGTGCCAACCGACGCCGAGCTTGACCAGACACGCGCCATGCTTTCCGAAAAGGGCAAGGACTGGAAACCCGATACCAGCGAAGAGTTTGGCGCCTTGTTTGCCCAGGCCGTGTCGATTGACTGCAAAGCATGACCAAACTGCTGCGCACCTTTCTAACGCTGTTTTTTCTCGCTGGATTTTTTGTCGCGCCAGCCATGACGCAAAATGCCAGCCCGCCCACCGCCGAAATCAAGATCGACAAAAGAAAACTGCTGGTGCAACCCCGCAACGCCGATGGCTCCCTCGTCATGGTGTCATTCTGGGAAGACCCCGTCCTGTGGGTGCGTGAGCAGCAGCAGGAATTTTATGGCTCCATTTCTGGCTCCTTGCGGCGGATAAAGTCCTCAAGTGCGGCAACCGCAGCATGGACTTTGATGTTCCTGAGTTTTGGTTACGGCATTTTTCATGCAGCGGGGCCAGGACATGGGAAAACTGTTGTTTCCGCCTGGCTGCTGGCAACCGAGAACGAGCTGAAACGCGGCATCCTGATAGCCTTCTTGAGCTCCATCATCCAGGCGCTTACGGCAATTCTTCTCGTCAGCGGCCTCTTGCTGGTTGTGGGCAGCGCCGCAAGTGCCGCGCGCGATATGGCGGGAGTTCTTGAAAGTGCAAGTTATGCCATGATTGCTGCCATGGGGCTTTACCTCATCTGGACCGCCCTTCGTCCGCATACGGAACATGGCGCCCATCCCACCACCATCATGTGCATGATGAGCATTGCGGCCATGCCCACACGCCTGAAGCCAAACAGGTGCGGGGCGATTGGTCTGTCACCAAGGCTCTTTCCCTGTCTTTTGCCGTGGGCATCAGGCCTTGCACCGGCGCAATTCTGGTACTTGTCTTCGCCAACGCATTGGGCATCTACTGGGCAGGTGTCATCTCGACCCTGGTCATGGCGGTGGGCACGTTTCTCACCGTTTCAGTCATTGCTGCAATTGCCGTCTATTCCAAGAAACTCGCCCTGAAATTTGCGGCCCGCGATGCGAATTGGCTGAACTGGATTGCTTTCGGTTTGCGGCTCGGCGGCGGCGTCGGCATAGTGGCTTTCGGAACCTTGCTTTTCTTCGGATCTTTGGGCCATTCCACCGGCATGATGGGTTGAGGGTTTAATTCAATCCCAACTCATTTTACCGCCATGGCTGGTGACAATTTCCAGAAGGGCGCTGCGAAAAGCCGGTGCGATATCTTCCCGCTCCAGCGCGTAGGCGACGTTTGCCGAAAGAAAACCAATCTTGTTTCCGCAGTCATAGGTAATGCCATTGAATTTGAGTCCATAAAATGGCTGGCTTTGCATGAGCTGCATCATGGCATCCGTGATCTGGATTTCGCCGCCAACACCCGGTTTTTGATTTCCCAGAACATCGAATATTTCCGGTTGCAGGATATAGCGTCCCGAGATGATCAGGTTGGAGGGTGCTGCTTCCCGCTGCGGCTTTTCAACCATCGTGCTTATGGTGAAATGATTGTCGACCCAGTCGCTGGTGCCAACAACGCCGTAGCTGTGAACTTTCTCCCACGGCACTTCTTCAACCGCGATGACATTTCCGCCTTGCCGCGAATTGTAAACTTCCATCATCTGCGAAAGGCAGGCTTCTTCCGACTTGATGATCATGTCGGGCAGCAACACGGCAAACGGCTCGTTGCCAACAAGGTTGCGCGCACACCAGATGGCATGGCCCAGTCCCAGCGGCTGTTGCTGGCGGGTGAAACTCGTTTGACCGGCGGCTGGCAGATCCTGTTCGAGGATATCAAGTTCGACAGACTTTCCAAGCTTGCGCAATGTCGTTTCAAGTTCATACTGCTTGTCAAAATGATCTTCGATCACACCCTTGTTGCGGCCGGTGACAAAGACAAAATGTTCAATGCCTGCCGCGCGCGCTTCCTCCACCACAAGCTGGATCAAGGGCCTGTCAACGATCGTCAGCATTTCTTTTGGCATTGCCTTAGTGGCTGGAAGAAAGCGGGTCCCAAGTCCCGCTACCGGGAAAACGGCTTTCTTGATTTTTGCGACCATGAATTTTCCTTGCTCTTTCACACTTCACACCTGCTTATTACCCACTAAAGCAGAAAGAAGCGAGTTCCACGCAGCCAATATTTTATTATTTGAGTACCAGGACACTCAACAACGCCAACGACAGTTCGTTCCGGTGCCCGTCGGCCTTTCCGCGTCTTGTCACCAATCACAAATTGCTGGAGAATGAACGAGCCGTGCGCGCGAAACCTCAAAATATCCGAAAGGATCTATCGGATGAACCGTATCAACCCCTGGGCGGCACTTGCAGGCTTCGTTGCCATCTGCCTTCTTGCGGGCGGCCTTGGCGGCTGGGTGACTGCGCAATCCGTTGTTGACTGGTATCCAACACTCAACAAGCCCGCATGGAATCCGCCCGCTTGGGTTTTTGGACCCGTCTGGACCACGCTTTATGTGATGATGGGTGTGGCCGCCTGGCTGGTGTGGAAAAAAGACACGCACTTTTCCGGCGTTCGCATCGCATTGATATTATTTTTCTTGCAGCTCGCCCTGAATTGCCTGTGGTCATTCCTATTCTTTGGCCTGCGCAATCCCGCTTTGGCGCTGATTGACATTGTGCTGCTGCTTGTGGCCTTGGCCCTCACCACCTGGGCGTTCTTCAGCCATTCCAGAATTGCCGGCCTGCTGATGGTGCCTTATCTCGCATGGGTGAGCTTTGCCACTTTTCTGAACTTCACGATCTGGCAGTTGAACTAGCCGCAGGCTTCCTTTACGTTTTCAACTGGATTTCTTTCATGTAAAGTGAAAGCTAAATCGAAAGGCTCGCCCCATGAAAACCGATAGCATTGCCAAGCGCCGTTCCGACCGCACCTGGATGACAGCCGAAAGCTGCAAGCTGGATGATTTCATTCATCTCATCAACCGTGAAACCAGCCTGAGCGACTATCCGCTTGCCAGCGCTGTTCAATCCAACGTGCTGGTTTACGAGGGAGATGCGGTGCGCGATGCGGCCAAGGATCCGGACCACCGCAAGGCCCTGATGGCGGAATGGGCCGAAGCGATTTATTCAGGCCCCGGCATTGTCGTTTTCAAGAATGCTTTCCCCGACAAGTCGGTGCTCGATGCGGCAACCGACCAGTTCAACGCCATGATCAGGGAACAGCATGAGTCCAACGCCGGTGGCGGCGATCATTTCGCCAAGCCCGGCGCCAATGACCGGATTTGGAACGCATTGGAAAAGCTTTGCCTGCGCGATCCCGAACTTTTTGCCCGTTACTACGCGAATGAAATCGTCGCCCTCATTTCCGAGAGTTGGCTTGGCACCGGCTATCAGATCACGTCGCAACTCAATGTCGTAAATCCCGGCGGCGAAGCCCAGTCCGTTCACCGCGACTATCATATGGGTTTCCAGACCGCGGCGGAAATTGAGCAGTTTCCCCTGCACGCCCACCAGCTTTCACCCGTGCTCACGCTGCAAGGCGCCATTGCCCATTGCGACATGCCGGTTGAAAGCGGCCCGACACTTTACCTGCCCTACAGCCAAAGCTTCGTGCCCGGCTTTTTTGCCTGGCGCAAACCGGAGTTCAAGGATTACTTCAACAAGAACTATGTGCAGTTGCCGTTGAACAAGGGTGATGCTGTGTTCCTCAGCCCAGCCCTGTTCCATGCGGCGGGCCATAACAAGACCACCAACATCAAGCGCATGGCAAACCTGTTGCAGGTGTCATCAGCCTATGGCCGCGCCATGGAAAGCGTGGACCGCGCGCGGATGAGTGCGGCACTTTATCCCGCCCTTCGCAAATCCAAATTGAGCGCCGGTGAAATATCAAACGCCATCGCCGCCTGCGCCGAAGGCTACGCCTTCCCAACCAATCTGGACCGCGACCCGCCCATCGGCGGCTTGGCTCCCCAAACGCAAAACCAGCTCATGGCAAAAGCCTTGGCTGAGAATTGGGAAGACAAGGCTTTCATCGAAGCCCTTGAGAAACATTCCTGGCGAAGGCTGACGTAATTGTTATTTTTTCTCCATGGTCGGACTTGATCCGACCGATCAGTAGCTACCAACGCTCGAAGTTTGGATGGTCGGGACGAAGCCCGACCAAGGAGAGAGGTTAGATTTTACACAAACCGCACGGCATAAACCGGCGGCAGGGAATGGCTGACATTCTGCCAGCTATCGCCTTGGTCTTCGGTGACCCACACACCACCCGTCGTTGAGCCGAAGGCCAAGCGGTCTCCGCTTTCATCAATTGCCAAGGCGTGGCGCAAAATCAAATCATAGGCGTGCTTTTGCGGCAGGCCCTTGCTCAGCACATCAAAACTCTTGCCGCCATCCCTTGTGCGCGTCACCACCAGCTTGCCATCAACCGGAATGCGCTTCTCATCCTTGATGCCAGGCACGAACCACGCCGTGTCCGGCTCTTTGGGATGCACCACAACACCAAAACCAAAGGAGGAGGGATTGGCTTTCACCTCCTGCCAGCTCTCCGACGCGTCCCGCGAAATATAAATCCCGCAATGGTGCTGAACCCATAAGCGATCAGGCGCGCCCTGGCATTGCACCATCATGTGCGGGTCCTGCGTGCCGGGATCATCAGCCACGTCAGCAGGCGTATGGTCAAAGCGCATGCCATCTGCCTTGCAGGCCCATGTCTCGCCGCCATCATGGGTGGTCCAGACCCCACCGCACGAAACAGCCACGCGAATGGTTTTGGAGGAGCGGGGATCAACGCAGATGGAATGGATGCCCGGAATATCCGCACCACCGCCCAGCCACTTGTTGCGCTCCGGCATATCCCACAATGTGCGGATCATTTCCCAATTTGCACCCCGATCCCGCGACCGGAACAGGCCGCCCGGCATGGTGCCACACCACAACTCACCTTCAGCACCGGGCTCCAGCGCCCAAACCATTTGAGTCGTCCAGTTCACGGGCTTGCCCCAGCCATCAAGATCAACAAGGCCTTCAGGTTTTGGCGGATAGGCCGGCGCTGGCAATTCTTCCCACGCGCCGCCGTTGGTTTTGCGATGCATTTTCACGCCGAAATGGCCGTGGTTAAGTGCTGCATAGGTTGTGTCATCGCGCCTGTCATGGAGGGTGAGTGTCACATTGTCGCCAATGAAATCGCCCTTTGAAACACTCCAGCCCTTCTTGCCACGCTCTAGCGTGAACAAGCCTTTGCGTGTTGAAACAAGAATTGAGTTGCTCATGTCCTAACCTCCCGACAAAGCTTGCAAGACGTAGATTTCACTCGCAGGCGCAACCGCATCGCTTAAGCCCTCGAGATCACGCAAGCGCTGGCCATCCACCAGAATTGTCATGTGCTTGCGGAGTGCGGCCTGATCATCCAGCACATAGGTTCTCAGGCGTTCATTGGATTGAAACACAATATCCAGAACCTCGCGCACCGTTTGGCCCGGGGCCTCAGCGATGGGGCAATCCACATGCCTGCGCAAATTGGTGGTAAATGTCACGCGTGCCATGGGGCAATCCTGCCACATTCCCAAAAACCTGCCAAGTCACTAACGTGAGCATATGAAGCGCAGAACATTTCTCCTTGCCCTGCTTGTACCCGCCAAAGCGCAGGCCCATTCCTCCAGGCATGGAAATATTGCCATCGGCCATGCGTGGGCCCTGCCCAGCCAGCAAAATGATGGCCAGGTTTTCTTCCCGCTGGCAAACCGGGGAACCGAACATGACGAACTGGTGGCGGCAAGGTCCGATATTTGTGGCACGATCGAATTGCGGCAGAACAACCGCTATGATGACCTCGCGTTGGTTTCCATCGCGCTAGATCCCAAGAAGCCCGTGCCCATGCGGCCTACGGCAAGGCATTTACGGCTTATTGGATTGAAGAAACCTCTGATAGCCGGCGACCGTTTCATGCATGGTGCTGGATTTTCTCAGCGCCGGCGAAGTTGAGATTGAAGTGATGGTGGAAGAAAAACCGGGCGACTAGAGCGCTTCCCGACGAGATGGAATCATCTCGTCGAAAAGGAATCGCTCCAGATCAATATGTTGGAGCATGTCCCGACCGCCAAACCGCTTCACACTTTGGCGGGACATGCTCTAGGCCAGCAGTTCAGCAACTCTTATCCGCAAAACCGGGATAATTTCTTTCTCGAACCACGGATTTTTCCGCAGCCACAAATTGTTGCGTGGGGAAGGATGGGGAAGCGGCAGAACGCGCGGCCAGTATTTTTCCCAATTTTTCACCGTCTCGGTGAGGTTAAACTTTTCCTCCGCCGCAATGTGCCAGGCAAGGGCATATTGGCCCATTACCACCGTCAATTGAATGTCCGGCAGAAAGCCCAGAAGCTGCTGGCGCCAATGTTTGGCGCATTCCGGCCTTGGCGGCAGGTCGCCCGATTTGCCGGTGCCAGGATAGCAAAACCCCATGGGGAGAAGGGCAATTCCTGCCGCGTCATAGAAAATGGCGCGGTCAATGCCCATCCAGCTTCGCAACCGGTCACCGCTGGGATCATTGAACGGAATGCCGGTTTCATGCACCCGTTTTCCCGGCGCTTGCCCAACGACCAGAATGCGGGCCGTTGGGCTGAGCTGAAACACCGGGCGCGGCCCCAAGGGCAAATGGGGCCTGCAAATATCGCACGCCCTTACGGTCGCGACTGTTGTTTCAAAATCATCCGTCACAACCTAAAAATCACTCATCAGGCAAGGCTTCAGCTCAAGCCAATCAACTCGCGAATAGACCGGCGCGATGTTACCGCGTTCATATTCTCGAGCAATTGCTTTACAGCAAACCCGACCCCTGGTGGAAACTTCTGCAACGATACTTCAGCACCGTTGCGGAAACGTACACCATCCCTGTAAGTGCCCGTATCCAGCCGGATAAAGACTGCATCTTCATTCGGTTTGAGTCCGAGATCACGGCACATGGAATCTGGAATACCATTGATTTCAAGCGCCGTATCGCAATTGAGGCAAACCGCCGTCGAAGCATGCTCCGGCGAGGTCAGCCCTATCGTTCCGCTAGGGAACCTTGACGTGACATAGCGTTCGCCTTCGCGGGCCGGACGCGAGCCATAGATTTCGAGAGAATAATCGCACATTTCTACCTCCTCTGAGGCTTTCACTAGCGCCACCCAGCCCATGAGTCAGTCAAACACATATATGTTTGTGCAGTTGCCATTTAAATAGAAAATGTGGTCAGAATTACGACTGCGATCTGCTATTGTGAACGCGGTAACGCAATCATTGACCCGCCTAGATCACGATCATTTTGGGATGAAGCATCCCAAAGTGATAAACGTGATCGTCGCATTAATTCTGGCGCGTGATCGGACGGTTAACCGGATTCCACTTAACCTGATCACGCGCTAGAGATAACCCATCACACATTTCTTGGCAAGTGACTTATACTGCTTCTCGGTAAACTGGATTGGATTGCCGCCAGCCGACGGATCCTTGATCGCCATTGCCGCCACTTCATCCAAACGCTTCGCATCAATCCCAATGTCCTTAAGCGTGTGGGGGATACCGATTTCCTTGCGCAGCGCCAAAATCCATTTGAGGAAACCATTGAAGCCGCCCTTGATGCCGAGATAGGCAGCGGCACGCTCAATATCTTTTTCAATCTTCTTGCGGTTGGCAACCAGCACGTAAGGCATCACAATGCCGTTGAGCAATCCATGGTGGGCGTCATAGAGCCCCCCAAAGGGATGCGACAGCGCATGAATGGCACCAAGCCCGCGCTGGAACGCGGTGGCCCCCATGGTGGACGCCATCAACATGTTGCCGCGAGCATCAAGATCAGAACCCTTCTTTACGGCCTTGGCCAGATTTTCCTTCACCAGCCGCATGCCCTCAAGGCCAACACCGGCTGACAGCGGATGATAAAATGGCGCGCAATAGGCTTCGAGGCAATGGGCTAAAGCGTCCATGCCCGTGGCGGCAGTAAGTTTCGCCGGTAAGCCAATGGTGAGTTCAGGATCAAGGATTGCAACCTTCGGCATGATGGCCGGATGAAAGATTATTTTCTTTTCGTGTGTTGTTGGATGCGTGACCACACCAGCACGGCCCACTTCCGAACCGGTGCCTGCCGTTGTCGGCACCGCAATGATGGGTGAGATTTTCGATGCATCAGCCCGTGTCCACCAATCGCCAATATCTTCAAGGTCAAACACCGAAATGGATTGCCCATGCATAAGCGCGATCATTTTGCCGATATCAAGGCCAGAGCCTCCGCCGAAGGCGATGACGCCATCATGGTTTCCGGCTTTATAGGCCTTCACGCCTTCAATGATATTGGCCTCAATGGGATTGGGGCGCACATCGGAAAACACCGCAATGGCAAGGCCCGCGCTCTTCACGTCAGCTACAATGGCTTTGACCATCGGCATGCCTGCGAGCCCCGGGTCGGTTACAAACAGCGGGCGCATGATGCCATTGGCCTTGCAGAGTTCAGCCAGTTCCTTGATGCGGCCCACGCCAAATTTGAGCGCCGTGGGGTAACTGAAATTGCGGTTTGGAATTGTCATTATCTTGTCCTTGAAAATCAATATTGTTCAAAGCCGCGCGACAGGTCGAGATCGACAATGCGCTTGTCATATTCATGCTGTTCCCACTTCGCCGTATGGACATAGTGGTCAATCACTTCGTCACCGAAAGCCGAACGCATGAATTTCGAGCCATCAAGCAGCGACGTGGCATCGCGCAAGGTTTTAGGAATTTCGCGGAGCTTCTTTGACGTGTCATAGGCATCGCCCGAGAACACCGTTTCGAGCTTCATCTTTTTCTCCACGCCATCAAGGCCTGCGGCCAAGAGCGCGGCAAAGGCGAGATAAGGGTTGAGATCAGCTCCACCGACACGGCACTCAACACGGATGGCTTTGGTGTCGGCACCGCAGAGGCGATAACCCGCTGTGCGGTTGTCAAAGCTCCAGATGGCCCGCGTTGGCGCAAAAGTGCCTGCCATGAAGCGCTTGTAGGAATTGATATAGGGGGCAAGGAAATAGGTGATTTCGCCTGCATGCTCCAACTGGCCGGCAAGATAATGCTTCATCAGGTCCGACATGCCATGATCGCCCGCCTTGTCCTGGAACAGTGGTGTCTTGCCATCGGCACTCCACAGGGACTGATGCACGTGCGATGAGCTGCCGGCCGCAGCGTAGTCCCACTTCGCCATGAAGGTGATAGCCTTGCCCTGGCCATAGGCAATTTCCTTGCAGGCGTTCTTGATGATGGCGTGGCGGTCAGCCATATCCAGCGCATCGGAATATTTGACGTTGATTTCCTCCTGGCCAATGCCCCATTCGCCCTTGGAATTTTCAACCGGAATGCCAGCGCCATGCAGGCCATTGCGGATGGCGCGCATGATGCTTTCTTCCTTCGTCGTTTGCAGGATGTGGTAATCCTCGCTGTAATAGCCTGAGGTTTTGAGATTGCGGTAGCCCTTCTGGTGGGCTCCTTCATAACTGTCATCAAACAGGAAGAACTCCAGCTCGGACGCCATATAGGCTTTCATCTTAAGGGCTTCGAGGCGCTTCAACTGCTTCTTCAGAATGGCGCGGGGGCTATGTGGCACGTCTTCGTGGGTGTGGTGATCGAGAATGTCACACAGCACAAGCGCTGTTCCCGGCAGCCACGGCGTGCGGCGCAATGTCGACATGTCGGGTTTGATAACAAAATCGCCGTAGCCTTTTTGCCAGCTTGTGGCCTTGTATCCCGGCACTGGCTCCATGGCGATATCAACGCCCAGCAGATAATTGCAGCCGTGGGTCTCCTCATAGCCGCCATCCACAAAAAACTGTGCATGGAAACGCTTGCCGATGAGACGGCCCTGCATATCCACCATCGCGGCAACGACTGTATCAATCGTTCCTGCCTTAACTTCGGTTTTCAGTTCTTCCAGTGTCAACATGCCGTTGGCCATTTTATTCTCCCATACATATTGTTATTTTGTTTCTGCCTGAATGAGGGGCAATGCGAGGCGTTGCGCCCATTCATTTTGCCCGCGCGCATTGGAAATAAAATCATTGCGGATTTCAATCATGGCTGACCTTAGCCCGCGGGGCGCCGCATGCAAATTGATGGTATGCAAAACGCCATCCCTTGGGCCGTAGGGCTCGTTCAGCCGTGTATCAATACTGGGAAAACCCTTGATCAGCTTATCCGCAATGCGCGAGTCCCGGTCGAACAGGATGCCGAGTTCCATGGCGCGGTCCTTGCCCTTGTAAGTCTTGGTGAAACTGTGAAGGGTGACCAGGCTGGTGGATTTTCCAGCGCACGCCCGCTTATCCAGCACATGGGCAAGGCCCGTGTGAAAAGTGCGGTAGATTTCTTCCACCCGTTGCATTTTTTCATCAGCACTCAAATTCCGGTTGCCGGGAATAACCGTGGTTTCACTTAATTCCGGAATGGCCCCGGGGGCTTCCGGCGGCCGGTTGCAATCGTAGGCCAGCCGCGAATAGCGCTGCAGGGCAAGTGGCGCATCAAGCAGTTTGGACAGCAGCCGCGCAACGCCCTCGGCACCAATGTCCCAGGCGATGTGCTTTTGCAGGTCAGCATCGGAAAGTCCGAGGTTTCCAAGTCGTTTTGGCAGGCGATTACTGGCGTGCTCACACGCTAAAACATAAGGCGAAGTGCCGTTTTCATTCACCAGAACGAACGCGCCCTCCTCCCCTTCAAGCAGATTGTTTTTCATTGTTTATACATTTCCCTTGCCGCGCGTTGTTCCAGAACCGTCGCAACCTGTCAAACACCCCATTTGCAATGGGCTCACATGGGAGGTATCTGCTTATTGATTAGCTGGGAAAAATGCAGGTTTTTGACTTTATCATCATCGGCTCGGGCTCTGCCGGCTCCGTCATGGCCAACAGGCTGTCGGAGGACGGGAAGAATTCCGTTCTCGTCCTGGAATTTGGCGGGAGTGACCGCGGCCCCTTCATTCAAATGCCCTCAGCGCTCTCATTCCCCATGAACATGAACATGTATAACTGGGGCTTTGAAACTGAGCCAGAGCCACATTTGGGCGGGCGCAAGCTGGCAACGCCGCGCGGCAAGGTTATCGGCGGTTCATCCTCGATCAACGGCATGGTTTATGTGCGGGGCCACGCCAAGGACTTTGACACCTGGGAAGAAATGGGCGCCAAGGGCTGGGGCCACCGCCATGTGCTGCCCTATTTCAAGCGCTTGGAAAATTCCCACGGCGGCGAAGAGGGCTGGCGTGGAACTGATGGCCCCATGCATGTGAAGCGCGGACAGCGATTGAATCCGCTGTACAAGGCCTTTGTCGAAGCCGGCGCTGAGGCGGGCTACCCCGTCACGCTGGATTACAATGGCCACCAGCAGGAAGGCTTTGGTGCCATGGAAATGACCGTGCACAACGGCCTGCGCTGGTCAGCCGCCAATGCCTATCTCAAGCCGGCATTGAAGCGCGGCAATGTGAAACTGGTAACCTACGCGTATGTCAACCGCATCATCCTGGAAGGCAAGCGTGCGACGGGCGTTGAATATGAAGTGGATGGCGAGGTGGTATTGGCCAAGGCGCGGCGCGAGGTCATCGTCGCTGCATCCAGTATCAACTCGCCAAAAATATTGCAGCTCTCCGGCATCGGCGCGCCGGATGTTTTGAAGGCCGCAGGCATTCCGGTGCAACACGCGCTGCCGGGCGTTGGTGAAAACCTGCATGACCATCTGGAAATCTATTTTCAGGTTGAAAGCAAGCAGCCCATCACACTCTATTCAAAGCTCAATTTGTTTTCGAAGGGATTGATTGGACTGGAATGGCTGTTGCTGAAAACCGGCCTGGGTTCAACCAACCACTTTGAATCCTGCGGTTTCATCCGCTCCAGGGCGGGCATTGAATATCCCGATATCGAATATCATTTCCTGCCCGCAGCCATGCGCTATGACGGGAAGGCGGCTTTCAACGGTCACGGCTTCCAGGTGCATGTAGGCCCGATGCGGACGAAGTCACGCGGTCACGTCCGTGTACGGAGCAAAGATTCCAAGACGCCACCTAAAATACTTTTCAACTACATGTCGCACCCCGATGATTGGGAGGAATTCCGCGCCTGCGTCAGGCTTACCCGCGAGCTGTTTGAACAACCCGTCATGCAAAAATACACCGGCAACGAAATCCAGCCGGGCCAGTCCGTTCAAACTGATGAGCAGATCGATGATTTCATCCGCCAGCATGCGGAAAGCGCCTATCACCCCTGCGGCACCTGCAAGATGGGCTCGGCCAAGGATCCCACCTCCGTTGTGGATGAAACCTGCAAAGTCATCGGCATTGAGGGCCTGCGCGTGGCCGACAGCTCCATTATGCCGCAAGTCACCAACGGCAACCTCAACGCACCCACATTGATGATTGGCGAAAAGGCCTCCGATCACATTTTGGGCCGGGAACCATTGCCGCCGTCAAACCAGGTGCCGTGGATGAACCCCAACTGGAAAACTAGCCAGCGTTAGCCGAACTCACGCGGCCGCCCGCCTTGTTGAAATACCAGCCCTCAACACTCAGCTGCACATCGGGGCTGGCGTTGCCGGTAACGATCCGCTTGCCAACCTCGTCCAGAAAACCCACGGCGCCATTCAGCCAGAACTGAAAATCGCCCACCGCATAACGCGCCGTGTTGTTGCGGAAATTATCCTGAACGCTGTCACGCACGCGGCCAAGGCGGCACACGGTGATGACCAGAATAACCGGATTATCGCCGGACTGCTCCCAGATGAAATCATTGGTTTTCAGTTCGCGCAAATCTTCGGGCGAAAAATTATAACCCGCTTCAAGGTTGACTTCCTTGAGGTTGCGGTAGGGGTGGCTGTGAAAATCGCCCAGCAAGGTCAAATGCGGCGACCAGCGCATCATCACTTCATTCTTCAATTTGGCTGCGTTGAGGTTTGGCGTAACGCTGTGATACTGCCGCTCGGCAGATATGCTGACACTGGTTCTGTCGAGATAGAAAATAGTGGTGCCATTTTGCTGCTTGCGGTAGCCCCAGACATAACCCAGCGTTTCAACCGCCGTGTTCTTCTGCTTGCGCAAATTGCCATAACAATAGGCTTCGATGGCGGCGAGCGTCATTGTCTCAAGCAGTTCAGGCGATATGCAAACTTTGTACTTCATGTCTTACTCAAACAAACCAATTCTAAAAATTTATTTCATGATTTCGTCCAAAAATATTTCGCGCAGCTTGCGCGTTGTAGGGCCGGGTTGCCCGCCACCAATCCGCTTGCCGTCAATTTCCACAATCGGCATCACGAAATTGGAGGCGCTGGTCAAAAACGCTTCGTCAGCCCCGTAAGCCTCCGCCGCCGTGAACAGCCGCTCCTCAATTTCCACGCCATGCTCCTTTGCCAGGCGAAACAGCGAACGCCGGGTGCAGCCCGCCAGAATATTGTTGGACAGTCCCCGCGTGATGACTTTGCCGTCTTTAACGATATAGGCGTTGGATGACGTGCCTTCGGTAACCTTCCCATCCTCGATCATCCAGGCCTCAAAAGCCCCTGCCTCGTAAGCTGCCTGTTTGCCCAGAACAGGCGCCAACAACATGACAGACTTGATATCCCGCCTTGCCCAGCGAATGTCTGGAACCGTTATCACACTAACCCCCTTAACGGCGTCCGGATTATCGACCAATTTCTTGGCCTGTGTAAACGCAATCAAAGTAGGCTTAACGCCCTTCGGAAACTTGAAATCCCGGTCAGCCGCACCTCGGGTGATTTGCATGTAAACCCACCCTTCTTCCAGATTATTGCGTTTAACCATGTCCAAGTGCATCGCTTTGAGCTCTTCCTTGCTGCAAGGCCAATCCATTCGAATTTCATGCAAAGAGCGTTCCAAACGCTCCATGTGCGAATCATAGTCAACCAGCTTGCCATTGACCACTGCAGTTACCTCATAAATGCCATCCGCAAACAGGAAACCACGGTCAAAAATAGAGATTTTCCCTTGTTCTTCAGGTAGATAGCTGCCGTTAACATAAACTGTGCGGGTCATTGCCGGGTTCCTTGATGCTGCACTGCACTCAAATCACAATCGAATACAGAAATCCGTGGGGGTTGTTTATGCCCTTAAAGCCCGCTTAAACTCCTGTCCAACGCTAATAATATGCAAGGAAATCATGAGGGGTACGATATCGGAAGGCTCGGTCAAGGCCATGCTGGAACGCGAATATGCCCTTTTTATCCAGCGCAACCCAAAATCCAAGGAGCATTCCGATAATGCCGCAAGGAACTGGTTGCGGGGGGTGCCCATGCATTGGATGGTGGATTGGGGAACCCCGTTTCCGCTCTTTATTGAGACGGCCAATGGCGTTGATCTGATCGATGCGGACGGCAACAGCTACATCGATTTCTGTTTGGGCGACACGGGCGCCATGTTCGGCCACTCGCCAGCCCCCGTGGTTGAAACCCTGCAGCGCGAGGGAGCCAACGGCTTCACCACCATGATGCCTTCATCCAGCGCCACGCGCGTGGGGAAGCTTCTGGAAGACCGTTTCAAATTGCCGACATGGCAGGTGACAACCTCCGCATCGGATGCAAACCGCAGTGTGCTGCGCTGGTGCCGCGCCATTACGGGCCGCAAAAAAATTCTGGTGTTCAACCACTGCTACCACGGCGCAGTTGATGAAACCTACGTGACGAACGATGGTGGCACTCCCCATGCGGACCCTGCGCTTATTGGCGAGCCCCGCGATTTGACCGAACTTACCAAAGTAGTTGAGTTCAACGATGTTCCAGCTCTCAAGGCGGCACTTGCCGATTGTGATGTGGCCTGCGTCCTGGCTGAGCCCATTATGACCAATGTGGGCATGGTGTTGCCCGATGACGGCTTTCATGACGCCTTGCGCGAACTGACCCGCGCCACTGGAACCCTGCTCATCATGGATGAAACGCACTGCATGTCATCAGGCCCTGGCGGCTATACCGGCGAACATGGATTGGAGCCTGATGGCCTCGTGCTGGGAAAACCCATCGCCGGCGGCATTCCCGCTGCGGTTTACGGTTTTTCGGAAACGGTCACCCAGCGCATAAGGGATTATCTCAAAACCCGCACCCCCGGTCATTCCGGCATCGGCACCACGCTGGCCGGCTCAAAAATCCAGCTCGCGCTGATGGAAACCGTTCTCGAAACCTATTTCACCCGTGCGGCTTTTTCGCCGCTCATTGCCTTGGCCAAGAAGCTGGAGAAAAGCCTGGTCGACGTCATCTCAAAACACGGCGTTCCTTGGCATGTGGTTCGCGCCGGAGCCCGCGTTGAATTCATGTGCAGCCCAAATCGCCCCCGCAATGGTGGCGAGGCGGCGAAGATGATCCACCAGCCCATTGATGAGGCGGTGCATCATCACCTCTTGAACCGCGGTGTCATCATGACGCCGTTCCATAATATGCTGCTCATCTGCCCTTCAACCACGGAGGCGCATGTCAACCAAATGGTCGAAGGACTCGACCACTGCCTTGCAGAGCTGATGAGCTAAGACCGGAGACATAAAATGTCACTCGTATTTCCACGGCGCGAAGCGGAAGCCAGCGCATTTCTTGACGCGAACCCCGATATCACCAGCATCCACGTGATTTGGACTGACATGTGCGGCGTGGCCCGCGGCAAAATCCTGCGGCGCGACGAACTTGTGCCCGCGTGGAAAGATGGCCGCTTCATGCCGATCTCGGCATTGGTGCTCGACGTAACGGGGCAGGATGTGCCCGAAACAGGCCTCGTCTTTGATGAAGGCGACCGCGACTTGCTGCTGTGGCCCGTTCCCGGCTCTCTGGCACGCATTCCATGGGCAGATGAACCAACCGCACAATATATCGCAACCATGCATGATCTTGATGGCACGCCACATTATGCGGATCCCCGCAATGCGCTGGAGGCTATCGTCAAGCGATTCCAGACTGAACTGAACATGACGCCCGTGGGCGCCGTTGAAGTTGAGTTCTACCTCATGGACCGCGCCTCTGCACTCGCAGGCGAACCCCGTGCGCCGCAATCGCTCATCAACGAGCATCGTCCTGCGCATTATCAGGCCTATTACCTGCAGGACCTTGTGGATTTCCAGCCGTTCTTCAAAGACCTCTACGCCTTTTGCGATGCGCAAGGGTTGCCTGCGAAGACGCTGATCTCAGAATATGCGCCGGGGCAAATGGAAATTGTTCTCCGCCACCGCGCCGATGTTTTGAAAGCTTGCGACGAGGGCATCATGCTGAAACGGCTGATCAAGGCTACGGCTGAAAAGCACGGGCTTATGGCAACCTTCATGGCAAAACCTTACGCCCAGTGGACGGGTTCCGGCATGCATATTCATGTGAGCCTCGGTGACGAGCAGGGCAACAACCTGTTCGCAACCGATGATCCCACAACCAACGAGTTGATGCTGCATGCCATTGGCGGCCTCAAAGCCACAATGGCGGAATCCATGTTGATCTTCGCGCCCAACGCCAATTCCTATCGCCGCTTCCGCCGCAATTCCTATGCGCCGGTTTCAGCAAGCTGGGGCGTCAATAACCGCACCGTTTCCATTCGCGTGCCCGCCGGCCCCGCCAACGCCTGCCACATTGAACACCGGCCATCAGGCGCCGATGCCAACCCCTATCTTGTGATGGCCGCCATTATGGCCGGCATGCACTATGGCATCACCGAAAAGGCCGATCCCGGCAATCCGGTGGTGGGCAATGGCTATGAAAAGCGCGCCAAATATATTCCCGGCAACTGGTTTGCCGCCATCGATGCCTTCTGGCGCGCCTCCATCATGAAGGAATATTTCGGCAAACCTTTTGTCGATGCCTTCTGCACCGTGAAGGAGGCCGAAGCCGACCGCTTTTACGCGGAACCTACCGTGCGCGATTTTGAATGGTACTTGCGCGCGGTATGATTTTCAGAACAGGGGACGGCTTACTCCTTGCCGTCCTTTCCCCGTTTGGTTATCGCCATCACGCGGTCAATATAGGCCAGCAAAAGCGCTGAAATGACAAAAGCCATGTGAACAATGGTCAACCACATCACCTGGTTGTCAGAATAGGTCGCTATATTCAGGAATATCTGCAACAGGTGGATGGAAGAAATTGCAACGATCGTTGAGGCAACCTTGATCTTCAACGAGCCTGCATCAATCTTGCCAAGGAACGACACTTCATTGTCAGCATTGTCAAAGCGGCTCACAAAGTTCTCGTAGCCGGAAATAATCACCATCACGACAAGGCTGGCAACCAGCGCAGCATCGATCAGCCCAAGTATCTTGAGAATGGCATCCGTTTCATCAAGCACCATGACCTTGACCGTGAAGTCAAACAGCTTGCGCGCGAATGAAATGGCGTAGAGGCCAAGGGCAATTGCCAGCCCCAGATAGAAAACCACCAGCAGCCAGCGCGAAGCAAGAATGACGCTCTCAACAAAATGTTCCAGTTTCTTCATATGCGTTTCCGTTTGCCGCGTTTTTTCAATTATTGCCGTCTGAGCGTGATTCTTTCAAGGCACCCAGTTTTTCATTGCGGGTTCGCCACAGGGAGTAACCAACACCTGCTAGCAGAATGCTGACCGTCACAACCAGCGACACGAGGGTGTCAATCTTCACGCCCATTGGCACCAGGAAGATCTTGCACCCCACAAGCACAAGCACAATCGCCAAGGAAATTTGCAGGTATCTGAACCGGTGCATGGCTGCAGCAAGTGCGAAATACAGCGACCGCAAGCCAAGGACCGCAAAGATGTTTGATGTGTAGACAATGAACGGATCTTGCGTGATGGCGAAAACCGCAGGAACGGAATCAACCGCAAAAACCAGATCGATGATCTCGACAAGAATGAGTGCCAGCAACAGCGGTGTCATAAACAACCTGGCCTTTCCAGACTTTGGATCGGGCAAATGCACCAGGAATTTGTCATCATGCAACTTGTTGGAAACGCGGAAGTGCCTGCCGGATCCATTTGAGGAATACATTGTTTTCGATATCGGGCGCGTGATCCTGCTTGGCAAACATCTTGACGCCGGTGAACACGAGAAAGGCGCCGAAAACATAGAGTATCCACGAAAAGGAAGTGACAAGCGCGGCACCGACGCCAATCAAGATGGCGCGGAACAGGATAACGCCGATGATGCCCCAGAAAAGAACGCGGTGCTGGTAAATGCGGGGAATTCCCAATGCGCCAAATATCATGGCCATGACAAAAATATTGTCCATGGCAAGGGATTGCTCAATGACATAGCCGGTAAAAAATTCCAGCCCGCTTTGGGCACCCCTGGCCCACCAGACCCACCCACCAAATGCGAAAGCTATGGCCATGTAACAGCCGTAAAGAATGAAGCTTTCCCGCGCCGTGATTTCCTTGGCATTGCGGTGCAAAACGCCAAGGTCAAACACCAACAGGGCCACCACGACGCCGACAAAAGCCAGCCAGAACGGCATCGGTGTCCCCAGGATATCGGTAGCTAAGAGGTCATTCAGCAGGGCCATGCCAGTCTCCGGTAAGGATGTCATTGAGGCAGCGCCGACATCACAAGAAAGCGGGTTTCTTGCCAGAGGGGCCCGGAGCTGATTAATTCGAGGTGGTGGCGGCCACATCTTTCTTCAAGCCCCACCTGATTTTTTTGTTTTGGAATGCTAAATGCCACGGTAAACTTTGATAAATGCGCTCGTCAAAATCCATCCACATCATCAACTGCCATGCCGAAGGCGAAGTGGGCGATGTTATCGTAGGCGGTGTGGCGCCACCCCCCGGCGACACGATATGGGAGCAGTCGCGTTTCATTGCCCGTGATCAAACCCTGCGGAATTTTGTCCTGAACGAGCCGCGCGGCGGCGTGTTCCGCCATGTGAATTTGCTGGTGCCGCCAAAACACCCCGAGGCCAATATGGGTTTCATCATCATGGAGCCGGAGGACACCCCGCCGATGTCGGGATCGAACTGCATCTGCGTGGCCACCGTGTTGCTCGACACCGGCATCATTCCCATGATTGAACCTGTTACGCACTTGAAGCTGGAAGCGCCCGGCGGCCTTGTCGACATCACCGCCCATTGCGAAAATGGCAAGGCAAAACGCATTACCCTCCGCAATGTGGCGTCTTTCGCGGACCGTATTCAGGTGCCACTCGAACTGGAAGGTCACGGCACAATTCTGGTTGATACGGCCTATGGCGGAGATAGCTTCGTCATGGCCGAAGCAAAGTCGTTCGGTTTCACCATGCTGCCTGATGAGGCCCGTGACATTGCCGTGATGGGTCGCAAGATTGTGGCTGCCGCCAATGCGCAATTGGGGTTTTCCCATCCCGCCATGCCCGAATGGAACCACTTTTCCTTCTGCTTCATGACCGGGCCGCTGGGGCGTGTCGATGGCCATCTCTCCAGCCGCAACGCCTGCGTGGTGAAGCCCGGTAAACTTGACCGCTCGCCAACGGGCACTGGCTGCTCAGCGCTCATGGCCGTGCTCCATGCCAAGGGACGGATGCAGGTCGGCGATACATTCATCGGTCGCTCCATCATCGAAAGCCGCTTCACGGGGTGCATTGAGGAAGAAACCATCGTAGGCAATCACAAGGCCATCATTCCAACCATTTCAGGTTCGGCCTGGATTAGCGGCCATACAACATTGATGCTCGACCCCGATGACCCGTGGCCTGCGGGCTACAAGATTGCTGACACATGGCCGAAAGAACCATGACATTCCTGATTATTTGTCATACATAAACAAAATCCGCTAGAGGCACAAACATGAACATCGTCCAGATTCTCGACTCCAAAGGCAAACGCCGCGTTGGCCTTGTGGCCGGAGACAGCATTATTCTGTTAAAGAAAGTCTCACGTACCACCGAGCTGGCAAATCTTGCCTTAAGAGACGGCATCAAGCTTTTGAAAGCAGCCTCAGCCCTCGCCACCACAGCAACGGAAAATTACGCAAGCGCCATCAAGGAAAACCGCCTCCTCCCACCCGTCGACCATGAGGACCCCGCCCATTGCATGATCGCAGGCACGGGCCTCACCCACTTGGGTTCTGCTTCTGCACGCGACTCCATGCATGCAAAGCTGGAGGGAAAGACCGCCGAACTCACCGATTCCCTCAAGATGTTCAAGATGGGCCTTGAAGGCGGCAAACCGGCAAAGGGCCAAACCGGCGTGCAGCCCGAATGGTTCTACAAGGGCGACGGCTCCTGGCTGGTGCCGCCGGGCGGCGCCCTTCCAAAGCCTTCCTTTGCGCTCGATGGCGGCGAAGAGCCTGAATTGGCTGGCCTCTACATGATTGATGCCAAGGGCAGGCCCGTGCGGCTGGGCTTTGCGCTCGGTAATGAATATTCCGATCACGTTACCGAGCGGCAGAATTATCTCTTCCTCGCCCATTCAAAGCTCCGCCACTGCGCGATAGGGCCGGAAATGATTGCAGGTCCAGCCCCTTCCAGCATCGAAGGCATGAGCCGCATCAATCGCAAGGGCAAAACCATCTGGCAGAAACCGTTTTTGACGGGTGAAGCCAACATGTCCCACACATTGGCAAACCTCGAGTACCATCACTTCAAATATGCGGGCTTCAGAAGGCCAGGCGATGTGCACATCCATTTCTTTGGAACCGCCACCCTCAGCATCGCTGACGGCATTGTTACACAGGATGGCGATGAGTTTGAAATCACCGCCCCCGCCTTCGGCGCACCCTTGCGCAACAGGCTGAAGGATTTAAAACCGGATTTCAGACCCGGTGCAGTCAAGTCGCTTTGAGTTTTTATGAACACCTGCTTTATCGCCCTTGATTGGGGCACATCTTCCTTCCGCGCCTACCGCGTGGCCGAAGACGGCTCAATTCAGGAAGTCATTTCAGCGCCCGAAGGCATTTTGGCTGTAATGGACACCGCCTTCGATGCAGCGCTGGAGAAACACATCGGCTATTGGGATATTGCGACACCCATCCTTGCCTCGGGCATGATCACCAGCCGGCAAGGCTGGGTGGAATTGCCCTATGTCCCCTGCCCCGCAAACCTGAAATCCATTGCCGCAGAACTTCAAACACACACTTCAATACGCGGCCGCAAAATCCATTTCGTGCCCGGCGTGAGTTCGCGCAATGCCGACGGCGTTCCTGATGTAATGCGCGGCGAGGAAACCCAGGTGATGGGTGCGAGCGTTGGCGGCACGGAATATTTCATAACACCCGGCACCCATAGCAAATGGATCAATGTTGAGAATGGCGAGATCAGGAGTTTTGCAACCTACATGACGGGTGAAGTTTTTGCCCTCTTGAAAAATCACTCCATTCTCGGTCGACTGATGACTGGCGAGGAAAACAATGACGCAGCATTTGAACGCGGTGTTCGATCTGCACTGAGGGATGTTGGCGGCTTCCTGCACCGTATTTTCTCAACCCGCACACTTGCATTGTTCAACGAGATGCCAACGGACGACCTGAGTTCCTATCTTTCAGGCCAAGTCATCGGCACTGAGATCGCCCACGCAATTGCCGACCATTCAAAGTCCGCCACCTACAGCATTCTAGCTTCCCCCGCCCTGGCACAGCACTACGTCACCGCCATGAAAGTTGCTGGATTGAATGTGCGCTTCAGTGATCCCGACAGTGTGGTACAAGGCTTGCAGCGCATCGCGAAAACAGCAGGAATCATTCCATGAACTTTGCCGAAGCCGTATCCCACTGTGGCATCATCGCCATCCTGCGTGGCATAACCACAAGCGAAGTTGAAGCCGTGGGCCAGGCCTTGGTGGATTCTGGCGTCCGCATTGCCGAAATTCCGTTGAACTCACCTGACCCCTTCACATCCATCAAGAAAATGGTTGACGCGTTCAAAGGCAAACTTGTGGTCGGTGCCGGAACGGTGCTCAGCGTTCAAGACGTGAACCTGCTGAAAGCCCACGGCGGTGAAATCAGCGTCTCACCCGATTGCAATGAAGAGGTTATTGCGCGCGCCAGGGAATTGGGCATGGAACCCTTGCCCGGCGTATTCACGCCGACAGAAGCCTTCGCCGCCATCCGCAGCGGCGCCACCCAGCTGAAACTTTTTCCAGCCGAAGCCGCAAGCCCCGTCACAGTGAAGGCCTGGCGCGCGGTTTTGCCAAACCATGTCCGTATTTACGCAGTTGGAGGCGTGACGCCCGCCAACATGCAAAGCTGGGCGGATGTTGGCACGGCAGGCTTTGGCATTGGCTCAAATATCTATAAACAGGGTTTCACCGCGGCTGATGTTTCAAAGGCAGCCCAGAAATTTGTTGCGGCATGGAAGGCGTTGAAAAAATGAAAGTGGCTCTCGTTACAGGCGCTGGTTCTGGCATTGGAAAGGCCTGCGCAATGGCCTTGGCAAAGGAAGGTTATGCAGTGGTCCTCGCCGGACGCCGTTTGGATGCTTTGCAAGCTGTTGCCAGCGTGATTGGCAAAAACGCACTGGCCGTTGCAACAGACGTGACCGACCCAAAATCCGTGGCCAACCTCTTTGCTAAAACCATCGAAAAATTCGGCCGGCTGGATGTGCTCTTTAACAATGCCGGCACCGGCGCACCCGGCACCATCAATCTCGAAGACCTCACCTTTGATCAATGGCAAAGTGTCGTCGCTACAAATCTGACCGGGCCTTTTCTCTGCACGCAGGAAGCCTTCAAAGTGATGAAAGCGCAAAGTCCGAGAGGTGGCCGCATCATCAACAATGGTTCCATCTCGGCCCATGCGCCACGGCCAAACTCCGCGCCCTATACGTCGACCAAGCACGCCATTACTGGCCTCACAAAATCCACCTCGCTGGATGGCCGCAAATACGACATCGCCTGCGGGCAGATCGATATCGGCAATGCAGGGACGGGCATGGCATCAAAAATGAATGAGGGAATGCCGCAAGCCAATGGTACTTTCGCGCCTGAGCCTACGATGGATGTCCAGGACGTGGCCCGCTCCGTCGTTTTCATGGCCTCCCTGTCTCTGGATTCCAATGTGCAATTCATCACCGTAATGGCAACCAAAATGCCGTTCATAGGCAGAGGTTAATCAAATCTTCGGCGCAGGCCCCGTTGATCCCCGCACGATCAGATCAACATTCCATAATTCATGCGGCTGTTGGCCTTCGGGATTTCTGATCATTTCGATCAGGAGTTCCGCCACGCGGCTTCCGGCGGCGCGGATTGAGGAACGCACGGTGGTGAGTGCTGGCACGAGCCCTTCTGCATTCAAAAACGGCAACCCGTCGTCATGGGCGATAAGCGAAACATTGGAGCCAATTTCCAGGTTCAATTCATGGGCCGCGCGGATGGCACCTGAAATGGAAAGCATGCTGGAGTAAACCAATGCCGTCGGCCTGTTATCCAAAGACAGAAGGCGCTTGGTTTGTCGGTAGCCATTTTCCTCCGTCATTGGATCATTTGTTATGATTGCGGGGTCAGGCTTCAGGCCCGCCGCCAGCAACGCATCTTCATAGCCTTGCCTCCGGTGGGTTGCGAAAGTGAAAGCTTCGTTGGCATTGACCAATCCAATGCGGCGATGGCCAAGATCAGTCAAAAGCTTAGCGGCTTGACGAAACGCACCGCGATTATCGATATCAAGCCAGGCATAGCCCTCCTCCTGTTCACCAACACGTCCATGAACGATAAAAGGCAATTCGAGTTCGGTCAGTAGGTCAATGCGCCAGTCATTGAGGCGCGGCCCCATGACAACAACACCATCAACCGCACCGCTCTGCGCATAGCGGCGATAGACCGTCTGCTCATCTTCTGATCCGCCGACATGCAGCATGACGTCAAAGCCATTGGCGCTGTAAACATCACCAGCGCCGGCGATGAAATCCGAGAAGTGCGGATCGATTTGCAACATCTTGTCCGAAGGCAGAACATGGCCAATGGCGTGGGACTTTCCCGTGGCCAGCCGCATGGCATGCGGATTGGGCCGATAGCCCACCCGACGCGCAGCTTCGCTCACCCTGCGGCGCGTTTCTTCGCCAACTTCCGGATATCCGTTCAGGGCCCGGCTCACCGTTGTTTGCGAGAGGTTGAGGTGTTTTGCCAGTTGCTTTAGGTTCATGGTAGCAATCTCGCATGTTTCCAAAGCGCTTTCAATAATGATGTAAGTGTGTATTCAAATTTGCTGCGATGCAACATGTAAAAGTAAATAATACTTGACGATTGACTACATTCAGGCCATAAGCGGTGTACTCAAAGCGCTTTGGGAAAAACAATAATAAGTCCGAAGCCATGCATTTAAGCCTGCAACTTTGTTTTTTAATGGGAGGACTACAACGTGAAGAAGCAACTATTTTTAGGTGCAGCGCTCGCTGCAATGTTCATCGCGACACCGGCAATCGCTGAATTGAAATACAAGCCAGGTGAAGATGCCAAGTTCACCTGGGCCAATCTTGATGAACTCAAGAAGGTTGATCTCAAGGGCGAAACGCTGACAATATTCGGACCATGGCGCGGCGATGACGAAGCTCACGTGCAAGTTGTTCTCGAATATTTCCGTGAGGCCACGGGCGCTGACGTAAAATATTCTTCCTCCGAAAACTATGAACAGCAGGTTGTGATCGACACATCCGCTGGCAGCCCTGCCAACATTTCCGTGCTGCCACAGCCCGGCCTCATCGCCGACCTCGCTGGCAAGGGCCTGCTCACACCCTTGGCTGATGCTGACGCCAAGTGGATGGTGGACAATTACGGCGCTGGCCAGTCTTGGGTTGATATCGGCAGTTCGAAAGATAAGGACGGCACCAAGAAATTCTTCGGCTTTTCCTACAAGACAGACGTGAAAAGCCTGGTTTGGTACAGCCCAGAAAACTTCAAAGACGCAGGCTATGCGATTCCGACAACTATGGAAGAGCTCATCGCCCTATCCGACAAAATCGTGAAAGATGGCGGCAAGCCATGGTGCATCGGTTTGGGTTCAGGCGGTGCCACGGGCTGGCCTGCAACCGACTGGATTGAAGACATCATGTTGCGCACGCAACCCGGTGATATTTATGACAAGTGGGTAACCAACGAAGTGAAGTTCACCGATCCTGCGGTGACCAATGCCTTGGACATTTTCGGTTCCTTCGCCAAAAATGATGCTTATGTTGACGGCGGCGCAGCGGGCGTTGCCTCAACCGACTTCCGCGACAGTCCAAAGGGTCTCTTCTCCACCCCGCCCAAGTGCTACATGCACCATCAGGCATCGTTCATTCCATCCTTCTTCCCGGAAGGCACCAAGGTCGGTGTGGATGCGGATTTCTTCTACTTTCCAACCTATGCAGCAAAAGCCGACCTCGGCAAGCCAGTGCTTGGCGCAGGAACCCTCTTCACCATCACCAAGGATTCAAAAGCAGCCCGCGCCTTCATCGAATATTTGAAGATGCCGCTTGCCCACGAACTCTGGATGGCTGACGGCGGTTTCCTCACCCCGCTCAAGTCTGCCAACCCCGCAGCCTATGCCAACGACGCCGCCCGCAAGCAGGGCGACATCATGGCAACGGCTTCGACCTTCCGCTTTGATGGCTCTGACCTGATGCCTGGCAAGATTGGCGCCGGCGCTTTCTGGACGGGCATGGTGGATTTTGTTGGTGGCAAATCTTCAGCCGACACGGGCGCTGAAATCCAGAAAGCCTGGGACGCAATAAAGTAACTTAAGGCTCAAACCTCAAGTCTACGACAACGAAGCTCCGGGCCTTAAACCCGGTCCGGAGCCTCTTTTCCGTGCATGCAATTTTCGCCGGAGTGAACAGCATGACAGCACAAATCCTTTACGCCTTTGTCACCGTGATACTCGGTGTTGGCGGATGCTTTGGTTATTTCTATGGCTCAAATTGGCTGCTCGACAAGGTGTTTCCGGCCAATGCCAATAATGATGCGAGCGCTGTCCGCAATCTGCGAATACAGGCCACAATCAGGCCTTGGCTGTTCCTCGGCCCCGCCCTCATTCTGCTCACTGTTTATCTGATTTTTCCTGTTATCCAGACGTTCTGGCTGTCATTCCACGACCGCGCGGGCGACAAGTTTGTAGGACTTGCGAACTACAAATGGGCTTTCAGCGATGACGAATTCCGCTTGTCCATTTTCAACAACATTCTTTGGCTTGCCGTTGTGCCGGCACTATGCACACTTATGGGCCTGATTATTGCCGTGCTAACCGATCGCATCTGGTGGGGTAACCTCGCCAAAAGCCTGATTTTTATGCCGCTCGCCATCTCGTTCGTGGGTGCCAGCGTCATCTGGAAATTTGTTTACGACTATCGTGGTGAGGGCCAGGAGCAAATCGGCATTCTCAACGCCGTCGTCGAATACTTTGGCGGTTCACCCCAAGTGTGGATTTCACTTCCCTTCTGGAACAATTTCTTCCTGATGGCCATTCTCGTCTGGATTCAAACCGGCTTCGCCACGGTAATTCTGGCCGCGGCCCTGCGCGGCATTCCGGAAGACACACTGGAAGCAGCCACTATTGACGGTGCTGGTCCCTTCAAGATTTTCTTCCGCATCATGGTCCCTCAAATCTACGGCACCATTCTTGTGGTGTGGACAACAATTACCGTGCTCGTGCTCAAGATCTTTGACATCGTTTTGACCATGACAAACAGCCAGTGGGACACCACCGTTCTGGCCAACCTCATGTTCGACTGGATGTTCAGGGGTGGTGGGGACTTTGGTCGGGGTGCGGCCATTGCCATCGTCATCATGGTGGCGGTGCTCCCCATCATGATCTGGAATATTCGCCAGGCCAACAAAGAGCAGGGAGGGCACTGACATGCTGAAAAGATTTGCACTGGAGCCCTCACGCATTGCGCTCAATCTTGCGGTGATTTTCATCATCACCCTGTGGACCTTGCCAACGGCTGGCCTGCTGATCAGCTCGCTACGCGACAAAAACGATATTGCAGCTTCCGGTTGGTGGACGGCACTTGCAAGTGCTGACCGCAACCAAGTGGGCCGCTTGAAGGGCATGGCCGACCAGGTTGAGAAAGACGGCAAGTTTGTCATCTCCGGCAATCTGTTTGAAGGCCAGGACGCTGTTTCGGGGAAAGTCTCGTTCTTCGGCACCAAGGTTCAGGCACCGGGAGCTTATGCTGCAGGCTCAACTGCTGATCTTGAGAACGGTCAAACGCTCACTGTGAGCGCCGATGGCACATATAACCTGACTTCGCCCACAGCCTTTGACAATGAGCGGGGGGCGCGCGTTTTCTACATTTCCTCTCAACCCCCACGCTTTACCACTGAAAATTACCAGACTGTTCTATTTTCGGAGGGCATTGGCCGCTCATTCATAAATTCCCTGACGGTGACAATCCCCGCCACCATCATCCCGATCCTGATTGCCGCTTTTGCGGCCTACGCACTGGCATGGATGAAGCTTCCATTCCGCGGACTTCTCATTGCCATCATTGTTGGGCTGCTCGTCGTTCCATTGCAGATGTCACTTATCCCGTTGCTCAAACTTTACAATGCAGCTGGAAATTTCTTTGGTGTGCCGTCAAAAACCTATCTGGGCATCTGGTTGGCGCATACGGGCTTCGGCCTTCCCTTCGCCATTTATCTCCTGCGCAGCTACATCGCGGGCCTGCCGAAGGACTTGATTGAATCCGCCCAGATTGATGGTGCCAATGATTTCAAGATTTTCCGCCGCGTGGTTCTGCCCCTGTGCTTCCCGGCTCTTGCGTCCTTCGCCATCTTCCAGTTCCTCTGGGTGTGGAATGACCTGCTCGTGGCAATCGTATTCTTGGGGTCCGGGCCCGATCAACTCGTGCTCACCGGTAAACTCAACGCATTGCTGGGTTCACGCGGCGGCAATTGGGAAATCCTCACGGCTTCCGCCTTCGTCACCATCATCGTCCCACTCGTCGTATTCTTCTCACTGCAACGCTACTTCGTGCGCGGCTTGCTCGCCGGCTCGGTAAAGGGAGGCTAGTCATGGCTGATATCAAGCTCACCAATCTCAATAAATCCTATGGTGCCGTGCATATCTTGAAAGACGTAAACCTCGACATCAAGTCGGGCGAGTTCATCGTCTTCGTCGGCCCCTCGGGATGCGGCAAGTCAACCCTGCTGCGTTCGATCTCAGGCTTGGACCAGGTTACTTCGGGCACGCTGGAAATTGACAAGGCGGTGGTCAACGAAGTGCCGCCCTCCAAGCGCGGCATCGCCATGGTGTTCCAGTCCTATGCGCTCTATCCGCACATGAGTGTGTTTGAGAACATCGGCTTTGCATTGGAAAACCAGGGGCTTAGCCGCGCCGAAATCAAGAAGAAAGTGGAAGCTGTTGGCGAAATGCTGCAGCTCACCTCCTATCTAACGCGCCTGCCAAAAGCTCTTTCCGGCGGCCAGCGCCAGCGCGTGGCCATCGGGCGCGCCATTGTGCGCGGCGCGAAAGTGTTCCTCTTCGATGAACCGCTGTCAAATCTCGATGCGGCGCTGCGCGTGCAAATGCGAATGGAGATCGCCAAGCTGAAGCGCGACCTTCCAAACACCACCATGGTTTATGTAACCCATGACCAGGTGGAGGCCATGACCATGGCAGACCGCATTGTGGTGCTGCAGGCAGGCCGCGTCATGCAGGTTGGCACGCCGATGGAACTCTATGAAAATCCCAACAGCACCTTTGTGGCGGGCTTCATTGGTTCGCCCAAGATGAACTTCATCACGGGTGCCCCCGCTGACAAGCTCAAGGCCAAAACCATCGGTGTGCGCCCTGAGCATTTCGAGTTCTCGAAAACCAAAACCGACATTGAGGGAACCCTCGACTATACGGAAATTTTGGGCAGCGACAGTTTCCTTTATGTCACCACGCCCTCCGGCATGCTCACAGTGCGAGAACCAGGCCGCACGGAATTCAAGACGGGGCAAAAACTGCACTTGAAACCTCTGGCCCAACACGTACACCGCTTCGGCGATGATGACATGCGCCTTACAAAGTAACCAGGACACACGACCATGACGATCCGCGTAACAATCTGGAACGAAAACGAACACGAAAAAACCAATGCGTTGGTGGCCAAGCTCTATCCGCAAGGCATTCACGGCGCCATTTCGAAGGCCTTTGATGGCGCCAAGGATATCAGTTTTGAAATGGTGACCCAGGACATGCCCGAGCATGGGCTAACTGTTGAGCGGTTGAAAAACACCGATGTACTGATCTGGTGGGGTCACAAGATTCATGGCCAAGTCAGCGATGAAATTGTGGACCGCGTGCAACAACGCGTGTGGGAGGGCATGGGGCTTATCGTCTTGCACTCCGGCCACTTCTCAAAAATCTTCCGCAAGCTGATGGGAACACCCTGCTCGCTCAAATGGCGCGAAGCGGGCGAGGTTGAGCGCGTGTGGGTCACTAACCGCAATCATCCCATTGCGGCAGGATTGCCCGAATACATCGAAATTGAACATGAGGAGATGTACGGAGAGCCTTTCACGGTGCCAGAACCCCTCGAAACCGTATTCATCTCATGGTTTGAGGGTGGCGAAGTGTTCCGTTCGGGCCTCACCTATCAGCGGGGCGCCGGCAGGATTTTCTATTTCCGCCCCGGCCACGAAGCTTATCCCACCTATCATAACAAGCAGGTGCTGCAGGTCATCCAGAACGCCACGCGCTGGGCCTGCAATCCGGCCAAGCCTTGGGCCTCAGTGAATGAGGCGCCGAATGTGCCCCACGACAAGGCACCCGTTCCGCTCGAAGTGAAAGGCCCGCGCCTGCATGAAGAAGGTGAGGCTGGTTACCGCTAATGGCTAAGCTTCGCATTCTCATTCTGGGCACCGGCGGCATGGCACGCCAGCACGTCATGCTGTTGCGCGAGGACTCACGGGTTGAAATCACCGGCGCTTCTGATGTGGATCTGGGGCGGCGCGCAAAGCATTTGCCGATACCCACCAAATTCCCAATGCCTTTGGCACCCTGGAAGATGCCATCAATTGGGGCCAGTTCGACGCCGCCATGAATGTAACACCTGACAGCGTGCATTACCCGACAACAATGGTGCTCCTCGCGGCCCAAAAGCACGTCTTGTGCGAGAAGCCGCTGGCAGAAAACTTCAAGCTCGCCAATGAAATGGCAACCACCGCTGATGCCGCTGGCCTCATCAACATGGTGAACCTCAGCTACCGCAACGTGCCAGCCATCATGGAAGCCCGCCGCCTCATCGAGTCCGGTGAGATCGGCGACGTCCGCCATGTGGAAGCCAGCTATCGTCAAAGCTGGTTGGTGGCCAACAACTGGGGCGATTGGAAAACCGATCCCAAGTGGCTGTGGCGCCTGTCTGAAAAACATGGCTCCAAGGGCGTGTTGGGTGATGTTGGCATTCACATCCTGGATTTTGCCAGCTTGGCAGTCAACATGATGCCGGTGTCGGTACAGGCAAAACTCAAGACCTTCCACAAGGCGCCGGGCGACAGGATTGGCGAATATCCCCTGGATGCCAATGACAGCGCGACGATGACTGTCGAGTTTTCCAATGGCGCGCTTGGCGTGATCCACGCCAGCCGTTTCATGACCGGTTACGCCAATGATTTGAAGCTGGCAGTGTTCGGCACCGAGGGCGCCATAGAACTGCATCATGCGCCGCATGGAACAACATTGCGCCAATGTTCCGGCGAGGACGTGCATTCCCAGACCTGGCATGGCGTTGAGCCACCGTCGGTGGAAAGCAATCACCGGCGGTTCATTTCTGCCGTTATTGCCCAAAAATCATGCGAGCCATCCTTCAGGCGCGGGGCAGATTTGCAAAGGGTCTTGGACCTCTGCCAAACCGCAGAAGCCAGTGGCGGCGCACGCATTTCCTAGGCTATTACATGGCGCATGTTCACATTCAAATCACCCCGCGCTGCCATCATGCTGGTCTTTGCCGCCTTCGGCGCATGTGTGGGCGTTTGGGCAGGGTCCATTCCCCAGGTCACGGCAAACGCCGGTATCAACAGCTACAATCTTGGCCTCAGCCTGACCGCTTCGTCGCTGCTGGGCGTCATCGCCATGGCCTTGGGCGGCATCATTGGCCGCAGGCTCTCCAACCGCTTCATGATGCTGGCGCTCATCCCAATTCTGGCAATCATCACCATTCTGCTTCTCATATCGACATCGCCACTATTTTTCTTCTTAAGCCTCACGCTCTTCGGCGGTTTGCTTGGCGCGCTAGACCTATTCATGAATGCGGAGGCCAGTGCCGTTGAGCATGACCTGGGCCGCCCCGTTTTCACTGCCTTCCATGGCGCTGTCTCGATCTGCATCGCGGTCTTCGCAATCGCATCAAGCTACCTCTCGGCAACATTTGGAACGCTCGCTACAGGCGCTGCAATTCTGCCTATCTCGGCACTCGCCTGGGTGCTGGTTTATCTCTTCGTGCCAGCCCGGCAATTGACGCACGGCAAAGCTGGCGGCCTTTCACAATTGCCCTCGCGCCTGCCGCTTGTCATTATGGGCCTTGCCGCGGGCATTTCGATTTCAGCTGAAACTTCCGCCATTTTCTGGTCGGCTAAACTGCTGAACGAACAAGCGCCGGCCTTGGCCGCGATCACCGGACTGGGCGCTGCTTTTTATGGCTTATGCAATGGCATCATGCGCTTTGCCGGTGACTATTTGCGCGCCCGCTTCACCGACATTCCCGTGATGCTCGCCTCAATCATTGTCGCAACGATTGGCTTTGCAGCGCTTGGCCTGTCATCAACATTTGCCGTGAGCACTTTGGCTTTCGCGGCCGTCGGTTTCGGCCTGGCAGTCATCTGCCCCTGTTTGTTCAACATGGCGGCAGCACAGGCACCCGCCAACCGGGCGGCAGGCCTGAGCTTCATGTCGATGATCACAGGCGCACCCCGAGTGCTTGCCCCTTGGCTGTTCGGCTGGATTGCAACCAGCCAGACAACCAGCTTTGCCTTTGGAATGTGTTCGTTTATTCTTGTCATTGCATTTGCCCTTGTCATGGGGTTGCGCAACATGAGCTTTCAAAATCTTGCAAGGGCGGCTTGACATTTAACCAATTGATTAAGTAATATTCCCCTCATGTAAGTTGCATGGGAGGAACGCCATGACTGAACCCCTCGTCGCCCCGCGCGAAACCTGGCTTGCCGAACGCAAGGCATTGCTTGCGGAGGAGAAAGCCTTCACCAGGGCCCGCGATGCCTTGAGCGCAAAACGCCGCCAAATGCCTTGGACAAAAATTGATGCGGCCTATGCTTTCAGCAGCCTTCAAGGGAAGGAATCCCTCGCCGACCTTTTTGCGGGCCGCAGCCAATTGATCATCTATCACTTCATGTATGGCCCGGACTGGGAGCAAGGCTGCAAGAGCTGTTCTTTCTGGGCTGACAATTTCGACGGAATAGCTACCCATCTAAATCAGCGCGATGTTACCCTGATCGCCGTCTCGTCAGCGCCTCTCGCGACACTTGAGGCTTTTCGCCAGCGCATGGGCTGGAAATTCAAGTGGGTATCGTCGGGCGGCAGCAGCTTCAATCAGGATTTTGGTGTATCGCCCGCCGATGACGGGCCGATGGTTTACAACTACACGGCAGCCAAACAGGGCATGGACGAACTTCCGGGCGTCAGTGTTTTCGCCAAGGACAGACAGGGCCAAGTCTATCACACCTATTCATGCTACGCCCGGGGCCTGGATATGCTTAACGCCACCTACCAGTTTCTCGATCTCGTCCCCAAGGGCCGCGACGAAGACGGACTGCCCTTCACCATGGCCTGGGTAAAGCACCACGACCGCTATTGATGCAACCGGCGCCTCAAGCTAAACGCTTCCTCCAGAAAACAGGGAGTGTCACAAATGAAAGCGCGCGTGAAGTGGATTGATGGCAGGGCCTTTGTGGGCGAGAGCGGCTCGGGCCATGCCGTGGTGATGGATGGCGCGCCTGAATCCGGCGGCCGCAACATCGGCGTGCGCCCCATGGAGATGCTGCTGCTGGGCTTGGGCGGCTGCACCGCATTTGACGTGGTGATGATCCTTGAGAAGTCCCGCGAGAAAGTAACGGCGTGTGAAGTGGAGCTGGAAGGGACGCGCGCGGCCGAGGACCCAAAAGTTTTCACGCATGTGAAGCTCATTTACAGACTCAAGGGCAAGGGCCTGAAGCCCGCCGCCGTCGAGCGCGCCATAAACCTCTCCGCCGAAAAATACTGCTCCGCCTCGATCATGTTCGGCAAGACGGCGAAGCTTGAACATGAGTGGACGGTGGAAGAAGCGTGAGCTTTCCATTGCTGGTTTTGCTGGCCGATGGAATGAGGAGTTCAAGGCGGCCGCGACAGGTAAAAAGGTGGAGGGGAAGTTCCCGTCCTGGCTTCAAGCCTGCATATGCGGTGGAAAGGTGGAGTTTTGGTGTGTTGGCTTAAAGCCCAACCTTGGAACGCAGCGGTTTTGGCCTTCGGTTTGCACTTGCAGAGCTCTGGATCGCACGGTGTCCGAGGTTTTCCGCCAGAGTTGTTTAGCCATTTAAGGCGCGTGGACCGTAGTGTCCACGGGGTTAGCCGTCGGCTCCCGGAAGATCGGGGCGCGTTGGTTCCCCAGCCTTGCAGGCGCTGCCCATGGTTCCGGCAATTTCGAGACGCTGTCGACACTGTCCCCTCCTTTCCGGAAACCATCATCTAATAATATAATCCTATTATAGGAACATGTCAAGCGGAATGGGAAAATAAATTTGTGATGGTGAAAAAGCCATCCCGCAAACCATCATTCAGGCGCAAGCCGGAATCCGGTTGAAGCTTCCATTCTGAACGGGATTCCGGCTTGCGCCGGAATGACGGGATTTTATTTCTCTTTATTCTCGTCTAGAGCATGTCCCGCCAAAGTGTGAAGCGGTTTGGCGGTCGGGACATGCTCCAACATATTGATCTGGAGCGATTCCTTTTCGACGAGATGATTCCATCTCGTCGGGAAGCGCTCTAAGTCGCCAATAAAAAAAGCTTCCCAATCCCGCCCGCCATGGAAAATATTGCTGATGGCGACATCACCGCCTTTGACAAAATAGGTGATAACGGTTTTGCGCTCGAGAGCGAGAATTCTGAGGCCCTCTTTAATCTCATCTCGTGGCGCGCCGATCTCAGGAAAATCTTCGAGCTTGAAACAGGCGCTTCGCAATCGCTCGGTGAAATTGAATGCTGTTTCGAAACTGCCGCTGGCTTCCGCGATGTAATGATACAACACGACAAGATCAGCCTCTGCCTCATTCCGAAAGACGAGCCGCTTGCTCTTCAAGACGCGGCTTTCAAATTCCTTGCGTGCATTCTCTTGAGGCGGTCAAAAACCTCCTCGGCAGGAATGCTGGGCTTTGGGTCATTCATCGACCTGTCAATACGCGCGCGAATGGAAGCCAACCGCTCCTCATGCTCGTCCTGCTGCCGCTGCCAGGTGCGAAACGCTTCGCGCATCAATTCACTGGCAGAAGCAAACTGCCCCGAAGCCACCCGCTCCTCCAAAACCCGCTTCATGGCGGGGGTGACGGTAATGCTGATTTTTTCTGCGGTTGAGGACATGGTAGGATAGTATCCTACCATTCACGGAAAGTCCAGCGTACCTTTTATCGGTTGAGCGATGGCCCTTGTCATGCGGGACTACTGGATCGCTATGACCGTCTTTCGACTCTGCTCGACTTGTTTGTCTCGCAGTCAGGCAAGCATTCCAAGCTCTCTCTTGCGCTTTTCTGCCCATGCTCCGATCAACCGACTTGCGATGATGCCAATAAATGCAATACCCAAGCCCGCCAGAAGCCCGCGCCCCGTATCAGCACCCGGCAATGCCTTGTAGATTTCCTGCCCCAGATCACGCGAACCAATAAGCGCCGTGATCGCTACCATCGCCAGTGCCATCATGATGGTCTGGTTGATGCCGAGCAGAATTTCCGGGAATGCGATTGGTAGTTCCACTTTCCACAACCGTTGCCAGCGTGTTGTGCCCGAAGCCGTCGCCGCCTCGATTACCGTTTGCGGCACGCGCTGCAAACCCAAATAGGTGTATCGAACGGCAGGCACCGTTGCGTAGAACAGCATGGCGATGACATTCGAGAGGTCGCTTGTTTGAAACAGCATGATAACGGGGATCAGATAGATGAAGCTCGGGAAGGTTTGCAGCAAGTCGCAGATGCTCGAGATGACCCGCGCGGCCGTGGCGTTCCGTGAACTCCAAACGCCAAGCGGAATGCCAATGAGGATGCACAGGATGGTGCAGCCGGTGACCAGATAAACCGTCATCATCAACGGCACCCAGAAGCCTGTGAGCAAGAGAAAACCAAGGAAGCAAACCGGTATCAACGCAAGCCGCACGCCACCAAAATGCCAACCCACAAGCCCAAGCCCGCCGATCACCGTCGTCCACGGCAGCCACAAGTAAAAATCCCGCATTGGCAACAGCATCCAGATAGTGATCGTATCGCGCACTGGCTTCACATAGGGGAACAGGTTTTTGGAAATCCACCGCACCAGATCATTGATGGGTCCGCCATAGGAGAATGTGAGCTCCTTCGGCAAGATCGCCAGCGCCGGAATGAAGTAAGCAGCAATGATGGCGAGGATAATTCCGCCAAGAAACCAAACCAGATATTTGTGGCGCAGATGCCAGGGTGTATCAGCCGCAAAGCGTGGTGGATGGCGTTTCATGAAGGCTTGCGTCATGCGATCAAGCACGATGGCAATCAATGTGATGGCGATGCCTTGCTCAACGGCTTTTCCCACTTGCAATTGTTGCAACGAAAACAGCAGCTTTTCACCAAGGCCAGAGGCACCAACCAACGAGGCAATAACAGCCATGGCGAGAGTCTGCATGACCACTTGATTGAGACCCAGTAACAATGCCTGTTGGGCCGAAGGAAGTTCAACCTTCCACAACAGTTGCCGCGGTGTACAACCTGACATTTGCCCGGACTCGAGGATATCAGATGGCACATTGCGGATGCCCAAAATGGTGAGCCGCGCCATCGGGGGGACTGCAAAGCCGAGTGTTGCCAGCATGGCAGGCACCTGACCAAAGCCGAACAAAATGACGACGGGCCCAAGATAGGCCATGTGGGGGGTGGCTTGCAGCACATCAAAAATCATGTTGAGTACGCGCTCTACACGGCGATTGCGCGTTGCCCATACACCCAAAAGCAAACCGATGAGTGCGGCAATCGGCACGGTGACCACGACAATGGCAAGCGTCTTCATGGCATCAGGCCACAAGCCAAAGATGGCGAGATAGAAGGCGCAAACCCCGGAGAACAATCCTAGTTTGCGCCCACCTATCCAATGCCCGAGCAAACCAACGCCAAATACCGTGGCGACCCAGGGCAATGGCGGCAAGTTCCAATTCGGAACGCCGCGGTACAGGATCGCTTCAACCAACGCCAAAGGTTGCGCCAGAACCCATGATATGGCCCGCGTGACGGGCTTTACAGCCGCACTGAACCAAACGAAGAAATCAGTGACCCAAGCCCGCGCCGGCACGAGCCACTCCTGCGGCCAGTCATCGAGCTGCGGTACGAGTTTCGATACGAGAACACTCACAACAACAAATGCGGCGAGAGCATAGAGAAACGGGATACGCCCCGCCACGACCGGGCTGCGCCCGAAGGCGGTGGGATGAACGCCATCGCTCATTGTGATGCCTCGGGATAAAGCGCCACAATCATTGCCTCACGCGTGACAAATCCAACAGGCTTGCCATCAGCATCAATCACGGAAACCGGAGCAACGGCATTCAGGACTTGGGCAGCGGCCTCACCAAGCTTGGTGTCGGCTGCAATGGGTGTTCCGGTCGCCTTGTGTTTACCCTTTTGGGCAATTGCACCAACGGACACAATCTTGTCGCGCGGTGCATTCTTGGTGAAGGCCTTCACATAGTCATCCGCCGGGTTCGTCACCATTTCTTCAGGTGTGGCAAGCTGAACGAGCTTGCCGTCCTTCATGATACCAATGCGATCAGCAAGACGTATGGCTTCATCAAAATCATGCGTGATGAAAAGAATGGTTTTCTTGAGCAGGCGCTGCAAACGCAAAAACTCATCCTGCATCTCGCGCCGGATCAGGGGGTCAAGCGCAGAGAATGGCTCATCAAGGAACCACACATCGGGTCCGACCGCGAGCGAGCGTGCGATGCCCACACGCTGCTGTTGGCCGCCTGAAAGCTCGCGCGGAAAGTAACTCTCGCGGCCTTCAAGGCCCACGAGCTTCAGCATCTCGCGCGCACGTGCCTCCCGCTCGTCACGTGTAGAACCCCGCACCTCAAGCGGAAACGCCACATTGTCGAGTACATTCCGGTGCGGCAGCAAGCCGAAATTCTGGAACACCATGCCAAGCTTGTGACGGCGCAACTCAATCAGTTCTGCTGGCGTTGCCTTCAGTAGATCTTTGCCATCGAGCAGAATCTCACCCGATGTTGCATCATGTAATCGCGTAATGGCGCGGATCAGCGTAGACTTGCCCGAACCTGACAACCCCATGATGACGAGAATTTCACCATCATGCACATCGAAGGAAACATCGCGCACGGCACCGATGTAGCCGCTGGATTTCAGATCAGCCTCACTCGGCGCACCCCCATGTTGCGCCAGAAAGCCCTTTGGATCCTGGCCAAACAACTTCCAAAGATTACGGCAACTTATTTTAAGCGACTGCGACATGCCCCCTCCAACCCGCTGACTGTAGTGCTTGCAGGCGCGGACTCAATACAAAAGAAGGGCCGGGCAAGGATTGCAAATCCTTTCGCCCGGCCCCGTCAGTTTACGGTGTTATTGTACCCAAGCCTTCCAAACGGCTTCGTTGTCCTTGACCCACTTGGTGGCTGCGTCTTCTGGCGTCATGCCATCCACGTCAACCATTGCAGCGGCAGCAGCAATCTGTGGATTGGTGAAGTTTACCTTCTTGAGAATTTCAGTTGCTGCTGGCCACTTCTCCATCAGCTGCTTTGAGCCAATCTTTTTTAAATAGCCCTTGGCAGGTGCACCGCAATCATAGATCGCGTCTGGGTTGGAACCCCACTTTGGATCACTGTAACATTCAGGCGCATATTCCGGAAACTCAACAAATTGGCCTTCGAACTTCGCTTCAATGAAGTTCGGCGTCCAGTTGAACAGCACCACAGGTTCCTTACGGTCATAGGCGGCTTGCAATTCGGCCCATAGTGTTGCTGCTTGACCGACGGGCACTTCCTGGAAGTTCATTTTGAGCGCTTGAATGCGCTCCGAATAATGCTTGCCCCAATCAGCTGGCGGACCAACAAAGCGGCCCTTCGTTCCGGTTTCTGCCGTGGCGAGCTTGGCAGCGCAGGCATCAAGCGCTTTCCAATCGGGCAGGCCTGGGCACATCTCGTTCATATAAGACGGATACCACCAGTCTTCACGCGTCACAGCATCATGGGCACCGAGGTCAAGAGCCCCGGCTGCAACAGCCTTCGTGAAGCTTTCACCCTGCGATCCTTCCCAACCTTCTACCTGGAAGTCCATGTCACCCGAAGCGAGCGCAGTATACTGCAACTGGGTGTCAGATGATTTGTATTCAATGTTGTAACCTTTGGATTGCAAAACTTGGCCGACAACATTGGAAAGCACAAGCTGGCTCGTCCAGTTATTCGTGACGATCTTGATCGGGTCTTTTGAATCTTCAGCAAAGCTGCTGGACGCCGTGATTGTTAAGGCAAAACCCATAACACTCACGCAGGATAAATATTTTAATGATTTCATTGCATTACTCCCTAAAACAGTTTTTTGATTAGCAACAGAGTAGAGCCGACGACATATTTGCGCGGTGCGGGGACGCTATGTCGCTTTTTAGTTTCCCGCAAGGAAAAATATTTTCCTGTCAAAATAGTGTGCCCGGTCATCCCAAAACAAAAACCCGCCGTCCATTTCTGGAGCGGCGGGTTCTTGAATTGAAATTGTAAAGAAGGGGTTCTTCTGTCTTTCGCAGGCCTGGCAGCGACCTACTCTTCCGCGTCTTAAGACGAAGTACCATTGGCGCTGGAGCGTTTAACGGCCGAGTTCGAGATGGGATCGGGTTCAGACACTCCGCCATAGCCACCAGGCCGGCGAAAAACAGAAGGCGCACAATATATTTGGTTTTAAGTCTTACCTCAGAAACCGCTGCCCTCATTTTTCTGGTCATGCTCTGATCCGAAAAGTCTGCAACTTTTCGGGAGCATGCCTGAAATGGGCATCGACAAATGAGAAGATCAAGCCGTTCGAACGATTAGTACCAATAAGCTTCACACAT
Source organism: uncultured Alphaproteobacteria bacterium (assembly GCA_963763635.1). GTDB lineage: Bacteria > Pseudomonadota > Alphaproteobacteria > Rhizobiales > Aestuariivirgaceae > Aestuariivirga. The sequence goes on from CAVXPO010000011.1 coordinate 159,610, forward strand.
TACTGTGCTTCCACACTTGGCCTATCAACGAGGTCGTCTTCCTCGGTTCTCAAGGGAGAAATTGTTTTGAGGTGGGTTTCCCGCTTAGATGCATTCAGCGGTTATCCCGTCCACACATAGCTACCCTGCTGTACCGCTGGCGCGATAACAGGTCCACCGGAGGTGTGTTCATCCCGGTCCTCTCGTACTAAGGACAAATCCTCTCAATTCTCCTACAATCACGGCAGATAGGGACCAAACTGTCTCACGACGTTTTGAACCCAGCTCACGTACCACTTTAATCGGCGAACAGCCGAACCCTTGGGACCTTCTCCAGCCCCAGGATGTGATGAGCCGACATCGAGGTGCCAAACGATTCCGTCGATATGGACTCTTGGGAATCATCAGCCTG
>CAVXPO010000011.1:165000-170506 GCA_963763635.1 uncultured Alphaproteobacteria bacterium
CCAAACCGTTGCGGCGCTTCTCATGCGGCAAACGGCGGGGTCGCCGATCGACGGCCTGATCTGATCGGACGCAATAGGGTTCGCGGCATCCATGTCCTGCCGTTCCTCTCTTCCCGAATCGCGCGCGCAAGCCGGGAAAGAGGGAATTGTGCGCCAATTTCTCTGGCCTGCGCCGCAGTTCATGGCCAACTGAATCGTACGATGAAGTCAATCACGCCGAATTCGCGCTGCCAGCGCATCGCCCCTCGATGACCGACCTCCCGCGCCAGAAGCCGGACTGGGCGGCGCTTTGGCGCTCCGGCGATCTCGCGCGCTTCTGCTTCGTCAGCCTCGGCATCCTCATGCATGCCGGGGTCGAGACCATGACCGGCACGATCATGGACGCGTTGGTGCGCGATATCGGCGGGGTGCAGATGGTGGGCTGGAGCTTCTCCATCTACGAGATCGGCGCCATCCTCGCAGGCGCAGCGACCGGAAAGCTCTCGCTGCGCTTCGGCATCAGGCGCGGCATGGCGACCGCCGCCGCCGTCTTCGCGCTGGGCTGCGCCATCGCCGCGGCGGCGCCTGCCATGCCCGTGCTGCTCGGCGGCCGCCTCGTCAGCGGTTTCGGCGGCGGCGCGCTCGTGGCGCTCACCTTCGTTTCGGTGGAGCGGCTTTTCTCGCGCGATATCTGGCCGCAACTCTTCGCCATACTCTCGACCGTCTGGGGCATCGCGGCCTTCACCGGCCCGCTCATCGGCGCGACGCTCGAAGGCGCTCGCCACCTGGCGCGGCGCCTTCGGCTTCTTCGCCGTCGCGGGCGCGGCGCTCAGCCTCGCCTCGATGATCGTCCTGCCGCGCCAGGCCGATGCTCCGTCCACGGAGCAATCGACGGCGGGCCTGCCCGTCGCCGCCCTCCTCTGCCTCGCCGTGAGCATCTCGCTGATCGCCGCCGCTGGCGTCGATATCCAGGCCGGGCGTTCGGCGCTGATGATGGCCGCGGGCGTCGCGGGCCTCGCGGCATTCTTCTGGCTCCAGGCGCGCGATCCGGCCACCCGCCTCTTCCCCGCCGGCCTCTTCGATCCGCGCACCCGCCTCGGCGCGGGCTTCACCACGGTCGCGGCGCTCTCCGTCGCCACCGTCTCGTTCGCCGTCTACGGCCCGCTGCTGCTCGCGAGCCTCCACGGCTTCCGGCCCATCGTCATCGGCTATCTCATCGCCAGCGAATCGCTGGCCTGGTCGGTCCTCTCCATCCTCGTCGCCAACGCGCCGCCGGAACGCGAGCGCCTGATCATCACCGGTGGCGCTGTGATGATCGCCGCCGGCATCGCCTGCTTCGCCTTCGCCGTGCCGTCGGGCTCCATGCCGCTCATTTCGCCGGCGCGCTCCTGCAAGGCGGCGGCTTCGGCATCGCCTGGCCCTTCATCACCCGCAAAACGGTGGACGCGGCGCTCCCCGCCGAGCGCACAATCGCAGCCTCCGCCGTCCCCGCCCTCCAGCGCATCGGCTACGCCATCGGCGCGGCGGTCGCGGGCATGATCGCCAATGTCATGGGCTTCTCCGGCGGCTACACGAAAGAAGCCGCCGCCAACGCCGCGCCGCTCCTCTTCTACGCCTTCCTCCCGCTGGCGCTCTATGGCTGCTGGGCGGCGTGGCGGGCATCGGGGGAGTGAATCGCCTCCAACTACAGGGAATTACAGGGCGCGGCTAATTCCCAGTCTGGAACAAAAAATGAACATCGCATCTCCGGATAACAACGAGGCGGGGTCTGCAAGAGAGCACAGAAAAGCCCCTAACAACCCCTGTCGATTTGCTGTAACTTTTTGGTGCGAGAACCGCGAGGACAGAATGGACAAAAAATCTCCCTCTCTCATAATTAAGATCAAGTCATTTGAGGCGACTGCTCAAGGTCGCGCTGGGCTTTTTACGCTTGTTGTTTTGGCCTGCTTAGCGCTAGGCGCGCGTGCGTTTGGACTGTGGTAGCACCGAGCCTATCGATGCGTGCAAGGCAATCACATTGGCGATGGCTTCATCGCGGGTTGCGCCATAGGCCATCGCGCCGGAGATTTCGGCACTTCGGCGATCCAGCGGCCATCGTCTTCAAGTTCAGTTTCGAACGTCAGGTTCATTTTATGCTCCTAGCAGAAGCGCTTCGTCATGGGTAGCGCGGCATAACCATATGGATATGGATCCACCGCCAATTCGTGCTATTTTTCCAAGGCCGCACTATCGCGGCTTGCTCCGGGGGCGGGAAGGGCACATGACGCTCGAAGTTATCGGTGCAGGCGTTGGCCGCACCGGCACGTACTCGCTCAAACTCGCGCTTGAAGAGCTGGGCTTCGGTCCCTGCCACCACATGGAGGAGGTGTTGCACAACGCGCCGATCCAAATTCCCTTATGGACCGCCGCAGCCGCGGGGAAGCCCGACTGGGACGCCGCGCTCAACGGCTACAACTCCGCGGTGGACTGGCCAACCGCATCGTTCTGGAGCGAACTCGCGAAGCGCTATCCCAAAGCCAAAGTTGTTCTGACGCTGCGCAGCACCGAGAGCTGGGTCGCGAGCTTTTCGGAGACGATACAGAAGCTCATGGCCGCGCCGGGACCATGCGCCGCCGAAGATGCAACCCTTCTTTGATATGGCGGCGCCTGTCCTCGCCAAAGCCGGATTCACGGCGGATCAGGACAAAGCGGCGCTGGAAAGCTTTCGAGGCGCATACAGCCGCCGTGAAAGCCGGCCTGCCGAGGGAACGGCTGCTGGTCAACGAGGTCAAGGAGGGCTGGCAGCCGCTATGCGCTTTCCTCGGCAAGCCGGTTCCGGACACCCCATTCCCGAGAACCAACAATCGGGAGGACTTCTGGGACCGGATCAAAGGCGCCTCTTAAGACGTTCGATATCTCTTGCGCATCGCCGCCAAGCCTCTATGGCGCGAGCGATGCGCTTGAACGTCTATCTCCAGAAAGCCGGCATCGGCAGCCGCCGCGAGGCCGAGCGGATGGTCGCCGATGGCCGGATCGCCATCAACGGCGTGAAGGCGGAAGCGACCACGCCGGTCAACGACGGCGACGCGGTGACGCTCGACGGAAAATCCGTGGCGCCCGAAACACGGCCCGCGCCGCGCCTCTTCATGCTCAACAAGCCGCTCGGCGCGCTGGTCACCAACAGCGATCCGCAAGGAAGGCTCACCATCTACGACCTCCCGGCGATGAAGCCGCCGCAATGGCGCCGGGGCTGGCCGCGCGTCATGAATGTGGGCCGCCTTGATGTGAACAGCGAAGGCTTGCTGCTGCTCTCCTCCGATGGCCCGCTGGCGCAAACCATGATGAGCCCCGCGACGGCGCTGAAGCGCGTCTACCGCGTGCGGGTTCGAGGGCGGCTGAAGCCCGCGGCCATCGCGGAATTGGCCAAAGGCGTGACGGTCGGCGAGATCGCCTATCGCGGCGTGGAGATCGCGGCGGAGTCCGACGACCCAAAGCCCGCCAATTGCTGGTACCGCGTGGTGCTCACCGAAGGCAAGAACCGCGAAATCCGCAAGCTCATGGAACACTTCGATTGCGTGGTGAACCGGCTAATCCGGACGCAATATGGCCCGTTCGAACTGGGCGGCCTCGCGCCCGCCACGGTCATGGAAATCGCGCCCGATAGAGTGCTCAAGCTGATCGCGGAGATGACCGCTTCGTCTGGCCCGCGAAAAGTGAGAGGGTGAGTTCTCCCGAGCATCAGACTGCAATTGGTTTTGGAATGTGCTATACCGGCCCGCTTTCGCCGGGACGGCGATTTGGCGCTTCTCCCGAGCGGGACCCAAGGAGGAATTCCATGACCAGATACATCAAGCTTCTGAATTGGACCGACCAGGGCATCAAGAACATCAAGGACAGCCCCAAACGCCTCGATGCGGCCCGCGAGGCGGGAAAGAAAATGGGCGTCGATGTCCGCGAATTCTATCTCACCACCGGCGCCTGCGACATGGTGGTCATCGCTGACGCCAAGGACGACGAGACGATGGCGAAATTCACTCTCATGCTCGGCATGGGGGGCAACGTGCGCACCACGACGCTGAAGGCCTTCAGCGAAGACAGCTACCGCAAGATCATCGGCGCGCTGTGACAGCATGAAGTGATGACTGTCTCGTCCTCTCCTGCGACGCGCTATCTGATTCACACAACTTTTTGGCTCCAAAAAACGATTCCAGTTCAAGGGCTTGCAGTCATTGATTTCGAAGACTCCCGGAATACCGGCAACTTGGGAAAACGTCGAATTGCCCCATTTCCTGGGGTTTTTCGTGGACGTCCAAAATGCCTCGAAAAGATGTGTGCATCAGATAGCCTGCGACGCGGGAGAGGGCGGGCTCTTTACGAACGGCGCGTCCGCCAAAGCTCTTCTTCAGGGAGCTGGGCGGATTGGGAGAAGTGGTTATTCGTTCGCTTCTCCGCGCGCACCGTTTCCAGCCAATGCTCTCCGTAACCGCCGCAGGATCACCGCGCGCGATTTCTCGTCCGCCGCCTTCTTCACTTCTTCATTGAGGTCGAGCACGAGCTTGGTGAGGTCGTTGTGCCAATCGGGCTTCGCCACTTGCAGCGGATCGATGCGCGGCCGCGTCTCGCTTTCAACGAGGCGGGCCTGGTCGCCGTCGAGATCGTAGACATCGTCGAGCCGGGGCCGGATGATCTTGCCTGCGGCCACCACGCTGTTGGCAAGCTCGGCTTCGAGGGCGATCTGGCCCTCTTCCTCGCCATGGACAGGAAGATGTGCGCGCGATCGGCAGGCGCTCCTTCACCCATTGCACCAATTCCGGCCCATCGGCATGGCCGGAATAGTCCTCGAAGCGGCGCACGGTCGCGCGCACCTGGATTTCCTCGCCATGGATGGTCACGACCTTCGCGGTGCCCTCCTGGAGGATGGCGGCCGAGCGAGCCCTTGGCCTGGAAGCCGACCAGCAGGACGGTTGGCGAATTGCCGCCAGAGATGGTTCTTGAGATGATGGCGGATGCGGCCCGCGTCGCACATGCCGCTCGCCGAGATGATAATGTGAAAGCCCGAGAACCGCGCAGCGCCTTGGAATCCTCGGCGCTCTCGGTGTAGCGCACCTAGGGGCGAGCGGAAGGCGCGGTAGAGTTCGTCGCCGTTCTCGAGCGACTTCGAATGGCGAGCGAAGATCGCCGTCGCCTTCTGGGCCAGAGGCGAATCGATGAACACGTTGGCCTTCGGGATCTTGCCGAGATCCATCAGCGCGATGATGTCGGTCACCACCTCTTGGGTGCGTTCCACCGCGAAGGACGGGATGAGCAACGCGCCTTTCCCGCTGCCGCATCCTGGATCTCCTTCGCCAAAATCTCGCGCCGCTGACCAGGCGCGCGCTCGAAGCGGTCGCGAGCAGCCATAGGTCGATTCGCAGATGACATGGTCGAAGCTCGAAGGCACTTCCGGATCGTGCTGGAGGAGCTTGGTGTCGGGGCCGATGTCGCCGGAGAAGAGGATGCGCAATGCGGGCTTTCCCGCCTGTTCCACTTCCACTTCGATGGACGCGGA
>CAVXPO010000012.1:0-54333 GCA_963763635.1 uncultured Alphaproteobacteria bacterium
TAGCGTATTAAATTGACGGAGATCATGTGCCTCGATATTTCTATCAAAGCATTGTCTTCTCTTAATATAAAACGCATAACGACTAATGTTTCGGTTGTTCAAGCAGTTACCCGCTCGAACCGCCAGGACACACGCCGCCTGCGTTTCTTTTTCTTTCATCTACAATGTCAAACAGCAGGGAAGCTTTTATTAAGCTTCCGATAGACTCAGCCGACGAAAATTCCACCGGTTCCCCTTTCGGGTAACACCGGCGTCTCAGCCAGCTACATCTTGAATTCACGTAGGAACGTCGGCAGTTGTTTGCAACGCCGCGTCCCTCAGTGGCCGGTTTATAGTTCCGCCCACGTCGAAGTGTCAAGCGTTTGTTAGAATTATTTTGCAAATGCGAACAAGCGGCGATTTGCAATGGTTTTGACGTGCAGCCAGCCCCGCAAAACTTCATCTTTGCACAGACGAATTATCGTATTTTTGACTAGTTGATCATTTTCGCGAGGTTTTTGTAAGTTCAGATTCAATTGATGCTTTGGGACAGGCATTTTTTGGCATCATCGCCCCATTATCGCCATGTTTAAACAGGATTGCTGTCATAGTTAACGAACCTGTAACGGTCTAATGGCAAGATGTTATAGGGTTGACAGATGTCTATGGATTGGGACATCACGCCTGGTTTGGGGAAACAGCCATCCTGACAGCAATGTCAGAACTGATGTAAGCATAAGCGTTGCGAGGGGATAAAAGGTTGCAAGGCCACGGTAAAAAACCACAGTACCGTTTAGTACAGCCTGTGCGCGCTCAGCGTCCCCCTGTGTTTATCGATAAGCTTGAATCCGGCCTGAATGATCCGTTTCACGATGAACCTGTTCACCACCGCTGGCTGCTGACAACCTGCGTCGCAGGCATTGTGGGCACCATTGTCATTGGTGGCGTAGCTCTTGGCCTGTTTGGCGAAAATGCCGCTCCGCGCGATGCCTATGCGGCAATCGACAAATCAGCGCAAACCGATGGCACGGGCTCAAAGATTGCCGTAACGGCCTCGCTGGCGCCCCAAACAGTTGAAGTTATTCCAGAGCGTGATCTCTCGGGCGATAACAACTATCCGGAAATTACGGCCGACGAATTGCCCTATGGCGATGGCAAAACCGTGGTTCTCGATGCTGAAATCCAGGCTTCCGAAGCTGAAACAACCAACATAACAACGATCAGCAAAACAGCGCCAGCCGAGCCAACCGACGAAACTTTCAAGATCGCCAAAGGCAGCACGCTTATCGATGCCCTTATTGATCGTGGTGTGACCAAAGAAGTGGCGCAAGCCTTGTCCGCCTCAATCGAGCCGATATTTCCGGCCCGCATGATCAAGAGCGACATGGAATTTTCGCTGACCCTCGACCGCCAGCAGGATTTCTATGGTCGCGATGCAACCTTCCCGGTCGAGCTTTCTTTCAAGCCGGGCCCGAAGGAAATCATTACAGTTCAGGCCGATGATGAAGGCCGCTTTGTTGCCAGTGTGGATGGCAAGAAAGAGGGCGCCAAGTCTCAATATGCCCAAATAACCCAATTCAAGACCAAGGCAAAAGTGGGCGCCAGCCTCTATGGAACAGCCAAGGACAACAAGGTTCCAGACTATATTATTTCAGAACTCACCCGCGCTTTCTCCTATGATGTGGACTTCCAGCGCCAGGTGAAACCAACTGACACGTTTGAGGTTTTCTACGGCAATCCACTCACGGGTTCGTCAACCAAACGCAAGGTGCTGCATTACGCACAGCTCACGCTGGATGGCGTGACGAAAACCTATTACCGCTATGCGAATGCCGATGGCCAGGTTGAATTTGTTGATGGCAACGGCCGCGGCGCTTCAAAGTCATTGTTGAAAACACCCGTTTCAGGATCAAAAATCACATCCGGCTTTGGCATGCGCAAGCACCCCTTGCTCGGCTACTCCAAAATGCATGCCGGCATTGATTTCGGCGTTCCCTATGGTTCACCCATCCGCTCCGCCGGTTCTGGTGTTGTTGAAATTGCCGGCAGGCACGGTGCCTATGGTGTGACTGTGCAAATCAAGCACTCGAATAAGTTTGAAACACTTTACGCGCATATGAGCAAGCTGGCCGCTGGCATTCGCACCGGCACCAAGGTGAACCAGGGCCAGATTATTGGCTACGTGGGCTCAACTGGACGCTCAACCGGCCCGCACTTGCATTATGAAGTCCGCGCCGGTGGCCGCGCCATTAACCCGCAGCAGGTCAAGGCTTCGGGAGCCAAGCAACTGGCGGGCAAGGAACTGCAGAAATTCAAACTCTACAAGCAGCGCGTTTTGGCCATGATGCAGACAGCCCCATCCGCCCTGCAAGTCGCCCAGGTCGATCAATAATCATCCAGTCCGAACCGAAATCATGACGATTGACAGCGTTTGCCCAGCGTTATATCCAAAAGGATATAGCGAGAGTCAATCATGAAAAAATTCAGTCGTTTCCCGCAAATTTTTGCCGCCCTGTTTTCCGCTGTCATGCTTGGCGCCGTGGCACGCGCGGCTGATGTCAACGTGTTTGCGGCGGCCAGCATGAGGACCGCCATTGATGAGGCGGGCCAAGCCTGGAATGTCCAATCTGGAAAAAACATCGTTGCAACCTATGGCTCGTCAGCAACGCTCGCCAAGCAGATTGCCGCAGCAGCACCTGCCGATATTTTTATTTCAGCCGATCTGGCATGGATGGACGATCTCGCCGGCAAAAAACTGATCAGTGGCGAAAGCCGGAAAAACCTGACAGGCAATACACTGGTTCTCGTTGCTGCAGCAGAAAGTGACATCAAGGTTGATCTCGCCAGCAGCACCGATCTCACCAAGGTATTGGGCGGCGACAAATTGGTTGTGGGCGATGTGAAATCAGTGCCTGCAGGCAAATATGCCAAGGCCGCACTGGAGAAATTGGGTCTGTGGGCAAGCGTTGAACCGCAGCTTGTCATGCAGGAAAATGTTCGCGCCGCTTTGGCCCTGGTGGCGCGCGGCGAAGCGAAACTTGGCATTGTCTATGGCAGCGATGCCATAGCCGAACCCAAAGTCAAAGTTGTCGCGGATTTTCCGGAAACATCGCACCCGCCAATCCTCTATCCCGCTGCCGTTGTTGCCGCCTCAACCAATCCCGATGCCCAGGCCTTCCTCAATTTCCTGCAAGCGAAAGAAGGCCAATTGATCTTCAGGAAGAATGGCTTCACGTTGCTGCAATGACCCTGTCGCCTGAAGAATGGACAACGATTTTCCTGAGCTTGCGCGTTGCCCTTTTGGCAACGCTCATGTGCCTGCCCGTGGGGCTTGGCCTCGCATGGCTGTTGGCGCGGAAGGAATTTTGGGGAAAGTCTGCCCTCAATAGCATCATTCACCTGCCGCTGGTGTTGCCGCCGGTGGTCACGGGGTATCTGCTTCTCATTGCATTTGGCAAGCGGGGTGTGATTGGTGCATTCCTTGAAAGCAGCTTTGGCCTTGTCTTTGCGTTTCGCTGGACGGGGGCCGCCCTTGCCGCCGCACTCATGGCGCTACCCCTCATGGTGCGTGCTATCCGGCTTTCGATGGAAGCAATAGATCAAAGGCTGGAAGGCGCCGCCGCCACACTCGGTGCAAGCCCCTTCCGTGTTTTTACAACGGTAACGTTGCCGCTCGCCGCACCGGGCATCCTTGTGGGAACCATTCTCACCTTCGTGAAAGCGCTGGGCGAATTTGGTGCGACGATCACCTTCGTGTCAAACATCCCCAACGAAACACAAACGCTTTCGCTGGCAATCTACAGCCTGCTGCAAACACCCAACGGCGATGCCGCGGCCTGGCGCTTGATTGTGCTTTCAATCATGCTTGCCCTTGCAGCACTGCTGGCGTCCGAAATCATCAGCAAGCGTCTGGGTCAACGCGTGGCTGGCTTTCGATGATTGAAATTTCTGTCAAGCAGCAGCGCGGGAAATTTCTGCTCGACGTCAGTCTAAATCTTGGCCGAGGCATCACCGCCCTTTTCGGCCCTTCCGGTGCAGGAAAATCCAGCCTGCTGAACCTTATCGCTGGTCTTGACCGGCCTGCTTCTGGCTTTATCCGCATCGACGGCGAAACGCTCTATGACAGCGAGGCTGGGATAAATTTGCCGGTCCACAAGCGCAGGATTGGCTACGTGTTTCAGGACGCGCTTCTCTTGCCTCACATCTCGGTACGGCAGAATTTGCTCTATGGGTTCAAGCACGGTGGAATGGAACTCACGGCCATCGTAGAATTTCTCGGCCTCTCCGCCTATCATGGAACGGAGGCCCGCAACCCTGTCAGGCGGCGAGCGCCAGCGCGTGGCCATAGGGCGGGCCCTGCTTTCATCGCCTCGCCTTCTGTTGATGGATGAACCCCTGTCCAACCTGGACATGGACCGCAAGCGCGAAATTTTTCCCTACATTGAGCAGCTTCAGGACAGATTCGGCATACCCGTAATACTTGTCTCGCACGCGGCGGAAGAAGTGGCACGGCTGGCCAATCATGTGGTGATGATAAGGGATGGCAAAGTGACAGCCGAAGGATATCCCCACGCGGTTTTGAGCCTGCCTGAAAATCATGTCAGCCGCTTTGACACGGCTTTCGATATTGACTGCCACTCACGAGGCCTACGACGCCAAATATGATCTCACGACCCTTGCCCATCCCGCCGGAAATATTTCACTTGCCGGTCATCTAAAACCAACCGGTGCGCCAACACGCATCGTCGTGCGTGCAACCGATGTAACCCTTGCACTTAGCCCGCCAAAAGATATCTCAGCCCGCACGATGTTGAAGGGCACGGTAGCAAGTTGTGAATTGGGTGCGGGCCCGATCGCCATTATCCATGTCAAATTGCTGGGAGGCGAAGAATTGGCCGTTGCCCTGACGCGCAAGGCGCGGGATCAACTGGGCCTCGATGACGGCGATGCGGTGTGGTGCCTGCTCAAGTCCGTGTCAATTGACGAACGCTGGATGGCCTCAAGCTAGGTTCAACCCCAATTCCAATTGCTGCTTCTTCGTCAGATTGAGCGAGGCCAGCCGATAGCTTTCCCGCAGGTAATCCTTCAGCGCCGCATCATCCATGCTTTCAGCACTTGTGCGCTGTATCCACTTCATGCCGCGCGACGCAAGATAAGGCGCGGGCCGAAGCCCCGGCCGTTCCTTCAGGAGATCAAAGCTCATCGGCGAACACTTGAAGGTAATGGCCAGAAATTTACTGTCGTTCCAGCCCCCAATGGCAAACACCTTGCCGCCGATTTTCCACACATGCGCCCCGCCCCATTGCACCACATGGGTTGCATGGGCAAGCGAACGGCAAAATTTATTGTAGCGATCAAGGGTCAAAGCCCATCCCTATCTTGATTTGATTTTGGCGATAGCGCCGAATTTCGCCTTCACCAACGCATCGGCCTCTCGTTCAACGTCGCGGAATGTGGAAATGATCCTCTCACCGTGCGGCGTAACTCTGGCACCGCCGCCGCCCGTGCCGCCTGCTGCCGTTTCAATAACCGGTTGCCCAAAAATTCCGTTGAGTTCTTCAATGAGAAGCCAAGCCCGCCGATAGGACATTTCCATCTGCCGCGCCGCCGCCGAAATCGATCCCGATTCGGCGATCAATTCCAGCAGCCGTACTTTTCCGGGGCCCAAGCGGACGTCAGTTCCAAAATCAATCTTCAGTGCTGCGCGCAAGGTTTTCGCCATGCCCGCAACATTAGCGCGCTAATGCACGGTGGTGAAGGATTCTGTTTTCGATGCCCGCCCCGTGGCCTTGCCATTGAAGGTGAAAAGGCCATCGGCAACGCCGACCTCAACCTTGTCGCCGTCATTCACGCGCCCTGCCAGCAATTCTTCTGCCAGCGGATCCTGCAACGACTTTTGGATAACGCGTTTCAGGGGCCGTGCGCCATAGGCCGGGTCGTAGCCTTTTTCCGCCAGCAGCTCGCGTGCTTTCTCGGTCAGGTCGATTTCGATTTTGCGGTCCACCAGCAGGCGTTTGAGGCGTTCCATCTGGATATCCACAATGGCGCCCATATGCGCGCGCTTGAGGCGGTGGAACAGGATGATCTCGTCCAGCCGGTTAAGGAATTCCGGCCGGAAGGTACCCCGCACAACGCCCATCACCTGTTCGCGCACCTCGTCAACGTCCTGGGTTTCGCCCAAGGCCACAAGATATTCCGAACCAAGGTTGGACGTCATGATGATCAGCGTATTCTTGAAGTCAACTGTCCGGCCCTGGCCATCGGTCAGGCGGCCATCATCCAATACCTGCAAAAGCACGTTGAACACATCGGGGTGGGCTTTTTCAACCTCGTCGAACAGCACAACCTGATAGGGGCGACGCCGTACAGCTTCGGTGAGCGCACCGCCCTCATCATAGCCCACATAGCCCGGAGGCGCGCCAATGAGGCGCGATACCGAATGCTTCTCCATGTATTCCGACATGTCGATGCGCACCAGCGCATGCTCATCATCAAAGAGATAATTTGCCAGCGCCTTGGTGAGTTCAGTTTTTCCAACTCCCGTGGGTCCTAAGAACATGAAAGAGCCAATCGGCCGGTTGGGATCCTGCAACCCGGCCCGTGCACGGCGCACCGCCGTGGCAACGGCTTCCACCGCTTCCGCCTGGCCCACGACGCGTTTTGCCAGTTCCACTTCCATCTGCAACAGTTTTTCGCGCTCGCCTTCCAGCATCTTGTCAACCGGAATGCCGGTCCAGCGGGAAACCACCTGCGCCACATGGGATTCGGTAACGGCTTCTTCCAGCATGCTGCCGGAATGGGTTTCCTCCGCCACCTTCAGCTTCTTTTCCAGTTCGGGAATGGTTGCATAGGCCAACTCGCCAGCCTTGGCGAAATCACCGCGCTGTTGCGCCTGGTCAAGCTGCAGGCGCGCTTTTTCCAGCTCTTCCTTGAGCTTTGAAGCGGCGGCCAGCTTTTCTTTTTCGGCCTGCCAGTTGCGCGTGATGATGGCGGATTTTTCCTCCTGTTCCGCCAGTTCCTTTTCCAGCTTTTGCAAACGGTCTTTGGAGGCCGAATCGGATTCCTTCTTCAGGGCCTCGCGCTCGATTTGCAATTGCATGATGCGGCGGTCAATCTCATCCAGCTCTTCGGGCTTTGAATCAACCTGCATGCGAAGCCGCGCAGCCGCCTCGTCCATCAGGTCAATGGCCTTGTCCGGCAGAAAGCGGTCCGTGATGTAACGGTTGGAAAGCGTTGCGGCCGCGACAATGGCCGAGTCGGTTATCCGCACGCCGTGGTGCAGCTCATATTTTTCTTTGATGCCGCGCAGGATTGAAATTGAATCCTCGACCGTTGGCTCGCCCACAAATATCGGCTGGAAGCGCCGCGCCAGGGCTGCATCTTTTTCAACATGCTTGCGGTATTCGTCGAGCGTGGTGGCGCCCACGCAATGCAATTCGCCGCGCGCCAAGGCAGGCTTCAACAGGTTGGAAGCATCCATGGCGCCATCTGCCTTGCCTGCCCCCACCAGCGTGTGCATCTCGTCAATGAACAGGATGATGCCGCCATCAGCAGAGGTCACTTCCGAAAGTACCGCCTTCAGCCGCTCTTCGAACTCGCCGCGGAATTTCGCACCTGCAATCAACGAACCCATATCCAGCGCCATGAGCTTTTTATCACGGAGGGATTCCGGCACGTCGCCCTTGATGATGCGCAATGCCAAGCCTTCCGCAATGGCGGTTTTGCCAACGCCGGGCTCGCCGATGAGCACTGGATTATTCTTGGTACGCCGCGACAACACCTGAATGGTGCGGCGGATTTCTTCGTCCCGCCCAATAACGGGATCAAGCCGCCCCTCCTTGGCAGCTTCGGTGAGGTCACGCGCGTATTTCTTCAGCGCGTCATAGCCCTGCTCGGCGGTTGCTGAATCGGCTGTACGGCCCTTGCGAACCGCATCAATTGCCTGATTGAGCTTTTGGGCGGTCACGCCGGCATTCTTCAAAATCTTGGACGCTTCTGACGTTTCAATCGCCAAGGCCTGCAAAAGCCGTTCGGCTGTCACAAAGCTATCACCAGTCTTGGTGGCAAGCTTTTGGGCGGCCTCAAATACCCGTGCCATTTCCGGCGACAGGTAGACCTGGCCACCGCCGCTACCTGAAACTTTGGGTATCTTTGAGAGAACCAATTCGGTCTCGCGCAAAGCGCCGCGGCTGTCGCCGCCCGCCGCATTGATCAGGCCAGCCGCCAACCCCTCTTCATCATCAAGAAGAACCTTCAATACATGTTCAGGTGAAAACCGCTGGTGGCCTTCGCGTAAAGCCAGTGCTTGCGCCGATTGGATAAAGCCCCGCGACCGTTCCGTATATTTCTCAAAATCCATAAATATCTCCTGCCAGCACGTCCCTGCAAGGCCCTTAAAGGCACCTCGCTAACGCCTTGCTAGAGATATAGGAACGCTTTGCGCCCCATCAAGCCTGGGATGGAGTTATTCGCCTTGCGGCGTTTCGTCCAGCGGCGGCACATCAGCAGCTGCCACCCGCGGACGCCGCGGCGTGCGGGCACGCTTTTCAGCGACAGGTGCTTCCGCCATGTCCACATCCACAACAGGGGCAGGCCGCTGCAGGAAAGAAGGGGCCTCCCATTGAACTGGCGCTGCTTCTTCCGATTGCTGCTCAGAAACGAAATCACGCTGCGGCTCGTCCCGGAAAGCTTGTCCTTCCGGATCAACAGCCCGAGGTTCCCGATCGCCATTCTGCTGGTCCCGCTTGTTCTGCCAGCGGGGACGAAATTTATCACGGTTGTCGCGCTGCCTGAAATTCCGCTGTTCCGAACGGTCCATTTCCGCTGGACGGCTGGCATCATTACCCGGCTCAGCTGTGTCAGTTGAAACACCCTCCTGAACCAGTATTGGCTGCGCGCCTTCCGCTTCGCCCTCTACACCTTCCTCGCCATCATCCTCAAAATCCTCATCTTCAGGACGGCGAAGCTGCTGGGTCGGTTGGCCAACAGGCTGGGCTGCTGCCATGACGCGGAAGTAATGCTCGGAAAACTGGAAATAGCTTTCAGCCATCACGTTATCGCCGGATGATTGCGCATCGCGGCCAAGCTGCATGTATTTCTCGGCAATGGTTTGGGCGGTGCCGCGCACCTTTACATCGGGGCCGTTGCTTTCATAGACCCGGTTAACCGAGTTGCCGCCGCCGCTATTGCTCTGCCCGCCGCCGCTGGGCCGACGGTTATTGCGCCCGCGTCCACGGTTCTTGTTGTTGTTATGCTGTCCCTGACGTGAGCGGTGTCCGTTATCGAAATTCAATTCATCACTTCGGCAAAAAGCCGTCCCGGTTGTTGAGATTTTACGTTACAATTTCAAAATCAACTCTCTGAAGAGTCGAATAAGTCCTAACCCGATTGTTGTGGTTGCAGACTTCTGCCGCAGATATTCCCAGCCTCAGAACTATCATCTCCGACTGCAGAAAAGCGAAATGCCTGGAATATCATGCCAAACTGGCTATTTTCCCAACATGCCGCCCAGCGCCATCGCAAGGGCAGAATGAATTACCGACACATACTTAGACCAGAAACAAACAATTTCCAATGGGTTTTTTGGTCGTCAACATAATATATAGTTAAGGTTCTGCAAAAGTCAAACACCGGGCATGGCCGCCGAGGTCGGTATATTGGCCCGCCATCGCAAGTCCCCTTGTGGCGAATATCTGCTGAACATCGGGGGCTTGCCCAGCGCCAATTTCCACCAAAACGCGGCCGCTTGCCGTCAAAAACTCCCGCGCCCCGTCGGCAATCCGGCGGTAGGCTTCCAGCCCGTCGGGCCCCCCGTCCAGCGCCCGCAAGGGGTCATAGCCCCGCACATCCTCCGCCAAATCAGCGATATCGCCGAGAGGAATGTAAGGCGGGTTTGAAACAATAAGATCAAACCGCCCTTCAATTCCGGAAAACCAGTTGGCTTGCACCAGTTGCAGCCGTGCCGAAACACCTAGCGCTTCCCCGTTGGCTTGCGCCACAGCCAAGGCCGCGCCCGATAGGTCGCTCGCCACACCCTTGGCAGCTGGCAATTCGGCAAGCAGGGTGACGGCAATGGCACCCGAACCCGTGCCAAGGTCCAGAAACCGGTAGTTCTTTTTTGCGCGCGCAAAAGTGAGTGCCGCTTCAATCAATGTTTCTGTGTCAGCCCGCGGATCCAATACTGCGGGGGTTACCTGAAAACGCCGGCCAAAGAACTCACGCCAACCCAGAATGCGCGAAACCGGTTCAAGCTGGCAGCGGCGGTCAACAAAATTGCTGAACCGGGCCACCGCATCCTCCAATACCAGCATATCAGGTTCAGCCACAATCAGTTCATGGGTCAAACCCGCAGCAGCCTGCAACAACAACCTTGCATCAAGCGCGCCCGAATCAATGTCTTTGGCAGCGAACAATCCTCGTGCCGCCAAAATCAACGCCCGAACGGTAACGGTATCAGACATCAGACGTTTCGGTGGCCATCAGTTCAGCCTGATGATCTGCCATCAGGGCCAGCACAAGTTCCTCCAGCGCCGGGCCTTCAATGATCTGGTCAAGCTTGTAAAGCGTGAGGTTGATGCGGTGGTCCGTCACCCGCCCTTGCGGAAAATTGTAGGTGCGGATGCGTTCGGAGCGGTCCCCCGAACCCACTTGGCCTTTGCGCTGGGCCGAACGCTCACTATCGATGCGGTTGCGTTCAAGATCATAAAGCCGCGAACGCAACAGCTTCATGGCCGCGTTCTTGTTCTTGAGTTGTGACTTTTCGGTCTGTTGCGCCACCGCAAGCCCCGTCGGCAAATGCGTGATGCGTACCGCCGAATCCGTGGTGTTCACCGATTGGCCGCCCGGCCCTGATGAACGGTAAACATCGATGCGAAGGTCCTTGTCTTCAATCTTGATATCAACTTCCTCAGCTTCTGGCAGCACTGCAACTGTTGCTGCGGAGGTATGAATGCGGCCCTGCGTTTCCGTATCCGGCACGCGCTGCACCCGGTGCACACCTGATTCGAATTTCATCCGCGCGTAAGCACCGGCACCAAATATGTTGGCAATGATTTCCCGGTAGCCGCCATGCTCGCCTTCGCTGGCCGAAATGACTTCAACGCGCCAGTTTCTTGAAATCGCATAGCGCTGGTACATGCGAAACAAATCACCGGCAAAAATTGCCGCCTCATCACCGCCCGTGCCGGCGCGCACTTCGAGAATGACGTTGCGTTCATCCGCAGCATCGCGCGGCAGCAGCAGCACGCGAATGTCATGCTCAAGTTTTTCAATACGGGGAGCCAGGCTTTGCAACTCGGATTCGGCCATGGCAGCCATATCGCCACCGGCTTTGATCATATCTTCCGCATCCTGCCGTTCCGTATAGGCCTGCTTTAAGGCTTTCGCGGCATTGGCAGTGGGTTCCATTTCAGCATATTCTTTGGAGAGCCTGACGAACACGTCTCCCGCCGGGCCTGACGACAGCTCGTGCTCAACATTTGCAAACCGGTGAATGATCCGGTCAAGTTTCTCAATCTGAATAGCGCTCATGGGCGGGCTTGTAGCGGAACAGGGTGCGTTTCGCCAAGCCCCGCTGCTTAGCCCTCAAAACTTGAGAGATTGAGCGAACGTCCCACCAGAATTTCACCAGGCGTTCCCAGAATGCCTTTTTCCTTGCCATCGATCAGATAGCTCAAGAGGCCGCCATCCCTGGCGATCACCACAAGGCCCTCGCGGTCCGGCACCTGATAGATGTCACCCTTCATCAGCATCTGGGTCATCACCACATTGCCCTGGGCGTCTTCAACGCGCACCCAAACCGGTGCCTTGGCCCTCAGAATCAATCGTGCCGTTTCGTTCTTGGCTCCAAACACGCGGCCATCGGGTGTTTCCAGAACATCTTCAACCGCAGCCATTTCCTGTGTTGCAATCTTGCCATTTTTGCTCTTCGGTTTTTGCTCGACAGGCACCTGCTCGGCTATGAATGCGCCAAGCCCTTCCATATCTTCATTTGCCAGATCCTCGCCCGGTGCGGCATTGCCCTGGTCGATGGTTGCAACCTGTCCGTCTTCCATAGGCTCTTCGGTAACTTTAACGTCGGCTGCTTCTGTGCCGGTAGACGCCGTTGGCATGGGGTCGGCAACCATCGCCGTCTGTTGGTCCATTGGCAAATTTTCTGCGGCTGGCATCATCATCCAGCTCGCACCGGCAAACAGGAAAATGGCACCGGCAACCGAGGCTACCAATCCGCCAGCACCACCTGGAATCTTGGAAAAATTGATATTCAAAACGGGCAGCTTTGGCATTTTGCCGAATGACAAGACCTTGGCGCTGGTCAACGGTGCCGGGTTCGCCGGGTGGTTGGCGCGCGGCGCGATCTGCGGCCGTGGCAAGAATTGAAGATAATGCTGAATGAGAGGTTCCGGATCAAAGCCCAGGTATTGCGCGTAGGCCGAAATCATTTCCAGCGCTTCCAGGCGCGTTGGCATGCGAGTCATGTCACCAAATTCAATGGCCTCGACATGATAGGGATGAATGCCTGTGGCTTCGCCAGCGTATTCAAGAGATTCACCGCGCTTCTCGCGTTCGCGCTGAAAGAACCATCCGGCTTCGCCAGCAGGGTCAATATTGCCATCGGGCTTTTCACGAAAGCTGACAACGGCCTCTTCAAAACCATACTCGTCTGAATGGAAATCTTGGGCATTATCGTCCATGTTTCAACTCTCTCAGGCTACAAATCTTAACGTGTCGGTAACGTTATTTTTGAGAGAATGACGGAGAATGGTTATCAGCAGCCTAACGCGGGGCGCCCTTGCCGCATTAAATTATACGGGAACGCCATTTCGCTGGGCAAATTCAAGCAAATCACCCCGAATTGAATGGGCCGGGCTCTTCAGGAGCGGTGCCATGAAAGCCCAGAGCTTTGCCTGGTCCAATGCAAGCAGCATGGCCTTCACCGGCCCAATGCCGGATGGCACCATGGAAACCGATGTGAGGCCAATTCCCAACAGCCCCATGGCTTCGAGCGGGCGTCCGCCCAGCTCGCCGCACAACGTTACAGGCTTCTTGTGGGCCTCGGCCTTTTCAACGATGAGCCGCATGGCACCGAGTGCCGCTGGACTCAAAGGATCATATCGCCCGGCAAGCTTGGGATTGCCACGATCCGAGGCAAACAGGAACTGGACGAGATCATTGGAGCCAACAGATGCAAAATCGATGAGCGGCAACAACTGGTCAAGTTGCCAGATCAACGCCGGAATCTCGATCATCACGCCAAGCTTCAGGGATTTTGGAAGCGGGTGCCCGCGTTTCACCAGATAGGCCTTTTCAAGTTCCACGATTTCCCGCGCCCGCAAAAACTCATCCACGTCGGCAATCATCGGAAACATGATCTTGATGTTGCGGTTCTGTCCCGCAATCAGAAGGGCGCGCACTTGCAAGCGCAGCAGTGCGGGCCGGTCAAGCGCCATGCGGATGGAACGCCAGCCCAAGGCAGGGTTCTCCTCCTTCGGCTGGCGCAGATAGGGCAACACCTTGTCTGCCCCAATATCAAGGGTGCGAAACACCACGGGTTTATCTCCCGCCTGATCCAGAATGGCTTCATAGTGCCGGACCTGTGAGGCAAGCCGCGGAAACCGCTGCGCCATCATGAAGTGCAGTTCCGTGCGGTAAAGCCCGACGCCGTCGGCACCCGATTCGAGCAAATGCGGCAGGTCAACAATCAGGCCCGCATTGATGTTGAGGCTTATTTTGACGCCATCTTTCGTAATGGCGGGAACATCGCGCAGCACTGCGTATTGCGCCTGCTTGCGCGCATAGAAGCGCACTTTCTCGCCATAGGACTTTTGCAAATCCGGCGACGGCCTGACAAACAACTCGCCCGAGTTGCCATCAATGATGATTGAACTGCCGGTATCGACAAGATCGATTAGGCCGCTCGCCTGGCCGACGGCGGGTATGCCAAGGGCGCGCGCCACAATCGCCACATGGCTGGTCTTGCCGCCTTCTTCGAGAATCACACCGCGGATTTTTGTCCGGTCATAATCCAGAAGTTCTGCAGGCCCCATGTTGCGCGACACGATAATGGCGTTGGCTGGCAAATCGCTGCGCGAAGCGGTGGCGACGGCCCCTGTCAGAATCCGCATCAGCCGGTTTGAAAGATCGTCCAAATCATGCATGCGGTCGCGAAGGTAAGCGTCTGGCGTGCGCATCATGCGGGCGCGGTTATCGTTCTGGACGCGCTCAACGGCGGCTTCAGCCGTGAGGCCTGTATCAACCGCTTCGCCAAGGCGGGTAACCCAGCCCTTGTCATGGGCAAACATGCGGATGGTTTCCAGCACATCGGAATAATCGCCGCCGCGCATGGAATCCGTGCCATCCAGCAACTGGTCAACCTGCAAATGCAATTGCTTTACGGCCTCGTTAAGCCGTTTTTTTTCCACCGGAATGCTTTCAGCGATGAGATTGTAAATCGTGACACGGGGCTCATGCAGAACCACATGGCCGAGGGCAATGCCTTCCGCCAGTGATTCACCGCGCAAATGATGGCTGCGCATATGGGCAACGTCAGCTGCCACTTCGCCCGCCACTTCGCGGAGCTCGCCCGAAGCAATAACTTCCGCCAGAACCATGGCGGTGGTCTGTAGCGCTTCTTCTTCCTCGTCGGAATATTGCCGGCGCGTGCGGTTTTGCACCACAAGCACGCCGATAACCGTGCCGCCCCGCATGATGGGGGTGCCAAGAAATGAGTTGTAAATTTCTTCGCCGGTTTCAGGCAGGTATTTGAACGCCGGATGGTGCTGCGCGTCGGCAAGATTAAGCCCGATTGCCTGTTCTCCGATAAGGCCCACAAGGCCCTCGCCCAGTTTCAATTTGGATTTGTGGACGGCGCCGCGCTTCAGGCCTTCCGTGGCATAAAGCTCCAGTATCTGGCCGGGCCGCATCACATAGATGGAGCACACCTCAGCCACCATATTGGCCGCAATCAGTGTCGCAATTTTATCGAGCCGCTTTTGCGCCGTATCGGGCTCCGCCATGACCTCGCGGAGCCGCCGAAGCAAGACACGCGGGCCAAGGCCAGAATGAACCATCAGCAGCTGTCCGCGCGCGCCGTTTTCCAGCGGCGGCAGGTTGTTTTTTTATGGCAAAAGAGGCGCGGCATCCTACTGGGCCTCAAGCCCGTAGGCCTGGTGCAGCGCACGCACCGCCAATTCCGTGTAGGCTTCGTCAATCAGTACACTGACTTTTATTTCCGATGTCGTGATCGCCTGGATGTTTATGCCCTTGTCGGCCAGCGAACGGAACATCTTCGCGGCAACGCCCGCGTGGCTCCGCATGCCGATGCCAACGACTGACACCTTGGCCACATCCGCCGAGTGTGTAAGTTCGAGAAAGCCAAGCTTGTCCTTGTTGTTGTTCAGCACTTCGATGGCCTTGCGCAAATCCTTGCGCGCCACCGTGAAGGTGATGTTGGCGGTGGAGCCATCGGTGGAAACATTCTGCACGATCATGTCAACGCTGATATCGGCCTCCGCCAGGGGGCCGAACACCGATGCTGATACGCCGGGCTGGTCTTTCACTTTGCGGATGGAAACTTTCGCCTCATCCCGCGAATAGGCAATTCCGCTGACAACATGCTGTTCCAAAATACGTTCCTCATCGCAAACGAGTGTTCCAGGCCCGCTGCCGTCGGGCTTGTTTTGATTAGGTGAGTCCGGCGCCTCAAAACTCGATCTTACCTGCAATGGCACCTTATAGACCATGGCCAATTCAACCGAGCGGGGCTGCAATACCTTGGCGCCTAAGGAAGCCTGTTCCAGCATTTCCTCATAGGAAATCCGGTCAAGCTTGCGGGCAGCGGTCACAATGCGCGGATCCGCCGTGTAAACGCCGTCCACATCCGTATAGATATCGCAAGCCGCGTCCAGCGAGGCGGCAATTGCAACGGCTGACGTATCAGACCCGCCGCGCCCCAGTGTGGTAATACGCTTGTCAGGCCCGATGCCCTGAAAGCCCGCCACAACCGCGACCTGGCCCTGTTCCATGCGCTTTCTGATTTCAGTGGCGTCAATTTCAGCAATTCGCGCCGAGCCATGCACGCCGTCGGTTTTCACAGGAATTTGCCAGCCGTGCCAGGAGCGGGCGGGAACGCCCATATCCTGCAAAACAATAGCCAGAAGTCCTGCCGTGATCTGCTCCCCCGAGGCGACGATGGCATCATATTCGCGCGCATCATGCACGGGCGCTGCTTCTTTGCACCAACTCGCCATGCGGTCCGTCGTGCCGGACATGGCAGAAACGACAACGGCCACATGATGGCCGGCCTTTACCTCGCGCAAGACATGGCGGGCCACGTTACGGATGCGGTCGACATCCGCAACCGACGTGCCGCCAAACTTCATAACCAAACGGCCCATCGGCCAGAACCTTTCTGAATCACCAGCGCCCAAGGGTGCGACGCGGCGTACTCATAGATGAGGGCCTTTGCTTATGCAATAATGGCCCCAACAAAAATGGACAGGTGTTATGGCTGTAGCCGCTCAAACCACAATTGACCCCGCCGAGGTGGAAAAATTCTCCAAAATGGCCGCCGAATGGTGGAATCCGAAGGGTAAATTCGGCGTGCTGCACGTGTTTAACCCGGTACGTTTGCAATATATCAAGGAACAGGTCTGCGCCCGCTTTGGCCGTGACCCCTTCGACCGCCAGCCGTTCAAAGGCCTGCGCTTCCTCGACATCGGCTGCGGCGGCGGGCTTTTGACGGAGCCGATGGCGAGGCTGGGTGCTGAAATCGTGGGCGTTGACCCCTCAGAGAAAAACATAAAGACCGCAACTGTCCATGCGAGTGAAACTGAACTCGCAATCGACTACCGCTGCGGCACGGCCGAAGACTTGGCCGCCGCGGGCGAAATGTTCGATGTCATCCTCAATATGGAAGTCATCGAGCATGTGAGCGATCCGAAAGTCTTCACGCAAATCTGTTGCAGCATGCTGAAGCCTGATGGCCTCATGTTTATCGCCACGATCAACCGCACCCTCAAATCCTTTGGCTTTGCCATCATCGGGGCGGAATATGTCTTGGGCTGGCTGCCGAAAGGCACGCATCAATGGGAAAAATTCATCACGCCCGAAGAACTCAAGACCTGGCTGGCCGGCAACAATGTTTCCATCAAGGGCGAAACCGGTGTCATCTATCATCCCCTGGGCCAGCAATGGAAACGCTCGCGCGACATGGGTGTGAATTTCATGCTGGTGGGGCAGAAGGCATAGCAATTAATTTCTTATTTCTTCTTTGGCTGAATTTCCTTGACGCGAAAATCTACAATTTTTCTGATCAGGTCATAGGGAATGGGTTTGTCTTTGGGGAAGCGAATGGAGCCCTTGGCCATCTTGTATTGTGACAACTCCTTTTTGAACGCCCCATTGCCGGAAGGTGTCGCATAAAATCCGACATGATCCTTCCAGGCCGCAAAATACACCAGGTAACTGCCGTTCAGCTTGAAAGTCGGAATTTGATAGCTGATCGTCTCTTCCGCTTGCGGTGCGGCCTTTCGTATGGTCTGCCTGATTTTTTCAAGGATTTTTTGGTCCTCCGCCGAAAAGGAAGCGATATATTCAGGGACGGTTTTGAATTTTTTCTTGTCTGCCATGCTTGGTTTTCCCGGATGCTATTGCTCGCGGCCTGTCAGCAATCTCTGGTCAGGGCCTGTGAACGCGCAGGTTGTTTGCCTGCCAGGCGACATTTATCACCCATGCGCAGTAAGCTAATACAAGAAGCCTGTTTGCCCATCCCACCAATGCGATTACGCCGGGAGGTAGGACAGTTATTCCGCTCCCAGCAGCCATGTCGCCGCCGGCCTGTTTGTAAGTGACGATTAGAACTGCAAAGGCAGCGGCCATCAGGACAAAACTTACCCAGGTCAGGTTGGCGGTCCAGAGAAGGGATTTCTTTTCAGCAGACCACGCAAGGGTGCGGCTAAGGCCAACGCTGATCAACATCGCAGAAATGGGGAGACTCGGAACTCCGATAGCCGCGGCAAGGCCATGAAGGCGATGATTGATGTCAAACACGGCGGCCATGGCTTCGCCAACACCAGCAGCAACCAGAAAAAGCAAACCGATCCTGCCGGCAACCGTTGTAACCTGCGGCCTGAGCGCAAAGGCTAGAGCCCAGGAACTCACCGCCCATGAAGCAAACATGAGCGACAGGACCAAACCATGCTTTCCCTTCGCATATTCGCTCACCATGCGCCATGCAGGATCAAATTCGGGGCTCAGCCAGTGCAAACTTGCAAGCAACAGGATAACCGCACCCGCAGCAGCGATTGCCACACGCGCTGCCATAAGTGAAGCTGCGGGGTAAGTTGAAGAAGAACTGGCATAGGCCATTTTTGATCTCCAATTCTATTTTTTATTCCTTTTGTTGCTCTTGCTGCTCAGAGCAATCCAATTCCTGGTTTTGAAGACCGCCAAAATTGCCATGGAATGCCCGTGCCCCAGTCCGAAATCCTGCTTCAGCCAGTCAACAAACTGCGTGGCCGTGATGCCTGGCCCAAGAAGGCCTTTTTCCTTGGCCAAAGCAAAAAAATCCTCCGGCGTTTTGCCGGTTTTCTGCTTAACATTGTCAATGTAGGCTTGAAACGTCATAAACCGCTTCCCTTGTTTCTAAATTAAATATAGTATACTATATTCAATATGTCAAGAACTCCAAAACGCGGATATAATTCCGAGCAGCGCGGCAACGCGGCTGAGGCAACAAAATCGCGCATTCTCAATGCATCCAGGACCTTGTTTGCGCGTAACGGGATCGACAGGGTCACAATTGCGCAGATCGGTGAAAAAGCGGATGTCGCTGCTTCCACCGTGTATTCATTATTCAAATCCAAAGAAGGCGTCCTGCGCGCCCTCATGAAAGCGGCCCTTTTCGGCCCTCGATTTAAGGAAGCCCAGTCACTGCTGACGGGTGAGTCCGATCCCGTCAGGTTAATCATGCTGACAGCCCACGTTGCGCGCGCCGTTTACGAGAGCGAAAGCTCTGAACTTGGATTGTTGCGGGGTGCCTCTGGGTTTTCACCGTCGCTGCGGAAACTTGAACAAGAGTTCGAACAAATTCGGTTTGACATTCAAGAAGAGCGGGTGAAACGCCTGTTCGCCCAGTCCAAAGCAAAAAAAGGCCTCGAACTTGAGGCGGCGCGCAGAATTCTATGGATGTACTCGAGTCGTGATGTCTATCGCATGTTGGTGCGCGAAGGCGGGTGGTCTGCAGAACAATACCAGGTTTGGCTTTCGGAAACTCTCGTCAAGGCTTTGACAGATTCCTAATTTGAATCTTCCGGCAGTCTCGGCAAGGCATGCACTTCGATGCCTTCTTCAATCAGCGCCTTGGCTTCTTCCGGCTTCGCCTCGCCATAAATGCCGCGCTTTTCGCTTTCGGCGTAATGGATCTTGCGGGCCTCTTCAGCGAACTTGTCGCCCACATATTCCGAATTGGCTTCAACATTCTTGCGCACTTCGCGCATCATCTGCATCAGCATTTGCGTACGGGGGTCAACGGCTCCTGCAACCATCGTCTGCGATTTCGTGTTTGTCTTTGCCGGAATGCCCGGTGCCATCAACTGCTTTTCTACATGATCTGATCCGCATAGCGTGCAGGAAACCAGCTTGCGCTTGACCTGTTTTTCAAATCCAGCACTATCCCTGAACCAGCCATCAAATTCATGGCCCTTGTCGCAGATGAGATCATACCTAATCATGGTTACCAGTTAATCACTCCAGCGGGCGACTGCAAGGAGAAGGGCCGGGCATTCTTAAGGGCGGGTATGCGGTTTCTATCGCGTTTTACCAAATCAACATCGACATCGAACACCACAACACCGGGCTCCGTATCGAGCTCCACAATAATCTCGCCCCAGGGATTTATCGCAATGCTGTGCCCAAACGTTTGCCGTCCGCATTCATGGGCGCCGCCTTGCGCAGCCGCAAAAACAAAACTGCCGGTTTCAATGGCGCGCGACCTGAGCAGTACATGCCAATGGGCGCGGCCTGTCGGCACCGTGAAAGCCGCAGGTACCGCAAGGAACAACGCCCCCGCATTGGCCAGCGCGTTAAACAGGCTTGGAAAACGCATGTCATAACAGATGCTGAGGCCCAGCTTGCCCCAAGGCAGGTCGGCAATAACCGCCGCTTCGCCCGGCACAAACGTGTCCGACTCCCGGATGCGTTCCCCGCTTGGCATATCCACATCAAAGAGATGTATCTTGTCATAGCGCGCGGCAATCCGCCCCTCAGGTGAAAACAACAGGGAGCGGTTAACCAGCCTCTCACGTGAAACGCTCAAGGCCAGCGAGCCAATATGCAGCCAAATCTTCAGTTCTCTTGCCAGCGCAGAAAAGCCGGCAACAGATATGTCATCAGCTTCCGTGCGTGCGGCGGCCTTCGTTCGTTCAGGATTTGATTCAAAAAAATTGGTGACTTCCGGTGTCAGCACATACTGCGCGCCCTGCGAGGCGGCATCCCTGATCAGAACACTGGCATCTGCAAGATTGCGCGCCACATCAACGCCCGTACGCATCTGGACGAGTCCCGCCTTGAAATTCATGACGCCGTCAAAAGCGCATCAAGCCTGCCCTTGCGCTCCAGTTCATGGAGATCGTCACTGCCACCCACATGGGTCTCGCCGATGAAGATTTGCGGCACCGTGCGCCTGCCATGGGCCCTGATCGCCATGCGCTGCCGCTCGGCCGCATCATGGCTCACATCAATTTCGTCATAATTTGCACCCTTCTTGGCCAACAGCGATTTGGCCGAGTGGCAGTAGGGGCAGGTTCTAGTTGTATAAATTGTAATATTCTTCATAGCTTTTTCCGTCACCTAATATGAGGCCGCTTAGGCTCTAGAACAAGAGCGAAGGTTAAAACATCAACAGCCGCCGCCCCAGACTTTTTGAGACTGGCCGCACAACTTTCAGCCGTGGCACCCGTCGTTAGCACATCGTCAACCAGCAAGACCCTACACCCGGAAATATGACTAAATCCTTCCGGCGTCACCTCAAACACTTTGGCGACATTTTTTTGCCGCTCTTCATGTTTCAGCCCCACCTGCGAACGCGTGGCAACCCTGCGCAAGAGAATATCCGTTTTGTAGGGCTTGCCGAACTGCCGTGAAAGCTGCTGGGCAAGGAATGCCGCCTGGTTAAAACGCCGGTTCCATAAGCGCCAGCGGTGCAGGGGAACTGGAACAATAACGTCTGCATCACGGACAAGATTTGCCCCCGCTCTTCCCATCAGCCGCGCCATCAGCAGTCCCGCCTCCATCGTGTCGCGATATTTGAGCGCGTGAACCAGTTGCCGTGAAAAATCATCATAGCCCACGGCAGCCCGCGCCCTATCCCAGGTGGGTGGCAAAGCGAGGGCCGCTGCGCTCACAGCACCTTCGCCCTGGTCATAGGCAAAAGGCGTTCCCATAACATCACAAACCGGCGCGTCAATCTGCGTGAGCCCCTGCCAGCACGCCAAACAGAGGCTAGCGGGATCAATCACCGGCTGCCTGCAAATCAGGCATTTGGGTGGTACGATAAAATCTATGAGCTTGCGCCAAGCCTGCCGGCCCGCGTGCCGGAAGCTGAGCTTCGCTGAATCTGCCTCTTCATCCATCCAAAATCCATAACACAATACCTGAAGCCATGGATTTTTTTGCTGGCCTGCTTTAAGGGAAGCCCGATCAGGAGTACCGCAAACAATGCCACTTGCCCGAACCGACATTGAACGTCTGGCCGATATCGTCAGCATCGCCGCCGATCAGGAGATCATGCCGCGCTTTCGCAGCCTGGGCGAGGGTGCCATTCGCGAAAAAACCTCGGCCCTTGATCTCGTCACCGATGCGGATGAGGCGGCAGAGGCCGCCATCCGGATTGCGGTTGCCAAAGCCTTTCCAAAAGCCCTGTTTGTGGGCGAAGAGTCGGTTGAGAAAGATCGCAGTCTCCTGAACAAGATTGCCGACGCGGAATTGGCCGTCATCATTGATCCCGTCGATGGCACCAGCAACTTTGCCTGGGGCCTGCCGCTGTTCGGTGTGCTTGCGGCATTCACATCCCGCGGCGAAACCATTGGCGGCATCATTTACGATCCCGTTGGCCGCGACTGCACCTTCGCAATCAAGGGCCAAGGCGCTTGGGCAAAATCCGAAGCCGGTGTCACCCGCGATATTCGCGTGGCAAAACCAACGGATCTCGAAAAGATGACAGGCACCACCTCCTGGTATCTCATGCCGGAACCCATGCGCTCCAACGTGGCGGCAAACCTCGCAAAAACCAAGGCTTGCTTTGCCTATCGCTGTGCGGCTTACGAATACCGCGTCGTGGCTGAAGGCCTGGTGGATTTCTCGCTGCACTACAAACTCATGCCGTGGGACCATGCGGCAGGTGTCCTGATTCATGCCGAGGCCGGCGGATACTCGGCTCTGCTCGACGGTTCGCCTTATCGGCCAACCAAATTTGAGGGCGGCATTATCTCTGCTCCCAACAAGGAAATTTGGCACGCGCTTAAATCGGCTCTGCTCGGCTAAACTCAAATGACATCCAATGCCGAAAAACTTTTCGACCGCGAACTCTATCTCACCCGCCTCGCGCGAACCAAAGCCAACAGGCCAGACATTCTTTCAAACTCAATCGCAGCGGAACTTGCTGAAAGACTGGAGCCGATTTCGCGGAACTTCAATCGCGCCTGCTTGATCGCTGTTGACCCCGAACCCATCGCCACTGCCCTTCAGGCCTCGGGCAAAATCAAAAACCTGGAAATCATTGCGCCCCAGGCATCAGACACCCTGCCGCTTCAACTTGAAGCCTACGATGCCATTTTTAACATTCTCGATTTGCATCTTGTGAATGATGTGCCGGGCGCCCTCATCCAGATGCGCCGTGCACTGGTGCCTGACGGACTGTTCATGGCGTGCCTTTTCGCCAGCCAAACCCTCACTGAATTGCGCCAGTCATGGCTTGAGGCGGAGGAGCTGGTAACCGGTGGCGTGTCTCCCCGCGTGGCACCCATGATTGATGTCCGCGAGCTCGGCGGGCTCCTGCAGCGGGCAGAACTGGCGCTGCCTGTTGTTGATCTGGACCGCACCATCGTGCGCTACCCCGATGCCATTGCCCTTATCCATGAGATCAGGTCATTGGGCCTTTCAAATGTAATGACAGGCCGCTCGCGCAAATTCGTTTCGCGAAATTTGCTGGGCGAAGCCATTTCAAACTATCAGCAGAAATTCGCCGATAATGATGGCCGCATTCGCGCAACAATCGAATTGGTCTGGGCCACGGCCTGGTCACCCCACGAGAGCCAACAAAAACCCTTGAAGCCCGGCTCCGCAAAGTTCAGGCTGGCCGATGCGTTAAAAGTGCCGGAAACAAAACTGAACTAAAGCAAGTCGATCAAATGCGGAATGAGCGGTAAATCCGCGGGCGGCATGGGATACTCCCGAAGCTTGAGCGGCTTCACCCATTGCAGCTCCTGCCCTTCAAGCGAGGTGACAATTCCTTTCCACCTCCTGCATACATAAAGCGGCATCAGCAAATGAAAGTCTTCGTAGCGCATGGCTGGCAAATGTGAGGGGCGCCAGGCAGGCTTCCGTCACATCAATGGAAAGTTCTTCTTTCAGCTCGCGGATGAGTGCCGCTTCCGGCCGTTCCCGCGCTTCAACCTTGCCGCCAGGAAATTCCCACAGGCCTGCAAGCGTTTTTCCCTCGGGCCGCTTGGCAATGAGCACGCGCCCATCCGCGTCAACCAGGGCCACCGCGGCAACAAGCAGAATGCGCATCAGCTGCGATACGAGCCGTTGATATCGATATAGCCATGGGTAAGGTCGCAGGTCCAAACCTTGGCCTTGCCTCTTCCCACGCCCACGTCGGCTTCAATGGCAATTTCACGGCCCTTCATGTGCGGCATGAGTTCCGCCTCATTGTAAGACGGATCACGCATGCCATTCTTGGCCACTTGAATGCCGCCAATCCTGATGCGCAGCTTGTCGCGAATGGCCTTCTCGCCCGCCTTGCCGATGGCCATGACAATG
Source organism: uncultured Alphaproteobacteria bacterium (assembly GCA_963763635.1). Lineage (GTDB taxonomy): Bacteria > Pseudomonadota > Alphaproteobacteria > Rhizobiales > Aestuariivirgaceae > Aestuariivirga. Next base: position 24,019 of record CAVXPO010000012.1, read on the forward strand.
CGCCCCCAGTTGGCATCTTCGCCTGCAATGGCGGTCTTCACCAAAGGCGAGTTGGCAACTGACATGGCAATCCGGTGCGCTGCCTTGTCTGTCTGGGCGCCGGTCACGGCAATTTCAATCAGCTTTTGCGCGCCTTCGCCGTCACGCGCCACCTGTTGCGCCAGATCAAGGCAAATGCCATTCAGCGCCTTGGCAAAATTTTTCAGCCGCGCATCGGTTGGTGACTTCAATCCTTTGGGTGACTGGCCCGGCCTTGCCCGTGGCAAACATCAGAACCGTATCTGAAGTGGACGTGTCGCCATCAACCGTAATGCAATTGAAGCTCATGCCCACACTTTTGGACAGCAGCGACTGCAGCAGTTTGGCAGGGATCGCCGCATCCGTAAAAATGTAAACCAGCATGGTTGCCATGTCAGGCGCAATCATGCCCGATCCCTTGGCGATGCCATTGATGGTTACGGTCCTGCCCGCGTACTTGACAGCGGTGGTCGCAACCTTGGCAAACGTATCAGTCGTCATGATGGCGCGTGCGGCCTCATCCCAACAGTCGGCTTTTGCGCGTGAAACCAGATCAGGCAACGCATTGACAATCGGTGCCGGATCCAGCGGTTCACCAATAACACCGGTCGAGGATTGGAATATCTCGGACGGCTTGCAGGTGAGCAACGAAGCAGCAGCCTTGCCAACAGCATTCACCGTGTTGACACCCGCCCTTCCCGTAAAGGCATTTGCGTTGCCCGCATTAATGACAACCGCCCGCGCCTTGCCGCCCTTCAAATTGGCGGCACATAAATCAACGGGAGCGGACCGCGATTTTGAAAGAGTGAGGCAGCCCGCAACCGTGGTGCCGGGTTCGACAATGGCGAGCAATACATCCGGACGGTTCTTGTAGCGGATGCCGGTTTCAGCAATCGCCAGCGAAACGCCATCAATGGCAGGCAGGCGTGGCGGATTTTCCGGTGCAAGCGGTGAAACACGAAACGCCATTCCCATGCCCCCCAAGGACGGTTTTAACTACGGTTGAATTTGCAAGTCGCCCTTGCCGCCCGTGTCGGCATCACCTTCTGCAGCTGGCTCGGTCACACCGCCATTTTGCTTGTCCATGATGACCTTGCGTTTCTTCATGACTTCCTCGGCATATTTCTTGAGGTCCTCATCAAGCACTTCAACCTTGGCCGTCTTGCGCAGCTCATCCATCGTATCCTGCACCTTCTTGCGGAGAAGTACGTTGCGGATGGCCGACTTCACCTGGTCGTAAGGCTGGGCAGCGCCCATCTTGCGGTCTTCAACCTTGATGACATGCCAGCCAAAATCAGTTTTGACTGGGGGCGAAATTTCCCCAACTTTCAACGCAAAAGCCGCCTTGGAAAATTCCGCGACCATTTCCGGTGCCGTGAAGTAGCCAAGATCGCCACCAAAATCCTTTGACCCGTCAAGGCTGTATTTCTTGGCAAGGTCTTCAAACTTTTCTCCAGCCTTTATCCGTGCTTCCACATCAACGGCTTCCTTTTCGGAACCCAGAAGAATGTGGCGTGCCCGAACGCGTTCCGTCTGGGCAACCTTGCTTGCCTCCTGGTCGTAGGACTTCTTGATTTCCTCTTCGGTTACTTGCGGGCGGATCTTCTGGAAGAAGTAGGCATCACGCAATGCCTTAGCCTGGTAGAGCGCCAGTCGCCGCTTGTATTCGTCGGTTTCGGCAACGCCTTCCTTCACAGCCAATTGCGCCAGAAGGTGGCGTTCAACAAGGAATTCAACCACGAAGGGGTAGCGGAGTTTCGGCGGCAAGTCAGGCAATTGGCCAATGATGTCGTCCGTTGCCATCTGCACTTCGGAAATCTTGATTTCATGGCCATTGACGATGGCCACCACCTTGTCCTCGCTGGCGGGTGCGGCCGCATCCTGCGCACTGGCATTCAATACCAAGGCAAACCCAAAAAGGCTCGTTAACAGGACAGTTTTCACGTATTTTTGAATGCTTGGCATGAGATCCATCATGTAATTTCTAGTATCAACGGAACGATGTCCCGTTGCAACGCTCAATGGCCACCAAAAAAGGCAGGAATAAGCCTGTTTCTGGACTTCTGCTAAGACCGGGCGTCCAATTCGCAGCGGACAATGATCTTGTTGAAAGTCCTGCGCAAGAGGCCGCCCGTTCCGATTGTAACCTGTTGCCACAGTGCAACACATTGAAATATCTATATTCAACTACCAATTGGCACAGTACATCACGTTTATGGCAAATATCGGCCAACAAGTAAGTCTAGACCTTTGAGAAATGAACCTTTATCAGGCTTCAATTCTTGACGGCACACTTCTTGGGGCCTCCCGAAACTAAGGAAAGAATCACATGCTCGGACTGCGGTCAATCGCGGCTAAAATATTTGGCACAACCAACGACCGCATGGTCGGCAAATATCGGGGTCGCGTCGACGAAATCAACCAGCTGGAAGCGGAATTTGCCGCCCTTTCGGATTCCGACCTGAAAGCCAGGACCGCTAGCCTCAAGGCCGAGATCGCTAACGGTAAAACCATCGCGGACCTCCTCGCGCCAGCTTTTGCCGTAGTCCGCGAAGCCTCCAAACGCGCCCTTGGCATGCGGCACTTCGATGTGCAGATGATCGGCGGCATGGTGCTGAATGACGGCGCCATAGCCGAAATGAAAACCGGTGAAGGCAAAACCCTGGTGGCGACCCTCGCTGTTTATCTCAACGCTCTCGAAGGCAAAGGCGTTCACGTGGTGACCGTCAACGACTATCTGGCCAAGCGCGACGCCGCATGGATGGGCAAGATTTACAGCTTCCTCGGCCTTACCACGGGTGTCATCGTCCACGGCCTTTCTGACGATGAGCGCCGCGCCGCCTATGCCTGCGACGTGACCTATGCCACCAACAACGAATTGGGCTTTGATTATCTCCGCGACAATATGAAATATCATCTCAACGAGATGGTCCAGCGCGGGCACAATTACGCCATCGTCGACGAAGTGGATTCGATCCTTGTCGATGAGGCCAGGACGCCGCTCATTATTTCCGGCCCGCTTGATGACAAGTCGGACCTTTACAACACACTCGACAAATTCATTCCCGAACTGACGCCTGATGACTACGAACTCGATGAGAAACAGCGTTCCTGCACGCTGACCGAAAAGGGCAATGTGCATCTTGAGCAGGTTCTTGGGGCCGCCGGTTTGCTGCACGGCGACAATCTCTACGATTCAGAAAACGTGACGATTGTTCATCACGTTCAGCAAGCGTTGCGGGCCCACAAGCTGTTCCAGCGCGACAAGGATTACATCGTCAAGGACGATCAGGTCATCATCATCGATGAATTCACTGGCCGCATGATGCCCGGCAGGCGTTATTCAGAAGGCCTGCATCAGGCACTGGAAGCCAAGGAGCATACCTCCATCCAGCCTGAAAACGTAACGCTGGCCTCCATCACCTTCCAGAATTACTTTAGGCTTTATGACAAGCTCGCAGGCATGACCGGCACGGCTTCCACTGAAGCTGACGAGTTCATGGATATCTACAAGCTTGAAGTCATCGAAATCCCCACCAACGTCGCCGTCTCGCGCAGGGATGAGGATGATGAAGTTTACCGCACCACGCGCGAAAAATATGCCTCCATCATTGAAACCATCAACGAAGCGCGCGGCCGCAACCAGCCGGTTCTCGTCGGCACAACCTCGATTGAAAAATCCGAAATCCTGGCCAGCATGCTGCAGTCGAAGGGCGTGCCCCACAATGTGTTGAATGCGCGCTACCATGAACAGGAAGCCGCCATCATTTCGCAAGCGGGCATTGCGGGCGGCGTTACCATCGCCACCAACATGGCGGGCCGCGGCACCGACATTAAGCTCGGCGGCAATTTGGATATGCGCATCGCCACTGATCTGGCGGACCTGCCCGAAGGCCCAGCCCGCAACAAGCGCATCGCTGAGATCACCGCAGAAATCGAGGCCAACAAGCAGAAGGTTATTGCAGCAGGCGGCCTGTTTGTCATCGGCACCGAGCGCCACGAAAGCCGCCGCATTGATAACCAGTTGCGCGGCCGTTCCGGCCGTCAGGGCGACCCCGGCCGCTCGCGCTTCTATCTATCACTCGAAGATGATCTCATGCGCATCTTCGGATCCGAGCGCATGGATTCAATGCTGCAAAAGCTGGGCCTCAAGGAAGGCGAAGCCATTGTGCATTCCTGGATCAACAAGGCGCTCGAAAAAGCCCAGCAAAAGGTTGAAGCCCGCAACTTCGATATCCGCAAGAACCTGCTGAAATTCGACAACGTGATGAACGACCAGCGCAAGGTCATCTTCGAACAGCGCATCGGCATCATGAAGGGCGAGGACGTTTCAGAAACCGTTGACGACATGCGCCATCAGGTAATTGATGACCTCATCTCGAAATACATGCCTGAAAACGCCTATGCAGAGCAATGGCAAACCACGGAACTGCGCCAGCATTTGCGCGAAGCCATCGCCATTGATTTCCCCATGGAAGACTGGGCCAAGGAAGAAGGCATTGCCGACGAGGAAATCCGCGAGCGCGTCAAGAAGGCCGCCGACGAACTCTATCAGGCCAAGCGCGAAAAGTTCACGCCGCAAATCATGCAGCAGGTGGAAAAGGCCGTTGTGCTGCAAACCCTTGACCAGCTCTGGCGCGATCACATCGTAACCGTTGAGCAACTGCGCCAGGTCATCCACTTGCGCGGCTACGGCCAGCGCGACCCGCTGAATGAATACAAGACCGAAGGCTTCAACCTGTTCGAGGCAATGATCGCCAAGCTGCGCGAAACCAGCACGGCGCAAGTCATGCGGGTGGAACTTCAGGCCCAGCAGGATGGCGATTTGCTCCCCGATGAGGATGACCTCCCCTTCATGCAGGCCCACCACATTGATGCGACATCAGGCGAGGATGATGTAGCCGAAGGCATGCCGATGTTCGGCCAGGCCGAAACCGCCGTCGCCACAAAGCTTGATCCCAAAAAACCGGAAACCTGGGGCAAGGTTGCCCGCAATGACCTGTGCCCCTGCGGTTCCGGCAAGAAATTCAAGCACTGCCACGGGACATTTGCGTAATATCAGCTAGGCAGCGCTGCTATACCTGATGGCGCCCATCATGCCGGAATTCATGTGGTAGAGATGGTGGCAATGGAAGGCCCAATTGCCGGGGTTGTCCGCATCAAACCGGATGGTGACCGAGGTTGCAGGCGGCACCAGAACCGTGTCCCGCAGCGCCCCTTCAATGGCCATGTTGTTGATGGCGACAACCTTGAAATAATGGCCATGCAGATGCATGGGGTGCGCCATCGCCGTCATGTTCCGCATGATGACATCAAGCCGCTCGCCCTCGCGCACGGTGAATAGCGTGTCATGCATGGAGGCCTTGCCATTCAAGCCCCAGACATAGCCCGCCTCGCCGCCCGTCAGTTCCAAAACCTCGGTGCGTGTCACCGGCTCTTGCGGAATTTCTGCCACGGATCGCAGCAGCGCCTCCTGCACCAGATCGACAGGCGGCGCAATTTCGCCCTCCGCCGCAATCCTTGAAATCACGGCACCCCCTGCCGCGAGGATTATTCCGGTTCGCGCCGTCAATCCCTCAATCCGAAACAGAACGGGCCATGCACCAGTGCCCGCTGGCAGCTTGATCCGGATATCCGCCCGTTGGGCAGTGGCCAACGGAAACAGCTTTGCCTTGATGGGATAAACTGCATTGCCGTCGACGGCGATCAACTCGCCCTCAAGTTCACCCAGATCAACCCACATGTTGCTGGCAGCGGACGCATTGATGATGCGAAGGCGCACCTGTCCCGCCCTGTCCACCCGCACCACTTCAGGATCGTCCAGTGTGCGGTCATTGGCGAGATAGGCATCATAGGCAACGTCATTCAGCATGCCGGGCATGGCCATTTTGGTTTGGTCCATGCCGGCCATGCTATGGCCCGCATGTGCGCCACCACCACCCTGCAGTTCCGCCAGTATTTCCTGCGGATCGCGGAAGGTAAAATCATGCAGCATCACCACATGCTCCTGCTCGTCGAAGAGAGGCTTGTCGGTCTCATGAACAATGAGCGGTGCTGAGAGCAGCTGCTGTTCCTGCAAGCCCACATGCGAATGCATCCAATGGGTGCCGGAGCGGGTATTCACAAAATCATAGTCAAAGAATTCGCGCTTCTTCAGCGGGTCTTGTGACAGCAAGGGAACACCATCAAACGCCGACGGCGGTGTCAATCCGTGCCAATGAACCAGCGTTTCTTCTTCAAGATCATTGCGTACCCGGGCCTGAAACCGCTCACTAAGCAACATGGAAACGCCCTGCCCGCCACGACTGCTCTCAATGCCAAAAATTTTCGCCGGGCGCCCCAGAACGTCGATAATGCGGGACTTGACCCGCAATTCCTGAAACTCCGCCGCCCCCGAAATTCTGGCCCCCAACGGAGCGACGCAAAGGCCTTTTAAGATGCTTCGGCGCGAATATTTCAAATTAATCTCAATTCCCAAGTTTTAACGTCCGAAAGCGTCAATCACGAACAATTACAAACGATCTCGTTGAATTAACAATCTAAAAATAAGTCTGTAATATGGTCTGAACTCGTAAGTGTATGAGATGATCTCAACAGGACTGCAGCGATGAAAAACGTAAACCAGCTTTTTAAGCGGTACTTGGTCGAAACCAGCGGATCCACCGCCATTGAATATAGCCTGATTGCGGGCGTCATGGGGCTTATGCTCATTCCGGCCATGCAGACCTTGGCTCCGCAAATTGAAGCGCAATATACGGCGGTTACCGGACTTTTTGACTAAGCCCTTCGCTTCTAAATTCCGCGCCCGATCGCCAGAAACTTTTCCCGACGCTGCGTGCGCAACACGTCTGGCGACACGCCAGCAAAAGCCTCCAAAATGCGGCCAATCATTTCACCAGCGGAAGCAATCGCCTCTTCCGGCTTGCGGTGGGCGCCGCCTAACGGTTCATTAACGATATCATCAATTACACCGAGCTTCTTCAAATCCTGCGCCGTGATTTTCAGGGCGGCGGCCGCATCTTTTGCACGGCCCGCATCGCGCCATAAAATGCTCGCGGCACCCTCGGGCGAAATGACACTGTAAATCGCATGCTCCATCATCAACACGCTGTTGCCCGTTGCAATGGCAATGGCGCCACCTGATCCGCCCTCGCCAATGACAAGTGAAACCAGCGGGACACCAAGGCCCAGGCAGCAATCCGTTGAGCGCGCAATGGCCTCAGCTTGCCCGCGCTCTTCCGCGTCAATGCCGGGATAGGCGCCCGCCGTATCAACAAACGTAATCACAGGAATGCTGAAACGCTCGGCCATTTCCATCAGGCGAACCGCCTTGCGATAGCCTTCAGGCCGCGCCATGCCAAAGTTATGTTTTAACCGCGCCTGTGTATCCGCTCCCTTTTCCTGGCCGATAACCACCACCGATTGGCCGCGAAACCGCCCCAAGCCGCCAACCACGGCAAAGTCTTCGGCAAACTTGCGGTCGCCAGCCATCGGCACATAATCGGTGATCAAGCCATCAATATAGGCCAGGGCATGGGGACGGTCCGGATGGCGTGCCACCTGGGTTTTCTGCCAGGGCGTCAAATTGACATAGAGATCGCCAAGGCTTTTTAAGGCTTTCCTCTCCAGCGCCCTGACTTCATCGGCAATGGAAACGGTTGAATCACCCGCAGCCAAAGCCCGCAATTCGGCAATTTTTCCTTCAAGTTCTGCTACTGATGATTCAAAATCGAGATAGGAATGCATGACGCCTCAAAACCTGGCCGGTGGATACTTATTGGGCGCCAGATGTGGCCGGGGGCGGCAATAAAGTCAACTTTTCTTAGCCAGGGGATGATGGCTCTCCACGACAGACTGCAGTTTCTCCGCCTGCACATGGGTGTAAATCTGGGTGGTCGAAATATCCGCATGCCCCAGCATCTGCTGAACCGCCCGCAAGTCGGCGCCTTTTTCCAGCAGGTAGCTGGCAAAGGCGTGGCGCAAGACGTGCGGTGAAACCTGCGCCAGATCAAGCCCGCAAGCCGCAGCCAGGCCCTTAAGCTCAAGTGCAAAATGTTGCCGCGTAAGGCTGCCGCTCGCCCCATGGGAGGGAAACAGCCATTTCGGCGGCTGTTCGGCATGCGCATTAAGCGATTTGAGATACTCTCTCAACACGCCCCGCGCCTGATCAGAAACCGGCACCAAGCGTTCCCGTCCGCCCTTGCCGCGAATGGTGAGGAAAGTGTCATCCGTCGTCACCGCGCGAACTGTCAGCCCCACGAGCTCTGAGACGCGAAGCCCGGTAGCGGCCAGCAGCTCCAGAAGGCAATGCAGCCGTTCCGCCCTGAAGCGCGCCTTGCCTTCGCTGCGCAAAACCCGTTGCCCCGCCTCGTCAAGCAGCTTGTTGATATCGCTCGTACGGAGTGTTTTCGGCAATGCCCGCTGGGATTTTGGGCTTTCCACGATTGCTGCCGGATTGAAGGATGCAACACCTTCCCCATGCAGGAACTGGTGAAACTGGCGCACCGCCGAAAGCCGGCGCGCCGCCGTAGCCCGCGCAAAGCCCTGTGTTTCCAGGCTTGCAAGGTAGTCCCGAATGTTTTCGGTAGAGGCCAATAGCGGATCGACGCTGCTTTGCCCCAAATGCGTGATGTAGTGCGAAAGGTCGCGCCCATAGGCCGCAAGGGAATTTTGCGCCGCGCCCCGCTCAGCGCTCAGCATTTCCAGAAACCGTTCCACATGACGGTTGGTCGTGTCGCTTTTATTTTTGCCGGAGTTTTTCATGGGGCAATGATTTCACGATTTCTGATTTCTCAGGCGGGAAATTGGCAAGCCCCCACACGGCACCATAAACGGCACCGCCCAAAATTATCACCACAAACAAGAAGCGGAGGCTGTCTGGCACTTAATTCTCCCAATCAATCATTACTTTAACCGAAACGACACCGAAGCGCTACCCAATCAAAAGCCTTGGCGAGTTGCACCAAGCCGTTCTAAAAGCAGCGGCAAGACAAGGAAAACGACAGAATGGCCCGCCGGTCTCTTTCCAAAGAGATAGAAGACATCCGCGAAAAAATCGGAAACCATCCCATTGTGCTGGTGGGGCTGATGGGTGCTGGCAAATCCAGTATTGGGCGGCGGTTGGCGGAAAAGCTGGAGTTTGAATTTGTTGATGCCGACCACGAGATTGAGCGTGCGGCCGACAAATCCATCCCGGAAATTTTCTCCGATCATGGCGAAGCCTATTTCCGCGAAGGCGAACGCCGCGTCATTTCGCGTCTCATCGAAAATGGCGCGCAGGTCCTGGCGACTGGCGGCGGGGCCTACATCAATGAAGAAACCCGCAAAAGCATCGAGGCTCACGGCGTGTCTGTTTGGCTTAAGGCCGATCTGCCCCTGCTGATGAAACGCGTGATGAAACGCTCGGACCGGCCTTTGTTGCAGGCTGAAGATCCCGAGGCAGTCATGAAAGGCTTGATGGAACAGCGCTATCCCATCTATGCCCAGGCGGATGTAACAGTTGAAAGCAAAGATGTGCAGCACACGCAAATGGTGAATGAAGTGGTCAAGGCCCTGGCAAAATGGTCTGGTTGGGAACGGTTAAAAAATGGCTCAAACTAACCCGCTGCGCCGCGACAAGGTAACTGTCAACCTTGCTCACCGTTCTTACGACATTCACATCGGCGAAAATCTGTTGCAGGAGGCAGGCTTGCTCATTGCCCCCTTGCTGAACCGGCCTTTCGCTGCCATCGTCACCGATGAAAATGTTGCCAGATTCCACCTGAAAACTCTGGAGGCTTCGCTCACCGAAGCTGGCATCACATCCGTGGCGATCATTCTGCCCGCCGGTGAAAAAACCAAGAGCTTCGAAAAGCTGGCCGAGCTCTGTGAAAAATTGCTGGGTGCTGGCGTTGAGCGCAAGGACAGGATTATTGCGCTTGGCGGCGGTGTCATTGGTGACCTCACCGGATTTGCTGCTGCCATTCTAAGGCGTGGCGTCGACTTCATTCAAATTCCAACTACGCTGTTGGCCCAGGTTGATAGTTCGGTCGGCGGCAAGACCGGCATCAACACCTCCCATGGCAAAAATCTTGTGGGCGCGTTCCAGCAACCCATCCTCGTCCTGGCCGATACGAGCCTGCTTGAAACACTGCCGCGGCGCGAACTTGCCGCTGGTTACGCCGAGGTCGCCAAATATGGCCTGCTCGGTGATGCCGCATTTTTTGAGTGGCTTGAAGCAAATGCAAATCTTGTGATGCGCGGTGACAGCCAGGCGCGCATTTATGCCATTCACAAAAGCTGTCAGGCCAAGGCTGCCATCGTGGCAGAAGACGAAACCGAGCAAGGTGTTCGCGCCCATCTCAATCTTGGCCACACCTTCGGCCATGCGCTGGAAGCGGCTACAGGCTACAGCCACCGCCTCCTGCATGGCGAAGGCGTCAGCATTGGCATGGTGCAAGCCTTTCGTTTTTCTGAAAAACTGGGCCATTGTAAAGTTGGCACTGCTGATCGCATTGCGGCACATTTGAAAAGCGTTGGCCTTCCCACCCATGTCAGGGAAATAGAAGGGACGCTTCCTCCGGCGGCTGATCTCGTGAACATTATGCGGCAGGACAAGAAAGCCCAAAGCGGCAAGCTCACCTTCATATTGGCGCGCGGCATAGGGGAGACCTTTGTTGCCACAAAAATTCCTGACAATGATGTCACCCTGTTCCTGCAAGAGGATTTGCGACAAAAATGAGCTATGAAATACTGATAGCTGTCATCCCGATATTCCTGCTGCTTCTGGTATCAGCATTCTTCTCTGGTGCTGAAACCGGCATGACAGCCACTTCGCGCGCGCGCCTCACGGAGCTTGAGCGTCGCGGGAACTGGCGGGCGTCCCTCGTGCTGAACCTCACCAAAACCCGCGAGCGGCTTATCGGGGCGCTTCTTCTTGGCAATAATGTCGCCAACATTACGGCATCTGCAATTGCGACAGCGATTCTTGTAAAAGCCTTCGGCGATAGCGGTGCCGTCATCGCATCCGCCGTCATGACAGTGCTTGTGTTGATCTTCGGTGAGGTTATGCCCAAGACCTACGCCATTGCCTATCCGGACCGGGTGGCCCTCGCGGTCGCGCCGATTGTTCGCGTCATCGTTGCCGTTTTTGGACCCATCGTCATCACCGTTGAATACATCGTCAAAAGCGTTCTCGGCGTTTTCGGCGTCAATGTTTCAAATGTGGGCGACGTTCTGTCAGCCCGTGATGAACTGCGCGGTGCCATTGACCTCCACCATAAGGAAGGCAGTTTTGTCGCCAATGACCGCAATATGATAGGTGGCATTCTCGATCTGCAAAGCCTCGAGGTTCTCGACATCATGATCCACCGCACCAAAATGGTGATGATAGATGGTGCTGAGGCGCCTGATAAGATTATCAAACAGGTGCTGAAGTCGGGCCACACGCGCATTCCAATCTGGAAAGACAAGCAGGACAACATCATCGGCATCCTGCATGCCAAGGATCTTTTTGCAGCACTGCAGGAAAACGGCGGCGATGCGGCCAAGATCAAGATTGAAGATGTCATCGGCGCACCCTGGTTCGTGCCCGACACGCGGCCGCTCGCCGATCAGCTCAAAGCCTTTTTGCGACGCAAGACCCATTTTGCAATCGTGGTGGACGAGTACGGCGAAGTACAGGGCCTCATCACGCTGGAAGATATTATCGAAGAAATTACGGGTGACATTACCGACGAGCATGATCAGGTAAACAGTGGCACCAAGCAGCAACCCGACGGTTCCTACAACGTCGATGGCACCGTGCCGCTACGCGATCTGAACCGTGCCTTCAACTGGAACCTGCCCGACGAAGAGGCAACGACCCTCGCGGGCCTCGTCATCCATGACGCACGGATGATTCCCGAAGTCGGCCAGGTCTTCAACTTCCACGGCTTCCGCTTTGAAGTTCTCAAGAAACGCAAGAACCAGGTGACGTCAATTAAGGTCACACCGGAAAATCTGGGCTAGCGTGAAAGCCCGAAAAGCCGATCTTGTCATTGTCGGTGCGAGTTTCGCAGGCCTGGTATGCGCGCGTTCAGCCGCGTTGCGCGGCCTCAAGGTCATTGTCATCGAATCCAAATCAGACCCCGGTGCCCGCATCCACACAACCGGCATATTGGTCAAAGAAGCGTCTGAGGAAATTGATACGCCTGCTAAATTCTCACGAGCCATTCACGGCGTCAGGCTTTATGCGCCGTCCCTCAAATCGATCGATCTTCATTCACCAGGCTATTATTTTTTGACGACGGACACCGCTGGCCTCATTCGTTGGCTGGCGGATGAATCGCGCAATGCCGGTGTTGAAATCATCTGCGACAGGAAAGTCGAAACCGCAGTTCGCGAAAGCCGACAGCATATTTCTACCCCAGTTCGATATTGTGACAAGATATCTCGTTGGGGCTGATGGCGCACGCTCAACAGTCGCAAAAATCTTCAATCTGGGTCGCAATGAAAAATTTTTGACCGGCCTTGAAGTCGAATATCCGCAACTGCCCAAAGCCGACCCAGATCTTCTGCATTGCTTTTTGGATACGCGGTTGGCGCGAGGCTATCTCGCCTGGGTGGCGCCTGCGCCTGGCTTCTTTCAAGTGGGCCTCGCAACGAATTCTCAAGCAAAGCCCGATCTCAAGGCCTTTCTCGCCCACACCGAAAAGATCTTTGGATTTTCTGCAGCAACCGTCAAAGAGCGCCGCAGTGGCCTCATTCCCTGCGGGGGGCCGATAAAACTATTCGCCGCGCCGCAAGTCTTGCTTATCGGCGATGCGGCAGGCCATGTTTCACCACTGACCGGGGGCGGCATTAAATTGGCGTTCCGTTACGGAAGACGCGCCGGGCAGCTTATCGCAGACCATCTTCTGCGCCATGGTCCGCCCCCTGAAAGCATTCTGTCGAAAGAAATCCCGTCCTTCACCCGGAAAAACCTGCTGCGCAAAGCGATGGACATGGGGCCGCCAAACTGGATGTATGACCTGATGATTGGAACCTCCGCCATGAGCTGGTTTGCGCGCCAGGTTTACTTTCATAAACGCGCCCAGCCGGGGGATAGTTTGGAAGCCTACGAACAGCGGATCAACAGCAGGGAAAACTAACCCTTTGGTGCCGAAGCCTCAATTGCCAAGGCATGCACCCGCTCTTTCAATTCATCGGCCAGCACACTATTTATCATCCGGTGCTGTTCGACCCGGGACTTGCCTTGAAACGCGCTTGCGACAATTTTTACCCGAAAGTGGCTTTCCCCATCGGGCCGTGCCCCCGAATGGCCATGATGCTGGTAAGATTCATCAATAACCTCGAGGGACAGGGGCTGGAAAGCTGCCGTGAGCTTGGCTACCATTGATTTGCCAATAATTCCCAAATTCATTCATCATCCAGTGCGGTTCAGGGTTGCGAGTTTCGTTTCATAACCCCATAATCATGCGCCATGAAACTTGATTCAAAATATTTCGACAAAATTCGCATCAAAACCGGTCCAAACAAGAAGGAACCGCCGGCGCCCTTGGTTTGCGAATGGCCGGGCTGCGATAAGCCTGCCCGCCACAAGGCCCCCAAAGGCCGGGGAGCCGAGGGCCAGTTCCATAATTACTGCACCGCCCACGTGCAGGAATATAACAAGACCTACAATTATTTTGAAGGCATGAAGGACAATGACGTGGCAGGTTTCCAGAAGGATGCCCAAACCGGCCACCGGCCAACCTGGAAACTGGGGCAGAATGCCGCCGCCGCCAATAATGCCTATGCCAATATCAACGGCATGCGGCGCAAGGCGCGCAACGTGAATGATCCCTTTGGCGCCTTCGCCCAGATGCAGGAAAACGCGAAAGTCCGGGCCGCCAGAAACCTGCGCCGCGGTGAGCTGAAAGCCCTCAACACGTTTGGTCTTGATGAGAATGCCACGGCTGAAATGGCAAAAACCCAGTATAAGACCCTGGTCAAGCGCCTGCATCCCGATGCCAATGGCGGCAGCCGCGAGAACGAAGACACACTGAAAGCCGTGATCCATGCCTATGACACATTGCGGGCCAGCGGTTTCTGTTAACCGGCAAAACTTGCCGTACTCCTCGCAACCCGTTACAAACCAGCTATTCCTTGACACGATTTAAAAAGAAGTATGATGACATGAACAATATGGCCAATGGTGAAACGCTGGGCTTGCCCGACACCACCGCTTCCGTAAGCCAGCTTTTTGGCTTCAATTCGAACATGGTGGTTCCGGCCTATTCGAAAACCAGCGAGCATGTGCCCGATTTCGATGAGGATTATCTCTTCAACCGCGATACCACCTTGGCCATTCTGGCGGGTTTTGCGTTTAACCGCCGGGTGATGATCACCGGCTATCACGGCACCGGCAAGTCAACCCATATTGAACAGGTGGCCGCCCGCCTCAACTGGCCCTGCATCCGCATCAATCTCGATAGCCACATCAGCCGCATTGATTTGATCGGCAAGGACGCCATCGTGCTGCAGGATGGCAAGCAGATCACCGAATTCCGCGAAGGCATTCTGCCCTGGTCCTATCAGCGCAATGTGGCCCTTGTGTTTGATGAGTATGATGCGGGCCGTCCTGATGTGATGTTCGTCATCCAGCGCATTCTGGAATCATCGGGCAAGCTCACCTTGCTTGACCAGTCAAAAGTCATCCGCCCCCACAAGGCCTTCCGCCTTTTCGCAACGGCGAATACGGTAGGCCTCGGCGACACCACCGGCCTCTATCACGGCACCCAGCAGATCAACCAGGCGCAGATGGACCGCTGGTCAATCGTATCCGCATTGAACTATCTGCCCCACGCGCAGGAAACCGGCATCGTTCTGGCCAAGTGCAAGAACTACCGAACCGAGAAGGGCAAGAAAACCATCGCCAACATGGTGCGCATTGCCGATCTCACGCGCAACGCTTTCATGCAGGGCGATATCTCGACGGTGATGAGCCCCCGCACGGTTATCACCTGGGCCCAGAACGCCGAAATTTTTGACGACCTTGGCTTTGCCTTCCGGCTCACCTTCCTCAACAAGTGCGATGAGCTTGAGCGCCCCGTGGTTGCCGAATTCTATCAGCGCTGCTTCGGCGAGGAGTTGCCGGAATCCCCTGCCCACGTGGCCATCGCCTGACATCATGTGCAGTGATGGCTGATACGCGCGAAGGCAAGGCAGAGGAATTCAAGCGCGTGCTCAGCACGGCGATGAAAACCATTGCCGATGACGCGGAATTGACCGTGAGCTTCGGCAATGAGCCAGCAGCGCTTACAGGACACCGCGCCAAGCTTCCGCAGATCACCAATCAGTTTACGCCTGAGGAAATCGCCATCACGCGGGGCCTGTCCGACAGTTTTGCGTTGCGGGTTTCGAACCACTCGGACCAGATCCACAGCAAGTATCGCCCTGAGGGAAAAAACGCCCGCGCCGTTTTCGAAGCGGTTGAACAGGCCCGCATTGAAGCCTTGGGCGCCAACGCCATGCCCGGCATGGCCAACAACCTGACAGCAGCGCTCGAAGACCGCTTCGCCAAATCAACGGTCAATCGTTCCAGTAACCGTAAAGATACGCCGCTTGAAGAGGCGGTTGCACTTATGGTGCGTGAACGCCTCACCGGTGCGCCGCCGCCAGCCAATGCCAAGATGTATGTCGATCTCTGGCGTCCCTGGATTGAAGAGAAAGCCTCCGCGCGCCTCAGCAACCTGAACACCGCCATTCATGATCAGAAAGAATTTGCCAGGCTGTCGCGTGACATCATCGCCGCCCTCGATATGGCCGATGAGTTGGGCGACGATCCCGACCAGTCCGATGAATCCGATAACCAGGATGAAACCGAGCCCGATGGCGGTGAGCGTGAAGAATCTCCCGAAGGCGAGGAGCAGGAAAGCGAACAATCCGCCGCTGAAGAATTGCAGGATACCGAAGGCGACACCGATGCCTCCGAAATGGAAGGCCAGCAAAACGAGGTTGATGATACGCCCGATGATATTGACGGCGAGGAAAAGGACGATGGCGATGAGCCGTGGCGTCCGCAATTGCCGTTCTCATCCCTCTCCAATGAGGATTTCTACAAGGTCTATGGCAACCAGTTTGATGAGGAAATTTCCGCCGAAGATCTTTGTGACGCCGAAGAGCTGACACGGCTGCGCAACTATCTCGACAAGCAGCTGTCGAACCTGCAGGGCGTTGTGGCACGGCTTGCCAACCGCTTGCAGCGCCGCCTCATGGCCCAGCAAAACCGCTCGTGGGACTTTGATCTCGAGGAAGGCGTGCTTGATACCTCGCGCCTCATGCGCATCATCATTGATCCCATGTATCCGCTTTCTTTTAAAGTGGAGCAGGAGACAAAATTCCGTGACACGGTGGTAACGCTGCTACTGGATAATTCGGGCTCCATGCGCGGCCGGCCCATCACGGTTGCCGCAACCTGCGCTGACATTCTGGCTAGAACCCTCGAGCGCTGCGGCGTCAAGGCTGAAATTCTGGGCTTTACCACCAAGGCGTGGAAGGGCGGGCAATCGCGCGAAAAATGGCTGGCTTCCGGCAAGCCCGCAAACCCGGGCCGCCTGAATGACCTCCGCCACATCATCTACAAATCCGCTGACCAGCCGTGGCGCCGCGCGCGGCGCAATCTGGGCCTGATGATGCGCGAAGGTCTGCTCAAGGAAAACATTGATGGCGAAGCGCTGATCTGGGCCCACAACCGCCTGCTGGCGCGGCCCGAACAGCGCCGCATCCTGATGGTGATTTCCGATGGCGCACCCGTTGATGATTCAACCCTGTCGGTCAATTCCGGAAATTATCTCGAGCGCCACTTGCGCCAGGTCATTGCCGACATCGAGGGAAAATCTCCCGTCGAACTCATCGCCATTGGCATTGGCCATGATGTGACCCGTTACTACAAGCGCGCCGTAACAATTATTGACGCGGAAGAGCTGGGGGGCGCCATGACGGAAAAACTGGCCGAACTCTTTGAAGAAAACGGCCCGCAGGAAAAGCGCGCAGCCCCCAAGAGGCGCGCCCGCGCGTGAGGATTTTCACAATTCTCGTGTTGCTTGGATTAGCCGCAACACCCGCCCTCGGTGATCCGCTTGCCATTACAACGGCACCGCTCGACCGTTTCGCGCTCCTGTCAAATGCCACAAGCTTTGGCCCCTTCAACTGGCGCGGCGGGTTGGAGCTCACCAGCAGCAACACAAAATTCGGCGGCCTCTCCGGCCTCATGATGGCTAAAGACTGCACCTCAATGGTGGCGGTGAGCGATGCCGGCCGCTGGATCAGCGCTGATGTTGATTACACCGGCGATACGCTGTCAGGCCTCAGCGCTGCAAACATAAATCCCATTCTTGACAGCGCCGGAAAGCCACCCCTACGCAAAGCCTTGAGCGATGCCGAAGCACTGGCAGCCGGCCCGAATGGAATGACTATTGTGGGCTTTGAATCAAAAACCCGTGTTGGTTTTTATGATCTCGCCAGCAAGGGCTTCAAGGCAAAATTCCAGAAACTGAATCCACCCAGGGAAATTGCCAACGGCCCCGGCAATGGCGAACTGGAGTCGGTGGGATATTTCAATGCAGGCCCGCTCAAGGGAAACTACATCGCCATCGCCGAAAAAAATCTTGATGCAAATGGCAATGCCAAGGCTTGGGTTTGGAATGCCAGGCGCAGCACTGCCTTCAGCATCCATCAACTTGAAAACTACAACATCACGGATATTGCCGTGCTGCAGGATGGCGACATTCTCATTTTGCAACGCAGCTTCAGCCTCACCAGCCTGCCCGGCGCTGCAATCACACGGCTATCGGCGAGCAGCATCGCCAAGGGAAAAACCGCGAAGCCGGACACGTTGTTTGAGGCCAGGGTTCCCTTCTACGCCATCGACAATATGGAAGGCATTACCGTATGCGAACGCGGCGGCGAAACCCGCGTAACCCTCGTCTCAGACAATAATTTCAACGGGGATTTGCAGAGGACCCTCCTCCTGCAATTTTCCTACGCGCCATGACAATTGCCCCGCTGCTTCAAACAGAACGCCTCAATTTGCGCGGCCATCGCATGGCAGATTTTAAAACCCTGCACAGCATCTGGTGTGAACCTGCCGTCTATCAATTCATTCTTGGCCGCCCGTCAACGCCGGAAGAATCCTGGAGCCGCCTTTTGCGTTACTGTGGGCACTGGTCGATAATGGATTATGGCTATTGGGCCATCGAGGAAAAACAGACAGGCGACTTCATCGGTGAAATGGGCTTTGCGGACTATCACCGCGAGATTATTCCAACACTTGAGGGCACACCGGAACTCGGGTGGGCGCTAACCACCGCATCCCATGGCAAAGGCTTCGCAACCGAGGCGTTGTCGAAAATCATTGCGTGGGGCGATAGCAACCTCAAACACGCAAAAACGGCCTGCTTTATCTCACCTGAAAACAAGGCATCCATTCGTGTTGCTGAAAAGATTGGTTACCGCGAAGCGCTGCGAACCACCTATAAGGGGGATGTTGTTGACATTTTCTATCGCCAAAGGAAAAGCTAGAGCGCTTCCCGACGAGGTGGAATCATCTCGTCGAAAAGGAATCGCTCCAATCAATATGTTGGAGCATGTCCCGACCGCCAAACCGCTTCACACTTTGGCGGGACATGCTCTAAGCTTCCCACTTCTCCAAAAACGCCTCGGCACCCAGCACGCGCATGTCATCCACCGCGCGTGCCAGCCTGTCATGCTCCCAATCCCACCAGCCCAGTGAAATAATCCGTTCACTGATCTTTGGTTCAAACCGCCATTTCAGGAAGTGCGCTGGAACGCCCGCTACAATCGCGTAAGGCGCCACATCCTGTGTCACAACTGCCGCCGCCGCTACAACTGCGCCATGGCCGATTTTAACGCCCGGCATCACCACCGCCCCATGCCCAATCCACACATCATGGCCGATCTCGACGCGCTTACCCTGTCGCATCGCACGGAAATCGCCATCAAGCTTCGCGCCCAAAAAATACTCGTTGGCGCGGTAGGTGATCTTGTGTTGGCTGACACGCTCCATCGGGTGTTCCAGTGCGTTGATCCGGGAATTGGCGGCAATGGCTGTAAACTTCCCGATCCTGGTGTAAATCGCTTCTGCATGGCGCTCAAGATAGGAGTAGTCGCCAAGCTCTGAGTCGGAGAAAGCCACCCGTTCCTTGATCTCGGTGAAACGCCCGAGCTTGGCATTCCGCAAAACCGCCGAAGGATGGACAATCGGCTCGCCATCACGCGTCGCAGTTGGCGAATGTCGCTTGGGAATTTTGCTCATGGCATCAGCCTAAAACAAAAGCCGCCCGGTGAGGAGCGGCTTTCATCAAAAATCCAATAGTGGAAATCAGGCAGCAGCCTTGGCTTCCAGCTTCTTTGAAATCGAAACCTTCAGTTTCCGGGCCTTGTCTGAAAGCTCGTCTTTGCTGGCCTTCAGCAGGAAAGCGTCGAGGCCGCCCCGATGCTCAACGGTTTTGAGCGCGTTGGCGCTGATGCGGAAACGATAGGTCAGGCCCATGGCATCGCTCATCAGGCTTACACTGCACAGGTTGGGCAGGAAACGGCGACGAACCTTGTTGTTCGAATGGCTCACATTGTTGCCAGCCAATGGGTTTTTTCCGGTCAACTCGCAAACTCGAGCCATATCAAATACTCCGCAAAATAATAACGCCGGCCCATGGGACCAGCTCGGTTGGCGCTTCTATAGGTGGCGAAGCTGCGGTGGTCAAGCAGAACACCATATAATTCCCATAAAACCTCTGATCTCAATTTGAAACAAAAAGGTTAATGGCAAACCCAAGAAACCATCCCAAGTGCTTGTATTGCATCTTGCTTTTAGTGTCCGCACACCGCCGACTCTACCACCTATTGTGAGAACACAAAGTGAATATCGCGGAATCAGCGATTCGCCCACCTTCTGTTCTCAAAGGGGAACGCTTTGTTAATTTTGGTAAGCATCCCTGACCCAAGAATTTAATGATTGTTTAGAGCTTGCACCCAATGCTTAACGCCAGATGCCCCTTCACCCGCAAATTCAGGCGATCAAGCATCTCCCGCCTAAATTCCGGCATCGCGGAATGCCGAAAATCCCATGAGAACAGAGAATGAATCTGACATGAGTCAGCGATTCGGTCAGGCTTCGTTCTGCTTTGAATCCAAAATTTTATCCCTTGCTTCAATTTGAAACATCTAGGCTGGCAGGATATTCTGGTTCAGGCGGAAGACATTGTCCGGGTCGTATTTGCGTTTGACTTGCTGAAGCCGCCCATAGGCAGCATCGCCAAAGGCATCGCGAACCAGGTTTGCGCCTTCGCCAAGTCCGGGGAAATTAAGGTAGAGCCTGCCTGTCGAATGGCGCTGCATGTCTCCCCAGAAATCCCGCACCCAGCCCATGTTGGCAGCATCATCCGCAGGGTTTGACCATATCGCGTCAAGACTCAGCATGAAATCCATGGAACGGTCGCCAAAGGCCGTGGCATCGGCCGGCACGCTTTGCACGGCACCACCAAATTTCCAGATGGAAGCGAAGGTCATTTCAGAGGGGCGTTTGGCCATGCGTGATGTGATCTCGGGGATCACGGCTTCATCCAGATTCTTGAGGTAGGTGGATTTCCAATAGCAGCGGTCGCGGCCCTTCGGAAAAAGCCCGTCATAAAGCGTCTGGATGGTGCGGTAAGGCATGCGACCGCTGAAATCGACCAGCGGCTCACCAAAGCTGCGCAAGGGTTGAACCACCCTTTCGCCTTCCTCGGCCGGGCCATCATACACATGGGCAAGTGCCACAACTCTCTTGCCCCAAGCATGCTCAGGAATTGAGGGATCTTCCACCACTGTTGAAAATTCCGCAAGTCCACTGAGATTGTCAGGAGCTGTCTTCATAAAATCACGCCACAGGGAAATAATTTCATCGGCTCTTTCTTCCGGATAGGCAGGGCCGCAAAACATGAGTTCTGGCTCAATAGCGTGCAGCTTGAATTCAAAGCTGACTGCCACGCCAAAATTGCCGCCGCCGCCGCGCAACGCCCACCAGAGATCAACATTCTCACTTTCACTGGCCCGCACCAGTTTTCCATCGGCAGTCACAACGTCAGCCGCCAACAAATTGTCACAACTCAGGCCATGTCTCCCGCGCAGCCAGCCAATGCCCCCCGAAAGCGTAAGACCCGCAACACCCGTGGCCGAAATCAAGCCACCCGGAGTCGCGCGGTTGAACGGTGTGGTTGCCGCATCAACATCGCCCCATGTCGCACCACCTTCGACAAGGGCAGAGCCCAAGTCGGGGGCGAGGCGCACGCCGTTCATCAACGACATGTCAATCATCAACCCGCCATCACACACGGCATAGCCCGCCACATTGTGCCCGCCGGAACGGATGGCAATCGCAAGCCCGTTATCGCGCGCAAAGCCAACCGCTGCCGCAACATCTGCCGCATTGCGGCAGCGCGCGATGAATGCCGGCCGCCGGTCAATCATGCCGTTCCAGACAATGCGCGTGTCGTTATAGGCGGGGTGGGCTGTATCAAGCAGTTCGCCCCGCAACTGCGCGCGGAAACGCTCAACGCTTTCGGATGAAATATTCTGTGTCATGGCAAAGCTCTCCTGTTCTGAAGAAAGCTCTAGCCCATCACCTGCCAAGGCACTAAAGTCGAAAAAGTTGAAATCTGGTCATTTCCGCCATGCTGAAACGCGAAAGCCCCTTGAATGTGGCAATCCTCGCCGTGCCAGAGGTTACGGCCTCGGCCCTTTTCGGCATGTTTGACCTCTTCTCCTCGCCTGGCCGCGATTTTGCCTTCATCACCAATGGCGTTGCGGGTGAACAGAAGATGCGGCCCTTTATCGTCGCCCGCACGTGTAATAGCTTCAGCGCGGCAAACGGCATTCCGGTGCGTCCGGATTTTGACCTTTTGAATTGCCCGCAACCTGACATCGTCTGTATCCCTGATTTCTTCGTCAACCCCAATGGGAGCATAGCCGGACAATATGAGGCAGAAGCCCTGTGGCTGAAGCAGGTGCATGCATCAGGGGCCATGCTGGCCAGCGCCTGCTCAGGTGCAGTGCTTCTCGGCGAAGCTGGCCTGCTGGCAAATTGCGAAGCCACAATCCACTGGGGCTATGCCAAGATGCTGTCCAATAATTATGACAGCGTAAAAGTGGCTGCAAACAAATCACTCGTTCTAAGTGGCGAGTCACAGCGCATTCTCACCGCCGGCGGCGGATCGAGCTGGCAGGACTTGGCCCTCTATCTCATTGCCCGATTCGTGGGGTTGAAAGAGGCAATTGAAGTTGCGCGGGTATATATGCTGCAATGGCATGACCTTGGCCAAAAGCCCTTTGCGTCCTTGATGTATTTCCGTCAGACTCAGGATGCGATCATCAGCCAATGTCAGGAATGGGCAGCACAAAATTACAAAACACAGTCGCCCGTCGCCGCCTTGGCCCAGCTATCCGGATTGCCACCGCGCAGTTTCGACCGTCGATTCAAAGAAGCTACGGGCATGACAGCTCTGAACTACGTGCATGCACTGAGACTTGAGGAGGCAAAGCAGATGCTGGAAACCGGCGACCAGCCGATTGAAGCCATTGCCAACGAAACAGGTTATGAAGATACAAGTTTTTTCAGCCGCCTGTTCCGCCGCAAGGTAGGCCTCACGCCCGCCCAATACCGCCTGCGGTTCGGCTCCCTCCGCCGCGCCATGAAACAGGCCTGAATCATTTAGCATTTGCACAATGCGGGTTTCGCACTTAATTTGGGGCCATGCCAAAAATCCACAATGTCACAGCCGTGTTGGGGCCAACCAATACCGGCAAAACCCACATGGCTGTGGAGCGCATGCTGGCCCACGGCGGCGGCATGATTGGCCTGCCGCTCAGGCTGCTGGCCCGCGAAATCTATGACCGCGTGCGCCTGAAAGTGGGGGACCATGCGGTTGCCCTCGTCACCGGTGAGGAAAAAATCATTCCGCCCTCGCCGCGCTATTGGGTGGCAACAGTCGAAGCCATGCCGCCAGACATCAGTGTGCCGTTTCTTGCCATCGATGAAGTGCAGCTCTGCGCTGACTTCGAGCGTGGTCACATCTTCACGGACCGTGTCCTGCATCGCCGTGGCAATGAGGAAACCATGCTGCTGGGGGCTGCCACCATGAAGCCCATCCTCGAAGCCATGCTGCCCAAGACCACTTTCATTTCGCGGCCGCGCTTTTCAAAACTCACCTACGCAGGCCAAAAGAAAATGAGCCGCCTGCCGCGACGGTCCGCCATCGTCGCCTTCTCGGCTGACATGGTTTATTCCGTGGCGGAATTGATCCGGCGTCAAAGCGGTGGTGCCGCCGTGGTGCTCGGTGCCCTGTCGCCGCGCACCCGCAATGCCCAAGTGGAACTTTATCAATCCGGCGATGTCGACTACATCGTGGCAACTGATGCCATCGGCATGGGCCTGAATATGAATGTGGATCATGTGGCTTTCGCCGCCACGCGAAAATTCGATGGCTTCCAGTATCGTGAGCTTAACCCCGGCGAACTGGGCCAGGTCGCGGGCCGCGCGGGCCGCTACATGAATGACGGCACCTTTGGCGTGACCGGCGAGGCCGACGCCTTTGACCAGGACATGGTTGATCGGCTGGAAAACCATAACTTTGATCCCATCCGCTCATTGCAATGGCGCAATCCAGATCTCGATTTCGCCTCCCTGGAGCGCCTGCGCCACAGCCTTGCAACCTTCCCCACCCGCAATGGCCTCACACGGGCGCAGTCAGGCCCCGATCTTGACGCACTGGAAGCCGTTGCCCGCGATCCCGCCATCGCTGAACTTGCCGCGTCGCGCAAGGAGGTGGAGTTTCTGTGGTCGGCCTGCCAGATTCCGGACTATCGCAACATTTCGCCGGCCGAACATGCACACTTGGTTGGCAAGGTCTTTCAATATCTTGTCAGTCCGAAAGGCTACATCGCGGAGGATTGGTTCGCCCGCCAGCTCAAACACTGCGACAATACGCAAGGCGACATCGACACGCTTTCAAACCGCATTTCCCATGTCAGGACCTGGACCTTCATCGCAAACCGGGGTGACTGGCTGAAAACACCAATCTATTGGCAACGCAAGGCGCAAGAGATAGAAGAAAAACTGTCGGACGCGTTGCATGAAAGGCTAACCCAGCGTTTCATTGATCGCAGGACCAGTGTATTGATGCGCCGTCTGGCTCAAAAGGAAGAGTTGATGTCAAGTGTCGAAGAAGATGGCGCCATTCACGTTGAGGGCGAGTATGTCGGGCGTATCAAGGGATTTAACTTCATTCCCGATGGCGTCAGTGAAAGTCAGGAACAGCGCACCTTGAAAGCAGCGGCGGTGCAGGCCGTGAGCGCTGAAATCCTGGCCCGCGCCAATGCGGCGGCAACCTCCGCTGATCCCGATCTGAAGCTGACGCGTGATGGCAACATCATCTGGAACCATGAGGCAATTGGTTTTCTTGAGGCAGGCGAGAACCTGCTTGCCCCCCGCGCCAGACTTCTGGCCAGCGACCTCCTGTCGGGCCAGCCCCGCGAGGATGTTCAGGCGCGTTTGCAAAAATTCATTGACCGCCACATCGCGGGCCTTCTCGAACCGCTTCTCAAGCTGCAGGAAAACGAAACCCTGCAGGGCATGGCCCGCGGCATTGCCTTTCGCATTGTTGAAAACCTCGGCGTGTTGCCGCGCGAGCAGGTGCTTGAAGATATCAAGTTGCTCTCGCAGGAAGACCGTGCAGCACTTCGCCAACATGGTGTGCGCTTCGGTGCCTTTCATATTTTCACCCCCGCACTTCTAAAGCCTGCGGCTACGGAACTGCGCCTGCTGCTGTGGGCGCTGCAATTGAAGAAGGCAGGCACGCTGGAACTCGCGGCTTTGCCAATGCCGCCGGGCCAGGGCCTGACCTCCGCCGTCTTTGACCGCACCACGCCGGTGGGCTTCTACGGCGTCTGCGGCTACCGCATCTGCGGCACCCGCGTGGTGCGCATTGACATGCTGGAGCGCTTGGCCGATCTCGTGCGCGACCGGGTGTTTTGGAAACCGCGCTTTCCTGATGAAGCGCGCCCCACCGGATCCGTTGAGGGCGGCGGTTTCACGATCGTGGCTGACATGATGTCGCTCGTCGGCTGTTCCGGCGAAGAGTTTGAGGGCATCCTCCGAAGCCTCGGCTTCCGCATGCAGAAGAAAAAAATCAAACGCCCCGTCACCCCCGTTGTTGTTGCTGAAGCACCCGCACCGGCGGAAGCGCCAGCCGAAACAGTGGAAGAAGCCGCTCCTGCTGAAGCTGAAACACCTTTGGCTCCTGCAGAAACCGAAACACCGGTGGTTTCCGCTGAAGAACACGTCGCAGCAACGCCTGAAGTCCCTTTGGAAGAAGTTGAAATCGATATCTGGTGGCCAAAGGACACCGGCCCCTTCCGCCATAAGCCCGTGGCCAGGAAGCCGGCACCCGCTGCCAAAGCTCAAACCGAGCGCCCGGCGCGACCGGACCGCCGCCCCAGAAAAGATGAGCGCAAGGAAGAACCCAAGGAACGCCGCGAAGAACCCAAGCGCCGTCCGGAAAAACCCTTGGACCCGGATTCGCCCTTCGCCGTGCTCAGCGCCCTGAAAGCCCAAATGGCAGGTAACAAAAACTGACCCAGCGACTGGACAAATGGCTATGGTTCGCCCGCATCGTCAAGCACCGCGCCTTGGCGGCTGAACTCATTGAATCCGGCCATGTCCGCCTGAACCGCGCGCCCGTCCTCAAGCCCGGCCATGTCCTGCGGCAATCCGATGTTCTCACCATCACCCACAACGACACGATCCGCGTCTTGCGGGTCAAAGGCCTCGGCACCCGCCGCGGCCCCTATGCGGAAGCATGCCTGCTATACGAAGACCTCACGATGCCGCCGCCAACCCCTTCCCCCGATGAAAAACTCCGTGCATAAGGCGGGAATTCTTGCTACACCTCGTTCGTTATAAAGAACAACTGGACTGCTATGACCTACATCGTCACTGAAAACTGCATCAAATGCAAATATATGGACT
The DNA here is from genome assembly GCA_963763635.1 of uncultured Alphaproteobacteria bacterium. Classification (GTDB taxonomy): domain Bacteria; phylum Pseudomonadota; class Alphaproteobacteria; order Rhizobiales; family Aestuariivirgaceae; genus Aestuariivirga. The sequence continues at coordinate 50,060 of CAVXPO010000012.1, forward strand.
GCGTCGAAGTGTGCCCGGTGGATTGCTTCTACGAGGGCGAAAACATGCTGGTTATCCACCCCGATGAATGCATCGATTGCGGCGTGTGCGAGCCTGAATGCCCGGCTGACGCCATCAAGCCAGACACCGAGCCCGGCCTCGAAAAATGGCTGAAAATCAACACGGAATACGCGCCCAAGTGGCCAAATATCACCGTGAAGCGCGAGGCGCCTGCTGACGCCAAGGAATTTGATGGTGTCGAGGGCAAATTCGAGGCCCATTTCTCCGAGGCGCCGGGCGAGGGAGATTAACTTTTATTAACCTTAAGGCCAAAACGCAGGCCTGCTTTGCACAGATGCACCGTACACGGAGATATCCCGCTTTAATTTTGCTTAATTTTGTGGTATACTCCTTTCTAATGTAGATAAACCCTCCTGCAATGAACAAACCCGGGCCCCTAAAGCTCGGTATTTTTTCGCCCAAACAGAGTGATGCAGGCTTGGGGAATGGGCGAACACAAAGGCGAAGGACAAAAATGAAAAAAACCGTCAAAAAATCAACTCCCGTAAAAAAGCCCGTAAAGGCCAAAAAACCCGTAGCCAAGGCAAAGCCCGTGGCACGAGCCAAGGCCACAGCGGCCCCCAAGGCAAAAATCAAGGTTGGCCCCAAGAAGCCAAAAGCCAAAATCAAGGCTGAAGCAAAGCCCGTCGCAAAGAAACTGGCTTTCACCAAGGTTACCGGAACCCTGAAGCAGGCAAAAGCCGCTCCCGTGGCCGCAGCACCTGTGGCCCCCGTTGCAAAACCCGCCCCTGTTGTCGCACCCCAGGCAGTAAAGCCCGTGGTCGCGGCGCCGGTGCCCCTGGTGCCCAAGAAGCTCTCCTTCAAGATTGGCGAGCTGGTGGTTTACCCCGCCCATGGCGTAGGCAAGATTACCGCCATTGAAGAGCAGGAAATTGCCGGTGCCAAGCTTGAGCTTTACATCGTGGATTTCGAGCGCGAAAAACTCCGCCTCAAGGTGCCGACCAACCGCGCCGAGCAAAAAGGCATGCGCCGCCTGGCCGACCGTGGCCTCATTGAGCACGCCATGAAGGTCATCCGTGGCCGCGCCCGTATCAAGCGCACCATGTGGTCGCGCCGCGCCCAGGAATATGATGCCAAGATCAACTCCGGCGATTTGATTGCCGTGGCCGAAGTCGTGCGCGATCTCTACCGCTCCGACCGCCAGCCCGAACAGTCATACTCCGAACGCCAGCTGTTCGAACAAGCCCTCTTCCGCATGGCGCGTGAATTGGCAGCGGTTCGGAAGATCGATGACGATCAGTCGGTAAAGGAACTCTCCGAGTTCCTCGCCAAAAACGCCAAGCGCGCCCAGGCCGCCGGCGAAAAGGCAGCCGAGGATGAAGCCGCCGCCGCCGAAGAAGCCGCATAAGCATTTAGAAAATAACAGGCGTCAAACAATCAGGCCCGGGAACCAACCCGGGCCTTTTCTTTTGGGGGCATTACAAACTATAAGACTACGCATGATCCGAAAAAGCGGCTTTGCGGTTTTTTCGATAAGATCATGCGCAGAAAATGTGGTCCCGTAGCTCAGCTGGATAGAGCACCGGTTTCCTAAACCGGGGGTCGCGTGTTCGAATCACGCCGGGGCCGCCACCCTGAAGGTGATTCGGAACAAGGCGTTAGGTCTATGCGGCTTCGAACAAGTACCGTATAGGTACCGTGTGCGTGGCGATTGGTCTCGGTAGCTCAGCAGGATAGAGCACGGGTTTCCTAAACCCGGGTCAGGGGTTCGAATCCCTTCCGGGACGCCAATCTCCGCATCGCAAGATGAAAGTTGGAGCACCTTAACTGCCTGTGATAAAAGGCTGCTGCTCCGGTTTTCCACATGAAACCATCGCATCTCTTGACCACAACAATTTTGTTGTGTAACTATCTTCAGATGAACTCAACTGTGATACTTAATGAACGAGAAGCGCGTGAAGCTAGGGTAACAGCAGCCGATCTGGGAAAGCTGTTGTCATCTGAACACGCTTTCGAGCCTATAATTGCAGGTCTACCGGCACAGGTAGTGAGCGGCTTTCGAAGAGCTGTTAAGAGTCATAAAGATGAAATTGACGCATTAGTTGAGGCGTATGAGGCGGCGAAAAGCGGCGACTTTGAAGGAACTGAAACGACGAGCAGGAAATGATCCAGGTCTCTCGCTGGTGGTCGCCCGCATCGCCCGCAATCTCACGCAAAAGGAACTCGCTCGTAAACTAGGCCTGAAAGAACAACAGATACAGAGGTACGAGGCCGATAGGTATAGCTCAATCAGCCTTGCTAATTTTCGGCGCACTGCGAAAATGCTTGAAGTCGAATGGGAGATAAAACTTTCTGACTGGTTCGGTGGAGGCTGGAATGTTGCACGTGATGTCTCGGTCATCGGGTACGGAAAATTTTAAAGCACGCCCGCTCCAATGGCTGGTTTGATGAAGACGATCCGGCAGCTTTGGCAGACGAGGAAAGTTTCAACTACCTTCAACGCTATGTTTCGAACCATATTCTAAAATATGGAAGCCCGTCGCTCCTTCGAACTGGCCTAAATGTTGAAGATCACTCTGAGGACTTCTTGCTTGTGGCCTGGCGAGCCAGGGTTACTCGTCGCGCAGAATTGATTATAGCGGAGCAAGAAGTGATTTATCGCCCACTCGACATAAATTGGTTGTTGGATTTGGTTCGCCTTAGTCGACATCTCGATGGACCAGTCCGTGCCCGAGATTTATTGTTGACTAAAGGGATTGTTCTGATTGCAAAATCACAAATCCCTGGCATGAAAGTCGACGGGGCTGCATTCTTAATTGAAGATGTTCCGGTGATAGGCCTGACATTGCGTCGTGACACTGTGGATAGTTTTTGGTTCACACTATTGCATGAAATTCAAGCATGTCATTCTCCATTATCGATCAGGTTGAAATCGGCTTCTTTGATGATGCAGATTCGGTTGATGTTGATGAAATAGAGAAGGAAGCAAATGAGTTCGCTTCCAATATGCTCATACCAGAAGAAAGATGGAAACGATCACCAGCACGTATTGCAAAATCCAGCGGAGTTGTTGAAAAATTTGCCGACGAGCTAGGGATTAATCCTGCCATTCTATTTGGACGGATACAAAAAGAGAGAGAAAACTACGCAGTTTTCTCCAACTTAATCGGGAGAGGCCAAGTCAGAAAATATTTAATTGAGGCGTCAAAAGAGGAATAGCCAAATGAATAGTAATTCTCTCCCAATTTACGTACCCGCACTTCGTCTTAAGCAGGGCGAATATCGTGGCTTGCAGCGTCTTGCCTCAGATATCGCGGATAGGATTATTCCTCGGCTTGTCGTCCCCCCTCCTAAGGAGCGCGTCCTGAAAAGCTTCGGCCTCTTACTAAAGATGAAGTAGTTACGAGACTGGACGTCGCATCGCAGAGCATTGGAAAATGCGGGATGCCTTTCTTGATGTTAGGTTTCTTTTTCGGGAATTTGGCGAAGCCGAATGCATTGATTGGCTTCCAAGAATGTTTGATGTCGCTCGCAAAGCGAACTCGAAACCAATCCCCGTTGTTACCTTGTCAGATGCCATTGGACCTCGAGCATTAGCCTTTCGGGCTTCGTTGGCGATCGAAAATATAACAAAAGCTGCAATTCGTATTGAGTCTGGTGAGATGGATGCGCAACTCGCTAGCCGCGTAGCCGCAGCAATGACCTCATTAGGCTTGACCCCGCTCGACTGCACAGTCCTCATCGACTTTGCTGACGCTGACTTTTCTGATGCGTTTGCAGTAGCAAGCATTGCTCAAGGGGCTATGGAAGACCTACAAGTCATCGGGCGTTGGCAACAAATCGTATTTCAGGGAACAAACTATCCTGAGGTAAACCCGGCCAATCCAGACGGAATTGCGATTATTCCTCGCAACGAGTGGCTTGCATGGAAAGAAGCTATTAAACTCGATGGAAGTTCCCCTGAAAACTTGATTTTTGGTGATTATGGTGCGGACTGCGCTAAATTCGAGTTCAAGAAGACTTCCGGTGGAATTCCCATTCGGCACTATCGTTATGCAACATCTGATAGTTGGCTTGTCGTGCGCGGCGTGGCAACAGGACAAGCGGAGCCAGCGATGCGCCAAGTCTGCGAACGGATATTGGGGAGCGGCAAATTCGCTGGACGATCATTTTGCTCTGCGGATGACTATATTTTTAGAACGACAAAAGGATGGGCTGGCCCAGGCAACGGTTCCACATGGCGCGAAATCAACACAGCACATCACATCACTCGT
>CAVXPO010000013.1:0-45171 GCA_963763635.1 uncultured Alphaproteobacteria bacterium
GCATCAGCTCCTTCAGCGAGCAGACGCAGGAAGGCATGGAGAAGGCCATCAACAAGATGAAAACTGAGCTGGGCGCCAAGGCCAAGGGTTATATCCTTGATCTCCGCAACAATCCCGGCGGCCTTCTGGATCAATCCATCTCGGTGTCGGATACGTTCCTCGACCAGGGCGAGGTTGTTTCAACCCGTGGCCGCCACGCTGAGGAAACCCAGCGGTTCAGCGCCCAGAAAGGCGACCTTACGGACCAAAAGCCATTGGTTATCCTGATCAATGGCGGCTCGGCTTCAGCTTCTGAAATCGTCGCGGGCGCTCTTCAGGATCACAAACGGGCCACGGTTATCGGCACGCGCTCTTTCGGCAAGGGTTCGGTGCAAACCATTATCCCATTGGGCAGCCAGGGTGCATTGCGCCTTACCACGGCGCGCTATTATACGCCGGCTGGCCGCTCCATTCAGGCCAAGGGCATCGATGCTGATATCATCATCGAACAACCTCTGCCGCCTGAACTTCAGGGCAAGAATGTTTCAACCGAAGGCGAAGCCAGTCTCAAAGGCCACTTGACCAATGAAGGCGGCGGCGATGAGGGTGGTGGTTCTTCTGCCTATGTACCGGAAGACCGTACAAAAGACGTGCAGCTCAAGGCCGCCGTTGATTTCCTCCACGGCGTCAAGGTGGTATCCAACGTGAAGCCGCCCGAGACAAAGCCCGCTGGCACGGCGGAAACCAAGTCGAACTAACGACGGGTTCAACGGAATGGGAAGCAGGGCATTACAAGGCCCTGCTTTTATTTTTAGGGTTAATGAGACGTTAACGGTTGCCTCGCCAAACTTGGGCCCAAACGAATCGATGGGAAGCCTGGATTTTCAATGAGCCGCGATGAACTGCGCCAACCGCTGCGAAAGCGCAGCCTGCGGGAACGCCTTTGGGCGCGCCGGCCCAGCCTTCTGCTGGCGACAACAGTTCTGTGCATAACCGGCATGGTGGGCCTTTCAGCCTGGGCCATGCGTGTGCCCTATCCCTTTGCGGGCGAACCTATCATAACGGCAGCCATTCCGGTCCCTGAAGAAATCAGCACGGCCTCCACCACCCCAGCCCCTGACGAGCAGCTCGCAGAAGAAACCGAAGAGGCTTCAAAGGAAGTCATCGTTGAGGACGATGTAAAAATACAGGTCGAGCAACCCGTCCAGCAGGACGTGTACATGACCGAAACCTCGATTGAAGTTTCGCCGCGCCGGCCGCTCCGCGCCGCACCCGTGGCCGAGCTTGTAGAAACCAGCAATATCGGGCAGATGCTGCCGCGCATCAGTGCCGGCAACAAAAAACCGTCCGACGTTTATGCCCGCAACACGCCGATGGGCGTTATCCATTCAGAACGGCCAAAGATTGCCATTCTTTTGGGCGGCATGGGGCTTAATCCAAAGCTTACCCAACGCGCCGTGCGGGAATTGCCCGGTGACGTGACATTTGCCTTCGCGCCCTATGGCGAGGATTTGCAATCCCAGGTGAACAAGGCGCGCGCCAGCGGCCACGAAGTGCTGCTTCAGCTTCCCATGGAGCCCATGGGCTACCCCAACAACAACCCCGGCCCCAAAACCCTGCTGGCCGATGCGGATGCCAAGGCAAATCTTGAATCGCTGCATTGGCACATGAGCCGTTTTTCAGGTTACATCGGCATTACGAATTACATGGGGGGCCGCTTGCTTTCCACGCCGCTGGCCCTGAAACCCGTCTTGGCGGAAATGAGAAAACGCGGGCTGGTCTATCTTGAGGACGCCTCAACATCGCTCACCGCTTCCGAAGATATGGCGCGCGAAACCAATTTGCCTCTGCGCCGCGCCCAGATCGTGATTGACAGTGACCCAACGCCCCAAAGCATCGCAACAGCGCTTGAAATGCTTGAAAGCGAAGCCAAGGCCAACGGCTATGCCATCGGCACAGGCTCTGGCCTTGAGGTGACGGTTGACGCCGTAAAGCAATGGGCGGAGCAATTGCGCGAAAAGGGCATCCTGCTGGTGCCGGTGAGCGCGACATTCAAGGGCCGTCTCGGCTGATGAAAGATCCGAAACTAATTACCGCCTACAGGCCGTGCGTTGGCGTGATGTTGCTGAACAGGGATGGCCTCGTATGGATCGGCCGGCGTTTTCAAAAACAGAATGATGATGGTGTTGGCAAATGGTGGCAAATGCCGCAAGGTGGCATTGATGAAGGCGAAGACATCGCGCTGGCCGCCAAGCGCGAACTGGCCGAGGAAACCGCCGTCACCTCTGCGGAAATCATTGCCGAAGCGCCAGACTGGTATAAATATGACCTGCCCGAACACCTGATTGGCATTTCGTGGAAGGGGAAATACCGCGGCCAAACCCAGAAGTGGTTTGCCATGCGTTTTACCGGAGACGACCGCGAAATTGATTTGGCCCCGCCCGGACACAAACAGGAATTTGACGCCTGGCGCTGGGCCCGCATGGACGAGATGATCGATATTATCGTGCCCTTCAAGAAGCCTGTCTATGAGCAGGTCATTAAAGCCTTCAGGCATCTCGGCGCAGAATGATCTCCCACGTCATTTTTGATTGCGATGGCGTGCTGATCGACAGCGAAAAGATTTCGATGGATGTTGACCTGGCATTGCTCGCCCAAAACGGCATTGATTTCACCGAAGCGGAAATGCACCACCGCTTTGTCGGCACCACCTTCGAAGCCATGATCGCCGCGATGGAACTGGAGTTTGGCAAAAGCCTGCCGAAGGATTTAAGCGCCCGCAAGGATGACCTCATGCTTGAACTCTACCGGCGTGATCTCAAGACGGTGCCCGGCGTCATTCCCCTGTTGCAACAGCTCCACCTGCCCAAAAGCATCGGCACCAATGGCCCCCGCCACCGCGCGATTGAAGCGCTGCGCATGACGGGGCTTGAACCCTTCTTTGGCGACAGGTTGACAACATTTGAAGATGTGAAATACGGCAAGCCCGCGCCGGACATCTACCAGCTCGCCGCTTTCCGCGCCGGATTTGCGCCCAACAAATGCCTGGTGGTGGAAGATAGTGCGACGGGTGTCATGGCCGCACGGGCTGCCGGCTGCCGCGTGATCGGCTTTACCGGCGTTGCCCATGATCCGGTTTCCAAGGCCAAAGCCCTGGAAGAACTGGGCGTTTTACAGGTCGTTAACAGCATGGAGGATCTGCTTCCCGCCATCTCGGCGCTTGGAGCTTGACTTATTGCACTGCGGCGTCCATATGCTGCGTTATCGACCTCGGTCATATAAGAATAACGTGAGGTAACCCCCAGGGTTGCTGTTCCGGCCGAAACCGAAATAATCCGAACACTCCTTTCACGTGGGATCTGTTTAAGCACAGAGCCAGTATCATTTTGCGATTCCCGCGAAATGGTCGCTCGGACATGTTCTGCGCTTTCCCCACATCTGTCCGAAACAGAAAGATATTTATAAAGTGAATTCATTTTCAGAACTCAACCTTTCAGCGCCCCTTCTCAAAGCGATTGCGGCTGAAGGCTACGACAAGCCAACCCCCATCCAGGCCCGCGCCATTCCCGAACTCATGAAGGGCCGCGATCTCCTAGGGATAGCCCAAACCGGCACCGGCAAAACCGCCGCCTTCGCATTGCCAATCCTCGAGCGTCTTTCGATGTCCACCGAGCGCGTGGCCAAGAACTCTTGCAAGGTTTTGGTTCTCTCGCCAACCCGCGAGCTCGCCTCGCAAATCGGCGAAAGCTTCAAAACCTATGGCCGCAATTTGAAGGTGACACGCGCTGTTGTTTTCGGCGGCGTGTCCATCGGCAAGCAGATTGATATCCTGCGCGGCGGCGTTGATGTTGTTGTCGCCACCCCGGGCCGCCTCGTTGATCTCATTGAACGCCGGGCGCTCACCCTCGCAAACGTCGAAGTGCTGGTGCTTGATGAAGTTGACCAGATGCTGGACTTGGGCTTCATCCATGCCATCCGCAAGATCACCGGCATGCTGCCGAAGGTGCGTCAGAATCTTTTCTTCTCGGCCACCATGCCGAAGGAAATTTCCAACCTGGCCAGCGGGCTGCTTGACCAACCCCGTGCGTGTTGAAGTAGCGCCCGTGGCAACCACGGTTGACCGCGTGAACCAGAGTGTCATTCATGTTGACCAGGCCAACAAGCTCAAGCTGCTGGTTGAAATTCTCAAAGACAACAACATGACGCGCACCCTTGTTTTCAGCCGCACCAAGCATGGCGCCGACAAGATCATGAAGGGCCTGATTGCGGGCGGCTACACGGCCTCCGCCATTCACGGCAACAAATCCCAGGCCAACCGCGAGAAGGCGCTTGCCGGATTCAAGGCGGGCAAGATTCTGGTGCTGGTGGCAACCGATATCGCCGCTCGCGGCATTGACGTTGACGGCGTGAGCCATGTGATCAACTATGATCTCCCCCACGTGCCGGAATCCTACGTCCACCGCATCGGCCGCACCGCAAGGGCCGGCGCTGAAGGTGTGGCGATTGCATTCTGTGCAGGTGATGAACGCTCATTGCTGAAAGACATCGAACGCACCATCCGCCAGAGTGTTCCCGTGGTGCAGCACGCTCTCGGCAAGGCAACCCTGCCGCCCGCCGAGCAGGAAGCCAAGCGCCCCAATGGCCGCAGCACCAGGCCCCAAGGCCAAAAACCCCAAGGCCAGAAGAAGCAATGGAATCCCGTTGGCCGCGAAGGCAACCGCAACCACGGCGGCGGTGCCAACGCACCCAAGCGCGCTGGCGGCGGCGGCAAGCCAAGCTGGATGAAAGAAATCAGCAGCGCCAAAAGCGACCGCAGGCCAGTACGGGTTGGTGAGTAACAACCCCTCATGCTGAGGGGCCCTGCGCAGCAGGGCCTCGAAGCACCTGTTTCCCCATCCACCAGCCCTTCGAGGCATGGCTCACGCCATGCACCTCAGGGTGAGGATGGATAGGTTCCTCCCAATTCTCATCATGCCCGCGCAAGTCGCGGGCATTTTCTTTGTGAATAATCGATCTACCAAACTCTCCATGGTCGGGCATCGACCCGACCAACCAGATTTCGGCGCGTGGCAAAGTCTGGGTCATCGGCTCAAGGCCGATGATGGAGAGTTGGGAGTGGTGGAAAAATTAGTCTGTCGCCACGACAAGATATTGTTTGTAATCAATGCCAGCGTGGCTTTGAAAAAGCATTGCAAACTCCGATTCTGGTAGCGCAATTTTCCCCTGTCCATAAAGTACAGCGACCATATTTTGACATGACTCGCGACAGTACCAGTGGCCGGAAAGATTTGACATACCAATGCGCGCCATAGAAAGATCAGTTGACTGAACGTCACTTAGAATCTTGGTTACTTCAGATTTTCCATATTCTTTGAGCGTGTATGCGGCAACAAATGGAAATATGAAGCCCGCTATCACAGCAATGATCAATGGCGGTTTTCGCGGTATCCCCAAGTCCATGCTTTTCATTCTGCGCCAAAACCTCCACGCAGTACCGAATGGAATCAGTCCAAGGACTCCAAGAAGTATTACGAGTCCTATGATTGTTAGCGGCAGAAGTGCCAAGCCAAAACAAAGGGAGAGTGCCAACCCGGCTAGCAGGAATCCCAAGAGAAAGTGACGTGCATATACTGATTCAATCTGCAGATAGGTTAAATAGAAAGCTATAACCAAAATTACTACGCATACATAAGTAGCGAATTGTAACGGCTCAAAGAGAGTCGGAAACATAGATGGCGTAGCATCAAAAAAAACAGGGTCTAGCGCAAAGCAAGCCACGGGCAATATAACAACAAACAGAAAATCCCAAACCCATGGAGGCAACATTGGTTGGTTTGGCAGGGGTTTGTCCAACTGCTCCGTTGTCATATCCCATCACTAACTTACAGCGCGCTCTGCACCGACTTCAAGTGGTCCAAGTTCTCCTGCGCCTTGCGCTTGGCCTCATCATCCACGGCATCGGCCAGATCTTCTTCCGCATTGGTAACCTGTTGCGCCAGTGCGCCTGCATCAAGTTCAGCCAACGGAATTGCCGTCTCGGCCAGCAGCGTCAGCCCTTGGCTGTTCACCTCGGCAAAGCCGCCGCGCACGAAAATGCGGTCGGTTGCGCCGCCCTCTTTGGTCACCACCACCACGCCGGGGCGCAGTGTTGACAGCACCGGCGCATGGCCAGCGAAGATGCCCATATCACCCTCGGTTCCGGGCAGCGTGACCGATGTCACTTCGCCTGAAAACAGCAGCCGTGCGGGCGAGACCAGTTCAAAGTGAAGGCCAGCCATGGTGCTTACGCCGCTTCCGCGGCAAGGCGCTGGGCCTTTTCGACGGCCTCTTCAATGGTGCCCACCATATAGAAGGCTGACTCCGGCAAGTGGTCGTAAGCGCCGTCACACAGGCCCTTGAAGCCCTTGATGGTATCAGCCAATGGCACGAGCTTGCCGGGGGAGCCGGTGAACACTTCGGCCACGAAGAACGGCTGCGACATGAAGCGCTCGATCTTGCGGGCGCGCGCCACGGCGATCTTGTCGTCTTCCGAAAGTTCGTCCATGCCGAGAATGGCGATGATGTCCTGCAGGGCCTTGTAGCGCTGCAGAACCTGCTGCACGCGACGCGCCGTTTGATAATGCTCTTCACCGATGATGCGGGCATCCATCATGCGCGAGGTTGAATCCAGGGGATCCACAGCGGGATAAATGCCCTTTTCGGCAATGCCGCGCGACAGCGTTGTGGTGGCGTCCAAATGGGCGAAGGACGTGGCGGGCGCCGGATCGGTCAAATCGTCGGCGGGCACGTAAATGGCCTGCACGCGAGGTGATCGAACCCTTTTGCGTCGTGGTGATGCGCTCCTGCATGGTGCCCATGTCGGTGGCCAGCGTTGGCTGATAACCCACGGCCGATGGAATGCGTCCCAGGAGGGCCGACACTTCGGAACCGGCCTGCGTGAAGCGGAAGATGTTGTCCACGAAGAACAGCACATCCTGGCCTTCATCGCGGAAATGCTCGGCGACCGTGAGGCCGGAGAGGGCCACACGCGCGCGAGCACCCGGTGGCTCGTTCATTTGGCCATACACAAGCGCTGCCTTGGAGCCTTCGCCGCCGCCCTTCTTGTTCACGCCGGATTCGATCATTTCATGGTAGAGATCGTTGCCCTCGCGGGTGCGCTCGCCGACACCGGCGAACACCGAGTAGCCGCCGTGGGCTTTCGCCACGTTGTTGATGAGTTCCATGATGAGAACGGTTTTGCCAACGCCGGCGCCGCCGAACAGGCCGATTTTGCCGCCCTTGGCGTAAGGTGCCAAGAGGTCAACAACCTTGATGCCGGTGACCAGGATTTCGGCTTCGGTTGATTGCTCGACAAAGCTCGGCGCGTCCTGGTGAATGGCGCGGGTGAGCTTGGTTTTCATCGGGCCCGCTTCATCCACGGGCTCGCCGATCACGTTCATGATGCGGCCCAATGTTTCGGGGCCAACCGGCATCATGATCGGGGTTCCGGTATCATAGACTTCCTGGCCGCGCACCAAACCTTCAGATGAATCCATGGCGATGGTGCGCACGGTTTTTTCACCCAAATGCTGCGCCACTTCGAGCACCAGGCGGTTGCCGCCATTGGTGGTTTCAAGCGCGTTCAGGATTTGCGGCAGCTCACCCTCAAACTGAACGTCGATAACGGCACCCGTCACCTGCGTGATGCGGCCAACAAGTTGGCCCTTGGATTTTGTTGATGCGGCGCTCTTTGCCATGTGATGTGTCCTTCTCTTCGTCTCTTAGAGCGCTTCTGCGCCTGAAATGATTTCAATGAGTTCTTTGGTAATCTGGGCCTGGCGCTGGCGGTTATACTTGATCGACAGCTTGTTGATCATGTCGCCGGCGTTGCGGGTGGCGTTGTCCATGGCGCTCATGCGGGCACCCTGTTCGGAAGCGGCATTCTCCAGCAGGCCACGGAACACCTGAATGGAAATATTGCGCGGCAGGAGGTCGCTGAGGATTTCGCCCTCATCCGGTTCCGCATCATAAATCGCCCCGCCGAGATCGGGCGCCTTGCCGCCGGAGACGGCCGCCGGAATAAGCTGCAAGGCGGTTGGCTTCTGCGACATCACCGATTTGAACTCGGCAAAAAACAGGGTTGCAACATCAAATTCGCCGGCATTGAACAGGCTGATGATTTTGGCGCCGACGGGCTGCGCATTGCCAAAGCCGATTTGCTTGAGGCCGCGGAAATCAACGGCGTCCACAATGTATTTGCCATAAACGCGCTTGAGCGAGTCATTGCCCTTCTTGCCAACGGTCATGATTTTGACGGTCTTGCCCTGGGCCATCAGCTTTTCAGCGTGATCTCTCGCCAGCCTGACGATGGAAGAATTGAAGCCGCCGCAAAGGCCGCGTTCAGCGGTTGCCACAACCAGCAAGTGAACTTGGTCACGACCCGTTCCAGCCAATAATTGGGGTGCACCGTCTTGACCGGAAACAGCGCTAGCCAAATTCGCCAGCACCACAGCCATCCGCTCCGAATAGGGGCGCGCGGCAACCGCTGCTTCCTGCGCGCGGCGCAATTTCGCCGCCGCCACCATTTGCATGGCCTTGGTGATTTTGCGTGTCGCCTTGACCGAGGCGATGCGGTTCCGGAGGTCTTTAAGACTGGCCATCAGGAACCTTTATGCGAAAGCCTTGGTGAAACCATCCACTGCAGCCTTGAGCTTGGGAGCCATGGCATCAGTAATTTGCTTTTCCGTGCGAATTGAATCCAGGATGTCCATGTGCTTATCGCGCATCATGCGCAGCAATCCATCTTCGAAGTCGCGGATGCGGTCAACTGCAAATCCGTCGAGATAACCATTCACGCCCGCATAGATGGCCACAACCTGTTCTTCCGTTTTGAGCGGCGAGAACTGGGGTTGCTTGAGCAATTCGGTGAGACGTGCGCCACGGTTCAACAGCTTTTGCGTTGCCGCATCAAGATCGGAACCGAACTGGGCGAAGGCCGCCATTTCGCGGTACTGGGCAAGCTCACCCTTGATCTTGCCGGCAACCTGCTTCATCGCCTTGATCTGGGCGGCGGAACCCACGCGCGACACCGAGAGGCCCACGTTCACCGCCGGGCGGATGCCTTGGTAGAACAGATCGGTTTCAAGGAAGATCTGGCCATCGGTGATCGAGATCACGTTGGTTGGAATATAGGCCGACACGTCGTTGGCCTGGGTTTCAATAACCGGAAGTGCGGTGAGCGAACCGCCGCCCAACGCATCATTCAGCTTGGCTGAACGCTCCAGCAAACGGGAGTGGAGATAGAACACGTCGCCGGGATAGGCTTCGCGGCCTGGCGGGCGGCGTAGCAACAGCGACATCTGGCGGTAGGCCACGGCCTGCTTGGAAAGATCATCGTAAGCAATCAGCGCATGCATGCCGTTATCGCGGAAATATTCGCCCATGGTGCAACCCGTGAACGGTGCGAGATATTGCATGGGGGCGGATTCAGAAGCGGTTGCCGCCACGATGATGGAATATTCCAGCGCACCTGCGTCCTCGAGAATTTTCACAAACTGCGCAACGGTCGAACGTTTCTGGCCGCAAGCGACATACACGCAATACAGCTTTTCTTTTTCCGGGCCTGATCTGGTGAATGGCCTTCTGGTTCAAAATCGCATCGAGAATAATGGCAGTCTTGCCGGTCTGCCGGTCACCAATGATAAGCTCGCGCTGGCCGCGGCCAACAGGGATCAAGGCATCAACAGCTTTCAAACCAGTGGACATCGGTTCATGCACGGATTTGCGCGGAATAATGCCGGGGGCCTTAACGTCAACGCGCGAGCGCAGCTTGGTCTTGATCGGGCCTTTGCCATCGATTGGATTGCCGAGCGCGTCAACCACGCGGCCCAGCAATTCCTTGCCGATGGGAACTTCCACGATGGCGCCGGTGCGCTTGACCGTGTCGCCTTCCTTGATGTCGCGGTCGTTGCCGAAAATAACCACGCCCACATTGTCGGTTTCAAGGTTAAGCGCCATGCCGCGAATGCCGCCGGGGAATTCCACCATTTCACCCGCCTGGACATTGTCCAGGCCGTAAACGCGAGCAATGCCATCACCGACGGAAAGCACCTGGCCGATTTCGGAAACTTCAGCATCATTGCCGAAATCCTTGATCTGCTTTTTCAGAATTGTCGAAATCTCAGCGGCGCGAATATCCATCAGCCGTTCCCCTTCATGGCAACTTTAAGGTTTTGAAGTTTTGTCTTGAGCGAGTTGTCCATCATCTTGGAACCCACTTTAACGATGAGGCCGCCGAGGATGGATTTATCCACCTTGGCAGTCAGCAATACATCGCGCCCGGTCGACGCCTTGAGCGCGGCTTTGATGTCGGTGATATGTTTGGCGTTAAGCTTTTCAGCCGAGGTGACTTCAGCAGCGACTTCGCCCTTTGATTCAGCCACCAGCGCATTGAATGCTGTGATCGCATCGGACAAAGCAGGAAGCCTGCGGTTTTTGGCAACCAGCTTGATGAAATTGAGCGCAATGCCCGAAATGCCGGCCCTGGCACACAGGGCGTCCAAAGCGCTGAGCTGGTTTTCTGCAGATGACACCGGCGAACGTAGCATGCGCTGCAAATCTGGTGAACCGCCCAGCATGGTTTGGAATGAAGACAGGTCGTCCGCGACCTCATCAACGGAATTGGTTTCTGCGGTCAGCTCAAAAAGTGCTGCTGCGTATCTGCCGGGAACGCCGGAAATGGCCTGGTCTGTGGCTGCCACGATATCTCTTTCGAAACAGAACAGCGTTTTGGCTTGAAATGCAGCCCCAACACTTGAATTTTTGAACAATCCTCCACCCAAGGCAAAGGTGCGGAGCAAGGCGAGGGGCCTGCCGCGGCGTCTGGGTATCACAGTGGATTAAGACTCGCAACCAGCTTAATCGGGCGGATTGCCGCAATTCGCATCTTACGCGCGCCACATTGCCAATCCGTATAGCTGGCTCCACTTTCTGGCGATCTGCCATCATGCATGCTCCATCTGGTCAATTGCGATCAGGAAAGGAAATACAATGCAATCTTGACAATTTTGGGCGTGGGCATGTTGTGCGCAACCTTGACACCTGCAACAGCAGCACCAAAACCCACTTGCGAACAAATAGATGCCGCGATCTCGGCAAATGAGGACTTTGTGGAAGTGGCGTTAGGCGATGACGCAAATGCGGTGAAAGAGGCCCTCGCATCCGTACACCAAAAATTTGCAGAGATCAGGCCAACCCTGTCTGATGATGCCGCATACCAGTCTGAAACTCATATCAAGTCCATTGATCAAGCCGTAAAAGCTGGCAATCCAGCGAGGGCTTCTGTGGCGGCAGTGGAAGTCTACAGGACATTGGTAACCGCATTTGAGCGGCGCCTGCCTACAACGCTCGACGCCGCCATGCTGGACTATGCAGGGTTCAAGCTCCACGGACTGGCCGCCTCAACACCAATCAATTGGGCTGCAATTTCGGCAACCGTTGCGGAATAGTCCAAAAACTCGGAAAGCGCCAAAAAGCACATGGCTGACAAGGCGCTTTCCGACCTCTTGCAAGATGTGCATACGGGCCTCAATATGGCCAGCACCGCTAGGAATGAGGCATGGATTTCCTCAACCGCCCAGATTCTGCTGATTCAGTCGATCTAGTTGAGCGATCAATCAAGAATCCGTCAAAGGACGCATGCAAGTAATACATGAAAATCCTGCTCATTGAGGATGACAGCAAGATTGCGACCTACCTCGCGCAGGGCCTGCGAGAGGCTGGTCATGCGCCGGATATTGCCGAAACTGGCAAGGACGGATTGTTCCTTGGCTCATCCAATGCATATGATGTTCTTGTCGTTGATCACTCCTGCCTGAAATTGATGGCCTTGGAATTGTCCGCACCTTGCGTGCAGCGGATATTCGCACGCCTGTGCTTTTCCTCACAGCGCTTGGCCGGGTAGACCAGCGCGTTGAAGGCTTGGAGGCAGGTGGCGATGACTACCTCGTCAAGCCATTTGCCTTCTCAGAATTCCTCGCCCGCGTCACAGCACTTGCCCGCAGGCCGCCGCTTGCAAACATTCAGGCCGAACTCAGTTGCGGCGAACTTGTGCTAGATCGCTTGCGCCGCTCCGTCACATACAACAACCAACGTATGGACTTGCAGCCCCGTGAATTCGTGCTGCTGGAAACTCTCATGCTCCACAAGAACGAAGTTCTGACACGCACCATGTTGCTTGAAAAGGTCTGGGATTTTCATTTCGATCCACGCACCAACATTGTTGAAACTCACATCAGCAGGCTGCGGGCCAAGCTTGGCGACGGCAAAGACCTAATTCAAACCATAAGAGGTGCAGGCTATGTGGTCCGTGAAAGGCCCTAGAGGCATGGCGGCGAGGCTTGCCGCATTTTATGCAGCCTTGTTCAGCCTGTCTGTCATTGCGCTTGGCATTATTTCGGTTGTGCTTGTCGATGCTGCACTTCGCCGCCAAATCGACACCCGCATTTCTGCTGAGATGAACGATCTATTGGCTATCAGCTCCAATGGCAGTGCTTTGGCTGATGTAATAAAATCTCGCATCGGTAACGAAATAGGATTGAAATACCGGCTCGAAACGACCGCGGGCACCTTGATCGCGGGCAACCTTGCGCCAACAGGCAGTGCATCGGGATGGTTCAATTTTGGTGTAACGGAAAATGGGCAGGAAGAAGCTGCCGATAGCTTCCGAGGTTACGCGAAAACAGTAGGCGGCAACATACTCACTATCGCCGAAGATACCGACGAAATCGAAAACATCAGAGATGTCTTGGGCAGTGTATTTACTCTGGCAGCACTCTGCGCTTCAGTGCTTGCGGTCTTTGGCGGTCTTTGGCTTAGCCACTTCTACACACGAAGGCTCGATCAATTGGTCAAGACCGCTGAAGCAATCACTGGCGGCGCGTCCACGCAGCGCATGCCCCTCACGCGGACTAGTGATGAATTCGACAGGCTTTCCTCATCTCTGAACCGTATGCTGGATCGCAACGAAGTGTTGCTTGAAAGTCAACGCCAAATCACCAATGACATTGCCCATGACATCCGCACACCGCTCACACGCCTTCGGCAAAAACTTGAGGTCGGAGCCGTGGACACCGCGATTGAAGAAGCAGATGGCCTGCTGGGCACGCTCACATCCCTGCTCCGAATTGCAGAAATCGAGGAAGGCGCCAGAAAGGCAAACTTCACTGAAGTTGACCTCACGCAAATTACACGCAAAATCGAAGAAGCATATGCAGCGCCATTTGAAGAACAGGGCAAACGTCTTGAGACTAGAACAGACGATCAGGTCCTGGTTCAAGGCGATCAACAGCTGTTGATACAACTCTTATCGAACCTCGTTGAGAATGTTTTGATCCATACCCCGCGTGGAACGCGTGCGTGCGTTGAAGCCCGGAAAACTGTTCATGGTACAACGTTAGCTGTTTTTGACAGTGGGCCAGGCATTCCAGAAGCCGATGAGCAGCTGATTTTCCGCCGCTTCTACAGGCTGGACAGCAGCCGCAACACACCGGGTAATGGTTTGGGCCTTAGCCTCGTGAGCGCAATCGCCAATTTGCACGGAGCCGCACTTTTAGTGACGAACATGAAGCCTGGCTCAAGATTACTAGACGGTATAAGAGAAAAAGAAAAAGCCCGCCGCTTCATTTAAGAAGGGCGGGCTTCATCAAATCCGGGTTGAGGAGGTCAACCCAGCGCTTTTACACGAGCCGCATGGCCAAGCTGGTAACGCTTGATGCCCATGTCTGCGAGGTCACGGTCGGAGATCTTTTCCAGGTCTTGCCGTGTTTGCAGGTAGGCTTGAAAGCGGGCTTTGCGGCTCAAAATTTTATTGATTGGCATTGCTGCCTCCTATTCTACCGTGTCGCTTCGCGCGCCAAACGATGAATGTCTGTGCGTGCGATGCCCAAATCGGCGAGCTCACGGTTTGTAAGGCCTTCGAGCTCAGACTTGGTGCGGCTGAAACGCTGCCAGCGTGTGTAACGTGTCTTTACAAAATCGAACATGGTCATTCCCCTTGGATTGACTAACTATGGGTTGCTTTAACACGACAGAAATTAGGTGCAGTGCAGCAAAATTACCAATGCAAATTTTGCATAGCTGCTTTTCACCTATATAAATCAAATGTTTACAATTCGGTAACATTGATTGTTTTTGCTGCTGCATTGCCGCAAATGGAGGCAAATCCGGCCTTCATGAGGGTGTTTTGCTGATTTTATAGACCGCCCCTGCATAATCATCGGTCACGTAAAGGCTGCCGTCAGGCGCCTCCAGAATATCCACGGGCCGGCAAATGACCTCTTCTCCGGCGTTGCACCCCGTCAAAAAGGGCTCCGCAGCGACCGAATCACCCGCAAACTTGAGCTGCACGAGGCGATAACCGCTCTTTTCCGAGCGATTCCACGACCCATGCTCGGCCACCAAGGCGGTGCCATTCATCTCACTGTCGGTTTGATAGCGCAGAAACCTGATTGAAAGCGGCGCCACATGCCCGCCCAGCCCCAAGGCCTGGGTAACCGGCGTCAAATCTGCGGGCTTGACCGCAAACAAATCCGGATCCCTGACATCCGCCCCATGCACGAAAGGCCAGCCATAATGCTTGCCCGCCTCAATCAGGTTCACCTCATCATCGGGAATGTCGTCGCCGAGATTATCCCGGCCATTGTCGACGCCGTAAAGCTTGCCCGTTGCGGGCCGCCAGTCAAAGCCCACCGTGTTGCGAAGGCCGGAAGCAAAGAGTTCGGGTGCAGCCCCTTCCTTGAAACGAACAAGCGCAGCGCGCCAAGGGTGGTCTTCAACGCAGGAATTGCAGCTTGATCCGACCGACAGGTAGAGAAAACCATCCGTTCCGCGTTTGAGGGTGCGTGAGGAATGTCCATCGCCTCCTGGGATGCCATCCAGAATCACCCGTTCATTTTCGAGCTTCGCACCATCGAAATCATAACTCACCACGCGCTGTTCTTCGGCAACATAAAGTGTGCTGCCCTCAAGCAGCAGGCCATGGGGCTGGTCGAGGCCTTCACGCAGGTTTTCCTGCCCGTCGCTGCGCCCATCGCCATCGCCATCCGCCTTTATCAGCAGGATGTTGCCGCCGCGGTAACCCGAAACAATCAGATTTCCATCTCCCGTCATCTGCATGATGCGGGGCTTGCCGAGATCGCGCGCAAACACATCCAGCTGGTAGCCCGCAGGCAATTTAATCCATTCACGGAGCAATGATTCCCATTGATCGCGCGGGGCCGCGCGCCCCTGCCCATTCTGCGAATAGCCGTAGCTCATCGCACCAAGTATAAAAACCGTTATGACTAACAAGATTTTGCGCATCCATATCATGTAAGCACAACAAAAAAGGCGCGAAAGGGTTCCTTCGCACCTTCTCCATCACAGTTTGGTGACGGTTAGAACAACCCGGCAATCTTCGCGTCCCGCAAGCTGGCCTTTGTGGACATGCTGGCTGCGATCTGATTGTAGACAATGCCGCCAAGGATGTTTCATCTCTCCAGCTTTCCAGCGATATGGGCGTCCAGTACAAGACGGACTTAGTATTCGCTCACAAGCTGAGTGAGGCAGTGGCCTTTGAAACCAAAGGTCACAGTCTGGAGGAGAAGTTGAGGTTGATGGGGCATATTTCGGAGGTCACATTCGCCCGGCCAACTTCGTCGAAAACCGTGTAGACGCCGCAAGGCAGAATTTCAGACCGGAACGCGCCGCGTGGTAATTGCAGCCTGCCAACGTCAAGGAAGGACATTGACCGCTGTAGTTCGCTAGGAAGCCGATGGCGTGGCTTTTATTCAGACTGTGACCGCCAAAGGCGCTGCAATTCACGCCGATGAGGCTATCCATTGGGACGTCTTACATGACACTTTCCCGGTAAGCCGCATCAACCACAGTGAAGCCTATTGCAAAGACGGCGCTTGCACCAACCAAGCCGAAAGCTACTTCTCACGCTTGCGCCGCATGGTGCAGGGCCAGCACCACTTCGTATCACCCCGCCATTTGCATCAATATGCAGCCATGCCGCTTGGGCAGAAGATCATTGCAGGGAAGATAATGGTGCCGCCACCAAGCGCATTGCTGGCCTTGGCTTGTAGCATCCGTTTAGCCGGAACTGGAAGGGATATTGGCAGGGCAACAAATGATTGCTAGCCTTTGAGATTTTCATCTTTCTATGATAAGATCAGTCTGCTGAAAACAAAATGGACCACTTCGATTTCTCGAAGCAATCCATTCGACTATCAGCAACGAGGCTGTAGCGTTTTGTGCAACTCCTATATTAAACATAGGAGAAATCGTGTCTAGCCTTGTTGGTCACCACATCAACTTATTGAAAAGGCTAGATAAAATGAAATCATTTATCAATTCAGTCACCACCCCTTCCCAACTCTCATTTGATCTCGAAATCGTAGTAGAGGCAGAAATTGATGGCGTTGGAATGGGTTCCTAGGCGATGGTACGCCATTCCTTACTATCAGTGGATTGGCCAGCATGTGCGGCGTTGATCACACTACCCTCGTCAAACTCACAAATGATTGGGCAGACACGTCAACAAAATCGCGTGAGCAGAAAATTCGCGATCTTATTAAGGCTCAGGGCTTTGACGACACGGTATTTTTCCATGCTGTAAAGAAGAATGGAACAATTCATCACGCGGTTCCGGCTCATGTTTGCATGGCAACTCTGGAATATTATGCGTTCGAAGGTTCATCGACTAACGCTCACGCTCTGAAGAGTTACCGCACTTTGGCTAAGAAAGGGTTCTCGGATTTTGTCTATGCCCAAGTTGGGTACAACCCTGACGGTAAAGTAAGTCTCTCATGGCAGCAGTTCCATGACCGAGTGAGCCTTGTAGCAAATGCTGTTCCGGCTGGCTATTTTAGCGTTTATCAGGAGATTGCCGGAATGATTGTGCCAATGATTAATTCCGGCATAGATGTTGGGCCAAATATTGTGCCAGACATAAGCGTAGGCCAAAGGTGATCGAAATACTGGATTTCCGAAAATCTAGATATATTGCACGGTTCTCGCATCAAATTTGAACATGAGTATCCCGTCTATTTTCCTCAAGCGTCAAATCCACAAACCCCGTATTGCTATCCAGACGACGCACTGGGCGATTTTCGGAAATGGTTCAGGGAGACATATCTCGGTTCCCATCTGTCAGATTATCTTAACACCCAAGCAAAGATTGGAAAGATAAAACCTGCTACTGCCACCAAAGCTATTCAAGCTTTTAAGCCTAAAATTATCACCATGAAGAAAGCAGTGAGCAAAACATAATTGCAAATATGGCGGTTGGCTTAGGTCAGCCGCCACACTATCTCAGTCACAACTTTCCCCACCCGTTCAATCAGTCGCAGCTTATGCCAAACCCGCAGCATTTGCACCAGCTTGTAAGCCACGGCTTTCCGCAAGTGACGGTCTTTCCTATCCAGCAACTTGTCAGCGATGATCTGGGCGGCAATGTACGTTGTGGTTATGCCATCGGGCTTGGTGGCCAGAGTGCTCTGGCGAGCTTAGGAAGTTCATGGCGGGGGAAGAGATAGGCCAAGTTCATGTAGGCCGTCACGTTTGGCCCTTTGGCTTGGAATACCTTCTCAGTGGCGACGATTGCGGATAGGTCGCGGCGTGCCTGTTCTAGGTCGGCTTCAAGGCTGCCTATGTGGGCAATGATTTCACTGCGCTTATCGGCAAGGTTTTTGTGAATGTGGGATTCCGCAATGCCCCATTATATGCTAGACAGAACAAATGATCTTGGTGCGTTTGATACATAAGGCCGTTTTTCTCTGGTCTCTCCCACAAGATAGTTGGAATCAAATCACGCAATGGTCGTGATGCCATTTCTTTAAGTGAAATATGGTTGGCAGTGATCATATCAACGGCCAAATCTTTCATGATGTCTTCAAACTCTTCAACGGTGGCAGCTTCAATATGAAGCCCGTTGATGTCACTTTCGGAGTAGAACACTTTCGCTTCTTCGTCCCAAACTGCACGCACGAAAAATGCTTTTCTCATCTGTAATTGCTCCCAACACTTGCTCACTTCCGGTATTATGGCGCAAATGCCACAAGCGGCCTAACGGACCCTGCTTACCTCAAGGTTGGAGATGAGCCATGATATGGGTTGCCAAGGCCTTAAGTAGCCTCATTGCCCTCTTTGGTTGACCTGAACAGTCCGGCCTCTTGATTTAGTCTGGCAAAGTACTTCATTCGGAACCTGGTTTCCCGATCCACTCCAAAAGCATCGCTGTAGAAAATTGTTCCCCAAACGTACAAGTCAGCCGTCCCCTTAAGAACGTTGATGGCTTGAGAAAATAGATAAAAGAAAAGATAGAAAGAAAGAAAAAAAAGAAAAAAAAAAAAAAAAAGAAAGAAAAAAAAGAAAAAGAAAAAAGAGAAAAAAAAAAAAAAAAAAAAAAAAAGAGAAAAAAAAAGAAAGAAAGAAAAAAAGAGAAAAAAGAAAAACAAAAGAGAAAAAGAGAAAAGAGAAAGAAAAAAAAAAAAAAAGAAAAAAGAAAGAAAGAAAAAAAAAGAAAAAAAAAAAAGAAAAAAAAAGAGAAAAAAAAAAAAAAGAGAAGAAAAAAAAAAAAAAAAAGAAAGAAAAAAAAAAAAAAAAAGAAAAAGAGAAAAAGAGAAAGAAGAAAGAGAAAAAAAAAAAAAGAGAGAAAAGAGAAGAGAAAAAGAAAAAAGAGAAAGAAAGAGAAAAAGAAGAGAAAAAAGAGAAAAAAGAAGAGAGAAAGAAAAGGAGAAAGAAAAAGAGAGAGAGAAGAGAAGAAGAAAGAAGAAAGAAGGAAAGAAAGAAGAGAGAAAAGAGAAAGAGAGAAGAAAAAAGAGAAAAAAAAGAAAAAAAGAAAAAAAGAGAAAAAAAGAAAGAAAGAAAGAAAGAAAAAGAAAAAAGAAAGAAAAAAGAGAAAGAAAAGAAAAGAAAGAGAATGAAGGAATACAAAAATAAGAAAAGAGAAAAAGGAAAGAAAAAGAAGAAAAAAAAAAAGAAGAAAAAGAAAGAAGAAAAGAAGAAAGGAAAGAAAGAAGAAAAGAAAAAGAAAGAAAAGAGAAAGAAGAAAAGGAGAAAGAAAAAAAAAAAAGAAGAAAGGAGAAAAAAAAAAAGAGAAAAGGAGAAAAAAGAAAAAGACTGAACCACAAAAAGAAAGAGAAAGAAAAAAAGAATAGAAAAAAAAAAAAGACAGGCTGCTAGAAGCCGACATGAAAAAAAAGAGAGAAGAGAGAGAGAAAGAAAAGAAAAAGAGAAGAAAGAGAAGAAAAAAGGAAAAAAAAAGAAAGAAGAAAAAAAAAGAAGATAGACAAGGAAGAAAAAAGAACAGGACGAACTGGCAACTCTCACATGAGAAGACTAATGAAACAAAAGAAGACTGATTGAAAAAAAAGACTACATAAAGAAAGAAGAAGAAGAGAAAAGAAAAAACGACAAGAAGAACTAAAAAGAAAAGAAAAAAAAACTAAAACAAAAAAGACTACGACAATCTCGATGCGTTTCCTTGTACCTTTATAATATCGAAAGAGAGGTCAAGCTCGACTATGGCGGATGGCGCAATGGTTGCAGTCGCGGAGAGTCTCTCGAATGGCTTAAAATCCGGAGGCTTATTTTTGTCGTTCCAAACTTTGAACCATATATTATGGCTGTACTTGTGGGCCGGGGTCTGTAAAAAGTTTCGAAGGCTTATAAATTGTCTAATTGTCCCATCGGGCGTGACCACAACTTCGCATTTATCAAGATGAACATAGGCCCTCAATTGACGCTCGGCGGTCTTTTCAGCCCCGTGCACCAGATCGCGGGTAGCATCCCAAAGGAACGCCGTAATCAATGCCAGAAAGAATGTGGCAATACCAATGACGGTGCCTTCATGATGATCAAAGAAGTTCGAGAGGTTCCAAAAAAAGATACAGAGCATGTTGTACGGGGTGCACTCATAGGTGCTGCTATGCTCATTATTCTCGCATATTTGGCCTTCCGTTTGTAGCAACGGAATTATCATTAGAACTGAGAACGCCAAAATCATTTTGGCGGCGGTGGTTATCCAATAGCGAGACATTTGGAGGCCCCCAGAGGCTCTTAAATATCTTCCAAGCTTACACTCTCAACCTCTAGTATACCGCTCACTTCCAAGTGTCCAGCCTAGTATATGGGCATGTTGTGGACCCGCGCAAATTAAATAGTTCCCTTATAATTGGCTTTGAAATTGATCAGG
This sequence comes from uncultured Alphaproteobacteria bacterium, assembly GCA_963763635.1. Classification (GTDB taxonomy): domain Bacteria; phylum Pseudomonadota; class Alphaproteobacteria; order Rhizobiales; family Aestuariivirgaceae; genus Aestuariivirga. The sequence goes on from CAVXPO010000013.1 coordinate 20,198, forward strand.
GCGCAAGAGATCATCCTTTGCGCCCTGCAGCTGCTCGTAAATGAAGCGAGGGCTTAAAACAACCCGGCAATCTGCCCCTTGGCATCCAGCCCGATGACCTCGGCGGACGGCACCTTGGGCAGGCCCGGCATGGTCATGATGTCACCGCACACAACGACGATGAATTCAGCCCCGGCGGAAAGCCTGACCTCGCGGATGGGCACCACATGGTTGGTGGGCGCGCCCTTGAGGTTCGGATCGGTGGAGAAGGAGTACTGCGTCTTGGCCATGCAGATCGGGAACTTGCCATAGCCCTGCGATTCGTAACCCTTGAGCTGGTCGCGCACCGACTTGTCGGCCACGATGTCATCGGCGCGGTAGATTTCGCGGGCAATGGTCTTGATCTTGTCCCACAGGGGCAATTCATCGCCATAGATGGGCTTGAACTGCACCGAGCTTCTGTCGGCAAGCTCGGCCACATGCCTGGCCAGCGCTTCGGTCCCCCGCCCTCCCTCGGCCCAGTGCGTGCATTTGAAGGCTTCAACACCATGCTCCTTGCAGAAGGCAACAATGGCGGCCACTTCGGCTTCCGTATCGGTGACGAAGTGATTGACGGCAACGGCAATCGGCACGCCGAATTTTTTCATGTTCTCGATATGGCGGCCCAGATTGACAAGGCCCTTCTTGAGGGATTCAACATTTTCCTTTTTCAGGTCTTCCTTGGCCACGCCGCCATGCATCTTGAGCGCGCGGATGGTGGCAACGATGACCGTGGCGGCAGGCGTGAGGCCCGCCTTGCGGCACTTGATGTCGAAGAATTTTTCAGCGCCCAGATCAGCGCCGAATCCGGCTTCCGTCACCACATAATCCGCCAGCTTCAAGCCGGCCTTGGTGGCCATCACCGAGTTGCAGCCGTGGGCGATGTTGGCAAAGGGGCCGCCATGCACGAAGGCCGGATTGTTTTCCAGTGTCTGCACGAGGTTTGGCATCAGCGCATCCTTGAGCAACACCGTCATGGCGCCCGGTGCCTTGATGTCTTTCGCAAGAATCTGGCCCTTGTCGCGTTTTGCGGCAACCACGATCTGGCCGATGCGGCGTTCCAGGTCTTCAATCGAGGTGGACAGGCACAGGATGGCCATGATTTCGGAAGCCACCGTAATATCAAAGCCGGCTTCTCTGGGGTAGCCGTTGGCAACGCCGCCGAGCGAGCACACGATGTCGCGCAAGGCGCGGTCATTCATGTCCATCACCCGGCGCCAGGCAACGCGGCGCGTGTCGATGCCAAGCTCGTTGCCCCAATAGATGTGGTTGTCGATCATCGCCGACAAGAGATTATGGGCAGAGGTGATGGCGTGGAAGTCGCCGGTGAAATGCAGGTTGATGTCCTCCATCGGAACGATCTGGGCATAGCCGCCGCCAGCAGCACCCCCCTTCATGCCAAAGCACGGCCCCAGCGAGGGTTCACGCAAACACACCATGGCTTTTTTGCCGATGCGGTTCAGGCCGTCGCCAAGGCCAACCGTGGTGGTGGTCTTGCCTTCGCCGGCTGGCGTCGGGTTGATGGCGGTCACCAGAATGAGCTTGCCATCCTTCTTTTTTGCAAGGCTGTTGATGTAATCCAGATGCACCTTGGCCTTGGTGTGGCCATAGGGAATGAGGTCTTTTTCCGGAATGCCAAGCGACTTTCCAATCTCCATGATCGGTTTCATCTTTGCTTCACGAGCGATTTCAATATCACTCTTTACCGTGCTCATGGCGACATCATCCTTACTGTTAAGAAAATATTATTCATGACGGGAAACTACACACTTCACCCTAAAAGTCTATCGCCTCTTGGCAGGAGCGGCGAATTCCAGCAAGGCGCGTGCACGGCTTTCTTGCAATATCCATCATTGCAATGCCATGCTGCTTGCGACGTTCCTGCGGCTATTTTTGACGAAGGCAACAAATGCGAAATTTTGACAGGCCCGGCCGCTCCGTTGCCTTGGGAACGAATGGAATGGCGGCAACTTCGTCTCCGCTTGCAACATTGGCGGCCATTGATGTGTTGCGGGGCGGCGGCAATGCCGTTGACGCGGCGATCACCGCGTCGGCAATTCTCTGCGTGACCGAGCCGCACATGACCGGCATTGGCGGCGATTGTTTCGCGCTGGTGGGAAAACCCGATGGCACGCTCCATGGCTTGAACGGGTCTGGCCGCTCCGCGGCGGCAGCAACTTCGGATTGGCTGAAAGCTTCGGGCCTGACCGAGATTGTGCCCACCAGCGTGCATGCGGTCACCGTTCCCGGCGCCATTGATGCCTGGGATGAATTGCTGAAAGAGCACGGCACCATGGGTTTGGGCGAAGCCTTGCAGCCCGCCATCCGGCTCGCCGAGGCAGGAGTACCCGTCACGCCCCGCGTGGCGCACGATTGGCCCGAAAGCCTGGCATTGCTGCAGGCCGATGAGGGCGGACGGCATCATTATCTCAAAAACAATCGCGCGCCGCAGGTTGGCGAGATCATGCAGTATCCCGCCCTGGCAAATACATTGAGGCTTGTGGCCAAACACGGGCGCGACGGATTTTACACCGGCGAAATTGCCGAAGACATGGTGTCGACGCTGCAGGCGCGGGGCGGCCTGCTCACGCTGGAAGATTTTGCCGCCACGGGTTCAAGCTGGGTGAAGCCGATTTCGACCGAGCTTTGCCGACCATGAGATTTTTGAAATGCCGCCCAATGGCCAGGGCCTCACGGTTCTCATCGCCCTGAACATCCTCCGCCACTTCGGCATCAGCCGTTTTGGCCCGGAAAGCCCCGAACGCTACCATCTTGAAATTGAGGCGCTCAAGCTCGCCTGGGCGTTGCGCAACCGTCATATCGCTGATCCCGGTTTTGCCGACATTCCCGTGAACGCGCTGTTGAGTGCCGAGACCGCCCAGAAGCTGGCAGGCCTGATCGACATGCGGCGGGCCAGCGATATCGCAATCTCATTTCCGCCGTCGGATACTGTTTACCTGAGCGTTGTCGACAGGGACCGCCTGACCGTTTCCTTCATCAACTCGATCTATTCCAGCTTTGGCTCTGGCATTGTCACCCCCAAAACCGGAATAACCCTGCAAAACCGGGGCTATGGCTTCGTGACCGATCCCCGCCATCCCAATTGCATCGGCCCCGCCAAGCGCCCGCTGCACACCATCATTCCAGCGGTCGCGAAAAAGAAGAACAACATCGACATGAGCTTCGGCGTGATGGGCGGCAACTTCCAGCCCATGGGGCACGTGATGGTAGCCGTTAACCGTTATGTCTATGGCATGGACCCGCAGGAAGCGCTCGATTTCCCGCGCCTGTTCCCGGAAAATGGAGGGCTCAAGGTCGAAACGACAGTGCTGCCCGGCACGCTGGCAGGGCTTGCAGCCAAAGGCCATCGCATTGTTCCAGCAGGAGAACCCTTGGGCGGCGGACAGGCCATCGTCATTGATCACGCCAATGGCCTTCTCATCGGCGGTTCCGATTGCCGCAAGGACGGGCTTGCCCTCGGTTACTGAAAAGTTACCATCAAAATTAATTAAAGATTTTTCGGCATTGTTTACGATTGCTCCGTTAAATTGGCACGGAATTCAATTTTTGGGCTGAAACAACTCTATTGTAAGCTCTTGGAGGCTACTTGAGCACCGAAGAAAAACTGCCAAATGTGTTTTCATTTGAAGCCGACGCCCAGTTGGCGCCTGAAAGCGCAGCCGTCACCAGTCCGATTGAGGCGTTGAACCGTGTCATCGATATGGATGCTTTGCATCGCATCCGGCGCTCCGTTGAGGCCGTGGGCGAGGCCACCTACCACTGGATCATTGAAACAGATGACATCCAATGGAGCCCCAATATGGAGGCCGTGCTTGAGTGCCGCGCAGATACGGCAAGTTCTGGACGCGCCTATGCCAATTTGCTGGATAGCGACAACATCACCAGTCGCTATGATACTGTAATGCGCAACCACGCGACCGATGATGGCGATGGTGTTGCCTTCCAGATTGAGTATCTTTTCAGGCCCGATGGCAGAACCGGAAGGCGGGCCATTTGGCTGGAAGATCATGGCAAGTGGTACGCCGGGAAAAATGGCCGCCCCGCAGAAGTATTTGGCATCATCCGCAAGATTGATGACCGCCACAGCCGCGACCAGCACCTGAGTTTTCTGGGCAACTGCGATCCGCTGACCGGCATGATGAACCGCGGGCGCCTGTCGGAGGCCCTTGGTGAAACCATTGCAACCGCCAACCGCGAGCAGACCAATTGCGCTTTCATTATTGCAGCCGTCAATAACCTGTCTGTCGTCAATGAAGCCTATGGCTTTGAAGTTGCCGACGAGGTGATCGTGGCGATGGGCCGGAGGCTCCGCCAGGTCGTGCGCACCGGCGATGCAATCGCCCGCTATTCCGGCAGCAAGTTTGGCATCATTCTCAATGGCTGCAGCGAAGATGAATTGCAGATTGCAGTTGATCGCTTTGTGAATATCGCGCGCGAAAGCGTCATTGAAACGGAATGGGGGCCCGTCTGGGCCATGCTTTCCATTGGCGCGGTTATTGTGCCGAAGAATGCCACCGATGCCAATATTGCGATGGCCCGTGCCGAAGAGGCCTTGACCGAAGCCAGGCGCCTGCCGTCTGATGGGTCAGTCATCTATCGCCCGTCAACAAAACGCAATGCGGAGCGCGGCCTCAACGCCCGTTGCGCCACGGAAATTGTAAAGTGCCTCAAGAGCGACCAGTTCAAGCTGGGCTTTCAGCCCATCGTCAGTGCGGCAACCCGGGAAGTTGTCCTGCATGAAGCGCTTTTGCGCATGACCGATGCCAACAATGAAATGATTGCCGCCGCCCACCTTATTCCGGTTGCCGAGAAACTGGGGCTGGTACGGCTGATTGACCGCACGGTAACACAGATGACGATTGCGACCTTGCACAGTTACCCGCAAGCGCGTCTTTCGATGAATGTTTCAGGGGCAACGGCCACGGATCCCAGATGGTTTAACCAGCTTACGGATATCGTGAAGGCGAACCAGTCCATCGCCGAGCGCCTGACGGTGGAAATTACTGAAACCATTGCATTGGCGAACATGAAAGAGACGTTTGCCTTTGTGGAAACCCTGCGCAAAATCGGATGCAGCGTGGCCATTGATGATTTTGGCGCCGGCTTCACGTCATTCCGCAATTTGCGTGATTTGCCCGTTAACATCATCAAGCTTGACGGTTCCTTCTGCCGCAACCTGGGTGACAATACGGCCAACCAGTATCTCATTCACACCCTCGTGGACCTGGGCCACAAGTTCAACCTCAAGGTCATTGCCGAGTGGGTTGAGTCCCAAGGTGATGTGGACATGCTGACAAGCTGCAACGTGGATTTCCTGCAGGGCAATTTCTTTGGCGAAGTGGCACTCGAACTGCCTTGGCCCAAGTCTGAGGAACTCGCCTTTCCAGATCTCATTACACCTGACCGGCCACACATCAGCTTTGAATCAGTCAATTCAACAACCTACGAGGACGAGATCTTACTGGCAGCCCTGTCGCAAAAATCGCTTCCGACGGAGCCTGCGGAAACCCTGCAAGAGCCTGATCCCATTGAAGAAGCTGACGACAGGCCAGAAGGACTTTCGCGATTGCAGCTCGCCATTCAAGCGCTGGATGAACAGTTCAGGAAGTCGCTACAACCCTCTGATCACTCTTAATCGCGGGAAGTTTAGTTCTTCGCAATCGTGTTGATTTTTTCCTGCATCGCCGCGAGCTGGTCTTTCATGGCCTGCAAGTCATCACTGGAAGGGGGTGCGCCCGGCGTTGGTTTTGGCGGTGCGGCAGCATCCGGCTGGTTCATGGCCATGGCAGCAAAAGGATTGAACAGTTTCATGGCATCACTGAACATGGCCATATTGCGCTTGGCGTGTTCTTCCATGTTCTTGAACGGCTCGCCCGTAAAGGGGGCCAGCATTTGCTCGCGGATCTTGTCATGCTCCTTGGTGAGGTTCTCAAGTGAGAACTCCAGATAGCCGGGCACCAGTGTTTGCATGCTGTCGCCATAATAACGGATAAGCTGGCGCAGGAAATTGATGGGCAGAAGGTTGGTGCCTTTGTTTTCTTCTTCAAAAATGATCTGGGTCAAAACAGAGCGTGTAATATCTTCGCTGGTCTTTGCGTCATAGACGACAAAATCTGTGCCGGATTTTACCATGGCGGAAAGATCATCAAGGGTCACATAGGTGCTCGTGGCCGTATTATAAAGTCGGCGGTTGGCGTATTTCTTGATTACAACGGCACTTTTAGGCGCAGATTTGTCTTCACTCACGTCTTACACTCCTCCAAACCGACATGCCCCCGATGATCCCACGGGCTCATGTCTGCAGTGCAAAAACTTGCTCCCCGCAGTGCACAATTGCAAGCGCAAAAAAACATGGCGATAGTCATTTCAGATGCTATGAATAATATCGTGTTGAAAAATTTTTGCCCAGGAGAGCCATCGTGGTAACCGCGTCTTCCCAAGATATCGTCATCGTTTCCGCCGCCAGAACGCCAGTTGGCGCCTTTAATGGAACCCTTTCCAGCGTTGCCGCATCCTATCTCGGCACCGTGGCCCTGAAAGCCGCCATGGAGCGCGCTAAGCTGGACGCTGCAGAAATTGATGAAGTTATCCTGGGCCAGGTATTAACCGCAGGCCAAGGCCAAAATCCGGCGCGCCAAGCTGCCATCAACGCAGGAATTCCAGTTGCAAGCCCCTCTTGGGGCATGAACCAGCTCTGCGGTTCAGGCCTTCGCGCCGTGGCACTTGGGCTTCAGCAAATTGCCAATGGCGATGCTAAAATAGTGGCGGCCGGCGGCCAGGAATCCATGAGCAAGGCACCGCACGTGCAGCATTTGCGCGATGGTGTAAAAATGGGTGACTACCAGATGATAGACTCAATGATCCGTGACGGATTGTGGGATGCTTTCAATGGCTATCACATGGGCAATACGGCTGAAAACGTGGCGCGCCAATGGCAGATTACCCGCGAAACGCAGGATGCGTTCGCCGTTGCCTCCCAGAACAAGGCGGAGGCAGCCCAGGCCGCCGGGAAATTCAAGGATGAAATCTGCCCCGTCACGATATCAGGCCGCAAGGGCGATGTGATCGTTTCTGACGACGAATATATCAAAAAAGGTGTGACCCTTGAAAGCGTCGCCAAACTGAAGCCCGCCTTCGCCAAGGATGGCAGCGTAACCGCCGCCAACGCATCAGGCATCAATGATGGTGCAGCGGTCCTTATTCTGATGAGCGCTGCGGAAGCTTCAAAGCGTGGTCTCACGCCCTTGGCTCGTATCGCTTCCTGGGCAAGCGTTGGCGTTGATCCTGCCATCATGGGTTCAGGCCCCATCCCTGCATCCCAGGCTGCTTTGAAAAAAGCCGGTTGGAAAGCCGCTGATCTTGATCTGGTGGAGGCCAACGAGGCTTTTGCCGCCCAGGCCTGCGCCGTCAACAAGGATATGGGCTGGAACCCCGACATCGTGAACGTCAATGGCGGTGCCATTGCCATTGGCCACCCTATTGGCGCATCGGGTGCGCGCGTGCTCACCACGCTGCTTCACGAAATGAAAAAGCGCAAGAGCAAGAAGGGCCTGACGACATTGTGCATCGGTGGTGGCATGGGCATTGCCATGTGCGTTGAAGCTTAAAGGGGGATATCATGGCGAGAGTGGCAGTTGTTACTGGCGGCAGTCGTGGCATTGGCGCGGCGGTTTCAAAAGCGTTGAAGGCGGCGGGCTACATGGTAGCTGCCACATATGCCGGCAATGATGAAGCTGCCAAGGCTTTCAAGGCGGAAACCGGCGTTCCCGTTTATAAGTGGGATGTTTCCAGCACCGAGGCTTGCGCGGCAGGATTGAAGCAAGTCGAAGCTGATCTCGGCCCCGTTGAAATTCTGGTGAACAATGCCGGAATTACCAAGGACAGCGCATTTCACCGCATGACGGCGGAGCAATGGCACGCTGTCATCAACACCAATCTCAATTCACTGTTCAACATGACGCGGCCCGTGATCGAAGGCATGCGGGCGCGGAAATTTGGCCGGATCATTAACATCTCCTCAATCAACGGCCAAAAAGGGCAATTCGGCCAGGCAAACTATTCGGCGGCAAAGGCGGGCGACCTGGGCTTTACCAAAGCGCTCGCCCAGGAAAGCGCCAAACTCGGCATTACGGTAAATGCCATCTGTCCAGGCTATATTGCCACTGAAATGGTTATGGCCGTTTCGCAAGAGATCCGTGAGAAAAACATAATCCCGCAAATCCCCGTAGGCCGTCTTGGCGAGGCAGAAGAAATTGCCCGCTGTGTGGTTTTCCTGGCCAGCGATGACGCGGGCTTCATTACGGGTTCAACCCTTTCCGCCAATGGCGGCCAGTACATGATGTAAGCGAATCTTTGCCTTGATACAAATTATGGCCGAGGGTCTCGCTTGCGAACGGGGCGGCAGGCTGGTTTTCAGCGATGTGAGTTTTTCCTTGCGAGAGGGCGAATTCCTGCAGCTCACCGGCCCTAATGGTGCCGGAAAGTCATCCCTGTTGCGCTTGCTCGCGGGGCTGAATGAGACTGCCGGAGGCAGGCTGCGTCTTGAAGGTGGAAATCCGGAAGTCACCCTTGGTCAACAGGCGCACTACATCGCCCACAGCGACGCTTCAAAATCGGCCCTCAGCGTTGCCGAGAACCTGAAATTCTGGCGCGACTTTCTGGGTGGCGGCGATGTGGGGAAAGCCATGGATGCCGTCAATCTTCACAGCCTCAGCGACTATCCTGCGGCACTCCTCTCTGCCGGCCAAAAGCGCCGCCTCGCCCTGGCAAGACTGGCCCTTGTGCATCGACCTTTGTGGCTGCTTGATGAACCCAGTGTTGGGCTGGACGAATCTTCCCAAAAACTGGTCGTCAATCTCATGGCGCAACACTTGGCCGCGAGTGGAATAATAATTGCCACGACCCATGTGCCATTGGGAATTGAACCCAACAAAAACCTTCACCTCGCGGGAAGCGGCACGCCATGAGAATGTTATGGGCCTTGCTGCGCCGTGATCTTCTGCTCGCCGCCCGCCAGGGCGGTGGGGCAGGCACGGCACTCGGATTTTTTCTTGCCGTGCTGGTGTTATTGCCCATTGGCATTGGCCCTGATCAACTCACCTTGCAACGCTTGGCTCCCGGCATCATTTGGATAACCCTTCTGCTGTCAGTGCTGCTTTCGGCTGATCGCATATTTCAACAGGATTTTGAGGATGGCTCCCTCGACATCATGACCATGTCGCCCGTGTCATTGGAACTGGCGGCCTTTACAAAGGCCATTGCCCACTGGGTTTCAACGAGCCTGCCCTTAAGCGTTGCCGCACCCTTTCTCGGCATCTTGCTTAATCTGAAAACCGAAACCATTTGGCCGCTGTTGCTCTCAACCTGCCTGGGTTCGATCGGTTTGTCATTCATCGCCAGCATTGGCGCCTCACTCACGCTCAATCTGCGACGCGGCGGTTTGCTCATATCCATTTTGATTTTGCCGCTCTATGTGCCGATCCTTGTGTTCGGAATGTCTGCCTGCAGCGGCAATCCGGAAATTGTCCTGCCATCGCTCCTTATTTTATCCGCAATTGCGCTGGCAAGTCTGGTGCTTGCACCCATTGCCGCAGCTGCGGCTCTTAGGGCCTATCTCAAATGAAAGTTTCTCGTTAGAACTGACACCATGCAAAAATTAGCCAACCCGACGCGCTTCCTGAAAATTGCAAATGCCGCCTTGCCCTATATCTGGGGGGTTACCCTTCTCCTTTTTGCCGTTGGGCTTTATGGCGCTTTGGTAACAGCACCCGCAGATTACCAGCAAGGCGAAACCTTGCGCATCATGTTCGTGCATGTGCCTGCCGCATGGATGGCAATGTTTGTTTACTCCGTCATGGCGCTTGCAAGCGCCATCGCAATAATTTTCCGCCACCCCTTGGCCGACGTGGCCGCTAAGGCGGCAGCCCCAATGGGGGCAGTGTTCTGTTTTCTCGCTCTTGCTACCGGGTCCTTGTGGGGCAAGCCCATGTGGGGTGCCTGGTGGGTGTGGGACGCAAGATTGACATCGATGTTTGTGCTTATGTTGCTTTATATCGGCTATATCGCCCTGTGGCAGTCAATTGAAGAGCCAACCCGCGCCGCCATGATTGCGCGCATCGTTGCTCTTGTAGGTTTCATAAATATTCCAATCATAAAATTTTCGGTTGACTGGTGGAATTCATTGCATCAGCCCGCAAGTGTTTTCAGAATGGGCGGACCCACTATTGACCGCTCCATGCTATGGCCCCTGCTGGTCATGGGATTGGCTTACACATTCCTCTTTCTCGCTCTGCATCTGGTTTCCATCCGCAGTGAAATTACGGCGCGCAAATTGCGCAATTTGCGAATTGCCAGAAGCGGAGAGAGATAATGGACTGGAACGCTGCCCATGCGGGTTTTGTCGTTGCCTCCTATGGCATCAGTGCGGTTCTGCTTGTCGGCATGATTGCCTATGTCTTCAACCGTGATTTTCAAAACAGGAAAGACCTCGCCAAGTTTGAGAAAGCAAAATCATGACCCCTGATGCTCGAAAGAAAAGATTTGGCCTGGCACTACTCCCTGTTTTGATTTTTGGCGGGCTGGCAATTGTTTTCTGGCGCGGCCTCGCCAGCGACCCCAGTTCGCTTCCCTCTGTTCTCATTGGCAAGCCTGCGCCGGACTTCTCGCTTCCTGCAATAGAGGGTTCAGACATTGCAGGCCTCGCGTTAGCTGACCTCAAGACCGGTGGTGTTTCAGTCGTAAACATTTGGGCATCATGGTGCGGGCCCTGCCGCCTTGAGCATCCGATTTTGATGGAACTTGGCAAGCGCAAGGACATCCGGCTTGTCGGGATCAACAACAAGGATGAGCCGCAGAACGCCATGCGGTTTTTGACCACCATGGGGCAGCCCTTCGCGGCGATTGGCGCTGACGAAACGGGGCGTACCACAATCAATTGGGGAGGCTACGGCGTGCCTGAATCATTTATCGTTGATGGTCAAGGCATCATCCGCTTCAAATGGGTGGGTCCACTTACGCCGGAAGCTGTTTCGGGTATTTTTTCTCAAGAAATCGAGAAAGCCAAGCAGCCCTTGAAGTGATTACTTCGCCTTGCGCGGGCGAAGTTTGCGGACCACTTTCTCGGGCTCTTTTTCTTCGACCTTGTCCATTTCAGAGGCGAGGCTGCCCAAACATTCAAGCAGTGTTTTGCGGTCAACGTTCGGCAAGGCACCCAGCAATTGCCGGTCAACTTCCTCCGCGCCCGACTGCGCCTGCTTCAGCATTTTCTTGCCGATGGGTGTGAGGCGAATGGCATTGGTTCGTGCATCATCCTTGGTGCGGCGGCGTTGCAAATATCCCTGTGCCATGAGGCGCGCCACAAGATCCGCCAGCGTTGAGCGGTCAATGCCGGTCATTTTCACGAGTTCGGTTTGGCTGCGTCCTTCATGGGCGTCAGCGGCCAGCAACACGGTGAACTGCCGATGGGTCAGGCCCGATTTTCCGGTTTCACTCATATAAAGATGAATGGAATATTGTACGGCGCGCTTCAACAAATGCGATAGTGATCGCGTGAGCTGTTTTACGTCTCTATTGCCCGTCATTGGCCCCTACTCCTGAACAGGTGATCAAACATATTTTTGATTCCCTGCCGTGTTGCTTCTTTCATCGTGTTTCCCTGCTGCATGCGATTCGAGGCCGCCCCTTACGGACCTCTTCACGCCTGAAAGCTGGAAAGTCGTGGAGTCCTAGCGTTTCGTTTCTTGGGCAGCAAGCAAAAAAACACAACGGCACTGCCCCATGGATTCACTTAAAATCATCCGGACACGGAATACAACTCTTGACTTACAAAAAATGCCTGTCAGGGCGGAGGAGCATTGGGTGAAGAACCATTATCTTCGACCATGTGCTTGGCCATGAACGGCGCATTCGCAAGTGCAAAAACCAGTGTGAGGCCGAGCAATCCAAACACCTTGAAATTGATCCACATGTCAGTTGAAACATTGCGCCAGATCAATTCATTGAGCCCCGCCACAGCCAGGAAGAAAAAGCCCCAGCGCAAGGTCAGCACGCGCCACGCCTCGTGCGGAAGATTGACAGCCTCTCCCATGACGGATTTCAGGAACAGTTTTCCAAATTGCAGGCCGCCCAGCAACGTAACGCCAAACAGGACATTGATCAGCGTCACTTTCATCTTGATAAAGGTGTCATCATGCATCCATATTGTGAGACCGCCAAAAATGCCGACAAAGATGGCGCTGAACAACGGAACCTTCGCGATCTTTCGGGTGAGCCCCCACGACACAATGAGGGCAATGGCGGTTGCCACCATGAAAATGCCGGTGCCCCAGAACACGCCGCCCTTCCAGTTGCCGATGAAGAAGGCGAGCAGCGGGCCGAACTCGACAAGGAATTTTGGAACTGGTTTCATGTCTCGCTGATTCCTGAAATGGCGCGCGCAAATGCGTCCGCGTCGAAGGGTTGCAGATCGTCAATGGTTTCGCCCACGCCAATGGCATGGATGGGGAGTGAAAATTTTTCGGCGATTGCCACCAAAATGCCGCCACGCGCCGTGCCATCAAGTTTGGTCATGATAAGGCCGGTAACGCCTGCAACCTTGGTGAAAGTTTCGGCTTGCGAAATCGCGTTCTGGCCGGTTGTGGCATCAAGCACCAACAACACCGCATGGGGCGCCGTTTCATCCTGCTTCTTGATGACACGCACAATCTTGTCGAGTTCGTCCATCAAGTAGGCCTTGTTCTGCAAGCGGCCCGCCGTATCGATGAATAAAATGTCTGTTCCATTTTCTTTCGCGGCCTGCATCGCATCATAGGCCAGCCCCGATGAATCAGCGCCCGTGGGCCGCGAAATGGTCTTGGCTCCAATGCGCTCGCCCCAAATCGTAAGCTGTTCAATGGCAGCGGCGCGGAACGTGTCGCAGGCCGCAAACATCACCTTGAAGTCTTCGCGCGCCGCAATGGAACCAAGCTTGCCAATGGTGGTGGTTTTGCCGGCGCCATTTACACCAACAACGAGAATAACAAATGGTTTTTCACTGGCCAAAGTTGAACGGCACTTCGACAGGTTTCAACACCTTGGCAATTTCTTCGGCCAGAATTCGTTTCACTTCTTCCGGTTCGATTTCCTTGTCGTAACGCCCGGCAGAAACCGCCTTGATAATCCGCTCGGACACCGCGATGCCGAGATCGGCCTGAATGAGGACATCTTCCAACTCTTCAAGCGTCGTCGCGTCCAGCTTGCGCTTGGTGAAGATGGAGGTGATCGATGTGGTGATCGATTTCGAGGATTTGGATAGCCCTTGCGTAAGCCGCGACAGCCAACCCTTGCGCGGCACTGGTTCAGGTTCGGGCGCTGGCGGCGGTGGTTGAACAACGACAGCAGGAACAACAGGCTCAGGCAGTTTCTCAATAACCGGCGGCGGCGGAGGGGGTGGAGGTGCAACAACTTCCACTTCAACCGGAACAACCTTCGCAACAATTTTCTTTGGCTCAGGCTTCTTCGGTTCCGGTTTATTCAGTTCCGGTTTTTTGGGCTCTGGTTTTTTAACCGCTGGCTTTTTGGTTTCAGGTTTCCTGACTTCAACCTTTTTTGGTTCTGGTTTTGCTTTGGCCTTGGGCTCAGGCTTCTTTGGTTCTGGCTTTTTTATCTCAACCTTTTTGGGTTCAGGTTTTGCCTTGGCTTTTGGTTCAGGCTTTTTGACTTCAGCTTTTTTTGGCGCGGGCTCTGGCGTTGCCTCAACAACGACTTCCGGCACTTCCTCAACAACAGGCGTCGGCGCTTCAAGTTGCGGTACGACGACTTCCTCAACAGGCGCTGGCGCTTCGTTGCCCTTGCCGGTTATGCGATTGAAGAGTTTCTTGAAAAACCCGCTCATGCCGTAAGCCTTGCTTCAAGGTAACTGCCGTTGGCGGCGGTGACTTGCGCCTTAACGATAGCACCCGGCGTCAAGCTTTGCGCAAACCGCACATTGGCGAACTGCTCATTGCGGCCTGAATTTTGTGTTTCAACCAATACACGCTGAATGGCGCCCACTGACGAGTTCAAAAACTGCGTGAGGCGGTCTTGGCCCTTGGCGCGCAACCGCTGGGCGCGTTCCTTGATAAGATTTTTATCCAGCTGCGGCATGCGCGCCGCGGGCGTTTCGGGGCGCGGCGAAAAGGGGAACACATGCAGGTAAGTTAGCCCACACTCATCGACGATCTTCATCGAATTCTCAAACATCGCGTCGGTCTCGGTCGGAAACCCTGCAATAATATCCGCCCCAAACACCATGTCGGGACGGCGTGATTTTAACTCATTGGCAAAACGCAATCGAATCTTCGCGCGCATGCCTGCGCTTCATGCGCTTCAAAATCATGTTATCGCCCGATTGCAACGACAGATGGATATGCGGCATGAGGCGTGCCTCACCCGCCAGCATATCCATCAGTTCCGGATCAGTCTCAATGGAGTCGATGGACGAAAGCCGCAAGCGTTTGAGGTCTGGCACATTTTTCAGAATACGATTGACCAACGCACCCAGCTTCGGCGCACCCGTAAGATCAGCCCCCCACGACGTGATATCAACGCCGGAGAGAACCACTTCCGCATAGCCATTGGCCACCAGCCTGCGCACTTGTTCCACCGCGTCAACAATTTCAACCGAGCGCGAATTGCCGCGGCCAAAGGGGATGATGCAAAACGTGCAGCGGTGGTCGCAGCCATTTTGCACCTGAACAAAAGCCCGCGTGCGTTCGGTTAGCCCTTCAATCATGTGCAGGTGGTTCTTGCGGGGAGACATGATCTCGCTTACGCGCACGCGGGCCTCGGCACCCGGCAACCAGCTTGTGGCCTGCAATTTTTCTTCATTGCCCAACACCATGGCAACTTCCGGCATCTCGGCAAACATCTCAGGCGTGGTCTGCGCCGCACAACCCGTAACGATGATCTTGGCGTCCGGCCTGTTCTTGTGCGCCTTGCGAATGGCCTGCCGCGCCTGGCGCGTGGCCTCGGCGGTCACCGCGCAGGTGTTGAAAACAATCGCGTCCTTCATGCCGGCTTTGGCCGCATGGTCGCGCATCACCTCGGATTCGTAAGTGTTGAGGCGGCAGCCGAAGGTGACGAATTCGGTGTCGCTCATGGGCGCAGCCCCGCTGGCAATACGCCGTCAAATTCATACGCCACCGGCCCCGTCATCAATACATGGCCATCGCTCGCGCGCCATTCCATGAAGAGGTCGCCGCCGGGAAGGCTCACGCGGCATTTGTGGTCAATGACATTGATCCGCACACCCGCCGCCAGCACGGCGCACGCCGCCGTGCCGCAGGCAAGCGTGAGGCCGGCGCTGCGCTCCCAAACTTTCAATGTCACATGATCCCTGGCATCGACGCGGGCCAGGGAAATGTTGGCCCCTTCCGGAAACAGGTGATGCTGCTCCAGCATGGGGCCAACCTTCGAGAGGTCCACCACATCCAGATCCTTCACCCAGAATATGCAGTGCGGGTTGCCGACATTCACAACCGATGGCGAATGAATGAGCGGCGCTTCAATCGGCCCCACCTGCAATTCAATATGGCGCGTGTCATGGAAAGGCTCCGACAGCGGAATGTCCTTCCAGTCAAACCGGGGCGCGCCATTGTCAACCGTCACCAGCCTGTCGCCCGCCTTGCGCACCACCAGAAACCCGCCCAGCGTATCAATGCTGGCGGTTGTGGTTTTCTTCTCGTCAAACAGCATGTCGGCCACGCAGCGCGAGGCATTGCCGCAACTCTCAACCTGCCCGCCGCCGTTGTTCCACACCAGCATGCGCACATCGGCCACGTCGGATTTCTCCAGCACGATAAGCTGGTCGCAGCCAATGCCGGTTTTCCGGTCGGCAATCGCCCGCGCCTTCACGGCATCCATCGCAAAATCATGCACGCGACCGTCAAGCACGACAAAATCATTGCCAAGCCCGTTCATCTTGCGGAAAGGAAGTGCGCCAGTTGCGGTCATGCGAGGCTTATATGGGAAATCGGGTGGAAAAAGCTAGGGCAGGTTCCGCGTCCACGCATTAACACTTAAGTATTCACTTGACTATTGCAGCCACATCATATTACTTAAGTGCATGCTTAACCATCAAGACCACCTTACCAGCATTTTTCACGCCCTCGCAGACCCCACGCGCCGCGCCATTGTGGAGCGTTTGAGTGCGGGCCCCGCCTCCATTGGCGAGTTGGCAGAACCCATGCCGATGTCGCTTGCCGCCGTCGTGCAGCATGTGCAGTTGCTGGAGCAGGCCCGCCTCATCACCTCGCAAAAACAGGGCCGCGTTCGCACGTGCAAAATCGAAGCGGCAACTCTTGAATCGCTGGAAGACTGGCTCGGCCAGCGCCGCCGCCAGTGGGAACGCCTGTTTGATCGCCTGGCCCAGGTGCTGGACGAACAGGAGCAAAAACCAAAGTCATCGAAAAGGAAAAAACCATGACCAAAACCTCGCCAACATCAGGCTCCTTCACCATCAACCGCCACTTCAACCACGGGCCGGAAAAAGTCTTCGACGCCTTCAGCGACCCGGCCACCAAGGCAAAATGGTTCACCGGGCCAAAGGGCGGTGAGGCACTGGAACGTGTGATGGATGTTAAAACTGGCGGTTCGGAAATCCTCAGGTTCAGGCATCCATCTGGCATGATCACCCATTTTGCGGCGCGCTATCACCGGGTGGAGGAGAACAAGCGCATTGTCTATTCCTATGACCTGATGATCGACGAAAAGCACCATTCAACATCGCTGGCTGCGGTGGAATTGGTACCCGCTGGCAGCGGCACCGACATGATCTTCACCGAACATGTGGCCTGGCACGATGGCACCGAACTCGCCAAAGGCCTTGCCTCGCGCGAACACGGCACCAGCTGGCAGTTTGACAATGTTGCCGAGGTATTGGGAGCTTGAATAATGTCCGAAGCAAACAAACAGGTTGTCAGAAAACTCAACAAGGCCTTTGCCGCCGATGATGCGGAAACCATTCTCTCGTGCCTAACGGATGATATCCGCTGGCATGTGGCGGGCCACTTCACCACCAATGGCAAGCAGGAATTCAAAAGCCAAATCCACAACGACGCATTCGAGGGCGCGCCTACAATCACCATCAAGAACGAAATCGCCGAAGGTAATTATCTTGCCGTCGAAGGCAGCGTCACCAGCAAACTAAAAGGCGGTGCCGCCTTCAATGCCGTGTTTCACAACACCTACCTGCTGAAAGATGGAAAAGTGAAAGCCATGACATCTTACGTAGTGCCACTATAGCCCCCTATGGGGAGGGGTTGGGGTGGGGGTCGCTCAGGCTTTTCAGCGCCACTTGCCGACCTTCCATCGCCATGCTCTGATTGATCATGGCAATAAAATCCCGCATTAATCCCTGGATCGTCGTGTGGCTGTGTTTTGCCACGCTTTCCATCGTCATGTCGGCCCGCCAATCCGTGTCGATCATGACGGATGAATGGGCAAACACGCTGGGTTGGTCCAAAACCTTTATCGGCTCCGGCCAGTCCGTGGCCTTTGTGACCATGGCCATCTTCTCGCCCATCGCCGGCAATCTGGCGGACCGTTTCGGTGCCCGCGCCATGTTGACGGCGGGGTTGCTCGTGGTGGCCGCAGGCTTTCTCGCCTTCGCAACACTTCCCATCGCCGGGCTTTATATCTTGGGTTACGGCATCGTCGGCGGCATGGGCTTTGCCACCGCCAACATGCATCTGGTCTCAACCGCCCTTGCCAAACTCTTCAAGGAAAATCGCGGGCTCGCCACCGGCATTGCAAATTCGGGAGCAACCGCTGGCCAGTTCATCACCGTGCCACTGCTCACCATCGGCCTCACATATTTTTCGTGGCGCTGGAGCATGGTGGCCGTGGCCGTGTCCTGCCTCGTCATGGCCGTGGTATTTGGGTTATGCTGAAGCCCACGCAAAAAAGTCATTTGGGTCATGCTGAAACCAACCGAGGAAGAAGCAGCACAAAAATCCGAAACCATCTCCGAAGAACCACTATGGACGCGGCTCAAATTCCTGCTCACCAACCCCACCTTCCACATTCTCTATTGGAGCTTCTTTATTTGCGGCGTCACCACAACGGGCGCCATTGAAACCCACTTCCTGCCCTACGCCGCCTTCTGCGGCTTTCCGCCCGTGCCCGCTTCAGGCATTTACGGCCTCACCGCCGCCATCAACTTCGCCGCCATGTTCGCTCTCCGGCTATCTGACCGACCGCGTGAACCGCCCGCTGCTGCTGGGCTCCATCTATCTCGTGCGCTCGCTCTCCTTCATCGTGCTGATGAATGTGGGCACCAGCTATGAAATGATGTTCCTCTTCGCCGTCATCTACGGCATCTTCGATTATTCCACCGTGCCGCCCACCGCCAGCCTCGTTGCCTCGCACTTAGGCCTGAAAATCATGGGGCTAGCCATGGGCCTCATCTCCGGCGGCCACGCCCTAGGCGGCGCCCTCGGCGCTTTCCTCGGCGGCTACCTCTTCGACCTCTTCGCAAGATACACGGAGATGTGGTGGGTAGCTTTTGGAACGGCAATTCTGGCAGGCCTGATGGTCTTCATGCTGCGCGAGAACCGGACGGCGAAGGACCTCATGCCCGCCGCCGCCCATTAGTTTTCACTTTCTAATCGGCATCTAGGTTCCAGAGAATAAAAAACTTTTGATGCCGCGCCAGAATCGGCTATTATCTCCTCGTTGTCTCCTTGCAGGGGATCGGAGGTCCGATCACCCGTTGAACTCG
Source organism: uncultured Alphaproteobacteria bacterium (assembly GCA_963763635.1). Taxonomy (GTDB): domain Bacteria; phylum Pseudomonadota; class Alphaproteobacteria; order Rhizobiales; family Aestuariivirgaceae; genus Aestuariivirga. The sequence goes on from CAVXPO010000013.1 coordinate 38,973, forward strand.
GAGCGGTAAGGAAAGAAAATGAAAGTGACTCCCAAAGGGTCGCATACGCCCACTCGTGTGCAAATTAACTTCCAAGCAATCAGAAATTTGACGAGCCCCGATGAGAAATCAAATGGGATCCAGACTTATTTTGCGAATGTTGCTGTTGGTGAAGTGCTGAAACTCGATACCAAAGATAATCTTCGTTCTTACATTGCGGAATACAATCCAAAACGAAGAAATGGCGTTCACGAGGCCATACGGGACACAATCGACACCAGTCCTGATAAGTTCATCGTTCGCAACAGCGGGTTCACAGTTACTGCAAACGATATTGATGTAGATGAAGGGAAAAAACGAATTACACTAACCGGCGCATCCATTATCAATGGAGCACAATCCCAAGGAGAGATCAGACGGTATTTCAACGAAATTAATGACTCGGATGATGACGAAGAACCTTCCTTTCATGTTCGGATGGAAATCATCGTTGATCCTGATCCCCGTTCCGTTGTCGACACCGCAATTGCGCGCAATACACAATCGCCGGTAAAATCGATTTCTCAGGCTGGCGCTCGTGGACATCTTGATGAACTTGAACAGGAAGTTCGGAAAAAATTTCCGAAATTAAGTATTCGCAAAAATGAAACGGATATCGGCGACGACATCATAGATACCGAGCGCTTGTTGCAATGGACAAGATTGCTTATGCCAGAATCTGTTTCTGGAAATTCGTCAGACGCAGAAAAACTTCGAGCTTATAAAAATCGACAGCAGTGCTTAAGCGATTTCTCAACTTGGTTTGAAACTAAGAAAACTGATCCATTAGCTAAAACCAAATATGACTTCACTGTTCATATGGCACCTCATGCGATCCGTGAATTCAAACACTGGGAATCACACCAGGCTTGGAATGGCCAGCATATTTGGGAGGAAACCAAAAAAGGTGGGCGTGCTACTCGTCGAGATGCGACTGGTCGAATTTACTGGGTTGCCCCAGGGATTATCTATCCCATCCTTGGTGCTTTAAGCGAATTTGCAAATAAAGACGCAGAAACAGGAAAATGGAAACTCGACAGGCCTAGCGTGTTTAGAGAAAATACCATGATTAAGCACGCTGTCAGACAATTTAGGAGTCACGAATCTGATCCTATGGCGATGGGTAGAAGTTCTGCAGCATACGATGCATTGAGAACTTATACGTCCACTTTGATGGATGCCATTCGAGAGTCTGAAGACGAAGCCTGATAAAGCGGGATTTGGGCTCTCTGCAGAAAGAGAGCCCAAATTTGACTTCTCCCCCCGTTTCCCCTATGTCCCCATCCATTCCGTCAGACGCCTAAACGATCTGGCGCCACTTTATGCGATGAAACCTTTGTGTTTCGGGAAATAAGGCGGCCAACATCCGGCAACGAGTATCGTTCCCGGGTGTCATTTTCGTTTGGGTTTCTGGCAATCCTTCCCATCTGGGGAGGTGTTTGAGATTATCGCCTTCTCCCGTGTTCTTCGCATGGGAGAAGGTGCCTGAAAGGCGGATGAGGGCAACAGGGGCACGCGTGTCAAAGATGCCCTCATCCGGCCTATCGGCCACCTTCTCCCATCCCAAGAGGGACGGGAGAAGGCGATGCGGCAACAAGAGAGACTGAATGTTTGAAACCTTAAGCGATCGCCTGTCAGGCATATTCGACAAGCTCACCGGACGCGGTGCGCTGTCGGAGGCTGATGTCGATGTGGCGATGCGCGAAGTGCGCCGCGCCCTGCTTGAGGCCGATGTGGCGCTTGAAGTGGTGCGCACCTTTATCGACAAGGTGAGGGAACGCGCCGTCGGCGCCGAGATCGTAAAGTCGATCAAGCCCGGCCAGATGGTGGTGAAGATCGTCCACGACGTGCTGGTGGAAACGCTGGGGTCGGACCAATCCGCATTGAACCTGCGCGCCGCACCCCCCGTTGCCATTCTCATGGTGGGCCTGCAGGGCTCCGGCAAAACCACGACCACCGCCAAGATCGCCAAACGCCTGCAGGAGCGCGAAAAGCGCAAAGTGCTGATGGCGTCGCTCGACACCAGCCGACCCGCCGCGCAAGAGCAGCTGGCGATCCTCGGCCAGCAGGTGAAGGTCGCAACGCTCCCCATCATCAAAAGCGAAACGCCAACCCAAATCGCCAAGCGCGCCATGTCGGAAGCGCGGAAATCCGGCTTTGATGTGGTGATGCTCGATACCGCTGGCCGCCTTCACATTGATGAGGAGCTGCTGGCGGAAGCGGCCGCCGTGCGCGATATCTGCAAGCCCAATGAAACCCTTCTCGTCGCCGATGCGCTCACGGGTCAGGACGCCGTAAACCTCGCCCGCGCCTTCGATGAGAAGATCGGCATTTCCGGCATCGTGCTCACCCGCATCGATGGCGATGGCCGTGGCGGTGCAGCGCTTTCCATGCGCGCTGTCACCGGCAAGCCCATCAAGCTGATGGGCACGGGCGAAAAGCTCGAAGGCCTTGAAGACTTCCACCCCTCACGCATCGCTGGCCGCATCTTAGGGATGGGTGACGTTGTCTCGCTTGTCGAGCGCGCCGCCATGGATATTGACCACGAGAAGGCCCGCAAGATCGCCGAGCGCATGAAAAAGGGCGCGTTTGATCTTGGATGATCTCGCCGAGCAGCTCAGGCAATTGCAGAAGATGGGCGGCATGGCGGGCATGATGAACATGCTGCCCGGCATGGGCAAAATCAAAAAGCAGATGGATGGCGCCAACCTCGACAATGGCATTTTGAAACGCCAGGTGTCGATCATCTCGTCCATGACGCCCTACGAGCGGCGCAATCCGAAAGTGCTGGATGCCAAGCGCAAGAAGCGCGTGGCGGCGGGCTCCGGCACCAAGGTTGAGGAAATCAACCGCCTCATCAAAATGCACCAGCAAATGGCAACCATGATGAAGCAGATGGGCCAGGGCAAAGGCATGTTCGGCAAAATGATGGGCGGCAAAGCTGCGCCCGATCAGGCCGAGCTTGAAAAGATGCAAGCCGAATTGGCAGGGCTCGATCCCAACGCGATCCCAGCCGATTTGAAAGACATGATGGCCGGTGGCGCATTGTCCGAAATGCCAAAGGGCCTACCCGGACTTGGGCGGTGGTGGTTTGCCGGGCCTCGGCGGTGGCAACCCCTTCAAAGGATTCCCGGGCCTTCCGGGTAAGAAAAAGTGATCTCGAACAATTAAGGAGTAATGAGACATGGCAATGAAAATCAGGCTTGCGCGCGCAGGCACCAAGAAGCGGCCCTACTATCACATCGTGGTGGCGGACCATGCCTCGCCGCGTGACGGCAAGTTCATCGACGTGATCGGCGCCTTCAACCCGATGCTGGCCAAAACCGATGAAGCCCGCGTCAAGCTCGATGCGGCGAAGGCTGCTGAATGGCTGAAGAAGGGCGCGCAGCCGACCGACCGCGTGCTCCGCTTCCTCGACAAGGCAGGCGTTGCCAAGCGCGAAGCCCGCAACAATCCGCAGAAGGCCTTGCCCGGCAAGAAGCGTGTCGAGCGTGAAAAACTGGCGAGCGATGCCGCTGCAAAAGTTGCAGCCGCTGCCGCCGCTGCTGCTGCCGCACCGGCAGAAGCGCCAGCCGCTTAACTAAACCATGGGCACTCCCAACCGCGTCCTTGTCGGGGTGATTGTGGGTGCCCACGGAATAAAAGGCGAGGTGAAGCTGAAAAGCTTCACCGCCGATCCCGCCAGCATTGGCCGCTACGGGCCATTGCAGTCTTCGTCAGGCCAGCAGTTTGAAATTTCAAAACTGAAGCCGGCGAAGGATGGCTTTCTCGCCACGCTGAAAAACGTTGTTGATCGCAATCAATCCGAGCTGCTGCGCGGGCTCGAACTCTATGTCGCCCGCGAAAAATTGCCCAAACTCAAAGACAGCGAAGCCTACGCCCATGATCTCATGGGATCCGACGTGTTGCTGGAGGATGGCAGCCTTCTGGGCAAACTCATCGCCATGCCAAATTATGGCGCAGGCGATTTGCTCGAAGTTGAATTGGCGGGAAGTGCTGAAACGGTGCTCATCCCCTTCACGAGCGCCTTCGTGCCGCAAACCGATTTCACCAGCGGCAAGATCACCGTGATTCTCCCGGAAGGATATTTGGATGCGGGTGAACCCGAATGACCTTCGCCGCCACCATCCTCACCCTCTTCCCCGAAATGTTTCCGGGCTCGCTTGGCGTCTCCCTTGCTGGCAAAGCCCTCAATGATGGCCTCTGGTCCCTCGACGTGCGCGATATCAGGGCCTCCGCCACCGATAAACATCGCACGGTGGACGATCACCCCGCCGGCGGCGGCGCCGGCATGGTGTTCAAACCGGATATTCTGGCATCCGCCATCGACGCCGCCCCGCATGTCGGCCCCCGCCTGCTGATGAGCCCGCGTGGGCTTCCCCTCACCCAGAACTTCGTGCGTGAACTCGCATCAGGCGAGGGTTGCCTCATCGTCTGCGGCCGTTTTGAAGGCATTGACCAGCGCGTCATCGATAATCGCGGCCTCATTGAAGTGTCGCTGGGTGATTTCGTGCTCTCCGGCGGCGAACCCGCAGCCCTCGCCCTGCTTGATGCCACCATCCGCCTGCTGCCCGGCGTCATGGGCAAGGTGGAATCGGGTGAAGAGGAAAGCTTTGAAGACGGGCTGTTGGAGCACCCGCACTACACCAGGCCCAGGAGCTGGGAAGGCCTTGAAATCCCAGAGGTTTTGCTGAATGGCAACCACAAGGCAATTGCCGATTGGAAGCGCCAGCAACGCGAAACCTTAACCAAGCGCGTCAGGCCGGACCTCTGGCAAAAATATCTGGCCGATAAGAATTGATTTATCCCCCCGCAACCGCTATAGCCCGCGCAACTCTAAAGGATTTACGCCCATGAACATCATTCAGCAGCTCGAAAAAGAGCAAGTGGCCATCGTTGCCGCCATGCGCGCCGTGCCCGTATTCGGCGCTGGCGACACCGTCATCGTCAACGTGAAGGTAAAAGAAGGCGAGCGCACCCGCGTTCAGGCCTATGAAGGCGTAGTGATCGCCCGTTCCGGCGGCGGCCTGCAGGAAAACTTCACCGTCCGCAAAATGTCCTACGGTGAAGGCGTCGAGCGCGTATTCCCCGTGTACTCCCCGCTGATCGACTCGATCAAGGTTGTGCGCCGTGGTGAAGTGCGCCGCGCCAAGCTGTATTATCTGCGTGACCGCACCGGCAAGTCGGCCCGTATCATCGAACGCCGCGCCAGCGAGTTGGAAAACCAGATTGACATGGAAGTCGCTGCTGCCGCAGCCGCCAACGCGGAAACCAAATCCCAGGCCAAAGCGGAAGCCAAGGCAAGCGGCAAGAAGAAGTAGTTTTCGCAAGCCCTGCACGATTTCAAAGGCCGGCAGCGATGCTGGCCTTTTTCTTTTGGAGAATAATTGATGACCGATTATCTCAAAGTAAACCGCGCCAACTGGAATGATCGCGCCGCCATTCATTACAAGGATGAGGCGGGCGGCTACCGCGTGAAGGAATTTTTGGCGGGTGAAGACAATCTGCACGGCATCGAAGACCGCGAAGTGGGAGACGTGCGCGGCAAACGCATCGCCCATCTGCAATGCCACTTCGGCATCGACACGCTGTGCCTGGCACGGCGGGGAGCAAGCTGCGTGGGCCTCGATTTTTCACCCGTCGCCATCGCCGCCGCGCGCGAACTGCAAAAACAAACCGGCCTTGATGCAAGCTTCGTTGAAGGCAATGTGTATGACGCCCGCGCGCTGATCGAAGGCCAGTTCGACATGGTCTATGTCACCTGGGGCGCCATCAACTGGCTGCCGGACATTGCGCGCTGGGCGCAGGTTGTGGCGTCATTGCTGAAACCCGGCGGCACGCTTTATTTGCTGGAGGGGCATCCCTCACTGTTTACCCACGATGAAAATCAACGGCTGACTTCCGGCTCGGTTACGATTGGCGAACCCCAATGGACAAGCCTGTCATCATGGATGAGGCCACGACATATACCGGCGATACGGCAACATTTGCCAACACCACCACCCACGAATGGAATCACCCCTTGAGCGACATCATCAACGCGGTGATCACCTCGGGCATGCGGCTTGACTACCTGAATGAACATGAAGAGCTCGCATGGCAGTTCGCCCCCCTCATGGTCCCCGTCGAAGGCAAACGCCGCATGTGGGTGTTGCCAGAAGGTTTTCCACGATTGCCGCTG
>CAVXPO010000014.1:0-69877 GCA_963763635.1 uncultured Alphaproteobacteria bacterium
CTTCCAGGTCTTGGCGAACACTTCCGGTTCCGGCAGCAGCCCCGCTTGCAGGCCGGCGAGATACGCCGCTCCGATCGCCGTGGCTGCCAGGATCTTGAGCGCGGTTTCACGGGGATCGGGCGTCGGCAGCAGTCCCGCCTGCAACCCTGCGAGATACGCCGCGCCGATGGCGGTGGTTTCCAACACCTTTGGCCGGTCCACGGGTGCGCCCAGAATGTCGGCGAGGAATTGCATGGTCCAGTCGGAGGCCGTCATGCCGCCGTCGACGCGGAGGATGGTGGTGCCGGATGCGCCCCAGTCCTTTTTCATCGCCTCAAGCAGGTCGTTGGTCTGGTAGCACACGGCTTCAAGCGCCGCCCGCGCCAGTTCCCGGTTGGTGGTGCCGCGAGTCAGGCCGAACAGCGCGCCTCTCACATCGGCATTCCAGTAGGGCGCGCCGAGGCCGACAAAGGCGGGGACGAGATAGACGTTCTGGTTTTTGTCGGCGGCCCGCGCCAGTGCGCCGGTCTCCGCGGCGTTCTTCACGATCTTCAATCCGTCGCGCAGCCATTGCACGCCAGCGCCCGCAATGAAGATCGCCCCTTCGAGGGCATAGGTGCGCTTGCCGCCCAGCTGGTAGGCAACCGTGGTAAGCAGGCGGTTGTTGGAGGCGACGGCCTTGCTGCCCGTATTGAGCAGGGCAAAGCAGCCCGTGCCATAGGTTGATTTCATCATGCCGGGTTCGAAACAGGCCTGCCCGATGGTGGCGGCCTGCTGGTCGCCCGCCACGCCAAGAATGGGAATGGCGGCGCCCAGAAGCCTCGCATCGCTCAACCCGAAATCCGCCGCGCAATCCTTGACCTCGGGCAGCATGGAACGCGGCACCCGCAGGATGTCCAGCAGCCCGTCATCCCATGCGCCGCTGTGGATATTGTAAAGCAGCGTGCGCGAGGCGTTGGTGGCGTCCGTCACATGGGACTTGCCGCCGGTGAGGCGCCAGATGAGGAATGAGTCGATCGTGCCGAAACACAGCTCGCCCTTTTCCGCCCGCGCCCGGGCGCCTTTGACATGATCCAGCAGCCACGACACTTTCGTGCCGGAGAAATAAGGGTCAAGCAACAGGCCGGTTTTCGCCGTGAAGGTTTTTTCGTGGCCCGCGGCTTTCAACCCGTTGCAAAAATCCGCCGTGCGCCGGTCCTGCCACACGATGGCCTTGTGGATGGCTTTGCCGGTTTTGTGGTCCCACACCACCGTGGTTTCGCGCTGGTTGGTGATGCCGATGGCCTTGATGTTTTTGACCGGTGTTTTGGCCTTGCCGATGGCGGCCTTCGCCGTGAGGAGAACCGATTTCCAGATTTCCTCCACGTCATGTTCAACCCAGCCCGAATCCGGAAAATACTGCCTGAACTCCTTTTGCGCGGAAGCCCTGGGCCGCAGCTTTGTGTCGAACACGATAGCCCGCGATGAGGTTGTGCCCTGGTCAATCGCCAGTATGAAATCAGGCATGGGGTTTGGCCTTCTTGCGCTTCTTGGGTGCGGCCTTGGATTTCCTGGGCGCGGCTTGGGGTTTCATGTAGCTGCGGAGGTCCGCCTGTTCGGCTGCGGTCAGATGCAGGCCGAGTTTCGAGCGGCGCCACAGGATGTCATCGGCTTCCTGCACCCATTCCTCGGCCTTGAGATAATTGATCTCGCGTTCGCTCAAGGGCCCGAAAAACCGCCCCATGTCGCTGGCAAAGCGGGCTTCCCCCAGCATTTTTTCGATATTGGTGCCGTAGGCCTTGAACATGCGGCGGATATTCTGCGGCTTCAGGAAGGAATATTTGAACTCCAGTTCGGCGATGCGGGCCTCAACCTCGTCATGGCCGAAATCGCCGCCGGGAAGTGCCGCGTGCGCCGTCCACGGTTTTCCGGCCTGGGGAAAATACGGCGCAATTTTTTCCATCACCGATTCAGCCAGCCGGCGGAAGGTGGTGATCTTGCCGCCGAACACCGAAAGCATCGGCGCCTCGCCGGCAGCCCCCTCAAGTTTTAAAACGTAATCGCGCGTGGCTTCCTGCGCCTTGCTCGCCCCGTCATCATAGAGCGGGCGGATGCCGGAATAGCTCCAGCGCACTTGGCTGCGCGTCACCGGCTTCTTGAAATATTCGCTGGCGGCGGAAAGCAGATAGTCAATTTCGCTCTCGGTGATGTGCGGGTTGCCGGGGTCGCCCTGGTGGTCCTCATCCGTGGTGCCAATCAGCGTGAAATTCTGTTCATAGGGAATGGCAAAGCAGATGCGGCCATCGGCGTTCTGGAAAATATAGCAGCGGTCGTGGGCGTAGAGCCTGTCCACCACCACGTGGCTGCCCTTCACCATGCGCACCTTGGCGGGCTCTTTCTGCCGCATCACGCTGTTCAGCACAATGCCCACCCACGGCCCCGCCGCATTGATGAGCACTTTGGCTTTGATGACCTCGTCCTTGGCCCCCGCGCCCGAAATGGTGAGCTCCCAGAGGCCGCTGGCGCGGGCGGCGCCCGTGCATTTCGTCCGTGTACGGATTTCAGCGCCCCTGGCGCGCGCGTCGGCAGCGCTCAGGACCACCAGCCGCGCGTCCTCCACCCAACAATCGGAATATTCGTAGCCATGGGTAAATTCTTCCCGCAGGGGCTCCCCCGTCACATCGCTGTGCAGCTTCACGCTGCGGGTGGGCGGCAAAATCTTGCGGCCCCCCAAATGGTCGTAAAGAAACAGGCCAAGGCGGATGAGCGGGCGCGGGCGCAGGCCCCTGTGGTGCGGCAGCACAAAGCGCAGGGGCCAGATGATGTGCGGCGCGGATTTCAGCAGCACTTCACGCTCGATGAGCGCCTCGCGCACCAGGCGGAATTCATAATGCTCGAGATAGCGCAGGCCGCCATGGATGAGTTTGGTCGAGGCCGACGAGGTGCCGGAGGCAAGGTCGCCTTGCTCGGCGAGGAACACCTTGAGGCCGCGGCCCGCCGCATCCCGCGCGATGCCGCAGCCGTTGATGCCGCCGCCGATTATAAACAGGTCATAGGTCATGCCGCAGCTTCCGATGCAGGTGCAAGGTCAGAATTGATGTCGGCGATTTCAAGTTCAACGCCGCTGTGCTGGCAGAGCTCGATAATCGCCTCCGGCGGCGGCCGGTCTGTAACAAACACGTCGACTTGCGAGAGATGGCCAATGCGCACCGGGGCGGAGCGCGTGAATTTCATCGCGTCCGCCACCAGGATGATGTTGCGCGAATTGGTCACGATGGCTTGCGACACGCGCACCTCGCGGAAATCGAAATCCAGCATGGCGCCATCGTCATCGATGGCCGAAGCGCCAATCACCGCATAGTCCACCTTGAACTGCGAAATGAAATCAACCGCCGTTTCGCCAACGATGCCGCCGTCGGCGCGGCGCAGGTTGCCGCCGGCGACGATAACGTCAATCTTGGGGCAGGGCATGAGGATGGTTGCCACATGGATATTGTTGGTGATGACCAGCAGGCCCTCATGGTGGATGAGGGCGCGGGCCACTTCCTCGGTTGTCGTCCCGATGTTGATGAACAGCGAGCAGTTGTTGGGAATGAGTTCTGCGGTGCGCAGGCCAATGACCTGTTTTTCGGGTGCAGCCAGTTGCCGGCGCGCTTCGTAAGCCATGTTTTCCACGCCTGAGGTGAGCATGGCGCCGCCATGGGTGCGCGATAGCATGCGGCCGTCGCAAAGTTCGTTTAAATCCTTGCGGATGGTTTGCGGTGTCACGTCAAAACGCACCGCCAAATCCTCAACCAGCACGGTGCCCGTTTGCCGCGCAAGACTGAGTATTTGATGTTGGCGCGGACTCAATGCAGACATGGGCATATCCAGTTTGGCTCTCTGGTTCTTTTTTCACTTTTTTTCGAATTAGGCAATACTGCGCTGCAATAAGTTTCATTGCGGTGCACAATGCTTTCGAAATTATCTTATTGACTTTCGTTTTTATTCGCTTGAGTGTAAGGACAGGTGCCAACCAAGGCGCCAAAATCTATTGGGAGGATTGTCTAATGAAGATGAAGCTTCTAGCGACGGCTGCCGCATTAACGCTTTTCGCGTTTGCCAGCCCGAGCTTTGCAGATGAGGCAGCTGCCACGAAATGGATCGATTCTGAATTCCAGCCTTCGACCCTCTCCAAAGAGGACCAGATGAAGGAAATGCAATGGTTCATCAAGGCCGCTGAGCCCTTCAAGGGCATGGAAATCAACGTGTTGTCGGAAGGACCGCTTCCTACCCACGACTATGAATCAGCAGTCCTGACCAAGGCCTTCGAGGAAATCACCGGCATCAAGGTGAACCATCAGGAACTCGGCGAGGGCGAAGTGGTTCAGGCCGTACAAACCCAGATGCAGACCAACCGCAATCTTTATGATGCCTATGTCAACGATAGCGATCTTATTGGGACGCATTCGCGTCTGCAATCAGCCGTGAACCTGACGGATTTCATGGCGGGCGAGGGCAAAGACGTCACCAATCCGATGCTTGATCTCGACGACTTCATGGGTAAGTCCTTCACCACGGGTCCCGACGGCAAGCTCTATCAGCTGCCCGACCAGCAATTCGCCAATCTCTACTGGTTCCGCGCTGACTGGTTCGCCCGTCCTGACCTCAAGGAAAAATTCAAGGCAAAGTATGGCTATGATCTCGGCGTACCCGTGAACTGGTCCGCCTATGAAGATATCGCGCAATTCTTCACGGAAGACGTGAAAGAAATCGACGGCGTCAAGATCTATGGTCATATGGACTACGGCAAGCGCGCACCTGACTTGGGCTGGCGCATGACGGACGCCTGGCTTTCCATGGCAGGTTCAGGCTCTCCTGGTTTGCCAAACGGACGCCCAATCGACGAATGGGGCATCCGTATGGAAAAAGATAGCTGCAACCCATCGGGTGCATCGGTCTCGCGTGGTGGCGAAACCAACGGACCCGCTTCGGTCTATGCAATCGCCAAGTGGGATGAATGGCTGCGCAAATACGCACCACCCAGTGCGGCCGACTACGACTTCTACCAGTCGCTGCCGGCCCTCTCTCAAGGCAACATTGCACAGCAGATCTTCTGGTACACCGCCTTCACCGCTTCGATGGTTGCACCCAAGAGCGAAGGCAACAACACCGTTGACGACAGCGGAACACCGCTGTGGAAGATGGCGCCGTCACCCCACGGTCCCTACTGGAAGGAAGGCCAGAAGCTCGGCTATCAAGATGTCGGGTCTTGGACGCTGTTGAAATCAACCCCGCTCGAGAACCGCAAGGCCGCCTGGCTCTATGCCCAGTTCGTGGTGTCGAAAACCGTCGATGTGAAGAAGAGCCACGTCGGTCTCACCTTCATTCGCGACAGTACCGTCCGCCATGAATCCTTCACCGAACGGGCACCAAAGCTCGGCGGTATGGTCGAGTTCTACCGCTCGCCGGACCGGGTGAACTGGACACCCACCGGCATCAACGTTCCCGACTATCCGAAGCTCGCCCAACTCTGGTGGGAAAACATCGGTGACGTGAATGCCGGCGCCTTCACGGCGCAGGAAGCCATGGATCGTCTTGCCGAGCAGATGGACCAGATCATGGGCCGTATGCAGGCAGCCGACGAAACCAACAAGACCTATGGCGGTTGTGGCCCGCGCCTCAACGAACCAAAGGATCCGTCAGCTTGGCTCGGTGTTGAGGGTGGCCCCCATGCCAAACTCGACAACGAAAAACCACCGGGTGAAACCATTGCTTACGATGAACTCGTAAAGCGCTGGGCCACCAAGTAAGCGACAGCGTTTCCTCCCAAGCATGCCGGGGTGTGTCGTCTTGATGCATCCCGGCATTTTATGCAAAGATCAATTCTGTCAATGAAGTGGCGGGGCGGCGGATACGCAATGGCGCTTGAACTCAAGAACATCTCCCAGCGCGTGGGCGCGGATACCTACATCCACGATACCAGCATCGTTTTTGAAAATGGCTCGTTCAATATTTTGCTGGGAACGACCCTGGCGGGAAAAACCACACTGATGCAGCTCATCGCCGGCATCCAGAAACCGACATCCGGTGAAATCTGGTTCAAGGGCAGGAACATCACCAAACTGCCGGTGCAGAAACGCAATGTGTCTGTGGTTTATCAGCAGTTCATCAACTATCCCAATTTCAATGTGTATGACAACATCGCCTCGCCGCTCCGCGTGGCCGGCATGGACGCCGCGGAAATTGACGCCCGCGTGAACAAGGCGGCTGATCTGCTTCGCCTCACACCCATGCTGCAACGCAAGCCCTCCGAGCTTTCCGGCGGCCAGCAGCAGCGCACCGCCATCGCGCGCGCCGTGGTGAAGGACAGTGACATCATCCTGCTTGATGAGCCCCTCGCCAATCTTGATTACAAGCTGCGCGAAGAGCTGCGCGAGGAATTGCCGAAGCTTTTTGCGGGCCGCGACGCGGTCGTGGTTTACGCCACGACCGAGCCTTCCGAAGCCTTGTTGTTTGGCGGCAATACGGCGACGATGCATGAAGGCCGCATCACCCAGTTTGGCCCCACCGCTAGCGTTTACCGCGCGCCCGCCAATCTGGTCTCAGCGCAAGTGTTTTCCGAGCCGCCGATGAACACCGCGAAGATCACCAAACGCGGCAAGGACATTGTCATTTTTGGAAAAACCAAGTGGCCCGCCGGCCGCGCTGAAAAGACCTTGCCCGATGGCGATTACACGATCGGCGTCCGTCCCCACAACATTGCAACGGTTGGCCATGGCAAGGCCGTGGGCGCCATTGAGGGCAGCGTGCTGGTGACGGAGCTTTCCGGCTCCGAGAGCATCATCCACTGCGATGTGGGCGGCCAAACCTGGATTTCCCAGTCCCACGGCATCCATCCCCATGACGTGGGCTCAAGAGCCAAGCTCTTTGTCGATATCGACCAGTCGCTGTTCTTCGGCGCCAACAATGAGTTCATCTTATGATGGCTGTTTGCAGTATTCGCCTTCGCCCGTGCCTTGAGGCATGGGAGAAGGTGGCCGAAGGCCGGATGAGGGACCTTTCGTCGGCGCAAAAAGAGCCCTCACCCGCCCTGTCGGGCACCCTCTCCCATGCAAGGGCACGGGCGAGGGCGAATGCCGCAAGCGTCCTCGCGGGAAAGCAAAACTAATGGCCAAGATCACCCTGCAAAATCTCAAGCACAGCTATTTTCCCTTCCCGACCGAGGAGAGCCACTACTCGTTGAAACGCATGTCGCTGGATTGGGCCGATGGCGGCGCTTACGCGCTGTTGGGTCCATCGGGTTGCGGCAAGACCACGCTGCTCAATCTCATCTCCGGCCTGCTGTTTCCAACCGAAGGCGAAATCCTGTTTGATGACGTTGATGTGTCCCGCGCCACGCCGGAAGAGCGCAACATTGCGCAGGTGTTCCAGTTCCCGGTGATCTACGACACCATGACGGTGTACAATAACCTCGCTTTCCCCCTGCGCAACCGCGGCGTTGACGAGGCGGAAGTCGACAGGCGCGTGCGGGAGATTGCGGAGATGCTCGACCTCACCAAAACGCTCAACAATCGCGCTTCCGGCCTGACCGCCGATGGCAAACAGAAAATATCCCTCGGCCGCGGCCTTGTGCGTTCCGATGTGAATGTCATCATGTTTGACGAGCCGCTCACTGTTATTGACCCCCATTTGAAATGGCAGCTTCGTTCCAAACTGAAAGAGCTGCACCAGCGCACCAGGCGCACCATGATTTATGTGACCCATGACCAGACCGAAGCGCTGACCTTCGCTGATCAGGTCGTGGTGATGAAAGACGGTGAAGTGGTGCAGACCGGAACGCCGATCGAATTGTTTGAACGCCCCATGCACACTTTTGTGGGCCACTTCATCGGCTCGCCCGGCATGAATGTTTTGCCCTGCGAAGTCACCGGCGGCAAAGCCATGTTTGCGGGGCAGGCCATCGCCACCGTGAATGCCAAATCCTACAAGGGTATTGGCCAGAAACTTGAACTCGGCGTGCGGCCGGAATTTGTGAGCTTTGCCAAGCAAGGCATTCCGGTTGATATCGTGAAGGTGGCTGATGCTGGCCGCTTCCGTATTGTGGAAACGCGCGCTGCAAATAGCAGCATCAAACTGCTGGTGCCGGAAGGCGACAGCATTCCAGAAGGCAAAACCCACCTGAGCTTTGATGCCAGCCACACACAGGTTTACGAAAATGGTTGGATGGTGGGAGCGCGGCCATGAGCAGCAAAACAGTCAATCAGAGGGCCTGGTTCCTCGTCGCCCCCGTTTTCGCATTGGTAGCTTTCAACGCGCTCATTCCGCTGATGACAGTGGTGAATTTTTCCGTGCAGGAAACCTTTCGGCGATAATGTTTTCACCTGGTCCGGCATCACCTGGTTTGAGCAGGTCTTGCATTCCGAACGCTTCCACGGCGCGCTGCTCAGGCAAATCATTTTCTCCGCCATTGTCCTGGCCATTGAAATTCCATTAGGCCTTGGCATTGCGCTGACGATGCCACGCAAGGGACCGTGGGTTTCCGTGTGCCTTGTGCTGATGTCGCTGCCTTTGCTCATTCCCTACAATGTGGTGGGGGCCATGTGGAACATCATGGCGCTGCCGGATATTGGTTTGCTGGGAAAAGCCATCAACTCCCTCGGTATTGACTATAACTACACGCGCCAGCCCCTGTCGGCGTGGTTTACCCTGATCCTGATGGACATCTGGCACTGGACGTCGCTGGTCGCACTCCTCTGTTATGCGGGCCTCGTGTCCATTCCCGATGCCTATTATCAGGCCGCCAAGGTGGATGGCGCAAAGACCTGGGCGGTGTTCCGCTATATCCAGTTGCCAAAGCTCAAGCATGTGCTCACCATCGCCGTGCTGCTGCGCTTCATGGACAGTTTCATGATTTACACGGAAGCCGTGGTGCTCACCGGCGGCGGCCCCGGCAGCGCCACAACATTCCTGTCCATCGATCTTGTGAAAACCGCCCTTGGCCAGTTTGACCTGGGGCCGGCGGCGGCCATGTCGATCATTTACTTCATCATCATTCTTGCCGTCTCGTGGCTGTTCTACACGCTGATGATGAAGAACGAGGAGGTTTGAGATGAAATCCATTACCCGCTTTGTTCCTGTCATCTACATCATCTTCCTCATGCTGCCCATCTATTGGCTGCTCAACATGAGTTTCAAGACGACCAATGAAATCCTCGGCGGCTTCTCGCTGTACCCCCGTGAGTTTACCACGGCGAGTTACGTGAAAATCTTCACCGATCCCTCATGGTATAATGGCTACATCAATTCCATCACCTATGTGATCATCAACACGGTGCTGTCGGTTTCCGTGGCCTTGCCCGCAGCCTACGCCTTTTCGCGTTACCGTTTTCTGGGTGACAAGCACCTGTTCTTCTGGCTGCTGTCAAACCGCATGGCGCCGCCTGCCGTGTTCGCGCTGCCCTTCTTCCAGCTCTATTCGGAAGTGGGCCTGTTTGACACGCCCTGGGCCGTGGCTTTGGCCCACACGCTGTTCAACATTCCCCTAGCCGTGTGGATTCTCGAAGGCTTCATGTCCGGCGTGCCAAAAGCCCTGGATGAAACCGCATTTGTGGATGGCTATTCCTTCCCGCGCTTTTTCTTCCGCATTTTCATTCCGACGATTGCCGCAGGCATTGGCGTTGCCTGCTTCTTCTGCTTCATGTTCTCCTGGGTGGAATTGCTGCTGGCCAAAACACTCACATCTGTTGCCGCAAAACCCATCGCTGCCGCGATGACGAAAACCGCCTCGACGTCGGGATATGAACTGGGCCTGCTTGCGGCGGCGGGCTCGCTCACCATCATTCCCGGCGCCATCGTCATCTATTTCGTGCGCAACTATATCGCCAAGGGCTTTGCCCTCGGCCGCGTGTAAGGAGGGAAAATCATGGAACCCACCACATTTCTCTCCTGGATGGCGTGGACCTGGCCAACCATATTCTTCTTCCTGTTCGTGTTCGGCAGCATCGCCGCCATGGGCGTGTGGGAATATTATGTGCCGGGTGGTGACCCGCGCCACGGCATCTTCGGGCTCGACACCACCCGCGGCGACAGGCTTTTCATCACGCTTCTGGGCAGCTCCTTTATTTTCCTCGCCTGGCTTGGATTATTTGGCGTGCCACTGTGGGGCGGCCTGGTGCTGGCGCTGATCTGGGGTTTTGTGGTGTTTAAGTGGGTGTGAGAAGTACTCACGCGCACACCTGCAAAAAAACCCTCATGCTGAGGCGCATCGCACTTGCGATGCCTCGAAGCATCCGTCTCCGCATCCACCGGCCCTTCGAGGCTCGCGCTGCTCGCATCTCAGGGTGAGGGCAGATCAACTCCGCAACGCTCCACCCGTCGCCTTCTGCACACCGGCAACAATCTTCTGCGACACGGCTTCAATCTCTTCGTCCGTGAACGTCTTGTCCTTCGGCTGCAGCGTCACTTCAATCGCGTAGGACTTTTTCGCACCTTCCAGTTTGAAAACATCAAACACCACCGCCTCGGCAATCAGCGCCTTGTCGGCGGCCCGCACGGCCTTGACCAGCTTGTCCGCTTCCACCGCATCATCGACCACGAAGGCGAAGTCGCGTGACACGGCGGAGAAGGTCAGACGCATTGAGCGCCGGCCGTGTGGCCGATTTCGCTTTCGGCACCGGAATCGCATTCAGCACCACTTCAAAGGCAACGATAGGCCCTTTCACATCCATCGCCGCCAGCACGCGGGGATGGATTTCGCCGAAGGTGGCCAGCTTGTTCTGCGGCCCCATCTGAATGGTGCCGGAGCGTCCGGGGTGATACCAGGAAGGCCCACCCGCCACGATCTGCAGGCTGGCAACCGCAGCGCCCGCCGCCTCAAGAACAGCCAGCGCGTCGGCCTTCGCGTCAAACGCGTCAACGGCGCGCGACGGCCTCCTGCCAATTGCGCGCGGCGGCCTGGCCCCGGCGAACACCGCCCGCCCGCAGGGTTTCATCTTGAGGCCTGTCGCCCGCATAGGCATGGCCGATTTCACTGAGGCTGAGATCACTGAACCCCCGCTTCCCATTGCGGCCAGCCGCCGCGATGAGATTGGGGAGCAGCGAAGGCCGCATGTCGGTAAGTTCCGACGAAATCGGATTGGCGAGTTTGAGGTCGGCCTGCCCGCCGCCAAACAGTTTTGCGTGGGTCTCCGGAATGAAACTCCATGTTACCGCTTCATTGAAGCCCCGCGCGGCCAGCGTGCGGCGCGCCGCTAGCATGCGCTTTTGCAGCGTGTTGAGAACAGGTGCCGCAATGGGATGATCACGCTCCATGGCAACAGCGGGAATATTGTCCACGCCATAAATGCGGGCGACCTCTTCGACGAGATCAGTCTCGCTATGCACATCGGGCCGCCAGCTTGGCACGGAACATGCCAATCCTGCCGGCGTTTCCTTGCACACAAATCCGAGATCAGAGAGAATGCGCTTTTGATCCGTGAGCGGAATATCAAGCCCGGCCAGCGCTTTCACCCGCGTTGCCCGCAAGGTGAACGAGCGGGTCGTATCCGGAGCGGCACCCGCCATAACGGGATGCGATGCCGCCCCGCCGCAGAGATCAAGGATCATCCGTGTCGCGATTTCAGCGCCGCGTTGCGTGAAGGCGGGATCAATGCCGCGCTCGAAACGGTAGCGCGCGTCAGACACAATGCCGAGCTTGCGGCCCGTCGCCGCCGTGCGCAGGGGATCAAAATAGGCAGCTTCGAGGAACACGTTGGTGGTGGTGTCCGAACAGCCCGTCGGCGCGCCGCCGATAACGCCGGCAATGCCTTCTGCGGCATGATCATCGGCAATCACCGTCATGGCGGAGGTGAGCGTGTAGCTCTTGCCGTCCAACGCCAGCAAGCTCTTCGCCATCCCGCGCCATGCGGGCGCGAATGTTGCCCTTCACCTTGTCGGCGTCGAACACATGCAGCGGCCTGCCATAGGCGAAGGTGATGTAGTTGGTGATATCAACCAGCGCGGAAATCGGGCGCAGGCCAATGGCTTTCAATTGGCGCTGCAGCCATTCCGGCGACGGGCCATTCCTGACGCCCTTGATGTAGCGCCCGACAAACAGCGGGCAGGGCGTGTTATCGCCACCGAAATCCAGCGACACCTTGATGGGCGATTCAAATGCGCCAGCAACCGGCGTCGCGTTCAAGGGCTTGAGCTTGCCCAGCCCCTTGGCTGCAAGATCGCGCGCAATCCCGTAAATGCCCAAAGCATCGGGCCGGTTGGGCGTCACCTTCACATAAATCATCGGATCATCAAGGCCCAGCGCCTTGACGGCAGGCGTGCCCACCGGCCAGTCGCCCTTGAGATCAATGATGCCGTCATGCTCCTCGGAAATCAGCAGCTCGCGCTCCGAGCACAGCATGCCCTGGCTTTCCGACCCGCGGATCACGCCAAGCTCCAGCGTCTCGCCACTCGACGGAATGACGGCGCCGGGAAGCGCCACAATGCCCTTCATGCCGGTGCGCGCATTGGGCGCCCCGCACACGACCTGGATAACGCCGCTCGCGGTTTCCACCTTGCACAGCCGCAGCTTGTCCGCATTCGGATGCTTGGCGGCTTCGATGACATAGGCCACCTTGAACGGCGCCAGCATCTTCGTCTTGTCTTCAACCTCCTCAACCTCAAGCCCAACACCAACAAGGCCGTCGACAATCTGCTCAAGCGTCGCCGAAGTCTCGAGATAGTCCTTGAGCCAGGAGAGGGTGAATTTCATGACTGAACCACATTCCTTGTCTTGGGTGGCATCGGAACTCCGTCGCCGCCGCGGGCGTGTTTCGCAACCGCTGCTTCCAGTTCGTAGTAGTCACCCTGATTGGGTGCAAAAATATGCGCAAGCGTGTGAAGGCCCGTTGCACCATCCAGCGAGCCAGCACTGATGGAGGTCTTGTCATCGCCATCACTGACGAAAAACAGAGGGCTTCCACATTTTTTGCAGAATCCTCGACGATTTCCCTCGCTCGATCCGTACCACTCAAGTCCATCAGACCTGATAATCTTGAATTCTTCGTTCCATGCTGCTGTGAAGGCCAGATAGTGACCAGTCCATTTCCTGCACATGGAACAGTGGCAGCCAACGACCTGCTTCACATTCTCCTGCAATTTCGTATGGAGAAGCGCCGCATAAACATGAGCCGGTTATCATGACAGGCCTCCCGGCAGGGTTGGCACTTGCAACGCCTTGAATCCATAATGCCGGAGCCAGCGCAAATCCGCTTCAAAGAAGGCGCGCAGGTCGGGGATGCCGTATTTGAGCATGGCGAGGCGGTCCAGCCCCATGCCGAAGGCGTAGCCCTGATGCTTGTCGGGATCAAGGCCGCCCGCCTTGATCACATTGGGATGCACCATGCCGCTACCCAGAATTTCCAGCCATGACGAGCCTTGGCCAATTTTCACCTGGCCGCCTTCCCATGAGCAGTTGATGTCGACTTCCAGGGAAGGCTCGGTGAAGGGGAAATGCGAAGCGCGGAACCGCATTTTCACGTCATCCACTTCAAAGAAGCTCTTGCAGAATTCCGCCAGGATCCATTTGAGGTGCCCCATGTGGGTCGTCTCATCAATGACAAGGCCCTCGATCTGGTTGAACATCGGCGTGTGCGTCATGTCGCTGTCGCAGCGGAAGGTGCGACCCGGTGCGATGATGCGGATGGGCGGTTTCGACGACAGCATGGTGCGGATTTGCACTGGTGACGTATGCGTGCGCAAAACCATGCGGCTGCCGTCGGGCTTCTCGTTGAAATAGAACGTGTCGTGCTCCTGCCGCGCCGGATGCTCCGGCGGAATATTGAGCGCCGTGAAATTGTGAAAATCATCTTCGATGTGCGGGCCTTCGGCCACGGCAAATCCGAGATCGCCAAAAATCTGCACCACTTCTTCCCACACCTGGGAAACCGGATGCACGGTGCCGCGCGGCTCGGCCCGCGTGGGCAAGGTCACATCAATTTTTTCAGACGCCAAGCGCTGCTCAAGCTGGGCTTCCTGCAACACGGCTTTGCGCGCAGCGATGGCTTCCGTCACCGTGTCTTTCAAAACATTGAGGGCGGCACCCGCGTTCTTGCGTTCATCCGGCGCCATGGCGCCCAATGATTTCATCTGCTCGGAGATCGAACCCTTCTTGCCAAGCGTTGCAATGCGAATGGCTTCCAGCGCCGCCTCATCGGAAGCGCCTGCAATCTGGTTCAGGATGTCTTGTTCAAGACTCATGGCGGAGGGGTCCTTAAAACGGATTGGCCGGACCTCTCAAGTGTTGCACACTTAACGGCCCGGCCAAGGAATTCGAAACGTGAGCTATCGACTTATTGAGCAGCCTTGGCCTTTTCAACAAGGGCGGCAAAGCCAGCGGCATCATGGATCGCGAGATCCGAGAGAACCTTGCGGTCCACCTCGATGCCGGCCTTGCTCAAGCCATAGATAAATCGGCCATAGGTCATGCCGAGTTCGCGGGTCGCAGCGTTGATGCGCTGGATCCACAGGGCGCGGAAATTGCGCTTCTTGGTGCGGCGATCACGGTAGGCATATTGGCCGGCCTTTTCCACCGCCTGAACGGCAACGCGGAAAACGTTTTTGCGACGGCTGAAATAGCCCTTCGCGGCCTTCATTACTTTTTTATGGGACTTGCGGGCTACAACGCCGCCTTTTGCACGTGACATCGCGGGCTCTCCTTAACGGGCGTAGGGCATGTGGATTCTGACGAGCCCGGCATCACCGGGTGACAAAATCATGGTGCCGCGCTGGTTGCGGAGCTGCTTGTTGGTGCGCTTGATCATGCCGTGTTGCTTTCCAGCTCCGGCGGCACGAATCTTGCCGGAAGCGGTCATTTTGAAGCGCTTCTTGGCTGAGGATTTCGTTTTCATCTTGGGCATTTGGCTTAAGTCCTTTCAAAGCAACAGGAAGCCGCCATGGCATGCCCTTTACAGGCCAGGCGGCTTTGAGATGAGGTGTAAAGCAGAAATTTGGCGGAGGATGCAACAGGTTAGGGCCCTATCAGCAAAGTGACCTGTAATCCCCCCAGGTCTGACCGGCCGTAGCTCAATTCCAGCTCGTAAAGCTCGGCAATATCCTCAACGATGGCAAGTCCCAGGCCGAAACCCCGATCTTTTTCGTCCAGGCGGCGGCCGCGCTTTCGAATGGCTTGCAATTCGTCGTCGGGAACGCCTGGCCCATCGTCCTCGATGACAATGCTATTTGCCAAATACCCGATGCGCACCTCGGATTTGGCGTGTTTGCGTGCGTTATCAAGCAGGTTGCCGAGCAATTCGAGCAGATCATTGCGCTCCAATGGCACCGTGACGTCGCGCGGCACATTATTGATAAGCAAAAGTTCGGTTCCCTTGGGCAAGCGACGCAATGTTGCAAATACGGCGTTGACTGTTTCCGCCAGCGGTGTTTTGTCATGCCCCCGGCCGGTTGCCAGTCGCGCCCGCACCAGCCCACGCTCGACATGCAGCCGCATGTTTTCAACCTGCTCGATGATTTCGCTGCTCTGCTTGTCAAGATGCTTCTTGCCTACGTCGCGCGCGATGGCTGAAAGGATTGTGAGGGGCGTCATCAATCCATGGGCCAGATCTCCGGCGCGGTGGCGCGCGCGCTCCAACGATTTGTCGCGCAGGTCCAGAACCTCGTTGAACTCTGAAACCAAGGGTTCAACTTCTGTCGGAAAATTCCCCTCAAGCCGGTTAGCGTGGCTTTGGCCAAGCAGTGCCAATTGGCGCCGCAACGCTTGCAGCGGGCGAAGCCCAATTGCAACCTGCAACCACGCCGCCGCAGTGAGAGCAAGCCCGATCAACGAGAGGTACAGCACCAGCTGATTGCGGAAATATGCAATGGGCGACGTAATTTCCTCGTCGTGAGTGCTGACGATAAGATGCAGGTTAATGTTTTCATTATTATGCTTGATGATTATGCTGCGTTCGGTAGAAACCAGGACTTCATTTTCCGGCCCCAGGTTGGCGCTGATCGTTGCGGGGTCAGCGTCCCAGAGCGAGCGCGACCGCAACAGGTTGGCCGAGGTTGACGTTCTTGGCCCCAATTGGTCAATGCGCCAGTACTTGCCGCTAAAGGGCTGGTCAAAACGCGGATCTGCCAAATCGCGAACGATAACGACCTCGCCGGTTTTTGAAATTTCTATCGCACCCAGCAATTGCAGGAGATCGTTTTCCAACTCCTGCATGACACGGTTGCGTACCTGTTGTTCATATAAGGCAGTGAGTGCGACGCCCGCGAATATCAGCGCAGCGGCGATGGCGATTGCGGCGGCAATCAGCAATCGCAAACGCAGCGAGCCAGCCATCATGGTTCGTCGGCAGCCGCGATATATCCAAAACCACGACGCGTTTCGATAACTTTTGCCTTGATTTTTTTCCGCAGCCTTCCCACCAGAGCTTCAATCGCGTTGGAGTCGCGCTCATTGTCGTGGGAGTAAAGGGCGTCGCTTAATTCAGCTTGGGAAACGACGCGGCCGCTGCTGTGAAACAGGTAGCTGATGAGGCGGAATTCAAGCGGTGTCAGGCCTACAGGAATGCCGTTTACGCTTACCTGCTGGGTGCGTGGATCAACCATGACAGAACCGATGGTGATGGTAGGTTGCACTTGTCCTGATGAACGCCGCAATAGCGCACGCAGGCGCGCCATGAGTTCTTCCATCCGAAATGGTTTGGGCAGATAGTCGTCGGCGCCGGCGTCAATGCCATCAACCCGCTCAGCCCAGCTGCCGCGGGCAGTGAGGATGATAACAGGTGTGGCGAGGCCTTCTTGCCGCCAGCGCTTCAGAATTGTTAAGCCATCAAGTTTTGGAAGGCCCAGATCCAGCACAATGGCAGAATAGTTTCCCGTGCTGCCAAGAAACCACGCTTCTTCGCCGTCGCCGACAACTTCTGCGATGTAGCCACCACCGCTTACGGCATCGCGGATATCATTCGCGATGCGCGATTCATCCTCGACGACTAAGACGCGCATCACGAGCCTTCAAAGAGGACAACCGCACGGCTCTTGGCGTTAATTTGAACTTCTATAAGGGTATTGTTTTTATCCAGCACCTTGATGCCGTAGATCAGGTCTTTCCCATAGCCGCCAAGGGAAACATTCACGACCTGGCCATCGTATTTTTGGCGAACGATATCAAGTATCTCCCGCAGAGACGCTGCGTTTTCATTTTTTACGGCAGTCAGCGCGCGCGTCTGGTCACTATCGCGGCCCTGTTTCCGCTTGCGTAAAATTTTGTGGCCGTCGCCGTCGACAACCCCTCCATCGTAACCGCCAGCTTGGCCACCATCCCCATTATCATTCCCGCTATCGCCACTATCATGATCATCGCCACTATCATGATCGTCGCCACTATCATGATCGTCATCACCGCTGTGATGGTCATCACCATAGTCGTCACCGCCCGCAAAAGCCGGTGTGGCCGTCAGTACAAGACTGCCAGCCAGCAAAAGCCAAAGGACGTAGCGCCGCGGGGTCATTTTTTCTTACTCAATACCTAAGGGGTAAACACATTCCCCAGAAACCCATTCATACACCAAAACTAAAGCAAATCAAAGCTGACAAAGCCATGAATGAGTCTGTCAGCTTATTGTCAGGTGCTACTTTGGGGCGATAATCATGACAATCTGACGGCCTTCAAAGCGGGCGTCGGATTCGACTTTGGCGATCTCTGCCGTATCGGCTTTAACCCGGTTCAACAGCCTGTGGCCAAGTTCCTGGTGGGCCATTTCGCGGCCCCTGAAACGGAGTGTAACCTTGACCTTGTCGCCTTCTTCGAAGAAGCGTTTGATGGCTTTCATTTTGACGTCATAATCATGATCGTCAATCATCGGGCGCATCTTGATCTCTTTGATTTCAATGACTTTTTGCTTCTTGCGGGCCTCTGCGGCCTTCTTCTGTTCCTGGAATTTGAATTTGCCGTAATCCAGTATTTTGGCGACTGGCGGAACGGCATCTGGCGAGATTTCAACCAGATCGAGGTTGGCTTCTTCCGCCATGGCGAGCGCCTGGCGGGTGGGGACGACGCCCACATTCTGGCCATCAGCTCCGATGAGGCGCACTTCGCGCGCATCTATGCGGTGGTTAATCTTGTTGCCTTCTTCTTTTTGCGGGGGGGCGGCACCGCGCGTAATTGTTGGCCTCCTTGGTGGTATGCTCAAGTGCTATTTTTCTCCATCTTGTGGCGGTTTTACATCAGTCGATATGTGCAGTCTGGGACTTAGTCGTGCAACTATGCCGCAACGGCAATACATATCGAATCCGAAAACGACCGGTTACGAACCCCGCTATAGACCTTGAAGCAGGGCCGCCGTCAAGCGCTGGTGAGGGAATAGGTGAATTAGATGGCAAATGTCGATTTCGAGCCGGGGCCAGGAGGCGCAAAACTGGCTTATACCCATGACGGCCCTGCTGATGATTTAGGCCGTTGCGGCTTTTTCTGGCTGGGTGGTTTCATGTCCGAAATGACCGGCGCCAAGGCTGAGGCGCTGGCAGCGCTGGCGCGTGAAAGCCGGAGACCCGGCTTGCGCTTTGACTATTCCGGCCACGGCCAATCCGCCGGCCTGTTTGTGGACGGCACGATTTCGGCGTGGCTGGAACAGGCGCTTCACATGTTCATCGCCAAGACGAATGCCAAACGCATTATCGTGGGTTCCAGCATGGGCGGCTGGCTGGCACTTCTCCTGGCACGCGCCCTTCTGCGCGATGACCCGCGCCATGCCAAACGCATCGCGGGCCTCGTGCTCATTGCGCCGGCGGCTGACATGACAAAGAATTTGATGTGGGATGAGTTTTCGCCCGCCGCCCGTATGCAGCTTGAGGACCGCGGCGTTTACATGCGTCCGTCCGACTATGGCGAGCACTATCCCATCACACTCAATCTATTGGAAGATGGGATGAAGCATCTGCTGCTTCAATCAGGCATGGAAGTGAACTTTCCCGTGCGCATTTTGCAAGGCAGTGCCGACCCAGATGTGCCGCCTGCCCATGCCTTCAAGGTCTTTGAGGCGTTGAGCGGACCCGACATCGCGATGACGATCATCAAAGGTGGCGATCACCGCCTCTCAACACCGGGTCAGTTGAAACTCATCCGCGAAACGGTATTGCAATTGGCCGAAAGGTCTGATGGTGTTACGCTTTGAGGGCGTTAAGGCCTTCACGGTAATTTTTGTATTTAAGTTGATAGCCCAACTCGCTTTTTATGCGCCGGTTGGAAACACGCTTCGAGTCTTCGTAAAAACTTCTGGCCATTGGCGAAAGCTCCGCCTGCTCAAACGGAATTTCGGGCGGCAGCGGCAGCCCCAAAAGAGTTGCGGCGTAGGCCACCACGTCCTGCGGCGGGCAGGGCTCATCGTCACACACATTGTAGGCGGCACCCGGATTTGGCCTGGCGATGGAGGCCAGCACCACGCCCGCGATATCGTCCACATGAATGCGGCTGAAAATCTGCCCGGGCTTTACGATGCGTTTCGCCTTGCCTTCCCGAACCGGGATAAGCTGGTTGCGGCCGGGGCCATAAATGCCCGCCAATCTAAACAAATGCACAGGC
Organism: uncultured Alphaproteobacteria bacterium; assembly: GCA_963763635.1. Taxonomy (GTDB): domain Bacteria; phylum Pseudomonadota; class Alphaproteobacteria; order Rhizobiales; family Aestuariivirgaceae; genus Aestuariivirga. The sequence goes on from CAVXPO010000014.1 coordinate 19,499, forward strand.
AGGCCGAAATCCCCGTGAAATTTCAACCAGTCCTGCTCGGCAGCCAACCGCCTTTGCCCGCGCAAGGTTTTGGGTCCCAGCGGGCTGTCCTCATCAACCCAGTCGCCGCCCTTGTCGCCGTAGACACCCGTCGTCGAAAGATAGCCCACCCATTTAAGCTGCGTGGAAACCCGCTGCAGTTGGGCCGATAACAGTCGCAATACGGGATCGCCATTTTCATCGGGTGGCGCGGAAATGAGAAGATGCGTCACATCGGGCGCAATATTCAATTGCGCGTCAAACATGTGGCCTTCAAATCCATGCGCGCGGATTTTCGCAACGCCTTCCGGCGTTCTGCTGGTGGCAGAAATCTTCCAGCCCTCGCGTTTCAATTGCCGGGAAATGGCGCGTGCAGAAAACCCGAAACCAAAGCACAGGAGATGATTCACGTTTGCCCCCATTCGGCTTTAACCGCCAGGTCAGTTTCGTGCTTTTCATTTTTGCCGCGTACCAATTCAAACGCTTCCTTGTTCAGCAATTGCAATAGCGCCCACACCGCCATGGCCCGCACAAGGGGAGAAGCATCATTCAAAAGCTTGATGGCCGATGTGGCAAGCTCGCCATCACCACTATTGCCAATGGCAATCAAAACATTGCGAATGAAGCGGTCGCGCCCAATGCGTTTCACGGGCGAACCGGAAAACAGTTTTCGAAACGCTGCATCGTCAAGCGCCGCCAGATATTCAAGCGAAGGCGAGATCAAATCCTCCCGCGCTTTCAGCTTTGCTTCGCTGGCGTCCTGCGCGAATTTGTTCCACGGGCAAACCGCAAGACAATCATCACAGCCAAAAATGCGGTTGCCCATGCTTCCGCGAAATTCCCGCGCAATGTGGCCCTTGTGCTCAATGGTGAGGTAGGAGATGCAGCGCCGCGCATCCAGCTTGTAAGGCGCGGGAAAAGCCTTTGTCGGGCAAATATCAAGGCAGGCGTGGCAGGAGCCGCAATGGTCAATTTCCGGCGCGTCGTAGGGCAGCGCGCTGTTCGTCAGCATGGCGCCAATGAAGAACCAGGATCCCAGCTCGCGCGACACCAGATTTGTGTGTTTGCCCTGCCAGCCCAAGCCAGCGCTTTGCGCCAACGGTTTTTCCATCAGCGGGGCCGTGTCGATGAAAATCTTGACCTCGGCCTTGTTCTCCGTGGCAAACCAGCCCGCAATTTTCTTCAGCTTGGATTTCACCACGTCATGATAGTCGCGGTTCAGGGCATAGGCCGAAATGACGCCGGTTTGCCTGGCCTCAAGCCGCTTCAAGGCATCCAGACCTTGGCCATAATTCATGGCGAACATGACGGCCGTTCGCGCCTCGGGCCACATCGCGCGCGGCGCAACGCGGCGTTCCGTCGTAGTTGCAAGCCATTCCATGTCACCCTGATACTGATGGGCAATGAATTCCCGCAGGCCTTCGCTGGCGCGCGGAAGGGCGTCGGCCGGCGCAATCCTGATGGCGCTGAAGCCTTCGTCCAGGGCCCGCGCGCGTAACGCCTCAGAAATCGAGGTCTGCATAGGCTGCTAAAGGCGGCATGCCGCGCAAGGTATCAGCCAGCAATGGCCGGAAGGAGGGCCGCGATTTGATGCGCTGATACCATCGCTTGGACACGGGAAAGTCCGTCCACGGAACATCGCCGAGATAGTCGATCACCGAAAGATGTGCGGCAGCGGAAAGATCGGCGATTGACAGCTCCTCGCCCGCCAGCCACGAGCGATGGTCAGCCAGTGTGCCAAGGTACTCCAGATGGTCGCGCAACCGCGACAGCCCATAGCGCACCCGCGCCATGTCAGGCGCGCCGCCGCCGGTTTCCCGCGTCATGAAACGTCGGATGATTTTTTCGGTGATGATGGGCTCGGAAACTTCGGCGTAGAATTTGGTGTCAAACCAGCCCGTCAGCCGCCGCACTTCGGCGCGTGCGCTTGCGGGGCCTGGAATGAGGCTCACGCTTTCCGAGCGGGTTTCCTCAAGATATTCCGTGATCGCCTCGATGCCGCTGACAGCAGCGCCGCCTTCCTCGACAAACACCGGGACGACGCCGGCAGGATTGAGATCAAACAGCTTCTGGCTCGGCGTCCACGGCCGTTCCTCGATAAGATTGAAAGCCACCCCATACTCAGCCAGTGCCAGGCGCACGCGGCGGCTGAAGGGATCAAGTGGAAATTGCAAAAGATTGGGCATGCCTAAACTTATACCATAGTTGAAAACCACGCCACGTTGCCGTGGCTGCCCCAACCCTTTAAGACCGCTGGGCATTTGGCGGCAAGCAATTCGCGCGCCGGTTTTTTCCGAGGTTTGTTGGAATGTCAATCGAACAGATAATTGTGTTGGCCCTCATTCAGGGCATAACCGAATTTCTGCCCATCTCGTCTTCCGGCCATCTCATTCTCGTTCCCGCTTTCACCGGTTGGGCCGACCAGGGCGTGGTGACCGACATGGTCACCAACCTCGGGACACTTGCCGCCGTCATCATCTATTTCTGGCGCGATATGGTGGCGATGTTTTGGGGGGCATTTGATATCATCAAGCGGCGCACTACAGCCAATTCGCAATTGATCTTGCACGTGCTGATCGGCACCATACCCATCATCGCCGTCGGCATCCTGTTGAAGCTCACGCACCTGGATGAGCATATCCGAAGCGCCACCTTGGTGGCGGTCAACGCCATCGTCTTTGGCATTCTGCTTTACGCAGCGGACGCTTACGGTCTGATGCGCCGTATGGTGGTGGACATGACCTGGAAAACCGCGCTCATCATTGGCGGTGCACAGGCTCTGGCACTCAGCCCTGGCACCAGCCGTTCGGGCATCACCATGACCGCCGCCCGCGGCCTTGGCTTTGTGCGCCCCGAGGCAGCGCGCTTTTCATTTCTGCTGTCAATCCCGGCTAATGGCGCTGCTTCGGCGCTGGTGATCGGTGACGCCTTGCAAAGCGGCCAAAGCATTTCAGGCCCCGTCATCCTGACAGGCTTTCTCACATTCTTTGTGGCCCTTGGCACCATCACGGTTTTGATGCGCATGGTGCGGCACATGACGCTGCTGCCCTTTGTGGTCTACCGCGTCATTTTGGGCGGCGCACTTTTGGGCCTGATTTATTCGGGAATGCCCTTGGGCGCGGTGAATTGACCCTCTTTGCGGTAGCGGTAGAGATAGCTCGGCACAATGCCCTGAACGCTGTGCGGCGTGATGCCCAGGCCGGGAAGATCGCGGCCCTCGCGCGCCGCATCGGCACTTGGCACATTGTCTGACTTCAGCAGTTCAACCTGATCCGCCGTCAGGGGTGAGCCCGGCAATACGCCCAACACGGTTCCCAGCAGCCTGGCAAGGGTCCACGGAACCGGCATCAGCAGCCGCTTGCGCCCGATCGTCTCCAGCGTGAATTCCAAAAGCTGCTTGAAGGTGAAAATTTCAGGGCCGGCAAGCTCATAGGTCTTGCCCGTTGCAGCGCCTGCATCGACAAGCCTTGCCATGGCCTCTGCCACATCACCCACAAACACGGGCGCAAATTTCGTCATGCCGCCGCCGATCAAGCGGAAGCGCCGGGGAAAGCCGGCTCATGCCGGCAAACTGGTTGAAGAAATTGTCTTCGGGCCCAAACACGATGGAGGGCCGCACGATAATGGCACCCGGAAAAGCCGCCTTGGCCCGTGCCTCGCCCTCCGCCTTGGTGCGGGCGTAGGCGCTTCTGCCTTCAGCGTCCGCACCCAAGGCTGACATTTGAATGAACACCGCCGCTCCTGCAGCTTTCGCTGCCTTGGCCGCAGCCTCCGCCCCGAACACATGCAGCGCGTCAAAACTCTGCGTGCCCTTGCTCACCAGAACGGCCGGCAGGTTGATCACCGCGTAAGCGCCTTCACAAGCCGCAGCAAGCGAGGCGGGATAACGCACATTGGCCTGCACCGGCATGATCTGCCCCGGCGTGCCCAAGGGCTGCACATGGCCCGCCAAATCCGGCCTGCGGCACGCGACGCGAATGCGGTAGCCCCGCTTGGCAAGGGCGCGCACAATATGCCGCCCGATAAAGCCCGAGCCGCCAATAACCGTTACAATCTTTTCCGGGTTTTCTGAAATCACAAGTCCAAATCCGATGCAAAAAGGGTTTCGCGCTGCTTTTAGCCGGGGCAGGGGCCGTTGCAAAGAGGTTAGTGTCTCGGTTAGTCTTGCGATGCTGCAAAACCGCGAGCCTTCAATTGGCCCTCTTGTCGGGCTTTTGTACAATTCGCTGAGGCGTATATCCAGCGCCAAACCAGCAAAATTTTTTGGCGCGCGTGAACCAATTGAGGCCCCGCTGCGACTAAGGAGCAAGGAAAGCGTTTAGGACACCAGGTTCAAATGATTGAGAGCGCGGATGATAGGGCACTTTTCAGGCGTCTGGCAAACCAGGAGCAGGCCGCCATAAAGCTGTTGTTTGAGAGGCATCACGTGCGGGTTTTTCGCTTTGTCCAACGCGTCGTCCGCAATGAAGCGGTTGCCGATGAAATAACAAACGAGGTTTTTCTGGATGTGTGGCGCAAGGCAAATACCTATGAAGGCCGCTCTGCGCCGCTGACCTGGATGCTCGCAATCGCTTACAACCGGGCAAGCAGTGCGTTGCGTCGAAAACGCGAAGAGAGTTTGGACGATGACCAGTCGCAAGAACAGTCAGACGAATCGCCAAATCCTGAAGTGGCGCTGCTTGCGGAAAACAAATCCATACTGCTGAGAAACTGCATTGAAAACCTGTCTGCTGACCAGCGCACGATCATTGATCTGGTTTATTATCAGGAACTATCGGTTTCGGAAGCGGGTCAAGTCTTGGGGATACCGGAAGGCACCGTGAAAACCAGGCTTTTTAACGCGCGCAAGCGCCTTTCTAAATCATTATTGGAAGTTGGAGTTGATAGAGGGTGGCCATGACAAGCAATTCAAGCACTGAACTCGAAAATATCGAGCAGCTTCTGCCCTGGTATGCGACTGGAAAGTTGCAGGACGGCGAACGGCTCGAAGTGGAAAGCGCATTGGAGCAGTTTCCGGAGTTGCGCAAACAACTTGAAATCATTCGTGGTGAAATCACGCAGACCATCGCCTCGAACGAGGCGGCTGCGATGCCGCGGGCTGATGCCGCCAAAAGATTCATGGCGCTCCTGCCGCGGGAGTCAAAACCCAGCACTGCTGGACAAACTATGAATTTCAAGAGCCTGAAGGAATGGTTGACTGCGCAATTGGCGGGAACCCCGCGCTGGGCCGTTGCCGCAGGTGTGATGGCGATCGTTTTGCAATCTGGCGTGATTGGCGCACTCCTCTTTGAGCGGCCGGCGGGCGGCTATCACACCGCAACTGGCGGTGCCGGACAAGTCGTCGATGGCACGCTTGTGCTGGCCCGCTTCACCGACACGGCAAGCCTCGCAGTGGTGGCTGCAAGATTGGCTGCGCTCGACATCACGATCGTGGACGGGCCAAAAGCCGGTGGCATGTTTACGCTGCGTATTGGGCCAGACCAGATGCCTGTTGCGGATCGTGACCGGAAGACCGCTGCACTCAAGGCGGCAACAGACATCGTCTTGTTTGTCGGTCCCGTTCAGTGAGTTTGGATGACATGAAAAGGTGGGTGTCATGATGCATGTAGGGAAAAAGTTTGCGTTAGGCCTTCTGATGCCATTGCTATTTGCAAGTGCAATGACGGTGCCCGCACGGGCGAGCGTCATGGATTTCATTCCCGGTGCAAAACTTGCTGGTATGGCGACGCATTTTCTGGGGTTCGAGGAAGTCGTCGTAAAGCGCAAACTGAAACGCAAGCGTGGCCAGCACGCAGGCAAACCGCATCAGAATAATCCTGGCCAGACGCCGGATAATCCGGGGCAAACGCCGGACAAGCCAAAGCAGAAACCGGACACGAAAATAAACAACACAAAAAGACCGGCTATTATCAAAATCCATACGCAGGCCATACGGCCCGGTGGCATTTGCATTGGCGGAAAAATTATAAGGCAGCGCTGCCGGTGTCAGGCAGGTGAAGTCAGGGTTGTGGTTGGCAAGGGCATATTTTCCTGCAATCAAGCCGATAAGCCCTCACCAGCCAGCCCAGGACCCAGCCCCATTGCCCGCGCGGCTTCTGCCGCTGCGGCAACCCAACCAGATGAACAATATGTGCCTAACGAGATATTGCTGATTTTTCCCATCAGTAGTGCATTGCAAATCGCAGATCAGGTTGCGGCAAATTATGGCCTGGAGATTATGCAGCGCACGGACATTGCCTTGCTGGAAAGGCGCATTATCCGCTGCCGCATTCCTGATGGCCGTTCGGTGAACACAATACTTGTCGGCATTGCGAAACGACGGCCGCATCAGCCTTTCACAACCCAATTATTACTATCGCCGCCAGGCCGCAGGCCAGGGCGCCACCGCCAGCAGCATTCAGTATGCGCTGGAAAAACTTGGAATTGCCGCTGCCCATTCTGTGGCAACCGGCAGGGGTTCGCGTATTGCTGTTGTTGATACGGGCATTGACCAATCCCATCCTGATCTGAAAGCATCTGTTGCTAAAGCCTTCGACGCGGCGGGCGATGGGCAACAGCTCGCCGATCCCCATGGCACAGGCATTGCGGGCATCATTGCAGCCCACGGAGCCATTGCAGGTGTGGCGCCGGCGGCCAATCTCCTCGATGTCAGGGTCTTCACGACGGATAAAAGCGGAACCGGTTCAATTGCGACCACCATGGCATTGCTGCGCGGATTGCAGTGGTCTGCCGATAATAAGTCGCGCATTGTAAATTTGAGTTTGGCCGGCCCGCGCGATGAAGTGATAGGCGAGATCCTGGCGGCGATGATTGCGAAAGAAATTGTCATCATCGCTGCGGCTGGCAATGCTGGTGCAACGGCGCCTAATGCTTATCCGGCGGCCTTTGAGAATGTGATTGCGGTAACTGCAACCGATTCAATCGATGCCCTTTATGCGGAAGCAAATCATGGCAGCTATATAGCGCTTGCCGCTCCCGGCGTTGACGTCATAACGCCAGCGCTGCACGAAGCTTACCTGATGAATTCAGGAACCTCCTTTGCCGCCGCCCACGTCAGCGGGGTAATTGCCTTGATGCTGGAACATGATCCCGGTTTATCGGTTCAGAAGATCCGCGCCGTGCTGCAGTCTGGTGCGATAGATTTGGGTCCCCATGGGATAGACGACCAATTTGGTGCGGGCCGCGTCAATGCGCTCGCCGTGCTGCAATAGCTGGGCTGAACTGCTTTATAAGACAAGGAATGGACGAAAGGCTACAACATTCAATGTCGTTGAGTTTCATCGCTACAATGGCAGATGATAGCAAATGAGCGAAGCCAGAGGGGGAAAAGCGAAACCGGACGCGGTGGGGAAACGCGGCCGGTCTCTTCACATCCAATTCGGTCTCCGTAGCAGGCCCAGACTCTTCAGTGTTTCTTGTTGTAGATCAACACGGACTGATAATTCAGTGCCTGATCGATTGCAAAGCGTTCCAGCGGATTAATAGAACCGTTTGCGCGCGCCCGGCTCTCCAGTTTCCGGATCATTGCCTGAGCCTTGGCGAGCTTAAGGAACTCGGCATAGGTAAGCGAACCGTTGGCAACACCTTTGAAGATGCGGTGAACCTGGTTATGTTCCCGCTGATTGATGCTGCCTGCGAACGACGCGTTGGCAGTCATAAGGATCAATCCGACACCGATCATGGTCTTTGATAAGATATTCATTTTCGTCTCCATATAGTTAGCTTTGTAAGCTCGCTCATGGCGCCTGGTGCGTCATTGCACCTCTTGCTGCTGGCCTACATGGAGTTAGTCGCGCCAGCACGGATTTCGGTTCACGCCAACCGGTTCAACATTGCCGCAAAATTGGCAGGCTGCTCCCAAACTTCTCATGAATCTGCTGTTGCAATGGCGGTGCGTTCGGAGTTTTATCTACGGGCTTGGGGGCTGTCTCAACGAGGAGGATTCTCCATGAACATCCGTCCTGATCCCACCTTCCACCCCTCGCCCAAGCTGGCGATGGAGGCCCCGGTTGAAAACTTCGCCTATGTTCTCATGCTCAGTCCGGACTTTTCGCAAGCCGACGGGCTCGGCGTCGTCGACGTAAAACCCGGCTCGAAAAATTACGGCAAGATCGTCCACAAGGTGATGATGCCCAACAAGGGCGACGAGTTTCACCATTTTGGCTGGAACGCCTGCTCGTCTGCGCTGTCGCCGTTATCGGGCCACGCCTTCCTTGAGCGGCGCTATCTGATCATCCCCGGCATCCGCTCGTCGCGCATCTATGTGATCGACACCAAGCCCTCGCCCACCAAGGCCAAGATCCACAAGATCATCGAGCCCGAGGAAGTGTTCCGCAAGACCGGTTATTCCAGGCCGCACACCATCCATTGCGGGCCGGATGGCATCTATGTGAGCACGCTGGGCGGCGGCGGTCCCGACGGCACCGATGGCCCGCCCGGCATCTTCATCATGGACTGCCAGACCTTCGAGATACTCGGCAAATGGGAGATCGACCGGGGCCCACAGAAACTCCACTATGATTTCTGGTGGAACCTGCCGCGCGACTACATGGTGACCAGCGAATGGGGCCTGCCGCCGCAGTTCGAAAAAGGCATCGTGGCCGAAGACCTGCTTGCCAACCGCTATGGCCATCAGGTGCATTTCTGGGACCTGCGCGCCCGCAAAAATGTCCAAACCATCGATCTCGGCGCCAATCACCAGATGGCGCTGGAAATCCGCCCCGCCCATGATCCGGTGAAGGAATATGGCTTCCTGGGCGTCGTCGTCGATACGACCAATCTCGAGGGCTCGATCTGGACCTGGTGGCGCGAGGGCGGCAAGTTCCACATTGAGAAGACCGCCACCATCCCGCCCGAACCAGCGGAGAAGGATATGCTGCCGCCCTTGCTCCAGGGCTTCGGTGCCGTGCCGCCGCTGATCTCCGATATCGACCTGTCGCTCGACGACCGTTACCTCTACGTCTCCTGCTGGGGCACTGGCGAAGAGCGGCAATACGATGTCAGCGATCCGCGCAAGCCCCGGCTCAACAGCTCGGTCAGGATTGGTGGCATCGCCGGCCGCGTCAAGCACCCCAATGGCAAGGCTTTCCAGGGCGGCCCGCAGATGGTGGAGATCAGCCGCGATGGCAAACGCGTCTATTTCACCAACTCGCTCTATTCGGCTTGGGATACCCAGTTCTATCCAGATGGCGTGTCAGGCGCCATGGTAATGGCCAATGTCGGCGCCGACGGCAAGCTGGAACTGGCCAAGGACTTCTGGGTTGAGTTCCCCAAAGGCTATGGCGCGCATCAGGTGCGCCTTGAAGGCGGCGACTGTTCGACCGATAGCTTCTGCTATCCCTCCGCCTGACGAGCGGGGGCGAAGGGCACGTGGCGTTGTGGCTGGCAGTGATCGCGAGCGGCCTTTATCACGGGCTGAACCCCGGCATGGGCTGGCCGCTCGCCGTTTCGGCAGGATTGTGGGAAAGGCGTGAGGCGGCGCTGTATGCCGCGATTCTATGGTTGGCGGCTGGCCATTTTGCCGCCATGGCGGTGGTCCTGCTGCCCTTCGCCTTTCTGACCTGGCTCGTCGAGCGCAATATGGAAATTCGTGCAGGCGCTGGATTACTCGTCATGGGCTTTGGGCTGTGGCGTTTTTTCGACCGGAGGCACCCCCGCGCCTTGGCCCGCATCAAGCCATCGCAGTTGGCACTCTGGTCTTTCCTGGTGGCGATCGCCCATGGCGCCGGCCTTCTGCTCGTGCCGATCTATCTCGGCATGGCGGCGTTTGGCGGGCACGCCACCCATGCCGGCATGGGCCACGCCATGGCGGGCACGATTGCCACGGCCATGATTGTCGCCGTCGTCCACACCCTCGCCATGATCTTGGGCGGCGGCGCTATCGCCTGGGCGGTTTACAGATACCTTGGGCTGCAATTTATCAAGAAAACCTGGTTCAACCTCGAAGCCCTATGGGCCCTCAGCCTCATCGCCGCCGGCGCAGCTGGGCTATGGTCGGCGCTTGTTTAGTCGCTGCATGGCGCGGTGTATCCGTCAGCCTACGGATTAATTATGGTTTGCACACTTTCCAAGGAAACTTGCCATTTTGGCAATGGCCCTGCCTGTTTTGGCCGCGCTGCAGAGGCCGCAAAAATCCGCTATAACCGTTCGCGCCGCCCGGCAAAATCGGCCTGCCTAGCGCATGATCAGGTTAAGTGGAATCCGGTTAACGGTCCGGTCGCGCGCCAGAATTAATGCGACGATCATGTTTATCACTTTGGGATGTCCCATCCCAAAGTGATCGTGATCTTGATCGCGCGCGCTGTGATACAGGGCTTGTAACAGGGGCAGGCCCGGGAGAATCCATTGCATTGACAAGTTATAGCGACGCCGCTTAAGAGACACGCCGTTGCCCTGATGGCGGAATTGGTAGACGCACTAGTTTCAGGTACTAGCGATGAAAGTCGTGGAGGTTCGAGTCCTCTTCAGGGCACCATGCTTCGTTCCCAAGGGAGCTACGCATGGCTCAGCCAAGTGGGGATAATTTGCCAGGCGGAAACTGCCCATGCGAATCTCAATCATACGGGACGATGAGCTTGTGGTGAAAGCCCAGGACTTTACGGGAATCATGAATAAATCAAGGCTCGTGCATGAAGTGCTCAAGGCCCTGGTTGCCCGCGAAAGCGGATGTCGGCTTGCATTGCTTGGAGGCAGTGAAGCTGAACTGACCGGCATTGTTAAGCGCACCAACTAAAGCCATCGACCCAAGCCTTGAGTATTCCTCCCTAGTCTTGTAAGCCTCGGTTTTTCAAATGGACAAGGATTAGCCGACGCAATGGCCATAAAGCTTTACAAGGGCGATCTGCCCGCAGGCATGGATTTCGGCAGCTCCGTTGCCATTGATACGGAAACCCTGGGGCTGCTTCCGCGCCGCGACAAGCTTTGCCTCGTTCAGCTGTCATCGGGTGACGGCAATGCCCATCTCGTGCAGGTTGATCGCGCGAAATACGACGCGCCAAATCTCAAGGCATTGCTGACTGATCCGAAAGTGACCAAGATTTTCCACTTCGCCCGTTTCGATGTGGCTGTGTTGAAGCACTATCTTCAGATTGACACGTTTCCCCTCTATTGCACCAAGCTGGCCTCCAGGCTCACCCGCACCTACACGGACAGGCATGGCCTCAAGGATCTGGTAAAGGAATTGCTCGGCATCGAATTGAACAAGCAACAGCAAAGTTCCGACTGGGGCGCCCATGTGCTGAGTGATGCGCAGAAGCAATATGCGGCGCAGGATGTGTTGTATCTCCATGAACTGAAAGCGCGCCTCGACCAGATGCTGGAACGCGAAGGCCGTGGCGCGCTGGCCAGATCCTGCTTCGATTTCATTCCCACGCGGGCTGGCTTGGACCTTGCAGGGTGGACTGAAGAAGATGTCTTCGCACACTGACCTCTATCCCGACCAGACCGACAAGCTGCTTAAAGCCGCTGCTAGGCGTGCCCGCTTGGCACCCCTGTTGAGCCGCGCCATGCTTGCTTTGGCGGTGGGCCTTGTCGCCACTTTCATCTACCAGTCCGGTCTTGTCGGTGCCCTTTTGCCGAAAGCTGAAAAAGACCCGCTGGTTGTTGCAAAACCGGAGCAGATAACCGGCCAGTCGGCAAGGCTTGCCGGCTTTGACCGCGAACAGCAGCCCTATGAGCTCACCTCCAAGCGGGGCTATCAGGACAAGGACAAGCCCAACCTGGTTCACATGGAAGAAGTCATCGGCACTTTCAGGAAAGCGTCCGGCAAGGTCTATCACATGACCTCAGGCACCGGCCTCTACGACTCCAAAACCAGGGAAATGGACCTCGAAGGCAGCGTAAAAATTGAGCAGCCTGGAAAATTCACGGCCCGCATGGACAAGGCCCATGTGAGTGTAGAGAATAAGGATTTGGTGTCGGATGTTCCGGTTGTGATTGAACTGCCCTCTGGCAGAATAACCGCGAACGGACTTCGCGTCAGCAATAACGGAAAAAACATTCTGTTCCTGAATGGGGTGAAAGCCCATTTTAAACAATCGGCAAAAAAGGGAGGCGAAGGCCAATGACTAGGAAATTCGTGGTGTCGGCAGCGGTTCTGGGAATGCTTGCGGGTCCAACCCAGGTGGCCCATGCCCAACAGCTGCCGTTGACATTGAAGCCAATGAAATGGAAATTCTCGACGCCGACAAGAAGGCAATATTTCGTGGCACTGTGGTGGCGGTGCGCGGCACCGACACCATCAAGAGCGACGAGATGGTTGTCGATTATGCCGATACCAAGCAGGCGGACGGCACGTCGAAATCCGAAGTCAGCAAATTGGATGCCACGGGCCATGTGACCATTGTCACCAAGTCGCAGGTAATCACCGGCACGGCTGCAATGATGAACATCAAGGCCAATACCTTGCTGGTCACTGGGGATGTAAAAGTCGTGCAGGGGAAGACCGTGCTGCGTGGCCAAAAACTCAATGTCGATCTCAATTTGAACAAAACGGTTATGTCGGGCGGTCGCGTAAAGGGCAGTTTTGTTCCGAAATAACGCGGTTCATCGAAAATTAACATAAATAGGCGGTAATCACGTGACGCAGAATGGTGAAGTTGGACGTTATCCGCGTTCTGGTGCAGTGAGAAACGCGCCAACACGGGAGAGGGTTGCAGTGCCCAGGGGCCGGTTGCCCCGGTCAGGCGCAGCGTTCCAAAGCCAGCCGGCGCGCGAAGGGATCGTCGCTCACATGCTCGCCAAGAGCTACAAGAGCAGGCCCGTTGTGCGCGGGGTGACACTTACCGTTCGGCGTGGTGAAGCCGTAGGTCTTCTCGGACCCAATGGCGCCGGCAAAACAACGGTGTTCTACATGATCATCGGCCTGATTGCCGCCGACCAGGGTACGATCAGTCTTGACGGGGCAGATATTACCCATCTGCCAATGTACCAGCGGGCGAGGCTGGGGATTGGCTATCTGCCCCAGGAAAGCTCGATCTTCCGGGGACTTTCGGTTGAGGATAATATTCGCGCTGTGCTTGAGCTCGTCGAGCCCAACAAATCCAGACGCGAAAGTGTGTTGCGTGAGTTGTTAGATGAGTTCCAGATCAACCATATCCGGCATTCGCCGGCTGTTTCACTCTCTGGCGGAGAGCGTCGCCGCGTGGAAATCGCCAGAGCCGTTGCCACCGATCCCAAATTCATGCTCCTCGACGAGCCTTTTGCCGGAATCGACCCGATTGCGATCAGTGATATTCGCCACATGGTGCGACAGCTCACCGCTCGGGGAATCGGGGTGCTTATTACGGATCACAACGTACGCGAAACCCTCGAACTTATCGACCGCGCGCTCATTATCCACGAGGGCAAGGTTCTGACCGAAGGTACGCCCCATGAAATCGTCAATAACCCGGACGTGCGCCGCTATTATCTCGGCGAAGAATTCTCGTTGTAGGAAAGGCGCTGCGTAATGGCATTGATGCAGCGCATGGATTTGCGTCAGGGCCAGTCCCTGGTGATGACGCCGCAATTGCAGCAGGCCATCAAGCTGCTGCAAATGTCGAACATCGAATTGCAGGCCTACGTGGAAACCGAGCTTGAGCGCAATCCGCTGCTGGAGCGCGATGAGCGCAATGAAACAACCAATGTGGAAACGCCGGAAGCGCCTGCCAGTGACATGGTCACGGCACTTGGCGCCAATGAATCCCAGGAAGACCGTCTGCGCACCCTCGATACGGATCTCGATAATGTCTACACCCATGAGGCGCGCGCCGATGCAAGCAATCGCGAAAGCCTTGGCCCAACTGATTCAGGCTGGGCATCTCTTCGCCCGGCGGGCGGCATTTCACTGGACAGCGAAGATTATGATTTCAGTGCCTCGCTCACCAAGACGCAAACGCTGGCCGAACACCTGACCGATCAATTGAATCTCAATATTGTGGCGCCAGCCGACCGTATCATTGGCCAAAACCTTATTGGCATGGTGAATGAGGCGGGTTATCTGACATCCAACCCGGCTGACATCGCGGCCTACCTTGGCACCACGGAAGACCATGTGGCGCGCGTTCTGCAAACTCTTAAGACTTTCGACCCCGTCGGTGTTTTCGCCGCTGATCTGGCGGAGTGCCTGACACTGCAGTTGCGCGAAAAAAACCGCCTCGACCCTGCCATGGCAATATTGGTTGCCAATTTGGGTCTTGTGGCCAAGCGCGATTTCATGGCGCTAAAAAATCTCTGCAAGCTTGACCTTGATGACATCAAGGAAATGATCGCCGAGTTGAAACATCTCAATCCGAAACCGGGCAATGCTTTTGGGTCCGAGCCGGTGCAGCCTGTGGTGCCGGATATTTTCGTACGCGCCGCCCAGGATGGTTCGTGGCTGGTTGAGCTCAATAGTGAAACGTTGCCCCGCGTGCTGTTCAGCAACCAGTATTTGAGCAAGGTGTCGCGCACCGCTTCGCGTGAGGCAGACAAAAACTATCTCAATGAATGCCAAGCCAATGCCACATGGCTGATCAAGAGTCTGGATCAGCGCGCCAAGACAATTTTGAAAGTGGCGCGCGAAATTGTGCGCCAGCAAGATGCCTTCCTGGTTCTGGGCGTGCAGCATTTGCGCCCGATCAACTTGAAAACGGTGGCAGAGGCCATCGAAATGCACGAATCAACCGTAAGTCGTGTGACCTCTAACAAGTATATGGCAACGCCCCGCGGAACCTATGAACTGAAATATTTTTTTACCACAGCCATCGCCTCTTCAACGGCAGGTGGTGATAGCCACTCCGCTGAATCCGTGCGTCAGCGCATCAAGGACATGATCGGGCTGGAGAACGCAAAAAGCATTCTTTCCGACGATGCAATTGTTGACAATCTAAAATCTGAAGGCATTGAAATTGCCCGCAGAACGGTCGCTAAATATCGAGAATCGCTGCATATTCCTTCATCCATCCAGCGTCGCAGGATAGCCCGGTCATAAGCCCGCAAGCCAATTGACTTGGCAGGGTGGCGCGGCTAGTTTCCGCCGCGTTTTAGGGGATGGCACGCCGGCCACAATTTCCACAAGGTAATTCTCAAATCAGTTGACGTCAGCAATGCGCAAGCCCATGTCTAATAAAGTAGGGATGGCGAAGAAGGACTTTCACAGCCATGCAAATTAAAGTTACCGGCAAGAACCTCGATATTGGCGAGGCCCTCAGAGCCCATGTCACCGAACGCCTTCAGCAGTTTCGCGAAAAATACTTTGATGGCACCGTTCACGCCCATGTGACAATCGAAAAGCAGCGCTCAAGTTTCCAGGCGGACTGCAGTTTGCATTTGGCAACCGGGCTTGTCCTGCAGGCCCATGGCAGCGCCCAGGACGCGCACCCGAGTTTTGATGCGGCCGCCCAGCACCTCGAAAAGCAGTTGAAGCGTTACAAGCAGCGCCTCAAGGACCATCACAAGGAACGCCGTGAACCGGTGCGCCAGTCGGAGGCCGCGAGCTATGTGATCCAGGCCGCCGATGACGAGGCTGAGGAAAACGGCGCGCTCAATCCCGTCGTGATTGCTGAAAGCCTCACCAGCGTTCCTGAACTTTCAGTCGGCGAAGCCGTCATGCAGCTTGAAATTTCCAGCATCCCGTTTCTGCTGTTCCGGAATACAAACGGTGGCCAGACCAGTGTTGTCTATCGCCGCAGTGACGGCAACATCGGTTGGGTTGATCCTCGGCCTGCCGCTTGAGTGAGGAGCTGCATGAATGACAGATCTCGCTGATATTATCGATGCCCGGGCTATTTTGCCAAGTGTCAAAGCCCAGGGAAAAAAGCAGTTGCTGCAGGAGCTTTCGCAGGCTTTCGCCAAGCTTGTCGCGATCGACCACCGCATTATTTTTGAAACGCTCTTCACGCGCGAGAAGCTTGGTTCCACCGGTATCGGGCAGGGCATTGCCATTCCGCACGGTAAACTTCCCACCATCAACCGCGTCTACGGTCTTTTTGCCCGATTGACCACGCCAATCGCCTACGACTCGCTGGATGGCCAGCCTGTCGATCTCGTATTTGTGCTGCTCGCGCCAGACCATGCGGGGGCTGATCATTTGAAAGCGCTGGCCCGTATTTCAAGATTGCTGCGGGAAAACGATACGATCGCAAAACTGCGCGGCACAGATACGGCTGAAGGTCTCTATTCGATTTTGACCGAACCATCGGCGACAGCTTCGGCGGCTTAGTGCAAACTATCGCCACCAACTCATGCTCGGCAGCACTATCAGCTACGGCGTCGTGGGCTATGACAGCAGCACATCCAAATAACTCCTAGGATAATTAAATGCGCTGGCACCGTCATTCATATGACAAAAGATGAAACTGAAACTGCAAGACATGATCTGTTGGCTTACCGCCGATTTGATACAATGATGATGGTCTTAACGTTGAAAGAGTTGGTGCTACTTACCAAATGGTAGCCAAGTTTCCTGCGTACGTTTTCCTTGGACAATTTTTCCAACTATTGATTTTTTGGCTATTGAATAGACGAATCCAGCGTAGTGTTTACGCATGCCAAGCATGGTCTTCACCTCGGCACAAATAGCTAAATAATGACCGCTTGGTGAGAGTTCAGATGATTGAATTTGATTCCGTGATGTCCCAATTGCCGATGACAGCAATGGCTCAATTATGCGCCAACTGGTGGGGTGGTCAGCAGTGCGAAGATGTCCCTTCAGTTGTTCCAAAAGGGGAACCAGCATGGGAGGGTTTCCACTTGTATAATCAACGTGTATTGAAATGCCGGTCAAAGAGCATGTTCTGGTGTCTTCTGGATGCCAACGTTCACCGCTCCAAAGACAGACAATTCCTTCTCTTGGGGTGCAATAAGCCCCCGACGCGGCACGAAGTGCGTAGTTACTTATCATACGAGATTCTGAAATACTGCTACGCACAAAGTATTTTTTAAGCGCCTTTGTTTCGGAAACAGAGCAGGTCTCCAATTCTTTTGGCATGACCATTTGCTCGGTCACTGAGCACCTCTCCAAAACCCCTGGAGCGACTAGAGTCTTGGTGACGGCGCACCGTTCTCCTTCAGATTCTAAAAAGGTCTTTTTGCTAATAGGGCATTTAACAAATTCAGTTTTGTGACCAAGTACCCCTGAAAAATCCGAGGCTTGTTGTTCATCTGAACGATACATTTTGCCTGATACTTCACTTTTCGCTAACTCAGTAACAAGCACGTCGGCAGAGGTGAACGCACTGAACCGCACCGGGATTGCCGGAGGCATTTTTGTTTAAGTTATGCTGCCATGGCTGGAAAGTCCAACATGTCGTAGTAACGCTGCTCGGCTTCGGCGGGCGGAATGTAGCCGATGGGTTCAAGCAGGCGGCGGTTGTTGAACCAGTCAACCCATGTGAGAGTTGCCAGTTCGACCTGTTCGAATGACTGCCATGACGAGCGGCGGTGAATGACTTCGGCCTTGTAGAGACCATTGATCGTCTCGGCCAACGCATTATCGTAACTGTCACCCACGCTGCCCACTGAGGGTTCAATGCCGGCTTCAAGCAGCCGGTCGGTGTATTTGATCGAGACATATTGGCTGCCAAAATCAGAGTTGAGGTTCAGCCTTTTTCGATGTCCTCCTTTACTCATATTGGATTTCTTAGGTACTTCGTTGAGGAAGTGCCTGCTCCAGTGCATCGAGCACAAAGCTGGCATGGGCAGTACGGCTTGCCTTCCAGCCGACGATGCGCCGGGCAAAGGCATCGATGATGAAGGCGACATAAACGATCCCTGACCACGAAGCGACATAGGTGAAGTCCGACAGCCACAGCCGGTTCGGTGGTGACCCATGTAACTGTCGGATGACGTGGTCATCCGGAAAAGCACACGTTTTGCCACTGAAAGTACATATTGACTTGTTTGCCGCGGATAACGCCGCGCAAACCCATGCCGCGCATCAACCGTTCCACCGTGCAGCGGGCAACGTCACGACTCTCGCGCTTGAGCTGGCGCCAGACCTTGCGCGCGCCATAGACCTCGAAGTTCTCAGCGAAGACGCGGGCGATCTCGGACTTCAAAATCTCATCCCGCTTCGCCCGAGCTGAAAGCTTCTCAGGCTCCGTGCGCTTGGCCACGTGGTCATGATAGGTGGAAGGGGCAATCGGCAGAACCCTGCAGATCGGCTCGACCCCATGAGACACACGATGATCATCAATGAAGCTGATCATTTTTTGAACGGGCGGTCGAGCTCCGCCTGGGCAAAATATGCTGACGCCTTGCGCAGGATCTCATTGGCTTGCCGCAGCTCACGGTTCTCGCGTTCAAGCGCCTTCATGCGCTCTGCCATGTCAGTCGTCACACCGGCGCGTTTGCCGCTGTCGACTTCGACTCGCTTCAGCCAGCCATCCAACGATTGCGCCGTACAACCGATCTTGGCGGCAACCGATGTGATCGCAGCCCATCTCGATGTGTGTTCATGCTCATGCTCCAGAACCAGGCGAACCGCCCGCTCCCGGACTTCAGGTGAAAACCTGTTCTTTGTATTGCTCATCGTGGCTCCTCTTTCTCAAGATTAGGAGCCTCCGGCAATCCCGGTGCGGTTCAATCTGGCAAAGCAAGGCGGGCCGAGAAGTCGGATTTTGCAAGTCGATCCTTAATAGCCCAGGAACCAGTAATTTCACATTCCGCAAGGCAATCCACAGGAACAATTGAGCCAGTGATTTCACACTTCTCCAAGTCAGGTTCACTGACAATTTCGCCGGTGGAAGGAAGAATCTGCACCTCACTGTTGTAGATGGCTGGCGATCCAAGTGTGTAAGCTATCCGAACGGACACAATTCTGTGCACAGAGCCATTTAGCCCCACCAGCGTGGGTTCAAGTCGAGGCGTAAATTCGTCCTCTAAGCGCTTCCGCTTCCGTTCGTCATCCCCGGCAGCGTTTACTTCGTCAACCATTCTCTCGGAATAGAAACGACAAAATTCCTCTATAGCAGGATCAAGCTTCGCGGCCGATAGTAGCTTGTTGGCATCAATACCTACGTTAGTTGGATTTTCGATTGTCGATTTTATATCCTCGGGATTTGAGCCCTTCAAATAATGGTTATGATCGAGCGGATTGCATTGAAGTGGCATGAGACGCTCATAGGCATCATGGGCGACCGTCGCCCTAATTCTCACTAAGGCAGTTCCATCGAAATGAATGGAAGTGCCTTCTGTATCAGTAGACTTCGCAATACCACCAAAACGCTTTACCCAATTGCGAGCTTGTATATGTGATGTCACATTTGGCTCGGCATCGAGATCAATAATTCTCTGCAAACTTGAGGCCGTCAGCCTGCTCGCTAAACGATCAAAAGCCGGACTCCCAGCGCGATAGTCTATGTATTGGACATTGGCAGGTGGCGTAAGATCACCAACAAGAATTACTTCGTGCCTCCGCTCTATCCCACAAAGATATGTTCCGTCAGGTCGCTTTTGGAGCTGTCCACCCAATGATTGTAATCCCTGAATCGCAAAAGCGGCCGCGTCCATCGAACGTTCAATTGGAGGTAAATGGGGAGCTTTTGGACTTGACACTCCAGCGTCGCCCATTGCACCGAGTAGTGAGTTAATATTTTTTTCTTCTTGCTCCAAAGTCGCTTTTGCATTTTCAATGCTTTTGACCTCGAGTTCTGTTGCTCGCTTAACATCCTTTCCGGCCAGTGAATCCAAAACGAGTTTCCGAATTTTCTCCTCCAAACCACCCACGCCTTCATCTTCATCTCCAATATTGGCAGCTTCAAGAAGAGCTTCAATGTCCCCGATAGCGTGGGAAGCCATTTGTAGTTTCTGCATCAGTCTACCGACGATATATTCTTCAAATGTACCAGCCAAAATAATATTGTAGATGGCGACGGTAGCGTGTTCGGAGCCCAATCGTTGAATTCTGCCAATTCGCTGTTCAACGATCATCGGATTCCATGGCAGGTCGAAATTAATGAGTATGTTTGCCGCCTGTAAGTTCACACCTTCCGAACCCGCTTCTGTTGAGACAATTACGTGCAGTTCTGGCGGCGATGCTTTAAACTTTGAAATCGTCTCTTGATTGCGTCCACCGGAGGTTCCGTTGATTGTTCCAACCTTTATGCCCTGGGAGAGTAGGTAGTCCTCAATCGTCGTTTGTGTCTCTCGACGTCCCGT
Source organism: uncultured Alphaproteobacteria bacterium (assembly GCA_963763635.1). Taxonomy (GTDB): domain Bacteria; phylum Pseudomonadota; class Alphaproteobacteria; order Rhizobiales; family Aestuariivirgaceae; genus Aestuariivirga. The sequence goes on from CAVXPO010000014.1 coordinate 39,635, forward strand.
GAATACAACAAGCCTCCAATCTTTAGGACGATCAGCACGCAATTGCTTAACCAGAGCCGCAAGGCCAGTAAGCTTGGCGCTTGCCCCCATCGATTGGACAAGATTGCGCACATCGTTCGCCAACGGCTGAGGAACTGTAGCATTTCGTGCCATATTCTGTAGTTGAGCTGATAGCGCATGAGGACTACTGGTAAGCCCCTGCAGGATTGAAATTTGGGCAAGTATGCCAAGTTTTTGAATTGGCCCCTTGATAATTTCAATAAGCCGTAGTTCGTCGGCAGTAGGTTGAACGCGATGCAGAAGGACACTTCGCTCGGGAAAGCTGAGATTGGCGTCGCCACGCCTAATGCGCGACATATAACTATAGATTATTGATCGAAATTGATCACACATCTCTGTGCGGAGCTGGCGAGCATCAGTTTGTTTATCAGCAATATAGTTCCGAGCGAACATACCCGGCGTTCCAAAAGGGTTTTCGTGACCCCGTGCCACCGTTAGAAGATCAACAAGGGAATAGAGATCCCAAAGTCGATTCTGAATTGGCGTAGCCGTAAGCATCAATACATATTTAAAGAAACGATCGGTTAATACTTTTTGAAAAACTCTTGCGACCATTGGAACCGACGCAACCCCGTAAAGATTTCTAAGTTTATGGGCTTCATCCAATATGAGCATTTGATACCGGTCTTCGGGTATTTGAGAGAGGTATAGACGTGCGGAATTATATGTCGTGATTATTGCACCCCGGTCGCCCTGTGGTTTTGCTTTAATCAAGTCCTTGCCCGTGACAACGTCAGCAGAAATATCAAATTTGCTTTCCAATTCCTCTTTCCACTGTGGGCCGAGAATTTTTGGACATACAACCAAAATGTTTGAAAGCCGCCTTCGTGCCATTAGCTCACTGGCAATCAAACCGGCACTTATTGTCTTGCCTAGACCAACGTCATCAGCAAGCAATGTAACAGGGAGGCGACGACAGAAGGTAATAAGGTTTGTAGTTTGATGCTCGTATGGCTTGACCAAACTTCGCCATTTTTGCTCAGATTTGAGGTCTTCTGGGCCATCGATAACTATCGGATCGTCAAGTGACCATTCCAAAGCGGCCTGATAGAGTGTGTACTCTTCATCAGTTTTTGCACGTCTAAGTGACGCGTATTTCAGCTTTTGTTCGGAAGAATCCCGCAATTTGTAGTCCATATGAGTACGTATAAGCGTATATGAAGAACTCCCTTTTCCGCAAGGTTTTTGGATTCTTCTAAGTTTGATGTACTCGGCTAATTGGGGGGTACGGTGACAATAATCCCGCGCTTGTACAATAATCCCGCGCTTGTGTTGTACCATGGCCGCAGCCCATCAGATTTTAGCGATGTTCCTGTCTCAAGGAACACTTGCGCCCACGAAGCGATACTTACAATTTTGGAGGATGCTTAAATATAGCCCATCCACCGCACGGTGTCAAGCATTAAATTCCTAGACCTTAGTGCAGGCTGATCGCCAGCAATTCATGCTCTTCTGCGCTTTCAGCGGCCGCCTGGCGGGTTCCCGAAATTGAAATCGGCGAACCGTTGGCGTTAAACAGGCAGAACAGTTTTGCGTCTGGTGAAACCTGGGCTTGCGCCCCCACCATGCGGATAATGTCGCGGCCTTCAACTTCGCGGATGTAGGACAACGCCCCATTGCCAAGCTGGGCCAGCTCTTCGACACTGACGTGCAATTCCTTGTTCATAAAACTTACTCCTTAATCTCTATACGGCGGATAATGCTGTTTGGTTCCGGCCTTCTGAGATTGATCATCAAAAGTCCGTTCACAAGCCTGGCATCAACCACATCCATTCCATCAACCAGGACAAAGGCGCGCGCAAAATGGCGGCCCGCAATGCCCCGGTACAAAAATTCCTTGCTGCCTTCCTCCTTGGAACGCCCGCGTATGTTCAATTGGTTGTCTTCGACCGTTATTTCAAGGTCCGACCCGGTAAAGCCCGCCACCGCAATGGTAATCCGCAATATTTCGGGGCCGCCTTCGGCAGGGGTCAAACGCTCGATGTTATAGGGTGGATAGCCTTCGCCGGAGGTTTTGGCGGCCCGCTCCAGCAGGCGCTCCACATCCTCAAAGCCCAACAACAGCGGCGACGAAAATACCGAAATTCTGCTCATCTCAATGCCCCGGTCAAAGCGGCGATTTTCCCCGCGGCCCATCTGGCACCGCGGCTCGAAAGCTAATATGAGAAAGCTAACGGATTGTTTCAAGGGATGGCGAAGGTGTGGACGGGCAAGACAGTCCTGATCGTGGGCGGCGCAGGCGGCATGGGCCGGGCGACGGCGGAAGAGTTTGCCAAAGCGGGCGCGAACATCGCAATTGCTGACATCAGCATCGACCGTTTGCCATCGCGATACTTTGCCATCCAAGGCGACATCACGCGGATTGCCGATTGCGAAGACATGATTGCAAAAACGGTCAGGCGCTTCGGCGGGTTGGATGTTTTGATTAACGCGGCAGGCGTGTGGGTTGAAGGAGCAAGCGCTGACATGACCGAAGCCCAGTGGGACCGCACCATTGACATTAATCTCAAAGGCACATTCTTTGCGTGCCGCTATGCCATTCCCGAACTGGAAAAAACCGAAGGCCAGATCATCAACATCGCATCCGACGCAGGCCTCATGGGAAATGCCGGTGCGGCTATTTATTGCGCTTCCAAGGGCGGCGTGGTGCTGCTTACCAAGGCGCTGGCATTGGAACTCGCGCCCAAAGGCATTCGTATCAACGCCATATGCCCCTGCGATGTTGAAACGCCGATGCTGGAATTCCAGGCGGAAAAATTTGGGCAAGGCAAACCCGAAGAATATTTGGCGAAACTCAAATCCATCTATCCCCAGGGCAAGCGCCAGCGCTTTGCAAAACCTGCCGAAATCGCGGCCTTTATTTTCGCCATTGCCTCACCAGATTTGGCGCCGATAACCGGTGCAGCCTTGGCCATTGATTTTGGGACAACCGCCGGAAGATGATGGTTCCCCACTTGCAAATGACAGGGATTTAGCGTCAATTGGGCCAAGGCTTGATCAGCCAGTCAAAAAAATCAGGGAGACATTATATGATCAAGAAATTACTCGCGACCGCTGCGATGACAGCAATGATGGCGGTTTCCGCCTTCGCCGCCGACGACAAGCCAGCCATCGTTTTTGATATTGGCGGCAAGTTCGACAAGTCTTTCAATGAAAGCATGTTCAACGGCTCTGAAAAGTTCAAGACGGAAACCGGAACAGCCTATGGCGAGTTTGAAATTGCCAACGAAGCCCAGCGCGAACAGGCCATCCGCAACTTCGCTGACCAGGGCTATAGCCCGATCATCGCCGCGGGCTTTGCCCAAGCCGCCGCTGTCGAAAAAGTCGCCAAGGAATATCCCGATCTCAAGTTTGCCATCGTTGACATGGTTGTTGACCTGCCAAACGTGCAGTCCATCGTGTTCAATGAACATGAAGGGTCTTATCTCGTCGGCATGATGGCTGCCATGGCATCCAAATCCGGCAAGGTTGGCTTCGTGGGCGGCATGGATATTCCGCTCATTCACAAGTTTGCTTGCGGCTATGTTCAGGGCGTGAAGGCCGCCAAGGCCGACGCCACCGTATTCCAGAACATGACCGGTGATACGGGTGCGGCCTGGAACGATCCTGTAAAGGGCGGCGAAATCACCAAGGGCCAGATGGCCCAGGGTGCTGACGTGGTTTACGCGGCAGCCGGTGCCACCGGCCTCGGCGTGTTGCAGGCAGCAGCCGATGGCGGTGCGCTGTCAATCGGCGTCGATGCCAACCAGAACTTCCTTCACCCCGGCAAGGTTTTGACCTCCATGCTGAAGCGGGTGGACGTTGCGGTTTACAATGTGATGAAGTCCGGCAAGGACGGCACCTTCAAGGGTGGCATTCAGGCTCTCGGCCTCGCCGAGGATGGCGTGGGCTATGCCATGGACGACAACAACAAGGCGCTTGTCACGCCTGAAATGACAGCCGCCGTTGAAAAGGCCAAGGCTGACATCATCGCCGGCACCGTGAAGGTGCATGACTACATGTCGGACAACAAGTGCCCGGTTGAATAGCCGCTAACTTTGTAACCATTGGCCCTTCCCCTTTGCGGGGAAGGGTCGAATTCAAATGACAATGACCCCCGCCATTGAACTCATCGGAATTGACAAGCGCTTCGGCGCTGTTCACGCCAACAAGGACGTGACCCTGTCGATTGCGCAAAGCTCCATCCACGGCATCATCGGTGAAAACGGCGCGGGCAAATCCACCCTGATGTCGATCCTCTTCGGCTTCTATGCCGCTGACAAGGGCGAGATCCACGTCAAAGGCCAGCCAGTCAAAATCAAATCATCATCGGACGCCATCGCCCTTGGCATTGGCATGGTGCACCAGCACTTCATGCTGGTTGATAATTTCACTGTCCTTGAAAATGTCGTGCTGGGTGCCGAAGGCGGCAGGCTCATCGGCCCCGCCCTTGCCAAGGCCCGCGAAGAGCTCACGCGGCTGGCCCGCGATTACGAGCTGGATGTTGACCCCGATGCCATCGTGGGTGAGCTGCCCGTGGGCCTGCAGCAGCGCGTTGAAATTCTCAAGGCCCTGTTCAAGGGTGCCGAAACCCTGATCCTTGACGAGCCAACCGGCGTGCTCACCCCCGATGAAGCCGATCACCTCTTCCGCATCCTGGGCCAGCTTCGCGACCAGGGCAAAACCGTGATCCTCATCACCCACAAGCTGCGCGAGATCATGGCGATCACCGACCATGTATCCGTCATGCGGCGCGGCGAGATGGTGGCCACGAAAGAAACCAAGCGCACCTCCGTTGAAGAGCTCGCCGAATTGATGGTGGGCCGCCGCGTGCTGCTGCGCGTTGAAAAGGGCAAGGCCAAGCCCCGCGAAGTGGTGCTCGAAGTGAACAACCTGACCTGGCGCGACCGCAAGGGAACGCCCCGCGTCGACAATGTTTCCTTCAATGTGCGCAGCGGCGAAATCGTCGGCATTGCGGGTGTTTCCGGCAACGGGCAATCGGAACTCCTTGATCTCATCGCCGGGATCACCAAGCCCGCATCGGGCGAAATCATTTTTGAAGGAAAGTCCATTGGCATGCTGGGCGATCCCCAGCATTTGCGCAAAGAGGGCCTGGCCCACGTGCCGGAGGACCGCCAGCACCGCGGGCTGATCGCGACATTTGACGCGTCTGAATCCAGCATCCTGGGCTGGCACTATGACGAGGCGCTGGGCAAGGGTTTCAGGCTGGATCGCGAAGCGGTGGTGAACCGCTGCAAGGCGGAGATGCAGGAATTTGATGTGCGCCCCGGCGACCCGCTTCTGAAAAGCGCCAAATTCTCCGGCGGCAACCAGCAGAAAATTATCCTCGCCCGCGAGCTTGAGCGCGACCCGGATTTGCTGATCGTCGGCCAGCCCACCCGCGGCGTTGATATCGGCGCCATCGAATTCATCCACAGGCGCCTCATCGAACTCCGCGACCAGGGCAAAGCCGTGCTTCTGGTCTCGGTGGAGCTTGATGAAATCCGCTCCCTCTCAGACCGCATCCTTGTCATGTTTGCGGGAAAAATCATGGGCGAGCGTGATGCAAGTGCTGATGAACGCGAGCTTGGCCTGTTGATGGCTGGCGTCTCGAAGGATGCCGCGTGATGGCCAATGCGCGGGGCGAACTGCCAACCTGGGTTGATATCGGCGTGATCCCGCTCCTCAATCTTTTTGTGGCCCTTGTGGTTGCAGGCCTCGTTGTTCTCATCATCGGCGAAAATCCGCTGGAAGCCATGTGGATCATGCTGAAGGGTGCGGTGGGTTCCATCAAGGGCTGGGGCTACCTGCTTTATTACGCGACGAACTTTGTTTTTACCGGGCTTGCCGTTGCCGTCGCCTTTCACGCGGGCCTCTTCAATATCGGCGGCGAGGGCCAGGCCTATTTTGCGGGCCTTGGCGCTGCAATCATGGGCCTTGGCCTTGAATTTCTGCCCTGGCCCCTCGTCATCCCGCTGGCCATTCTGGCATCGATGCTGTTTGGCGCGTTCTGGGCCTGGATACCGGGCTACCTGCAAGCCAAGCGCGGCAGCCACATCGTCATCACCACCATCATGTTCAACTTCATCGCCGCAAGCCTGATGGTCTATCTCATCAACTACTGGTTCAGGCCTGTTGGCAAAATGGCGGTGGAGAGCCGCGAAATCACCGGTGCCTATATCCTGAGTTTCCGCGAAATCGCGCGCATGTTCTTTGACGTGCGGTTGCCGTCGACGCCGCTGAACCTCACCGTGTTCCTCGCAGTCATTGCCGCCTATATCGTGTGGTATCTGCTGTGGCGCACCAAGCTCGGCTATGAAATCCGCGCCGTTGGCGCCAACAGCGAAGCGGCAATTTACGCCGGCATCAAGCCGGAGCGCATCATCATCATTGCCATGGCAATTTCAGGCGCGCTGTCAGGCCTTGTGGCGGTGAATGAAGTCTTGGGCGTGCAGCATCGCCTGCTGCTGGAATTTGTCGGCGGTGCGGGATTTGTCGGGATAGCTGTGGCGCTTATGGGCCGCTCGCATCCCGTTGGCATCGTGTTTGCCGCCATGTTGTTTGGCATGCTTTATCAGGGCGGAGCTGAGCTGTCTTTCGCCAAACCTCTCATCTCGCGCGACATGATCGTGGTTATCCAGGGCCTTGTCATCCTTTTCATGGGCGCGCTTGAATATGCCTTCCGCCCCACCCTTGCGGCAATCTTTGTGAAAGCGGAGGACTGAGCATGGATTTTTCGCTGATCTCTGAAGTTCTGGCTTCCACCATCAGGCTTTCCGTGCCGCTGGTTCTCGCCTGTCTCGCAGGCCTGTGGTCGGAGCGTTCAGGCATCGTCGATATTGGGCTTGAAGGGAAGATGCTGGCCGCGGCTTTCGCGGCGGCGGCGGCAGCGTCTTACTACCAGTCGGCTTGGGCAGGCCTGCTGTTTGCCATTCTCGTATCCCTCGCGCTGGCGCTTGTGCATGGCTACGCATCGATCAATCAGCGCGGCAATCAGGTTGTGTCCGGTGTGGCGATCAACATGCTGGCGGCGGGCCTTGCCGTGGTGCTGGGCAATACCTGGTTCAGGGAAGGCGGCCGCACACCGGCGCTGCCCGTAAATGCGCGCTTCATGCCGGTTGATCTTCCAGGTGCGCAAGCGCTCGCGGGCGTGCCGCTCCTTGGCGATCTTGCCAAAATCATTTCGGGCCATTCAATCATCACTTATGCAACGGTTTTGCTGGTGCCTTTAACGGCCTGGGCGCTGGCCAAAACCCGCTTTGGGTTGCGGCTTCGCGCCGTTGGCGAAAATCCCCATGCGGTGGATTCGGCGGGCATTTCGGTGGCCAGGCTCCGCTACCAGGCCGTAATCATTGCAGGCATTCTATGCGGCATCGCGGGCGCATTCCTGTCCACGTCCCTGTCAGCAAGTTTTGTGCGCGACATGACGGCAGGCCGTGGCTTCATGGCGCTTGCTGCCTTGATCTTTGCGAACTGGCGGGCCTGGCCAGCACTTTACGCCTGTCTGCTGTTCGGCTTCCTGCAGGCCAGCGGCAACTATATGCAAGGTGTCCGCATCGCTGGCTTTGAAGTGCCCGTGCAGTTCATCAACATGCTGCCCTATCTTTTAACCGTTGTCCTGCTTGCAGGCTTCATCGGAAAATCCATTCCGCCCAAAGCCAGCGGCATCCCCTACACCAAGGACAGATGACATGAATGAATTGATTGCGGCGGCAAAGTCGGCCCGCCTCAAGGCTTACGCGCCCTATTCAAAATTTCTGGTCGGCGCTGCGGTGCTCGATGAACGGGGGCAAATCCATGGGGGTTGCAACATTGAAAACGCCGCGTACCCGCAAGGCTGGTGCGCGGAAACTTCCGCCATCGCCGCCATGATCATGTCGGGCTCGCGCTGTATTGCCGAGATGGCCGTGATCGGCACGGGCGATTTGCTGTGCACGCCCTGCGGCGGCTGCCGCCAGAAAATCAGGGAATTCGCCAAAGGCAATGTTAAAATCCACATGTGCGGCGAAGATGGAAAAGTGAAACAGACATTCACACTTGATGAATTGCTGCCCGCCTCATTTGGTCCGGAGAATTTGGCATGAGTGGACTCCTCAAACACTTTGAAGGCCGAGCGCCAAAAATCGCAATCATTCTGGGGTCGAGCCTTGGATCGTTCGCCGATGCGGTGCAAGATGCAATTCGCATTCCCTACAGTGAACTCAACGATTTCCCCGTCCCAAAAATCTCCGGCCACGCCGGCGAGCTTGTTGTTGGCAAGGTGGGCGGCAAAGAGATTGCAGTATTGGCAGGCAGGGCCCACGCCTATGAAAGCGGCAATCCCGCCATCATGCGCCCGGTGATTGAAGCGCTGAAAGCGGCTGGCATTGAAATTTTAATCCTTACCAATGCCGCAGGTTCGCTCAATCCCAAAATGCGCCCCGGTTCGATCATGCTGCTGACGGACCACATCAATCAGGCCGGCATGAACCCGCTGATTGGCAGCCATGGCGATGAAAATTTCGTTCCCATGACAAATGCCTATGACCCCAAATTGCAGAAGGCCTTGATGGCCGCGGCTAAGAAGGAAAAGCTGAAGCTGCATCAAGGCGTTTACGTCTGGTATTCCGGACCGTCATTCGAAACGCCCGCCGAAATAAAAATGTTCCGGCTTGTCGGCGGCACCGCCGTTGGCATGTCCACCGTGCCGGAAACAATTCTGGCGCGGCGCTTTGGCCTGCGCGTGGCCGCTCTTTCCGTTATCACAAACCTTGCGGCAGGCATCGAAGGCGCATCGCCTTCCCATGAAGAGACCAAGCGCGAAGGGGCCAAGGCTGCCGAGCGCATGAAAACCCTGCTCATCCGCTTTTTCAAAGACTTGAAATAATGCTGCCGCAGGAACTCATCCGCAAGAAGCGCGATGGCCAATCGCTTACCGCGAATGAGGTGAAGGACTTTATTGCAGGCCTCACAACAGGTGAAATTTCCGAAGGCCAGGTTGCGGCTTTCGCCATGGCGGTGTTTTTTAACGGCATGGAGCCACAGGAAGCCGTGGGCCTGACGCTGGCAATGCGCGATTCCGGCACCGTGCTGAAGTGGGATCTGCCCGGCCCCGTTGTGGACAAGCATTCAACCGGCGGCATTGGCGATAATGTGTCCCTTATGCTCGCTCCCATGCTGGCTGCCTGTGGCTGTTACGTGCCGATGATTTCAGGCCGCGGCCTTGGCCACACCGGCGGCACATTGGACAAGCTCGATTCCATTCCAGGCTATGTGACCCAGCCGGATCTCGCTCTCTTCCGTAAAACTGTAAGGGACACGGGCGCTGCCATCATCGGCCAAACCGCTGACTTGGCACCCGCTGACAAGCGGCTTTACGGCATCAGGGATGTGACAGCTACGGTGGAATCCGTGCCCCTGATCACCGCCTCAATTCTTTCAAAAAAGCTCGCAGCCGGACTGCAAATGCTGGTGCTCGATGTGAAAACCGGCTCCGGCGCTTTTATGGCAAAGAAAAAGGACGCGGTTATTCTCGCCAACAGTCTGGTGAAAGTGGCCAATGGCGCCGGCCTCAAAACCTCGGCGCTGATCACGGATATGGATGAACCCTTGGCGTCTGCCGCAGGCAATGCCGTCGAAGTCAGGAACGCCGTCGATTATTTGACAGGCACCCACAGGGATGCGCGTTTGCATGAAGTCACTGTTTCATTGGGGGCCGAACTTCTCGTGCTGGCGAAAATCGCCACCGCCAAAACAGCGCGCGCCCGACTGGAAAAAACCTTGGGCACAGGCGAGGCGGCAGAAAGATTCCAGCGCATGGTGGCAGCCCTTGGCGGCCCCCATGACTTTATGGAGAAAGCTGAAAAATATCTACCCCAAGCCCCCATCATCCGTGCCGTTCACGCGACAAAATCCGGCAAGATTGAATCCATTGATACCCGCGCTTTGGGCCTCGCCGTCATCGAACTCGGCGGTGGCCGCCGCGTCGCAGCCGACAGGATCGACCATGCCGTAGGCTTGACTGCGCTTGCTGGCAAAGCATCAATTGCCGACAAGTCGCATCCCCTCGCCATTATCCACGCGCGAGACGAAGCGAGTTTCGAACGCGCGCAAAAAATTATCCGTAGCGCTTACGTCTTGGGCAAGCCGAAGCGGGCAACCCCAAGCGTCATCGGGCGTATCGGAAAATGAGCCGCGCCTTTCTCTTCATACTCGACAGCTTCGGCATCGGCGGCGCGCCCGATGCCAAGAAGTATGGCGATGAAGGCGCCAACACTTTTGTGCATATCGCCGAAGCCGTGAAACTGAGCCTTCCAACCCTGGCATCCCTCGGCCTGGGCCTCGCCGCTGAAGCTTCCAGCGGGAAAAATCCGTTTGCCCCCACAGCCTTGCAAGGGCAATGGGGAGTGGCGCAGGAAATTTCAAATGGCAAGGACACGCCATCCGGCCATTGGGAAATCGCCGGCGTTCCCGTGCTGTTTGACTGGGGTTATTTCCCCAACACCATCCCGGCTTTCCCGAAATCCTTCACTGAAGCATTCATTGCGCAAGCCAAGCTCCCGGGCATTCTTGGCAACAAGCACGCCTCTGGCACGGAAGTCATCGAAGAACTTGGTGCGGAACATATGGCGAGCGGAAAGCCGATTGTCTATACAAGTGGTGATAGCGTCATCCAGATTGCGGCGCACGAACAGAGCTTTGGGTTGGAGCGGCTCTATAAGATCTGCACAATTGCCCGCGAACTTTCCTATGACATGAACATCGGACGCGTCATCGCGCGGCCCTTTGTCGGCACCGACGCTTCAAATTTCACACGCACGGGCAACCGCAAGGACTACACCGTGCTGCCGCCATCGCCTACCCTGCTGAATGTACTCACCAAAGCCAAGCGCGATATCATCACCATCGGCAAGATTGGCGACATCTATGCCCATTCCGGCACCGGCCGCGAAGTGAAGGCATCCGGCAACGCCGCATTGTTCGATACGACATTGAAGGAAATGCCGAACCTGCAAGACGGTGGATTCCTGATGACCAACTTTGTCGACTTCGACATGCTCTTTGGTCACCGCCGCGACCCCAAGGGTTATGGCGCAGCGCTCGAATATTTTGACCAGCGCCTGCCCGAAGCCATGGCGCTGATGCGCGAAGGCGATCTGATGATCCTCACCGCCGATCACGGCAATGACCCGACCTGGAAAGGCACCGACCACACCCGTGAATGCGCACCCATTCTGATTTATGCAAAGGGCATAAAGTCTGGTTCGGTCGGCATCCGCAAAACCTTCGCCGACATTGGTCAGACTATTGCAAGCCACCTCGGCATTCCGTCCCTCGGCACCGGAACGAGCTGGCTGGTACAGACCTAATCAGATTTTGTGTTAGTGATTTACACGATGGCAGGTAGCCCCTAAATTCAACTTTACTGGGGAATCACGGCGGAGATAAAATAAAATTATGAAGAAGCTTGCAATCGCGCTTACCATGCTAGCCAGCCTTGCCCTTCCTGCGACGGCTCAATCCATCGGCGGCCGTTACACGGTTGAAGGCACCAACATCAACGGCACGACCTATTCGGGCGAAGCCGAGATCACGCTCACCTCGGACACGACTTGCGACATCAAATGGGTCACGGGCCCCACCGAATTGAACGGCATCTGCATGCGCAATGACGCTTCCTTTGCCGCTGGTTATGTCATCGGTGATCAGGTGGGTCTGGTCATCTACAAAATCATGCCGGATGGCACGCTTGCCGGATTATGGACCCTTGCAGGCAACGGCGGCAATGGAACAGAAGTGCTAACACCCGTCCAGTAGTCAATTCTACTCCGACCTTCTCAACACCGCCTGCAACACGTCCCTGACGCCGATCGCACCTGCAAAGGTGTTGTCGTCGTTGAACAGGGCCACAGGTGCCGTGTCCGCCTTGTGCATGGCGAGCATCACGGTTTTGAGCGATGTTCCAGGCGTTGCCCAGAACACCGGGTGATCGCCCTTGCCCAACGCCTTGTCAGCATCAGCGCAGGAAACCCAGGTGGCAACCTGGCCATTGCGCTCAACGGCTGCAACTTTTCCAGCCTTGTCCAGTTTGAATTTTGTCGTCCGGCGGCGGTCAAGCCATGTCCAGCCCCGCCCAGCGGATTCCAATTCATGCTTGGCCCGCATCACATTCCAGGCGGTAAGCACACTCAACGGATTCACATTCGCAATGAATTCGCGCACATAGTCGTTGGCAGGGCGTAGCACGATATCTTCCGGCCGCCCCGTTTGCACAATGTGGCCGCCTTCCATGATGGAAATGTGATTGCCGATTTTCAGCGCTTCTTCGAGATCATGGCTCACGAAGATGATGGTTTTCTTCAATGTCTTTTGCAGTTGCAAAAGCTCATCTTGCAGCTTGGTGCGGATAAGCGGGTCAAGCGCCGAGAAAGGCTCATCCATCAACAGGATGGGCGCTTCCGTGGCAAAGGCCCGCGCCAACCCCACGCGCTGTTGCATGCCGCCTGAAAGTTCATGCACATATTTTCCAGCCCACTGGTCGAGCCCCACCAGCTTCAACTGCTTGTCGACTTTAACTTTACGCTCCGCTTCCGGCATGCCGGCAAGCTCGAGCCCGAAGCCTACATTTTCCGCCACCGTGCGCCACGGCAGCAAAGCGAATTGCTGAAACACCATGGCAACCTGGCCTTGGCGCACATGGCGCAGCGTGGCTTCATCGCAGGTGACGACATCAACCATCTTGGCGCCATCGCGCACCAGCACATTTCCGCGTGATACCTGGTTGAGGCCGTTCACGGCGCGCAGCAGCGTGGATTTTCCCGAACCCGAAAGACCCATGAGAACGCTGATTTCGCCTTCCTTGACAATGAGGCTGGCCCCGGCTGAACCCAGCACCGCGCCGGTTTTTTCAAGAATTTCCGAGCGGCTCTTGCCCGCGTCGAGCATGGCAAGCGCCTCGCGGATGTCCTTGCCGAACAGGATGTCGACATTCTTGAATTCAACAGCAGTGCTCATTTCTTTGCCCCCGTGCGCACCGCAAGCACCCGGTCAAGGATGATTGCCAGGATGACAATCGCCAGACCGGCTTCAATGCCCAAGGGAATGTTGCGGTTGTTGAGCGCGCGGTTCACCGGATTGCCCAGCGACGGCGCGCCGATCAGCGTGGCAATTACAACCATGGAAAGCGACAGCATGATGCATTGCGTGAGGCCCGCCATGATGGTGGGCAATGCCGCTGGCAATTCCACCTTCCACAAAAGCTGGCGCTTGGTGGCGCCAAAAGCCTCGCCCGCTTCCAGCATGGGCTTGGGGATGGAGGTAAGCCCAAGATAGGTCATGCGCACCGGTGCCGGCATAGCAAAAATGACGGTTACGATGAGGGCAGGAGCGGCACCCAAGCCGAACAGGATCAGGATCGGAATGAGATAGACGAAGGTCGGCATGGTCTGCATGAGATCGAGAATGGGCTGCATGGTTTGCCATACGCGCGGCTTATGCGCTGCCCAAATGCCCAGCGGCACGCCAATCACCATGGAAGCCGAGGTGGCCGCGATGACGATCACCAGCGTCTGCACCGTCTCCTTCCACAGCCCCTGATTGATGATGAACAGGAAGCCCGCGAACACAACAAGTGTGAGGATTTTTGATTTCTGGATGCTGTAGCTGATGCCGGCGAGCGCAAGTGCCAGCAACACGGGCGGGCACAGCAACAGCAGATAGGTCGATCCCTCGATCACCCATTCAATGCCGTTTGAAAGCCCGTCAAAAAACCAGTCAAAATAGGTGATGATGAAATCAATGACGGCCTTGCCCCATTGGCCAACTGGAATTTTCCAGGCTGCAATGAACTTCGAAATGGGATCGATCATGTTGCGCCCCGTCCCTCATTTTTTATTATCGTCCGGCGCAGCGTTGCTGCCGCGCCGGCGTAGAAATGTTTTAGCCGCTCTTACTGGATGGCAGCAGAAACCGCAGCCATCGCGTCGCCGCCGTCCATGGTGGTAACGCCATCAAGCCAGGACTTGATCGAATCGGGATTGGCCTTGATCCAATCCTTGGCCACAACCTTTGGATCCGCGCCATCCTTCAGGACGGGCGCCATCATGGCGCCTTCCATGGCGAGGTTGAATTTCAGGTTGCTTACGAGCTTGCCCGCATTGGGGCATTCCGCCAGGTAGCCGGCGCGTACGTTGGTGTGAACCGTTGCGCCGCCAAAGCCATACTCGCTGACGCCATCGAGATAATGGATTTTCATGTCGCCCATGATGGGATGTGGCGTCCAGCCGAGGAACAGGATCCATTCATTGTTCTTCATGGCCTTCTCGGCTTCGGTCAGCATGCCCGCTTCCGAGCTTTCAACCAGTTCAAATCCTGCGAGATTGTTCTTTGCATCGGCAATCATCGTTTGAATGATGCGGTTGCCGTCATTGCCGGATTCAATGCCATAGAACTTGCCGTTGAATTTGTCCTTGTTGGCGGCGAGATCCGCAATGCTTTTGACGCCTGCATCAGCCACATATTGCGGAACCACAACGCCGTAGCCCGCACCTTCAAGGTTTGGCGGCAGCTGCTCAACTGACTTGTCATCAAAATAAGGCTTAACGTCCGCCGTCATGCTGGGCATCCAGTTGCCAAGGAATACGTCAACATCCTTGTTCTTCAGCGAAGCATAGGTGACAGGAACCGAAAGTGTTTTCACTTCCGAAGTGTAGCCCAAGGCGTCAAATAGGTTGGCGGCAATGCCGGTGATCACCTGGATGTCGGTCCAGCCCACGTCGGCAAAACGCACCGCCTTGCAGCTTGCGGCGTCCGCCGCCGAAGCTGATGTGGCCGAGGCAAACAGGCCAACGCCTACCGTTGCAGCGGCCAAAAATTTGGTCACGATTGAAGTCATCTGTATTCTCCCTGTTTATTTCCGCGCATGTTGTAATTTATGCGGAAGATGGCAAGAGACTAGCGCGAAACACCCATTGCTCGTCAAGATAAGTATTGCGCCACTGTGGGTTAAAAGCGACATTTCATGTACTTATCGGGGCAGCCTGCCTATAGTCAGACAAAACAGCCAAGAGGGGCAACCATGAAACCTGTGAAATGGGGAATTATCTCAACCGCCAACATCGGCATGGAAAAAGTCATTCCCGGCATGTTGAAAAGCAGTGAAATTGAGATCGTTGCCATCGCCTCGCGCAAGCTCAAATCCGCCCAGGCCGCAGCCGCCAAACTTGGGCTTCCCAAGGCCTATGGCTCCTACGAGGAAATGCTGGCCGATCCTGAAATCGAAGCCGTCTATAATCCGCTGCCCAACCATTTGCATGTGCCGCTGACGCTTGCCGCCGCTAAGGCTGGCAAGCATGTGTTGTGCGAAAAGCCCATGGCGATCACCGCCAGGGAAGCCATCAAGCTCCGCAAAATTCCCAAAGGCATCCATGTCGCCGAAGCTTTCATGGTGCGCCATAATCCGCAATGGATTGACGCCCGTGCCCGCGCCAAAAAGGGCGAAATTGGCGAACTGCGCGCCATGCAGGTGTTCTTTACTTACTTCAACCGCGACCCCAAAAATGTGCGCAACATGGCCGACATCGGCGGCGGCGGCCTCTATGACATCGGCTGTTATCCCATTACCGTGTCGCGCTTCATGTTCGGCGCTGAGCCCAGGCGCGTCATCGCGACGTTTGACCGTGATCCCAAATTCAAGACCGACCGCACCGCCAGCGGCATTGCCGATTTCGGTGAGGGCCGCCAGCTCACCTTCGTTGTTTCAACCCAGATGGCGCCGTATCAGCGCGCCCACATCGGCGGCACCAAGGGCCGCATTGAAGTGGAAATTCCCTTTAACGCCCCGCCCGACAGGCCCAACCGCATCTTTGTGCAAGGCGCGGAAATGAACGTGGGCGAGTGGCACGAACTGCCGGTGTCCGATCAGTACCAGATGCAGGCCGAAGCCTTCGGCCGCGTTATCCGCAAGAAGGAAAAACTGGTATGGGGCATTGAAGACGCCATCCAGAACATGAAAATCATCGACGCGTTCTTCAGGTCGGAGAAAAGCGGCAAGTGGGAGAAGCCATAAGCAAGACCCTCATCCGCCCGTTGGCCACTTTCTCCCATTCTGCGAACGGGCGAAGGCCATCATCCAATTATCGCCTTCGCCCGTGCTCGGGTTGCCCGAGTATGGTGAAGGTGGCCGAAGGCCGGATGAGGGACCCTTCTGTTAACATCCCCAGCCTTTCCCACTGCTCGACAGTCCTAAAAAGAATATTTTTTACAGAGATAGGCAGAAGTGAGTTAAGTGCGGTGCCACTGCAATTCCAGAATGTTGACTTCCATGCGAACGACCGAAAACTTTAACAACTTAAACAGTGAGACAGGCCAGGTAATCGTCATTGTGGCTGTGCTGATTACGTTGGTTATATTTGTGCAACCAATTCGCAGGATAGCAGATGAATTGAGGTTTTATCGCACGAGCAATTGGGATCATTGGCTCGACAGTCAGAATGAGTGATGGATGCAGGACTTTTTTGTCCAGCGTTTTCCTCATTGGCCCATTGGAAGGGTAAAATTTTTCGCTGAATCTCTGTTTCTGTGATCACAGCTAGCAGTAATCATCATACTGCTTGTTGCAGCCTTTGCTTGACATCAAAAGAAGAGAAAGTGCGCTGCTCTTTACGCAATACACGAACGTGATGATTGAAGACCTCACCTCTTAACCCCACAACCTCGCCGCGCCGCGTACGCCGCTCTTTTCGCCGTGTTTGGCGCGCATCACTTTCACTTCAGCAGCGCCCGAAAAACTGTAGCGCGTGAAATAAGCGGCGGCATTTCTTCAACCAGTTCCGGCAATTCATTCAGCCCGCCGCCAATTACAAAAACATCGGGATCAACCACACAGGCGATATTCGCCGCCACGCGCGCGAAGCGGTCTTGTAATCGATGTAGCGAGGCCCGCGCACCCGCATCGCCGCTGCGTGCGCGCGTGACAATTTCCTTGCCCGAAATATCTTCACCCGTTGTTTTCAAATGATCGCGCTGCAGTCCTGTTCCCGATACATATTGTTCGGCGCAGCCCGATTTGCCACAGAAGCACGGCAGCAAGGGCCATTCGCTTTCTTGCGGCCAGGGCAGCGCGGTATGGCCAAATTCAGCGGCCTCGCCATTGGCGCCGCTGATCAGCTTGCCATTGATCACCAAGCCGCCGCCCAAGGCCGTTCCCACCGTAAAGAACGCGACAATGGCAAAGCCTTGCCCCGCGCCGTCAATCGCCTCGGACAATGCAAAGCAATTTGCATCATTCTCCATTTTTACGGGGCGGCCAATCGCGGCTTCCAGATCTTTTTGAAACGGCTTGCCATTGCAGAACGTAATATTTGCATTGCGCCACAAACCGGTTTTTCGCGAAGCCGAACCTGGCGAACCAATGCCAACAGTGCCATCTCCGGCCTGCATCACCAGCGCATAGATGGCCGCAATGACCTCATCATAGGATTTTGGCGTGGCAACGCGCTTCTCGAACGTGATGTCGCCTGAGGGCGAAAATGAAACAGCATCAATCTTGGTGCCGCCGAGATCAATGCCGATGCGGTTTGTCATGTCCGGTTGTAAACATCATCGTAACGGATGATGTCATCCTCACCAAGATAATCACCAAACTGGACTTCAATAATCTCGACAACATCCGTGTGGTTGTTTTCCAGCCGGTGCCTGTCGCCTTGCGGAATATCGATGGATTGCGCCCGCGTGAAGTCTTTCACCGTTTCACCCACCGTCACCGTCGCAATGCCGGATACGACAGTCCAGTGCTCGCCCCGGTGCTTGTGGCTTTGAAGGGAAAGGCGGCCACCGGGATTAACCGCGATGCGCTTTACCTTGAAGCCTTTGCCTTCATCCAGGACATAAAATGCGCCCCAGGGCCGTATCTCACTATACATGTGCGTTTTCCTCCCAGAGAGCCGCAGTAAATTATCACCTGATCTTCTACAGGCGTTCCCAGCATTTGCCCATGGGGACACGTTCGCTGTTGAATCACGACTATGCAGATATGCCAATCAGCTATTTTATGACGTAAGTCCTCACATATTTTTCAGCGTCACAATTAAGCCATATTTTATGCCAAATTTTTCCAATAAAAATAATAACTTAGTGATTTGATACCTCGCCCTGGAAGACCATTTGGAATTGGGGCCTTGTCAATGCAGTGCTTTTCCGAATGTTGAAACATTGAACTTGTTGATCTTACGGCGTTCTTTTTCTGCGAAATGTGAATCAATTCCAGATTTGGTTGGTCCGTTCCCCGACGACAGGTTCATGCTGATCAGTTCGGTCTTGAATAGGGGTAAAGTCGAACCAGTAAAGCGTTTAAGGTGATTTCGTGTAACATGATCGGCATCATATGATCCTATTATTATCAGGAGGAAACATCGTAAGCCCAAAATTGCGTTGCTCTGACCGTAATGATTGCAACTGGGTTGCTCTTTGCCGAAATGACTCCAGCGGGCGCGCAGGGCATGATTTCTGCCCCTTCAGCGGAAGGTGACATCGCCGAAATTGAACTTGAGGGCCTCGGAAAAACTGATGCGCAAGTAATATCTACTATTCAACGCCTGCTCCGCCGGCTTGGCTATCTCAAGAATGAAAACATGACCCGCAAATTGGACGCGGCGACGACCTCGGCACTCATCAATCATCTGCAGACTGTGAAAATTTCCACCAAGGGTTTAACTGGCGACACGATTTTGCTATCGCTGTTCTCCTCAGTTTGGATTAAGGAGGGATGGGCGACGGGCAGTGTCAATGGTCAGGACCTGGTGGTGGACAAACCGGATGTTCTCTCTGCCCAGGATGCGCTCAAGAAACTCGGTTATGCGCCTGGTCCCGTTGACGGCGTATTTGGGCCAGCAACGCTCTCTGCAATCGAGATATTTCAGGAAGATAACGGAATGAAGATCACGGGCCTTCTGACCCGTAACATATTGCAGAACCTTACAAGGGCCGTGAAGTTCGTCGGCCAGACCCCCGCAAGTGTCGTTCGCGTTTTGAATTGGCCGGATTACATCAACCCCGAGGTGCTTGAAAATTTTGAGAAGGAAACAAAAATCCGGGTCCTGCATGATGTTTTTGATAACTCGGCTGAGACAAAGGAACTGCTCCAGCAAGGCTCCGCGCAGTACGATGTGATGGTACAAACAGGAGATCAGTTGCGCCAAATTATTGAAACCGCTAACGCCGTCGAGCCGCTCGACCCTGCCAGACTGCCTAATGCCCAATATCTCGATCCTGCGGCTCTCAACTACACTGGGGATCTCGATCCCGGCAACGCGCATTCGGTACCTTATTTGTGGGGTACAGTTGGAATTGGCGTGAACAAGGAAAAGCTGGCGAAGATAGCGCCAAATGTGAAGCTTGATAGCTTGTCCCTGATACTTGATCCGGCGATCGCTGCCGAAGTGTCGAAATGTGGCATTGCGATTGTCGATGAGCCGAACGACATGATCCCGGCATTAGTCGCTTACGTTGGCGGCGACATCCGCAATATTGGCATTACCGATCTGGAAACGGTGTGGGAGGCTCTTTCAGCAGTCTCAAGCTATGTCAAAATAGTATCTGTGGAGAGCTATATCGATAGCTTCGCTGAAGGAAAGTATTGTGTCGTCCTGGGTTATTCGGGCGATATTTTTCTTGCACGCGACACGGCGGCGAAAAATAAGACGGGTACAATTGTTTATAGTGTTCCCAAGGAAGGCAGCCTGCTCTGGTTTGACTTACTCGTTATTCCGGGCGCAGCGAAGAACAAGGAAGCTGCTTACAAGTTTCTCAACTACCTGATGAAACCTGAAGTGGCTGCAGCCAACACGAACTTCATCCAGTATGCCAATCCCATTTCGGCTTCGGCGCCATTCATCGACAAGGAGCTGTTAAACGATCCGGCACTGTATCCTCCGAAAAGCGTATTGAAGAGGCTGGCCGTCCAGGCTCCTTCCGGTATGATCGCTGAAAACCAAATCAAACGTATTTGGGCTAAACTTACCAAGGAATAGGGTCTGACGCGATGGCCCGGCCCGGGTCAAGGCGGCAATTCAAACGGGGCCGCTCCCTCTTTGCCCCGATTGACGCCAGCCCCGCACCTCGATATAAGCCCGCTATCTCATAGCACGAGAAATCACATGGCCATTGGCGAGTTGCCGATAGCTTCTTGATATTCCCGTGCAATTGAACAAAATTTAGATCAGGAAAAATAAATGGCCAATACCAAATCTGCAAAAAAGGCAACACGCGTTTCGGCGCGCCGCGCTGCGGTGAACAAGAACCGCACCAGCCGCGTGCGCAGCTCGCTCCGCAAGGTTGAAGAGGCAATCGGCGCTGGCGATAAGGAAGCCGCCGTCATTGCAATGAAGTCGGCAGAGCCAGAGCTGATGCGTGGTGCCCAGAAAGGCATCCTTCATAAGAACACGGCGTCACGCAAGATTTCACGCCTCACCAGCCGCATCCGGGCCCTCTTCGCCTGATAACTATCCACATAAATGGTTCAAAACGCGCCGGGGAAACTTCCGGCGCGTTTTTGTTTGTCCGATGACGGACCGTTTTTGTCAAATTTAATCAATGTATTTCAACGTGTTGGCGCCATTGCTTGATACATGGGTGAAAATTGCAGCCGTTCGCCCTTCTGCAGCCTCGCAATTTTGATGTGCCTGCCTCGCTGCGGGCGATTGCGCGGCACTGAAATGGGCCGGATTCACAAAGCCGCATCAGGGAGTTAGCAAAATATCCAAAAAACCGGTCCAAACCACTTAGTTTACCGGCGCGCTCCGTGTACGGAATAATGACGGATTCATCTTGCAGTGTGACGCCGGCCTTTTGTAGGTTCCCCCCAACGCCGCAAACCTGAGATCATGGAGCGGCAAAAAAACCGGCGTTATGGCAGTAACGTTAAGTGTGAGGCGGCATTTCTGATGTGGGGGCATAACAGAAGTTTAGGGGCGGGATTTTATCCCAAAGTGTAGGTAGCAAGTGTTGGGCGTGAGCAAGTTGTTCTTTGGCAGGAACCACTGCGAAAAACTGTGTCTTAAAACGACAGGTGTTGACATGAAACCAATGCAACAAAAGGGTGCGGAAACGAAGATGACGAATATTGCATTAAAAATGGATCTCACACAGACAGTGGATCTCACGCAAAAATGGCAGCGTGTTTCTCAAAGGCTGCGTGCCGAACTCGGCGATGACCTGTTTACCAGCTGGTTTGGCCGCATGAATGCGGAAGACCACAGCAATCTTCGCCTTATTGTTTCCGTGCCGACCCGTTTTCTCAAGAGCTGGATTGAAAACCACTATGTTGCCAAGCTGCAAAAAATTGCGGAAACCGAGTTTGGCCAGCTTGATTCTGTCCTGGTGCGGGTGCGCGGGCAGGTAGCGGCGCCGCGTGCTGTTGAAACAGTTGAAAGCGCGCGCCCCAGTTATGAAGAGACGCGGGCAAATATCCCTGCAAATTCGAATTTCCTGGTCCAGGGCGAGCGCAACACGCCGCTTGATTCATCCCAGACCTTCGACAGTTTCGTGGTTGGAACTTCCAATCAGTTGGCTCACGCAGCCGCCTGCCGGGTAACGGACGCCATTCACGGCGCGCCTGTTACCTTTAATCCGCTGTTTGTTCATTCAGCGGCGGGCCTTGGCAAAACCCATTTGCTCAATGCCATGGCGCACCGTATCCGTGAAAGGCACCCGGAGCGCAAGGTGCTGTTCCTCACCGCCGAGCGTTTCATGTACAGTTTCATCCAGGCGCTGCGCCAGCGTGACACCATTTCTTTCAAGGACCAGTTCCAGTCGGTTGACGTGCTGCTGATTGATGACTTCCAGTTCCTGCAGGGCAAAACCATGCAGCAGGAATTCTGCCACACCTTCAATTCCTTGGTCGACTCGAGGAGGCAGGTGATTGTGGCGGCAGACGTGCCGCCCTCTCAGCTTGACACCATCGACCAGCGCATGCGTTCGCGTCTCATGGGCGGCCTTGTCATCGACATTGAGCTGCCTGATCTCGAACTCCGCCGCAAAATCGTGCTCAGCCGCTACATCGCCATGAATATGCGTGATCATTCCATCATGATCCCCGACGATGTGCTGGAATTTGTCGCTAACCGCATTACCGGCGGCGGCCGCGAATTGGAAGGCGCCCTCAACCGTGTTGTCGCCTACCAGCAATTCAACAAGGCGCCGATCACGCTGGACCTGGCTTCCATGGTGTTGCGCGACATGTCGGCCAACCCGGACCAGTGCCGCATCAAGATTGACGACATCCTGAAAATCGTCGGCCGCCATTTCAACGTGGCGCGCACCGATTTGCTGTCGCCGCGCCGCGCCCGCTCCATCGTGGTGCCGCGCCAGGTTGGCATGTATCTCGCCAAGAAAATGACCTCGCGGTCGCTGCCGGAAATCGGCCGGCGTTTTGGCGGGCGTGACCATTCAACCGTGCTCCACGCCGTGCGCAAGATTGACGACCAGATCAAGACCGACGACCGCCTGGCCAAGGAAGTGGCCCTGTTGATAAGGTTGGTCGAGCAGCAATAATTTCCGCCGGATGTCTTGAACGCCGCCGCTATTCGGGCCATTGTTTGCGGCCCGTTCCGGGGCGGGCTTTCTAAGACAGGGAATTATCAGTTATGCGTGTGACGATTGAACGAAGCTCATTTCTCAAAGCGCTCAATCATGTGCAAAGTGTTGTTGAACGGCGCAACACCATTCCGATATTGTCCAACGTGCTGATCCAGGCGGCAGGTTCCAACCTGCGCCTCACCGCCACCGATCTCGATATTGAAATCGTGGAAACCGTCGGCGCCGAAGTGGCGCGTGAAGGGGCGGCCACCGTGCCCGCCCACATGCTCTATGACATCGTGCGCAAATTGCCCGAAGGCGCCCAGCTTGAGCTCGATCAGGGGCCCGATTCAACCCGCGTCTCCATTTTCGCCGGAAAATCCCGCTTCGCCTTGCAAGCCCTGCCGCCGGAAGATTTCCCCGATCTCGCCAGTGGCGAAATGCCGAATACATTTTCCCTCTCGACCGCGGACTTGAAGGGCCTCATCGATAAAACCCGCTTTGCGATTTCGACCGAAGAAACCCGTTACTATCTGAATGGCATTTACCTGCATGAGGTAAAGGCCGGTGGCTTGCTGCGCGCCGTGGCGACCGATGGCCACCGCCTGGCGCAGGCGCAGGTGCCACTGCCGAAAGGGGCGGCTGGCATGCCCGGCATCATCATTCCCCGCAAGACGGTGCTGGATGTGGTGAAACTTGTCGAAGGCGAGGAGGGCGATGTTGAAGTGGCGCTCTCATCCTCCAAGATCCGCTTCACCGTCGGCAATCTGGTGCTCACCTCCAAACTCATTGACGGCACCTTCCCGGATTATGAGCGCGTCATTCCCCGCCACAATGACAAGGTGCTGGATGTGGATGCCAAGACCTTCTCGTCCGCCGTGGACCGCGTCTCCACCATTTCGATGGAAAAGGGCCGCGCCGTGAAACTCAATATTTCCGCCGGAAAATTGACCCTCACCGTCAATAATCCAGACTCAGGCTCGGCCGAGGAAGAATTGGTGGTGGACTATAACCACGAGCCCATCGATATCGGTTTCAACGCCCGCTATTTGCTGGATGTGGCAGCCCAGGTGAAATCCGATAACATCCATTTCCACCTGGCCGATGCGGGCTCCCCCACCATCGTGCGCGACCCCGCAGACGAACAGGCCCTCTATGTGCTGATGCCCATGCGGGTGTAAACGGAACGCGTGGCACCTCACTCAACCGGCCTTGCGATCACCCGCCTCACCCTGACGAATTTCAGGAATTATGCCGGCCTGCGGCTGGATGTTTCCGCGCGCCTCATCGCCCTTTCCGGCCCCAATGGGGCTGGCAAAACCAATCTGCTGGAAGCCATCTCGCTGCTCTCGCCCGGGCGGGGCTTGCGGGGCGCCAATTTCGACGAGCTCGCCTCCCTCAAATCAGCCAATTCCTGGGCCATTGCGGCGGAAGTTTCAACGCCGCTCCATGAGGTGAAACTGGGAACCGGCTGGAGCGTGGCTTCAAGCGAGGCCGACACCGCCGCCACGGGCCGCGTGGTGCTCATTGATGGCCATTTGCAAAAGAGTTCCGGCAGCTTGGGCGAATACATGCGCCTGCTGTGGCTGACGCCGGCGATGGATAGGCTCTTTGCGGGCCCCGCAGGCGACCGCCGCCGCTTCATGGACCGCCTCGTGGCGACCTTCGATCCCGAACATTCCTCGCGGGTTGCCGTCTTCGAAAAAGTCATGCGCGAACGCAATCTGCTGCTGCAGGAGCCCCGCGCTGATGGGGTGTGGATGGGAAGCCTGGAGGCCCACATGGCGGAGGCCGCCGTTGCCATTGCCGCGGCACGGCTTGCCGCCATCGAGGCATTGCAAAAACACATTGCCGACAATCTCGCAGGCACGGCTTTTCCCCATAGCCGCATCGCCATCGAAGGCGAAATTGAAAACCTTGTGGCCGCCATGCCGGCGGTGCGCGCCGAGGATGAATACCGCAAGCTGCTCGCTGATTCGCGCAGGGCCGATCGCGGCGCTGGCCGCACCTTGCGCGGAACCCACCGCAGCGATCTCAAGGTTATTCACGGCCCCAAAAATATGCCCGCAGAACAATGCTCTACGGGAGAGCAAAAAGCCTTGTTGATAGGCCTCATATTGGCGCAAGGACATGCAGTTAAAACTGTGGCAAATCTCGCACCTGTGCTATTGTTGGATGAGGTCGCAGCACACTTGGACAGCAGCCGGAGGGAAGGGCTTTTTGCCGCCCTGGAAGCGCTCGGAAGCCAGGCCTGGATGACCGGGACGGACGCCCATTTGTTTGCCGGATTGAGCGCAAACGCCCAGTGTTTCCATGTGGAAGCTGGAACGATTGAAGAGATGAAGAGAGCCTGATGCCGAGAGAAAACCTGCAGCCCGCCATGCCGCTTTATGATGCCGATTCCATCAAGGTGCTGAAGGGCCTTGATGCGGTGCGCAAAAGGCCGGGCATGTATATCGGCGACACCGACGATGGCTCGGGGCTCCACCACATGATTTATGAGGTGGTCGATAACGGCATTGATGAAGTGCTGGCGGGCCATGCCAACCGCGTGACGGTGACCCTCAACGCCGATGGCTCCTGCACGGTCACCGACAATGGCCGCGGCATTCCAACCGACATCCACAAGTCCGAAGGCGTGTCCGCCGCCGAAGTGATCATGACGCAGCTCCATGCCGGCGGCAAATTCGACCAGAATTCCTACAAGGTGTCGGGCGGCCTGCATGGCGTCGGCGTCTCCGTGGTGAACGCGCTGTCAAGCTGGCTGAAGCTGACGATCTACCGCGACAATAAAATCCACCGCATTGATTTCACCCATGGCGATGCCGATGGCCCGCTGCAAACCCTGGGCGCCGCCGGCGGCAAGCAGGGCACCGAGGTTTCCTTCCTGCCGTCGCCTGAAACCTTCACCAAGACCGAATTTGATTTCGCCACCATCGAGCATCGCCTGCGCGAACTCGCCTTCCTCAATTCCGGTGTGCGCATTTTGCTGGCCGACCATCGCGGCGTCGAGCCCAGGGAAGTGGAACTGTTTTATGAAGGCGGCATCCAGGCCTTCGTGCGCTATTTGGACCGCACCAAGCAACCCGCCCTCAAGGACCCCATCACCATTTTCGGCGAGAAGGATGGCCTCAGCGTTGAATGCTCCCTGTGGTGGAACGACAGCTACCATGAAAACGTGCTGTGCTTCACCAACAACATTCCGCAGCGCGACGGCGGCACCCATTTGGCGGGCTTCCGGGGCGCGCTCACCCGCGTCATCAACACCTATGCCGCCTCCTCCGGCATCGCGAAAAAGGAAAAAGTCGCCATCACCGGTGATGATGCCCGCGAAGGCCTGACCTGCGTGCTCTCGGTGAAAGTGCCGGACCCCAAGTTTTCATCGCAGACGAAAGACAAGCTGGTGTCCTCCGAAGTGCGCCCGGTGGTTGAAGGCCTCGTCAACGAGCAATTGAGCGCGTGGTTTGAAGAGCATCCCGCCGACGCCAAAATCATTGTGAACAAGGTGGCCGAAGCCGCCGCCGCCCGCGAAGCCGCGCGCAAGGCGCGTGATTTGACCCGCCGCAAGGGCGCCCTCGATATGGCGGGCCTTCCCGGCAAGCTGGCGGAATGCCAGAACCGCGACCCCTCGCAAACCGAAATCTTCATCGTCGAAGGCGACTCGGCCGGCGGCTCCGCCAAGCAGGCGCGCAACCGCGAGAACCAGGCCGTGCTTCCCTTGCGCGGCAAAATCCTCAACGTGGAGCGCGCAAGGTTTGACAAGATGCTGTCATCGGCGGAAATCGGCACGCTGATCACAGCGCTTGGCACCGGCATCGGCCGCGACGAGAACGGCGATGGCTTCAACATCGAAAAGCTGCGCTATCACAAGATCATCATCATGACCGACGCCGACGTGGACGGCGCCCACATCAGAACCCTGCTGCTCACCTTCTTCTACCGCCAGATGCCGGAAGTGATTGACCGCGGCTATCTCTACATCGCCCAGCCGCCGCTGTACAAAGTGAAGCGCGGCTCGTCGGAGCAATACCTGAAGGATGGCAAGGCGCTGGAGGAATATCTGGTGGATACGGGGCTGGATGGCACCATCCTGTCGCTCGCCGATGGCAGCGAACGCGGCGGCAGCGATCTCCGCGCCATCGTCGAGGAGGCGCTGTCCACCCGCTCGGCCCTTGATGCCTTGCATTCGCGCTACCCCCGCAATGTCATTGAACAGGCAGCCATTGCCGGGGCGCTCAATCCGCTGGCGATCTCCGATTCCGAAAGGGCGGGCACGACCGCCGCCTATATCGCGCGGCGTCTCGATGTGATCTCGGAGGAAACCGAGCGCGGCTGGAAAGGCAGCGTGTCGGAGGATGGCGGCCTCGCCTTCACCCGCGAAGTGCGCGGCGTCCGGGAAAGCTGGAACATCGATGCAAAACTCATCGGCTCGTCCGATGTCTTGCGGCTCGACAAGAAGGCGGCGCATTTGCAGGAAGTCTACACCCGCCCGGCAAAACTCCGCCGCAAGGATTCCGAAACCATCATCCACGGCCCGCTTGATCTCCTGGAAGCCATCTTCGTTGCCGCCCGCAAGGGCATCTCCATGCAGCGCTACAAGGGCTTGGGCGAAATGAACCCCGACCAGCTGTGGGAAACCACGCTCGATTCCAACGTCCGCTCGCTGCTGCGGGTGAAAGTACGCGAACTCGACGAAGCCGACGACATCTTCACCAAACTGATGGGCGACGTGGTGGAGCCGAGAAGGGATTTCATCAGGGAGAACGCGCTGAACGTGGCGAATTTGGACGTTTAATTAACTTTCCCTCGCCCCTATTTATAGGGGAGAGGGTTGGGGCCCGTCCTGCGAAGCTTTAGCGAAGCAGGATGGGAGGGTGAGGGGCTCTGCTTCACGGATGGAGGAGTATCATGACCGACCTTTATCTCAGTCTTGCGCAGCTTTGTGATGCATTCAACGAGCACAACCTCGACAAGATCATGAATCATTTTGCCGAAGATTGCGTTTTGGAAATGCCTCGCGGCAATCATCCATGGGGTTCGCGTTTTGAAGGCCGTGAAAATGTACGAAAAGGCCTTGCAGCGCGCTTCGAGGGGCTGCCGGATGTTCATTATGGGAACGGGCAGCACTTTGTCGATAACACTGCCAACACCGGTATCTCGAAATGGACGCTGACAGGAACCCGGCGTGACGGGCAACGCATCGAAGTTTGGGGTTGCGACTTCTACACATTTCAAGGAGGGAAAGTTACCCGAAAGGATTCCTACTGGAAAATCGTGGAATAGAACCAGCTGTAGGCACCTCATCCGCGCCAACCGCAAGGGCATCTCCATGCAGCGCTACAAGGGGCTGGGCGAAATGAACCCCGAGCAGCTGTGGGAAACCACGCTGGATTCCAACGTCCGCTCGCTGCTGCGGGTAAAAGTCTCCGAACTCGACGAAGCCGACGACATCTTCACCAAACTCATGGGCGACGTGGTGGAGCCGAGAAGGGATTTCATCCGCGAAAACGCGCTGAACGTGGCGAACCTCGACGTCTAATCACTTTCCCTCTCCCGCTTCAGCGGGGAGAGGGTTGGGGCCCGTCCTGCGAAGCGCGCTAAGGCGGATGGGAGGGTGAGGGGCTACCCTCAACGTCAACTAGATAAGTGCATGAAAGACATGAGAAATGCCTTAACCAGAGTGTGCAAACGGGCTTGCGTCTACATCAATTACGAGCAAAGATAATAGTGAGGGACTGAGACTTTTGGCAAAGGCAACTCTTGTGAGTATCTCGGGTTTCGTCGGCAAACTTAGAAGAATTGCTGCTTATTGTGCGGTTCTGACTTACTTTGCACTGATTTCCAATAGCGCATTAGCAGACTACCAACAGGCAAAGAGCTACTTTGATAGTCTGGATACGGATGCAAAAATCTCAATTACCCTAAGCCTAATTGGGACAGGCGATTTCGACGGATTATTGGATTATGGTTTTACCAAACGCATGTACAGGGCTGTTAATGCATTCAAGGCCCGAGAGGGCCTAGCATCTGATGGTATTCTGAAGAAATCAGAAATTGATTTGCTTTCGAGCAAGGCAGGCCCTTTTTTTGGAGCGCTTGGACTTCAATACTATTCTCATCCAATTACTACTTCTAAGCTATTTGTTCCCAGGTCAGTTTTTGATTCACAAATCACGACATCACGCGGCTTAGCATTTGAACGAAACGACAACAATTTGTCGCTGAGTTTTGATGCATACCTCAGTAGTGAAAAAACCTTTCCAGAGCTCTACAGTTGGGTCACGCGAGTTTCGCCGCAGCGGCAAATCGAGTATAAAATAATTCACGACAATTTCTTTGTCGTCAGTGGCGTACACAAGGGACGAAATTTCTACACATGGATGAGCGCGACCCGCGCAAGTAGCACAGGTTTTACGTTGTCTTGGTCACCTGTGTGGGGGACTACTGGCAAGAAAATTTCAATTCTCTTAGCAAATTCCTATGTGGCAGAGCCGAGAGTATCTGAGCCAGAAAATCCATTCCCTCCGAATGAGCAGCAAAGCTCAATTGACAATAAAACTAAGGAAGAGCCACCGAGCAGCGGCACAGGGACGGGTTTTAAAGTTACGGATGAAGGGCACGTGCTGACCAATTTTCACGTTGCAGGTCGTTGTCAAAAAATCTTGCTGCTTAAGCCAGGTGAAATTCCAATCGCTGCGCAACTTGTATCGGTTGATGAAATGAACGATTTGGCTCTAGTAAAAGCCGAACACTACCTCGGGGGAACTACTGCAAAATTCAACGCGGGATCACAGCCCAAAGCTGGAAGCGATATAGTGGTTTATGGATTTCCACTTGCAGGCACTCTGTCGACAAGTGGAAACGTGGTCACTGGGAATATTACTGCTCTTGCGGGAATGAGTAATGACAGCAGATTGTTTCAAATTTCTGCCCCCGTTCAACCAGGAAACAGTGGCGGTCCCGTTATTGATAGACATGGCAATGTAGTTGCCGTCATAGTTTCAAAACTCAACGTCTTGGCAATGTCGAAAATTACAGGTGACATTTCTCAGAATGTGAATTTTGCTATCAAAGCAAACATCGCAACGAACTTCATGGAAGGGGTTGGTGTGAAGTTTCAGACGGATGCAACGACGGTCTCTCTTGATACCCCGGCAATAGGCGAAAGGGCCCAGGGCTATACATATCTCATCGAATGTCAGAATTGATCGCGCGGTTGAACCCCTATTTATTCTTAGTTAAACGTTTACGAATTACGGTGACACGCCACTCTATTATTTATATTTTCAGGCTTGGGCCGCGTCTCTCGGGTTTGAGGGAGCGGCACGATTGGCAGAATGTCAGAAGCCATAATGCCAATAAAGTGGAGTGTCACCGTAACACCGTCCACCCTAACACCGAAATGAACCCCGACCAGCTGTGGGAAACCACGCTGGATTCAAACTTCCGCTCGCTGCTCCGCGTGAAAGTGGGCAACTCACGAAGCCGACGACATCTTCACCAAACTCATGGGCGACGTGGTCGAGCCGAGACGCGACTTCATCCGCGAGAACGCCTGAACGTGGCGAACTGGAGTTTAGCATTCAGCTCTCGATAATAAGATTTCCTATGTGGTAATTTTTTTCGGCTGCAAATCTAGCTACGATATCTATC
>CAVXPO010000015.1:0-23101 GCA_963763635.1 uncultured Alphaproteobacteria bacterium
GACTACCCTAGGCAAGCTGCATCAGAGGTCCCAATGAGATTAAACGGGAGATTTAGCTAATGACCAGTCTTTATATGTCCGCACTTTCTGAGCTTGCTGGTGTTTTTGATCGCATCAATGACAATGATGTTGACCGCGCTTGCGACATGATCGGCAAAACCAGGAAGATTGTGGTTTTTGGCGGTGGTCGCGAACGCTTGCAGATTATGGGCTTTGCGATGCGCCTGTATCATATGGGATTGGCGGTCGCGGTTGAAGGTGACATGACAACTCCGCCCGTTGGTGCGGGTGATCTTTTCATTGTCACATGTGGACCAGGTGAAATCTCAACAGCCTTGGCATTGATGAGTGTTGCAAAGTCGGCGGGTTCGAAAATCATGTTCATCACAGCACAGACCCCAAGCCGTGGAGCAGCACTTGCGGATTTCGTGCTTCACCTGCCAGCCCAAACCATGGCGGATGACCAGGGCGACAAGCGAACATCAGTTTTACCAATGGGGTCGCTGTTCGAAGGAGCGCTATTTGTGCTGTTTGAGGTGATGATCCTGAAATTGATCAAAGCGCTCAAAATCACACCGGAAGTAATGCGCGCCAACCACACAAATCTTGAGTAGCCGCCTTAACCGATTGTATCGCTCATTCTGATTTGAAGTTTGACGTCTGTAGGCAGCGCGCTTGCTGCGCGTTCGAACGCCTTGATACTGTCTTCGAACGCGAAAAAGCCAGTGATCAACGGTTTCAAATTGACTTTGCCGGAAGCGATCAAGTTCAACGCGCGGTCGAAGATGTTCGCATAGCGGAAGACTGTCTCGATCCGCACTTCACGCGAGCATGCAGAGGCAACATCAAAGGTAACCCGATCAACAGGAAGCCCCACAAGCACGATTGTGCCGCCCGGATGGACGAGGTTGAAGATTCCATCGTAGGTTTTCGCACTGCCGCTGGCTTCGAACACGACATCGGCACCCCAGTTGGCGGTCTCGCTGAATATGACGTCAGCATAGCCATGCACGTTCAAATTCACCGGCATGATGCCGTCGTACTGCCCAGCAATCTTGAGCTTTTCCGCACTGAAGTCTGAGATATAGACGCGGCTACAACCACCAGCCAACGCTGCAAGCGCAACCATGATGCCGATAGGTCCTGAGCCAATAACGGCTCCTACGTCACCTGGTTTGATCCTGGCGCGACTTGCCGCTTGAGTGCCAATTGCGAAGGGCTCGACCACGGCGCCTTCAGAGAAAGACACGTTGTCAGGCAGCTTGTAGGTAAACGCAGCCGGGTGGACAACATAGGGCGTCAGAACACCGTGGATTGGCGGCGTAGCCCAAAAGGTCACCGCAGGGTCGACATTGTATTGACCAAGTTTTGATGAGCGCGAACTCAGGTCCCGCACACCAGGCTCCATGCATACACGATCACCGACTTTAAATGCTGTAACGGCAGTCCCCACTTCTACAATGGTTCCGGACGCCTCATGACCCAGTACCATGGGAGAATGCAAAACATAAGGTCCGATGCGCCCATGCGTGTAATAGCACGTCGCTGCCACAGACGCCAACCGTGTGAATGGCGACCTTCAGATCGCCATGCCCAAGCCGCAACGGCAGTTCATTGTCACGAAGTGCAAGTTCATTTCGACGTTCAAGCACAAGTGCGCGCATGCTGCCTCTCCAGGGGTAGGGTGATTTGGATGCCAGTTCATTTTAGGCGCATGTTGAGGGTGTTGCGCAACATCTTTTGACGTCCGCCTGCGCTCACGTATTGATCTGACCAATGACGCCTGTCTCCGCCCATAAACCCCCGTACAGCAGCAACATCAGTATGCGTGTTGCCATTGGCCAAAAGAGCAACGCGATAGTGGGCATGCTGTTGCATGATGCTTTCGCGTGCTAATACTCCGACAACTTTGAGCAGAACACCACTGACATGAGCGTCAAACATACTGCCTTACTGCACACGTAGCGCACACGACGCCTTGTAACTTCATGATTTCATTGCCGTGTCAGTCCAATCCATCATAGGAACGACACAGTGCGTTTCAGCGTAAGGCCATGCATCAGCGAGAAGTCTTATGAGCCAGCTAAAAATTGCACGTTCACAGGTACGGCTTGGAATTCTTTATTTTGCACTCCAACTTCCCTTTAGTACTGCACATATTTCGCACAGGCCTCGCTTTGGGGAATGGGTGCTAGGCTGCCTTCAAGTTTTTCCTGGGAGCCCACCCATATCCAAACTTCCAGCCATGTCCTTCTGCCAGTTTCATTGGAATTGCTTTACGGGGGCCTCACAAAAATGAGAAAGTCGGACGGAACAAATGTTAAGCGGAATCAATATTTGCCAACATATTGGATTCATTGTCTGACTCTCACCCGCGATTGCACGGAAACCGCCTTACGAAGTAATCAACATCTTGCCATTGTTGAACTATTATGGCGAGAGATCAATCAAATGCTCGTAACTCTAGCGTTCGCTCTCCATCCGAAGTTCCACTCGCAAGTGTCGAGAATGGTTCGGATATTAAAATTGAACTCATTGAGCTTGTAAAAGCACTTGCGCGAGCAGCTGCTCGGGAGGATTATCGTAAGGCTAAGAGTGCCGAAACGATACCATTCACTGAAGCAGGCCAAGAATGAAACGAACCGCGGTCTATGCCAAATTCTCATCCGAATTGCAGCAAGAGCGTTCGATTGACGACCAGATATCACTTTGCCGCAACTATGCGGTCAAGAATGGTTTGGATGTCGTTGCCATTTTTAACGACCGTGCCCGTTCTGGTTCATCAATCTACGGGCGCGATGGACTCATGGAGCTCCTGAGCGCTGCAAGAGAAAAGAAGTTTGACGTTGTGCTAACGGAAGCCCTCGACCGCCTGTCGCGCGATCAAGAGGATCTTGCTGGTATTTGGAAGAGACTAGTTTTTCTCGGCATAGAACTCAGAGCAGTGCACGAAGGTACCGCCGACAGCATTCAAATCGGACTACGCGGCTTGATGGGCTCACTCTTCTTGACAGATCTAGCCCACAAAGTGCATCGCGGCTTGCAAGGAGTCGTACGATCTGGGCGCAACCCCGGTGGCCGTGCCTACGGATACCGTCCGATCCCTGGCCGACCCGGCGAGCTTGAGATCGTTGAGGAAGAAGCGGCGGTCATCCACCAAATTTTTCATGATTATGTTGCGGGCAAAACACCTAGAGAAATTGCCTATGCCCTTAACAAAGAAGGCATCCGACCCCCTAGGGGCGCCAATTGGACGGCTTCCACTATCAACGGAAACAAAAAGCGCCATCACGGGATCATCCTGAATGAACTCTATGTCGGTAAGTTGGTTTGGAATCGCGTAAAGATGATCAAAGACCCTGACACGGGCAAGCGAATTTCAAGGCCCAATCCACCAGAGGAATGGCACAGAGCCGATGTGTTACAGCTTGCAATCATCGATAAGGAATTGTTTGAAGCGGCGCAAATACGAAAGTCCGAACGATCATTTGAAGCGCCGGAGCAACAACGTAGGGCAAAGTTTCTGCTGTCAGGACTTCTAAAGTGTGGTTGTTGCGGCGGTGGGTTAGCAATGAAAGACCGGGATCACGGGCGGGTTAGAATCCATTGCTCAACGATGAAAGAGGCAGGCAACTGTTCAAATCGTAAGATATTCTACATGGACGAAATTGAAAAGTCAGTTCTTGCTGGCCTGCAGAGAAATCTGAAGGCACCACATTTGCTTAAGGAGTTTGTCACGGCCTATTTGGAAGAGCGACAGCGACTTGCTTCTGAAAAAACCAAACGGCGGAGCCATACGGAAAACCAATTAGCTCAGCTTGGGCGGTCAATTGATTGGCTATGGGCTGACTATGAGAGCAAACGTATTCCAGTGGAAATTGCAGGACCAAAGTTGCATGACATGCAGGCCCAAAAGACAGCGCTACAGGCAGAGTTGGCTGGTCTGCCAGAAGCAGAGAAGCAAGTCGAACTTCATCCGGCGGCCCTCGCACACTACGAAAAGCTAGTGACGGAATTTCAATCTTTCTTCCACGGAGGTATAACCGCAGATACTGAGGAAGCCGCTGAAAAGATTAGAGACCTTATTGCGCGTATTGTTATCTACCCCACTGACAACGGGCTAAACATCGAGCTGCTTGGACGCCTTACGATGATTTTTGGCCCCACCGATATCTACCCCAACATGCGCATCGCTGCGTCGGGGGGAACGGTGGTAGCGAGAGAGGGACTTGAACCCCCGACCCCAGGATTATGATTCCCGTGCTCTAACCAGCTGAGCTACCTCGCCAAACCAGAGCGGCTTATAGGAAACTATAAGCCGTGAAGTCAAGCTATCAATGCGCCTCGTCGCCGTGCTCCGGATCGCCTTTGACGAAGGTGCGCCACAGGGAAATGGTGGCGAAATAGACAGACGCAGCGATCCAAACCCAAAGCTGAATGGCATAAATCGTATCGGTTGGCCCCTTGTCCTTGCTGCTCACCACGAGGCTCAATGTCATGGCGGCCCACAACACCGTCATCGGGATGGTGATGTTGCGCCAGTGCGTAACCCGCAAGGGATGCACAAATTTTATGGGGACGAAAGTAAGGATGGAGAGAACAATGACGGTGATGAGGTTGACCAGCCAGCCGGTGCCGAGCACATAAAAATACAGCACAACAACATTCCAGATGGCAGGAAAACCGACAAAATAGTAATCCTCGGATTTCATGCCGACGTTGGCGAAAGTATAGCACGACACTGCCATGACCAGGGCAGCGCAAATCAGGCTCCAGGTTTCACCCGCAAACAAAAATGGCGCAGGCACCATGTTGAACCAATAAATCATCAGGGCGGGAACTGCCACATAAGTGAAATAGTCAATCACCAGATCAAGCGATGCGCCGTCAAAATTGGGGGTGTATTCATTCACGCGCGCCTTGCGCGCCAGCGAACCATCAATGCCGTCAACAAATAACGCGACCCCCAGCCACATAAAGCCCATGACTGGATCGCCCTTGAGCACGGCAACCAATGCCAGGAAACCTGCAACGATGCCGCTTGTGGTGAATGCATGAACCGCCCAGGCGATGCCCTTTTTCACTTCTCGGTCAATGTTCGGCTTGCCGGTTATCTTTGACACGTGGCAGCATCTCCCTTGAAGCCCGAGGCGAAACTATACTGGCCATGAAACAGCAAGGCAAGCAAGCTATGCCGCCTTTACATATTTCCACACAAAGGCGGGCGGCATATTACTCATCGCCAAACCGGCCCGTGCTGCCACAAGGCCGACTTCTTTTGTAACAATCTTGGTAAGCGGTGACGCATTCAGATAGCTGAACTGTACAAGTATTCCGCCAGGCTTAAGGACTTCCGCAATGGCCTTTGCAATCTCGTTCCGCATGGCAGGTTTCATGCTGCGCAAGGGAATGCCGGAAACTACACGGCTTACCTGTCCCTGCCCGAGAGATCTCAAAAGTTGCGGCAACGCGCGCGCATCGCCTTCAACAATCCGCACGCCGGGAAATTCCTTGCCTAGAAATTTCACAAATTCGGAATTGAATTCAACCAGTATGAGATTGGATCGGTTGACACCTTGTGCCAAAAGCTCGCGCGTAAAAACCCCGGTGCCCGGCCCCAGTTCAACCACCACATCATCAGGCTGGAGGCCTAGGCCTTCGACCATCAGCTGCGCCAGTTTCTGTCCGCTTGGAGCGACTGCACCGATGCCAAAAGGTTTCCGCAAATACTGCTTCAGGAAAAACATTTTCGAACGACGCTTGGCTTTGGCGTCGGGCTTCACACACACTTCCATTACGCTACTAATCCCTCTGCACGGTCGAAGCGATAAAGCCTCCACCTAAAACCCGCGCCCCCGAACCCTGGCCATCATAAAGCACGCAAGCCTGCCCAGGTGACACACCATACTCGCCTTCAATAATTGTCACAACCGAGCCTTCCGGCCCCTGCCGCACAAACGCCTCAACGGGCGGGCGCGTTGACCTGATCTTGGCAAATACCAGCTGTGAATCTTCGTGCAGGTTATTCTGGCCCAGCCAATTCAAGCCCGCCAAACGAATGTCATTCTGCTTCAGCGCTTCGCGTGGCCCCACAACAACCAGCTTCTTCGCCGCATCTACCTTGATCACATACAAGGGTTCTGCATCCGAAATGCCAAGGCCCCGGCGCTGGCCAATCGTATAATGGACGATGCCATCGTGGCGGCCCAGCACACGGCCATCCATATGCAATATGTCGCCGGGTTCAGCCGCATCGGGCCGCAACCGCAAAATCACATCGGCATATCGCCCCTCTGGCACAAAACAAATGTCCTGGCTGTCCGGCTTGTCGGCTACAACAAGTCCGAGCTCTGCCGCAATGCGGCGCGTTTCGGATTTTGGCAGGGCGCCTAAAGGAAAGCGCAGGAAATCAACCTGCGCCTGCGTGGTGGCAAACAGGAAGTAGCTCTGGTCGCGCGCCATGTCGGCAGGCGTGAAGAGATCGCGGTGCGCCGAACCATCGCCTCGCGCGCGGCTCTCGATATAGTGACCCGTCACCAGACAGGACGCGTCCAGATCCTTGGCGCGCTGCAGGAGATCGGCAAATTTAACGGTCTGGTTACACTTCACACACGGAATGGGGGTCTCGCCAGCAAGATAGCCTGAAACAAAATCATTGATCACCGCATCCTTGAAGCGGCTTTCAAAATCCAAAACATAGTGGGGAATATCAAAGGCTGCCGCCACCCGTCGCGCATCATGTATGTCTTGCCCGGCGCAGCAAGCGCCCTTGCGCCGCAGCGCCTCGCCATGATCATAGAGCTGCAGCGTAATGCCAACCACGCCATAGCCTGCAACCTTGAGCATGGCCGCAACTACTGACGAGTCCACGCCACCGGACATGGCTACCACAACCCGGTGGCGAGCAGGATCGCCGCCCAGCCCCATCGAAGCATGAACGGCTTCAAGTGTGGAATTATCAAGTC
Organism: uncultured Alphaproteobacteria bacterium; assembly: GCA_963763635.1. Lineage (GTDB taxonomy): Bacteria > Pseudomonadota > Alphaproteobacteria > Rhizobiales > Aestuariivirgaceae > Aestuariivirga. The sequence goes on from CAVXPO010000015.1 coordinate 6,966, forward strand.
TCATCGGGCCTAAATGGGCCTGATCGCGGCAAAACGCAACATTCCATGCGAGACTGTCCTGAATTGGCGCAATAGCGTTCAATTATTTGCAAATTATTCATAAGAACTTAGCTCATTTTTAAGCGAGTTCGCATAGCTTGGGTGGGTAATGTGTACCTGCGTTTTAGGTTTGTGAGTAAGTAATGAACGGTCAGTTGCGTCCCCGCGTAAACTACGTCATCGGCCCCGATGGCAGTCCTTTAACGATTACCGATTTGCCGCCACCCGGCGCCCATCGATGGGTTATCCGTCGCAAGGCAGAAGTTGTGGCGGCCGTGCGCGGCGGGTTGTTGAGCCTGGAAGAGGCTTGTGACCGCTACGTGTTAACGGTTGAGGAATATCTGGGTTGGCAAAGGTCTATTGACCGTCATGGATTGGCGGGTCTTCGCACCACGAAGATCCAGAAGTATCGCCAATAGTTTGTGTGTTGCGTAATGTGTTCAGGGCTGGAAACAAAAGTTTCCGGCCCTTTTTGTTTGTGGCAACAGGGCTGGATAAAAACTATATGTGGCTGCAATATCCAGTCTGCAGGAAGCCCCAGCCATGCATCTCTCCGATTTTCTTGTCGGCGTCTTTGTCTATCTCGCCGCCGCCGTAATCGCTGCACCCATCGCCGCAAGGCTGGGCCTGGGTTCCGTGCTGGGTTACCTCGCGGCCGGCGTTCTAATTGGCCCTGCCGTTCTGGGGTTGGTGGGCACCGAGGGCCAGGACGTGATGCATTTTGCCGAATTCGGCGTGATCGTCATGTTGTTCCTTGTGGGCCTTGAGCTGCAGCCTTCCAAACTGTGGGAACTGCGAAAGCCCATCCTCGGCTTGGGCAGTTTGCAGGTGATTGGCAGCGCTGCCGCGATCGGCCTGGCCGCCTACTTGCTTGGCGTTGAATGGAAAGCCGCGCTTGCCGCAGGCCTCATTCTTGCCATGTCATCCACGGCCATCGTCATTCAAAGCATGAATGAACGCCGCCTGATGAAAACGTCAGCTGGCAAATCGATTTTCGCAGTGCTGTTATTTCAGGATGTGGCCATCATCCCAATACTGGCCCTACTGCCGCTCATTGCAATTGGCAACGGTGCTGCCCGCGAAGAAACCAGCCTCATCGCAAGTTTCCCCGCCTGGGTGCAAACCCTTTCCGTGTTGGGCGCCGTGGCCATCATCGTTCTTGCCGGGCGCTATCTCATGCGGCCGCTATTCCGCTTTGTGGCAACCTCCGGCATCCGTGAAATATTTGTGGCCTTCGCGCTTTTGATTGTGGTGAGCATAACCCTGCTCATGCAACTTGTGGGCCTCTCAGCGGCACTTGGCACCTTCCTGGCAGGCGTTGTATTGGCTGAAAGCGAATACCGCCATGAGCTTGAAATGGATCTTGATCCCTTCAAGGGCTTGCTGCTCGCCGTTTTCTTCATGGCTGTGGGTGCTGGCATTGATTTCAATCTGCTGGCCAGCCAACCCTTGCAAATCATCGGGTTGGTGCTGGGATTTGTGGCGCTAAAACTTTTCGTTCTCTATGTCGTCGCGCGCATCTTCCGCATGAACAAGGCGGATTCATCGCTGTTTTCTTTCTCGCTGGCGCAAGGCGGCGAGTTTGCCTTTGTGCTGATTTCATTTTGTTTGGGCCTTGGTCTATTGGACGTAACGCAATCCGGCATTCTTGTGGCCACGGTTGCCCTGTCAATGACGCTCGCACCGCTCTTGATGATCGCAGAAGAGAAACGGATACAGCCGCTCTTCGCGCGTGGCGGCCAAACCCGGAATGCCGACGTGATCGACGAAAGCGCCAAAGTTATTATTGCCGGGCATGGTCGCTTCGGCATGACCGTTGGCCGCATTCTGCAGGCCAAGGGCTTCAAGTCTGTGGTTCTCGACCACGATGCCGAGCAGATAGATGCGCTGCGCAAATTTGGCTTCAAGCTGTTCTATGGCGATGCGTCGCGAGTTGACCTCCTGGAAGCAGCAGGCGCGCGCGCCGCAGAAATTCTTGTCATCGCCGTTGATGATCGCGAAAAGATTACCGAGATCATGGAAAGCGCCAAAAAGCATTTTCCTAACCTGAAGATATTCGCCCGCGCCTTTGACCGGGTGCATGCCTATGAGTTGGTCAGCGCTGGCGCTCAACATGTGTTCCGCGAAGTTTTTTCTTCCTCCGTCGACATGGGGGAGAAAGTGCTCGTGGCCTTGGGAATTGCCGCCTCTGAAGCACACAAGGCCGTTACCACTTTCAAGAACTTTGATGACACCGTCCTCCGCCAACAGGCCCTTCACGTTGGCAACACGGAAAAAATGGTCGACATGGCCCGTCAAAGCCGCGCCGAGCTTTCACGCATTCTGGCCGGCGACCGCCAGATTCCGATTGAACAAATCGAGCAGTCTGAAGGGAGTTGAACGTCAATGCTTTCAATTTTACAAAAACTATGGCGTGGCGAGCTGCCGTTACAGGAAGCCTTTTGGCGTTATTTCATTACCTATGACCTGATCTTTAATCTGGCCGCCACTTTTATCACTTTCGTTTTTATTATCTACAAGGCGCCAATCATTCTTGCAGCCGTCACGCACTTTCTGCCCCTTCCCTACACAATACTTGCAGCAACGGGAACCTGGCGCAGTGCGGATCGCGCCGCGCAAAAAAACAGCCTTGCCCATATAGCCAAACTCGTCATTGTTATGTGGGTGGTTTTCTGGCTGGTTTTTTGAGCTCCCTTGCCGCCCGCCAAACCCTGCGATAAACTTTGTGCCCATGTCGAATTCCCTCCACGAAATCAAAGTTGATCCGCGCAATGCGGATATTCTCATTTCCATCAACGGCACGTTGCTGCCCCGCGAAAAGGCGATGGTATCGGTCTTCGATTCAGGCTTCATTTTGGGCGACGGCGTATGGGAGGGCCTGCGGCTGGTGAATGGCGGCGTGCCATTTTTGTATGCGCACATTGAAAGGCTCTATGAAGGTGCCAAGGCCATTTTCATGGATGTGGGCATAACGCCTGCCGAGCTTGTGACGCGGCTCTTTGCCTGCATCGATGCCAACAGGATGCATGACGGCGTGCATATTCGCCTGATGGTTACCCGCGGCGTGAAAGCCACGCCCTATCAGGACCCCCGCGTCACAATATCACCGGCAACGATTGTGATCATACCGGAGTACAAAACCCCAAGTCCTGAAAAATTCGGGCGGGGCATGAAACTTCATACGGTGAATGTGCGGCGCGGCGCACCGGACGTGCAGGACCAGAAGCTAAACTCGCATTCAAAACTCAATTGCATCACCGCATGCGTGCAAGCAATGAATGCGGGTGCCGATGAGGCGCTGATGTTGGATCCCCTCGGCTTTGTTGCAACCTGCAATTCAACGCACTTCTTTATCGTGAGGCGTGGCGAGGTGTGGACGTCGTCTGGGCAATATTGCATTCCGGGTATCACGCGCGGCAACATGATCCGTTTGTGCCGCGATAGCGGCATTCCGGTTTTCGAAAAACAGTTCTCGCTTTACGACGTCTATGGAGCCGACGAAGCCTTCGTCACCGGAACCTTTGCCGGGCTCATACCGGTGCGTGAAGTTGATGGTCGTCCAACAAGGCATCCCTTGTCCACGGAAGAGTGGTCAGGCGCCGGTCCGGTTTCCCAACGGCTTTCCAAACTATACAAGGAGCTTTGCGTCCGCGAAGCAACACGCCAGCTCTGATGATTCCCGAATTCTTGATAGCGGCCATTCTCATTGAACTCACCCCTGGCCCCAACATGGCATGGCTCGCCCTGCTCGGCGCATCCCGCGGCCGCATAGCGGCGCTGTCCGCAGTTGCTGGCGTCGCGTTGGGCCTCAGCTTCGCCGGAGCCGCCGCAGCGCTTGGCGTTTCCGCATTGATCGGAACAACGCCATGGCTGTTTCAGGCGTTGCGCATCGCGGGCTCGCTTTATCTGCTCTATCTCGCGTGGGATGCCTGGCGGGACTCAACCACCGCGGCAGCCAGCGATTTTGACCAGCCCATCTCGCGTAATTTCCTGCAAGGCCTGGTCAGCAACATGCTTAATCCAAAGGCCTATCTGGTTTATGCGGCGGTTCTTCCGCAATTCATAGACATGGCGCAACCCCTGTTAAGCCAGCTCGCCACCCTCACGGTTATCTATGTCGTGGTTGCCACTTCCATTCATGCCTTGATTGCCGTTGCTGCCGGAAGTTTCAACCGCTTCTTTGCCAACCCCGCGCGTGTGAAAATGCTGTGCCGCATTTTCGCGGTGCTGCTCGTGGGCGTCGCCGTCTGGTTTTTCGCCGCAACGGGAATGAAAATATGAGCATCAACATCGCCATGTGGTCAGGCCCCCGCAATATTTCCACCGCGATGATGTATGCATTTGGCAACCGCCAGGATTGTGTCGCATGGGATGAACCATTCTACGCCTTCTCGCTGGTGAACCACGGCAATGACCATCCGATGCGCAATCAAATCATCGCTGCAAATGATTCAAGCTGGGAAGCCGTTGTTGCAAAATGCATAGCCTCGGTGGACAAGCCTGTCTTCTACCAGAAGCACATGACGCATCACATGCTGGAAGGTTTTGACCGCTCGTGGATTCATGGGCTAAGCAACGCATTCCTCATTCGCGCTCCTGAAAAAGTGTTGGCGAGCTACACAAAGAAATGGACGGATGTCACTTTGCGCGATATCGGCTTTGTTGAACAGGCGGAGATTTTTGATGCCGTGGCGCAGAAGCTGGGCCACGCGCCGCCGGTAATTGATGCCGATGATGTTTTACAGAACCCGGAAAAAATTCTCAGCGCCCTTTGCGCATCTCTCGGCATTCCTTACGATGAAGCCATGCTGAAATGGCCAAAAGGGCCTAAAGCCTTTGACGGCGTGTGGGCCCCTCACTGGTATAATGCCGTATGGGAATCGACGGGCTTTGCAGCAGCTGTTGAAAAATCAGTGGGGCTTCCGTCACATCTCGTAAAAATTGCAGATGAAGCGCGCGGCCCCTACCTCCGCCTCAAGGCGCACAGCCTGAAAATTTAATGCGCATGCGCCGGCTGCGGCAACGCTGAAACCTGGGCAGCCGAAATGCCGCTTTCCTTTTCCATCAGCATTTCAACCTTGCGCAGGTCTGCTTCCTCATTGGCAAGCAGCGCCATGACAGACGCCTTCTGGTCCTTGAGGTCGCCAATGGATTTCAGGAGATTGTCACGTCGGCCACGGGTTGCCTTGGCGGCCATTGAATAATTCACATTGGCCGGATCGGAAACGCCGTTACGGCCTTCCTCAAAGCGCACATGCGCGTCAAGCTCGTCATATTTCTTCGAAAGATCTTGGATCATTCCATCGATGTCAGCGGCCTGGCGGCGGCGTTCTTCGGTGCGAAAACGGTGCAGACGAAGAGTGGTTTCACGTGAACGCATGGAATTCCTCACAATACTCAAAACAAACTGCGGGCTGTCAATCAGCCCCTATTCACGATTCGCCGAATCAATTAACGAGGAGATTCAGGTATCGCTCGGAACAATATGAACGGGTAAGCTTAAAGCTGGGTAAATTACGAAGACGCCACAACTAAATCTTACAAAAAACCCAGCCAGCCTGCGTTATTGTCAATATATAGTGTGTTTCTTAAATCTGATACTAGATGTAGCGTTCAAAGTGTTAAAATTTGATGCTCGGAGATTAGGTTTTGTTAACCTTTCTAAGCTTATCTTAACATTCAGAGTTAACCATTCGTTGCGCGTCAAAGCCTGTTGTTTTGCCATTGCGCGGCATAGAAGGCTCCCCGAAAGGGAGCAGGCACATAAGGGGATTCGAGATGAGAGTACTGCTGATCGAGGACGATACCGCAACAGCCCAAAGCATTGAGCTGATGCTGAAGTCCGAAGGCTTCAATGTCTACACCACTGACCTGGGCGAAGAAGGGGTGGATCTTGGCAAGCTCTATGATTACGACATCATACTGCTCGACCTCAACCTGCCGGACATGTCGGGCTATGAGGTTCTCAAATCGCTCCGCGTCTCGAAAGTTGGAACACCCATCCTCATTCTCTCCGGCCTTGCCGGCATTGAAGACAAGGTGAAGGGCCTAGGCTTCGGCGCTGACGATTACATGACCAAGCCTTTCCACAAGGACGAGCTGGTTGCCCGCATTCATGCCGTGGTGCGCCGTTCCAAGGGCCATGCCCAATCGGTTATCCTCACCGGCGAACTGCTGGTGAACCTCGATACCAAGACCGTTGAAGTGGGCGGCCAGCGCGTGCACCTCACCGGCAAGGAATACCAGATGCTGGAATTGCTGTCCTTGCGCAAGGGCACCACCCTCACCAAGGAAATGTTCCTCAATCATCTTTATGGCGGCATGGACGAACCCGAACTCAAGATCATCGACGTGTTCATCTGCAAGCTGCGCAAGAAGCTGGCAACCGCCGCCGAGGGCAAGAACTTCATCGAAACCGTCTGGGGCCGCGGCTACGTGCTGCGCGAAGGCGCGCCCCCCATGATGGGCCAGGAAGACTACCGCGAAATCGCCTGATAGAATTGCAGGGAAAAAGGAAAGCCCGGCCTCAAGTTTTGAGTCGGGCTTTTTGTTTGGCTCCGAACCTGTTGGAAATAGCGGCGATCAACAAGCGTCACCGAGGGCGGGTGGTTGAAATCTGCACCAGTGGATGTTTTACGCTACACGCAGGGGCATTGCTATCTTGAGAAGTATTGTGATAGCCAAAATTCTTTTCTGGTGCAGCTTTGGGCTTGCCTTGATTGTTTATGCTTTAATGTGGGTGGTCATTGCCAGCCATACGAAAGCGGCGGGCGGGGAAATTCCATTTGACCTTCGGTCGTTCGGTTACACCATGGGTGAGGCAACCTCATTTCTTCAAGCATTGTCGAGCGAACACCGGCTCTTTTATTTGAATGTCCAGCACAGGTTAGATAGCATCTATCCAGCCCTCTTAGCCATTTCTTTGGCACTCGGCACATACTTGCTATCGCCGGCGGAATGGAGGTTCACGCCATGGCTTGGTGCAGGTTTTGCTATTCTTGGGGCAGGCTTTGACTATCTCGAAAACTACCGGGTGGCACGCATTCTGGCGTGGAGGCCTGAGACACTCGACCCCAAGCTCGTCGAAGCAGCCAGCCTTGCAACGATAGTGAAATCTGCATGTACTACTTTGGCGATGATGATTTTACTGACATTGCTCATACGGTGGCTTTACATCTGGTGGAAGACAAGGCGCATGGGAAGTGCGTTGTAGCCTGCAAAGGGCACCGTCCAACTTAAGCCAGGGGTTTCGGTTTGGGTTTAGTCTCCGACAAAGCTGAACGACAATCTATAAAATGTGAAAAACCCGGCTCATCACCGGGCTTTTCTCGTCTCCTGTCGCCGTCACGCCTTAGAATATGAAATCATCTGCCACGAACTGCGCGGCGAGAATGCCGGTGAATGTAATGCTGCCCAGGCCTGCGATGGTAAGCACCGCGCCTGCGCCGCTGTCCGCCATGTTGGCTTGCACGTCAGCGAAATCATCAAAGCCCGTGTGGGTGAGCCACACGCGGTCCGTGCGCGTGAGCCCTGCCCAGAAATCGCTGATCGTATCCTGGCCAAAGCTGGCATCGAACACGAACACGTCGGCGCCTGCGCCGCCGGTAAGAATGTCGTTGCCTGCCTCGCCCAGCAGGTAGTCATTGCCGCCAGCGCCATCCAGCCTGTCATCGCCGTTGCCGCCAACCAGGCGATTGATCGCGCCGTCGCCGGTGATGTTGTCCGCCCAGCCGGAGCCGTAGACAAATTCAACGCCCGTATAGATGTCGCCCAAGGCATCGCCGCCCGTGCCGCCGGTTGCAAGATTGACGATGACGCCCGCCGTGGCAGTCTGATAATCCGCCGCATCACGGTCGCCGTCGCCGCCATTAAGCTTGTCGGCGCCTGCGCCGCCAACCAGAATGTCGTTGCCAGCGCCGCCGTTCAATGTGTCTGCTCCTGCAGCGCCGCTCAGCCGGTTAACGCCCGCATCGCCGGTGATCACATCGTTGAACCGCGAGCCTGAAACATTTTCAATGCTGATGAACGTATCGCCCTTCGCTTCGCCGCCAACGCCCGTGTTGGCCAACAGGTTGACGGTCACGCCAACCCACGAGTCGGAGTAGTCCGCCGTATCAACGCCATCGCCGCCATTGAGGATATCAACGCCGGAGCCGCCAACAAGAATGTCATCGCCAGCGTTGCCAACGAGGGTGTCATTGCCCTGGCGGCCAACAAGGCGATTCACGCCGCCGTCGCCTTCAAGCATGTCATTGAGGTTTGATCCCGACAGGTTTTCGATGCCAGCCAGCGTGTCGCCTTCCGCATCGCCGCCAAGCCCGGTGTTGGTAACCAGGCTTACGGTTACGGCAAGCAGTGATGTGGCATAATCGCCGCGGTCAGTGCCATCGCCGCCATTCAGTTCGTCGGCACCCATGCCGCCGGTGAGGATGTCTGTGCCAATGCCGCCAAACAGCTTGTCATTGCCGGCATCGCCTTCAAGCGTGTCATCGCCGTTGCCGCCCTGCAGGATGTTGACTGCTGCGCTGCCCGTCAAAATGTCATTGAAATTGGAGCCCGTCAGGTTTTCGATGCTGTACAACACATCGCTTTGCGCATCGCCGCCGTTGCCAAGCCCCGTCAGCAGGCTCACCTTCACGTTGGTGGCCGAGCCTGCATAGCCCGCCGTATCACTACCGTCGCCGCCATAAAGCTTGTCAGCGCCAGCGCCGCCTTCGATGATGTCATCGCCTGTGCCCGCTTCGATAATATTGACGGCAGCATTACCTGTCAGGGTATCGCCTGCGATCGTGCCAACCAGGTTTTCAATGCCTGAAAGCGTATCGCCCTGCGCATCGCCGCCAGAACCCGTACCTGCAAGCAGGTCTACGTTAACGCCCCCACCTGAGGCCGAGTAATCAGCCGTGTCAATGCCAGCGCCACCGTCAATCGTATCTGCACCTTCGCCGCCAACCAGCAGGTCGTTATCCGCCTCCCCATAAAGTCGGTCATTGCCGATGCCGCCATAAAGCTTGTCATTGCCGCCGCCGCTCCAGATCGTATCGCTACCGGCATCACCATAAACCGTATCAACAACCGTGAGGGCAGCATTGGTGTCGAACACGTCATCGCCGCCGCCAAGCTGGAAGCTCATGGCAACCGAGCCACCGCCGATGTAGTCGGTGAGGCCAGATCCCACAAAGTTTTCGAAATTCAGATAGCTGTCGCCATTGGCATCGCCGGCATAACCGCCTGCCGCCTTGTTGGTTTGAACATTGCCAATGCCACTGCCATCGGTTGCGGCAAAGGCAATGGTAACGCCAGCCGTTGCGTTCTGGTAGGTCAGCGTATCAACGCCAGCGCCTGCATCAATAACGTTCGCCACGCTGTTGCCGGTAAAGCTGTCGTCATATTTTGTGCCCGTAAGGTTTTCAATGCCGGTCAGCATATCGCCCTGCGCGTCACCGCCAGTAGCCGTTCCGTTGGCGAGATTGATCGAGATTGCGGCCTGCGAGGCGGAGTAGTCCGCAAGGTCGACGCCATCGCCGCCGCTCAGGGTATCAGCGCCTGCGCCGCCAACCAGCGTGTCATTGCCTGTGCCGCCATCAAGACTGTCAGCGCCGTCGCCGCCGTCGAGCCTGTCGGCGCCGCCGTGCCCGCGAATGATGTCATTGCCATTGCCGCCGTTGAGCGTGTCATCGCCGTCAAGTGAAGTTCCGTACGCTGTTGTATTGACGAAGGCGGCGCTGGAAGCGTTTTCCGTATCAACTTGCTGGCCGAGGTAGTAGAGTTTGTGGGTGCTGTTGCGCGGACTGGAAATCAGGACATCAGAATGCGCCGGCACGGTTAACGTCACCGGAGTTGCGGAGCCTTGGCCACTGGACGATGGCTGCAAGGTAACGACCATGGCTAACGCCGTGGTGTTGGTGATGCGCCACACGGAGTAGCCATTTTCAAGACTGCCCTCGGACTTGAGGGATGGACGTAACGCGGGGGAAATTGTCGTATTCGCAAGGGTGGCCCTGCCGGTTTCACGAATTGCATCGGCAATCGTATAAATGCCATCGCCCTCGATAACGTCATTGCCGTCGCCGCCATTGATGACATCGTTGCCACCCAGACCCCACAGCACATCATCAACGGCACTGCCGGTGATTGTGTCCGCGGTATTGTAGGCACGCAGAATTCCGCCGGTCGGTTTCGCCGTAAAATTTGTCACAGACTTTAGTTCCCCAGTTTGAATATCTGGGCAACCTAGCTGCGGCTCTTAACAAAACCCTTAGGACCTCGTGTCAAATTTTAGGCACGGCACTCCGCGTGGCCATGAGGTTAACAGGCGATCAACAGGTGGATTCAAATCAGGAATAAGGAGCAAATCTCCATATTATTTAGAGGGTGCCCTTAACCCGATGGCAACACTCAGGCAGCCATTGCCTGCACAAGTACATCGTCGCCGTCCATACCCATGGTCAGATTAAGCCCTGCAGAGTGGGCGAGTTGTTTCGAATAATAGGGCTGCACCAGGCGGGCATCCAGCATGGTGAGGTCAGCCCTGCCCAAAAGCACGTCCAGAAGCGGCTCAGAGATTTTCGCACGTTCGCCTGTTGCACGAACCGTGAGCAGATCGCCATCGGCTTTCACGGTAATAAGGCCGCCCCGTGGAATGCCGGCAATCGCCAACAGCAGCATGTTGAGCAATAGTTTCACCTGCTGCTTGGGGCGGTTTTCCCGCGGTGCCTGCCAATCAAGCTTTACTTTTTCGTCTCCAACAAATCCGCGCGCCACCTCGCCCGCCTCGCTCAAATCAATCAGCGCTCCAGCCGAACCGGCAGCACCGAAAGCAATGCGGCAGAACTTCAGCTTGGCACCCGCCGTTTTCGCTGAAGAACGTATCATGTCCAGCGCCGTGGACTTGGTCTCCTCATCCATCTCCGGATCATCGAAAAGCTCCAGCCCATTGGCAATGGCGCCTACAGGCGAAATCACGTCATGGCAAACCCGGCTGCACAAAAGCGCGGCAAGATCGAGGTCGGAAATGCGTAGCGTGTCTGTCATTGGTTCCCCATAAAGTGATTCGTGCGTATTCCTTTTAGCAAAGCCCGCGAAAATATTCTGCATTGACGACATCGGCCTCCCCGGCCCATAGAACCCCCACATCAACCTGGATAGCCCATGACAGCTGCACCTACATCGCACGCCAAAGCGCTGGTTCAACTTGCCCTGTTGGCTGGCCGTGAAATCATGTCGATCTATGCCACCGATTTCAGTGCGCGGGTGAAAGATGACCTTTCGCCGATAACCGCGGCCGATGAGGCAGCCGAAAAAATAATCCTTGAGGGTCTCGCCAATCTTTATCCAGAAACGCCGGTAATTTCGGAAGAAGCCGCAGCCGCCGGTCGAATTCCCGCCGTGGGTTCCAGCTTTTATCTTGTGGACCCCCTTGATGGCACCAAGGAATTTGTGTCGCGCAATGGCGAGTTCACCGTCAATATAGCCAAAATTGAGAATGGCATTCCCGTGCTCGGCGTTGTTTTTGCGCCAGCCATCAACCGCATTTTCTGGGGCGATACCGCAAAGGGCGCTGCCGAGGGCAAGATAGCTGCCGACGGGAAAATTTCATGGCACAAGCTGTTGGTGCGCTCCTGTCCCGGTGAAGGTGCTACCGTTGTCGCCAGCCGCAGCCACCGCGATAAAGCAACTGACGATTTTCTCAAGACGGTGAAGGTGGCAAAACTCGCCTCCGCCGGTTCATCGCTCAAATTCTGCCTCATTGCGGCAGGCGAGGCCGATTTGTATCCGCGCTTCGGCCGCACCATGGAGTGGGATACGGCGGCGGGCCACGCCGTGCTGCTGGCGAGCGGCGGCAAAGTCATGAATATTGATGGCGTCCCCCTCACCTATGGCAAGCGCGAACGCGGCTTTGACAATCCCGGTTTCATCGCCAGCGCCGCGTAAATTTGCGAAGCATTAACCATCTCGTAAGCCCTCTACTTTAGGCTTCAATCAGGACGCATCTTGGCCGCATTGCCATATCACAAGCGGTGCATCAGCTAATGACGAAGGTGGTAATATGAACAGCACATTTTTGAAATCCCTGGGCCTTGCCCTGGCACTCTGCGTGGGCTCAGCATCCCAAAGCGCAGTTGCCCAGACAACGGGTAGCATCAGGAAGCCAACCTCGACGTTTACAACGGAAGAAATCACCACCGCAGGCCACCAGTTTTTCGGCAAGGCCAGCCGCGGCATTTCACAGGCCGTTGAATACGTGTTCCAAAGCCAGGGAGAGCCCACGGCCTATATCGTTGGCGAAGAAGGCGCTGGCGCCATCATCGGTGGCCTCCGTTTTGGGGAAGGCACCATCTATTATAAGGATGGCATCACCCAGCGCATTTATTGGCAGGGCCCATCGGTGGGCTTTGATTTCGGCGGTAACGGCTCGCGGACTTTGGTGCTGGTTTACAATTCCGATTCTCCCCGCGACCTCTATGAGCGCTTTGTGGGCGTCGAAGGCTCGGCCTATTTCATCGGCGGTTTGGGTGTGAATTTCCAACAGAATGACCAGATCGTATTGGCCCCGATCCGTACAGGCGTCGGGGCAAGGCTTGGCGCCAATGTGGGCTATCTCAAATATTCCAGATCGCCCACCTGGAACCCCTTCTGATAAGCCAGTTTGACGAATAATCCATTCGCCTATTGGCTCATTCCCGATTAACATCGACTTTGGCCATAATTTTGCTTGGGTCATGGCCAACTTTGGTGGTGTTTGTTTTTTTGGGGAAGAATATGTCTCAATCCGAGGCCCTAATGCTGGTTGTACTGGGCTTTGCTTTGGCCTGTTTCCTGGCCCTTCTCGTGGGCCGCGTTGCATGGAAGATCGCCCTGCGGCAGGGTGCAAAGCGAAGCCAACGCAGCATTCCCTCCACCGTTGCCGAATTGCAAACTGATCGTGACCGCCTCCGCGCTGAGCATGCAATGATGGCCAAGAAACTTGAGATTCGCGTTGACGACATGAAAATGCGCGTGGCCGAACAGGCAGCCGAAGTCTCCCGCCATCGCAACCGCGTTGACTTGCTGACACAGGATTTGGAAAAGCGTGAATCCCTTCTGGCCGAGCGCGACAACGAAATTCTGATGCTTCGCGATCAGGCCAGGATGCTGGAAGGCGAACTTGCATTGCAGGCCGAGCAATTGCGCGCGCATGAAGCGCGTGAAAAGTCAGCGCTCGAACAGGCGGCGGCATCCGCAGTTGCCACAGAGCCCGCAACACCTGATCGCCTGAAAAGCCGCATCAAGGAACTCACCTCCCTCTCTGGTCAAATTTCCAAGCAGCGTGAAGTCAAGGAACCGCTCTCGTCTGAACAGTTTGCCAACACCGTGTTCGTGAAGCCAGCTAACAGCACGGTCATTCAAGCCATCACGCAAACTGAAAATATCGAAACCAAGATCGAGGAAGTTGAAAAGGCAGCAAACGATTTGCAGGAAGAATTGCAGCGCCTTGATGAGGTGTGGGTTGACAAGCCAGCCGAAGAAACGCCGGTCACTGACCCGCCAAAGCCAAAACGCGGCATCACCAATGTTATTTCGCTGGCACAGCGCATCAAAACCTTGCAGAAAAAAGTTACGAGTTAACCCCGCGCGATTTATTTCGCGTTCAGGAAATTCAGGACGGCGCTCGTATATCCCGCCGGGTCCTGCAGCATGGCAAAGTGGCTTGCGTCTTTCAGGATCACCAGCTTTGCACCCGGAATTGCGGCTGCCATGTAATCCGTATGCGCCCGCGTGATGGCTTCATCATGGTCGCCCAGCACAATGGCGGTTGGAACCTTGATGGCTGCCAGTTGCTCCTTGGTCCAGGCGGGCTCGCTCGCCCACATCTTGCTGATCTGTTCAACAAACGCATTGTATTGGTCAGGCGTCTTTGAAAACCGCGCGTAATCCTTGCCCATGCGTTCAATGTAGGCGCCAAAAGTGGCATTTGTCGCGACCGCGGGATCAACCCCGTCAACGGTGACGTTGGCGGCTTGGGCAAACAGTTTGGTCAGGCGCTCGCGATGGCAGGCAATATCGAGGCCGATAATGCCGCCATCGCTCCAACCCACCAGCGCCGTTTTGTCGACTTTCAGAAAATCCAGCAGCGCCAGATAGTCCGCGGCCATGAGGTCATAGCCATAAGGCTTTTCATCGCGCGTCGAGCGGCCATGCCCCCGGCTGTCCCCCACAATCACCTTATGGGTTTTGGCAAGTTCGATCACCTGATTGGCCCAGATATCCGCATGCCCCAGCCCGCCATGAATGAGCAGGACGGGGTCGCCCGCCCCATAAACCGCATAATACATCTGAATGCCATTGACCGGCGCATAGCCGGATTCTGTCGCTTGCGGCATGGCCGGAGGATCGGGCAGCGTCATCCAGCGGTCTTCCGCATGGGCAAAATTTGTCAGGGCAATGAAAGCAAGAACGAAGAAACCGAAAAGCTTGCGCATGATATCCTCCCTTGAAAAAGCAGAAGCTATCATTCAAAGGCGCACCCTTGCAAATGTTCTTCCATTGATGCCAATCTCCACCCCAATCATGGCTGGCAAATCGCGGCAACTGTCATTGACTGCCGAACTGGTTGCCCTAGTGGACCGGAAAGAACCAAACTCCGGGCCGGAATACGGCCTTATCGAGATGACCGACGAAGAATTTGAACAGGCTGCCCGTCAAATTCTCTCACAAAACGCCGGCAATCCCTTTTGGGTTTTTGCCTATGGCTCACTGATCTGGAAACCGGAATTCGAACATGTTGAACACGTGGCTTGCAAGGCTTTTGGCTGGCGGAGGTCGTTCAGTCTCGATATTGTGCGCTGGCGCGCATCGCCGCAACAACCCGGCCTGATGATGGCGCTCGACTATGGCGGCTGTTGCCATGGTGTTGCCTTCCGCCTTCCGCCGGCGACGATCATCCCCAAATGCTGCGCCTGTTGCGACGCGAGGCGAGCTACAAGGAAGACTTGCCCTCCATCCGCTGGATCGATGTTCAGGCGGGTGATCATAAATTCCGTGCACTGACATTCTGGGCAGCGCCTAGATCGCCAAATTACTATGTCAATCTTCCGATTGAAGAACAGGCCCTACGCCTCGCGCGCGCCGCAGGTCATCTCGGCACCTCAGCCGAATACCTGCACAACACGATTATAAAGCTGGAAGAATTCGGCATCCACGATTCCTATCTCTGGCGCCTGCAGAAACTTGTCGCCGATGAAATCAGGCGGATGCACGCATAAAGTGCGCCTCAAGCTAAACTTTGTCTTCTACTTAAGACTAAGAGAGCAAATAGGACGGAACTGAAGGTACTGCTCTAATTAGAAACTTACAAATTAACCCTCCAAATTTCTCAACATTTCGTCTAAAGGAAACCCATGACACTCACGACAAATGAAGCAATCAGCGTCAACAAAGCTATGTTCATGGCGTGGGTCAACTTCAAGCTGAAGGACTTTGCAAAGGATGAAGAGCGATTAAATGAGCTCAGAGTTTGGGACGAGGTAGTCATCAGAGCAAGATGGAGTAAATTCATTGATCTAATTTTCGCAATCGATAACGCGATGAAACGTTATGATACAACTGAAGGTGAGTTGGATCTCATTTCGCAAGTCTTTGGGGAGCAACTCGGTCTACCAGCGGCGAACAATGGCCGCTGACTTGAAAACGCGACTTGAGTGGTACAAGACGAGAATAGCAAAGCAGTATGAAAAAGAAGTCAAATCTGCAATCAACAAGCACAGTGTTTTGTCTCCAGTGGAGCAAATCTTTCTTATGGAATGGGTGTTCTGTCATGTTGAGCAGAAAAAAAGGTTGGAGCCTGCATCCTCAAAAACTGCTGCATACTGAGAACGGTGAGTTCAAGATCGATTTTGTGGTTATGGGTTCCGGAAAATCACGCCTTGCAATTGAGATTGATGGTCACGAGTTCCATGAAAAGACTAAAGTGCAAGCGCGGAACGATAGACAACGAGAACGAGCGATTATGCGTGCAGGCCATCCAGTTTATAAATTCACAGGCTCTGAAGTTTTCGCTAACGCTCGCAGTTGCGTTGAAGAAGTGGTAGCCTATCTTGACACCGACGAATGAGACT
>CAVXPO010000016.1:0-209466 GCA_963763635.1 uncultured Alphaproteobacteria bacterium
TGTTTTACCATGGCTCAAACAGCCGATTGGATTTCAGCGATGCCCCTGTCTCAAGGGGCCTTGCGCTCACTGGCGAAACTTACAATTTTGGAGAATAGCCGTTTATAGCCCAACGACCGTACGGTGTCAAGGACTAAATTCCTTCAATAAGTCCGGCAAGTCATTTGCAACAACATCACCAAACCACCTCGACCCCCAGCAACTTCATCGCCGGATCAGCACTCACAATCTTCAGTCCTTCAACAATTGCCTGCGCTGCAAGTATCCGGTCAAAGGGATCGCGGTGCGGGCTTTCCAGCTTCCCTGCAACAGCCGCATGCTCAAGTGAAATTGCCAGCGGCGTAAAATTGTTATCGGCTAAAATCTCGTCCAGCCGATCAACAATTTCATTCGCGGCTTCAAATTTGCCGAGGCGCACTTTATTCGACATTTCATAGACAGTCGCGGCGCTGACAAAGCATTGCCGAGTTGAGTCAGCGATGGCCGTGTTGGCCTTCTCAGTAAGATTTGAATTCTTCGTAACCCACCAGAATAATGCATGCGTATCGAGAAGCAGGCTCAATCGCCACCTTCCCAAAGTTTCAGTTCCTCTTCCGGCAGCGGTTCAAAGAAAGCGCTGTCAGGAATTTTTCCCAGGAGATGCTTCATTGAACCGGGTTGACGGGGTTTGAGCGCGGTTGGCGCCGCCGCAGGCACAATCCGTGCGATTTGCTTATTGCCCCTCGCAATCATGATCTCCTCGCCCGCCTCAACGCGTTTAAGCAGTTTGGAAAGTTCGGTTTTGGCCTTGTGGATGGTTACGGTTTCCATGGACTCTACTTAGCTAACTAGTTAGCTAATGTCAAATCTTCAGCGTAGCAGCGGCGTAAATCATTCCTGTCAACAGAAATGACTATTTGCGAAAATAATTGTATTTATTGTTGTTACAGATTAATTTTCCCGGTATATGGTTGCCTCTCAACCGTCACTGAATCGATAACAAAGGAATCACTAATGTTAAACGGAATTATCCCCGCGTCCTGGTCCGGCCCGCTTCACGCCGCGCTTCGCATCGTAACCGGCCTGCTTTTCCTTGAGCACGGCACAACCAAATATTTCAAGTTCCCCTTCACCGAGTATTTCAAGGATGGCGTTGAAGTATTCTCCCTCATGGGCCTGGCTGGAGCTCTTGAGATCGTTGGTGGCCTTCTTATCATCCTCGGCCTCTTCACCCGTGTCACGGCATTTGTGCTCGCAGGTTTCATGGCCGTGGCCTACTTCATGGCCCACGCTACACAGGCCTTCTTCCCGCTGCAAAACAACGGCGATGCGGCTATTCTCTTCTGCTTCATTTTCCTCTACCTCGCCGCGGCAGGCGCCGGTCCTTACAGCCTGGATGCAAACCGCAAATAATTTTTCCAAAATAAATAGAAAGGCCGGACTCTGTCCGGCCTTTCCATTTCGAGTTCAGCATGAAGCCGTTAGCGGCATTCAGGATGCTCAATTATGTCACGTGGATCATCGCAGCCGCTGCCGCCTGGAATCCGGGGTTTGCGACGTTCAACGATGTTTGCTTCCTGATGAAATGCAACCGAGAGTCCTTCACCGCTTGCCTTTGCGGAAGCGGCAGAAATCATGGGAACGGCAAAACTCACGGCGATCAGTGCGGTCAATAATTTAGTCATCTTGTCCTCCTCGATAATTCAGCGTTCATAAGCAAACGCAGGAGTATAGTGTAACAATCTGACTAACAGTTATCTGGCGCGGCTTGTCGGCTTTCTGTCAATTACCGCGCTCTTTCCGCAGCCGCGCCCAATAGTCCAACCGCTTTTTCAAATCGCGCTCAAAGCCGCGCTCCGGCGGATTGTAATAACTTTCTCGCCCCATCTGGTCGGGAAAATAATTCTGGCCCGAAAAGGCTTCCGGCTCGTCATGATCATACTTGTAGCCCGCACCATATTCCTGCTCTTTCATCATTTTTGTCGGCGCGTTCAAAATAATCTTCGGTGGTGCCAATGAACCTGTTTCTTTCGCCCGTTTCATCGCCGCCTTGAAAGCCACATATGCCGCATTGGATTTGGGAGCCGTGGCAATGTAAATCGTGGCCTGTGCCAGTGCCAATTCCCCTTCCGGCGAACCCAGAAAATCAAATGTATCTTTTGCCGCCAATGCCTGTTGCAAGGCTTGCGGGTCCGCCAGCCCCACATCCTCAATCGCCATGCGCACCAGGCGCCGCGCCAGAAATAGCGGGTCTTCACCTGCCGTCAGCATACGCGCCAGATAATACAATGCAGCATCCGGATCGGAACCCCGCACCGATTTATGCAACGCTGAAATCAAATTGTAATGGCCATCCGCCGCCTTGTCATAAAGCGGCATGCGCTTCTGCACGGTCTTGGCCAGCGCTTCCACATTCAGCGGGGCAGCACTTTCGGGCACCGATGCATAGATCTCTTCCGCCATGTTCAGGAAATAGCGCCCGTCGCCATCGGCCATGGCAATAAGCGAAGCCATGGCATCTTCACTAACCGGCAGCGCGCGCTTCTCGAACATGCCAGCCCGCGCCGCAAGAAGCGCCATGGCGTCTGCATCCAATCGGTTAAGCACCAGCACCTGCGCGCGGGAAAGCAGGGCGCCGTTCAATTCGAATGACGGGTTCTCCGTCGTCGCCCCCACAAGAATAATCGTGCCATCCTCCACAAATGGCAGAAACGAATCCTGCTGCGATTTGTTGAAGCGGTGAATTTCATCAACGAACAGCAGCGTTCCCCTTCCCTGCTCGCGGCGGATGCGCGCCTGTTCAAACGCCTTCTTCAAATCCGCAACGCCCGAAAAGATGGCCGACATCTGTTCAAATGCCAACCCCGTTTCCCCCGCCAGCAACCGGGCAATCGTCGTCTTGCCGGTGCCCGGTGGCCCCCAAAGAATAATCGAAGGAATGCGGCCCGATGCCAGCATGCGGCTGAGAATGCCTTCCTCGCCTGTCAAATGGTCCTGGCCGACAACATCGCGCAGGGCCTGCGGCCGCAGCCGGTCAGCCAGGGGGCGCGGCGCGTCTTTGCCAAAACCAGCGGCCTGGAAAAGCGTGTTCATCCCCGCAATTTCATTTGCAGTTTTCGCCCGCCACGATTGATCTGGATTTCCCAACGATCTTCCTGCGCCGCAATCGCCTTCTGTAAATCGGCCACTGACAGGATTGATACGCCGTTCAACTCCAGCACAATGTCACCCTTGCGGAAAAATCGCTGTGATATCCCACCCTTTACCTCAACCGCGATAACACCGTTCAAGCTTGTGGGCACGCCCATTTCCTCGGCCAGTGCCGGCGAAAGATTGGCCACCACCAGTCCCTGAAACGGGCTCTTGTCCTGCAAGAGTGTTTCAGACCGTTCGGTGGTTTCCGGTGCCGCCACCAGCTTGACACTGGTTTGCCGCGCCTTGCCACCTCGCTGGAATTCCAGAATTGATTGCTGCCCAACCTTCGACGTGGCAACCCGGTAATTGAGTTCTTTGGCATTCTCCACCGGATGCCCGTCAATTGCCAGAATAACATCGCCCCGTTTCAACCCGCCTCCAGCAGCGGGCTTTGGGGATGCAGATTGGCGATCAGCGTCCCTTCTGGCCGCGCAAAGCCAAGCGAGTCTGCGATTTCCGCCGTCACATCCTGCAGGTCGGCACCAATCCATGGCCGCTTTACTGCCGTTCCACTTTCAGCCGACTGCACAACGGTTTGCACCATGTTGGAGGGAATGGAAAACCCAATGCCGATGGAGCCGCCTGAGCGTGAGAATATCGCCGTGTTGATGCCCACCAATTCGCCCGCCATATTCACCAGCGCGCCACCGGAATTGCCGGGATTGATGGCGGCATCCGTCTGGATGAAAAACTGGTAGTCGTTGATGCCCACTTGCGTCCGCGCCGAGGCAGATACAATGCCGCTTGTTACCGTTTGCCCCACGCCAAACGGGTTGCCGATGGCCAACACCAAATCACCAACTTCAAGATTGTCGCTGTCGGCAAAAGTGAGTGCCGCCAGCTCTTCATCGCCTACGTCAATCTTGAGAACCGCCAGATCGCTGCGTTCATCCGCCAGCAAAACTTTCGCTTCAAATTCGCGCTTGTCAGCCAGCACCACGCGGATATCAGTGCCCCCTTTGATCACATGGTTGTTGGTTACGATTAGCCCGTCTGCATCAACAATAACACCGGAACCCAGCGAATTCTGCACGCGTTCCCGGGGTTTGCCAAACTGTCCCTTGTCGCCAAAAAACTGCCTGAAAAACGGGTCGTCAAAAACACCGCGCCGGGCGCTTTGCGTTACCTTGCTTTTGGAAAATACATTCACAACAGCAGGTGCCGTGCTTTTCACCACCGGCGCAAAGGAAAGCATTATCTGGGGCTTGGACGTCGGCACAGTTTGGGCACCAGCAGGCAGGACATAAGCCACAAAAAATCCGAAAACCCACACAACAACTAAACGCATATCATCTCCACATTTGCGATCTGCATCCTATCAAGGTAAGCCATTTGGCGATATGATGGCGGCCCGAACGGATACAAGTTTCACCTAGTGTATAGCACGAATCAGCCCAACTCACCTCTTTTGAAAAGTAGCCTTTATGCCCAAATCCGCCACTAATCTGACCTTTGAAAATGCCGCCACCGCCGCCCAGAATCTGCAGCCGGATGCGCCGCTGTTCTGTTTCAGCGCGCAGCAGCTGCGGGCGCGGGCCGAAGTGTTTCTCAAAGGCTTTCCCGGCGAGGTTACTTTTGCCGTGAAGTCAAACTCTTCTGCAGAGGTCATAAGGGTGCTGAGCCAAACCGGGATAAAAGCATGGGATGTGGCATCCGTGCATGAAATGGCGATCGTCGCCAAGGAAGTGAAAAATCCGGTTTTCCATTATCATAACCCCGTAAAATCGCGCCGCGAAATCGCTGACGCCTACAAGATTTACAAATGCAGGCGCTACGTCGTCGATTGCCGCGAGGAGTTGGCGAAGATCAGCGATATCATAGGCAACGACAAGGAAGTGGAAATTGCCGTGCGCTTCGTGCTGCCAAGGGATCGTGGCGCATCCGCCCATGATTTCTCAACCAAGTTTGGTGCACCCGAACATATTTGCGTGGAGCTGCTGAAGCAGGTTGTGCAGTTGGGCTACACTCCCTTGCTCACTTTCCACCCTGGCTCGCAAAGCACCGAGCCCCAAACCTATGTGCGCCACATTGAAGCCGCGGCGCGCATCGCAAGTGCCGCCAATGTTGCCATTTCAAAACTCAATGTCGGCGGCGGCTTTCCGGCAAACTATATGCTGAGCACCGCACCTGAACCCAACATTTTTTTCAAGATCATCGAAGAAGCCGTGGTCAAGAATTTTCCTGAGAACCAGCGCCCGGCATTGGAATGCGAACCGGGCCGTGGCCTCGTCGCCACCTGCATGTCGCTGCTTACCCGCGTCAAACTTGTGTGCACCGATGGGGATGACATCTTCATCAATGATGGCGTCTATGGCGGCCTGATGGAATATATGCAGGTGCCGGAACTGAAACCGCCGTTCCGCGTCATCCGCGATGGCAAGTTCATTGAGGGCGCGGCGAAATCCTTCAAGGTATTCGGCCCCACTTGCGATCCCCTTGATGTGCTGCCCCACCGGCTCGACATCATGGCCACCCTGCGGGAAGATGATTACATCGAATTCGGGTCTCTGGGTGCCTATGGCCTTGCCACCATGACAAACTTCAACGGCTACGGAGGCAACCCCATCATCGCCGTGGACCACGCCTACGCGCTGTAAACCCATGCCCAAAACATCAAACCTGCGCGGCATTCTTTTCATGATACTGGCCGCAGGAACGTTTGTGGCCAATGACAGTTTCATGAAAATCGTTCTTGCCGATACACCGCCCATGCAGGTTCTCGTCATGCGCGGACTGGCCGCAACACTTTGGTGTTTTCCATTATTATTCGCCCTCGGGTACAAGGCCGACATTCACCGCGCCCTCAATCCCTGGGTGCTGTTGCGGGCTTTTTGCGAAGTCATTGCCATCATGAACTTCATTCTGGCACTCGCCCACATGCCTATTGGGGATGTCACCGCAATCTTCCAGATCGCTCCCTTGCTCGTGCTGATCGGTGTGGCCGTAATCTGGGGCGAGAGGATTGGCAGAATCCGCATGGCGCTCATCGCAGTCGGCGTAACCGGAGCGCTCCTCGTAGCCCAGCCCGGAAGTAGCACGGCTTCACCTTACGCGGCCTTCGGGTTCCTCACCGCCGTCGGTTCGGCCCTGCGCGATCTTGTGGGCCGAAAAGTACCACCCAACATCCCCGCCCTCGTGGTCGCCTTCACCACCATTGTTGTTGTGATGCTCGCTGCCGCAACCACTAACGTATTTTTCGAAACGTGGGTAACGCCATCGCCGCGGAATATGGCGATGATGCTAGCAGCGGGTTTTTTCCTCATGGGCGGGCACACATTCGTTTTCCTTGCCTTTCGCCACGGAGCGGCAGGCGCGGTAGCACCCTTCTATTATACCTTTACCTTATGGGCGGTTCTTTCAGGCCTCGTTGTGTTTGGCGATGTTCCAAATTGGCTCTCAGTGTTAGGCACAGCGCTTATCCTCGTCAGCGGTTTAGCCAGCATTGCGTTGGACCGCGAGCACACCCTTCCCCTCAATCAGCCCGATCCTTGATTGGCACACGCTTTGCAACCTCTGATCTTGCGTTCGGTAGTAGTAACGGCTGCAAGGGAGAAAATTGCAATGAAATTCGGATTGGTAAGCTTGTGCGCATTCGGCTTTTTAATGGGTGCCGCCACTGCCCCTGCTTTGGCAGAAACCAAGGAAAAATGGACACTTACAGGGTTTTCACACCCGGAAAGCGTTGACCTCGATATTCCGCACCAGGTCCTCTACGTATCAAATATCAACGGTGCGCCCCTTGATAAGGATGGCAACGGCTTTATTTCGAAAGTGTCCCGCGATGGGAAACTCATTACCCTGAAGTGGATTGAAGGTCTGAATGCCCCAAAGGGCATGGTGATGCAGGACTTCAACCTTTATGTGACAGACATCGATAAACTGGTTCAAATTGATACCCGCAGCGGCAAAATCACCAACACCTATCCGGCCGAAGGCGCGGTATTCCTGAATGACCCGGCAATTGATGCTTCTGGCAATGTTTATGTGACAGATATCGCCAAGCGCAAGATCTGGCAGATGAAGGACGGTAAAATGTCAGTCTGGTACGGCAAGGACGACCTCATGCACGTCAATGGCCTGCGCGTCATTTATGGCGGCAAGTTGCTGGTTGCTGGCTGGGGCAAAGGGATGCACGACGATGGCACAACAGATAGTTTGGGCAATCTCTTCACCATTGACCTCGCCACCAAAGAAATGAAAAACTTGGGCAACGGGCAACTCGTTGGCAACCTCGATGGTCTTGAGCGCGACGCCCACGGCAACTTCCTGGTAACTGATTTCAATGCCGGCGGCTTGTATCGCATCCATAAAGATGGAAACCACGAAATGCTGCTTGATCTGAAGCCTGGCAGCGCCGATCTCGACGTTATCGACAAAGGCCGCACCGCTATCGTTCCTCGCATGTTGGAAGACACGGTGACGGCATATTCTGTAGAATGATTACAAATCAGTTTTTGTAAAACAGAGGGCGGAATTTCTTCCGCCCTCAAAAACCTGTGGATTAAATCCGGAAATTAAGCCGCAACGGCTTCCTTGGTCTCGTCACCAGACTTCATCGTTGGGCCAGAATCCTTGCCCTTTTCTGAAGGGTCACGATCCACAAATTCAATGACAGCCATCGGCGCGTTGTCACCAAAGCGGAAGCCTGCCTTCATGATGCGGGCATAACCACCCTGGCGGCCAGCAAAGCGGGCAGCCAGCACATCAAACAGCTTCTTCACCTGCGTTTCATCGCGCACCTGGCTCATGGCTTGGCGGCGGGCGTGAAGTCCGCCCTTCTTGGCAAGCGTAATGAGCTTTTCAATAACCGGACGCAAATCCTTGGCTTTTGGCAAAGTGGTTACAATCTGCTCATGCTTGATGAGAGCCGCTGACATGTTTGCAAACATTGCCAAACGATGGGGAACTGTGCGGTTGAACCGACGACCCTTAAAACCATGACGCATAACTGTTCTCCTTCAACCCGCCCCACCGCGGTGGAGCGTCTTTCACTTAGTAATGGGTTTCAAACTTCTTGGCGAGATCTTCGATGTTCTCGGGCGGCCAGTTCGGCACTTCCATGCCGAGATGCAGGCCCATCTGGGCGAGGACTTCCTTGATCTCGTTGAGCGACTTGCGCCCGAAGTTCGGTGTACGGAGCATTTCCGCTTCCG
Source organism: uncultured Alphaproteobacteria bacterium (assembly GCA_963763635.1). GTDB lineage: Bacteria > Pseudomonadota > Alphaproteobacteria > Rhizobiales > Aestuariivirgaceae > Aestuariivirga. The sequence goes on from CAVXPO010000016.1 coordinate 8,328, forward strand.
ACTTCTGGATGAGGTCGCCGATGTAAACGATGTTGTCGTTCTTCAGGCAGTTGGCTGAGCGAACGGAAAGTTCAAGCTCGTCAACCTTCTTGAGAAGCGCCGCATTGAATTCAAGCTCAGGGCGCGCCTCCTCAAGCACAACCTTTGAAGGCTCAGCGAAGTTGATAAATACTGTAAGCTGGTCCTGCAGGATGCGCGCGGCATAGGCAACAGCATCCTCAGGGCTCATCGAGCCGTTGGTTTCAACGGTCATGATCAGCTTGTCATAGTCAAGGATCTGGCCTTCGCGTGTGTTTTCGATCTTGTAGGAAACGCGGCGGACCGGGCTGTAGATCGAGTCAACGGGAATGAGCCCAATGGGTGCATCTTCAGGGCGGTTACGTTCGGAAGAGATATAGCCCTTGCCGTTGTTCACGGTGAATTCCATGCGCACTTCAGCGCCTTCATCGAGGGTGCAGATCACATGCTCAGGATTGAGAACGTGAATGTCCGCAGTCTGCTGAATGTCGCCAGCACGAACCACGCCGGGGCCTTCCTTGCGGAGTGTTACACGCTTTGGGCCTTCAACATGCATCGCAAGCGCAATTTCCTTGATGTTCAAGACAATGTCGGTCACGTCTTCGCGCACACCGGCGATGGACGAGAACTCATGCAACACGCCATCAATCTGCACGGATGAAACAGCAGCGCCCTGCAACGACGAAAGAAGAATGCGGCGCAGCGCATTGCCCAGCGTCGTGCCAAAGCCACGCTCCAGCGGCTCGGCAACAACCGTTGCCATCCTGCGGCGGTCACGGCCTGGCTGAATGTCGAGCTTGGTCGGCCTGATGAGTTCCTGCCAGTTTTTTTGGTTCACATGCATATTTGCTATCCCGTGTATTTCCCAAAAGAACCCCTTGGAGCTCTCCGGTACTCGGCCTCTTTTTTGGACGCCACAGAAGCGGCGCCATAACTAACCTGTTAGACGCGGCGACGCTTCGGAGGGCGGCAACCATTATGTGGAATTGGCGTGGTGTCGCGGATTGAAGTCACCTGCAAACCGCAAGCTTGAAGCGCGCGAAGCGCTGACTCACGGCCCGAACCTGGACCGGTCACTTCAACTTCAACCGTGCGCATGCCATGCTCCATGGCGGCCCGGGCAACCTGTTCGCCAGCCATTTGGGCAGCATAAGGTGTTGACTTGCGTGAACCCTTGAAGCCCAGTTTGCCAGCCGAGGCCCAGACAATCGTATTGCCCTGGACATCAGTGATGGTGATCATCGTGTTGTTGAATGATGAGTTTACGTGAACAACACCCGAGGAGATGTTCTTGCGCTCTTTGCGGCGCGGACGTGCGGTTTCTTTAGCCATGGTTATTTGCCCTTATTTCTTCTTGCCAGCGATGGCCTTAGCCGGACCCTTGCGTGTGCGCGCATTGGTATGGGTGCGCTGGCCACGGACGGGAAGACCCTTGCGGTGACGCAGGCCGCGATAGCAGCCCAAATCCGTCAAACGCTTGATATTCATGGAAACTTCGCGGCGAAGATCGCCTTCCACAACATAGTCACGGTCAATCACTTCGCGGATTGCCAAAACTTCGGCATCGCTCAGTTCATTCACGCGCTTGCTGTGGGGAATTTTCACCTTATCGCAGATTTCAACTGCGTTAACAGGGCCGATTCCATGGATGTAGCGCAGCGAAATAACCGCACGCTTGTTAGTTGGTATGTTTACGCCTGCAATACGGGCCACTCGTTTTTCTCCTAAGCTTTCCAATGACTTAATCAATCACTGGGCTCGTTTCGTTAGATAGTCACACCCTGCGCTGTAATAGCGCAAAGCCGCGCTCTGGAAGGTTTCCCTTCCCAAGCCAGCTCTCATGCAGACCAAGATTGTGGGTTCAATAGGCTGGAATCGCTTACGCGTCAACCAGATTGACCTGCAAAATTAGCGCTGCACCTCGTCCAAAATGTGGCCAATCCCGTCGGTCACCACATTGATGTCCGCCATGCCGTCCACACTGCGCAAATTGCCCCTTTTTAAGTAATATTCGACCAAAGGAGCTGTCTGCTTGTTATATACCGTCAGGCGATCTCTCACCGTCTTTTCATTGTCGTCGGCGCGTCGGGTAAATTCAGTTCCGCCACATTTGTCACAAACGCCCGGCACCTTGGTGGGGGCAAAACTGTCATGGTAACCCTTGCCGCACGTGGCACAGGTATAGCGGCCCGAAATGCGGGAAATGAGAATCTCGTCATCAACCTTCATTTCGATAACGGCATCAAGCCTTTCACCGCGCGAAGCGAGCATGGCATCTAGTGCTTCAGCCTGCGCCGGTGTGCGAGGAAAACCGTCAAACACCACACCAGCCTTAATGTCGGGTTGATTCATGCGTTCGGCCACAACGGCCAAGATAACCTCATCAGAAACCAGGTCGCCGCGATCCATGATCGCCTTCGCCTTGTTGCCAATCTCGGTGCCAGCGGCAACCGCTGCGCGCAGCATGTCACCAGTAGATAATTGCTTCAGTCCGCGAGTTCCCTCAAGAACTTTTGCTTGCGTGCCTTTGCCAGCACCGGGCGGTCCAAGCAGAATGATGTTCATTTACGATTGCCGCGCAGCTTCGACTTCTTGATCAAGCCTTCATACTGCTGGGCGTAGAGATGTCCCTGCAACTGCGCCACCGTATCCATCGTTACACTCACGACGATAAGCAGCGATGTGCCGCCGAAGTAGAAGGGCACGCCGGAATAACCGATGAGCAGTTCAGGCAGGAGACAAACAACCGAAAGGTAAAGTCCGCCGATAACGGTAATGCGGGTCAAAACGTAGTCAATGTACTCAGCCGTTTTTTCGCCTGGGCGGATGCCTGGAATGAAGCCGCCATACTTCTTCAAATTCTCCGCCGTTTCCTTTGGGTTGAACATGATTGAAGTATAGAAGAACGCGAAGAAAACGATGAGCATTACATAAAGAACAAGGAAAAGCGGTTTGCCATGCCCCAGAAGTGAAGTAACCGTAATCAGCCAGTCAGGCCCCTGGCCGGCGCTGAAATTGGCAACCGTAATTGGCAAAAGCAAAAGCGATGATGCAAAAATTGGCGGAATAACACCGGCGGTGTTGAGCTTCAGCGGCAAATGCGAACTGTCGCCCTGGAACACTTTCTGCCCAACTTGGCGCTTCGGATATTGAATGAGAAGCCGCCGTTGCGCACGCTCGAACAACACGATGAACGCAACCACGGCAAGCGCCATCACCATGATGCCAAGCACGAGGAACGTGGACATTTGCCCCGTGCGGCCAAGTTCAAGCATGGCCGCAATGCCGCTTGGAAGGCCTGCAACAATACCAGCGAAAATAATAAGTGAAATACCGTTGCCGATGCCGCGCGAGGTAATCTGCTCGCCAAGCCACATCAGAAACACCGTACCACCGGTAAGTGTAATAACCGTGCTGGCACGGAAGAACATGCCGGGATCAGTGACAAGATTGCCCTGCCCTTCAAGCCCCACCGCAATTCCATAGGCTTGCAGCGCCGCCAATATCACCGTGCCATAGCGCGTGTATTGGTTCATTTTCTTGCGACCGGATTCGCCTTCTTTCTTGAGGGCTTCAAGATGGGGGGAAACCGTGGTCATCAACTGGATGATGATGGATGCCGAAATGTACGGCATGATGTTGAGGGCGAAAATAGCCATGCGGCCAAGTGCGCCACCAGCCAAGCCGTTGACCCAGCCCAGAATGCCAGCAGTATTTTGCGCGGCAAATTTTGCCAGCTCTGCCGTTTCAATGCCGGGAATGGGAATATAGGTGCCGAGGCGGTAAACAATAAGCGCACCCAGTGTAAACCAGATGCGGCTTTTCAAGTCTTCCGATTTGGCAATCGCCCCGAAATTCAGGTTTGCCGCAAGTTGTTCGGCTGCTGATGCCATTTCCAATCCCTAGCGTCTATTTTACCAGCCCCCTATGTAGGAAGGCCCGTTAACGCGTGCAACTTTACTTTTTGTGCTCAGACGGCACTTCAACAGGCCGCAAAACCTTGACACTGCCACCGGCCTTTTCAACCGCGGCAATGGCGCCCTTGGTGGCGTAAAACACTTCAAAGCTGAGCTTCGACTTGATTGCGCCCTTGGCCAGCAAACGCACACCGCCCAATGGACGTGAAATCACGCCAGCGGCAATGAGGGTTGCAGCGTTTACAACAGCCTTCGCATCCAGCTTCTTGGCAACAACAGCCGCCTCAACCGTTTGCAGGTTCACTTCGTTATAGGCAACCTGGTTTGGCTTATTGAAGCCGCGCTTTGGAAGACGACGATAAATCGGCATCTGACCGCCTTCAAAACCTGCCTTGGCGCCACCCTTACGGGCGGTCTGGCCCTTGCCACCGCGACCGGCAGTCTTGCCAAGCCCCGAACCAATACCGCGGCCAACGCGCTTGCGAAGTTTGCGTGAACCGGGATTGTCGGCAATTTCATTGAGCTTCATCTTCGTATTCCTTAAATCTTACTCGACCACGCGAACGAGATGCGCAACCTTGGCAATCATGCCACGAACAGCTGGTGTATCGATCAATATCGAATGGCGGTTCATCTTGTTAAGGCCAAGGCCAACCAAGGTGGCGCGCTGGTCAGCGGGCCGGCGCTGCGGGCTTGCATATTGCATAACCGTAACTGTCTTTGCTGCTGGTGCTTTTGCCATAATCAGTATTCCTCGACTTATTCTACCGCAGCGTCTGGATCACGACGACGCAAAACATCGCTAACTTTCTTGCCGCGACGCGCTGCCACTGAACGTGGGCTCGCCTGATTCTTCAACGCATCAAATGTTGCGCGCACCATGTTGTAGGGGTTCGATGAACCCTTCGACTTGGCCACGACGTCATGGATGCCAACGGATTCGAACACGGCGCGCATGGGGCCACCGGCGATGATGCCGGTACCTGCAGGAGCTGCACGGAGAGTTACCTTGCCTGCGCCCCAACGGCCGTCAATGTCGTGGTGAAGCGTGCGGCCTTCGCGCAATGGAACGCGGATGAGCACACGTTTGGCGGACTCCGTTGCCTTGCGCACGGCTTCCGGCACTTCGCGTGCCTTGCCGTGGCCGAAACCAACGCGGCCCTTCTGGTCGCCAACAACAACAAGTGCAGCAAAGCCAAAGCGCTTGCCGCCCTTCACAACCTTCGCAACGCGATTGATGTGCACGAGCTTGTCAATGAATTCGCTGTCCCGCTCTTCACGGTTGTCTTTGCGATCTCCACCGCGTTCGCTACGTTCTTTAGCCATATGATATCCGCCTATTGATCACTGATCGGATTAGAAATTCAGTCCACCTTCGCGTGCAGCTTCCGCCAGCGCTTTGACGCGCCCGTGGAAAATATAGCCGCCGCGATCGAAGACCACGTCCTTGATGCCTGCCTTGACGGCGCGCTCAGCCACCAGCTTGCCGATTAGGCTCGCTGCTGCCATGTCTGCGCCGGTTTTCTTGGCCGACTTGAAACCTTCTTCCATCGTTGACGCCGAAGCGACGGTTACGCCCTTCGTATCGTCGATGATCTGTGCATAAATGTTTTTGCTCGAACGGAACACGGAAAGCCGTGGACGCAGATTGCCACGCTTTGCAAGTGCCTTGCGGACACGAACGGTGCGGCGTTGGAGTGGAGTGATTTTCGTAGCCATTTATACCACCAATTACTTTTTCTTGCCTTCCTTGCGGAAGATATATTCGCCTGCGTACTTCACACCCTTGCCTTTGTAAGGTTCAGGTCCACGATATTCACGGATTTCAGCCGCAACCTGGCCAACCCGCTGCTTGTCAATTCCGCTGATCACGATTTCCGTGGGCTTTGGAACCTTAATTTCGATGCCGGCCGGAACCTCATAGCTCACGTCATGGCTGTAGCCCAGGTTGAGCTGAAGCGACTTGCCGTTGAGCGCTGCACGGTAACCTACGCCGGTGATTTCCAGCGACTTGGAATAACCAACGGTCACACCTGTTACCAGATTGGCAACCAGTGTACGCGACAGGCCCCAGGAAGAACGTGCCAGCTTTGACTTGTCCTTCGGATCAACCTTGATCGCGCCCTGCTCCATCTTGGCCAGAACCTGGTCGTTCAAAACAACTTTCAGTTCACCCTTGGGTCCCTTGACGGAAACCTGCTGGCCATTCACCGATGCTGTTACACCGGCTGGAATTGGAACTGCTTTTTTACCAATACGAGACATTGCTGGCGTTCCTTAGAATACCGTGCAGAGAACTTCGCCACCAACATTCTGGGTGCGTGCTTCTGCATCAGACATAACGCCTTTCGGCGTTGACAGGATGGAAATTCCAAGTCCGTTGAAAACGGTTGGAAGGGTTTCAACTGAAGCATAAACCCGGCGGCCTGGCTTGGAAACGCGTTGGAGTTCGCGAATAACCGGCGCACCGTCAAAGTACTTCAGTTCAATTTCAATTTCGGCCTTGCCGCCGCCATGGGCTACCGTCGTGAAACCACGGATGAAGCCTTCATGCTGCAACACTTCAAGCACGCGCTCGCGCAACCTGGAAGCCGGTGATGACACCTTCTGCTTACCACGTTCCTGAGCATTCCTGATGCGGGTCAACAAATCGCCGATCGGATCACTTGCACTCATTTATTAGTCTCCTTGTCCGTCCGTTCGCCCTACCAGCTCGACTTGGTCATGCCAGGGATCATGCCCTGGTTAGCCAATTCACGAAGAGCCAGACGTGACACTTTCAATTTCCTGTAGAATGCCCGCGGGCGGCCCGTGATTTCGCAACGGTTGCGAATGCGGGTCTTTGCCGAATTGCGGGGCATTGCGGCAAGCTTGACCTGGGCCGTGAAGCGCTCCTCCATGGAGATCTTCTTGTCCTGGGTAATTGCCTTCAGCCGCTTGCGCTTGGCCGCGAATTGCTTAACCAGCCGCCTGCGTTTGTCGTTCTTCTCTACCGAGCTCGTCTTTGCCATATGGGCTTCCTCAGTGGTCCAAATTGTTCTTAGGCAGCGGCTTTGCGCGTGCTGCGGCGGAACGGGAAATTAAATGCGTCGATCAGGGCACGTGCTTCTTCATCGGTGTTGGCCGATGTGCAAATCACGATGTCCAAGCCCCAAATCCGGTCGATCTTGTCGTAATCGATTTCAGGGAAAATCAAATGTTCCTTGATGCCCATGGCATAGTTGCCACGGCCGTCAAAGCTCTTTTCCGAAAGGCCGCGGAAGTCGCGCACCCGCGGCAGTGCAATGGTAATGAGCCTGTCGAGGAACTCATACATGCGAACCTTGCGCAGTGTAACTTTGGCACCGATCGCCAGATTCTCGCGGATCTTGAACTGCGCGATAGCCTTCTTCGACTTGGTAACCACAACCTTTTGGCCGGCAATCTTTTCAAGCTCGCCTGCTGCAACCAGCACCAGCTTTGAATCCTGCGTCGCCTCGCCAACGCCCATGTTGAGCACGATCTTGGTGATCTTCGGCACTTCCATCACGTTCTTGTAGCCGAACTGCTCAATCAGCTTCGCACGCACAACTTCATCATAGTGCTTGCGCAACCGAGGCACGTAATCCTTTGGCATCGCCGCGACCTTGCCAGCAGGCTTTTCAGCGGCTTCTGCTTTCTTCGGGGCCTTTGCAGCTTTCGCTGGCTTTGCCTTAACTTCTTTTTCGTCAGCCATCGATGACCTCCCCAGAGCGTTTTGCGAACCGGACTTTTTTGCCATCAGCCAGTGTCTTGTAACCGACACGGGTTGGCTTGCCATCTTTCGGATCGCGTAAGGCCAGGTTAGAAATTTGAATTGGCATATCCTTGTTGATAATGCCGCCTTCTTGCGCCGCCGTCTGGCGGGTATGACGCTTTGAAACGTTAATGCCGCCAACAACAGCCCGGTTCTCGGCAGGAATCACGCGGACGACTTCGCCCTGCCTGCCCTTGTCCTTGCCAGTGATGACAACAACCTTGTCACCCTTCTTGATTTTAAGCTTCGCCGACATCACAATACCTCCGGCGCCAGAGAAATGATTTTCATTTGGTTCTTGCCGCGCAATTCACGGGGAACGGGCCCGAATATGCGGGTGCCAACGGGCTCGCCCTGCGCATTGATCAGAACGGCGGCGTTGCGGTCGAAGCGGATGGTTGAACCATCGGCGCGCCGAATGTCTTTCGCCGTGCGAACAACGATGGCCTTCATGACGCTGCCCTTCTTCACGCGGCCACGCGGAATGGCTTCCTTGACGGAAACCACGATCACGTCACCAATTGATGCATAACGGCGCTTGGAGCCGCCGAGCACCTTGATGCACTGAACACGCCTGGCGCCTGAATTGTCGGCGACATCGAGATTTGTTTCTTGCTGGATCATAAGATCACCTATTTACACAGAGGCACGAAATGCCCGCTTGTCCTTCTTGCTTATGCTTTGCCAGCAGCCGCTGTCGGCAAAAGCGTCCAGCGCTTCTGCTTCGAGATCGGCCGTGTTTCTTCGATGCGAACAACATCACCGGTTTTGGCAACATTGGCCTCATCATGCGCGTGATACTTCTTGGAAAGACGCACCGTCTTTTTCAAAACGGGGTGGCGCAAGCGGCGTTCGACCTTGACCACAATGGTCTTGTCGTTCTTATCGCTGACTACCACGCCTTCGAGAATGCGTTTCGGCATATTCTATTCTCCTACTTCGCTGCAGCTTGCATTGACTGCGCCGTCTTGAGACGGGCGATGTCACGGCGAATCTGCCTAATGCGCGATGTGTTTTCAACTTGGCCAGAAGCACGCTGGAAGCGCAGATTGAACTGCTCCTTACGCAACTTCAGGACTTCGTCCTTCAATTGGTCCTTGGTGAAAAGCTTGACGTCTGTAAATTTCATTTCTCAAGCTCCTCTTATTCGCCAAGCCGCGCCACAAAGCGCGTCTTGATTGGAAGTTTTGCAGCAGCAAGCAGCAATGCGTGCTCGGCGATTGCCTTTGGAACGCCGTCTACCTCAAAAATAACGCGGCCTGGCTTTACACGTGCCGCCCAATATTCGGTCGATCCCTTGCCGGAACCCATGCGGACTTCAGCAGGCTTCTTCGATACTGGTACGTCTGGGAACACACGGATCCAAACACGGCCGGCACGCTTCATGCCACGCGCAAGCGCGCGACGGGCTGCTTCGATTTGACGGGCGGTTAAACGATCTGGTTCAGTTGCTTTCAATCCAAAGGCACCAAAATCAAGCGTGTTGCAGCTTGTTGATTTGCCATGGATACGGCCCTTGTGGGCTTTCCTGAACTTTGTTTTTTTAGGTTGCAACATAGTCGTTTACCTCAAACCTCAGTTCGCGCCATCACGGTCGCGGCGAGGACGTTGTCCACTGTCAGGTGTTTCGGCCATGCGCTTGTCCTGCGCCATGGGATCATGCTCAAGGATTTCACCCTTGAATATCCAAACCTTCACACCGTTGGTGCCGTAGGCCGTATGGGCCGTGGCAACACCGTAATCCACATCAGCGCGCAGCGTGTGCAAAGGCACGCGGCCTTCACGGTACCACTCAACGCGCGCAATTTCTGCACCACCCAAGCGGCCTGAGCAGGTGATCTTGATGCCTTCAGCACCCATGCGTTGGGCGGACTGCACCGAACGCTTCATCGCACGGCGGAAAGCCACGCGGCGTTCGAGCTGTTGCGCAATGCTTTCAGCCACAAGGGTTGCATCGGTTTCAGGCTTGCGGATTTCAACAATGTTCAGATGAACCTCTGAACCTGTCATGTCGGCAACCTTCTTGCGAAGCTTTTCAATGTCAGCACCCTTCTTGCCGATCACCACACCTGGGCGAGCGGAATAGATGGTCACGCGGCACTTCTTGTGCGGACGCTCAATCAGAACCTTGGCAACACCAGCCTGCTTCAGCTCGGTCTTGAGATAGGTGCGGATCGCCATGTCTTCGTGCAACAGCTTGCCGAATTCGCGGCTGTTCGCATACCAGCGCGAGTCCCATGTCCGGTTAATACCGAGACGCAGACCAATTGGATTGACTTTCTGACCCATTAAGCGGCCTCCTTCACTTCGCGAACGATAATGGTCAGTTCGCTGAAGAATTTCTCGATCTTGCCAACGCGGCCACGCGCACCTGGCATAAAGCGCTTCATCACCAAATTCTTGCCAACCCAGGCTTCGGCAACAACAAGGTTGTTGATGTCGAGGTCATGGTTGTTTTCAGCGTTTGCAATGGCTGACTCGAGTGTCTTCTTCACGTCCTTCGCAATGCGGCGGCGTGAGAATGTCAGCTCGGCCAAAGCCTTCGATGCCGTCATGCCACGGATGATGGTGGCAAGTTCATTCAGTTTGCGCGGGCTGATGCGGATAGACCGGGTTACGGCCTTTGCCTCATTGTCAGCGAGCGAGCGTTTTCTAACTGGTTTGCTCATGGGATTAGGCCTTCGTTGCCTTCTTGTCTGATGCCGAGTGCGCCCTGAAGGTGCGCGTCGGCGCGAACTCACCAAGCTTGTGCCCAACCATTTCTTCCGAAATGGTCACAGGAATAAACTTGTTTCCGTTGTGAACCTGAAATGTAAGGCCAACAAACTGTGGCAATACCGTTGAACGGCGGCTCCACGTCTTGATGGCTGAATGACGGCTGGCCGCGCGTGCGACTTCGGCCTTCTTCAGTATGTAACCGTCGACAAACGGGCCTTTCCAGGATGAACGTGTCACGTGCTACCTCTTACTGCGATTTCTTGCGATCGTGGCGGCTGCGCACGATAAACTTGTTGGTTGACTTGTTAGAGCGGGTCTTCTTGCCCTTCGTTGGTTTGCCCCAGGGCGTTGCCCAGTGCTTGCCGCCGTTGGTACGGCCGCCGTTTGGATGGTCAACCGGGTTCCGCGCGATACCGCGTGAAACTGAACGGGCGCCCTTCCAGCGTGCGCGGCCTGCTTTACCCATCACTTCGTTGATGTGGTCGGGATTTGAAACAGCGCCAACTGAAGCCATGCAAGCAGCGTCAACCATGCGGGTTTCGCCAGACTTGAGCTTCAGCAGCGCAAAACCCTGATCACGGCCGGCAAGCATGGCGTAGGTGCCAGCAGAGCGCGCCAGTGAACCACCCTTGCCGGGCTTGGTTTCAACATTATGCACAATCGTGCCAACAGGCATTGAGCCCAGTGGCATTGCGTTGCCAGGCTTCACGTCAACTGACTTGCCGGCGATGACCGAGTCACCAACGGCCAGGCGCTGCGGAGCCAGGATGTAGGAAAGCTCGCCATCGGCATACTTGATCAGGGCAATGAATGAGGTCCGGTTAGGATCATACTCAATGCGCTCGACAACGGCCGCAATGTCAAACTTCACGCGGCGGAAATCCACCAGGCGATAAGCTGTCTTGTGCCCACCACCCTTGCGGCGTGATGTAATGCGACCCGTGTTGGAACGGCCACCATTCTTGTTCAGTCCCTCAACGAGAGACTTCACTGGTCCGCCCTTCCAAAGCTGGCTGCGGTCAACCTGAATGAGGTGGCGGCGGCCGGCGCTTGTTGGTTTAAATGTTTTGAGTGCCATTTTTTCTATCTCACCACTCAGAGGCCCGTTGTCACATCGAGCCGTTGACCTTCTTCGAGGGTCACATAGGCGCGCTTGACATCGCTCAACCGTGCAAGCTGGCCTTTGAAACGGCGTTGCTTGCCCTTGCGAACGAGGGTGTTTACAGATTTAACCTTCACACCGAAAAGACCTTCGATGGCCTTCTTGATGGCAGGCTTTGTTGCAGTAATTGCGACGTTGAACACAACTGCGTTATGCTCGGAAACCAAAGTTCCCTTTTCCGTAATCGCTGGGCTGCGGATAATATTGTAAAAATGTTCTTTGCTCATTTGAACCGTGCCTCCAGGGCCTCTACTGCAGCTTTGGTCAGCACCAAATTCTTGCGGCGCAGAATGTCGTAAACATTGATGCCTTGCACTGGCAGCACATCAATGTTCGGAATGTTGCGCGCAGCGTTGGCGAAACCCTCGTTCACTGTTGCGCCGTCAATGATCAGCGCGTTCAACCAGCCGAGTTTGGTGAAAGCAGCCAGAACCAGCTTGGTCTTGGCTTCCTTCAAGTCGGCCTTGTCGATGATGATTAGCTCAGATGCCTTTGCCTTCACCGAAAGTGCATGGCGCAAACCAAGTGCACGAACCTTCTTGTTCAGCGATGTTTCATGGCTGCGGAAACGGGGACCGAATGCCTTGCCGCCGCCCACGAAAATACCGGCCTTGCGCGAACCGTGACGTGCACCGCCGCCGCCTTTTTGGTTGCCATGCTTCTTCGTCGTGCGGTTGATTTCGCCACGCGACTTGGCCTGGTGGGTACCCTGCTGGCGCTTGTTCAGCTGCCATTGGATAACCCGGTGAATAATGTCGGCGCGTGGCTCAAGACCAAAAATGTGGTCTGCAAGCTCAATCGAACCGGCCTTACCCGCCTCAATGTTTGTTACTTCGGCTTTCATGACCGCCTTACTCCTTCACCAGCTCAGGCGCTGCTGCCACGGCCACAGGAGCCGTAAAGGCGCCGGGCTTTGGAGCTGCATCTGGAAGCTTGCGCTTAACTGCGTCACGAACTGAAACCCAGCCACCCTTGCTGCCAGGAACCGATCCCTTGAGCATGATGAGGCCACGGTCCTTGTCGGTACGGACAACAACGATGTTCTGCGTCGTAACGGTTTCCGAACCAAGGTGGCCAGGCATTTTCTTGCCCTTGAATACCTTGCCTGGATCCTGGCGGTTACCGGTCGAACCAATCGAACGATGGCTTACGGAAACACCGTGCGTTGCGCGAAGACCCGAGAAGTTCCAGCGCTTCATGCCGCCCTGGAAACCTTTACCCAAGGAGGTGCCCGTCACGTCAACGAACTGGCCTGCAACGAAGTGATCAACTGTCACTTCCGAGCCAACCGGCATTGTCATGTCAGGGCTGACACGGAATTCCTGCAGCTTGCGCTTTGGCTCAACCTTGGCAGCCGCAAAATGGCCGCGCTCGGCTTTCGACAACCGCTTAATCTTCGCAACACCAACACCCAGCTGAACTGCTGTGTAGCCGTGCTTCTCATTTGTCTTCTGCGCAACAACCTGACAACCGTCCACCTTCAACACGGTAACGGGAACTACTGTTCCCTCTGCCGTGTAGATACGTGTCATTCCAAGTTTTACGGCGATGAGACCAGAACGCATCGCTTTTCTCCTAGTAAGCCCGCCTTAGAGCTTGATTTCAACATCAACACCCGCAGCCAAGTCCAGCTTCATCAAAGCATCAACTGTCTGCGGGGTTGGATCGACGATGTCCAAAAGACGACGATGGGTCCGCATTTCGAACTGTTCACGGCTCTTCTTGTCCACGTGTGGCGAGCGGTTCACGGTGAACTTCTCGATACGGGTTGGAAGAGGAACAGGGCCACGCACTTGCGCGCCTGTACGTTTCGCCGTGTTCACGATCTCGCGCGTCGACGTATCGAGAATTCGATGGTCGTAGGCTTTGAGACGGATACGGATGTTTTGTCGTTGCATCTTCGTGACCTGCTATTCTGTAATTTTTGCAACAACGCCGGCGCCGACGGTACGTCCACCTTCACGGATGGCGAAGCGCAGCTTCTCTTCCATGGCGATGGGGGTAATCAGCTCGACGTCAAACGCAATGTTATCGCCCGGCATCACCATTTCCGTGCCCTCAGGCAGCGTGACCACGCCGGTCACATCCGTGGTGCGGAAGTAGAATTGCGGACGGTAGTTGGCAAAGAACGGCGTATGACGGCCACCCTCTTCCTTGGTGAGGATATAGGCCTCAGCCTTGAACTTCTTGTGCGGCTTCACCGAGCCGGGCTTGCACAGAATCTGCCCGCGCTCAACCCCTTCACGGTCAATGCCGCGGAGCAGCGCGCCCACGTTGTCGCCAGCCTCGCCACTGTCCAAGAGCTTCCTGAACATTTCAACGCCGGTCACCGTCGACTTCACCGTGTCGCGGATGCCGACGATCTCGACTTCCTCGCCAACCTTCACAATGCCGCGCTCAATACGGCCCGTCACCACCGTGCCACGGCCGGAGATCGAGAACACGTCTTCAATCGGCATCAGGAACGGCTGGTCCTTGGCTCGCTCGGGCTGCGGAATGTAGCTGTCGACAGCTTCCATCAGCTTCAAAATCGCATCATGGCCAATCTCGGGATTGGTGTTGTTCAAGGCACAGAGTGCCGAGCCCCGGATGATTGGAATATCGTCGCCGGGAAACTGGTAGGAGGTCAGAAGCTCGCGCACTTCCATTTCAACCAGATCCAGCAGTTCCGGATCGTCAACCATGTCCACCTTGTTCATGAACACCACAAGGGCGGGAACGCCAACCTGCCTTGCCAGCAAAATATGTTCGCGCGTCTGCGGCATCGGGCCGTCAGCCGCCGACACCACCAGGATGCCGCCATCCATCTGGGCGGCGCCGGTGATCATGTTTTTCACATAGTCCGCATGGCCCGGGCAATCCACATGGGCGTAATGCCGGTTCTTGGTCTGGTATTCAACATGCGCCGTGGAAATCGTGATGCCGCGCGCCCGCTCCTCAGGCGCCTTGTCAATCTGGTCATAGGCCGTATAGGTCGCACCACCGCTCTCGGCCAAAACCTTGGTGATCGCCGCCGTCAGCGACGTCTTGCCATGGTCAACATGGCCAATCGTCCCGATGTTGCAATGCGGCTTGTCGCGGTTGAATTTTTCTTTGGCCATCGGAGTTCTCCGTTAAACAAAAATTGGATTAAGCGTATTTTTTCTGAACTTCCAGGGCAACAGCGCCCGGGACTTGTTCATAGTGATCGAATTGCATGGTGTAGCTTGCACGTCCCTGGCTCATTGAGCGCAGGTTGTTTATGTAGCCAAACATGTTGGCCAGCGGCACCATTGCATTGACAATTTGCGCGTTGCCGCGCGCCGACGTGCCCAAGATCTGGCCACGGCGTGAGTTCAGATCGCCGATAACACCACCGAGATAGTCTTCAGGCGACGTCACTTCAACTTTCATGATGGGTTCAAGCAGGATCGCACCAGCTTTTTGCAGGCCTTCACGAAGCGCCATGCGCGAAGCGATTTCGAAGGCGATAGCCGAGGAGTCAACCTCATGGTATGCGCCGTCCGTCAAGGCAATCTTGATATCAACAATCGGGAAGCCTGCGAGAATGCCAGCACCCATGACTGAGTTCAGGCCCTTTTCAACACCGGGGATATATTCCTTGGGAACCGTACCGCCAACAACCTTGCTTTCAAACGCATAGCCTGCGCCCTTTTCGTTGGGTTCGATCTCGAGGATAACGCGGGCAAACTGCCCGGTACCACCGGTCTGCTTCTTGTGGGTGTAATCAACTTCGGTAGCGCGCGTAATGGTTTCGCGGTAGGCAACCTGCGGGGCGCCAACGGAAACTTCAACCTTGTGGGTGCGCTTCAGAATATCAACCTTAATGTCGAGATGAAGCTCGCCCATGCCCTTGATGATCGTTTCGCCAAACTCAGAGTCGGTAGAAACGCGGAATGAAGGATCTTCAGCAGCCAACTTGTAGAGGGCAACCGCCATCTTTTCCTGGTCAACCTTGGTCTTGGGTTCAATCTTCATTTCGATAACGGGCTCAGGGAATTCCATCTTTTCCAGGATCACGGCTTTGGAAGCATCACACAACGTATCGCCGGTGCGCGTGTCTTTCAAACCAACGAGGGCCACAATGTCGCCAGCGTGGGCTTCCGCAATTTCTTCGCGGTTGTTGGCATGCATGAGAACCATACGGCCAACGCGCTCAGTCTTGTCGCGGGTGGAATTGAGAAGCGACGTGCCTTTCGCAAGAACGCCGGAATAAACCCGGCAGAACGTGAGAATGCCGTACTGGTCATCCATCAACTTGAAGGCAAGCAAGGCAAGCGGTTCAGTATCAGATGAAGGACGTGTTGTTTCATTACCGGTCTTCACGTCGATACCCTTGATGGCAGGACGGTCAAGCGGCGAAGGAAGATAATCGACAACGGCGTCAAGCAAAGGCTGAACGCCCTTGTTCTTGAAGGCTGACCCGCAAAGAACCGGGAAGAAAGCCGCCGTCAAAACCGCCTTGCGCAGCAAGCGCTTGATGGTTTCGTTGGGAATTTCCTTGCCGTTCAGGAAGTCTTCAGTTGCCTGGTCGTCGAGTTCGCAACAGGCTTCAATCATGTCAGCGCGCGCCTGCTTGGCGGCATCGAGCATGTCAGCCGGAATTTCTTCGTCATGATAGTTCGCACCGAGAGCTTCATTCTCCCAGATAACCGCCTTCATGCGAACGAGGTCGACGATGCCCTTGAATTCGGCTTCAGCGCCGATTGGCAACTGGATGGGAACGGGGCGCGCACCAAGGCGTTCCTTGATGTCGTCAAGGCACTGCTGGAACGAAGCACCGGTCTTGTCCATCTTGTTGCAGAACACGATGCGTGGAACCTGGTACTTGTCGCCCTGGCGCCAGACTGTTTCGGTCTGTGGTTCAACACCCTGGTTGGAGTCGAGCACGCAAACGGCGCCGTCAAGCACGCGGAGCGAACGTTCAACTTCAATGGTGAAGTCAACGTGGCCTGGGGTGTCGATGATGTTCAGGCGCTTGCCGTTCCAAACGGTGGTGGTGGCAGCTGAAGTAATGGTAATGCCGCGCTCTTGTTCCTGCTCCATGAAATCCATTGTGGCAGCACCATCATGCACTTCGCCAATTTTGTGGCTCTTGCCTGAGTAGAACAGGATGCGTTCCGTAACAGTCGTCTTGCCGGCATCAATGTGGGCCATGATGCCGAAGTTGCGATAGTCAGGAAGTTCGTGAGTGCGGGCCATAGTCGTCGTGTCCTAAATTTCTTACCAGCGGTAGTGGCTGAATGCGCGGTTGGCTTCTGCCATCTTGTGGGTGTCTTCCCGCTTCTTCACGGCTGAACCACGGTTGTTTGCAGCGTCCATGAGTTCGCCCGAAAGGCGGTCAATCATGGTGTTTTCGTTGCGGGCGCGCGCGGCATTGATAATCCAGCGGATGGCCAGTGCCTGGCGGCGCTCGGTGCGCACTTCAACAGGAACCTGGTATGTCGCGCCACCAACACGGCGCGAACGAACTTCAATGGCCGGAGCCACATTGTCGAGGGCGGTGTGGAAGAGCTGGATTGGATCGGCTTTGGCTTTGGCCACAACCTTCTCAAGAGCACCGTAAACAATGCCCTCGGCAACTGATTTCTTGCCTTCGTACATGAGGTTGTTCATGAACTTGGAAAGAATGAGATCACCGAACTTTGGATCCGGATTGATAACGCGTTTTTCGGCCTTATGGCGACGTGACATGAATAACTCCCCTCGCCTTACTTAGGACGTTTCGCGCCGTACTTCGAACGACGCTGACGGCGCTTTACAACGCCTTGCGTATCCAAAATACCGCGGATGATGTGATAACGAACGCCTGGCAAATCCTTGACGCGGCCGCCACGGATCATGACCACAGAGTGTTCTTGAAGATTGTGGCCTTCGCCCGGAATATAGCTCACAACTTCGAAGCCATTGGTCAAACGGACCTTCGCAACCTTGCGAAGCGCCGAGTTTGGCTTCTTCGGTGTTGTGGTATAGACGCGCGTGCACACGCCGCGCTTCTGGGGGCAAGACTGCATCGCAGGAACTTTGTTACGATAGCTCGGAACACTGCGTGGCTTACGAATGAGTTGGTTGATTGTCGGCATCGGGCCTGATCTACCTTCGTATAATTTGTTGAACCGGTTTGCACATGACAGAAAACACTGACGTGATCCGGCTCGGGACCCCGCAGTGCTCAAAACCAGAGGCCTTTAAGAACAAAAATCCCTAAAGGCGTGACCTCGAATGTCGTTTGTTGTTCACTCGTCAGCGTTTAAGGGTGCGAAACCCAGACTGCCTGCCGCTTGAGAACATGCGGGGTTTCTAGTTGGCTCACCCCCGAACGTCAACCCCCAAGTGATGAAATCTTTTTATCTTTATCGAAGGTTTGCTTGGAATTCGAGGTTTCCCGGCATTGCGGCGGTGGCTTTGCCGCAATTCGCCCCAATTGGGCCACATCATTGCCCACAGCAACAGTCACATTTGCTTCTCTGGCGACAAGATCATTAACTCTCAGAGGGAGAATCGCAAAAATGACCATGCCGCAACGTAACTGGTGGCACGAACTTAACACCTGGGAGCCTGAAATCGCGCTGGCCTTCTATGGCCGCACCTTGGGTTGGCAATTTGAATCATCCCCGCTGCCAGATGGCGCTTCTTACTGGATCGCGCGGAAAGACGGAAAACCCGTCGGCGGCATTTTTGAGCTGACCGCCCCTGATTATGCGGGCGTTCCCTCCCATTGGATGACCTATATGTCGGTGGGTGACATCAACAAGGCCGAAAATGACACCGCTAGGGCTGGCGGCGAAGTGATGCGGCCCAATACGCGGGTGCCCGGCGTTGGAAAACTTGCCGTGGTAACCAATTCAACCGGTGCCCTCATCGGCTTGATCGAACCCGACCACACCCACGCTTTGGCCGCGGTTACGCATTAAACAACAAAACTCAGCACCATATAAACTCATCATGGCCGGGCTCGACCCGGCCATCTTCTTTACAGCTCGGAAATGTGGATATATCTGACCTGAAATCTGGCCCTATCCCCCGTTCCCAAACCCGCGCCATACTGCGCCTCATGACGCTCCCCATCCTCGCCTTCGCCACCACCTGCGTTTTTCTGGCAGCAATCGTGCGTGGCTATTCGGGCTTCGGCTTCTCGCTTCTGACGGTAACGGCCCTCTCCCTCGTCCTGCCAACAGCCGAAATTGTGCCGTCAATCTTCATGCTGGAAGTTGCGGCAAGCATCCACCTCCTTCCCGGCATCTGGAAAGATATTCATTGGCGTTCAATCGGGCCTTTGCTCGCCGGCTGCCTTTTAGGTACCCCATTTGGAGTGTGGTTCCTGGCAAATGTCCCTGCAGCCCCCATGCAAGTGGCGCTCGGCTTTTTTGTCTTGATCTTCACCATCTTGCTCTGGCGTGGCTTTGCCCTGAAAACCATGCCGGGGCTTGGCGCTTCAGTCGTGACCGGTTCGGTGTCCGGGTTGTTTAACGGTGCATTCAGCACTGGCGGGCCGCCGGTGATCCTGTTCTATTTTGCCTCGCCCGCCGGAAACATTGCTGGACGTGCCTCGCTGATCACCTATTTTCTGGGAACCGATATAATTGCCCTCCCCCTCCTCGCGCGCGAGGGCCTGCTCACATACGAGTCAGCCATCCGTGCCCTCATCTTCCTACCGCCATTATTCATCGGCATTTGGCTCGGATCCCGTAGTTTCAAAAATGCCGATCCGGCCGTCTTCCGGAAATGGGTACTGGCATTGCTCGGTTTTCTCGCAGTGATCTCCGCCGCCAAGGGCATCTACGTCCTCAACCAATAAAAAACCCGGCGGTTTGCAGCGCCGGGTTCATTTATAGTCTTGTGAATGGAGCCAGCGAAGGCGAAGTTTGCGTCGAAGGCGAGGTCTGCCACTTTCACAAGCCAATCGAGGCGCGCGCCAAGGGCATCGAAGTTGTTTACCAGGATCTGGCGCTTGCCGACAACTTGACTGCGGCGGAGAACGTGTTTCTTGGCCGGGAAAAGAAAAAGGGGTTCTGGCCCTTTATGGTTCTGGACAAGGACGCGATGATCGACCGGTCGGCGGAGTTGTTCGGCGAACTCAAATCAGAAACCCGGCCGCGAGACCTGGTCAAGAAAATGTCTGGCGGCCAGCGCCAGGCTGTCGCAATCGCGCGAACCCGCCTGTCCAACGCCAAAATGGTGCTGATGGACGAGCCCACCGCCGCCATCTCAGTGCGCCAGGTGGCCGAAGTCCTGGACCTCATCCGCCGATTGAAAGCCCAGAAAGTCGCTGTCATGTTGATCAGCCACCGCATGCCCGATGTGTTCGCGGTAAGCGACCGCATTATTGTGCTGCGGCGCGGTTCCATGGTGGCTGACCAGGCAGATTAAGCAAACCAGCGCCCGAAGAAATCACCGGTCTCATTACAGGAGCGATCCGTGCCGCCTGATCATGCCAAGGCCGCCGCAGTGGCGAACCACGCCGCCATCACGAGATGTGGTCGAGCATCAAGGAACAGACATTCCTGCAGCGGGTGTTCTCCAGCCAGCCTTTCTGGGTGTTGATCGCGCTCTTCATTCTTGTCGGCGTCATGGCGGCTTATGAACCAAGCTTCGGCACGACTGCCAATGCCGCCAATGTCACGCGCAACTTCGCGCCCTTCGGCATCATGGCGCTGGGCATGACAGTCGTCATCATCACCGGAGGCATCGATCTGTCGGTGGGTTCGATCATGGGCCTGGTGGCCATTGTCGCCGGGCTGTTCCTCACCTGGGAATATCCCTGGTATGTGGCCTTCTTCATGGGGCTTGTGTCCGGCGTTTTGTGCGGCGTGTTCAACGGTTTCTTTGTCGCCTATATCGGCATCCCTTCATTCGTGGTCACGCTCGGCATGCTGTCCATCGCTCGCTCGCTCGCGGTGGTTTTTTCCGCCAACCAGATGCTTTACAAATTCGGGCCCGACGCGCCAATCGTCAAGGCAATCGGCCAGTTCAAATGGCCGCAGCACGCGCCAGCCGGCTGGGCGCCAAGCTGGATTCCGGAGCTTTCAGGGCAATTCTGGACAATGGTGCTCGTCGCGCTGTTCGTTGGCTTTGTGTTCAATTTCACGGCATGGGCGCGGCATCTTCTTGCCATCGGCGGCAACGAGCAGGCGGCCCGCCTCACCGGCGTACCGGTCGATTGGATCAAGTTCCAGGCCTATGTGTTTTCGGCGTTCACGGCATCGGTCGCCTCGCTGCTGTTGCTTGGCTACAACGGCTCCGCCATCAACGCGATGGGGCAAGGATATGAGCTCCGCGTCATCGCGGCGACCGTCATCGGCGGCGCCAATCTCATGGGCGGCGCTGGAACGGCATTTGGCGCGGTTGTCGGCTCGGCGTTTCTTGAAGTCATCCGCAACGCGTTGCTGATGGCAGGCATTGACTTCAAATTGGCAAGGCGCGTTTGTCGGCGCCTTCATCATTCTGGCGGTCCTTCTTGGCATGCAGTCGGGTGGAAAATCCCTGATTGCGATCGCAATTGAAAAAATTGCCCCAAAGAAGCACCGCATAGAGACCGGCCTCACTGACGGAGTAACAGTGAACAACAGTACTGGAGGAATACAAAAAATGAAAAAATTGTTGATGAGCACCGCGATAATCGTCGGCGCGCTGACGATGGCGGTTTCCACCGCCCAGGCAAAATTCACCTTTGCGCTGGTGCCCAAGAACATGAACAATCCGTTCTTCGATCAGGCCCGTGACGGTTGCAAGAAGGCCGAAGCTGAATCCAATGGCGCATTTGAATGCATGTACATCGGACCCGGCGAACATGGCGGCGGTGAAGAGCAAGTGCAGATCGTGCAAGACCTCGTTGCCAAGAAAGTGGATGGTATTGCCGTAGCCCTTCGAACGCCGCAGCGATGGCGGTTGCTCTGCAAGCTGCGAAAGATGCTGGAATTCCAGTTTTGACGTGGGACTCAGACGTATTGCCTGAGAACAAAGATCTACGCATGGCCTATATCGGCACGCACAACTACGAGATCGGCGTAAACCTCGCCAAGCTCGCCATGCAGATCAAGCCAAAGGGCGGCGTTGTTTGCATTCAGTCTGGTGGTGCGGCAGCAGCCAACCATAACGAACGCATGCAAGGCATCCGCGACACACTCTCGGGCGTGAAGTCAGCGGCTTCACCCGGTGACGCACTTGCTGGCCAAAATGGCTGGACCGAACTTGCCGGCTGCCCACTCTACACTGACGATGACTTCCCCCGCTCCGTGCAACAGTTTGAAGACATCATGGCGAAAAACCCGGAACTCGATGCTTTCATTCCAACTGGCGGTTTCCCGCAATTCATTCCTGACGCCAACCGTGCCGCGGTTGAAAAGTATAAGGACAAGATCGCCAGCAAAGCATTAGCACTCGTTGTCGCTGATACACTGCCCGTCCAGATCGACCAGATGAAGGAAGGCCTGTCGCTTGGCCAGGTCGGTCAACGTCCTTTGAAATGGGCTACATGACCATGAAGGCCTTCGCCGACATGAAGGATGGCAAAGCTGCTCCCGCTGACCCAACCTACACTGGCCTTGATGTCTGCACACCCGAAACAGCGGACACTTGCATCGCCAAGTAGCCTGTTGTCATACGCGTGAAGGCGGGAGAGCATTCCTCTCGCCTTTATTTTTTTGGAGTTCGGAATGGCTCATATGTTTTCGCTCGAAGGTCGCGTGGCACTCGTTACCGGAGCTTCCCGTGGGCTGGGTTTTGCCATGGCAAAGGCGCTGAAGGAAAATGGCGCGCACGTGATCATCAACGCGCGTGATCCCGCGACTCTGGCCGAAGCCGCAGCAAAAATTGGCGCAGAAACTGTGGCCTTCGATGTAACGGATAGTGCCGCCGCCAGAGCCGCCCTCGAAGATATCGCCAAACGCCTTGGCCATCTGGATATTCTGGTCAACAATGCCGGCATTCAACATCGCCGCCCACTCGTCGAATGGAAAGATGATGATTTCGATCGGGTGATTGACGTAAATCTTGCGGCTTGCTTCCGCCTCTCCCGCGATGCAGCTCGCCTGATGCTGCCCAACAAATTTGGTCGTATCATCAACACAGGCTCCGTCGCAGCCATACTGGGCAGGCCCACAATTCACGCCTATGTCGCGGCCAAAGCTGGCTTGCATGGGCTCACCCGTTCAATGGCCGCAGAACTGGGTCGTCACGGCATAACCGTAAACGCCCTCGCCCCCGGCTATTTCGCCACCGAACTCAACACCGCATTGCTGGAAGACAAAGCCTTTACCGCCTGGGTCGAATCCCGCACCCCTGCAGGGCGCTGGGCCAAGCCGGAAGAACTCGGAGGCGCCGCAGTGTTCCTTGCCTCCAACGCCGCCTCTTACGTGAATGGCCATGTGGGAAAATTACTCCGCCGCAGGCAAAATCTCTGCCCTGGACTGTTCTTCCAAAATCATACCATCGCGCTTGTCGGCAACCTGACGCAGGCGTGCCAGCATGCCACCGGTACCGGCGGGAATGAGACGTCCAACGATCACGTTTTCCTTCAGGCCTTCGAGCGTATCGATCTTGCCCTGCACCGCAGCTTCCGTAAGAACCCGTGTGGTTTCCTGGAACGATGCGGCCGAGATGAACGAACGCGTCTGCAGGCTGGCCTTGGTGATGCCCAGCAGAACCGGAACACCGGTGGCAGGCTTGCGGCCATCGGCGATCAGCTTTTCGTTTTCAGTATCCATTTCAACATGGTCAACCTGTTCGCCAACCAGCCACGTGGATTCACCAGCGTCGGTGATTTCAACTTTCTGTAGCATCTGGCGCACGATGACTTCGATGTGCTTGTCGTTGATAGACACGCCCTGCAAACGGTAAACTTCCTGGATTTCATTGACAAGGAAGGCAGCAAGCTCTTCCACGCCCTTGATCGCCAGAATGTCGTGCGGCGCTGGGTTGCCATCGAGCAGGTATTCGCCCTTTTCGATGAAGTCGCCTTCTTGCACTGGCAAATGCTTGCCTTTCGGAATGAGATATTCCACTGCTTCCAGTGTCTCATCCTGCGGCACAATGCGGATGCGGCGCTTGTTTTTGTAATCCCTGCCGAATTCAACACGGCCGGAGATTTCAGCGATGATGGCTGCATCCTTCGGACGGCGCGCTTCAAACAGCTCGGCAACTCGTGGTAGACCGCCCGTGATGTCGCGTGTCTTCGCACTTTCCAGCGGGTTACGCGCAAGCACGTCACCGGCTTTCACCGATGTGCCGGGATCAACCGACAGAATGGAGTCGACCGACAGCAGGTAACGGGCTTCACCGCCACGTGCCAGCTTGTGAACGTTTCCGTCCTTGTCCTTCACCACCATCGCAGGCTTGAGCGATGATCCGCGCTGGTTTGAGCGCCAGTCGATGATCACGCGGTTAGTGATGCCGGTTGCCTCGTCGGCGATTTCGTTGAGGGACACGCCATCAACAACATCCTCGAACTGCACAACGCCATCAACTTCGGAAAGCATGGGCCGTGTGTAAGGATCCCATTCAGCCAGGCGAAGCCCGCGCTTCACCATGTCGCCATCATCCACGAACAGCCGCGTGCCATAGACCACCTTGTGAACGGCGCGTTCATTGCCCTTGGCGTCCTCAACCACGATGGCCACGTTGCGCCCCATGACCATGAGACGGCCTTGGCTGTCTTTCATCACGTTGCGGTTGCGGATTGTGATCTTGCCTTCATGGTTTGATTCAACAAACGACTGGTCAAGAACCTGTGCCGTGCCGCCGATGTGGAAGGTACGCATTGTAAGCTGCGTGCCGGGTTCACCGATGGACTGGGCAGCGATAACGCCTACGGCTTCACCCATGTTCACAGGTGTACCGCGGGCAAGATCACGCCCGTAACACTTGCCGCAAACGCCGAACTTGGTTTCGCAAGTGAGCACCGAGCGGATGCGGATTTCTGTAACACCCGCCTTCTCGATTCTCTCAACATGGGATTCCAGCATTTCCTCACCGGCATTGACGATCACCGCGTTGGTGACGGGATCAACAACATCGGTTGCGGCGGTGCGTCCGAGAACGCGCACACCAAGCGATACGATCACTTCACCAGCGTCGATGATCGGACGCGTGGTGATCGAGTTCTTGGTGCCGCAATCTTCCTGGCTGATGATGGCATCCTGGGCCACGTCAACCAAACGGCGCGTCAGGTAGCCCGAGTTTGCTGTTTTCAACGCGGTGTCGGCAAGGCCCTTGCGGGCACCGTGGGTAGAGTTGAAGTATTCGAGAACCGAGAGGCCTTCCTTGAAGTTGGAAATGATCGGCGTTTCGATGATCTCGCCTGATGGCTTGGCCATGAGGCCGCGCATGCCGGCAAGCTGCTTCATCTGCGCTGGCGAACCACGCGCACCCGAATGGCTCATCATGTAGATCGAGTTGATCTGCTTTTCACGGCCGGTCTTCTCGTCGATCTGCACAGCCTGGATACCGGCCATCATTTCTTCGGCCACCTTATCGGTGCACTTTGCCCAGGCATCCACAACCTTGTTGTACTTTTCGCCCTGGGTAATCAGGCCGTCAATATACTGCTGCTCATATTCCTTGGCGAGTTCACGCGTCTGGTTCACCAGCTTTTCCTTGGTTTTTGGAATGACCATGTCATCCTTGCCGAAGGAAATGCCAGCCTTGTAGGCATTGTAGAATCCAAGCGCCATGATGCGGTCGCAGAACACCACCGATTCCTTCTGTCCGCAGTGGCGATAGACAGCGTCAATCATCTTGGAGATTTCACGCTTGGTCATCAGCTTGTTGCACAGGTCATAGGAAATGTTGGTGGAGAGCGGCAACAGTTCACCGATCTTCATCCGGCCCGGCGTGGTCTCGATGATGCGGTTAATCACCTTGCCTTCCGGTCCAACTTCTTTGATGCGTCCCTTGATCTTGGTGTGCAGCGTAATAACGCCAGCAGCCAATGCGTGATCAATTTCAGCCGTGTTGCCAAATGCTTTGCCTTCGCCCGCCTCACCATTCCTGATGATCGAAAGATAGTAAAGGCCGAGCACGATATCCTGCGACGGCACGATGATCGGCTGGCCGTTGGCGGGATGCAGCACGTTATTGGTCGACATCATCAACACGCGGGCTTCAAGCTGGGCTTCGAGTGACAATGGCACGTGAACGGCCATCTGGTCGCCGTCGAAGTCAGCGTTGAATGCCGTACAAACCAGCGGGTGAAGCTGAATGGCTTTACCCTCAATCAAGACAGGTTCGAACGCCTGAATACCCAAGCGGTGAAGCGTTGGTGCGCGGTTGAGCATGACGGGATGCTCGCGGATAACCTCATCGAGAATATCCCAAACTTCGGGTTTCTCTTTTTCGACCAGCTTCTTGGCTTGCTTCACGGTGGAAGAAAGCCCCTTGGCTTCAAGACGCGAATAAATGAACGGCTTGAACAGCTCAAGCGCCATCTTCTTCGGCAAGCCGCACTGATGCAACTTGAGTTCTGGGCCCACGACGATAACCGAGCGGCCTGAGTAATCCACACGCTTGCCAAGCAGGTTCTGGCGGAAGCGGCCCTGCTTGCCCTTGAGCATGTCAGCCAGCGACTTCAACGGACGCTTGTTGGCGCCTGTAATCACACGGCCACGACGGCCGTTGTCGAACAGGGCATCAACTGACTCCTGCAACATGCGCTTTTCGTTGCGCACAATAATGTCTGGCGCACGAAGTTCGATCAACCGCTTCAGGCGGTTGTTGCGGTTGATCACACGGCGATAGAGATCGTTCAAATCCGATGTCGCGAAGCGTCCCCCGTCCAGGGGGACCAAAGGCCGAAGTTCAGGCGGAATAACCGGAACCTGTGTCAGGATCATCCATTCCGGGCGGTTGCCGGATTCAATGAACGAGTCCACAATCTTCAAACGCTTGGCAAGCTTCTTGGGCTTGAGGTCGCCGGTGGCAACCTTGAGCTCTTCACGAAGCTGTTCGCGCAGCTGCTCAAGCTGGATCGCCATGAGCATTTCACGAACCGCTTCAGCACCAATGGAAGCGGTGAAGCTGTCATCGCCGTAATCTTCCTGGGCCTTGATATATTCGCTCTCGGTCAGGGTCTGGCGCGGCTTCAAAGGCGTGAGGCCTGGTTCAAGCACGATGTATTGTTCGAAATACAAGACGCGCTCAACTTCTTTCAATTGCATGTCGAGCAGCAAAGCAATACGCGATGGCAGTGATTTGAGAAACCAGATGTGGGCAACGGGTGCCGCCAGCTCAATATGGCCCATGCGTTCGCGCCGCACCTTGGAAAGGGTTACTTCCACGCCGCACTTTTCGCAGATGATGCCCTTGTACTTCATGCGTTTGTACTTGCCGCACAGGCATTCGTAGTCCTTCACAGGCCCGAAAATGCGAGCGCAGAACAACCCGTCGCGCTCTGGTTTGAACGTGCGATAGTTGATGGTTTCGGGTTTCTTGATTTCACCGAAAGACCACGACAGGATCTTTTCCGGTGAAGCGATCGAAATGCGGATTTGATCGAATGTCTGCGCCGTAACTGCTGGGCTGAAAACGTTCATGACCTCTTGGTTCATGTGTCTTGGCTCCTTTTGTGCGGAAAAATTCCGCTGGGTGTTATTCAAATTGTTCAAGTCGTCGTGGGCGAGAAGTCACCCCCCTCGCCCTGTTGATTATGTCTGCTGGGAATTCTGCAATTCCACATTGAGGCTGAGTGAACGCATTTCCTTGACCAGCACGTTGAAGCTTTCAGGAATGCCCGACTCGAAGGCGTCGTCGCCGCGCACAATGGCTTCATAAACCTTCGTGCGTCCGGCCACGTCATCCGACTTGACGGTGAGCATTTCCTGCAGCGTATACGCCGCGCCATAGGCTTCCAGCGCCCACACTTCCATTTCACCGAAGCGCTGGCCGCCAAACTGCGCCTTGCCGCCCAGCGGCTGCTGGGTAACAAGCGAGTAAGGCCCAATCGAACGGGCGTGGATCTTGTCATCCACCAAATGGTGAAGCTTCAGCATGTAGATGTAGCCAACTGTAACCGGACGGTCGAACACTTCGCCAGTCTTGCCGTCGTAAAGCGTGGACTGGCCGGAAGTGGCAAGTCCTGCATCCGTCAGCATCTTGGCAATATCTTCTTCTCGCGCGCCGTCAAACACCGGCGTTGCAATGGGAACACCACGACGCAAGTTTTCGGCTGATTCAACCAACTGGGCATCATCAAGGCCGTCCATCTCATCATTCTTGCCGTAAATCTTGAACAATCCATCACGCAATGGCTTGATCTTCTGGCTTTCCTGATAGGCATCCAGCATCTGGCCAACTTGGCGGCCAAGCCCTGCACAGGCCCAGCCCAAGTGGGTTTCCAGAATCTGGCCCACGTTCATGCGTGAAGGCACGCCGAGCGGATTCAGAACGATATCAACATGTGTGCCGTCTTCAAGGAATGGCATGTCTTCAACGGGCACAATGCGCGAAACCACGCCCTTGTTGCCGTGGCGGCCTGCCATCTTGTCGCCGGGTTGAATCTTCCGCTTAACGGCCACAAAGACTTTTACCATCTTCATGACGCCGGGCGGCAATTCGTCACCGCGCTGCAGCTTCTCAACCTTGTCAAGGAAGCGGTTTTCAAGACGCTTCTTGGCTTCGTCATATTGCAGCTTCATGGCTTCGAGTTCAGCAATTGGCTTTTCATTGTCAAGCGCAATGCTCCACCACTGGGAACGCGGAATGTCTTCCAGATTCTTTGCGGTAATCTTGCCATCAATCTTGTGTCCGCGCGGGCCGCCTGTGGCTACTTTGCCATTCAGGAAGTCATGCAAACGGCCATAGGCGTTGCGGTCAAGAATCTTGAGCTCGTCATCGCGGTCTTTTGCGAGACGTTCAATTTCTTCGCGTTCAATTGCCAAAGCGCGCTCGTCCTTGTCCACACCGTGGCGGTTGAACACACGCACTTCAACAACGGTGCCGGCCACACCGGGTGGCAAGCGCAGTGATGTATCGCGAACATCAGAAGCCTTTTCACCGAAGATTGCACGCAGCAATTTTTCTTCCGGTGTCATGGGTGACTCGCCCTTCGGCGTAATCTTGCCGCAAAGAATGTCACCTGGCTTCACTTCCGCACCGATGTAAACAATGCCGGCTTCGTCAAGGTTCTTGAGTGACTCTTCACCCACGTTTGGAATATCGCGGGTAATTTCCTCAGGTCCAAGCTTCGTGTCGCGCGCCATCACATCGAATTCTTCGATGTGGATGGAAGTGAACACGTCATCTTTCACAATACGCTCGGAAAGCAGAATGGAATCTTCGAAGTTGTATCCATTCCACGGCATGAACGCCACGAGCACGTTCTGGCCAAGAGCGAGGTCGCCGAGGTCGGTCGAAGGACCGTCAGCAATAATGTCACCCTGCTTGATCTGGTCGCCCACACGCACCAGCGGACGCTGGTTGATACAGGTGTTCTGGTTCGAGCGCTGGAACTTGGCAAGCGTGTAGATATCAACACCAGACTTTGATGGGTCGGTTTCTTCCGTGGCGCGGATAACAATGCGCTTGGCGTCAACCTGGTCAACAACGCCCGTGCGGCGGGCCGCAAAGGCAGCGCCCGAGTCACGCGCCACAACTGATTCCATGCCCGTGCCAACCAGCGGCGCATTGGTGCGTACCAATGGCACAGCCTGGCGCTGCATGTTTGAACCCATGAGGGCGCGGTTGGCGTCATCGTTTTCAAGGAACGGAATGAGCGCCGCCGCAACCGAAACCAGCTGCTTGGGTGATACATCCACATAGTCAATCTTGTCGGCCGGAACCGAAAGCACATCACCATAGTTGCGGGCGATCACCATGTCGTCGGCAAACTTGTTGTCCTTCGTCAGCTCAACGTTGGCCTGCGCAATGAAGTGCTTGCCCTCTTCGATCGCCGAAAGGTAGGTCACGTCCCTGGAAACCTTGCCATTCTCAACTGTGCGGTATGGCGTTTCGATAAAGCCATACTTGTTCACGCGGGCATAGGTTGCCAGCGAGTTGATAAGGCC
The DNA here is from genome assembly GCA_963763635.1 of uncultured Alphaproteobacteria bacterium. Lineage (GTDB taxonomy): Bacteria > Pseudomonadota > Alphaproteobacteria > Rhizobiales > Aestuariivirgaceae > Aestuariivirga. The sequence continues at coordinate 37,914 of CAVXPO010000016.1, forward strand.
AATGTTCGGGCCTTCCGGCGTTTCAATCGGGCAGATACGGCCATAATGGGTTGGATGCACGTCGCGAACCTCAAAACCCGCGCGCTCACGCGTCAAACCACCAGGTCCCAACGCGGAGAGGCGGCGCTTGTGCGTGATCTCTGAGAGCGGGTTGGTCTGATCCATGAACTGCGAAAGCTGCGACGATCCGAAGAACTCGCGAACGGCAGCAGCCGCAGGCTTGGCATTGATCAGGTCATGTGGCATCACGGTGTCGATATCTACCGATGACATGCGTTCCTTGATGGCGCGTTCCATGCGAACAAGCCCAAGGCGATACTGGTTTTCCATCAGCTCGCCGACAGAGCGAACCCGGCGGTTGCCAAGATGGTCGATGTCGTCAACTTCGCCCTTGCCATCGCGCAATTCGCACAAGGTCTTGATCACGGCGAGAACATCTTCCTTGCGAAGAACGCGCATGGTATCGGGAACATCAAGCTCCAGACGCATGTTCATCTTTACGCGGCCAACAGCCGAGAGGTCATAGCGTTCCGAATCAAAGAACAGGCCATTGAACAGGCCTTCAGCGGATTCGCGGGTTGGCGGTTCGCCGGGACGCATGACGCGGTAGATTTCGATGAGCGCCTGCTCATAGCTTTCAACCTTGTCGGCCTTCAGCGTGTTGCGGATGTAGGCACCCGTATTGATATGGTCGATGTCGAGCAGATTGAGCTTGTTGAAGCCCGCTTCCTTCAGGCTTTCCAAAACCTTCTCGTCAATCTCGTCGCCGGCTTCAGCAAAGATTTCACCGGTTGCGCTATTGACGAGTTCGTCGGCCAGGTAGCGGCCGAACAGGTCTTCATCCCTGACCAGCAATTCCTTGGTGCCGTCATCGGCAATTTTCTTGGCCAGGCGCGGCGTAATCTTCTTGCCGGCTTCGACCACAACGGCTTTGGTCTTGGCGTCAATCAGGTCAACCGTTGGCTTGATGCCCTTGTAGCGGTCAACCACGAACGGGGTTTTCCAGCCGTCCTTGGTGTGGGTATATTCAACCGAGTCATAGAACTGGTGCAAAATCTCTTCGCTATCCATGCCGAGCGCATAAAGCAGCGTGGTGATCGCCAGCTTGCGGCGGCGGTCGATGCGCGCAAACACGATGTCCTTTGGATCGAATTCGAAATCGAGCCATGAACCACGGTAAGGAATGATGCGGGCCGCAAACAAAAGCTTGCCGGAAGAATGGCTCTTGCCCTTGTCATGGTCAAAGAATACGCCGGGCGAACGGTGCATCTGCGAAACGATCACACGTTCCGTTCCGTTAACAACAAACGTGCCGTTGGAAGTCATGAGCGGAATATCACCCATGTAAACATCCTGCTCCTTGATGTCTTTCACTGACTTCGCCTGGGTATCAGGATCAATTTCAAACACGATGAGGCGCAGCGTCACCTTGAACGGTGCGGCAAAGGTCATGCCGCGCTGCTGGCATTCATCAACGTCAAACTTCGGCTGCTCGAATTCATAACGCACGAATTCAATCACGGCCTGGCCGGAAAAATCGGTGATCGGGAACACGGATTTGAACACGGCCTGCAGGCCCTCGTTCACCCGTCCACCAGCGGGTTCCTTTACTTGCAGAAACTGGTCGTAAGATTCTTTTTGAACCTCAATGAGGTTCGGCATGACGGCAACTTCAATGCCCTTGCCGAATACCTTGCGGATACGTTTCCGACTTGCGACCGTATGTGTCTCAGCCATGTGATTTCCTTGTCCGTATAAACTTTTCCAAGCGATTAAGACGGCTTGTCTGAAGCCCTTTTTTTGAGAACTTCAAATAAGCCGTCTGGCAAACTCTAGTGCGCTTCCCGACGAAGTACTTTCACTTCGTAGAAAGGAACCGCACAAACTAAAACGTACAAACTCCCGGCACCCGTTTCGAGGTGCCGGGGATATTCAATTACTTCAACTCAACCTTGGCACCAGCCGCTTCGAGCTTCTTCTTCATGTCGTCGGCGTCCTTCTTGTTGACGCCTTCCTTCACGGCCTTCGGAGCTGCTTCTACCAGGTCCTTGGCTTCCTTGAGCCCGAGACCGGTGATGGCACGGACTTCCTTGATCACTTCGATCTTCTTGTCGCCGGCAGCGGTGAGCATGACCGTAAATTCGGTCTTCTCTTCAGCAGCAGCAGCGGCAGGTCCGGCAGCAGCGGCGGCAGCTACTGGAGCGGCAGCGGATACGCCCCACTTTTCTTCAAGCAACTTTGAAAGTTCGGCAGCTTCCAGAACCGTGAGGCTCGAAAGGTCATTTACGATTTTGCTGAGATCAGCCATTTTATATTCTCTCTTCTCTTAAGTCGGTTTGTTACAACAATGGTTAGGCAGGCTGTCACGCAGCCTTGTCTTTGGTGGCGTAGGCGTTGATCACGCGTGCGATCTGGCCGCCAGGTGCTGCCAGGATACCCGCAATACGGGTAGCTGGAGTCTGGATCATGCCAACGATCTTTGCCCTCAACTGGTCGAGTGAAGGCAGTTCCGCGAGAGCCTTGACGGCACCAGCATCCATAATGGTTTTGCCCAGTGCACCGCCGAGAACAACGAATTTTTCGTTGGCCTTTGCGAAGTCTGCGGCAACCTTTGGTGCTGATACGGGATCATCAGCGTAAGCTATCATGGTAGGACCGGTGAACAGGTCCTTGATCCCTTGTGCGTCAGTGCCATCCAGAGCAAGCTTTGCGAGACGGTTCTTCGCCACCTTGATGGTGGCGCCCGCCAGGGACATCCTGCCGCGCAGGTCATTGACCTGGTTGACCGTCAGTCCCTTGTTGTGGGCCACAACGATAACGCTGGTGCTTTTGAACACTGCGTTGAGCGTTGAGACGAGCTCTGTTTTTTCAGCTCTTTCCACTTGCTCTCTCCTTTTTGACGAAGCACATCATTGTGCAAATCGTCGTTGGACTAGCCGCTCAAATGTCACCCACAAAAGCAGGCGAGGCTTTAAGCAGCGCTCACTTGCCTGTCCCCTTACTCCGTTGCCGAAGATCAGGTCCTTGAGGTCCAAACCGACTTGAAACACCAGATATGGTGTTCCACATTCAATTTTGACACCCATCTCATGCAGGCTTGGCGGTTTAAGCGAGGATTTCCCTCACGCCTGCAATCTCGGACAGGTAGAACCAGAATTGTAGAAATTCTGGCTTACCCCCTGAAAATGTTAGCCACTTTCAAGGGGAAACTTGTTTTAGGCAGCCGAAACGCTGGCGATATCCAGTTTCAGGCCAGGACCCATGGTTGAAGAGATAGACACTTTCTTGAGAAAAGTTCCCTTCGACCCTTGTGGCTTTGACTTGTTCACAGCGTCAACGAAGGCGCGGATGTTGCCAGCGATCTGTTCTTCGCTGAAGCTCGCCTTGCCGATACCGGCCTGCACGATGCCCGACTTTTCAACGCGGAACTCAACGGCACCACCTTTGGCTGCTTTCACAGCTGCGGTAATGTCCATGGTCACGGTGCCAACCTTGGGGTTTGGCATCATGCCACGGGGGCCGAGAACCTTGCCGAGACGGCCAACAAGACCCATCATGTCCGGCGTGGCGATGCAACGGTCGAAGTCCAATGTGCCCTTGCTCACGATCTCGAACAGGTCTTCCGCGCCAACCACGTCTGCGCCCGCCTTCTTGGCTTCTTCTGCCTTGGCGCCCTTGGCGAACACGCCAACACGAACCGTGCGGCCTGAACCGTTGGGCAGCGCGCACACGCCACGCACCATCTGGTCCGCGTGGCGGGGATCGACGCCGAGGTTCATTGAGATTTCAATGGTTTCGTCAAACTTGGCATTGGCTTTCGCCTTTACCAGCTTAACTGCATCAGCCAAGCCGTAGAATTTCGTACGGTCGAGGCCTTCTGTGTTCTTTGCAATACGCTTGGGTGCTTTGCTCATCTGCTTACTCCACAACCTGAAGGCCCATGGACCTCGCAGAACCAGCAATTTCACGTGCTGCTGCATCAACATCACGTGCGTTCATTCCTTTAAGCTTCTGCTCGGCAATTTCACGGCACTGGGCCATGGTCACCGTTCCGGCGCTCGCCTTGCCCGGCTCCTTGGAACCGGCAGTAATCTTGGCAGCCTTCTTCAGGAAATAAGACGCCGGTGGCGACTTCATCTCGAAGGTGAAGGACTTGTCCTGGAATGCCGTGATCACGACGGGAACCGGTGAGCCTTGCTCCATCTTTTGCGTGGCAGCGTTAAATGCCTTGCAGAATTCCATTATGTTGAGACCGCGCTGTCCAAGCGCTGGTCCGATTGGCGGAGACGGGTTTGCCTGTCCCGCCGGCACTTGCAACTTGATATAGCCGACGACTTTCTTGGCCATTACTATCTTCCCTCGCCGGAAACGTCCGGCTGTTTGAGGTTAGTGGTCCGGCTTGTAAGGCCTCCCACCGGGATTGGAACAAGCTTCAAAGCTCAGCGGAGCTTTTCAACCTGTCCATACTCGAGTTCGACAGGCGTTGGCCTGCCGAAAATAGAAACCGCAACTTTGAGCCGCGATCTTTCTTCATCCACTTCCTCAACCTGTCCGTTGAAGGAAGCAAAAGGACCATCCGCCACGCGCACCTGCTCGCCAATTTCGAAGCTGATGCTGGTCTTTGGCTTGTCAACACCCTCAGCCACCTGGTTGAGAATGCGGTTGGCCTCGGCGTCCGAAATCGGGATGGGTTTTGAATCCGATCCCAGAAATCCGGTAACCTTTGGCGTATTCTTGATCAGGTGGAAGGCCTGATCGGTTAACTCCATCTTTACAAGCACATAGCCTGGAAAAAAACGGCGCTCGCTCTTGATCTTGCGACCCCGGCGAACTTCAATCACTTCTTCCGTTGGAACCAGAACCTGTTCAAACAGGTCCTGCAACCCCTTTTGAACCGACTGTTCTTTTATAGATTCGGCCACTTTCTTCTCGAAATTCGAGTAGGCGTGCACGATATACCAGCGTTTTGTCATTCGAGTCCTGTGGCTAAGCGCCTACCCTTTAGAGACCAAAGAGAATTTTGTCGATCCCATATTTCAGCACGGCGTCAACAGCGAGAAAGAACAGCGCAGCCAGCGTCACCATGATCATCACCATCACTGTGGAAATCACGATTTCCTTGCGTGAGGGCCAAGTGATCTTGTTGGTTTCTTCGCGTACTTCCTGGAGAAATTCCAGCGGTCCGGTTTTGGCCATCGTCGAAGGTCCTTATAAAATGGCAGGGGCAGAAGGGCTCGAACCCTCGGCCTGCGGTTTTGGAGACCGCCGCTCTACCAACTGAGCTATACCCCTACATAGTGTTACTCCGTAATTTTTGCAACAACGCCGGCGCCGACGGTACGTCCACCTTCACGGATGGCGAAGCGCAGCTTCTCTTCCATGGCGATGGGGGTAATCAGCTCGACGTCAAACGCAATGTTATCGCCCGGCATCACCATTTCCGTGCCCTCAGGCAGCGTGACCACGCCGGTCACATCCGTGGTGCGGAAGTAGAATTGCGGACGGTAGTTGGCAAAGAACGGCGTATGACGGCCACCCTCTTCCTTGGTGAGGATATAGGCCTCAGCCTTGAACTTCTTGTGCGGCTTCACCGAGCCGGGCTTGCACAGAATCTGCCCGCGCTCAACCCCTTCACGGTCAATGCCGCGGAGCAGCGCGCCCACGTTGTCGCCAGCCTCGCCACTGTCCAAGAGCTTCCTGAACATTTCAACGCCGGTCACCGTCGACTTCACCGTGTCGCGGATGCCGACGATCTCGACTTCCTCGCCAACCTTCACAATGCCGCGCTCAATACGGCCCGTCACCACCGTGCCACGGCCGGAGATCGAGAACACGTCTTCAATCGGCATCAGGAACGGCTGGTCCTTGGCTCGCTCGGGCTGCGGAATGTAGCTGTCGACAGCTTCCATCAGCTTCAAAATCGCATCATGGCCAATCTCGGGATTGGTGTTGTTCAAGGCACAGAGTGCCGAGCCCCGGATGATCGGAATATCGTCGCCGGGAAACTGGTAGGAGGTCAGAAGCTCGCGCACTTCCATTTCAACCAGATCCAGCAGTTCCGGATCGTCAACCATGTCCACCTTGTTCATGAACACCACAAGGGCGGGAACGCCAACCTGCCTTGCCAGCAAAATATGTTCGCGCGTCTGCGGCATCGGGCCGTCAGCCGCCGACACCACCAGGATGCCGCCATCCATCTGGGCGGCGCCGGTGATCATGTTTTTCACATAGTCCGCATGGCCCGGGCAATCCACATGGGCGTAATGCCGGTTCTTGGTCTGGTATTCCACATGCGCCGTGGAAATCGTGATGCCGCGCGCCCGCTCCTCAGGCGCCTTGTCAATCTGGTCATAGGCCGTATAGGTCGCACCACCGCTCTCGGCCAAAACCTTGGTGATCGCCGCCGTCAGCGACGTCTTGCCATGGTCAACATGGCCAATCGTCCCGATGTTGCAATGCGGCTTGTCGCGGTTGAATTTTTCTTTGGCCATGGTCTCTAATATCCTGTTCTTGATTTTGGAGCGGGTGAAGGGAATCGAACCCTCGTATTGAGCTTGGAAGGCTCCTGCTCTACCATTGAGCTACACCCGCCTTATAACGTCTTGTAATTACAGTCCTTTTCAAACACTTCACCTGCGAGCGCCCGGTCTGCCCTCCCAAGCGATGGTGGGGGAGGTAGGACTCGAACCTACGAAGGCGAAGCCAGGGGATTTACAGTCCCCCCCCTTTGCCACTCGGGACACTCCCCCAATTCGCTGGAAAACAAGCCAAACGCCAACAAGGCAGGGTGTCGCCCAAACCTTTAGTGGTGCGCTGTATGCCGGGGTTGCCTAGCCGAGTCAAGCATTGAAACAGCCAAATAACCAGTTGGGATTTGGCGCAATTATGCCTATAGCTCAGGGCCATGACGGACCACAATGACACGATCTATGGCACCCACCCGGTGGAAGAGGCGCTGAAGAACCCCAGGCGCAAATTTGTCAAGCTCGCCACCACGCTGAACGGCGCGGAGCGGCTCAAGCACCTGACGCAACCCCTTAAAATCACTGCGGAAATTGTAAACCCCAAGGTGCTGGACCGCATGCTGGAACCCGACGCCGTGCACCAGGGCATGATTCTGGTGGCCAAGCCCCTGCCCCAACCAGAACTCAGCGATATTGAACAATCAGGCGTTGTGGTGCTGCTCGACCAGGTGACGGATCCCCACAACGTGGGCGCGATTTTGCGCACCTGCGCGGCCTTCAAGGTAAACGCGCTGATCACCACGGCGCGCCACTCGGCGGAGGCCTCGGGCGTTCTTTTCAAAGCCGCATCAGGGGCTTACGAGCATGTGCCGTTTGTGAAAGTCACCAACCTGGCGCGCGCCATGGAGCAGCTGAAGGACGCAGGCTTCCGCCTCGTGGGGCTGGATTCGGAAGCTGAAATGGTTCTGGGCGCGATCGACAAAGCGCCGCCGCTTGCCTTAATTCTGGGGGCCGAGGGCAAGGGCCTACGCGAGCTGACGATCAAGAATTGCGATGTGGTGGTGAAGCTGGATTTCGCCGGCCCCATTCGCTCACTCAACGTTTCAAACGCGGCGGCCATCGCCCTTTATGCCCTAACCCACTGAAGCGGCTTAAGAATAAAAAACGGCCAGCTGGTTTCCCAACTGGCCGCTCCTGTCGCCGCCCTACGAGTCGTCCTGTTAACCCTCTTAGTACGATCCGCCCTTGCTGACAACGGGGCCGTAATGAATTGTGATGCCGGAATCGTAGATTGGGGCGACACTGTGGTATAAATGCACCATTTTTCGGCCCTTTTTGCGTTTGGCCACCCGGATGACCTGTTCGCCTTCCACATAATAGCCGCCGCCATTCTTGGAAGCCCGGCGCTGGGCCTGGGCCACAGCCGCCGGGCTACCGACGAAGCCGCCGCCTGCGGCATAGCCGCCGGAAGCCTGCCCGCCGTAACCGATTTCAATGCCTCGCCCGGCATTGTAACCGGCGTTTGAATGGCCGCAATAAGCGTCATGCGCATGGGCATAACAAACTGATTTGACACGTTTTTTATTGCGCTTGACGGCAGCCTGCTGCTGCAGGCAATCCTCCACGCGGCGCACCTGGTACACCCGGTTATTGACCACGCAAACCACCCTTCGCTTGATCACAACGCCGCCGCCGCCACCGCCGCCGCCAACGTTCACGACAACTGTTCTGCCGCCACCACCACCACCATTCTTGCTGTGGCCACCGCCGCCATTTTTGCTGTGGCCGCCGCCGCCATTCTTGCTGTGGCCGCCGCCGCCGTTTTTACCTTCGCCCGCCTGGGAAAGCCCCGCAGCGAACAGGCCGGCAGCCAAAAAGGCCGTAAATAGTGCAGTTTTAGAACGTATCATGCTGAAATCCCTTGACGCTAAACCTTAACAGACTGTGCCAGAACGGGACACCATCGCGTGCCTCTCCTGCAACTACAAGAGGTGTTGCAGGGAGCGGGCCAAATGGTTATAGGGGGACAGCACGCCGATTTAGCTCAGTTGGTAGAGCACCTGATTTGTAATCAGGGGGTCACAGGTTCGAAGTCCTGTAATCGGCACCACTTCAAGGAGCCCCGATGGACGTCAAAGACAGCAACGGGGCGATCCTGAAGGACGGCGATTCCGTCATTCTGATCAAGGACTTGAAGGTGAAGGGCGCAGGCGCGACGCTGAAGCGCGGCACCAAAATCGCGGCGATTCGCCTGACGAATAATGAAGATGAGGTCGATTGCCGCCACCCCCAGATCAAGGGCCTGGTGCTGCGCACCGAGTTCCTCAAGAAGGCGTGACAAGTGCAAGGCAATTGCAACAGCCTGCACGGCAAAAGCATGCAGCGTGCAAGCGGTTTGCAAGGCATTTGCAAGCGGTGCGCAAGACGCTTGCACACGGTTTTGCTGTAAATCGGCAACGTCGATTATTCATACTAACATGTTAGTATGAATAATCCTTAATCCTATAGCTTGTAAAAAGTGACTATTGGTCAAACCTTGGTTGTAAACTTTTTTGTTCATTTGCGAGCCTGGCCTAGTGTCCATTTGTGTGTCAGCTTCCACAATCTCGAGCGGGCGTTCATCAATGAGCAGTGACGAAGTTTCAGGAACTGACTGGACATCAAACGAGGTGGAACTCGTTGTGGGTTACTACTTCGACATGCTGGACTTGGAATTGGCTCGAGTTCCCTTCAACAAATCAGCTCGGAACGCTGAACTGCATAAGCTTATTGGTCGCTCACGTGGTTCCATCGAACGCAAACATCAAAATATCAGCGCAGTTATGAATGAGCTTGGGTTGCCATGGATTGACGGCTATAAACCTTTGAAAAATTATCAACAGAGGTTGCTTTCAACGATTGAAGTGATGCTGCCAAAACGCACCGAACTATTTACAGATTCACAACAACAAGCAACTTCTGAAGTAGCCGCACCTGAAGAACTCTTCTATGAGGCACCGCCACAACTTTCAACAAAACCAGAGCCAAAAGATGCCGAACTTGAGAGGCTCATCCGGAAATTTGATCCTGCAGCAAGAGACGAAAAAAATCGGACGCTGGGAAAACGTGGCGAAGAACTGATTTTCCATTCTGAACTCGCCCGTGTCGCCAGTTCAAATTCACATCTAATTGACAAAGTTAAATGGGTTTCAAGAGACGAAGGCGACGGCGCGGGTTTTGACATATTATCATTCGATGAGAATGGGAACGAGAAGCTATTAGAAGTAAAGACAACAGTCGGTCACCAAACCACCCCATTTTTTATTAGCGCCAATGAACTCCAAGTTTCTCAGGAAAGACCAAACGCCTTTAGATTGGTAAGACTATACAACTTTGCCAAAAAACCAAAAGTTTTTGAACTGCGGCCACCATTGTCAGAATCTGTTTTGCTGAAGACTTCCATGTTCAAAGCTTATTTTGAACAGTGAGGGCGCTATAAAACTTGCACAGCTCCAACCATCCTGTTTTTTGCGCCCCTTCCATTCGATCAAGAAAATCTTCCACACTGAGCGTTGAACTGGTTACCGTAATAGGTTCAACAGCATGAATTTCATGGAAAGGATGATCATCATCATTTCGCTGTTCTGGTGTTAGGCTTTCAATCCCAACTGCCGGCGGAATAAACCAAAACTCATCTAGCAATAGCTTATTAATTTCATCTAACGTCACTTTACCTAATAATTCAAACTCTCCCCAGACCTTCCAGTTACCGGCATCGCGATAAAGATACTCAATGCGCGAACCTTCAAGCTCTGCAGTTTGAACGTTTTCAACGTTGGATGAACTCATTAGCTGAAGTCCGTATCATCGTGTTGGTCTACAATCCTTAAATTGGCATTAGAAATCTGGAACTGTCAATTTGTTACTTTTGTGATCTTAGTAATTGCTGAATATCAGGACGAGAATTTCCCTACCGGACATCTCACGATGTTGGCCTCAAAATCTTCGCTTAAGGACAGATGGCGCCAAATGACAAGAGAAGCGGATCGCATTGAATACAAGCACCTGTTCACGCTCCAAACCGGAATTTCGGTGCAGCAAACAGACGAGATTAAAGCCCAGAAAGTCCAACTGGTCATACCTCGTTCAATACATGATAGCTACCGCCCTAACCAACAACACGACCTTATGGACCTGAAGGATTTCATAGCTTTCGTAAGGGAGCGAGAGTCGTAAACCTGATTCACTTTGCTGCTCTGCCGAGTAGCAGTGAAGTGTGAAGTAGGAAAGCCTGGGTGGTCGGATCAAGTCCTACCATGGAGAGTGGTGTGGTTGACATTTAATTTATGTAGCTACAAATATAAACCTCGTTTTAATGAGGAAAGCCAGTGACCGTGAAAAAGAACGCTATAAAGTCTGGGTTGAATCCGGATGATGATGCTCCTGAACTGACCGAGGAATGGTTTGATCGAGCTGATCTTATCGTAATGGCACCAAACTGGTGCGGCGCGGGCGGCCTTTGGGCAGCGGCACGAAGGAGCTGGTTTCGTTGCGCCTGGATAAGCAGGCTTTGGCGATCTTCAAGGCAACGGGGCCGGGCTGGCAGGTGCGCATCAATGAAACGCTGATGCGCAGCGCCAAGCGGTTGGCTGCGAAGTAAGTCTGGGTGGTCGGGTCGCTGCCCGACCATGGAGAGTGGGATGGGTGCTGAGATGCTGGTTGATGTTATGGCTTATGACGCGGCGAAGGCACGTCTTGCGCGGGGCGAGGACGAGCTTGTTCCGCTTGATTTGAGCGAGCGCCGCCTTGGCGGGGAAAGTCCTGTTAAAATCTGGCGGGAATATCGTGGGCTTACCCAAGAGGCGCTGGCCAGGCTTTCCAAGGCTTCGCGGCCCATGATTGCGGCTATTGAAGCTGGCCATAAGACGGGCGGCATTCGAACTTTGAAAAAGTTGGCGGCTGCGTTGAAGGTTGATTTGGATCATTTGGCGTGAAGGAAAGACGGAGTGGCGTGAGAATTGCTGTTGCATCGGCCACCAGCTTACAAATATACAGCTAATAGCGTATAAGGTTCCGGCGAGCTTATCCATCAAGTGGCGCAGGAGGCCGGATTTCAAAGCGAATTGGCGCCAGTCGAACCGTGCGCTGGAAACGGCGATTGCGACCGAACCCTCCGCGGGCGATAGTTATGTCGATGGCTGCCCGCAATCCGTAAAAGCTTCGCTATTCCCGTATTTGCAAGGTGCGCGGCGGCAGGCGCTGCATTGCCGGAAACCTCCTTCAAACGGCGATATCAGAATAGTTGCTGTGCCTATGGCAAATCCAAACAAACCGACATTTCGCAAAAGCAGCGCAAGGACATATTGGCTTTTATTGAGGAGCTGCAATGAGCAAGAAGGACGCAAAATTCGGTTCAGATCTTATTGGGGCCTTGAAAGAGGTTCGCGCCCACCGGCGGGGGGAAATTGCCTTGCCCAGGCGCATTGTCGATGTGATTTCGGCGCGGCGCGTGAAGGCAATCCGCACCGCGCTTGCCAAAAGTCGCGCCGCCTAGATGCAGCGCCAAACGGTTGCTGCGAAATAAGCCTGGGTGGTCGGGTCGCTGCCCGGCCATGGAGAGTGTAGGAATCTTGTTATTATTCCCTTCTCCCGCAAGGGGAGAAGGAAGTAAAAAAGTCAGCCCCGCGTGATCCTCTCCGCCCCGCCCATATAGGGCCGCAGAACTTCCGGGATCGTGACACTGCCATCGTCGTTCTGGTAGTTCTCCAAAATCGCCACCATGGTGCGGCCCACGGCGAGGCCCGAGCCGTTGAGCGTGTGGACGTAGCGGGCGGCTTTGGCATCCGCCGCCTTGCAGCGGGCTTCCATGCGGCGCGCCTGGAAATCGCCGAACTGCGAGCAGGAGGAAATCTCCCGGTAGGCGTTCTGCCCCGGCAGCCACACTTCGATGTCATAGGTTTTCCGGCTGCCAAAGCCCATGTCGCCGGTGCACAGGACGATGGTGCGGAAGGCGAGCTTCAATCGCTTCAACACTTCCTCGGCGCAACCCAGCATGCGGTCGTGTTCGGCTTCGGCCTGCTCCGGCGTTACGATGGAGACAAGCTCGACCTTCGAGAACTGGTGCTGGCGGATCATGCCGCGCGTGTCCCTGCCCGCGGCGCCCGCCTCGGCGCGAAAGCACGGCGTGTAGGCCGTCATGCGGATGGGCAGGTCCTTCTCGTCCAAAACCTTCTCGCGCACGATGTTGGTGAGCGAGGCTTCCGCCGTGGGGATGAGCCAGTGGCCGCTCGTGGTCTGGAACAGGTCCTCCTTGAACTTCGGCAGTTGCCCGACGCCGAACATCGCCTCGTCCTTCAGCATGAGCGGCGCGTAGGTTTCGCTGTAGCCATGATGCTCCGTGTGCAGATCAAGCATGAACTGGGCAAGCGCGCGTTCGAGTTTGGCGAGCTGGCCCTTGAGGATGACAAAGCGCGCGCCCGACAGTTTGGCGGCGGTCTCGAAATCCATCAGCCCCAGCCATTCGCCGATGTCGAAATGCTGGCGCGGTTCGAAATTGAAGCGGGGCTTTTCGCCCCAGGCGTGAAGCTCCACATTGCCGTGCTCGTCCTTGCCGACGGGAACACCTTCCATCGGAATGTTGGGGATGACGGCCAGCGCATCACTGATGGCTTGCGTGAGGCGGCGTTCGGTTTCCTCGCCGCTGGCAATGAAATCCTTGAGGCCGGCGACTTCCGCCTTGAGCGCTTCGGCTTTCGCCTTGTCGCCCGCCTTCATCGCGTCGCCGATGTCTTTCGACAGCGCGTTGCGGCGCCCTTGCGCATCCTGCAGCTTTTGAATGTGCTCGCGCTTTTCCGAATCGAGCTTCAGGAGTTCGGCGGCAAGCGGCGCCAGCCCGCGAAGCGCCAGCCCCTTGTCAAAGGCGGCGGGGTTTTCGCGGATGGATTTGATGTCATGCATCGGCGGCGTCCTTCACGGCTTGGGCGCGGGCGCGGCGCTTTTCCAGCAGGCGCACGGCGAGAACCGCCACTTCATAAAGCCCCATGAGCGGAATGGCCATGGCGATCATCGAGATGGGATCGGGCGGCGTGATGAAGGCCGCCAGCGCGCACACGCCGACGATGGCAAAGCGGCGGCCCTTCGACAGCATCTCGGCGCTGACCACGCCGATCTGGCCCAGCAGGGTGAGCACCACCGGCAGCTGGAAGGTGAGGCCGAAAGCCAAAATCAGCATCATCACAAAATCCAGGTAGGCTTCCACATCGGGCATCAGGGTGATGGCGTTCTGCCCCGCGTCACCCGTGCCGGCGGCAAGGCCATAGAAAAACTTGATGGCGACCGGCAGCAGGAAGAAATACACCAGTGCTGCCCCCAGCACAAAGAAGATGGGCGTGGCGATGAGATAGGGAAACAGCGCCTGCCGCTCATTCTTGTAAAGCCCGGGTGCCACGAAGCGGTAAAGCTGCGTGGCGATCAGCGGGAAGGAAATGAACATGCCGCCAAACATGGCGATCTTCAGCTTCACCAGAAACACGCCGAGGAGCTTGATGGAGATCAGCCCCACGTCGCTGCCGGTTCCCCATTTGAACGGCAGGATCAGCAGATGCAGGATTTCCGAGGAGAAATAAAAACTCACGAGGAAGGTCACCACAAAGCCCGCCACGCAATAGATCAGCCGCGTGCGCAGTTCGATCAAATGGTCAAGCAGCGGGGCTTCCGAGGCGTCGATGTCTTCCTTCGTCATGGTTTCGGCGCTTCATCCGGGGAACCGAAATATTTGTCGAAGTCATTGCTTTTGGCCGGCGCTGCCTTGCCAATCTCGTTCTTGAGGCTGGTCATCGGATTGCCAATTTTCATGGCGGCCAGATCCTTCTTCACATCGTCAAGGCCGGCATCCTTCATGGCGCTGTCCACATGGCCCTGAAACTCGCGCGACATCCCGCGCACCTTGGTCATCATGCGGCCAAAGGCGCGCAGCACTTTCGGCAGGTCCTTGGGCCCGATCACGATAACCGCAATCAGGGCAAGGACGAACATTTCGGAATAGCCGACACCGAAGTCAAACATGGGATCAATGCCTTAGGTTTTGACCTTCTTGGGCGTGGACTTGACCTTGGTGACCACGGTCTCTTCGATGCTTTTCACCTCTTCGGCCACTTCCTCCTCGGCAGGATCATCAGCCAGGCCCTTCTTGAAGCTCTTGATGCCCTTGGCAACATCGCCCATCAAATCCGACACCTTGCCCTTGCCGCCAAAAACCACAAGCACCACGACGAGCAAAAGCACCCAGTGCCACCACGAACCGAAACCCATTTGAAACTCCTAAAATCTGTGTTGTGCCGCAGTATCGCAGAAACAACCCCGCGCCGCAACAAATGAGGGTGTCATGTCACATGCTGTCTGACGGCGGCTTTGTAAAGGTCAAAACGTGATTGTGATCAATGACGAAATAGGCGAGCTCGCCCTTTTGCGGTGACGCGCCGTTGAGCAGCACCGACACCGGCTCATCCAGCCCGTGGAACTGCACAATGCACTTGGTCTTGTCGCCGAGGAAGCGCGCTTCCTTGACGAAACCCTCCTGGCCCCGTTGCGGATCGCCGAGCGACAGGGCCTGCGGGCGGATAACCACAATGCCTGGGGCGCCATTGGCAACCTTCCCCGCCCTGAACCTGCCCAGCGGCGTTTCAATGGAACCACTTCTGGCAACACCGGAAACTTCGTTGACGTCCGAGAAAAACCGCACGGCTTCCAGATCCGCCGGGTTGTTGAACAACTCGTGCGGCGTTCCCGCCTGCACCAGCTCGCCGCGCCGCATGAGAAAGATGCGGTCGGCCAGATCCATGGCTTCCACCGGATCATGGGTCACCAGCACGCAAGTGGCCCGGGTTTCACGCAAAAGCGCCAGGGTTTCCTCGCGCACGGTTTCGCGCAGGCGCTGGTCAAGGCCGGAAAACGGTTCGTCCATCAGCATCACCTGCGGCCGCGTGACAATGGCCCGCGCCAACGCCACCCGCTGCTGCTCGCCGCCGGAGAGGGATACCGGCGAACGGTCGCGGAAATTCAAAAGCCCAACCCGGTCCAGCGCGTGGGAGGCAACTTTCTCAGCCTCCGCACGGCTCAGCGCATTAAGCCCAAAGGCAACATTGTCAATGACGGAGAGATGCGGAAACAGCGCATAGTCCTGGAACACCAGCCCGATATTGCGCCGCTCCGGCGGCACAAAGCTGCGCGGCCCGTCGACCTCCAGGCCATCAATCAGCACGCGGCCTGAACTCAAGCGCTGAATGCCCGCCGCGATGCGCAGAAGCGTGGTCTTGCCACAGCCTGAAGGCCCCAACAGGCAGGCGATTTCGCCAGCCTTCAATTCGAAACTGAGGCCCTTGAGGATTTCCTTGACGCCCATTGAGCAGCAGACATTCTCAAATGTCATTTGCCCGGCAAAAAGCGCGCCCGCCGTGCCGCGCTGGCCCCAGCGTTGGCTTACCGGCTGATTTGGAATTTCTGCTTCATCCTGCATGTGGCAGCGCAATTACACCAGAACGGGCCGGAAGGGAATAATGGCTCAAGCCGCAGCGAGCATGACCCGGTTACGGCCGTCGCGCTTGGCCTGGTATAGCGCCTGATCAGCCCGTTTGAGGAACTCCTCAAGCCTGTCTTCAATGCCCATGAGCGTTGAAATGCCAACCGAAACCGTAATGTTCAGGTTTCCCGATGCGCCGCCCGTAAAGGGCCTTGCCGAAATTGAGCGCCGTACGCGCTCGGCAATTTTTTGCGCCACGTCCACATCGGTGCCCGGCAGGATAACAATGAATTCTTCGCCACCGACGCGGCAGGCCATATCAATATTGCGCACATTGTCACGGATACGAAGCGCCAGTTCCTGCAACACCTTGTCGCCCACGTCATGGCCTTGGGTGTCGTTCACCGCCTTGAAATAGTCGACGTCAATGGCAAGCACGGCAAGGGGTTTGCCCCGGTGAATGGAGTGCTCCACCAGATGGGCAAGATGGGTTTCCATGTAACGGCGGTTATAAAGCCCGGTGAGCGGATCAGTAACCGCCAATTCGATTGAAGCCTGCACGCTGAGGCGCAACTGCTCCGCATAGCGCGAGCGGCGCACCTGCGTGTTGACACGGGCCAAAAGTTCCTGCCGGTCAATGGGACGGATAAGATAGTCGTTGATGCCCATATCAAGCGCGCGCAGCAGCCGCTGCTGGTCGTCCGGCGCCACAACGATCAAAACGGGAATCTGCCGTGTGCGTTCAAGCGACTTCAACTGCGAGCACAGGCGAAGCCCGTCAAACTCGTCGCCATCAAGATTGATGATGACCAGTTCATAGGAAACAGGGCTCTCGGCTATATGGGAAATAGCCATGGCGGGATCCTGAATTGCGGATACCTCATGTTTTCCGGCAAGCGCTACCTTGACACGCTCCACAAAGGCTTCCCGGCTGTCGATGACCAAAACTTGGCCGGGAGTGGATTCGATGAAGTTCGCGTTCTTTACGCCAAGACCCATGGATTCACTTGAAACAGCGCGCGCCCGAAGCTCATCAGAAAGCATTTTGAGCCGGACCAAACTCTTGATCCGGCAGAACAGGGCAACGTCATTCACGGGCTTGGTCAAAAAATCATCGGCCCCTGCCTCAAGGCCGCGCACCCGGTCTTCAAGCTGGTCAAGGGCTGTTACCATGATGACCGGAATATGTTGGGTTGCCGCATTCGCCTTGATGCGCTTGCATACTTCTATACCATCAATTCCGGGCATCATCACATCAAGCAGGATAATATCAGGCTTGGTGCGCTGGACCGCTTCCAGTGCGTCCACACCATTCATTGCCGTCACAACTTCGAAATACTCAGCCGACAGCTTTGCTTCCAACAGGCGAACATTCGCAACAATGTCGTCAACAACAAGTATTCGGGCTGTCATTTGTCGTTGCCAATAAAGCTGTCGATTGTCTTGAGAAAGCTGATAACCGAAATTGGTTTCGAAACATATGCTTCGCAGCCGCCTTCCCGGATTTTTTGCTCATCGCCCTTCATTGCAAAAGCAGTGACGGCTATAACCGGGATTTTGCGCAGCTCATCATCTTCTTTGAGCCACTTGGTGACTTCGATGCCTGACACTTCAGGCAACTGGATATCCATAAGGATGAGATCGGGCATATGCTTGCGGGCGATGTCGAGCGCCGACAAGCCATCACGCGTCTGTATGACGCGGTAGCCATGGGCTTCCAGCAAATCATTGAATAGTTTCATGTTCAGTTCATTGTCTTCGACAACAAGCACTGTTTTGGGCTTCACAGGAGTGGCCGCTGGAGACTTCATCTCATCCATCACATTTATTGTTGTCAGATCCATGATTTACGCAACACTCGTTTTTACAATTACACTGTTCGACAAGAGCCTTCACAGCTAACAGAACCCCGTTAATGTTTATTCTGAGGCGATTCCGTCACTAATGACTTAATTGCCACCGGTCCAACCAGAGCGATAGTGGATTTGGTTAATTGCGAGCAAAAAATGGCACCAAAATTTCAAGAAAATACTGAAAATGCTGAGATAATTGCGCTGAAAGCGCTGGATTTCCTTGCCAGCGACGACGAAAAATTCAGTTACTTTCTGGTAACTACGGGAATGGATTTGGCGGAGCTGAAACACAAGGCGGGTGAGCCTGCAACGCTGGCTGGACTGTTGGACCATCTTTTGGAAAACGAATCACTCCTGTTGGAATTTGCCACAGCATGCCAGATTGCACCCGAAATGATCATGCGCGCACGCCACAAACTGCCGGGAGCCAGCCATGATTCATGAAATTACCGTGGCGCAAATCGCGGAATTGAAGCTTGATCCAGGGCGGCCGCTGGTAATTTGTGACGTCGATGAAGTGATTGTGCATTTCACCCGCGACTATGAGGATTTCCTGGTTGAGCATGACATGTGGCTGGACACCAGCCACATGAACCACTCCTTCGCCAGTACGCGCTTCCGCCACAACAACGAACTCATCGGGCCGCAAAACTCCGAAAGGATTGTTCGCCAGTTCTTTGCGGAAAGAACCAGGGACATGCAAACCATTGAAGGGGCTGTAGCTTCCCTGCTTAACATCTCCCAACATGCTGAAGTTGTCATGCTGACCAACTTGCCCCATGAGGCGGGCGAAGACAGGCGGACAAACCTCGCAGGTCACGGACTTATTTTTCCCGTTATCACCAATTCGGGCCCCAAAGGCCCTGCCATAAACTCAATCGCCTCACAGATTTCAGCCCCGGTGATATTCATTGATGACAGTCCAGGCTTCATAATCTCAGCGTTTGAACATGCGCCGCATGTTCACCTCATCCATTTCATACAGGACGAGCGCTTTGCGCGGATGGTTGCCCCATTGGAGTTTGTATCGCTCCGCACCCATAGCTGGGATGAGGTGCATCCCCATGTGCTCAAACTCATTGGCGCAACAATATGATGCCACCATGTTCCGTTGCTTGGCGTTCAGCGCTAGACTGGCGGCATGAGCCAAGAACTGCCTGCGTTGGGATTTTGCCGTGACTGCCTGACGGCAGTTGCCGCCCATGACACGCGCTGCAGGAATTGCCGGGGGCCGCGGCTCAAACGGCATCCTGAAATGCATGAGCTTTCCATTGCCCATATTGATTGCGATGCCTTCTATGCGGCGGTCGAAAAGCGCGACAATCCGGATATCAAGGACAGGCCCGTAATTATCGGCGGCGGCGCCCGCGGGGTTGTTTCCACTGCCTGCTATGTGGCGCGCATCAAAGGCGTGAAATCCGCCATGCCGATGTTTAAAGCCTTGGCACTTTGCCCGGAGGCCATCGTCATTAAACCGGATATCCGGAAATATTCCGCCGTGGGCAAACAGGTGCGCGAACTCATGTTCGAGCTCACACCCCTTGTCCAGCCGCTCTCCATCGATGAGGCCTTCCTGGATCTTTCCGGCACAACGCGACTGCATGGCATGAGCCCTGCCCTGTCATTGGCCACGCTCATCAAGCGTATTGAAGATAATATCGGCATCACCGCATCCATTGGGCTTTCCTATAACAAGTTTCTGGCCAAGGTTGCCTCCGACATTGAAAAGCCGCGTGGCTTTTCAATCATCGGCAAGGCCGAAGCGAAAGCAAAGCTCGCGGAAATGCCGGTGGGCATCATCTGGGGTGTGGGCCGGGTGTTTCAGGAAAACCTGGCGAGAGATGGCATTACACACATTGGCCAATTGCAAACCATGGAACGCAATGAACTGTTAAGGCGCTATGGCGGCATGGGAACTCGGCTTTATCACTTGGCGAGAGGTGAAGATGTGCGCGTTGTGGCAGCCAATGATGAAAGCAAAAGCATCAGCGCCGAAACGACGTTCAACTCTGACATCAGCGACTACGAAGCGCTTGAGCGCATTCTTTGGCAACTCTCCGAAAAAGTCTCGCGCCGCGCCAAGCATGGCGGGTTTTCTGGCGTGACCGTGGCGCTGAAGCTGAAAACAACGGACTTCAAGACCCGCAGCAGGAACACCACGCTTGATGACCCCACACAGCTTGCCCACCAAATATTCTCGGCCGCAAAACCACTGTTGAAACGCGAGGCAACGGGAACCAAATTCCGCCTGATTGGCGTGGGGATAAGCCATTTAAGCGAAGCAATGGCCAGCGCTGAATCTTCAACATTAGACGCGCGCTTTGCCGCCCTTACCAAGGCAGAATTGGCGATCGACAAGCTGCGCGGAAAATTCGGTGTACACGCGGTTGAACGCGGGCTTGGTTTTGGCGGCAAGGATGACTGACGCACCCGCTTCCCCTCTTGTCAATGATGCCATTTTGCGCAAATCTCGGCCCCGTCAAACTGATCATCCGGCGGATGGCGGATGTCAGGTCGCTACGGATATTCACACATCTTCTGGTTCGGAAAAGGCCGGTCAAGTTACTTTTTGAGAAAACTTACCATCAACAAGATACCCAATGGTTGGATGTCAGTTGAAAACTCAGGGAGGAAGCACGATGACTATTTCCAGTGTTGCCCGTTTTGGTGTCAAGGCCGTGATTGGGCTGATGAGTATGGGCCCGGGGATTGGCAGCGCCAATGCCGGTGACGCCCCACAGGCCGAGATCGACGCCGTACGGAAGGCACTCGCCAAATATGAAGACCCCTATGTTGCCGTCCGCGATCTTTATCTGTCAACGGTGGGCTGCGTCCACTACGACGGGTCGAAGATGGAAGGGCATATGGATTACCCGAAGGGGGCCATGGGCGTTCACTTCGTCAATCTCACCTTGCAAGGGCCGCCCGACCCAATGAAACCCAATGTGCTGATCTATGAGCCAGTCGGCGGAAAACTCAAGCTGGTTGCGGCCGAATGGCTGGTGCCCCTGGCTGTCGCCAAGGAGCGGCCGAGTATCCTCGGACAGCCCTTCCAGGGTCCGATGGAAGGCCACGAGCCGCTTATTCCCCAAGGGTTCCACCATTATGATCTGCATGCCTGGCTGTTCAAGGACAACCCGCTGGGAATGTTCAGCCCCACCAATCCCAATGTGAGCTGCGACGGCGCGGACTTTTCCTTGATGGAAATGCCAACCAAGCTGGTGGCGGGGCCCTGACATACAACTCAAGCGGCGGCGACCGCTGCCGCCGCTTCCGTCTTTCCGCGTCTCAGCACATCTGCGTCAGGCAGCGAAGTTTATTTCCGCAAATTTCCGTGATTCAATGAGGGGTCGGGCCCGTTCATGAAAGTAATGGGCAAAGGGCAGGAATTTCGCGAGAAGGTCGCCCTTGAGCAAAAACCACCCTTCATCATTGGACTTCACGTTCACCGAAAACAGAACATCACCCAGCGTTCCATCACGCAGCGGAAACGAGATGCCATACTTTGTGATGCCATACTTCATCGCCGTGGGTGCCAGGCCCTGGGTCATTTCATCGTCAGGCAGCCATTCCGACCAATCGATGACCGCGTTTTCCGCAATAGCGCTTTCAAAGGTCGGGTCACCCAGCGGTGTATAATTTTCCATGTAATAGCTCATGTAAGCCGGATCGTAGGTGGCAATCCATGTAACCTGGTCTGGAACGCCATCAATCGACGTTACCATCCAATAGGAAAGGTTGTTGATACCAAAGCGGGTGCAGACCGATTCCAGATAGCGCGTCGCCTCCTCGAAAGAGGCGAATGCCGAATGGGGTTCTTTTAGCAGGTCAAAATCTTCAATGGACATGTCTGCACCTTGTTAACCCAACATAATACCGGAACATAAAATTCATCTTAGGTAAGAAGGTAAATTTTTCCGTAAATGCGAGATAGCTGCCTAACGCGCCGGATCGGTTTCCATCGACATCAGCGCCGCATTGCCGCCGGAAGCTGTTGTATCTGTTGAACAAACCCGCTCCGTGGCAAAGCGTTGCAGGTAATGGGCGCCACCGGCTTTGGGCCCCGTGCCTGACAACCCCTCGCCGCCAAAGGGCTGGGCCCCCACCACGGCGCCAATCTGGTTACGGTTAACATACATGTTGCCCACCCTCACGCGGCGGCGCACCTGGTTAACTGTGGTTTCAATCCGGGTGTGAAGCCCCAGTGTAAGGCCAAAGCCTGTTGCATTAAGCGCGTCACAAACTTCTGCGATGCGGCTGCCCGCAAAGCGCACGACATGCAGGACGGGGCCAAACACTTCACGCTTCAGCACACCGATCGATTGGAGCTCATAGGCCGCCGGAGACACGAATGTGCCGTGCCGGCAATCGGCAGGCAGCGGCAGGTCAAGAATGGTTTTCGCCTGCGCCGCCATTTGGGCCTTATGGGCATTGAGCCTATCGCGCGCTTCGGCATCAATGACCGGGCCCACATCCGTTGTATATTCAAACGGATTGCCCACGCGGAGTTCCGCCATGGAGCCGCGCAGCATGGGGATGATGCGGTCCGCCACATCATCCTGCACGAACAGCAGCCGCGCGGCCGAGCAGCGCTGGCCCGCACTGTCAAAAGCGGAAGCCAAAACATCGCGCACGGCCTGCTCAGGCAGAGCGGAACTATCCACAATCATGGCGTTCATGCCGCCGGTTTCAGCGATGAGTGAAACAAAGGCGCCGTCACGCTGGGCCAGCGCGCGGTTGATAATGCTTGCCGTTTCATTTGAGCCGGTGAAGGCCACGCCTGAAAGTGCGGGATGCGCCAGAAGGGTTTTGCCAATCCGCGCGCCATCGCCCGGCAGGAAATGCAGGATGCCAGCCGGAACACCCGCTTGATGCAATAGCTTGATCGCTTCGTAAGCCACCAACGGTGTTTGCTCGGCAGGCTTGGCGATCACCGCATTGCCAGCAGCCAATGCGGCAGCCACCTGCCCAGTAAAAATCGCCAGCGGGAAATTCCATGGCGCGATGCAGGCAAAAACGCCGCGGCCATGCAGCGTCATTTCATTGCTTTCGCCCGTGGGGCCGGGAAGGCGCAAGCCGCCGGAAAATTCCGCCCGCGCCTGCGCCGCATAGTAGCGCAGGAAATCCACCGCCTCGCGCAAGTCGGCAATCGCATTATCAAACGTCTTTCCGGCCTCTTGGACCAGCAGGCCGAGAAGGCGTGGGCCATGAGCTTCATAGAGGCCGGCAGCCTTTTCGAGAACCGCCGCCCGCGCAACACCACCCAGCCCATCCCAATCAAACTGGTGCCTGGATGCGGCTGCCATTGCTTTATTGACGGCGGTTTCATCCGCCTCAAACACATCACCCACATGCAGGCGGTTGTCATGGGGTGCGTTGATGGCGTGGGCCTGGCCGGTTTTCACAGGCTGTCCATCCACAAGGCAGGTCGCAACCGTTGGGCGTTTCATCTCTGCAGAAACACTGTTGGTGAGCCTGGCGCGCGTTGCATCGTCCCACAAGGGGAGACCGGCAGAACTTTCGCGGCCGGTAAAAATCTTGCGGGGGGCAGGAATGCGGGGGTGCGGGATGGCAGGCAACGCACCGACTTCCAAAACCGGATTGGCGATAATCTCGGCGATCGGCGCGTCATCATCGGCAAGCCGGTTGACGAACGACGTGTTGGCGCCGTTCTCCAGCAGGCGCCTTACCAGATAGGCCAGCAAATCCTCATGGCTGCCAACCGGCGCATAGATGCGGCAGGGCACATTCAATTTGTCAGGCCCCACAACTTCTTGATACAGCGCCTGCCCCATGCCATGCAGCCGCTGGAACTCGTAACCACCCAACTCACCCGCCATGATGCGCACCGCCGCGATCGTCTGGGCATTATGGGTGGCAAACTGCGGATAGAAAACATCACGATTGGCCAGCAGGTATCTGGCGCAGGCAAGGTAGCTCACATCCGTTGAAACCTTGCGGGTAAAGAGCGGATAGGCTGCAAGCCCCGCCTCCTGCGCGCGCTTGATTTCCGTATCCCAATAGGCCCCCTTGACAAGGCGCACCGGCAACTGCCGCGCCGTTGCTTTGGCAAGTTGCGCCAACCATTCTAGCACCGGCTTTGCCCGCTTGCCATAGGCCTGTACCGCAAGTCCCAATCCATTCCAGCCCGCCAGGCGTGCATCGCCCGCCAGCCGTTCAAACAAATCCAGTGAGAGGTCAAGGCGGTTCACTTCTTCCGCATCAATGGTGAGGCCGACATTCAGCGATTTCGCCAGCGCAGCGAGTTCAATAATCTGTGGAAGCAGTTCAGCCTGCACGCGCGCCTGCTGCTTCACCTCATAACGGGGATGCAGCGCCGAGAGCTTGACGGAAATCGACGGCCGCGAGAACACTTCGTTACCGGCTGCCTTGGAACCCAGCTTCGCAAGCGCTGACTTGTAGGAAACAAAATATTTCTTCGCATCTTCCGCGGTAAATGCTGCCTCCCCCAGCATGTCATAGGAAAAGCGGTATCCCTCCGCTTCCAGCGGCTTGGCAATGCTGAGCGCTTCGGTGATGGTGCGCCCCAAAACGAACTGCTTGCCCATGATGCGCATCGCCTGCTTCATGGCATTGCGGATGAAGGGCTCGCCGGAACGCGTGATCAGGCGCTTGAGATAAGTGGCGGGCTCTTTCATCGTGCCCTGCCCCAACTCGACAATCCTGCCCGTCAGCATCAGCCCCCAGGCGGAGGCATTGACAAACAGCGATTCCGATTGGCCGAGATGGCCCTCCCAATCCTTGCCGCCGATCTTGTCGGCGATCAGCTTGTCAGCGGTCTCCGCATCGGGAATGCGCAGCAGCGCCTCCGCCATGCACATCAGCACAACGCCCTCCTCCGATGACAGGGAATATTCCTGCATGAAGGCGTCAATGCCACCCTGCTTCTGGCGGTTGGCGCGCACCGCCGCCACCAGTGATTTGGCCACATCGGTGACGCGCCGCCGGTCATCGGCGCTGAGCAGCGCTTCCGCCGCAAGCTCTTTGACCAGCACTGTTTCATCGGCAAAAAGCCGTGCGGCAATGGCGGTACGGTTTGGAATGCTGGTCATCGGGGGCCTCCTGAAACTTGCCACTACATGCCACAACTCGAAGAATATTTCTCGCTATTGTGCGCCAACTATGCAGTTATAAAACGCATCTAATTATCCATGTGAGTGAAAAATGCTAAAATTAGCGGATATGCCAGAGAATTTGGATAGCATCGACTTGCACCTCTTGAGCACGTTGCAGAACGAGGGGCGAATCCCCGTTGTTGATCTCGCCAAGAAGGTAAACCTTTCAGCCACCCCTTGCACCCTGCGCATGCGGAGGCTTGAGCAGGATGGCGTGATCCTCGGCTATCACGCCCGCATCAATCCTGCGGCCCTCAACCAGGCGCTGATGGTGTTTGTGACCGTGAGCCTCAAGGCAACCGATGAAGCCAGCCTGAAAGCCTTTAACGCGGCGGTAAGGCCGGTGAAGCAAATATTGGAGTGCCACATGCTGGGTGGCGGATTTGACTACCTGCTGAAAATCCGCGTGCGCGACATGCCGGAATATCGCGAAATCCTCGGCTCCATCATCGGTGCGCTGCCAATGATAGAAAACACCCATTCCTACTTTGTGATGGAGCAAGTAAAGGAAAGTCCATTGCTCCCGATTCCAAAGACCAAGGACCGCAAGCCGTGAAGCCAAAAATCATCCGCACCGTTGAAGCCCTGCACCACGAAACCGATGCGTGGCGCGAGGCCGGATCAAGCTATGCCATCGTTCCCACCATGGGCGCGCTGCATGAGGGCCACCTGACGCTGGTGGAAGAAGGCTTGAAAATAGCTGATGAGGTTGTGGTCTCGATCTTCGTCAACCCCAAACAGTTTGGCGCCAACGAGGATCTGAGCCGCTATCCGCGGGATGAAGCAGGCGATGTGGCAAAGCTGGCAGCGGCTGGTGTAAAGCTGATCTACGCGCCGGGTGGCGATGAAATCTATGGCGAGAATTTTTCCACCACCGTTTCCATGAAAGGCCCCGCCAAGGCAAACCTCGAGGATAAATTCCGCCCGCAGTTTTTTGATGGTGTCGCAACCATCGTGGCCAAGCTTTTTATTCAGAGCGGGGCTGACTTCGCCATGTTTGGCCAGAAGGACTACCAGCAATTGCGGGTGGTCACGCAAATGGCGAAGGATCTTGATATTCCCATTGAAGTGATCGGCGTTCCAACGGTGCGCGCCGAAGATGGCATGGCGCTGTCGTCGCGCAACCGCTACCTTTCAAAAGTCGAGCGCAACCTGGCAACCGCGATTTACAAGTCGCTGATGCAGGCCGCTGAAAAAATCCGCAACGGCGTTGACCCGCAGAAAGCCATGCGCGCCGCGTCGCGCTCGCTCACCACGCTGGGCTTCAAGGTTGACTATGTAACCGTGCGCAACGCCGAGACGCTCGCTGTCCCCGCCTCATACAAAGATGAACCGCTCAGGCTCCTCGCCGCTGCATGGCTCGGCAAGACCCGGCTGATTGATAACATTGAGGTTTGATTTTTTCCTCCCCCTGAGGCGCCGAGCGCAGCCTGGCCGCGAAGGGCTGATGGATGCGGAACGGGATGCTTCGAGGCGTCGCAAGGGCGATGCACCTCAGCATGAGGGGTTGGATAGCGAGTGGTGCGTGGCAAATATAACCCACGCCCTCACCCTGAGGCGCCAAGCGCGGCGCGGCCTCGAAGGGCTGGTGGATGCGGAACGGGATGCTTCGAGGCATCGCAAGCGCGATGCGCCTCAGCATGAGGAGGTAGATCGTGAGTGGCGCGTGGGTTTACATACTACGGTGTTCCGATGGCAGCTATTACACCGGGCTGACCAAGCAGGAGGAGCCGGAGGCCCGCGCATGGGAGCACAATGAGGGAATTTATGAGGATGCCTATACCGCAAAACGCCGTCCGGTGAGGCTCGCCTATGCCGAACATTTCGAACTGATCGTTGATGCGATCGCAGCTGAACGCCGCATCAAGGGTTGGTCGCGCAGCAAAAAAGAGGCCCTGATGGCTGGAGATTGGCAAGCGCTGATGGCGCTGTCAAAACGGCGGGGAGGAAAACCCAATACAATCTAATGGCAAGATTATTATAGCGGCGTTACAGTTTTATGAGATGGATGTAAGATGCGGATCGGCGAATTATCAAGTCCTGTTCAAAACAAAGTCGGATATTCTGCGGATATTTCTACTCAAATTTGTGTTCACAATTCGCATTACCAGCGTTCAAAAGTGAGAGGATCAAAGTGAATTTAGGAATTATAGCCGCAGGCGCATTGGGCCTGTTTGTACTATTTGCGTGGTTGATGTTCCATGCTCGTGCGTTTCCGCTCATTGTAAAAGAGATATTTTTTTATCACAAAATGGGATGGAATTTTCAGAAAGACAGTGGAAACAAAGTCTTTGCGCAAGATCAAATGATCACCAGATTCAGATTTTTACCGCCTGGATTAGTCAAATTACTTATTCTTTTTATTCAGATAATTTTTTTTGCAATGCCATTCATGGCTGCATTCAATAGCTACATTACTCAAAACAACCTGATAAATCATTAGGACATTAAGATGTGCAGCGACTATTCCTGAACTGTATATCGCAACGGCCGCAACCTCTTTGGAATAACTTGTGAATCCCTCACCCTGAGGCGCCAGGCACAGCTTGGCCTCGAAGGGCCGGTGGATGCGGTGCGAGATGCTTCGAGGCATCGCAGGGGCGATGCGCCTCAGCATGAGCGACGTCCTAGAGCAGGCCCAGCGTCGCCAGCTCGCGGCGCATGGCTTCGCTCATGTCACCCGGCACATCGCCGGATTTCAGATCGGCAGGAGCATCTTCCGCTTTCAAATACCGCCAGCCCTGAAAGGCGCGACGTGGTGTGGGCCGCACCAGAATGATCTTTGGCTTGAAATCAATGCGGCAGCGCCCGATGCCGTCTTGCCCCGTGACCGCCACCAAATCGGCAATGGGCTGGCGGCACAGGATCATGCCGCGAATGACCCAATACAGCGAACCGCCCGCGAGGATTTCGTTCCGCCTGGTGGGGAACATGCGCGTGGTGTGGTCAAGCGTGTCCAATCCCTTGCGCGCGTCTTTGACCCAACGCCGCAGCTCGGAAACTTCGGAAACGCCAACACATAGCTTGATAAGATGAAGCGGCATGAAAAGACGGAATACCTCTGGACCTGAAGCGTGATACCTATGCTATCATGGACTTGAGGGAAACCTCAAAGTTGGTGTTATCAGCACTTCAAGATCGGAACCCGCCATGACAACAGTTGCAAAAGTAATCGAACTCACCTCCTCTTCGCCCAAGAGCATTGAAGATGCCATTGAAACCGGCGTCAAGCGCGCGGACCAGACCCTCGACCAGATTGAAAGCGCCTGGGTTCAGGACATCAAATGCGTGGTAAAGAATGGCAAGGTAATCGAATGGCGCGTTAACATGAAGGTCACGTTCCTTCTCAAATAAGTGATTGCCTTCACGTCATCGTGAAAGCGCTAACGCGCTCGTGATTGGCAAGTGAATTTGCTTATCCGCATCTTTGGAACATGATTCAGGCTGACGATATGCAGGATGTGGATCGTTTGACAGAATTCCTGGCAGGCGACCACGCCAAACTGCAATCCTATCTGGGTGCTGCCGCATTCAATATGGTTGGCCGCCGGTTTGCATCAAAATATCCCTCTGGCCTCCCAAACCTGCGGTGGTTTTCGCGGCACCTCGCAAAATTCCTGAGCGAAACCCGCCCCTATTCCAAAAACCCTGAACTTGCGGAATTTGCCAGTTTGGAAATTGCATTGAGCGCGGCATTCGAAGCTCCCGTTGCGCCCATCCTGCCGGTACAGGAATTGGACAGCTATCAACTGAAAGACTTGCAACAGTGCAGGATCGTCATGCACCCTTCCGTGCAACGCCTGCGCTTCACCACCAATGCCACAAGCCTTTGGGCTGCCCTCAGATGCGAAGAGCGGCCGCCGCACCCCGAGCGGCTTGTGGAACCCTCAGAACTTTTGGTGTGGCGCCAAGGAGCCGCGGCACGGTTCAGAATCCTGGGACAGGAAGAAGCCAAGGTCGTTGATGCCCTAGCGGACGGGTTCACCATGGCAGAATTGAAAGACAAGGAACTCGGGCTGCCCGAGAGTGAAACATCAATCGAAAATGTTTTGGGCTACGTGCGCGGGCTGGCCGAGGCTGAAGTTGTTTCTGAAGTGCGCTGCATGAAGGATCTTGCCGAAAAATAGGTCCCCGCTACACCCCCGCCGCCGAGTTGATGCGCCGCGGGCCCCGCCATTTAATTGCCAGCCTTCAAGCGGCGTTCAGGAATTGATCTTGCTCACAAAGCAGGAAACACCTTTGGCCTTGAGCTTCGAACATGTCGACTTCGCTGCACCCTGGTCATCAAAACCGGCAAGACGCACGCGGTAGAAGATGCCTTTTGAGCCCAGGTCTGCCTTCATCACAACAGGTTTTTGGCCAGCAAGCGTCTTGTGCCTTGCCTGCATCTTTTTCCAGGTTGACCACGCGGCAGATTCACTTTCGGCTGACGCCACCTGAACGCTCCAGCCACTGGCGGGCACCCCTTCCGTTGCAACTTCTTCGGCTGAAACTGCTTCTTCGACGACAGGCTCGGCAACCGGTGTCACGTCATCAACCGCTTCAACAGCAATCACTTTTTCTTCAGCGGCAGCCGCGTTAACAACAGCTGGCTCGTCAACCGGAATACGATCAACAATCTTGCTCGAGGGCGTCGTCACCACAAGGTCAACCGACGCTGTCAACAGCGGATCAGTGGTTTGTTCATTCATAAGCTCTGCGGATGGTTCAACGGCTTTCGGCTGATCAGGCTTGCGAACCGTGAGTTCACCGCCACCCACGTTAAATGCGGCAAGCGCCATTGGTTTTGCTGGCGCCGCATCGCCGCCTTGCAGCATGGCAAGCTTGTCGCCCGCGGGCTTGAAACTGGGATTGGCGGCCAAGGCGAGTTCGAGGGCTTTGCGGGTATCTGCTGGCCGCTTCAGGTTCTCATAGGTAAGCGCCTCGGCGTAATGAACCCGCGCCGCATCCGGATGGTGGTAGCGCAATGCCTTTTCATAATCGGAAAGCGCAAACAGCGATTGCCCGCTTTCACGCAAGGCGTTGCCCCTGCCGTAGTAGGACATGGCAAATTCGGGATCGAGAAACAGCGCACTGGTAAAATCTTCAATGGCGGCTGAAAGCCTGGCAAGTTTTTGTTGCGATAGCCCACGATTGTACAAGGCCGTGGCACGCAAGGTGGCGCTCATCGCATCAAGCTGCAAAGCCGAGCTATAATCGTCAATGGCTTCCTGGTGCTCGTTGATTTGCTGATAGGCCAGCCCGCGGTTCAATAAGGCATTGGCCAGCGCTTCAGTCGGCAAATCCTGTGATTCAATGGCTTGCGTATAGGCAGCGATTGCAGAAATCTGGTCGCCTGCAGTGAGCGCCTTATAAGCCTGTACAGATTGGAGAATGCTCGGGCTTTGCGAGGCAGCGAAAGCCGTACCGGATGCAGCCACACATGCAGCGAGAAACGCGGAACTAACAGACGCAAGAAACACACAACGGATACTCATCCGCATATTGTTAGGATGTTAGGGTTAAAACTCCGTTTCCGGCGAAGTAAAAAAATGATGCGCCCGGTTAACCTTCACGTAACGCATGGGCCAGCTGGTCGGCCAGCGGTTTGAGAATGTAGCTCAACGGAGTTTGGGCCTTCGTCTGGATAAAAGCTTCAGCCGGCATGCCGGGTTTCAGCTTGTTGTCGCCCAGCCTCTCACGTTCTTTCGCCGAAATATTCAATCGGACAATGTAGGAAGGCGGCGAATTCTGGTCAAACTGGCTGGCATCGGCGGAAACCTGCGTCACCTCCGCATTGACCTCAGGAGTAATCCTCGCATTGAACGTGGGGAAGCGGACATGTGCAGTTTGGCCAGGCCGAACCTGGTCAATGTCGTTGGGGTTGACGTGGGCCTGCAAAATCAGTTCATCGGCTTCAGGAACAATCAGCATGATTGCCTCACCCGGACTGATAACACCGCCAATTGTATGAATGGCCAACTGGTAGATATCGCCCGTGATCGGGGCCTTGACGATCGTGCGGTCAAGGCGGGAAATGGCCGCAGCCTTGCGTTCCCTGAACTCGGCAACCTTCCCTTCAATCTCGCGAAGTTCGGTCAAGGTCTGGGCCAGATCTTCCTCGTCAATTTGCAGAACCTGCAATTTGATTTCGGCTATGCGCGCCTCTGTCGAGGCCTTGCTCGCAACGAGTTCGCCACGCTCGCCATCGAGTCTTGCTGAATCGCGGTCCATTGCCATGACGCGGCTTACCGGAACGAGCCCTTTTTTCTGCAGTTCTTTCAGGTCAGTCAGTTCCTGCGCAAGGAATTTCAACTGCTTTTCCTTTGACTCCCGTTGTGAAACCAGGCCGGATATTTGCTCTGTAAGCTGTCCTATTTGCTGGCCGAGCTGGCCTTTCTTGCCACTGATCGCCTGGAGATGGGCTGTGAAGAGTTTGTTCTGCCCGCTCAAAATGGCGGCCAGATCCGGCTCTTTGGCGCGCTGTACGATTTCTTCCGGATAGGCGATTGCCGATAGCCCGTCTCGTTGCGCTTCGAGCCTTGCCCGCTTGGCAAGAGCTTCGTCCAACAGGTCGCCGATGATTGCAAATTCGGTTTTGGCTTCGGTGTCGTCAAGATAAACCAATGGCTGGCCGGCTTCCACGCGGTCGCCGTCTTTTACCTTGATGAGTGTAACTGTGCCCCCCTCCTTGTGCTGGATTTTTTTGGAGAAGGATTCAGATACAATTGTAGCCTGAGCGATAACGGCGCCGTTCAATTCTGCCAGGACAGACCAGCTACCCAAGCCTCCGATCATGACGATAATGGATGCAAATCCAAGCATCTGGAAATTGCGGAGGGAGCTTTTTGTGCTGATCTTTTTCATGTCCTAGCTCGCCTGTACTTGCGGCTTGGCCGGTTGCTGGATGTTTTGCACGTTGCTGGCGGCAGGCCGGGCCAACACTTTGCGCATGACTTCTTCGCGCGGCCCGAGGGCCGCTGGCTTGCCATCATTAAGCACAAGTATCTGCTGGATGGACGCCAAGGCGCTGGGCCGATGGGCAATGACGACAACCGATGCGCCCCGCTCCATGGAAACCCGGATGGCATGGTCAAGTGCGGCCTCGCCTTCGGAATCAAGATTTGAGTTTGGTTCATCCAGCACAAACAGGACGGGATCGCCAAAAAGGCAGCGCGCCAAGGCAAAACGCTGCCGCTGGCCCGCCGACAGGCGCGCGCCATTTTCACCAAGGGGCGTATCATAGCCTTTCGGCAATCGCATGATGAATTCATGCAAGTTGGCAAGTGTTGCAGCTGCCACAATCTTGGTGGGATCAGGCTTTGGATCAAACCGTGCAATATTCTGTGCGGCAGTGCCATCAAACAACTGCACATCCTGCGGCAGATAGCCGATGAGCTTGCCAAGTTCATCGATTTCGCGCTGGTCAAACGTTGCCCCATCGAGCCTGACGGCCCCCCGTGTCGCCGGGATAACACCCACAAGGGTGCGCGCCAGTGTGCTTTTTCCCGAACCCGTGGGCCCTATCACGCCGATACCCTGGCCGGGCTCAACCGTGAATGAAATGCCCTGCAGGGTAGGTTTTTCGTTGCCAGGCAACTGTACAATGAGGTTTTCGACTTCCAGCTTGCCGCGTGGCGGTGGAAGCTTCATGCGCTCCACATGGGCTGGCACGGAAGCCAACACTTGGGTAAGCCTTTCCATCGCTTTGCGGAAACCCAGAAACTGTTGCCAGCTGCCGACTGCAAGTTCAACGGGGGCCAACGCCCGGCCCATAATGATTGATGAGGCGATCATTGTGCCGGCGGTAATTTCCTGGAGTATAGCCAGATAGGCGCCCAGCGCCAGCATGCCGGACTGTACCATGAGCCGTAAGAACTCGCGACATTGCACTCATGCTGCCGCTCACGTCATTGGCAACGGTCTGATGATCAAGGGCCTGCTGCTGCACGTCTGCCCAACGCCCGCGAATGGCCCCGCGCATGCCCAGGGAATGCAACGCCTCGCTATTGCGCCGGCTTTCGTCCGTCATCAGGGTGGATTTTACCATCGCCGAATTGGCCTCAGCCATCGGCCCGCGGGTTGCCCGCTCCGACCAGAAGGCAAGTGTGAAAATGACGATTGCGGCAGCAACTGAAGCCACGCCCAGCATCCAGTGCATGATAAAAATCACCGCCAGGTAAACTGGCACCCACGGCATATCAAGGAAAGCAAAGGGCCCTTGGCCCGAGAGGAACTGGCGAATTGTGGCGAGATCATTGACAGGCTGGCCACCCATCCCGGGTGTGCGGCGCAGCGCATGCTCGGCAACGGAATCAAAAACCCGTCCGCGCAGGGTTTCTTCAACCTTGCGACCGATACGGACCAAAATGCGGGAACGCAGGAATTCCAAAAACCCATAGTAGGCGTAAAGCACAATTACGATGGTAATGAGCGCCAGCAGGGTTGGCACGCTGCCTGAAGTTAAAACCCGGTCGTAAACCTGCAGCATGAACAACGGGCCGGTGAGCATCAAAATATTAACGATGCAGCTAAAAATTGCAGTCGATGCAAAAGCCCCACGGCTTGCTAGCAAAACCGCAGAGATTTCACCCTTGGGTTGTTTTTGTGAGGGCTGCATGAATGTCCTTTGCCGATTTCCGAGGTCTTTGGGAGCGCTCCCTATTGTGCAATAGGCAGCATCGGTATCCTAATCAACAACTAGTATCAACCCTGTTAACGGCCCCAAGGCAGTGGTTCAGCCGAATTTCGCAAGGCCCGGTTAATTTTGGCAAGCTCGCCAGCGACGGGTGGCTGCTCAGACTGCACCACCGGAACCACCTGGCGCAACATGTCATGGTAAAAACGGACCCCGCTTTCAAGGTCTGACAGGATGAGGCCCTTATAGCCTGACGATTGCAGCGCTTCAAATGACCACGCAATCAACTGCGTGTCTTCAACGCCTGTGAGGTCATCAATGCGCTTGGCGAGATAGCGCGAGGCGCGGGTTTCACGCCGTGCGTCCGGCAAGGCATAATAGGCAAAACGCTGGATGGTTTTGTCCACGCCGGTGGGGAATTCCTGATAGAAGCCGACAAGGTCGGGATACAGCATCAAGACCATGTTGGGAAACAGGCCGTAATAGTACCAGACCTTTTGCTGCTTCTCCGGCAGATGCGCCATGCGCGGCAAGGATTTCTTGTAATTGCGCACACTCCAGTAGCGGTCACGGGTATCGTTAAAAACGCCCAAGGAACGGGTCACGCCAAACCCCATGCTTTCATCGACATAGCCGCCGCCATACAGATCCTGCAGCGCCGGATGGGCCACAGGAACGTGATAGCCTTCATTATCAACATCGCGCACGGCTTTCCAGTTTACCGCCATTTTCTGCGCCGACATCGGCCCGTAAGGTTTGACGTTTTCCATCATATAATGGCTGATGATGTTTTCATGCGGCGCCATCATGTGGGCAACCGAAGGCTGGTCACCCGTAATGAAACGCACGAACACAAAGCCATGCCAGATTTCGAAATCAATCGGTGGCAGGCCGTGCTCAATCGGATCAAGCTTCGGCAGTGACCTGGCCTGCGGCACGGCGCGCAAAGTTCCATCCAGATTGTACGACCAGCCATGGAACGGGCAGACGATGGCAGACTTGCAGGTGCCCCGTTCGGTTGCCACCACGCGGCTGCCGCGATGGCGGCACACATTGTGGAAGGCGTGCACCACATTGTCCTTGCCGCGCATGATCAGCGCGCGCTCGCCCACGAGATCAAAACTGTAGTAGTCGCCGGGATTGGGAACGTCGCTCACATGGCAGGCGATTTGCCACGTCTTGCGGAAAAGCTCCTGCTTCTCGATTTCAAGAAACTCCGGATTGGTATAGGCCCAGCTCGGCAAGCCGCCGCGCTTGTCGTCATCAAGCCTCGCCCGCGCAACCTTGTCCATTTCCATCTCATTTTATATTGAATGCACATTCAATATAACCCAATTACAGTCAATTGCCAAGGGGTAGCAACCTGCGATGGTGGCTCAGTATGAAATTCTGCTTATGACCGAGGCTGTGTGAAAAAGTGTTTTTTTTTTTTTTGGGGAGGTTTGATGAGCGTTTTTTGAAGGCGGATGCTTGAAGGCAGTCTTTTTAGATGCATTGAGGATTGGGTTGGTGAAGACAATCGGTTCGGGTGATTGATGCTTTGTTGACGAGCTTGATCTCTGCGGTCTTGGATTTGACGCGTGGAGCTGGCAAGGGAAGGCCGGGCTACATCCTGGTTCTGCTGAAGCCTATGTCTATGGCTATCTCAATAGGGTTCAATCGAGCGCCGCCTTGAGAGTGAAGACTGCCGTAATGTTGAAGTGATGTGGCTGACTGGTAGACTTGTGCCGGATCACAAGACCATAGCCGACTTCGCAAGGACAATGGTCGTGCGATCGCAATGTCTGCAGCAAGTTCATTGTCCTGTGCCGCCAGCTTGACCTGTTCGCCGATGACTGCGTTGCAATTGATGGGTCCAAGTTCAAGGCGGTCAATACACGCGACAAGAACTTCACCGCGCCAAAATGAAGCGGCGCATGGAGCAGATTGAAGAAAGAGTTGAGCGTTATCTGCACCAGTTGGACAGCGCCGACAGGCAAGAGCGGTCACGGCGCGCACCAGCAAGACCACGAGGTTGAAGGACAAGGTCGTGATACTGAAGCAGGAGATGCAGCGCCTGGAAATACTTGAGACCAGGATGCTTGCAACACCGGACCAGCAGATATCACTCACCGACCCCGATGCCCGGTCCATGGCTACGAGTGGCCGGGGCTCTGGCATGGTAGGCTATAATGTTCAGGTTGCGGTGGATACCACGCATCATCTGATTGTTGCCCACGACGTGACCAATGTCGGCACGGACCGGTCTCAACTCTTTCAAATGGCGCAGAAAACCCAAGCCATTCTCGAAACCGATGCGCTGGATGTGGTTGCCGACCGGGGCTACTTCAGCAGCACGGAAATCCTGCCTGTGACGAGGCGGGTATCACGGTCACACTGCCCAAACCACAGACCTCAGGCAACAAAGGCAAAGGCCTGTTCGTCAAGCAGGACTTTCGCTATCTGCCGGGCGAAGATGTCTATCTTTGTCCGCTGGAGAACGCTTGGTCCATCACTTTACCAATGAGGAAAAAGCGCTGACGCTGCGCCGCTATAGGACCAATGCGTGCCAGAGCTGAGCCATCAGGGATCGTTGCACGACCGGCAAGGAACGTCGGATCAAGAGCTGGGAACACGAACACATTCTTGAAGCTGTACAGCAACGCCTCGACGAGCACCTGAGAAGATGCGTCAGCGGCGTGAAACAGTCGAACAACGTTAGGCACAATAAAGTCTTGGATGGGAGCCACCCACTTCCAAATGAAAACGTTGAAACGGGTAGCCACCGAGATGGCGCTGCATGTGCTGGCCTACAATCTAAAACGCGTTATCAACATCCTTGGCATCAACAATTGATGGCGGCAATGAGAATGTGAGCCCTGCTGGGCGATTTATCTCCCCATACGGCAAAGTCACCGCCCAGGGTCCCATATCCCGCCCATAAGATGACATCAGACGCCGAAACAGAGAAATTAACCCGCGAATGCCGGTCTTGCAAAAAATACGAAGCTACAAAAAAATGGCTGCGCGTTTTTACACAGTCTGGACCCAAAGCAGACATTCAGGTCTTTTGCTTTGAAGTTGCCGCAATGCAGACAAAGAGACCAAACGCCGATTTCGCTTTAAGGTCTCAAATTGGGCGGACAGTGGAAGTTGCAGCATACGTGACGATTGGCGGGATTGCGGACGGAAGTTGACTGACCGCTATTGGTGCTGTCTGTTTGATTTTCAGACTTTCGATGTTCGCTTCGCTCTTTGATTTTTGCGACACGGGGGCGCAAGTACAACCACAATTGAAACTTACCTTTTCATCTGTCGACAAGGGCGTGCCTAATGAAGTGCCCCATGACGAACTGTTCCACATAGTCGTTCCAGAATATGGAAATCAGGTTCTCGGGGAATTGCCGTCCACGCAGATTCTTGTCGACTGCCACGATGATGACCCTGAGCAACCTCAATGCATCCGGACGGGTTAACATTGCCCCTAGTACGGAACTGAAAAGCCTGTCACGCGTCCCCGGAATCTTGGCATCCCATACTAGGACAAAGAATTCGATCACAACTCTTGCTAGGGATGGCGCTTCGACGGTCTTTCTGGAAATGACCTCTACGAGTGACTTAAACTGAGAGAAGTCAAAGCCGAGTTGAGCTGCGGCAAACAAGTCTTGAGCGCCAGCAGTGACGAAGCCAATTCGCTTGCCTCCGAGGTTAGCAATCAAGTCGACATAGTCACCGTGGGACAGCTGCTTACGGTCCACAAGCAGCATGAGAAGCGGTTGAGTCCAAGAAACTCGTTGGGCACCGATAATGGTTGCGAACCCCCGAAGTCGGCGATCTTCGATGATGGTGGGCATGTTCGTCACTGCGGCGGTCGTGGCTGTGTCGAAGCTGGAACCCGAGAAGAATCCTTCGAGTTCGTCAGACTGCTCATGGTCAATATGCTCGGTAGGTATTACCTCTGTATGCTTTCGAGCCCATTCGAGAAGTTTGTCGGCGTCCCTTGAGAGTCACTCCTTGTATTCCTTCGGCACATCGATCATCGCGAACTTGTCACCGTGAGCCTCAAGCGATCCACTTTTCTGCCCGATCTCGCGCTTCGCTTCGTCAGCTCGCATGATGAGCGCGTCCAAAGTTGCCTGAACCACTTTAATCTTAGGAGGCAGGGTGGGAAAAAGTTGTAGAAGCCCAATCTCCTCCCACAGCGACAGCGTGAGCGCGTCAACTAGAATTTCAGAAACACCTCGCATGCTTTCGAAAGCAAGCTGACGTTCTTCGTTTGCGCCAATGCACGTATCGAGCAATACCCCGGAATTGAACCGTAGCCCGCGCGATGCGTAGATAGGATCAACGCCCAGCATCTTCGATACACCATCAATGGGCAGGACTGTAGTCGTATAAAGCATGATTGCCTCATCGACTGTCCGCGCGCGCTGGCGAGCTTGTTCGAAAATCGGATCAAACGCCTCTTTATTGCCAAGGTCGATATGGAACTGACCAATTGATCGACTGCCGGGGAACAGCGTCGCGTGTTGACCCATCGAGCGGTGAAGCAAATCGACGTATTTGTGCTTGATCTCGGCTATGGTCCAAGTGACCGGCTGCCCGATTCCTTCCGCGAGCGTGACCTTCTCACCTTTTTTCTTTCCAATCAGTTGGGTTGCGAAGGAATGAGTTGGCGAAAGGACGTTTGATGCAGGTGCAGCTCCAGCTTCAATCTTGTAAAACGTCTTCTCCCCATGCTCGTTTTCGAGGAAGGCGACAGTGTCTTCCATGACGATTTTGGGATGAAGGAAACTTCCACCCTTCGAATTGAGCAAGAAGAGAGACATGTAAATCATGTGCAGTCGTTCTCTGCTGCCCCAGTGGCGCTGCAGTGTTGCGTATCCGATCTGCAGCGCGTCCTTGCGGCGACCGTATCGATCGAAAAGCTGCGCGACCTCCAAAAGGTCCTCCGCCGTGCCTTCAGCTATCAGCGGTGCGCGCTTGACCCAAGCCCGCACTTGGTTTTCTTTTCCATCGCGAATACACAGGCGCGCCCAGTCAAGACGGGATCGCAGGTCGTTTGGGTCAATTTGGAGTGCTGTATCAAGCGCCTCTAAGGCATTTGTTAGAAGGCCAGAGCGCTCGTAGATTGCCGCACCTAGGCGAAGAAGCTCAGGAGATTTTAGAGCGCCCGGCAGAAGTGAATCGAAGAGGGCACGCGCGTCAGCCCTTCGATTTGCCCGATACAAGGCAAAGAGACGACGTTTCAAAATCTCCGAAGGACGATCAAGCGCGTGCAGACCATCCAGCAGATCGGCAGCCTCTGACCACCTATTGTCGTCCGCATAGGCATCGGCGAGTACGAAGCGATCCAGCGGAGATAGATCAGTGCGACTGCCGAAAGCGTCAAGGCGTTTTCGTGCCAGTTCAAGCTCAACCTTATTGCCTATGCGTCGCGCGATTTCCGCAACGCGGTTCTCGAACGAAATGTTGGCCGCAAACTGTTTGCGGAATTCATTGGCGAGTGGAATTGCCTCCGAGGGCGATGCTGACTGGAATTTCTGCAGTACAAGCATTTCTGCTGCGCTAGCTTTGCTGTCATCAGTTGTAGCGAGTTCCAGCGCGCGCGTTGCAAAAGTTTCGACGCTCGGCCAATCCTTGGCTGACAATGAAACCGAGCCTGCGAGCAAAAAATCTTCCGAGTGCGTACTCTCCTTAAGCACTGGTTCCATAGCCTTCTGTGCCGCTGCGTAGTCGTTGCGTCTGACAAGCGCGAGGGTCGCGCTCTGGGCAATCGATGGCGCGATGGGGTCCAGCTTGTGAGCTTCTAGGATCAAGACTTCTGCTTCCTCGTCCCTACCAAGTAGGCGATAGGCCGATGAGAGGTTGGCGGCCAAGAAAATCCACCGCCTCTTGTCGGGTCTTTTCTTTGCTTGATTCCAAGCGCGTTCGAGTTGGCTGCGGGCTTCATCGACTTCAAGCGCCTGAGCCTTACTCATCGGAGCGCCAATCCTGAGTTCGATGTTGTCTTCGAACTGGCCGAGGATCGCCTGACCGACAGTGCCGTCCTTCTGCCAATCTTGTTTGGCGATGGCCTTCGCGACACGGATGGCATCCTCGTGACGGTTCGCATTAGCGTATTTGCGCATAAGCGAGCTGGCCACGTCGACTTCATATATGAGGTCGCTGACTTCAGCTTCCAGTAAATCGGCGGCAATCTCTGGCGGTGAGGCCTCCAGCAGAAGAGTGGCGGCGAAACGGTCACGCTCCATGGACAAAGCTGTCTTGGCTTCTTCGTAGGCAGTCTGATTCTTCCCGCGTAGAAAGGCTGCGCGGGCCTTGTAAACGTGGCTATCTGCGGTTTCCGGCTCGGCATCTGCAGCGGTATCGAATGCGATAGCGGCGCTCTCGATCTCGTCGGATTGTGCCAGTGCCGAACCGAGATTGGCATATGCCCTAAACTTTTGATGCAGATGAGTATCCTCTGGAAGTTCCGCCACGAGGTTTCGTAATTGCTCTACCAACAGCTCGCCATTGCCAGCACGAAGTTGATCGCGGAACAAATCAAGTTTGCCCGTTAGTACTGGGTCGCCATCCATGTTCTTGTTGTCGCGCTCCGTTGCGGCTTCAAACTGCGCCAGTGCCGACTGCATTGTTGACTGAAACTCGCGGAGTGGCTCTGCCTTGGGCCGTCGAGGGTTGAGCGCATCAGAAGAGGGTATTTGGTTTTGAAGGACAAGCTCTTGAGCCACGTCGCCGAAGTCGAGTGATCGAGCTACGATGTCATCCCATGACCAGACTTGAACGCGAAACAAACCTTCAGATTCATTGGCGTCGCTCAGTTCTTGGGCCTTGCGCTGAAGTTTCGGGTCACGATCGCCACAATATGCAACGATGAAGACGTCCAGCTTGGGTATATACGTTTTCGCTTGGACGACTTCGTCGATCAGCTCTTCTTCTGTAAGAGCTCTTGGTTCGTCTTTTTCGCTTCCTTTGCATTGGACTGCTGCATGTGTGTAGCCGTTCCGATAATCGCGCCCAGTAATATCTACCCCGTGCTGCTTGTGTCCCTTGCGACCATGAGCCTCGGCATAGCCATCCTTCCAGTAGCGGCGGATGAGCTTTAGCACGAAGTTCTGGAACGGTAATTCTCCCTTGATGCGTGTATGTTGAACCTCTGATGCTGTAACCATGTAAAAAAGACCTGCCCAATCGAATGGGCACAAGTTTAGAGTGCCTACGACCTGAACGCGAGTCTCTGCTGAACGAGGTTTTACTTTGCAGGTGGCCAAAGTTAAAAAAAAGTCAATTGCCAAGGGGCGGCAACCTGCGATGGTGGCTCAGTATGAAATTCTGCTTATGACCGATACTGTTGCAAAAGTCTTTTTGCATCACCGAGCACAAATTTTCCGAGCCATGGGCACGGTGTTCGATAGATAGTGTGGGGGACTACGTCATTGTTCGCTAAACTCACAGGCGACTTCGGCAGCTAACCTGAGGGCTCATCGACGAGTGGTTTCTGCTTGTTGCGTTCTCTAGCGGGAAATTTGCGACACTTCATTTTGGGACTTTTGCAACAATATCGACCCAAAGCGGACATTCGCGTTTTGCAACGAAGGCATCCACACCCGGCATTACTTGCCGACATAGGTTGTCTATTTTCCCACAATGTCCCACTGTAAGTGATAATTAGCGGGGCCTACGCGACTATGAACAAACCAACAGCGCCTAAAGGCAACGAGAACCGCGAGGCAGTCGCGTCTCTGGGAGGTTACGTCTATCAAGTCTATCAAGCCGCACTTGCATGGCTGGAGCTCGACGAAAGTGAATTTCTCTTCTTGGAGGTAGCTGAAGATTTTGTGACAGTCGCGCAGAATGCGCTGAACGCAACTCAGGTCAAGGGCACGTCTCACAGCGTGACTCTGAATTCAGATGATATCATCGATTCGATCGATAGCTTTGTTGAGCTACGAACAAAAAACCCACAACTAGCGATCAGACTGCGCCATCTAACCACGTCTCAGATAGGGAAAGAAAAGTCAGCAAAGGACAGAATAGGTGACACGCCGACTCTTGAGACTTGGCGCAGCATCGCAAGAACTGGCAATGTATCTCCGCTGAGAAATATATTACTCGCATCAAAGCTGTCGCAACAAACAAAGAATTTTATTGGAAATTTAAGTGATGTGGAATTCAGAGATGAATTCCTAAAGCGAATTCATTTTGATTGTGGAGCGCTTGAGTGCAAATTTTTAAAGCAGCAGCTACAGTCAAAAATAACGAATTTGCTCCGAGTTCGCGGAGGAGTTGCTTCACAAGCGGGCGAATGCTTAAACAATATCCTAGTGCAATTGTTGGAGAAATCGACCCAACAGACAGACCGTTTTGTTGACCGGGCGAGCCTCGAGCACCTGCTCGAAGTAGCAACACATATCCCTGTAAACCGAGATCAGCTTGATAAACAAAATGAACTCATTGCAAGAGCGTTAGCCGCATCTATTCCAAGATCAACGGATTTGGTTTCGTCAAGGCTTGCTCGGCCCCATCCTGTAGATGAGGTGCCCCTCCCTGCCGCAATCGCACAGAGAGAAGACTTCATATCCACTATCGTTTCCTCCCTCGAAGAGTTCGGAGTGAGTTGGATATTAGGTGCAGCTGGTGTCGGCAAAACACTTGCTGCACGTTTGGCGGCTTTGCGCGAAGGCGGCAATTGGGCGAGCGTCAACCTGCGAGGTTTGTCACCTGATCAGGTCAGCGACCTCCTTTCACAAACGAGCAGTATCATTGCCGAGGAGCCGGACACTCATGGCCTTCTAATAGACGATCTTGAATGTGCCTTTCAGCCCTTTGTTGTGGACAGTTTCCTAAACTTGCTATCCGTTTGCAGGCGTCGAGATCTGCTCGTACTGGTAACAACTCCAAAGTCCGCTCCGTCTGACTTGCTCTTTGTTGCAAAACTGCCAGCCACCATCGAAACAACTTTGGGAGACTTCACTGAGCAGGACGTGCAGGAAATACTGACGGCACTAGGGGTCAAAGGACAAAATTGGGCCAAGTACGTTCATCTTGTTTCCGGTGGGGGGCACCCACAGCTCGCAATAGCAGCAATTCAGAGTATGCAACGCGCAGGGTGGGATACAGAAGAGCTCCAAACGCTCAACTCATTGCTAGTTGGCAATTCTGAAGTCAATCAGGTTCGCATCCGCACGAGGGAGCGACTTCTACAGGAACTACCCGAAGGAAGCCGAAGACTGTTGGAACGTCTGTCGCTTGCGTCGCGCGGCTTCAAGCGTGAACTCGTGCTTGACCTTGCCCAAGTCAGTCCACCCATTTCTGACGCAGGTATTCTGCTCGATCAGTTCATTGGGACATGGGTAGACCAGCAAGAAAAGAATTGTTTTTCACTATCGCCGTTGCTGTCGAACTATGCATCCAGCACGCTCACAACGGATCAAAGGCGAACAATAAACTTCGAAATTGCAAACTCACTAGTAAAGCCACGTAGCTTAGACCCAATTGAAGCTAATTCAGCTTTGCTTGCTGCTTGGGTCGGCAAGAATGAAGCCGTAATGCTCAAGCTATGCTTAGCAATTATCGGGTCGGACAACTCCGACATGCGGATGATTGCTCCACATCTTATGTTCCTTACGCTTTTTAGAACGGACCAAGTTGCGTATGAGGAAAACCCTACAGTCAATCACATGTTCCGGGGAGCTCAACTTCTTCTCCTTTGCTATGAGGACAAGACCGCGAATTGCTTTTTGGAGGCACTTCAGTGCTTTGAACAAGAGGCCGCCCTCGTTCCGCACGCAAGCGTCCGAGCGGGAATGACTCTCATTGTCTATTCGAAGCTGTTATTGTCAGAGCCGACTTTCGGCCCGCTGCCACAATTTTGGAAGACATTGCAAACGCTATATGGGTTGCTCGAAAATCGGGACGGTAGCCTGCCTAGCGATATGATTAGCTCAATGAATCAAAACCCCACTTCAGGGCAAGCAGTGGGCTTCATGTTTCTCATTCAAGCTCGTCAACTTCGAAAAATCGATCAACTGGTTTCCGCATTTGACTTCCTCGAGTCCTGTGATGAAGAATTTCGTGCGAAGATTTTTGAACCCTATGACACCCCTGAGCTTCATACGGACATTGACCTGCTCATATCCGGCGCGTGGCTGAAGGAGCACGACGCGAACACGATCGATCCAAGTTCACATGCTTCTGCCTACGCTCATATGGAACATCTCGCGAGTAGATGGGGAAGGCAGGATCTCGCAGTCGCTTGCCGCAAGTACCAAGCAATAATTCGCGACGAGTACGGCGATGACAAGGACGCTGCATTGGCCCTTATCGACGAAGGACTAGACCTTTATGGCCCTACGAATTCGGAGCTTATTCGTGCAAAGGCGAAGGTTCTTTATAGAGCGCAGGATCATCAGGCGAGTTTGGAATTGTCCAGCAGACTTATTGAGGGAAACGCACCGCTCAGTGAAACTGAAAAAGCCTTCCTTGGTAGAGAAGCGGCCATAAGTGCAGAGAGACAAGGCGACTTCAGGACAGCGAGACGCTACTATTTATTCGGAGCTAGTGCTGCAGAAACATGTGGCTTGCCGGACATGATTCCGATGCATATTGGCCTCCTCGCAGATGCAGCTTTGGCAAGTTGGCACGTTGGCGAGCGAGACTGTTGTTTGCGTGACATGATGGTCGTGCTGGAAAAGCTCGCAACGCTAGATTCCAAGAGTTCCCTCCGAGCTGCACATTGTCATGCGGTCTCTAGGCACATACTCCTTTGGCTCGATCAAGAAGCCACGGGTGAAGTTCGCTTCATTGCTAACGGCGAGCTTCCGCGAATTTATCCTGGCTTAGTCAGCAACCCAGAGCCGCATTCAGAAATCGGAAAGCGCTTCTTGCCCGTTTTGGAACTGTCTTTTTACATGCTTGCTCAAAT
The DNA here is from genome assembly GCA_963763635.1 of uncultured Alphaproteobacteria bacterium. Taxonomy (GTDB): domain Bacteria; phylum Pseudomonadota; class Alphaproteobacteria; order Rhizobiales; family Aestuariivirgaceae; genus Aestuariivirga. The sequence continues at coordinate 82,386 of CAVXPO010000016.1, forward strand.
TGAAAGTCATTGTTTGCTGGATGTCGGCATCACGCAGGGAATTGACGCACATCTTTCCAATGGGCCAGTACGGGAGGGGCAAATTCTCTTGACACAAGGAAAGATGTACAAGGCATTTCACCAGCGCGACATAGAGTTATTCCTCTCAACGCTTGCAGACACAGTTGCTGAATTCGCGCATATCAACAAGCTCGGTGGGAAAGAAAAGGGTTTCAGTGTCGAAAACGTTAGCTATGGAACCTTCCCGCCACCGACCACAGAAGAAATGAACACCTTAAATACATTGGCTGAGCAACAAATTCTTTCCTTTGCAGCTACGTGTTTTCTGGGCAATGACCCTGCGAGTTACGACAGATTTATAACTGAGTTAGTGGCTCCAGAAGGATATACCAGGCGAGAAGAACTAGTCGAATGCCTAGCAGGCAAAGCGAGCGCAATTGACTACTACACGCGCTATGCAAGCCTTCTTTCTGAAGGTCGTAAGACGCTCGACCAGTCCTTACAGCTATCTCCAACTGAAGTGTTTGAGTTAACACTGAAGTTAATAGAGACTGGCAAGCTGGCTGGCCAAATTCGTCTTCTATCAAGGCAAACCTTGGTTTGGCTGGAAGCGAGGTGGGGTTTCATATGGAAGAAACAGAGATTTCTTCTACGACAGCCATCACTTCATGAACGAGACATATCAGACGCATGGAGGCGGGATGAGCCAAGTGAAACTGCGAAAGTACTGGCTATCCTTCTTGCAACCTTACCGACCGTCGGCATTTCCAATGAAAGCGAGATCAAGGTTGTGATCGAGGATATGCTGAAAGCAGAGCGGCAATCCATCGCATTCGAGCCATCGCCTGCTGCGGCCTAGAATGCAACCGCTCTAAGCACGGATGCGCCCGAAAGGCGACAACCCTAACCATTTGCAATTTCGAAGAAAGACGGTGCCGAGTGGGGGCTCGAAGTTGCCGATCGCTGCAAAAGTTGTGAATGGCCGCTCCTGGCCCAAAGCAGAAATTCAAACTGGGACAACATCCAACATAGAATCAGGTTGACGGAACCCGCCCGGGACTGGCACAAAGAGAGGGCTCGGTGCTCAAAAACCATACGGTAAAAAGAGCCTAACAGGGAACACGGTGAGGATTACCCAATTGGGGCCGAAGCCGTGACTGCCCCCGCAACTGTAAGCGGCGAGGTTTTGTGTATTCACGCCACTGGGCAACCGGGAAGGCAACACAAAACCAGCGACCCGCGAAGTCAGGAGACCTGCCGCGCGAAGAACCGGGGTGAAAGCCCCAAGTGAAATCGGTCGCACGGAGGGTGTCCATGGCCAATGTTAAATCTTCTACCCAATCTATAAGCGTTTCGCAGCGCATGACGGCAGGTGCCATTTGCCTGTTTCTTGGCGCTTCGCTCGTGTTCCTCGTTGGCATGTCGCCTATGAGTGCTGCTCACAATGCCGCCCACGACACACGCCATTCCATCGGCTTTCCCTGCCACTGATTTAAGGGACATAAAATCATGATTGGAAGACTTGTGCTCGCGGCACTGATCGCGGGGATGGCGGCTGGCTTGATTTATGGTGGTGTTCAGCATGTGCGGACAACACCTTTGATTATTGCCGCGGAAGTATTTGAAACGGCGCCTGCCCACGACCATACGGCAGCCGCAACCACCACTGAAACGGCAACGCCCGCCCATGAACCCAGCGCAGAAGCGTGGGCGCCCGCCGATGGCTGGCAGCGCACGCTGTCAACCACGCTTGCATCGGCTATCACGGGCGCGGGCTTTGCCATTCTCTTGGCGGGCGTTTCATTGCTGACCGGACTTCCTATCACGCCGAAGAACGGCCTGATTTGGGGGCTGTGCGGTTTCCTGGCCGTGACTGTTGCGCCAAGTGCGGGACTATCGCCGGAGCTGCCGGGCATGCCGGCGGGCGATCTGGTTTCGCGGCAAGTCTGGTGGGTAGCAACCATTATCGCAACAGGGGCCGGAATATTCCTAATTGCCGCCAAGCGCGAACTCGCGTGGCTGGCAGCCGCGGTAGTCTTTTTGATTGCGCTTCCACACATCATTGGCGCGCCGCAACCGCTCACCCATGAAACCGCCGTTCCCGCCGGTCTTGCCGCAAGCTTTGTGGCCAACACCATCGCAGCATCCGCCGTGCTGTGGTGCCTCATCGGCTTGTTCCTGGGGATGGCCCTGCAGAAATTTGGCAAAGAAGTTTACGCCACATGAGCCTCGCCAAAATTCCGGCCACAATCATTACCGGCTTCCTTGGAGCCGGTAAAACCACGCTGATCCGCCACATGCTGGAACATGCCAATGGCCGCCGCATCGCTCTCATCATCAACGAGTTTGGTGATGTCGGTGTGGATGGCGAAGTGCTTAAAGGCTGTGGCGATGCCGTGTGCAAGCAAGAGGATGTTATCGAATTGGCCAATGGCTGCATCTGCTGCACTGTGGCTGATGACTTTGTTCCCACCATGAAAAAGCTGCTGGATCGCGGCACGCCCTTTGATCATATTGTCATCGAAACCTCGGGCCTCGCCCTGCCCCAACCCTTGGTGCGCGCGTTCAACTGGCCGGAGATTTCATCGCGCGTGACGGTGGACGGCGTGGTGACTGTGGTGGATGCCAAGGCTATCGCCGAGGGGCGCTTTGCCGATGATGAAGCCACCATTCAGGCCATGCGCGAGGCCGATCCCAACCTTGAACATGAAAATCCTATCAAAGAGCTTTTCGACGACCAGTTGAATTGCGCTGACATGGTGATTTTGAACAAGACAGATTTGCTCGACGATGAGGAAACCCTTGATGTGACCGCCGGCATTGAAGGCCAGGTACGCAAGGGCACGCGCATTTTGTTGAGCGCGCATGGCAAGCTCGATATCAATGCGTTGCTTGGTCTTGGCTCTGCCTCAGAAAATGACATGAGCAACCGGCTTTCCACCCATGAGCAGGAAGGCAATGAACAGCACGACCATGACGACTTCATCAGCTTCACGATTGACCTCCCTGAAGTAAAAGACCGCAACGCGCTGCTGAAACGCATTACCGCAGTAATCGCCAACAGTACAATCTTGCGCCTCAAAGGTTTTGCCCATGTGGCGGGCTCATCATCACGGCTGCTCATTCAAGCCGTTGGCCCACGCATGAACAGCTACTTCGATAGACCGTGGAAAGCGGATGAAGCGCGTACAACCAAGCTCGTAGTCATTGGCGTCAAAGGCATGGACCAGCAGGCCGTGACCACAGCACTGTTGGGCTGATGCATCTCCTCGCCACGACAAGCGGCGTGATTGACGGGGCAGCCGAAGCGCAGGACCTCAACCAGTCACCCGCCGATATCGTGGTGCTCTCCGCTGCCGACAGCGAAATCGCCTCGCTTGCGGGCGCTTATGACGAAGCGCGCCATCCCAGTTTGCGGCTGGCCAATTATCTTCATCTCCAGCACAATCTCTCCGTTGATCTCTACATCGAAAAAACCTTGGGCGCGGCGAAGCTGGTTGTGCTGCGCCTGCTGGGCGGTGCGGGCTATTGGCGTTACGGCCTCGATCAGATTGAAGCTGCAGCACAGGCGAACAACATCAAGCTCGCGGTCTTGCCGGGGGACGCGCAAGCCGACCACGAACTTACCGCCCGCTCCACCTTGCCCGCCCAGCATTGCGAAAGACTGCGGCAATATCTGATCGCGGGCGGCCAGCCCAATGCCGCAAAGTTTTTGGATTACTGCAAGCATCTGCTGACAGCCAGCAAAGTGCCCGCACCTGCACAAGCGCTGCCGCCTGCGGGCATCTATCACGTCACGCAAGGCAAGCGCGCCACTGGCCTCATCTTCTACCGTTCGCTTCTTGAAGGCTCACAGACTGCCCCCATTTATGCGTTGATGGACGCGCTCGCCAAACGCGGGGTGGGCTGCACGGCGATTTTTGTAACCAGCCTGAAGGATGCGGCCAGCACAGAATTCATTCACAAAGCATTTAGCGATAATCCGCCCAGCCTGCTGATGAATACCACATCCTTCGCGGCCACATCCGGTGGCGGCGGCGATCCACTGGCGCAATATGATTGCCCGGTGCTGCAAATTGTCTTGAGCGGGCTATCAGAAGAGTCCTGGCGCAGTAGTGCGCCAGGCTTGGGGGCGCGCGATCTTGCCATGAATGTGGTACTGCCGGAACTTGATGGCCGTATTCATTCCCGCGCCATTTCCTTCAAGGCCGACAGCCACTTCCACGCAGCCATCCAATGCCGCATCGTGACCTATAGGGAAATTCCGGATCGGGTTGATTACGTGGCCGACCTCGCGGCAAATTGGATCAGCTTGCGCCACACTGAATCCGGGAACCGCAAAATTGCAATCATACTCGCAAACTATCCCGACAAGGATGGCCGCATCGCCAATGGCGTGGGCTACGACACGCCGGCCAGCACGATAGCGACTTTGAACGCGATGAAAGCTGCGGGCTATCATACGGGAAATTTTCCCGGCACCGGCAATGAACTCATTTTTTCTCTTACGTCATCGCGGCGCACGCCGGGACCAAGCGATTACACGCTGAGTTTGGACGACTATCAGAATCATTTCTCCCGCCTCCCCTACGCCATTCGTGAACAAATCACCGAGCGCTGGGGCATAGCCGAAACTGACCCCACCTTCCGCAACGGCGCATTCCACCTTGCCATAAACACCTATGGCAATATCGCGGTCGCCATCCAGCCCGCGCGGGGTTACGGCATCGATCCTAAAGCCACCTACCATGATGCGGCCCTCGTCCCGCCCCATGGCTACCTCGCGTTTTATTTCTGGATGCAGTTTGAGTTCGGCGCCCACGCGCTCATCCACAATGGCAAACATGGCAACCTCGAATGGCTGCCGGGCAAGGCCAATGGCTTGAGCAATTCCTGCTATCCTGAAATCGCCCACGGGCCTTTGCCACAGCTCTATCCCTTCATTGTCAATGACCCCGGCGAAGGAACCCAGGCCAAGCGGCGCACCTCAGCCGTAATCATTGATCACCTCACACCACCGCTCACCCGCGCCGAAACTTATGGTCCGCTAAAAGATTTGGAAGCGCTGGTGGATGAATATTATCTGGCATCCGGTCTTGACCGCCGCCGCGTCAGCGCACTCAAAAAAGACATCCTCGATCTCACCCGCCACAACAAGCTCGATCTTGATGCAGGCTTCACGGGCGATGACGACAGCGACTTGAACAAGCTCGACGCCTACCTCTGCGATTTGAAGGAAGCGCAGATCAGGGATGGTCTGCATATCCTGGGCACCTCGCCCACCGGACAGCGGGAAACCGATTTGCTGGTTGCGCTGACGCGCGTTCCCCGCAGCCTCGGCGAAGGCGGTGATCAATCCTTGATCCGCGCAATTGCGAAAGATTTCGGATTCGACGGGTTCGATCCACTGACTTGCAACATGGCAGATCCGTGGAAAGGCCCGCGGCCTGCCGAGCTTTTGAAATTATTGAGTGCGCCGTGGCGGACGAATGGCGATGCGGTTGAGCGGTTGGAAATCCATGCTTCTCAGCTCTTGTCATCCCGGCGCAAGCCGGGACCCAGCACCGCTGCCGTGCTTGAAAAAATCAAAACCACGATCCATCCCGCGCTTCAGGCTTGCGGTCCCAACGAAATCGCAGCCCTCCTCGCCGGTCTCAATGGCCAGCGCGTAGCCCCCGGCCCATCCGGCGCGCCCACCCGGGGCAGACTCGACGTTCTCCCGACAGGCCGCAACTTCTATTCCCTCGACAATCGCACCGTTCCCACCCCCACCGCTTGGAACTTGGGGCAAAAATCCGCCGAAGACCTCCTCACCCGTCACTTTCAGGATTTTGGCCAATACCCTAAATCCATTGGACTTTCCGCTTGGGGAACTTCCAACATGCGCACAGGCGGCGATGATATCGCCCAAGCCCTGGCGCTGATCGGTGCGAAGCCGGTGTGGGAACCGTCGAGCTGGCGCGTGTCTGGATTTGACATTATTCCAATGGCCCTACTTGGCCGCCCTCGCGTTGATGTCACGCTTCGTATATCCGGTTTTTTCCGCGACGCCTTCCCCTCTCAAATCGAACTGTTGGACAAAGCCCTGCGCGCTGTGGGTCAATTGGATGAGGACGAAGCCGACAACCCCATTGCTGCTCGCATGAAAGCCGAGGCGACATCACTCAGCAATTCCGGCATTCCTGAAGCTGATGCAAAACAGATGGCGGGATACCGCATTTTCGGTTCCAAACCCGGTGCCTATGGCGCGGGCCTGCAAGCGCTGATTGACGAAAAAATCTGGAATGAGCGCGGCGATCTTGCAGCCGCCTATGTGACCTGGGGCGCCTATGCCTATGGCGCGCGCGAAGCTGGCGTTCAGAACGAAGCAGCATTCACCACGCGGCTGAAAAACATAGAAGCCGTGGTCCATAACCAGGACAACCGCGAACATGACCTGTTGGACAGTGATGACTATTACCAGTTCGAAGGCGGCATGTCGGCTGCGGTCGAAGCGGCCTCGGGGCGGCAACCCCGCGTTTATCACAATGACCATTCGCGCCCCGAACGCCCTGTCATCCGCACATTGGAAGAAGAAGTGGGCCGCGTCATGCGTTCGCGCGTGGTGAACCCCAAATGGATTGCTGGCGTGAAGCGCCACGGCTACAAGGGCGCCTTCGAGATTGCCGCCACGGTGGATTACATGTTCGCTTTCGCGGCTACCACGGGTGCGGTGAAAACCCACCACTTCGATTTGGCCTATGACGCATTTCTGGCCGATGAGGCCACGCAAAAATTCATCGCCGAAAACAATCCTGCCGCCCTCAAGGAAATCGCCGCGCGCTTTGAAGAGGCGGCAACCCGCGGGCTTTGGACACCGCGCCTCAATTCAGCCTATGATCTGCTCAAGGAGCTGCAAAAATGACCGAAGAAATTGACGCTGCACGCCACCATGAAAAAATGGCCAAGAAGAAAGCCGCCCGTGACAAGATCATGGCGGGCAAAACCATTGAGCGCGGTCTCCTGATTGTCCACACCGGCAAGGGCAAAGGCAAATCCACCGCCGCCTTCGGCATGGTGTTCCGCCACATCGGCCACGGCATGCGCGCAGGCGTCATTCAGTTTGTGAAGGGCGCATGGGGCACAGGCGAACGCACCGTGCTGGAAAAATTCCCGGAGCTCGTCACCATCAAGGCCATGGGCGAGGGCTTCACCTGGGAAACCCAGGACATCAACCGCGACATCGCCCACGCGCGGGAAGGCTGGGAGGAAGCCAAACGCATGATCGCTGACCCATCCTACAAAATGGTTTTGCTTGATGAGCTCAATATCGTGTTGCGTTATGACTACCTGCCGCTGCAGGAAGTGCTCGATGTCCTGAAAAACAAGCCCGCCGACAAACACATCGTCATTACCGGCCGCAACGCCAAGGAAGAGCTCATCGAAATCGCCGACCTCGTGACCGAGATGGAACTGATCAAACACCCCTTCCGCTCCGGCGTGAAGGCGCAGGCCGGGATTGAGTTTTAAGCAAGTGCAGGGAAAGTATGCCTGCCTTCATACATGCAGCTTGAAATCTGATGATTGAAACTTTTGAAGACCCTGCCATACATGAGCATGCTCTATGGACATATGAGTAATTAATGATAATCATCAGTGAAGAATCTAGCGAAGTGTTTGGAAGAAAATATTTTTCTTGTCAACGATAAGTTAACGATTCTTGTCAGAAACAAATCCACAGGCCAAAAACATAAACATTAGACACCGCTTATAAAGCTTGCGATTTGTTGGTTATCCCCAATAATCGCCGACAATTCATCGCCAGCCAACGTGGCTTATCAACTTACGCCTCTGCTGCTATGAAGATCGCAACGCGGCCTTGATAAGCATTGAGTTGTCTCCTGCGTGAGCCGGGACTTTTAGACAGTAAGATCGCAGCCTCAATGATTCCAGGGCTACATGGTCTATCCGCTGCTGCGCTTTTGGATATTCGATGCGAAAGTGCAATGCCTGCGTTCCCCTGCAGGATGAAATGGAGCGCTGATACATGATGTGCTCACCTTTGCTTCCGAATAAACACTCCACGCATTACCGGATATCTTCCGGTAGGAAACATCCAGCCATCATCTTTTTCAGCCTGCAACCGACTTGCCGCGTCAGTTTTGAAATCCGCATTGGCCAGGTTATTGCCCCACACAAAAAGTTCTGCCTGGCCATCCGCCGCGTGAAATGTAAGTCCATCCCCGTTGGCCGGTTCAGGCACATCATTCACAAATCCGGGGGCACATCAATGCTGACACCAAAGCGCGGATTTGAATAAGTGCTCCATTCCGCAGCCTGCGCGGAAACTGTGAGGAGCAGGAACGCCGTAGACAGCCGCACAATCATCACGCCCCCCGCAGCGCAGCAGCCTTTTCATCGGACAGCGGCATCCTTATACCCTTGTTGATCACAGCGGGATCATAGGCCTTCCGCCCAAAGACCTCGCGCACCATCGGTGCAAAGAATTCCAGCGGTTTGGTTTCATAGTCGGGATCAAAACTGTTCTGGTCCCATTTTTCGCAAAACTCGGCGCAGTCATCGAAATAGGGGTTATCCCGGAACGCCTCGCGCTTGTCCGGGTTGCCGCCCACGTGGCTCGCGTAATACACCATCTGAAAGTCCCCATGGGTTTGCACCACCCAGGCGCATTGTTCGCGCACGAAGGGCCGGAGAATCGTGGCGGCATATTCGTCGTGGTTATAGGGCGCATAGATATCGCCGATGTCATGCAGCAGGGCAGACACCACCCAATCAATATCAGCGCCTGCGTTCCATGCCCGCGTGGCGGCCTGCAGTGAATGGCCAAGCCTTGTGATCTTGTAGCCCGACATGGATTTATCAAGCTCGACCATGGCCTTCAGAATCCGGTCCGCCGTTCCTGCCGCATAGTCGGTTTCATGGGTGTTGAGGAAAGCATAGTCCTCAGCGTCGCCATCCTTCATTTGGGTAAATTTTACGGTTTCCATCGAAAAGCTTTCTGTAACTGCCATGCCGTGGGTGCAGCATAAGCCGCCGTTTCTATCCTTGTCCAGAATCCAGCTTAAGCCTAAGAAGAAGCCATCAGCAGCGTTTCCCTTGAGGAACTGAAAGCTATTCCGGTGCGGCCAACCCAACAAGGGGCCAAAGCCAGAGCTGCCTTCCGTCGCCATCTCCGGCAACGCTGATTTATGGAAGGCAGGCGAAATGACGAAATTGGGTGTAATGCTGTGTGGCCATGGCAGCCGTGATGAAGGTGCCGTGCAGGAATTTGCCGTGCTGTCACAACATCTCAAAAAGCGCATGCCGCAATACCCCGTCGAATATGGCTATCTCGAATTTGCCACACCGATTATCCGTAATGGGCTTGATGAGTTGAAGTCCAAAGGCGTTGAGCGCGTGCTGGCGGTTCCCGGCATGCTGTTTGCGGCGGGCCACGCCAAGAATGATATACCTTCCGTGCTGAATACTTACGCCGCCAACAATGGCCTTCGCATTGATTACGGCAAGGAACTGGGCATCGACCCCAAAATGATGCGCGCGGCAGGCGACCGCATTCAGCAAGCGCTGGACGCCAATCCATCGGACGTGCCATTGCATGAAACCTTGCTGATGGTTGTGGGGCGCGGCGCTTCTGATCCCGATGCCAATTCTAACGTCTCCAAAGTGACCCGCATTCTGTGGGAAGGTTTCGGTTTTGGCTGGGCCGAAACCGCTTATTCGGGAGTCACCTTCCCGCTGGTTGACCCCGGCTTGGAACATGCCGCACGGCTGGGTTACAAACGCATCATCGTGTTCCCCTATTTCCTTTTCACCGGAATTCTGGTGCAGCGTATTTATGACGCCACCGATGATGTGGCCAAGCGCCACCCCGGCATTCAATTCATCAAAGCGCCCTACCTCAACGACCACCCCGCCGTGATTGATACTTTTGTGGAGCGCATTGAACAAATCCTCACTGGCGACGTGGCCATGAATTGCCAGATGTGCAAATACCGCACGGCCGTGTTGGGCTTTGAGGCAGATGTGGGGGCGGTGCAAGAAAGCCACCATCACCATGTTGAGGGTATCAACGCCAAAGGCCCCTTTGAAATCGTGAACCACGTCCATGATCATACCAATGGCCATGAACATGGCCACGATCATTCCCATGATGATGGCCACACCCATGCGCCCTACCCCCACGCCAATCATCCCCTTGGCCCTGTTAGCATGATGAAAAAATAATGGACTACCTGCGCGACCCATCGGCCATTTACGAAAAATCCTTCGCTACTATTCGCAACGAAACCGATCTTTCATTGGTACCTGCGGATGCGCATGCCATCGCCATTCGTATTATCCATGCCTGTGGCATGGTGGATGCGTTAACTGATTTACGCATTGCCGTTGGCTTCGCCGAATCTGCTGCGGGCGCATTGGCAAAACCAATTCTCACCGATGCGGAAATGGTGCGATATGGCATCATCGACAAGAAACTCGAAATCATCTGTACGCTGAACGACCCCCGCGCCCGCGAAATTGGTGTGAGCACCCAAACCACCCGCTCTGCCGCGGCTGTAGACCTATGGGAGCCGCATCTGCAAGGGGCGCTCGTGGTGATCGGCAATGCGCCAACAGCACTTTTCCGTCTGCTGGAACTGATTGATGCGGGCGGCCCCAAGCCCGCCGCCATTGCCGCCTTCCCCGTGGGTTTTGTTGGTGCGGCGGAATCAAAAAATGAACTGGTAAAAAACCCGCGCGGCATTCCCTATGCAACAATTCTCGGGCGACGCGGCGGTTCGGCCATGGCGGCAGCAACAGTGAATGCATTGTCGAAAGGTTTGGCATGACGAAATGGCTTACCGTGATTGGTATGGGGGAGGATGGCTTTGAGGGCCTTTCTGCTCGCGCCAAACTCGTTTTGCAAAACACCGATGTGATCGTTGGTTCGGAGCGCCTGCTCGGATTTGTTCCCGCATCAAAGGCCGAACGCATGGAATGGCCGCAGCCCTTCTCCGCCGTTGTTGAGCAAATGAAACCCTTGCGCGGCCGCAACACGGTGATTCTCGCCACCGGTGATCCCATGAACTACGGCGTTGCGCGCAAATTGCTCGAGTTCATTCCCTTCGCTGAAATGACGGTAATACCCCACCTCTCAGCATTTTCTCACGCGGCGTCCCGTTTGGGTTGGTCATTACCCGATTGTGACACGCTCACCTTGCATGGAAGGGATGCCGCAAATATTGAAGCCTTCATCCAACCCGGTGCACGGCTCATCGTGCTCACGGCAGATGCGACAACCATTCCCGAAGTTGCACGACGGCTGATGGCACGTGGGTTTGAAAAGAGTGCAATCACTGTTTTGGAAAACATGGGCAGCGAGCGTGAGAAGCAGTCTCACTTCTCAGCAAATAAAATTCCAAAGATGGTTTTTTCTGATCTCAATACACTTGGTATTGAATGCGTCGTTGGCTCATCACCCAAAATCTGGTCGCGCCTAGCGGGCCTCCCCAACGAGGCCTTCACCCATGATGGCCAACTCACCAAACGCGAGGTGCGCGCCGCAACGCTTTCCGCTTTAGGCCCTGCGCCTGATCAATTGCTTTGGGACATCGGCGCCGGCTGCGGTTCCGTGGCGATTGAATGGATGCGATCAACACGGGGCTGTGAAGCCTTTGCCTTCGAACAGGATGAAGACCGATTGAAAATGATTGCAATAAATGCCGATCAATTGGGAACCCCGCGCCTGAAAATTGTCGCGGGAAAAGTGCCTGACACCCTGCAAGGCAAGCCGCGCCCCGATGCCGTGTTCATCGGCGGTGGCATTGGCATTCCCGGCGTTTTTGAAAGGGCGTGGGAGCAGTTGAAATCCGGTGGCCGCATGGTGGCCAATGTTGTCACCATCGAAGGCGAAATGCACCTCTATGATTTACAGGAGAAGCACGGCGGCGAATTGGTGCGCATGGAGGTTTCACACCTCACCAGTGTTGGCCCCTACCGCGCCCTAAAACCCCGCATGGCAGTGACCCAATGGAGAACCCGCAAGCCATGAAAAAAACCGGCATTCTTTATGGCTTGGGCGTTGGCCCCGGCGACCCCGAGCTTATGACTGTAAAAGCCTGGCGCATTCTTTCAATGGCACCCGTGGTGGCCTATCTCACCGCAAACGGAACCGAAAGCACGGCGCGTGACATCGCCAAACCTTTCTTTACTGATGATGTGATTGAGCTCAAGATCGACATGCCCATGCGCACCGAGCGCGAGCCCGCGCAGGAGGCTTACGACAAAGGGGCCGCGGCGATCACCGAGCATTTGAAAGCGGGCCGCGATGTGGCCATGCTGTGCGAAGGCGACCCATTCTTTTACGGCAGTTTCATGTATCTCTTTGCGCGGTTGGCTGACCGTTTCGAAACCATCGTCGTGCCCGGTGTTTCGTCGATCACAGCCGCCGCCGCCCGCATTGGCAGGCCGCTGTCGGCGCGTAACGATGTGCTGAAAGTTCTGCCGGCAACGCTCGAAGCCGACCGCCTGCGCGAAGAACTGCAAACTGCGGGGTCCGTTGCCATCATCAAGGTGGGTCGCCATTTCGGCAAGGTGAAACAGGTGCTCTCCGCCCTCGACATCATCACCAGGGCTGTCGCCATCGAAAACGCCACCCACGGCAATGAACGCATTCGCAAAGTGGAAGATATTGAGGGCGACAGCCTGCCCTACTTCACGACAATCCTGGTCTATACCGGTGGAGAAGCCTGGTGAAGCCGGTCATATTCATTCTCGGTGTTTCCGCCCTGCCCTTGGCTCAAAAACTCAAGGCAGAATTGCACGGCGAAATTCATGCGCCTGATTGCGTGAGTGGTGGCGACATATCCTACGCCAAAGCCACAGCGCATCTCGCTGAACTTTTCAAGCAAGGGCACACTATCATCGGACTTTGCGCGTCCGGCATTCTCATCCGCGCCGTAGCACCCCATCTCAATGACAAGCGCAACGAGCCGCCAGTCATCGCCGTCGCCGAAGATGGCTCGTCAATCGTTCCCCTGCTCGGCGGCCACCATGGCGCGAATACGCTCGCCCTGCAGATTGCGAAGATCACCAACGGCCATGCTGCGATCACCACGGCAAGTGAGGTGCGATTTGGTTTTGCGCTGGATGACGTGCTGCCCGGTTATACGCTGGCAAACCCGGACGATGTTAAGCCATTTACCGCAGCATTGCTGGCAGAAGCGCCGCTCGCCCTAATCCGTCATCTCGGCGAAAGCCGGGACCCAGAACTGCCGTTCCGGTGCGATGACGTTAAGAAACTCAACTTGGTCAACTGGGTCCCGGCTTTCGCCGGGATGACAATCGTAGTGAGTGAAGAAGTGGTTATGGGTGATGGTCAAAAACTTGTATATCACCCCCACACCCTCACCATTGGTGTGGGCTGCGAACGTGGGACAGCCGCAGAAGAGGTCGTAACCTTATCAAGGACACATTGAAACAAACAATCTCTCAATTCAATCCGTCGTCATGTTTATGCTTCAATCGACCTGAAAGGAAGACGAACCCGCCATATGACTGCACTGTGCAATGTAAATTTCTTCACCGCAGAAGAGTTAAATGCACTGTCACCGAAATTAAAAACACCTTCTGATTATGTAATGTCGGAAGTCGGAACGCCCGGTGTTGCTGAGGCAGCAGCACTTGCCGCTGCTGGCCTAGATGCTGAATTGATCGTGCCAAAAACCAAAAGCAAGCGGGCCAACTGTTGCCATTGCGCGAGCACCCTCACCAATTCATACAATGCAGGGAAAGCGCATGGGTGGCAGCGTGGTTGTTGTTGGTATTGGACCGGGCACGAAGCACGCATGCGCAGCCCAGCTGCCACGCGTGAACTATTTCAGCAACCGACTGGGTCGGCTACGACCTTTATCTCGATCTCGTCGCCGACTTGAAGACCGATCAGATCGAACACCGCTTCCCGCTTGGCGGCGAAGAAGCCCGCTGCCGTCATGCCATCGAGCTTGCCAAGCAGGGCAAACAGGTGGCCCTCGTCTGCTCCGGCGATGCGGGCATCTATGCGATGGCGGCGCTGGTTTATGAAATCATCGACCTCGAACCCAATCGCATCAAAGTCGAAGTGATCCCCGGCATTTCCGCCTTCCAGGCGGCGGCGGCAAAAGCCGGCGCCATGATCGGCCATGACTTCTGCTGCATATCCCTCTCCGATTTGTTGACACCTTGGGAAGCCATCGAGAAGCGCCTTCACGCGGCAGCGGAAGGCGACTTTGTGATTTCATTCTACAACCCACGCTCGCTCAAGCGGCGTGACCAATTGGAACGCGCGTTCGCAATCCTGAAAAACCATCGCCCGCCCGATACGCCGGTGATCATCGCCAGCAATCTGGGGCGGCCTGAAGAAGCGGTGAAGATTGTCAGGTTTGCAGACTTCAATCCCGATGACGTGGATATGCTCACCCTTGTCATGGTGGGCTCATCCCAATCCAAATCCTTCGCTAGAGGCGATGGCAAGACCTATGCCTACACGCCGCGCGGCTATGCCAGGAAAAGAGAAATCCCATGACCGTGCATTTCATCGGCGCAGGGCCCGGCGCCGCCGACCTCATCACCGTGCGCGGGCTGCGGCTCATCCAGGCCTGCCCCGTATGCCTCTATGCCGGTTCACTGGTGCCGGCGGAAATTGTCAAGGCCGCGCCAGAGGGCGCGCGCGTGGTGGACACCGCCCCGATGCATCTCGATCAGATCATCGATGAAATAAAAGCCGCCCATGCCAAGGGCCAGAATGTCGCCCGCGTGCATTCCGGCGACCCCTCCATCTATGGCGCCATCGCCGAGCAGATGCGCAGGCTCGACAAGCTCGGCATTGATTACGATGTAACGCCCGGCGTTCCCGCTTTCGCCGCCGCCGCGGCCGTTTTGAAAACCGAATTCACCCTGCCCGAAATCGCGCAGACCGTGATCATCACCCGCACCACCATGCAGGCCTCCGCCATGCCGCCGGGCGAGGAGTTGGAACAGCTGGGCCGCAGCAGGGCAACCCTTGCCATCCATCTCTCCATCCGCAATTTCGCCCATATCGAACGCGCCCTCACGCCGCACTACGGTGCGGACTGCCCCGTGGTGGTGGTGTACCGCGTGACCTGGCCCGACCAGAAAATCATCAAGGGCACATTGTCGACGATTGCGAAACTGGTGAAGGCCGCGAAAATCACCCGCACCGCCCTGATCCTTGTGGGGCAGGTCCTCGGCGACCACGACTTCAGGGACAGCGCCTTGTATGACGCCGGCCACGAGCATGTGCTGCGCAACCGAAAAACCGCCAAAATAAAATAATCCTTTTATAGGATTTTAATGCTTGACAAGAATGGCGATAGCCCTTAGACAGGTTCTGAGGTTTCAGCGGATTGGGGCGTAACGTTCCTTCAATGCAATGAGCTTCAGGAGGTGAAAGCCTCCCCGCTGTTTGACATTGTGAAATCCACCTGGACGAAGAGAGGGCCGCCCTCAGGGAGGACCGCGAAACAAACCGCCCCTAGCCTCTTTCAATCCGGCAGGTATAGCAATTGTTCACCGACGAGCGCACATGCACATAGGCCACATCTTCACGGGCCAGGATATTTGCAGCGGCCGCATCAAGCTCAGCTGAGGGAATGATTGCGCCCGTGCCGTAAACAATCCGGTCATCCCGCGAATAGCCCTTGATCAGGTGCGCCGCCCGCTTGGCCAATTGCGGCGGGGCTGTAGGCGCTTCATCCGCCCGCGCGCAGGGTGCGGCATGGAGGAATATCGGCCCGGTTTCCGCATAGGGCTGCAACGCTGGAAACGGGCGATAGGCAAGAATGAGATAACCCTCGCCAGCACTGACATTCTGCAAACAGTGGCGGCACGGAATGCCGTCGCCATCAGACACATGGCGCTCGGGCGGCAATCCATTGGCATCAGGCGCGCCCGATTGAAAGGCGCGGGCTTCGGCTGTGGGCATTGCGAGATATATGATCATGCCCGGAGTTTGGCAGCGCTTTCGATATGCGGCCACCCGAAAACCGATCGCGGCCTAAATCAGCAGCGCGCCCTCGTGCCGCAACAGCCATTCCTTGCGGGCGATGCCGCCGCCATAGCCTGTCATCGAGCCATTGGCGCCGATCACCCGGTGGCACGGCACCACAACCGCAATCGGGTTGCGCCCGTTGGCCAGCCCCACGGCGCGCATCGCGTTCCTGTCGCCCAGCCGCGTGGCCAGCTCGCCATAGGAAATCGTAACGCCGCAGGGAATGCGCCGCAGCTCCACCCAGACGCGGCGCTGGAAATCCGTGCCGCCGCCGTCGGTGGGGATGGAGTCGATGGCCGGGAGATCGCCGGCGAAATAATTTTTGACCCGCTCGGAAAAACCGAAAGGATTTGTGGTGGGCACAAGTTCCACATCCCCAAACCGCGCTTTCATCTCCCGCTCAACGCGCCCTTCCGCATCCGAGAATTCAAGCAGCAGCAGGGCGCCATCGCGGGCCAGCAGGATCATCGGGCCGATGGGCGTGGGGACGGTGTCCGAGAGGATTGAATTTGCATGGCTTTGCTTCATACTCGCATTCACTCTTTTCCATAAACCGGGAATTCACTTATGGCCTCAAAAGACAGGATAGCACTCTTCATCGATGCCGAGAATGCGTCCGCCAAATATGCGCCGGACTACCTCAAAATCTGTCTGGGGTTGGGGAAGCTCACGATCGCCCGCTGTTATGGCGGCACGGCCGGTCTCAAGAAATGGGAAAAGGCCATGGCCGAGCATCACATCATGCCGATGCAGACGCCGCCGGGCGCCAGCAAGGAAAACGCCAGCGACTTCGCGCTGACCATCGATGCGGTCTCGCTTCTGCACCGCAACCTCTTTGATCACGCCGTCATCGCATCAAGCGACGCCGACTTCATGCAGCTGGCAATCCACATCCGTGAACACGGCAAGGGCATCGACGGCCTGGGCGAAAGCAAAGCGACAAAGCCCCTCCAGTCTGCCTTCGACAGGTTCACGGTTATTCCCGCCGCACCGCCGAAAAAAGCCCCGGCCCCAAAACCATCGCCCGCTCCCGCACGGAAACTTGCCCCTGCCCCGGCAATCGATACGGCGATGCTCAGGGAAATCTACCGGAATCTCAGCGCCAATGGCAGGGCGGTAACGCTACAGGTCTTGGGAACGGAGCTTTCGAAAAAGATGCCGAATTACAAGAAGGGCTATCGGACGCTCGAGAATTTCCTCCGCAGATCCGGAGTTTTCAAAATCGAAGGCGGCGTGATGCGCCTCATTGATTGAAGGCTGCGCGCGCACCGCACCAGAGAATTCAAGCAGCTGCATGACGCCATCACGGGAGAACAGGATCATGGGGCCGATGGGGGTGGAGATAAATCCACCCAGCAGAACGACATTGAGGCAGCACAAAAGCTAGCAACTGCGTGGAAAGGATGAACACCATGAAAAGCCAGTTTCACAAGTATGACGTAGCCGACCACCTTAAAACTGAAGAGGACATTGCGAACTATCTTGAAGCCTGTTTCGAGGAAGCAGGTGACGACACCTCCTTTATCGCCGCTGCCCTCGGCGATGTCGCCCGCGCCCACGGCATGGCCGAACTCGGCGAAGCAACGGGACTCACGCCAGAAGAGCTTTATAGGTCGCTGTCTAAAGATGGTAACCCAAGTTTCGGGACAGTGTTGAAAGTTATGAAGGCGTTGGGGTTGAAACTGAAACCAGAGGCAGCTTGAATGCAATTTTTATCTTAAGTTGTTGCGTTAACTTAATTGTATCTCCGGTCCTCTCGCTCACTTTCCTTCAGATAATCGGGCTTCTGGTGTAGTTCTTCGTGAGTTATTTTAAATCCGTCTTCCCTCCGGCTCTCAGATGCACGTTTCAATATATGATCAGCCACCCACAGGCGATGGAGTAATTTGAAAGCTGGTTCATTGCCCAATGGAATAATAAATGTAGTCGCTTTCGTGTAAAAGCTTTCAATGTGGTTGAGAAGACCCAGTATCTCTTGAATGATTGCGGTAATTGTCTTCCGGGATTCAATCTCAAGCGGCTCGTCTTCCTTGGTAGCTTGCCGAAGATCATTATGTTCAAGATTTTGTTCCGAACTTCCTCCAATCCCTTTCTTTGGCTGACTAAGCTTGCAACCTGCTGGTCACCTGCTTAGAAAATTCATCGGAACAAAAGTTGGGGAGTGCCTGCAATTAAGATTGGCCTTTCCCATAGTCTTGGGAGGATCAAGTAGTCTCAACAATCCAAGATCTCGCTCAAAACTGCCCGTGTAAAGAAACCACTGCGTGCGATTGAGTCATATTGTATCAAATACCAGAGGAATGCCCCATTGAGCAAAGAAGATAATCGCTCAATCTCTGTCATATGAAGAGTGTATCAGAATCCTTACCCCAACCGCTTCAGCGCCTCGCCAACCTTCACCTTCTGCACATCAAGCTCCGCCTTGCGTTCGCGTGTTTCGACCAGAACATCTTCCGGCGCTTTGGCGACAAAGCTGGGGTTGCCCAGCCTGCCTGCGATGGCGCCGGAATCCTTCTCGATCTTTTCCAGTTCCTTGGTCAGGCGCGCGCGTTCGGTGTCGAAGTCGATGACGCCTTCAAGGGGAAGCGCGATGGTGGCTTCGCCCAGCACGATTTGCGCCGAGGCTTTCGGCACCTGATCTTCGAAGGAGATGGAGGATAGCCGCGCCAACCGCAGGATTTCATTTTCCCACGCCGAGGCGATGCGGCGGGTTTCGCGGCCCGCCCCTACCAGCACACAGGGGATTTTCAGGCCGCCGGAGATATTCATTTCGGCCCGCACCGAGCGGATTTCGGAGATGATGTTGATCACCCATTCGATTTCCGCGTCTGCCTTTTTGTCGCCCAGGCCCTTGTAGGCGGGCCACTGCGCTTCCATCAGCCAATGCTCACGCGTGGCGGTCTGTTGCCAGAGCTCTTCGGTGACAAACGGCATGAAGGGATGCAGCAGCACCAGGATCTGGTCGAGCACCCAGGCGGCGGAGGCTTGCGTTTCTTTCTTGGCGGCCTCGTCGGTGCCGCCAAGGATTGGCTTGATGAGCTCCACATACCAATCGCAATAGACGTTCCACACGAAATGATAGAGCGCCGCGGCGGCCTCATTGTAGCGGTGCTCTTCAATGGCGCGGGTGACCGTGTTGCGCGTGCGCGAGGCTTCGCCGGCAATCCAGCGGTTCACGGTGACGCGGGCGGCCACGGGATCATAATTGAAGTCGCGGGCCACCCCGTTCATTTCGGCAAACCTTGCCGCGTTCCACAGCTTGGTGCCGAAGTTGCGATACCCTTCGACGCGGTTTTTGGCGAGCTTGATGTCGCGCCCTTGGGCGGCCATGGCGGCAAGCGTGAAGCGCAGCGCGTCCGCGCCGAATTCATCCATCAATTCCAGGGGATCAATTACATTGCCCTTGGACTTCGACATTTTCTGGCCGTTCTCGTCGCGGACCAGCGCGTGGATGTAAACGGTTTTGAACGGCACCTCTTTCATGAAATGCAAGCCCATCATCATCATGCGGGCAACCCAGAAGAAGATGATGTCAAAGCCCGTGACGACAACGTCGGTCGCATAGTGGCGGTCCAGAACCGGGTTCTCTTCCGGCCACCCCAATGTGGAGAACGGCCACAGCGCTGACGAGAACCACGTGTCGAGCACGTCTTCGTCGCGGGTCAAGTAAACAGTATCAAGTGGCTTTCCAGATGCTGAGGCAATTTCTTGAACGTGCCGACCAACATTGAGTTTGTTTGGATCGGTAATTTCTATTGGGAGGCTGTAATAAGCTTTAGCTTCCACGATTCATCTTCAACAGATTCCGCCACAAACACCTTATTATCCAGCCCATACCAAGCCGGAATTTGATGGCCCCACCAGAGCTGCCTTGAGATGCACCAGGGCTGGATGTTGCGCATCCATTCGAAGTAGGTCTTATCCCAATTCTTCGGCACAAAAACCGTATCGCCCTTTTCAACGGCGGCGATGGCGGGCTTGGCCATCTCGGCGGCGTTCACATACCATTGCTCGGTGAGCCAAGGCTCGATCACCACTTCCGAGCGATCACCATGGGGAACCTGATAGGTATGAGGTTCAATTTTCTCCGAGTAAGTCCCAACTTTTTCCAAGTTTCCGCCACAATCATGTTTTCCGCGCAACTCGATCAACGGTCACGGGCTCTGTCGGTATCGCTCTTCGTGTCCAACTCCCCATTCATCTGATCAGAGGAATCGACTCTTGCAACTTTAATGTCGAATTCATTCTCCAAAATCCAGTTTGCCGAACTGGTCAAGCATATTGATTTGCGGCAGGTTGTGGCGCTTGCCCACTTCAAAATCGTTGAAGTCATGGGCCGGCGTTATCTTGACAGCACCGGTTCCTTTTTCTGGATCGGCGTAATCATCACCGACAATCGGAATGATGCGGCCCACCAAGGGCAGCCGCACATGCCTGCCAATGAGGTGTTTGAGCTTTTCATTTTCGGGATGAACCGCCACCGCCGTATCGCCCAGCATGGTTTCAGGCCGCGTGGTGGCCACAATGATTTCTTCGCCGGGCGCGCCGTCAACAACCGGATACTTGATATACCACAGCGAGCCCTTCACTTCCTTCTGGATGACTTCCAGATCGGAAATGGCGGTGAGCAGCTTGGGATCCCAATTCACCAGCCGCTTGTCCTTGTAAATCAGCTTTTCCTTGTAGAGCTGAACGAACACCTTGCGCACGGCATCGGTCAGCGACCCGCTTCCATCGTGAAGCGCTCACGGCTCCAATCACACGAGGCACCCAGGCGGCGAAGCTGCTTTGTGATGATGCCGCCGGATTCTTCCTTCCACTGCCAAACGCGCTTGAGGAACGCCTTGCGGCCCATGGTGCGGCGGTCAGTCTTGTTCTCTTTCATCAGCAGGCGTTCGACCACCATTTGGGTGGCAATGCCGGCATGGTCGGTTCCCGGTTGCCAGAGCACATCGCGCCCCCGCATGCGCTCAAAGCGGCAGAGAATATCCTGAATGGTGTTGTTGAGGGCGTGCCCCATGTGCAGCGAGCCCGTCACATTGGGGGGCGGAATGACGATGGTGAAGGGTTGAGCCTTTGGCTTGCGGCCCGGCTTGAAGAAGCCCTTCGCCTCCCACGCGTCATAGAGGCGGGTTTCCATTTCCGATGGGATAAAGGTCTTCTCAAGCATGGCGGGAATCTTCAATAGCTACAGATTGGCGCTATAAACACTACCCTGCCCCGGCTTGCAACTCTCGGAAGCTCAGCGGCTGGTAAGGCCCGCGGGCGCCCGGCGGAATTCGCTGGTGAAGCGGACGCCGATCTGGTTGCCGCGGCGCCACATGACTTCGGCATTGCAGATGTTGTTGTCGCTGCTGAGGAAAAACTGGAATTCTTTGGGTATCAATGACTGGTTTTGAACCACAAGCTGGGTGCCCGTATCAGAAATATTGCGAATAGCGCAATCAGATACGGTGTAACTGTCGAGCGACACGATTTTAGCCGCCTTCAGAACTTTTCGCCGGTTGGCTATGCGCTTGTTTTCGTCCAAGATTACGGCTTTCAACACGTCATTAATTAATGTCGAAGGTAACTAGCGCAAAAAGGTTAATTTACCGCCCGCGCCGCGCCACACGCTCTATCTCTTCGCGCACCAGCCGCTCAACCAGGGGCGGCAGATTATTGTCCAGCCAGGTTTTGAGCATGCCTTTAAGAAGGTCATGGGTCATGTCCTCGATTGACCGCTCGCCCAGGGCCCGCGCCATCAGCGTATCTGCCAACTGGCCGAAGGCAGTGTTGGCGGCCACGGTTGATTCATTCGACATGAGAGGCTGCGGAGGATATTCCTGATAGTTGGCATTGTTCGCCACGGCAGGCAAGTATCCCTCGTTTTCATCAACCCACGGCGCTTCAGGGGGATAGGTATCCGCTTCTTCATAGGCCGGGCGGAATTCATAATCTTGCGCTGCCGGCGTTGCATAACTGCTGCGGAGCGGCGGTGTATCCATCCGCCGGGGGCTGGTTTGCTCCACAGGATTCATGGCAACATCACCGCCCAGAATGCCGGCAAAACCGGATCGCGAAGAGGATTGCGGCGCTGGCAGGGAGCGGCGGGGTTCAGGCTCGGCGATGGCATTTTCCGTGCGCTTGCGGTTTATCTTGTTGCGCAATTCCATGATTTCGGAATCAGAGTTTCGGGGGATGTTGTTTTCGAATTTGACACGCAAGTCACGGATGGCGCCCCTGAAAGGCGTGCCCCCTGTTGCGGTGGTATAGATCGGCGCATTTTCACCAATATCGGAATTGATCGCTTTCCGGATAGAGGCCAGGAGATGTTCCATATCTGGTTCTGCTGTCACGCCACACTCCTCACGACCCCAAGCGAATCGTCAGCCTAAACGGTGAGGTTCAACTCTTGTTCGATAAATTAGCCCCAAAGATGGCCACCTATCAACAGCCAGGATTTTTATTCCACTGTATTTGCGCCCGTGCCAATCCACTTGTTGCGCACGTTCCGGTAGTTTTCTTCCACATCATAATATTCAACCGGGAGATCAAGGTCGCGCGCCGTAAGCTGGCCTATGGAGCCCAATACCTGGTATGAGGCAACAACCTGGTCGCGTTCGGCCGCTACCAGCGAAATCCGCGCATTTACAACTTCCGCCTGCGCATCAAGCACATCAAGTGTGGCACGCGAGCCAACCAGATATTCCTGGCGAACACCATCCAAAGCCAGTTCACTGGCCGACACCTGCGACCGGTTCGCCGTAATTAACTGGCGGGCTGCCAGCAAATTATTCCACGAGTTGGAAACCGCTTCACGAACCGAACGGCCTGTCTGAATGACTTGCAGCCTGCGCTGGCTCGCCACCTGTTTGGCTTGGCGGACACCGGAATAAACCCGCCCCGCCTCATAAAGCGGAATGGTCAAAACGCCCTGCAAACTCGCCGAGCGGGAGTTCGCATTGCTATTGTCGCGATCAAAGTCATCTTCAAGCTGAGCTGAGGCAATGACATCCACCTCTGGCAGCAAGTCACCTTTAACAACCTCCACATTATACACGGAGGACTCTTCAACAAAGGCGGAAGCAAGGATATTTGGATTGACCTCTGAGGCAATGTCCTGCGCCTTTTCAAGGCTGCGCGGCAGCTTGGCGAGCGGCGGATATTTGAGGCTGCCTGGCTTATGGCCCACGATCTTGTCATAATTGGCAATGCTTGCTGCAAGCGATGCATTGGCCGATGCGACGTTTCGCCTGCGCCTGAGCCACCCTGGCCCTTGACTGGGCAACATCCGTGCGCGTGATTTCACCGACGGCGAAGCGGTCATTGGCGGCAGTAAGCTGTTGGCGCAGCACACTGACATTTTGCTTGCGAAGAGCCAAAACCTTGCGGTCACGGATGACATTCATGTAGGCTTGGATGCACTGGAACAAAATGTCCTGCTCGACGGCCAGAAGATTTTGCCGTCCGGCAAGCACGTCAGCCTCTGCGGCCTTAGTCCCGTTTACCGTCCTGAATCCTTTGAAAACTGGTTGCGACAGATCAATGTTCACGCTGCCCGGCGTGCTGTTTAATGTTGAAGTCATGGGCCGGGGTGATCTTGACGGCCCCGGTTCCTTTTTCTGGATCAGCATATTCATCACCAACAATTTTAATGAGGCGGCCCACCAATGGCAAACGCACATGCCTGCCAATGAGATGCTTCAGCTTTTCATTTTCGGGATGAACCGCCACCCCCGTATCACCCAGCATGGTTTCAGGCCGCGTGGTGGCCACAGTGATTTCTTCGCCGGGCGCGCCATCAACAACCGGATACTTGATATACCATAGCGAGCCCTTCACTTCCTTCTGGATGACTTCCAGATCGGAAATGGCGGTGAGCAGCTTGGGATCCCAATTCACCAGCCGCTTGTTCTTGTAGATCAGCTTTTCCTTGTAGAGCTGAACGAACACCTTGTTCACGGCATCGGTCATCTGACCGGGTTCCATCGTGAAGCGCTCACGGCTCCAATCACACGAGGCACCCAGGCGGCGAAGCTGCTTTGTGATGATGCCACCGGA
Source organism: uncultured Alphaproteobacteria bacterium (assembly GCA_963763635.1). Taxonomy (GTDB): domain Bacteria; phylum Pseudomonadota; class Alphaproteobacteria; order Rhizobiales; family Aestuariivirgaceae; genus Aestuariivirga. The sequence goes on from CAVXPO010000016.1 coordinate 106,456, forward strand.
TTCTTCCTTCCACTGCCAAACGCGATCGAGGAACGCCTTACGACCCATGGTGCGGCGGTCAGTCTTGTTCTCTTTCATCAGCAGGCGTTCAACCACCATTTGGGTGGCAATGCCGGCATGGTCGGTTCCCGGTTGCCAGAGCACATCGCGCCCCCGCATGCGCTCAAAGCGGCAGAGAATATCCTGAATGGTGTTGTTGAGGGCGTGCCCCATGTGCAGCGAGCCCGTCACATTGGGGGGCGGAATGACGATGGTAAAAGGTTCTGCCTTTGGCTTGCGGCCCGGCTTGAAGAAGCCCTTCGCCTCCCACGCGTCATAGAGGCGGGTTTCCATTTCCGATGGGATAAAGGTCTTCTCAAGCATGGCGGGAATCTTCAATAGCTACAGATTGGCGCTATAAACACTACCCTGCCCCGGCTTGCAACTCTCGGAAGCTCAGCGGCTGGTAAGGCCCGCGGGCGCCCGGCGGAATTCGCTGGTGAAGCGGACGCCGATCTGGTTGCCGCGGCGCCACATGACTTCGGCATTGCAGATGTTGTTGTCGCTGCTGAGGAAAAACAGGAATTCTTTGGGTATCAATGACTGGTTTTGAACCACAAGCTGGGTGCCCGTATCAGAAATGTTGCGAATAGCGCAATCAGATACGGTGTAACTGTCGAGCGACACGATTTTGGCCGCCTTCAGAACTTTTCGCCGGTTGGCTATGCGCTTGTTTTCGTCCAAGATTACGGCTTTCAACACGTCATTAATTAATGTCGAAGGTAACTAGCGCAAAAAGGTTAATTTACCGCCCGCGCCGCGCCACACGCTCTATCTCTTCGCGCACCAGCCGTTCAACCAGGGGCGGCAGATTATTGTCCAGCCAGGTTTTGAGCATGCCCTTAAGAAGGTCATGGGTCATGTCCTCGATTGAACGCTCGCCCAGGGCCCGCGCCATCAGCGTATCTGCCAACTGGCCGAAGGCAGTGTTGGCGGCCACGGTTGATTCATTCGACATGAGAGGCTGCGGAGGATATTCCTGATAGTTGGCATTGTTCGCCACGGCAGGCAAGTATCCCTCGTTTTCATCAACCCACGGCGCCTCAGGGGGGTAGGTATCCGCTTCTTCATAGGCCGGGCGGAATTCATAATCTTGCGCTGCCGGCGTTGCATAACTGCTGCGGAGCGGCGGTGCATCCATCCGCCGGGGGTTGGTTTGCTCCACAGGATTCATGGCGACATCACCGCCCAGAATGCCGGCAAAACCGGATCGCGAAGAGGGTTGCGGCGCTGGCAGGGAGCGGCGGGGTTCAGGCTCGGCGATGGCATTTTCCGTGCGCTTGCGGTTTATCTTGTTGCGCAATTCCATGATTTCGGAATCAGAGTTTCGGGGGATGTTGTTTTCGAATTTGACACGCAAGTCACGGATGGCGCCCCTGAAAGGCGTGCCCCCTGTTGCGGTGGTATAGATCGGCGCATTTTCACCAATATCGGAATTGATCGCTTTCCGGATAGAGGCCAGGAGATGTTCCATATCTGGTTCTGCTGTCACGCCACACTCCTCACGACCCCAAGCGAATCGTCAGCCTAAACGGTGAGGTTCAACTCTTGTTCGATAAATTAGCCCCAAAGATGGCCACCTATCAACAGCCAGGATTTTTAGTCCACTGTATTTGCGCCCGTGCCAATCCACTTGTTGCGCACGTTCCGGTAGTTTTCTTCCACATCATAATATTCAACCGGGAGATCAAGGTCGCGCGCCGTAAGCTGGCCTATGGAGCCCAATACCTGGTATGAGGCAACAACCTGGTCGCGTTCGGCCGCCACCAGCGAAATCCGCGCATTTACAACTTCCGCCTGCGCATCAAGCACATCAAGTGTGGCACGCGAGCCAACCAGATATTCCTGGCGAACACCATCCAAAGCCAGTTCACTGGCCGACACCTGCGACCGGTTCGCCGTAATTAACTGGCGGGCTGCCAGCAAATTATTCCACGAGTTGGAAACCGCTTCACGAACCGAACGGCCTGTCTGAATGACTTGCAGCCTGCGCTGGCTCGCCACCTGTTTGGCTTGGCGGACACCGGAATAAACCCGCCCCGCCTCATAAAGCGGAATGGTCAAAACGCCCTGCAAACTCGCCGAGCGGGAGTTCGCATTGCTGTTATCGCGGTCAAAGTCATCATCAAGCTGAGCTGAGGCAATGACATCCACCTCTGGCAGCAAGTCACCTTTAACAACCTCCACATTATACACGGAGGACTCTTCAACAAAGGCGGAAGCAAGGATATTTGGATTGACCTCCGAGGCAATGTCCTGCGCCTTTTCAAGGCTGCGCGGCAGCTTGGCGAGCGGCGGATATTTGAGGCTGCTTGGCTTATGGCCCACGATCTTGTCATAATTGGCAATGCTTGCTGCAAGCGATGCATCGGCCGATGCGACGTTTCCCTGCGCCTGAGCCAACCTGGCCCTTGACTGGGCAACATCCGTGCGCGTGATTTCACCGACGGCGAAGCGGTCATTGGCGGCAGTAAGCTGTTGGCCCAGCACACTGACATTTTGCTTGCGAAGAGCCAAAACCTTGCGGTCACGGATGACATTCATGTAGGCTTGGATGCACTGGAACAAAATGTCCTGTTCGACGGCCAGAAGATTTTGCCGTCCGGCAAGCACGTCAGCCTCCGCGGCCTTCGTCCCGTTTACCGTCCTGAATCCTTTGAAAACCGGTTGCGACAGATCAATGTTCACGCTGCCCGGCGTGCGGTTTGACCTTCCGTTAAGCTCCGTATGCGACCAGGCGCGGCCCACGCTGCCTTGGGCTGTAACGACCGGACGCCAGCCTGAAAGGGCCTGCGGCACAAATTCATCGGTGCCGCGCTGGCGTGCACGTTCTGCACGCAAAGTCGGATTACCCGCATAGGCTGCTGATAGCGCATCAGAAAGGGTTTCCGCCGCAGCATACGATGCGCCGCTCAACAACAGTCCGAAAATCACCGCCGCCAATCCAGTGTTCCGCACACGCCCAATCACAAATTTCATACCGAATCATACTTCCAAATGACCAATGCCTTAACAAACATTGAAGAGACGGGCCCCAACTCCGAATTATTCATTTTACCCCGTGCGCTGTCTATCCTTTTGGATACAAAACCAGCAATTGCCTCATATTTGCCACAGTAAACCCGTGGTCAGCTTAACGGTTTGCGGTTGCCCCGAAAAACACCGCATAATCGATTTTCATTCAAAAAACGAATGGCAATTTTGTAAAAGTAAATCCGGGCAGCGGCGCAATCGTCACATCAAACGCGCCCCGCGACGAGCGGTGGCCGCCTGTCACAGTCAACAGGTTGATTCTGGCAACGTCGAACATGCCTATGGCCGCAACAATCCGCCCTTCATCTTTTAGCTGCGCTATCAGGCTTTCCGGCACTTCGGCAATTCTGCCTTCAATTACAATAACATCGTAAGGGCCAGAGCCCGCATGTCCGGCAGCCAGGGCCCCCACGACAACCTCAACATTCGAACAGCCTGATAATAACCCGCGCGCCATGCCAGCAAGCGCTTCATCACTTTCAAGTGCAGTTATCTGTGCAGCCAGCATTGAAATGATCTTGGCACCATATCCGCTGCCTGCACCTACCACCAACACGCGGTCGGTCGGCTTGATGGTCGCAAGGTGAATCATGCGGGCAAAAGCCATAGGCTCAATCAGGTAACGCGCCTTACCGCGCGCGCCTGCCTTAATGAGTACGTCCTCATCAAGATAGGCGATATCCTTGTGGCTGGCGGGCACAAAATCCTCACGCCGCACCTGCGCCATCGCGTCAATGATTCGGTGGTCGGTAATCCCGTTAGGCCGCACCTGGGATTCAACCATGTTATGCCGCGCCATCGTGAAATTTTTCATGTCAGTTCTTTACCACCAGTTAACCGCCGAAGCTTCGCGTTGATAGCCAAACTTCGATCTGAAGTCCATGATCGGCATGCCGCACGCGGAAGGATGTGAACCATGTTTGAGGATTGGGTTGTTTCATTCACATCCTTCCCCTATAAGCCCGCGCGAAGGCCTCGTGGCGGAGTGGTTACGCAGAGGACTGCAAATCCTTGCACCCCAGTTCGATTCTGGGCGAGGCCTCCAAATTCCTATTGCTTGTCGCCACGCAAGTTGCCGAAGCCCAGCAGATTGGCAAGCCTGGGCCAGCGGCGGTGCAGCCAATAGCCAAGCTTTACCGTGGCATTGCGCCGGAACCGGCGCACGGGCGGAAAATCAATCGAAAGCATCAACAGCCCGAGGGGAACCATCCAGAATCCCACAATCGGCAGGAACCCAAGCAACCCACCAATAACCAGCGCAACGCCAAGTGCCACCCGCAACAAGGGGTGGCTTGGCACATTTACCTTATAACCTGCGAAATTGATCTTGGCCACGGAACGCCTTTCAAATCACTCCATATGGTGATGCTTTCCCGCTATAAAAGAACAAGATAAAGAAACAACAAAAGCCTTTTCCGATTGAAAAGCCTCTGCTATACGCCCCTCACCATTCCCCGATAGCTCAGTTGGTAGAGCATTCGACTGTTAATCGAATTGTCCCTGGTTCGAGTCCAGGTCGGGGAGCCAGTTTATAAGCCGGTGCAGCAATGCATCGGCTTGTTAAAAATTGGTTTCCTGTGTTACGACACGCGTTAAAATGGACCAATCACATTATGTTAGGTCTTTCTATCAGCGACAATCAATATCCTACAGCAGCACCCGCAGGCCGTCGGTCGTCATGGGCACCGTACAACCGCCCGGGTACTGGCTCACTGGCTGCCATGGCGTCATTGCCCGATGTTTGCGCAGCAGTTGCTTCTGGCGTCAATCCAATCAGAATCGCCTCTGCCGCGCCCCAAGGTGACTGCTCAACAATCTTGTATCCCATTTCGGTCAAAATCTTCGCAGTGTCGGGAGACAGCGCAAATGGCTCAACTGAAATCTGGTCGGGCAGCCACTGATGGTGAAGGCGCGGCGCGTTTACCGCCTCTTGGATGTTCATGCCATGATCAACCACATTCATGATCACTTGCACAGCAATCGTAATGATGCGCAACCGCTTGGACTGCCAAGAACCATGAATGTCTTGCCCTCCTTGGTCACAATCGTCGGACTCATGGAGCTTAAGGGTCGCTTGCCAGGTGCGATGATGTTGGTTTTGCCTTGCACCAGCCCGAACAAATTTGCCACGCCTGGTTTGGTTGTGAAGTCGTCCATTTCGTCATTGAGAAAAAATCCAGTGCCACCGGCAATGACTTTCGCGCCGAACAACGCGTTGATGGTGTAAGTCACTGAAACCGCGTTGCCCTTGGGATCTACAATGGAATAGTGTGTCGTTTCGGTGCCTTCATGAGGGGCGGTGCCGGGCTTAACGTCCTCTGAACGTGTGGCTTTTGCCGGATCGATTTTAGCCCGGATGTCCGCCGCATAACTTTCAGACAGCAAACGCTCCAGAGGGTTCTTCACAAAGTCAGGATCACCAAGCTGAAAATTACGATCTACAAATGTGTGGCGCATCGCCTCAGTCATAAAATGAATGGTTTGGCTGCCATGAAAGCCAAGCTCCACGATGGGATACCCCTCCAGAATGTTCAGAATTTCACAAACCGCAGTGCCGCCAGAACTTGGTGGTGGAGCAGAGATCAGTTCAAAACCGCGATAATTACATTTCACAGGCGGTAATTCCGTTGCCGTATAGGATTTGAAGTCCTTTTTTGACAATATGCCACCGTTGGCTTGGCTTGCGGCCACGATGGCGTCGGCGATCTCTCCCTTATAAAACGCATCGGGCCCGTTCGCGGCAATGAGCGTGAGGGTGCGAGCAAGATCCTTTTGAACAAATGTCTCGCCAGACTTCCAGGGCTTGCCACCGTTCAGGAATATCGCGGCCACATTGGGCTGTTCGGCAAATTGCTTGGTCGTCGTTGCGAGGATGCTGGCATCCCCCTGATTGAGAACAAAGCCCTCTCCCGCGAGTTTGATGGCAGGTGCCATCACCGTTGCACGCGGCAGGCTGCCATATCTTGTGAGCAGGATATCAAGCCCCATCACTGTACCAGGGACGGCAGCAGCGAGGTAACCTTTGAGGCTCAGATCGGGAACCAGCTCGCCTTTGTCATCGAGAAACATGGTTTCGGTCGCAGTGCCGGGAGCCTTCTCGCGAAAATTGAGAAATATGTCGCGTCCATCCGCGAGGTGCAGTGTGGCAAAACCTCCGCCACCAATATTTCCACAACAGGGATTAGTCACCGCCAAGGCATAGCCCACAGCCACAGCCGCATCGACGGCATTGCCGCCTTGCAACAAGATTTGCTTTCCAACCTCGGACGCAAGACGCTGCGACGTGACCACCATCGCATTGTCTGCCGACACAGGCTGTGGGGAGAAAGCCCACGTTGGCGAGCCCCCAACAATTATCCACAACGACATAACGAAAAAACCAAGTCGCAATGAACGCATCGGGGCCTCCACATGTCTTGTTCCGGATATTATAGTCACTTTTCAATGTCTCAGGCAATGTGCGCGCAGTGTCGGAAGCGCGTGTGAATCGAGCAATCCTGCTCGGTTTGACGAACGCGGATTGCTGGTGCATTGAGTTCATAAGAAGGAATATCAGTATGGATATTAAGCAAGACATCGTCGCCACCATCGGCAACACCCCCCTCATCCGGCTGAGAAAAGCCTCGGAGCTGACGGGTTGCACCATTTTGGGCAAGGCGGAATTCATGAACCCCGGCCAATCGGTAAAAGACCGCGCCGCACTTTTCATCATCAGGGACGCCATTGCGAAAGGCGAACTGAAGCCCGGCGGCACCATTGTTGAGGGCACTGCAGGCAACACCGGCATTGGCCTCGGCCTTGTCGGCCGCGCCATGGGTTTCAAGGTCATCATCGTTATTCCCGTGACCCAAAGCCAAGAGAAGAAAGATGCAATCCGCCAATTGGGCGCAGAGCTCGTGGAGGTTCCGGCTGTTCCCTACAAGAACCCCAACAACTATGTGAAATATTCCGGCCGCTTGGCGAAAGCCTTGGGCGCCGTGTGGGCAAATCAATTCGACAATGTGGCAAACCGCATCGCCCATATCGAGACCACTGCTCCAGAAATCTGGGCTCAAACCGATGGCACGGTGGATGGTTTTGCCTGCGCCGTTGGTTCAGGCGGAACACTCGCTGGCGTCAGTATGGGGCTGAAATCAAGGAACAAGAGCGTCAAGATCGCGATTGCCGATCCCATGGGTGCTGCCCTCTACAGCTATTACAAAACCGGAGAACTCAAATCCGAAGGCTCCTCAATTACGGAGGGTATTGGCCAGGGCCGTATCACCGCCAACCTTGAAGGAGCCATCGTCGATGAAGCCTTCCAAATTCCAGACAGTGAAGCAATTCCCATGGCTTTCGATTTGCTGGAGCATGAAGGGCTCTGCATGGGGGGGTCCACCGGCGTGAACGTGGCGGGGGCCATTCGCCTGGCTCAACAGATGGGCAAGGGTCACACCATCGTCACCATCCTTTGTGATTATGGTTCACGCTACGCCTCAAAACTCTTCAACCCGGACTTCTTGCGCGAAAAAAACCTGCCCGTTCCCCACTGGCTGACTGACATTCCACAAGTACCAACTGTTTTTGAAACTGTTTAAGCATGACCACACTTCTGTTCCGCGAAGACGCATTCTTGAAATCCACCGAGGCCACCATTCTCGCAATTAATGAGCGCGGCGGCATTATTCTCGATCAGACAAATTTCTACGCTGCTGCGGGTGGCCAGCCGGGAGATGTCGGCACCATGAGTTTTGACGGGAAGACCATCGAGATTGCATCCACGGTTTATGATGACATGAAGAATGTTGTTCACATGCCAACAGGCAATGCGGCACTGCCAACTATTGGCGATAAAGCTTTGCTCAAGTTGAATTGGGATATCCGCTATCGCAACATGCGCGCCCACACCATGATGCATCTCTTGTGTGCATGTGTACCCTTTCCGGTGACGGGGGGCTCCATTTCCGAAGATGGCGGTCGCATTGATTTTGACATTCCTGAAGGCCAAATTCCAGTCAAGGATGAACTGGCGGGCAGCATCAATCAACTGATCGCCGAAAATCACGCCATAACTTTTCGCTGGATAACGGACGAAGAAATGGAGGCCAATCTCCATCTTGTGCGCACGATGTCGGTGAAGCCGCCGACGGGCACGGGGCGAGTTCGCCTCGTGATGATCGGCGATGAGGGAAAGGTTGATTTGCAGTCCTGCGGCGGAACCCATGTCAAGCGGACTGGTGAAATAGGCCCTATGCGGGTTGCCAAAATCGAGAACAAGGGCAAGATCAACCGCCGCATCCGGTTGGCTTTTGCTTGAACAGGAAATCGCCATGACTCAGGAACTTGTTTCAACAATGTGGCTGGCGGGCCATTTGCAATCACCGGATATCTCCGTGCTCGATTGCTCCTGGCACATGCCGGCGACCAAGCGCAGCGGGAAAGCCGAGTTCCTTGAGACGCGCATTCCGGGCGCACAGTTTTTCGACATTGATTTGATCGCCGACACGGAAAGCGCCCTGCCCCACATGCTGCCCGCGCCTGAAAAATTCTCAAGCCACGTGCGCAAGATGGGTGTCGGCGATGGCAAGAAAGTCATTTGCTACGACAGTTCCGGATTATTTTCCGCTGCCCGCGTCTGGTGGATGTTCAAGGTATTTGGCCATGCCGATGTGGCCGTGCTGGATGGCGGCTTGCCAAAATGGAAAGCCGAGGACCTGCCGCTTGAAGATGGCCCGCCCCTCAAACCGCAGGAACGCCACTTCACCGCCCGCCTCCAATCCATGATGGTGCGCGACAAGTCTGATATGCGCAAAGCCTTGCAGATCGCTGACGCGCGATCACCAGCAAGATTTCGCGGTGAGGAACCAGAGCCCCGCCTCGGTGTCCGCGCCGGCCACATTCCAAATGCCATAAATGTTCATTACGCCACACTGTTGAATGCCGATGGCACAATGAAACCGGAGGCGGAACTTGCTAAAATCTTCGCTAGCGCCGACATCGACACCAGCAAGTCCGTAGTCACAAGCTGCGGTTCTGGCGTGACTGCCGCCATTCTTTCGCTTGCCCTCACGACACTGAATGCCAAAGACCACGCGCTCTATGATGGCTCATGGACCGAATGGGGCGCTGCCGCCGATACAGCTGTGGTAACGGGTGCCTGAAAATGCCGGATTTGGAAACCGTTGTCACGTTTCTGGAAATGAAGGCGGAATCCATTCACCATGTGGCACCGCCTTCAAACCTTAAACTCATGCTGCTGCGCGCCGAAAATATCACGCTGGATTTCTATCGTTTTCTCTATGGCACCGTGGGCCGCGACTTCAACTGGTATGACCGCCGCTATTTAACCGATGCACAACTTGCTGCGGAAATTCACGGCCCAGGTGTGGAAATCTGGGTGATGTATGTGAGCGGCCAACCAGCCGGATATTTGAGCTGGCACCCCGCGCCGAAAACGTAATGGAGCTGGAGTATTTCGGCGTAATCCCGGAATTTCATGGGCGCGGCCTTGGCAAATGGCTGCTCGCCGAAGCCATCCGTGCCGCTTGGGCCAAAAAACCCGGTAAACTCATCACCCAGACTTGCACATTGGACGGCCCAAGGGCGCTCCCCCTCTACCAGAAAATGGGCTTCACCCCCTACGCACAAGAAGCGAAAACGATGATCGCGCAGGACTAGCTTGCGATAACACCTACATTATGTTATAATTTTTGTTATAACGAGGTTATCATGAACAAGCATGTCACACTGGCAACAGTCAAAGTAACAACCATAGGAAACTCCGTGGGCGTAACCCTGCCCAAAGAGGTTTTGGCAAAACTGCGGGTCGGCAAGGGCGATACGCTTTGCCTGACCGAAACGCCGGACGGAATATTGCTTACGCCTTACAGCGCCGAATTTGCGGAGGTGATGGAAGCCGCTGAGATTATCATGCGCGAAAACCGCGATGCGCTTAAGGCACTAGCGCAATAGATCCATGACGGGTTTCATCTGGATTCCACGAGAAATGGTTCTTGCCATGCATCTCCGCCAACTCTCTGAGCATGGCGGTGGCCAGGGTGTGCGCGATGAAGATCTTCTCGATTCGGCTTTGCAACGCCCTCAAAACAAGATGGCATACGGTTCGCCTGACCTCGCTGAGCTTGCCGCCGCTTACGCATATTGTATTGCCAGAAATCATCCCTTTATCGACGGAAATAAAAGAACCGCGCTTGTTATATCGTTCACTTTTCTCTTTGTGAATGGATTAAAAGTGACAAGCACTCAAGTTGAGAACACAAAACAGTTTCTCGCACTTGCCGAAGGGACAGTTGAAGAACATCAACTTGCAGAGTGGTTCAGATTGAATTCAGCGCCAAGGTAACCATCACCGCACCGGCGGCACATACAGTAGCCCGCCAGCGTTCCACAGGGCGTTGAGGCCACGCTCAATGCCAAGCTTGGAGCCCTTGCCTAAGTTGCGCTCAAACATTTCAGCATAATTACCGGATGCCTTGATAGCGCGCGCGGCCCAGGCGGCATCAAGACCCATATCAACACCAAACGTTCCTTCAGCACCCAGCAAACGCCGCACCGAAGGGCTCTTGCTGTTCACCACAAGATCATCAACATTCGACGCTTTAACCTCCAGCTCTTCCGCATTGATCAGCGCAAACAAGGTCCAGCGCACAATGTTGAACCACTGCTCGTCCCCTTGCCGCACCATCGGGCCAAGCGGTTCTTTCGAAATGATGTCGGGCAGAATGATCTGGTCATCCGGCTTTCCCATCTTGAGGCGAATGGCATAAAGCTGCGATTGGTCTGCCGTATAGCTGTCACATTTGCCGCCCTGATAGGCCGCAACAAGATCATCAATCTTGTCGAATGTGACGGGCGTGAAGGCCATCTGCTTCTCGCGGAAAAAATCTTCCACGTTGGCTTGCGTTGTTGTGCCAGTGAGAAAACAGATGGCCGCCTGGTTCATGGTCAGAACGGTGGTAACGCCCAAGGCCTTGTTCACCATGAAGCCCTGCCCGTCCATGTAGTTCACGCCCACAAAGCGCAACGGCATTTTGGTTTCGCGTTCCATGGTCCATGTGGTGTTGCGCGCCAGCACATCGACAGCGCCTGACTTCAACTTCTCAAAACGCTCCTGCGCATTGAGCGGCACATACTCAACTTTCGTGGCATCGCCCAAAGCTGCAGCCGCAACGGCCTCGCAGAAATCCACATCAAACCCCGCCCAAGTGCCTTCAGCATTTTTTGCCGCAAATCCCAGCAGCCCAGGATTTACGCCACACAGCAATTTGCCCCGCGCCTTAACTTCCTCAAGCGTTGTCGCCTGCGCTGTCAAAGGCAACAGCATCAAGACAAGAACCGACAACACCCAAGGCAATTTTTTCATGACGGCGAATCCAACTGGCTGCTAAAAACCAAGCCTAACCTGTAGATTGTTGGAAGCCAAGTGCAGCATCAATGCAGGATCTGGCTGAGGAACAGCTTCGTCCGCTCGCTCTTGGGGCTTTCGAAAAACTCCTTCGGCGAGTTCTGCTCGATGATCTGGCCCTGATCCATGAAGATCACGCGGTTGGCAACCTGGCGGGCAAATCCCATTTCGTGGGTAACGCACAGCATGGTCATACCACTTTCCGCGAGATCGACCATAACCTCCAGAACTTCCTTGATCATTTCAGGGTCAAGCGCCGAAGTGGGTTCGTCAAACAGCATGATCTTGGGGTTCATGCAGAGCGAACGCGCGATGGCCACACGCTGCTGCTGGCCGCCTGAAAGCTGGCCTGGATATTTCATTGCCTGCTCAGGAATTTTCACGCGATTCAAGTATTGCATTGCCAGCTCTTCGGCGTCCTTCTTCGGCATCTTGCGCACCCAGATCGGCGCCAGCGTCAGGTTCTCCAGAACCGTGAGATGCGGAAACAGATTGAAGTGCTGGAACACCATGCCAACCTCGCGCCGCACTTCGTCGATCTTCTTGAGATCGTTGGTGAGAGGAATGCCATCGACGAGGATGTCGCCCTTCTGATGTTCCTCAAGCCGGTTGATGCAACGGATAAGCGTTGACTTGCCCGAGCCCGAAGGCCCGCAGATGACGATGCGCTCACCCTTGTAGACGGTGAGATTGATATCGCGCAGCACATGGAATTCGCCGTACCACTTGTTCATGGCAATGATCTGGATGGCGATCTCGTCGCTTACATGTACGTTTTTCACGGCTTCAGCCATAGTGTTCCCTTACCTCTTGTGTCCGGTGTTGAGCCTGCGCTCCATGAAAATCGAATAGCGCGACATGCCGAAACAGAAAACCCAGAACATCAGCGCGGCGGAGAAATAGGCCGTCGTGCCGGTCTGCGGCGAGGCCCATTTGGCGTCGTTGGAGGTTGTCGTCGCCATGTTCAGAAGATCGAACAGCCCGACGATTGAAACCAGCGTGGTGTCCTTGAACAGGCTGATAAAATTGTTGACGATGCCGGGAATGACGATTTTCAGCGCTTGCGGCAGAACGATAAGGCTCATCAGTTTCCAATAGGACAGGCCAAGCGCCTGCGCCGCCTCATATCTGGCCCTTCGGGATCGCCTGCAAGCCGCCGCGCACCACTTCCGCCATGTAGGCCGACGAAAACAGCGCCACGCCAATGAGGGCGCGCATCAACTTGTCGAAGTTGACGCCTTCAGGCAGGAACAGCGGCAGCATGACGCTGGCCATGAAAAGCACCGTGATCAGCGGAACGCCGCGCCAGGCCTCAATGAAGATCACAGGAGAACGTCTTGACGATCGGCATTTTTGACCGCCGCCCCAAGTGCCAGCAGGATGCCAAGCGGAAGGGAGGCGACAATCCCGGTGATGGCGACAACCAGTGTCACCAGCAGTCCGCCCCATTGCGATGTTTCGACCTCTTCCAGTCCGAAATCCATTTTCAGCAGCAGCATGAGGCCGAAAAGCACGGCGGCGCCAATGAGCCAGTTGCGCAAAACCGCCTGCGCTCCCGAGTTGGCCGCGCCTTGCAGCTGGGCAATGCCGATCGCACCGCCAACGACCGATGAAGACCGCCGCCCCAATGCTGCCGGGCGAAAAACTGCCCAGTGGACTGTTCCAAACGCTCGAGCCGATCACGAACGACGCCAGCCAGACGAGAATGCCCAATCCCGCGCAAGCCCGAGACCGAGGCGGTTGGACTGGATGCCTTCCTCGATGCCGAAGGCAAGCAGCGGCAGGAAGGTTGCGGCAAGGGCCAGGACAACGAAACGCATTGAGAAACGCCGCTGCGGACATGGAGAAGTGCCCGCCGGTCAGCAGGATTAGCGTGATCAGCGGGTAGGCGATCAGGAGAAAGAGGGCGTTCCATTTCTTATATGGCATTGACGGCATCAGCATCGGAACCAGCGCCGCAGCGCCGATAACGAAACAGATGTTGACCCGCCAACGCTGGTCGATCGGATAGAAACCGTAAATCCACTGGGCGAACCTTGAGTAGACGAAAGGCCAGCACGCGCCAGCCCCCTCGACCGCGCAAACTTCGCGGTTGTCACCGGACCACACGGCGCTGAAGATCGCCCAGTCCAATACGCCCCAGCCGATCCACAACAGGAACGCCCCGGCAAGGATGCTCACGATGCCGTTTCCGATGGTGGGGAAAAGATGGGCGAGAACCCACCCCTGAATGCCAACCATTGAGATGGGCGCCGGCAGCAATGGCGCTTCTTCGGTACGCAGATAAGCGGATGTTTTTGGTGCGCTGCTCATCATCAACGCTCCACCAGGCGCATACGTGCGTTGAACCAGTTCATGAAGCTGGAGGTGATCAGGCTAAGACTGAGATAGACAATCATCCAGATCATCACGATTTCAACGGCCTGTCCGGTTTGATTCAAAACCGTGCCACCGGTCGCCACCAGGTCCGGATAGCCGATCGCCACCGCCAGCGAAGAATTCTTTGTCAGGTTCAGATACTGGCTGGCGAGCGGCGGAATGATTACCCGCATGGCCTGCGGAATGACCACCAGCCGGGTGGTGATGCCGCTTCGCATCCCCAAGGCGTTAGCCGCCTCGGTCTGGCCGTGGCTCACCGCCTGAATGCCGGCCCGCACGATCTCGGCGATGAATGAGGCCGTATAGATGCTGAGCGCCACGAGCAGCGCCATGAATTCCGGAATGATGACCGTACGCCGCCCTGAAGTTGAAGCCGCCCAGCACCGGATAGTCAAAAGTGATTGGCCAACCCGCCACAAGCAGGCCGAGAACTGGCAACGCCAGGATCATCGCAATTCCGCTCAGCACATAGGGAAAGGGCTGTCCGGTTGCGGCCTGCCGCTGGCGCGCCCAACTGCGCAGGACAATGGCGCCGATAATTCCGGCGGCCAATGCGGCCAACAAGCCCAGCCAGGCGCTGCCACCAAAAATCGTGTCTGGCATGTTGAGACCGCGGTTGGAAAGGAAAAACATGTCGCTGATATTGATGGCCTGCCGTCGGACCCGGCAGCGACTTCAGCACCACGCCGTACCAGAACAAACATCTGCAGCAGCAGCGGCACGTTGCGTATCGTCTCGATGTAGAGCGTCGCTATGCTCGACACCAGCCAGTTTCTTGACAGCCGCATGATGCCGATAAGAAACCGAGCAGCGTGGCAAACACGAATGCCAATGATCGAGACCAGCAAGGTATTCAGGAAACCCGCGATCAGGGCCTTGCCGTAACTTGAACTCGCTGGTAAAGACAACGAGCGACTGGATGAGATCGAAGCCCGCTGATTTGTTGAGGAATGCAAACCCCGTCGAGATGTTGCGTTTGGTGAGGTTGGTGATGGTGTTGTCGACGATCTCGTAGACAAAGAACCCGACGACCAGCAGCATGATGACCTGCACCACGGTCGAACGGATCTTCGGGTCGTTCCAGAACGAGACCTTCGGAGATTCGTAAACATCACTTGCCGTGGACATGCCACATCACCCTAGCCTGCGAGACGCGTTGGCGTCCCTCCCCCATATATCCGCCGGTTATCCGGTCTTGATTTATCGCAAAGCAGATGGGAGCCCGGCGCTTGGCCGGGCTCCCTTGAGTTAAATCAACGGATAGGCGGTGCATATTGCAGGCCACCCGCATTCCACAAGGCATTCAAGCCGCGCGCGATCTTGAGCGGTGTGCTGGCTCCCACATTGCGTTCGAAGATTTCGCCGTAGTTGCCAACGCCCTTAACGATCTGGACGACCCAATCCTCACTGACGCCGATGCCGGTGCCAAGGCCCGCGGCGGTGCCGTCGGCATTGGGTACACCTAGAACGCGCCGGATTTCCGGATTGGCCGATCCCTTCATTTCTTCGACGTTGGCTTGGGTGATGCCAAGTTCTTCGGCATTCAGCAATGCGTAGTAGGTCCACTTCACCACGTTAAACCAGGCATCGTCGCCCTGGCGTACCAGCGGACCCAACGGTTCCTTGGAAATGATTTCCGGCAGAACAATGTGATCATCCGGCTTGGCGAGCTTCAGGCGCTGGGCGTAAATGCCCGACTGGTCCGTGGTGTAGGCATCGCAGCGGCCATCCTCATAGGCGCCGAGAACCTCTTCTTCCTTCTCGAAGGCAACGACCTTGTATTCCATCTTGTTCGCCTTGAAATAGTCGGCGAGGTTAAGTTCCGTCGTGGTGCCGGTCTGCACGCACACCGCAGCCCCGGAAAGCTTGAGGGCTGAATCAACGCCCATTGCGCTCTTCACCATGAAGCCCGCACCGTCATAATACATCACGCCGGCGAACTTGAGGCCGAGCGAGGTATCGCGGCTCATCGACCAGGTCGTGTTGCGCGACAGGATATCGATTTCCCCGGACTGCAGGGCCGTGAAGCGCTCCTTGGCGGTAAGCGGTGTAAATTTCACTTTCTGTGGATCGCCGAAGATGGCAGCAGCTACGGCGCGGCAAAAATCGACATCCAGACCGGTCCAATTGTTCTGGTCATCCGGAAAGGCAAACCCCATGAGGCTCTGTGTTCACGCCACATTGCACGAAGCCCTTGGTCTTCACGTCATCAAGTGTTCCAGCAGTGGCGGCCGTGGCGGCAACCAGGCAAGTTGTAGCGCCCAGTACCATGCCTAAGAGTTTGCGTTTCATGTCTTTAACCTTCCTATTTAAATGTCGGACCGTGTACCATGGCATCTCTCGGGATGCCGCTCACGTTCATCCGCCTTACTATTATGTGTCGTCTCCCTTGGGAGGTGCATTTGATTTTCTGTTCACCCCCGCTGACCTTAAACAAGCCTGAAAAATCAAGGGGGTCAAGTTGAATTGCAAACCGGGCACCAAAGCTGCTTTGAATGGGAAAACCTGTCAGGCCAGGGCCGCAGCCAGTGAGGCGGCAGAGCCAAATGTTTGGGCTGCCGGTTTTTGTGGGCGTTCGATCATCACGACTGGTATACGCAAGGCGCGTGCAGCAATGAGTTTTGCAACCGTAAGCTTGCCGCCCGCATTTTTTGAAACGAGGTGGGTTATCGTGTGAAGAGCAAAAAATTCCCGTTCGGCCTCAACATCAAAGGGTGGTCGCGCCAAAATGAGTTGCCAATTGGAGGGCAGATCTGATGGCGGTTTTTCAATCATGCGGGCAACGCCAGACAAATCTTCCCGCGCGAGAAATGACGCTATTTCCTTGCGGCCGATGGTGAGCATCACGCGGGCGCCAAATGGCAGCGCGGTTACGGCAGAATTTACGTCCGGAACATTGATCCAGTTATCGGCAGGTAATGGCGTCCATGCAGCCCGTTCCAACCGCAAATAGGGAATACCGGCACGTGTCGCCGCATTAAACCCGTGCCGCGATATTTGGGCTGCGAAGGGATGCGTGGCGTCGGCTACGGCAGCAAAGCCTTCTGCTTTGAGATAATCATAGAGCCCGTCCTCGCCGCCGAACCCGCCAATCCTTACGTCACCTTCGGGCAGATGCGGGTTTTCAGTTACACCGGCAAACGAAGTCATGACGCTGTAGCCCGAACGCGTAAGTTCCTTCGCAAGCGTAATGGCGTCAGACGTGCCACCAAGAATGAGAATGCGCTTATCCGGCATGGGCGATAATTTTCCCCCGACGATCCACAATCATCACATCAGCGGCAACACTGGCACCGCGCAAAATCTGAACAACTTCGCGTTGGGCTTCGAGCGCTACTTGCGATGCAAGTCCCTCGCCCACAGTTTCCAAGGACCTGTTGCGCCGTATTTGCATTTCTAATTTCAGCATAAAACTTTTCCGGTGCGAATTTGGACAGCCACTCAAAATCGACTTGTGAGCGACCCGAATGCAAATCCATCGCCCCCTGCGCCAGCTTGGTGATTTTTCCAAAGCCGCCGCCAATGGTGACCCGCGCAACCGGATGCTCGCGCACATATTTCAATAGCCCGCCCGCAAAATCCCCCATGTCCATCATGGCTTCCAAGGGCAATCCGAAATGCGCCCGCACCGCGTCTTCGGAAGTTGATCCCGTGCAGCCCGCGATATGCTGAAGCCCCATGGCGCGGGCCACATCAACACCGCGGTGGATGGAAGCGATCCATGCCGCACAGGAAAAGGGATGCACAATGCCCGTGGTGCCCAAAATGGAAAGCCCGCCAACAATGCCAAGCCTGGGGTTCCAGGTTTTCTGCGCCAGCGCCTCGCCATCCGGAATGGAAATTTCCACTTCCACGTCACGCCCGCCAAGCTCGGCAATAACCTTGGCTATCATCGCGCGGGGAACCGGATTGATGGCGGGTTCGCCCACCGCAATGGGAAGGCCCGCCCGCGTCACCGTGCCAACGCCTTCGCCTGCCTTGAAGGTTATGCCCTTCCCCTTCATCCGCACTGTGGCGATCACCATACAGCCATGGGTCACGTCGGGATCGTCGCCCGCGTCTTTAACAATGCCAGCTTGCGCCCACCCCTCGCCCCTGCCTTCAAGTGCCAAGGCAAAACTGGGTTGCTCGCCCTTGGGCAGAGCGATGGAAACTGGATCAGGAAACCTGCCCGTCAGCAATGCCGTAAACGCCGCCTTGGTGGCCGCAGCAGCACATGCGCCCGTTGTCCATCCCCGTTTTAATTCACCTTCAGGCTTCTCTATTCGCATTTCATCATTGTATAAGGAACTATGAGCCGCGGACCAACAAAATCAGCGTTAGGCATGCCGAATGAAAATTCCGGCCGTGAGCGGATTTGCACGCCTTGATGCGGAAGCCTTTCCGGTTTTCCATGAAGGCTGGGTGTGGCTCGTTGGTGCCGGCCCCGGTGCGCCCGGCCTGATGTCGCTGCTCTGCTACCACGCCATGCAGAACTGCGATGTGGTGGTTTATGATGCGCTGGTGAACCCCAACATTCTGCGGTGGGTAAAGCCCGGCGTGGTGCTGGAATATGCGGGCAAGCGCGGCGGCAAGCCTTCGCCCGTACAGAGGGATATTTCGCTTCGCCTCATTGAACTGGCTCAATCTGGTAAGCGCGTATTGCGCCTCAAGGGTGGAGACCCCTTCATGTTCGGGAGGGGCGGCGAGGAAAGCCAATCGCTTGCCAAGGCAGGCATTCCTTTCCGGATTGTGCCGGGGATTACGGCGGGCGTCGGCGGCTTGGCCTATGCCGGGATGCCGGTGACGCACCGGGATACCAATCACTCAGTTATCTTTCTTACCGGACATGACGCCACCGGAAAAATGCCCGCCAACGTCAACTGGCAGGCCATCGCCAAGGCCTCGCCGGTTATCGTAATGTATATGGCTGTCAAGAACTTAGGCGAGATAGCTCAGGCTTTGATGGAAGGTGGCAGAAATGCCACAGAGCCGGTGACCATCGTGTCAAATGCCTCTCTTCCGCACCAGCTGGTGAGTGCTACCACCCTTGCGGATGCCGGACGCTTCGTGGCCGAAAACGAGCCGCCGACCCCCGCCATCGTGGTGATCGGCCATGCCTCGGACTGGCGCGAGATGCTGGATTGGTATTCGGGTTCGCTGCGGGAGAATGCCATTGGCTAAAGCCTTCGTGGTGGCGGCCCCTGCTTCCGGCAACGGCAAGACCATGATCACCTTGGGGCTTCTCCGCGCCTTGAAAAACCGCGGCGTCCTGGTAGCCTCCGCCAAGGCCGGCCCCGACTATATCGACCCCCGCTTCCATGAGGCCGCCTCTGGCCAAACCTGTTTCAATCTTGATCCCTGGGCCATGCCGCCGGAAATGTCTGCGAGCCTTTTAGGCTCTCTTGATGCGGACCTCATTATCATCGAAGGCGTTATGGGCCTGTTCGATGGACCGCAAGGTGCCAAAGGGTCCACCGCCGATCTGGCAGAAGATTTAGGCCTGCCCATCGTTTTGGTGCTCGACGCGGCTCACCAGGCACAATCCATTGCCGCCCTCGCCCAGGGTTTCTTGAATTTCCGTCAGGGCCTTAACGTCGCGGGCTTCATCCTGAACCGCGTTGCCAGCGACCGCCACGCGGCTTTGCTAACAGCGGCTTTGGCCCCGTTGGGCTTGCCCATTCTGGGCATCGTGCGGCGCAATGACTCACTCTGCTGGCCTTCACGGCACCTTGGCCTCATTCAAGCGCAAGAGAATCAACAGCTTGAAAGCTTTATCGAGTCTGCTTCCTCAGGGGTTGCACGTGAAACAAAACTTGACAATTTATTAACCATTGGTTCCGAATTTCGATTCGTTTCAACGAATCAAATCATCCTGCCGCCGCTTGGCCAGCGCATCGCCGTGGCACGGGATTTGGCCTTCAGCTTCGCCTATTCCCACATCCTCGAAAGCTGGAGGAGAGCCGGGGCTGAAATCTTCTTCTTCTCTCCGCTGAAAAATGAAACGCCGAAAGCGGATGCGGACGCCGTCTTCCTGCCGGGCGGTTATCCCGAACTCCATGCGGGGCCACTTTCCCAAAACCAGAACTTCCTGAACGGCCTGCGCAATTCCAAAGCGCTGATCTATGGCGAATGTGGAGGCTTCATGGTGCTGGGCGATGCCATCATTGACGCGCAAGGCCAATCCCACGCCATGGCGGGGCTTCTACCCCTCACCACGAGTTTCGCCACCCGCAAGCTGCATCTAGGCTACCGCCAGCTGCAACCCTTGAACGGCCCTTGGACAAAGCCGCTGCGCGCCCATGAATTCCATTATTCAACCATCGAGAATGAAGGCAAGGCCGACCGGCTGTTTGAAGCCCGCGACGCCGCCGGAACAGCCCTGGGTTCCATCGGCCTCAAGCGGGGGCGCGTCATGGGCTCCTATGCCCACATCATTTGCGAGGCACCATGAAGCCCCGCGCCTTCATGCTGATGGGCACGGGCTCGGACGTTGGCAAATCCCTGATCGCCGCCGGCCTCGCTCGCACCTTCGCCAATCGCGGGCTGAAGATCATGCCCTTCAAGCCGCAGAACATGTCGAACAATGCCGCCGTCACGTTTGATGGCGGCGAAATCGGTCGTGCCCAGGCATTGCAGGCACGTGCTGCGCGGCAGGCACCGACGGTTCACATGAATCCCGTTTTATTGAAACCTGAAACCGCCACGGGTGCGCAAGTCATCGTGCAGGGCAAGCGCACGGCAACGATGACGGCGCGCGACTTCTTCAAAAACCGCCAACAGTTCATGGCTCCCGTCATCGAGAGTTTTCAAACCCTGGCAAAGCAGTGTGACCTCATTATCGTTGAGGGTGCGGGCAGTCCCGCCGAGGTAAATCTGCGTGATGGCGATCTCGCCAACATGGGCTTTGCCAAAGCCGTCAACATTCCAGCCATTCTTGTGGGTGACATCCATCGCGGCGGCGTCATCGCCTCCATCATCGGCACCCTCGCAGTTCTCGATGATGACGACAATGCGAGGCTCAAGGGGTTCCTTATCAACAAGTTCCATGGCGATGTGGCGCTTTTTGAGGCCGGAAAAACCTACCTCGAAACCCATGCGAAAATTCCCTGCCTTGGCGTTATTCCGCACTTCGCAGCGGCGCGGAATTTGCCAGCCGAAGATGCAGTGGCTTTGGAGGAAACCCTTGCAAGTAATTCAGGTGATTACAAAATAGTCGTTCTCAGACTGCCACGCATTGCCAATTTTGACGACCTCGACCCCTTACGCCTTGAGCCCGGCGGTTCAGTGAAATTTCTTGAACTCACCGAAGCCATTCCCGGCGATACAGATATCGTCATCATCCCCGGCTCAAAATCCACCATCGCCGATTTCACGGCGTTGAAGGCGGCAGGCTGGGCTATTGATTTGCAGGCCCATATCCGCCGCGGTGGAAAGGTTCTTGGCCTCTGCGGCGGCTATCAAATGCTCGGCAAGAAAATACATGACCCCCAGGGCCTTGAAGGCGCACCTCAAACTATTGCGGGCCTGGGCCTGCTCAATATCGAAACCACATTGGTGCCCGAAAAAACCCTGACCCGCGTTAATGCCAGACACGTAAACACCGGCACTGAAATAACGGGCTACGAAATCCACTTGGGCAATTCCGAAGGCCCGGACTGCGCCCGCCCCTTTGCAACCATTGGCGACCACAATGATGGAGCGACAAGCGCGGATGGGCTGGTCAGCGGCACTTACATCCATGGCTGCTTTTCAGGTGATGAATTCCGCCGCGCCTTTCTCGAATCCCTCGGTGCTAAAACCAGTGACTTGGCTTTCGAGCAACTCATCGAAACAACGCTCGATGAGTTGGCCGCACACCTTGAGAAACATGTGAATCTTGATCTGCTCCTCGAACTGGCAGGCGAGATATGACACTCCATTTCGTCGCCGCAGCCTTGGCCCTGCTTGTCGAACGCTTCATTGGCTATCCCGAACCCCTCTACGAAAAAATCGGCCATCCCGTGGAGTGGATGGGGCGTTTGATTTCCAGACTGGAAACCGAATTCAATCATCATTCGCCTTCTCCCGTCCTGCGTAGCCGAGGCGAAGCAGGGTGGGAGAAGGTGCCCGACAGGGCGGATGAGGGCTCTTTGCCACAAGTTAAAAGGGGCCCTCATCCGGCCTTCGGCCACCTTCTCCCACCCCTGGCGGGAGAAGGTGCCAACTTGAAAATGCGAGGCATTGTCGCAGTCGTGCTGTTACTCGCGGTCGTTGGCATTCCTGCCTTCATTGTCTCACGTGTTTTGCAAAATTTCTCCTTCGGCTGGATCATCGAAGCCGTCCTTGCAACAACGCTCATCGCCCAGCATTCGATGCAGGAACACGTCAGTGCTGTTGCCCGGGGCCTCAGCAGTTCCTTAACCGAGGGCCGGAAAGCCGTGAGCAAAATTGTTGGCCGCGACCCCAACCAGCTTGATAAATCGGCGATCTCCCGTGCAGCACTTGAAAGCCTTGCCGAAAACACCTCCGACGGCATCGTGGCCCCTGCCCTGTGGTTTTCCCTCCTCGGCCTGCCAGGCATCGCAATCTACAAGGCCGTCAACACCGCGGACTCAATGATCGGCCACAAGTCGGAACGCTATTTGTATTTTGGCTGGGCTGCCGCACGGCTTGATGATCTCATCAACCTTCCCGCATCACGCCTCTCAGGTTTATTGTTCGCCGCCGCCGCCGCATGGAATAACAGGCAGCGTGGCAAGGCGGCGTTGCAAGCCATGTGGCGGGATGCATCAAAACACCAATCACCCAATGCGGGCTGGCCCGAGTCCGCCCTTGCCGCAAGCCTTGGCGTGAAATTTGGCGGACCCCGCCGCTATGATGGTGAGCTTGTGAACCTGCCGTGGATGGGTGAGGGCCGCGAGCATCTGACCCGCGACGATATTTCAAAAGGCCTCAGGCTTTACGGAACCGCGATGACGATGCTCTTCGCAACAACTCTGGCTTGCGCTTTGCTTTTTTGAGAACTGCAGCCAACCCCGCGGTTACAAACACAACTTCATCTGCTGCTTCGGCCAGCCGCTGATTGGCAAAGCCCTGCTCGTCCCGGAAGGCGCGCGCCAACGCATTGTCCGGTACAATGCCTTGCCCCACTTCATTGGAAACCAAAACCACTTTAGCCCTCACGGCTTTCAGCCCAGCACAGAGCTTCGCCACTTCCGCTTTCACATCGCGTTTTGCATGCATGAGGTTGCTGATCCAGATCGTGATGCAGTCCACCAGAATGAAGCGCCCTTTGGCATCATGCTTCTGGACGGCCTCAACCAGCTCCAGTGGCGCTTCTAGGGTTTCCCAATTGCCGCCGCGCTGGTGCCTGTGCTGCGCGATCCGCTCGCGCATTTCATTGTCAAAGATTTCAGCGGTGGCGATATAGATTTTCTCGCCCCGCGCAAGGCTTTCCGCATGGCGGCTTTTGCCGCTGCGCGCGCCGCCCAATACCAGGGTTACGCTCATCCCTGAGCTTTCGGAATGCGCGCGATGAAATGCCCCCTCATCGCATCAGGCCATTGCCGGAAAGGCACTTCGCCGGTTTCGCTCTGCCCATGCAAATCAAACCACGCCAGAATGGCTTCAGCCTGTTCGCGGCTTGGTGCATGGTGGCCGGTGAAATAGGAAAACCGCTCATCATCCTGCACCACCACGCTGCAGTGCTGCTTGCAGTTCCACAGGCAAGCCTGGGTTTGAATACGAACATCTTCGCGGCCCTGCGCTGCCAACACGTCATTCATGTGGGCGATCAAGGCTTCACCACCCGTGCGCCCGTCTTCGCCGGTTTTTTGTTCGGCGGAATGGCGGCAGGTCGTGCAAAAAATCAAAGAGCGCATGGCGCTTGCTAGGTTCCCGCTGGGGTTGCTAAGGTTGGCCTTCTCCATGGTGGCAAAGCCCACGCCTGTCAACGCAAACGAAAGCGACATGAATTTCACCCGCATCGCCTTTACTTCGGCCGAAACGCCTGAAGCCCGCAAATCACTGACCCGGCTTGCCAAGCGCTATGGAAATGCCGCGCCCGAAACGGCTGATGTAGTGGTGGCACTCGGCGGCGACGGCCATATGTTGCAAATCCTCCATCGCTTCGTTTCAACCGGAACGCCAATTTACGGCATGAACCGCGGCTCTGTTGGCTTCCTGATGAACGATTTCAGTGAAGCGCGATTGGTCGAACGCCTAAGCGCTGCCGAACTTACGACCATCCGCCCCCTCCGGATGGTGGCAACCGATGAAACCGGCAAGCAGCACAGGGGTATCGCTTTCAACGAAGTCTCCCTGCTTCGCCAGCGCTCCCAGGCCGCCAAACTTCAAATCATGGTCGATGGCAAGGTGCGGCTGGAGGAGCTGATTTGCGACGGCCTGCTGCTGTCGACGCCCGCCGGCAGCACCGCCTATAATTTATCCGCCCACGGACCAATTCTTCCCGTTAACTCGCCGTTGCTGGCCCTGACTCCCATCAGCGCTTTCCGCCCGAGGCGCTGGCGCGGCGCTGTCCTGCCCCACGATGCCAAGGTTACACTCTCGGTATTGGAACACGATAAGCGTCCCGTAGCAGCCGTGGCAGATCATGTGGAAGTGCGTCACGTCAAAACCGTGGAAATCGCCGAAGACAAAAAGCGCTCTGTGAAAATACTCTTCGACCCCGGCCACAGCCTGGCCGAACGGGTGCTGAACGAACAGTTCAGGTTTTAAGCGGCCCGCACCATGTCGGCGCGCAGGCGCTTGGCAATCATCCGCACACGGTCTTCGGCGAAGCGGCCAACGAACTCGAGGTTCTTGGTGCGCTCGGCGGTTTGCATGTTTTCGTAGCGCGTCATCAGCGCTTCGATCAGGCGGCGGCCAAAGCTTTCGGGATCAAGTGGCAGACCCTCTTCCTTGGCATCCTTCACCACATCGCAGGCCGCCTGCAGCAGGCCGTAACAGGACTGCGGCAGGCCGGATTTGCTGTGCAGCGACTTCAGCCCCACAAGCCCGCGGCCAAACATCATTTCCTGCGCCCGCGCTAGGCTGACGCTTGCCAAATGCGCCAGCGACCATTGCACCACGCGCATTTCGCCGATGGCCGCAGCCCGTATGATGATGGAAGGGATTAGCATTTTCTTGGCCACAAGAAACGGAATCGCATGGGCCAGTTCCTGGTTGCTGGCTTCAACAAGAATGCGGAGGATTGCGGTTTCTTCCGCATCCGCCACAAGTTCAGCTGCATCGTTGGCGGCCATCCATCCGCGCTCCGCCATCAGCTGGTGCATGCGGTTGGACGCGCGCTTGGCCTGCAGGATGCGAAGGTCAAGCGGCAGGTTCGGGCGGCTCAGCAGCAGTTCCGTCATTTCAGGAACCTGGCCAAAGCGGTGATAGAGCGTATGATAGATGCTTTCATTGAATTGCACGGAATCATTTTCAAATAGCGCCGTGCAGATGTCCAAAGTAGCAGCTTTCACGGCATAGGTGAGTGCTTCTGCCGAAATATCGCGCCGCAAGACGATAACCCGCTGGCGCGCCGCATCGCCAACCCTCAACACGGCTAACATATGCCAGTGATTGAGGGCCGGTGTATTGCGCAGAAACGGCAACGCAATTTCATCATCATCGGCGATGATCGAAAAAACGATATCAGCATGCAGGCTTGAAATGAATGTCAGTGCGTGAACCAGCGTCCGGCGCACGACCTTTATTGGATCAACACAAAGCTTCAGGATAACGGGCACAACCGCGTCCCGGTCGGCTTCTGGCGTTTCCGCGTTGGCCATGAAAGCGGCAAGTTGTGTTGCAAGTTTGCAGCGCGCTTCCGCGTCACCTGTTGCAATGACATCGGTAAACACGGTGGTATCAAGACTAGGCTGGTGTTCAACACGCATCACGATGAGCCAATCAAAAATTCATTCGATTAACGCAAGCTAAGTGGCAAGCCTTAACAATTGGTTCACCATGCGCATTAAGCACTTATAAAAGAATTCAGCCGCCGGTGAGCTTAAATAACGCCCGCCTGATGCAGCTTGAATTGCAGCAATTCGCGGTCAAACGGCTGCATGATGAACTCGGCAGCGCCTTCAAGAATGGATTGGCCAATCTCGTCCGCATCCGGCTTGTCAGCATAAAGAATGACCACCGGCTTCTTGCCCCGCGCCGTGCGGCGCACCCGGCGAATGAAATCGCTCGGGGTCATGCCTTCTGGCGAGGCCGCCATCACGACAACATCCGGCGAATTGTCATTGCAGTATTGCAGGCCATCCAGAGCGGCAGAACTTTCCGCAAAATCCAGGCCGAGGTCGCTCAAAAGCAGCGAAACGCGATGGCGTTCTAGTGGGTCTCTATCGATCAGAAGACACTCAACCATATTACTCATTCCTTGTCGTACACACGTTCTGCCGTCCGCTGGCTTTCCGCCCTTCAACTCCTGCGCCCGCATGGTTAACGAGACGTTAAACAGCTTTTCCACAGGTTTTACACAGGTACTAAGTTCTTGATGAATCGAAGGAAAAGGTAGTTATCAACAGGCATTCAAACTGTGGCAGGATTGCGGCGTTCTGGACCCGTTCACGACTCGCGCCGCGACTCACCCCTGCATGGGCACAGCCCTTGGTTGAGCATTGTTTTTACTGCAAGGAGTGGGGTTACGATGGCCGCCGCATCCGCCAGGTTTCATTCACCGTTGCATATTCCGAATAGCCAAGCCGTGCGATGGGCTGCATGGCGGCGGAATTCACCCGTCCATTTTCAATGAACTGGTCATCAATGTGAACGCCAATAACGCGGCCAATGATAAGCCAATCATCCACCTTGCCCTCCTCATCGGGCAGTTCCAATATCTGGTATAAGCGGCATTCAAGGCAGGCCGGCGTTTCAGCCACCCGCGGCGCCTTGATGAACTGGCATGGCGTTTTCGTGAGCCCGCTTAAAACAAACTCATCAATTTGCGGGCCAACCACCGCCGAACTCTTGTTCAAGGCCTCACGCAAGGGATATGTGGCAAGGTTCAGGGCGAACTCGCGCGTCGCCTCTATGTTGGAGAGGCTGTCCTTCCGTCCGCTTGAGCCGATGACAACGTAATGCGGGCTTTCCGAAATCAGGTTGAAGAAGCTGTAGGGCGCGAGATTGGCCACGCCGGTTTCGGAAAGCGTGGAAATCCATCCGATGGGGCGCGGCGCAACAATCGCCTTGATCGGGTCCACTTCAAAGCCATGGTCATTGCGAATGGCGTCATAAAACATGATTGAGGCTGCTTAGCAGGGAAGGCAGTTCCGCGATGTTGTTCAGGGTGTGGTCAGCCAGATGGGCAATTTCATCATGCGCCGCATTGCCTGAAAGCACCGCCACGGCGAGTCCCGCGCCACCGTTGCGCGCCTCGTCAATGTCATGGGAATTGTCGCCAACCATGGCAATTTCACAAGGTTTCAATTTCATGTCGCGCGCAAATTTCCGGATCATGTCGCCGGAAGGCTTGGGAACCGGCACAACATCAGCGGCGATCACATCATCAAAGAGGTCAAACACGCCAAGATGTTTCATGTGGCTGACGGCGGAGAAATGGCTGTCATTGGTGGCAACGCCAACCCGCAATCCCATGCCCCTCAATTCATTCAGCAGCGGCGCCAGCGGCATCAATGGTTTCAAGAGCGAGCGGGAAAGCGGCGCATATTCAACATCAATCATGCGCACCTTGGCGTGGCGGTCTTCCTCGTTCAGGCCCGGCCACCAATGTTCAATAAGTTGCAGTGTGGTGCCGGAAGCCAGGATGGAGTTCGCCAGAAAACCATCCGTAAGCGGATTATATCCGACGCGCGCCATCATGGCGTTGGCTTCATCGTCATTTATTGAAAACTGGTCGCGCAGCATCTGCCGGTAAATCGGTACCCACGTGCCGTTCACGTCAATCAGTGTACCATCCTTGTCAAAGAGAACGCCGCGAATGGCCATCAATGCCCCCAGCGGGTCAACAGCGATTGCGGGTCAGGCCGGGGCCGGTCTTCCAGTTCAACGGTCGAAGTACCGATATAAACGAAGCCCGTTATTTTCTCCGTTGCCGTCAATCCCATAGCCGTACAGGCTTGCCCGTCATAGGCCACCCAATCGGTCTGCCATTGCACATGATAACCCATGGCCGTCGCCGCCAGAACGATATTGTAACTCACGGCAGCAGAAGACAGCTGCTGCTCCCACTCCGGAATTTTTCCGTGGGGTGCTGCCGTTGAAACGACAGCAATAACCGTTGGCGCGCGGAGGAACAGGCCCCCCTGAAACGCCACGCTCTCCGCACCATGGTCTGGATGAAGTTCGCGCCAGCGCCTAGCAAAGGCCTTGCCGATCTCAGTCCGCGCTTCTCCCTCAAAAAGGATAAACCGCCAGGGGTTCAGCTTGCCGTGATCAGGCGCCCGAACGGCAATCTCCAGTATTTCTTCAAGCTGGCTGGGTGTTGGCCCCGGCCTGTCCAAGGCCTTTGCAGAACCTGATTTTCGCGTCTTCAGGAAATTCAAAACGCTCGACGTGTCATTGAGTTTTGGCATGATTCCAATACTTTGGCGGGAGATGTCTAAAAACGCAATAAATTCAATTGCACTTTTCCCGTTAACTAAAAATTAAGTATTGAGTTGCGGCAGAAGTGCTCGCTGTGCTTTGTTTGGCTACCGGCCGGAAGGCTGGGGGATGAGACAACAAAGGGACGACAGCGTGTACGACTTCAGCACCCGTGCACCACAAAAACGCCGCCAGAGCAGCGCGAAATCCGCAAGCGTTCTGGCGGCGGTTTTTTTGTTTGTGACACTGGTTACCATTATTACACCCAATCTGGCCCATTCGGCCTCCGCCTCGCTTGATGAAACTGCCCTTGCCGTTTCGCATCCTGGCTTTCAAAACAAGGCCGCCCACGACATTGCCATCGAAATTGTAAAGCCCGGACAGGAAGCATTGGAATTGTTTGCCAAGCTTTCTGAAAGTTCCGCATTGATCGAACGCGATATTTCATGGAAATTGCGCGATGCGCAAGGCGCCGTCGTTTATCAGCACAATGCGCCAATTGCCGCAATCACCGTACCTCCGGGCGACTACACCGTGGAAGCCATCTATGGCACGGTCGGCTTCTCACAAAACCTGACTTTGCTTAAAGCCAATCGCCTGACGGTTAGTTTCGTGCTCGACGCCGGCGGCATACGGGTTTTGCCCCGGGTAAAAGGCCTCGGCCTGCCACCCACCAAAACCAAATCCCTCGTTTATTCCCTGTCGGGCCACAACAAGGGCAAGCTGGTCGGCATTTCGGAATTGCCCGGAGAGGTGCTGCGCGTCGAAGCCGGTGACTACCGTATCGAAAGCCGCTTTGCCGCTGGCAACGCTGTGGCCGTCACCGATGTTCACGTGAAAGCCGGCATCATGAGCGCCGTTGAGATTGATCATGCGGCAGGTCTCGCCAAATTGGCATATGTAGGCGCACCGGATGCCATTGTGTCATGGCAGGTATTTGACTCCAAGGGCGAGGCCCTTTCCGAGATTGACGGACTTTCAGCCAATGTCGTTCTGAAGCCCGGAAGCTATATTGCCAAGGCACAGATCGGCGGTGAATTGCTCACCGCAAATTTCAACATATACGCCGGCCAGGAACGCGACATCCTGCTTGGGAATTGAGCCCGCTTTCGCGCTTATCCCCAAGCTTTTGCGAGGCTTACGCGCCCATCGGGCCGAGGCTTCCCACCCCTTCCATAGTTTCGTAAAGCTGTCACACTAACCGGACAAGAAACGGTTGGGAGGACGAAGGCATCATGAACACCCTGAAAGAGTCATTTACGCCGCGCTTTCTGCCGCTCACACTCGCTGTGTTTGGTCTCGTTGTTACGGTTGCGGCAATGATTGCCTTTCGCCTGACACTCTCCGTTGCGCTGTTGCCGCTGCTCATTTTTGGCACCCTCTCGGCCCTGGGTGCGCGCGACATGATGCAGACTCGCCATGCCATCCTGCGCAACTATCCAATTTCCGGTCACTTGCGCTTCCTGCTTGAAAATGTCCGCCCTGAACTTCGCCAGTATTTCTTTGAAGGCGAGAAGGACGGCATGCCTTTTCCCCGCGACAAGCGCGCCATCGTTTATCAAAGGGCAAAGCGCGCGCTGGACAAGCGCCCGTTTGGAACGCAGTTTGATGTCTATGAATCCCGTTTTGAATGGCTGCACCATTCGATGCAGCCCAAGCCGCCCAGTAAGGAATCCTTCCGCATTGATATCGGCGGCCCTGACTGCACAAAGCCCTATTCCGCTTCCGTGTTCAACATTTCCGCCATGAGTTATGGCTCGCTGTCAGCCAACGCAATCCGCTCGCTGAACCGAGGCGCAAAAATTGGTGGTTTTGCACACGATACAGGCGAAGGCAGCATCAGCCCCTATCACAAGGAAGCAGGCGGCGACATTATCTGGGAAATTGGCTCCGGCTATTTCGGTTGCCGCGACAATCGAGGCGGTTTCTCGGACAAGAAATTTGCTGAGACGGCAGCACTCGACCAAGTGAAGATGATCGAGATAAAACTGTCTCAAGGTGCAAAGCCTGGCCACGGCGGCGTTTTGCCTGCAGCAAAAGTAACGGCGGAAGTGGCTGCCATTCGTGGTGTTGAAATGGGAGTTGATTGCATTTCACCCCCCTGCCATTCCGCTTTTGCAACACCGCTTGAGCTTGTGGGCTTCATTCAGAAGCTGCGTGAACTCTCGGGCGGCAAGCCTGTGGGGTTCAAGCTCTGCATTGGCCACCACTGGGAGTTTCTGGCGATCATAAAGGCCATGCTGCAAACCGGCATCACGCCGGATTTCATAGTGGTGGATGGCAAAGAAGGCGGCACCGGTGCGGCACCGCTCGAGTTCATGGACCACATCGGAACACCCTTGCGCGATGGTTTGAACTTCGTGCATTCGACGCTCATCGGCGCAAACCTTCGTGAACGGATTAAAATTGGCGTATCCGGCAAAATCACGTCCGCGTTTGACATGGCGCGCGTCATGGCGCTGGGGGCTGACTGGTGCAACGCGGCGCGTGGTTTCATGTTCGCCGTAGGCTGCATTCAGGCGCAGCATTGCCACACGGATAAATGCCCCACCGGCGTTGCAACGCAAGACCCCCACCGCCAGCGCGCCATCAATGTGCCAGACAAGGCCGAACGCGTGGCAAGTTTCCACCGCGAAACCGTCAAGGCGTTGACCGAACTTATCGCAGCGGCAGGGCTTTCCCACCCTCATGATTTGCGCCCCCAGCATTTCATGCAGCGCGCCGCACCCGACCGCACCATCAGCTTTGCCGAGCTTTATCCCGTCATGTTTTCCGGTGAATTGCTTGATGAGATTTCATCGCCTAACATGCGGGCAGCCTGGAACATGGCCAGCACCGGCAGCTTCGCCGCCCAGCATTGAGGAACAACCCGTGACCAAATTGATGAAAGCCGCCGTACTCCATAAGATCGGCGAAGGCCTGAAAATTGAACAGGTAACAAGACCGGCCGCAGGCTTTGGCGAGGTGCTGATCAAGGTTACGGCCTGTGGTGTCTGCCACAGCGATTTGCATGCCGTTGAAGGTGACTGGACGCCCCACCCCACCCTGCCGCTCATTCCCGGTCATGAGGTGACAGGCCATGTGGAGGCGCTTGGCGAAGGCGTTGAAGGTTTCAAGAAGGGCGACCGTATCGGCGTGCCATGGATGTTCTGGTCCTGCGGCATCTGTGAATATTGCCTGCAAGGCATGGAAACCATTTGCCTCCGCACTGAGGCCACAGGCTATAGCAAGCCCGGCGGTTATGCCGAATACATGGTGGCCCCTGCCGCCTTCTGCGGCCACATACCGGATCATGTGGACATGTATGCCATGGCGCCAATTTTATGTGCGGGCGTTACAACCTACCGCGGCCTCAAGCGCACCGGCGCAAAGCCCGGCCAGTGGCTCGCCGTCATCGGCATCGGCGGCCTCGGCCACATCGCCGTGCAATATGCCCGCGCCATGGGGCTGCGTGTGGCAGCCATTGACGTGTCTGATGAGAAACTCGCCCATGCAAAACGCCTGGGTGCCGAGGTCATCATTGATGCGCGTGAAAGCGACCCTGGTGCGGCTGTCAAGGAACAGACTGGAGGCGGTGCCCACGGCGCAGTGGTCACAGCAGTTTCAGCCCGCGCCTTTGAACAGTCCGTGACTATGCTGAGGCCCGCTGGAACGGTAAGCTACATCGGCCTTCCCGGCGGCGACGCCGACCAAATCCGCCTGTCCATTTCCCATATCGTCAACGGCGAATATTCCATCCGGGGCTCCAATGTTGGCACGCGGCAGGACCTTAACGAAGCCGTGGCCTTTGCGGCACAGGGCCTCGTGAAAGCTGATATCGAAACTCAACCTATTGAAAACATAAACGAAATTTTCACCCGTATGAAGAAAAGCCAGATCACCGGCCGGGTTGTATTGGCCATCAGCTGACACGTCAGCGCCACTGTCATTTCCAGGATTACACGCCAGACATGCCATCTTTGCATGAGCAGTTCCCCCAATAAGGCGTACATCCGCCATCCCTTTGTTGCAGTGCAACAAAGCCAATGGAGAAAGAAATGACAACAACAACCGATCAAACCAGCGAGGCATCAGACGATCCCTCACTTCACGTTAGCGGCCGCAAGCCGCAAAGTTTCTGGATACTGGCCTTGGGCTCAATCGGCGTGGTTTACGGCGATATCGGCACCAGTCCCCTTTATGCCCTGCGTGAAGCCGTGCTCGCCGCCACCGATAAAACCGGACCGATAACCCAGCCCATCATTCTCGGCGTCCTCTCGCTCATCATCTGGGCGCTCATTCTCGTCGTCACCGTGAAATATGTTTTCATCCTGCTCAACGCCGATAACAATGGCGAGGGCGGCACGCTTTCCCTCATGGCGCTGTCCCAGCGAGTCATGGGCAGCAACATGGTGCTTATCCCCATGCTTGCCATGATCGGCGCCGCGCTCTTCTATGGCGACGCAATGATCACGCCCGCCATCTCCGTGCTGTCAGCCGTTGAAGGCCTCAAGATTATCACGCCCGCCCTTGAACCCTTTGTGCTGCCGATTACGCTTGCCATCATCGTTGGCCTCTTCGCGGTCCAGTCGCGCGGCACGGCAAGCGTGGCGGCCCTCTTTGGCCCCATAACGCTCGTATGGTTTGCAGTTATCGCTTTGGCGGGCCTCGTCCACATAGGCGACAATCCCGCTGTGCTGCTATCCTTCAGTCCCCATCACGCCATTCAATTTCTGGGTGATCATGGCATGATCGGCCTTGTCACGCTGGGTGCCGTGTTCCTCGCGGTCACCGGCGCCGAAGCGCTCTATGCCGATCTCGGCCATTTCGGCAAACGCCCCATCCAATTGGCCTGGATCATTGTGGTGTTCCCGGCCCTCGTCATCAACTATCTCGGCCAGGGCGCGTTGCTCTTGAGCAACCCTGCCGCCGTGGAAAACCCCTTCTATCTGATGATGCCACCATGGGCGCTCATTCCCATGGTGGTGCTGGCCAGCGCTGCAACCATCATCGCCAGCCAGGCGGTGATCACCGGTGCATTTTCGCTGACGCGGCAGGCCATTCAGCTGGGACTGCTGCCCCGCATGGAAATCCGCTTCACCTCGGAATCAAATGCCGGTCAAATCTATCTGCCACAGATTAACTGGCTCATCATGTTTGGCGTCATCGTGCTGGTGCTCATGTTTAAGACTTCGGGAAGCCTCGCTTCCGCCTATGGCATCGCGGTGACGGGCACCATGGTTGTTACCTCCATGATGGCGATCTTCGTCATCTGGAAATACTGGACGTGGCCCCTGTGGGCAACGCTTGCCATGATGCTGCCGTTGCTGGCCCTGGACCTAATTTTCCTTGGCGCCAATTCGCTTAAAATCCATGATGGCGGCTATGTGCCCCTGGGTCTTGGCGCGCTGCTCATGCTGGTGATGTGGACGTGGCGGCGCGGCACGCAAATCCTCTTCGCCAAGACCCGCAAGCTTGAGGTGCCGCTGGCGGATTTGGTGAAGAGCCTGTCAAAGCGCCCGCCGAACAGTGTGCCGGGAACGGCGGTGTTTTTCACTTCCGATCCGGAAAGCGCACCCACCGCGTTGCTGCACAGCCTCAAACACTACAAGGTGCTGCATGAGAACAATATCGTGCTCACCATCCGCACCAGCGACCTGCCAACCGTCGCCGATGCGGACAAGGTGAAGCTGGAAAAGCTGACTGATCAGTTCAGCCGCCTCGTTGTAAACTATGGCTATTCGGAAACGCCCGACGTGCCGCACGCCATGATACTGGCGCGCAGGCAGGGCTTCCGCTTCAACATTATGACCACGTCGTTCTTTCTGTCGCGCCGCAACGTGCAGGCATCCAACCACGAGGGCATGCCCCTGTGGCAGGACAAACTGTTCATCGGCCTTGCCCGCAACGCCAACAACGCCAGCCACTATTTCCGCCTCCCCCCTGACAGGGTGGTAGAAGTGGGCAGTCAGATCACGGTTTGATGCGAGTCACATTCCGTTGTCTGTTAAGCAGCAGGCAGCGGGATAAACTCTTTCTCGTCGCCTGGCACAATGTCAAAGCGTCCGCGCCGCCATTCTTCCTTGGCCATCTCAATCCGCTCCTTGGAGGAAGACACAAAATTCCACCAGATGTGGCGGGGCCCGTCCATCGGCTCGCCGCCCAGCATCATGAAGCGCGTGTCCGAGGCGGCTGCTATCGTAATCGCATCGCCCGCGCGAAAAACCAGAAGCTGGTTGGCCCCATGCACCTGCCCGCCAATTTCAACAGAGCCCTCAACCACATAAATGGCCCGCTCCTCGTGCTCGGTGGGCAAAGGCAGTTTTGCCCCTGATGCAAGCTTCACATCGGCATAGAACAATGCTGAATGGGTTTTCACCGGAGACTTTGCGCCATAGATATCGCCTGCGACAACGCGCACCTCGCGTCCATGATCGGTGATCAGGGGAAGCGCTGACATGGCAACATGCTCAAATCCCGGCAGCGTATCCTCATGCGCCTTCGGCAGCGCCACCCAGCTTTGAATGCCAAAAACCTTGTGCTCCCGCGCGCGCTCAGCGGGCGGCGTGCGCTCGGAATGCACGATGCCCTTGCCCGCCGTCATCCAGTTCAATTCGCCGGGCTGGATGGCTTGTTGCGATCCCAAACTGTCGCGATGAAACATCATGCCGTCAAACAGCCAGGTGACGGTTGAGAGCCCGATATGCGGATGGGGCCTCACATCCTGCCCCTCGCCCGCCTTCATGGTGATGGGGCCAAACTGGTCAAAGAAAATGAACGGCCCGATCATTTGCCGTTCGATGGAAGGCAGCGCGCGCCGCACTTCAAAAGCGCCGATGTCGCGCACGCGCGGAATGATAACCGTGGGCAAGGCGTTCACGGAGGCGGTGTCACCCAGAACGGGATCAGGAATATGGGGAAGTGTCATGCCTTTCCTCCAACAGCTTCGCGCACGCGGGGTGCCACTTCGCGGCCCACCAGCTCAATGGCCCGCAGCATATCCTTGTGCGGCAATGAACCCAAACCCATTTGCACCAGCATCCGGTCGTTATCGAAAATCCCGTGAAGTGCGATAATCTTGTCCGCCACGTCTTTCGGGCTGCCGATGATGAGATGCCCGCGCGGGCCGCAGGAGGCATCAAACTGCGCCCGCGTTGTGGGCGGCCAGCCGCGCTCGCGGCCGATCCGCGTCATCACTTCAGAATAACCAGGGAAGAAGGTATCATGCGCCGCCTTCGCGTTGTCTGCGACGAAGCCGTGCATGTTAAGGCTGAGGGGCAAGTCCTTGTGGCCGGCGCGTGTGGCTGCCTCGCGGAATAAATCCGCGTGGGGTTTGAAGCGCACCGGCTCGCCGCCAATGATGGCCAGCGCCATGGGCAGGCCCAGCGTTCCCGCCCGCACAACGGATTGCGGCGTGCCGCCAACGCCAATCCACACCGGCAACGGATGTTGCTCGGCGCGTGGATAAATGCCGGCGTTGTTGAGCGGCGCGCGAATGCTGCCCGCCCACGTCACATGCTCCTGCGCCCGCAGCTTCAACAGCAGGTCAAGCTTCTCGGAAAACAAGAACATCGTAGTCATCAAGATCATAGCCAAACAGCGGATAGGACTCGATGAAGGATCCCCGCCCCACCATGATTTCGGCACGGCCTTTTGAAATCAGGTCCAGCGTGGAAAAATTCTGATAGACGCGCACCGGATCATCGGAGCTCAGAACCGTAACCGCCGAGGTGAGGCGGATGTTCTTGGTGCGCGCGGCAGCTGCTGCCAAAACAATTGCTGGTGCCGAAGCCGCATAATCCGGCCGGTGATGTTCGCCCACCCCATAAACATCAAGCCCCACGGCATCCGCCAGCTCGATCTCCTCAATCAGATTTCTGATCCGCTCACCCGCCGATATGGTTGGCCCCACATCCGCAAACGTATACATCCCGATTTCCATGAACCCTCGCTTTGGGACCATATATGTAGCGCATATGATTACAATTCAAGCGTGAGCTGGGTATCAGATGTGTAACCATCGCCAAGCCCGTCAAGGAACGTTGCGGCTTCGGCTTGCAGCCGCGATTTGTGCGCATCATCCATCTTCGCAAGGTTGCGATAGGGCATCGCCATGCGGGGATTGCGCGCCAGCAGCGCCTGATTCCGGATGAGAAAATCCCAATACAAGATATTGAACGGGCAGGCTTTTTCACCCACCTTAATCTTGGGATCATAGCGGCAGCCCGCACAGTAATCAGACATCCGGTTGATATAGGCGCCCGATGCCGCGTAGGGTTTGGAAGCCAGCATGCCGCCGTCGGCGAACAGCGCCATGCCATGGGTGTTGGGGAGCTCCGCCCACTCAAACGCGTCCGCATAAACCAGCAGATACCATGCCTCGACTTCCCTTGGGGCAATCCCCGCCAGCAGCGCAAAGTTTCCGGTGATCATCAGGCGCTGGATGTGGTGCGCGTAGGCATGGCGCTTCGTGTCGCCAATCGCGTGGGCGAGGCAGTTCATGTCCGTGCCGCCCGTCCAGTAAAAGGCGGGCAAGGGCCGCGTGGCATTCAGGAAATTGCTGTCCGCATAGCCGGGCATCTTCAGCCAGTAAATGCCCCGCACATATTCGCGCCAGCCCAAAATCTGGCGGATGAAACCTTCCACCGCGTTCAACGGTGCAGCGCCGTTTTCGTAGGCTGCCTCCGCCGCCTCGCAAACCTCCCGCGCCGTGAGCAATCCGATATTGAGATAGGGCGAAATGACCGAGTGATACAGAAATGCATTGTCCGTTTTCATCGCGTCCTGGTAATCGCCAAAACGCGGCAGGCATTCGGTGATGAAATGATCGAGCGCCTCCAATGCGCCCTCGCAGGTCACCGCCCAGCCAAAGGGTTCGAGATCGCCGAAGTGATGGGCAAACCGCGCCGCGGCCAACGCCATGACATCGCGCGTGATTTCATCCGGTTCAAAGCGTTTGCGTTTCGGCGGGCGCACATCCCGGGGCAGCGCCTTGCGATTGTCATGGTCGAAATTCCATTGCCCGCCAGCGGGATCATCTCCCGCCATCAGCAAGCCGGTTTCCCGCCGCATCTCGCGATAGAAAAATTCCATGCGGAAGGACTTGCGGTTCTCCGCCCATTCCAGAAACCGGGCGCGGGTTGCAAAAAAACGGTCATCATCATGAATGATAACCGGAATGCCGGCTTCGCTTTCCCACGCCCGCATGGATTTCAGCACGCGCCATTCACCGGGTTCCGTCACCTCAATGCAGTCCGGACTGTGCCGTTGCGCCGCCCGCACCACTTCGCGCATAAATGACCCCGTATTGTCGGGGTCATCAAGCCGCACATAATCAACGGTCAAACCTTCGTCGCGCAGCATTTCCGCAAAGTGCCGCATGGCGGAGAGGATGAACACGATCTTCTGCTTGTGATGGTGCACGTAGGTCGCCTCTTCAGCCACCTCCATCATCAGCACGACAT
The DNA here is from genome assembly GCA_963763635.1 of uncultured Alphaproteobacteria bacterium. Lineage (GTDB taxonomy): Bacteria > Pseudomonadota > Alphaproteobacteria > Rhizobiales > Aestuariivirgaceae > Aestuariivirga. The sequence continues at coordinate 144,271 of CAVXPO010000016.1, forward strand.
CGCCTGCCGCGACCTTCTGCAGGGAGGCAATGCCCCGCGTGAGCTGGTCGCCCAATATCACCCGCAGGGTTTTCAAGCTTTGCTCTTGGCGCGCAAGCCAATTTTGCAGCGGTCAGAACAGGTTTTCACCCGTTCCCAATCGCGCGCCCATTTCTTTCGCCAGGTAAAAGGCCGCCCGCAGGCCTCACAAGTCTTCGCAGGCAATTCGGATTTCCTGACCATCCGCGCCAAGTTGGCTCAGCCTTTGGACCGCAAGGTCGAGCGGCCGCCATCCACGCCGATGATCTGGCCTGTAATCCACGACGCCTCCGGTGATAGCAGAAAGGCCGCCATCGCCGCCACATCATCCGCATCACCCAATCTTTGCAGCGCATGCAGACCCGCGATCGCCACTGCCATTTGCTCGTTGGACGTGAGCGCTGCCGCCAGCGGCGTTTTGGTCAGCGAAGGCGCTATGCAGTTCACGCGGATGCGAGGGGCCAACTCCGCAGCAAGCGACAGCGTCAGGCCCTCCACCGCCCCCTTGGCCATACCGATTGTTGCGTGCGATGGAAAGCCTTGCGAAACGGCTACACTTGAAAACAACAGCACGGACGCAACATCGCCGCCGGCTTTGAGCGCCGGCAAGGCGCACTGAATTGCGCGAAACGCACCAAGTGCATTAAGCTGGTAGTCGCGCAGCGCATCGTCGTCGGTCAAACGCGCAAATGGCTTGAGCGTGATGGAACCCACCGCGTAGGCCAGTCCCGCGATCTCCGTGCCCGCGGCAAGAACCGCCGCTTCGACCTGCGCCCGATCCAGCACATCAGCGACAGCAAAACTGACATTGAGTTCGGAAGCGAGCGCCGAAAGCTTTTCCGCATTGCGCCCGATAAGGTGAACCTGATCACCCCGCGCAGATATCCGCCGCGCAAGCGCCGACCCAATCCCACCAGAACCACCGAAAATGATAAAAGTTTTTGTCATGGGAGGGTTACGTTGCCCACATTCAAACAGTTCACAAATTCCAAAACTTACCTTACCCGGGCTTGTACCGGATATCCATTATTCTGCACGCGCCGATTATGCTGCACGATGGGCACCAGAATAAACCCGGTGATGACGAGAAGAGAGGCAGATGCTTTGATAAAGGGCAGTTTTGCATTCTACTCCCAACAATGATAAGTGCTTTATGGGAAATTGGCCAGCGTCTGTGGTATCATTGGCTTCCTTGGTTCAACCATTGCTGAACTCAAAACCACATTTCAAGAAGCCGTCGACGATTACAACACGGCCTGTGAACTAGTGAAAAGAAAACTTCATGAGACAGCACAAAATGCGTAATTTCAAAAATCTTAGCTTATTACTTATAATTTGTGGAGCTGTTTGCGCAATTCGCGCTACCCCCGCAATAGCGCAGGTAGAGATTTTTAAATGTGTGTTTCCTGAGTTTTCGTTTGTTATCACCGATTATGATGACAGCACTCCCTCCCGAATTGGGATTGACGTGGGAGTTGGAGATAGAGCCCAATCATATTTCGACAAAGTAACGGGAGCGTGGATTTTCGTCGAATTCATAGATAACGGCGCCTTGCCTTCAACCCTCACAACAATTTTGAAAGATGGAACTGCGTGGCATAGCAGGCATACCATCGCAATTGACGGTACCATTGCTGCATCCCAACTATCTGGCAATTGCAGGCGTAGGACAATCAATTAGCCCAATTTACTTTCCGTAACCACCAGACCGGTTCATCGTTTCAAGCTCGGTGATGGTGAATATTGTAGGCTACCTCAAATCCGGTGCTGTCGCCTCCACCACCAGTGCCTCAACCGCGTCCACGAGTGTCATCGACTTCTGATCCTGCGAACCCAGTCTCCGCATATTCACCGCCTGCTCTTCCATTTCGCGTTTGCCGACGACCAGAATGACCGGCACCTTGGCCAGCGAATGCTCGCGCACTTTGTAGTTGATCTTCTCGTTCCGCAAATCGGCATCAGCGCGCAAGCCAGCTTTCCGCAAATCATCGCGCACTTTCACGGCGTAGTCGTCGCCATCAGACGTGATCGTCGTCACTATCACCTGCACAGGCGCCAGCCATAGCGGGAAATGGCCCGCGTGATGCTCGATCAGGATGCCAAGGAAACGCTCCATCGAACCGCAGATGGCGCGGTGGATCATCACCGGCACATGCTTTTCGCCGTCGGCGCCAATATAAAACGCGCCGAAACGCTCCGGCAGGTTGAAATCCACCTGCGTGGTGCCGCACTGCCAGTCACGGCCAATCGCGTCGCGCAAAACATACTCAAACTTGGGGCCGTAGAAAGTGCCTTCGCCTTCGTTGACGCCGACCTTCACACGCCCGCCTGAATCCGATTCAATCTGCTTTAGAATCCGGCGCAGAATATCTTCGGCGTGATCCCACATGGCATCCGTGCCGATACGCTTTTCAGGGCGCGTTGCCAGCTTCACCATCACCTGCTCGAAACCGAAATCCTTGTAGGTGGACAGAATGAGATCGTTGATCTTCAAACATTCGTCCGCCATCTGTTCGGGCGTGCAGAATATATGCGCGTCATCCTGCGTGAAGCCGCGCACCCGCATGAGGCCGTGTAGCGCTCCGCTCGGCTCATAACGATGCACATTGCCAAATTCCGCCAGCCGCATGGGCAGCTCACGATAGGAACGTAAGCCATGCTTGAAAATCTGCACATGTCCGGGGCAATTCATCGGCTTCAAGGCAAAAACCTGTTCGTCTTCCGTGTCTTCACCCGCAGATGTTGCCGCAAACATCGCCTCACGATACCAGCCCCAATGGCCCGACGTTTCCCATAAACTTTTGTCGAGCAGCTGCGGCGCGTTCACTTCCTGATAGTCGAGCTTGCCCAGGCGCCTCCGCATGTAAGCGATCAACTGCTGGAAAATCGTCCAGCCCTTGGCATGCCAGAACACCACGCCCGGCCCCTCTTCTTGGAAATGGAACAGGTCCATTTCGCGGCCAAGTTTCCGGTGGTCGCGCTTTTCAGCTTCTTCCAAAGCCGTGACGTAACCTTGCAAATCCTTGTCGGAAGCCCAGGCTGTGCCGTAAATCCGCGTCAGCATCGGGTTGTTGGAATTGCCGCGCCAGTAAGCGCCTGCTACTTTCATCAGCTTGAAGGCCGAACCAATCTTGCCCGTGCTCGTCATGTGGGGGCCACGGCACATATCCACCCAGCCGCCCTGGTTGTAGAACTTGATGTCCTCGTGGCCGGGAATGCTGTCGACCAGTTCAACCTTGAACATCTCGCCTTTGCTGCGGAAAAATTCTTTTGCGTCTTCGCGCGATTTTACCGTTTTCGTGAACGGCTTGTCGCGCGCAATGATCTCACGCATCTTTTTCTCGATGGGTGCGAAGTCTTCCGGCGTGAAAGGTTCATTGCGGAAGAAATCATAATAGAAACCATTCTCGATAACCGGTCCAATCGTCACCTGCGTGCCGGGATAAAGTTCCTGTACTGCTTCTGCCAAAACATGGGCCGCGTCATGACGGATGAGCTCCAGCGCGCGCTCATCATCGCGCGTCACGATTTGCAGCGTGGAATCATCCGTGATCGGATCATTAAGGTCAACCAGCACGCCGTTCACCACGGCTGCAACGGCCTTCTTCTCCAATGATTTTGAGATGGAGGCTGCAACCTGTGCAGCGCTTAAACCCTGTTCAACTTCGCGCTTGGCGCCATCAGGGAATGTCAGTGTAATCATCTTGTTCTCCTGCCCACTCCTGCAAACACGCGCAGGTAAGCGATTTCAATTAGTTGGATTTAATTCAGCCAGCGCTTATGGCCGGAAAACCCCAAGTTGGTCAAGTCTGCCCGCAAAATTGTGCAGGAATTAACTCTCCTCTAACTTTTCAATAACCGCGTATTAACCTTAACGCATCATGTTCAGCCCGAACGACAGGTAAACAATTGGGTTGGGTAATCTTATGAACAAGTTCTTTTTCCGTCTCGCATTTGTGGTTGCGGCACTCCTGCCTGCATCATCAGTTTTGGCAGCAGACCTCGATGCGCCACCGGTCGACGATCTGCGGCTGGCAACATATGACTGGTCGGGGGCTTACGTCGGTGGTTGGGCAGGCCTCGCTTGCATAGATGGCACCGCAACTGACGTAACCGCAGCGACAACCTACCTTCTTGCAGGATGTGGCGGCAAAGCTGGTGTCATGGCGGGCTACAACTTCCAATGGGAAAGCATGGTGCTTGGTATTGAAGCCGACTATGGCTGGGGTGGCGAAATTGCCGAAAACCCCGATCCTGCAGTGGCGATCGCCTATGACCTTAACAACATCGGCACCATCCGCGGCCGTTTGGGTTATGCCTTTGATGACACAATGATATTCGCGACTGGTGGTTTCGCCTACGCCAACGCCGAACTTTCCGGTTTGTTCGGCGCGGCTCCCGGCACTCCCTTTTCAATTGACCAAAGCTACACGGGCTGGTCAATCGGCGGCGGCGTCGAGCATGCCCTGTCAGAAAACATCCGTATCCGGATGGATTACCTCTACACCAGAATGGGAACAGAAAACTATTCGCCCTGCGGCACCTGTAGCATTGATGTTGACTGGGGCGGCGAACACGAAGTACGCGTGGGTGCTATCTGGGCCTTTGGCAGCTGGTAAACATCCAAAATAAGCAGTGAGACATGGGCTGGAGTTTTCTCCGGCCCTATTTCTTTTGCCGCCATTCCGGCCCGTCATATTCCTCCGGCACCGGGTCAAACCCGTCGCCGCCCCACGGATGGCAGCGCGAAACCCGCGATAGGCCTAGCCAGAAGCCGCGCCAGGCCCCATGCTTTTCAATGGCAGTTCGGGCGTAGTCGGAACATGTCGGTAAATAGCGGCAGCGCCTGCCCATTATCGATGATAAAGTAAGCTGATAGGTTCGAATAACAAGCAACAGCAGAAATTTTATCATGGCCAATCCCAACATCCTCTTCATTATTGCAGATCAGCTCGCGGCGCAATTTTTGTCCGCCTATGGCCATAAACTGGTCAAAACGCCAAACCTCGACCGCCTGGCAAATTCCGGCGTGGTGTTTGAGAATGCCTATTCCTCCAGCCCGCTGTGTGCGCCGGCGCGCGCCACCATCATGAACGGCCTGCTGCCCTCGCGCACCGGGGTTTACGATAACGCCGCCGAATTCCCCTCCGCCATACCCACCTGGGCGCATTATCTCCGCTTGCAAGGCCATCAAACCTGCCTTTCCGGCAAGATGCATTTTGTGGGCCCCGATCAATTGCACGGGCTGACGGAGCGCCTGACCACGGATATCTACCCCGCCGATTTCGGCTGGACTCCCGATTGGCGCCTGAAGCAGGAGCGCATCGACTGGTGGTATCACAATATGACGTCGGTGCTGCAGCCCGGCATTGCCGAAATCACCAACCAGCTTGAGTTCGATGATGAAGTTGCTTTCTTGGCCGTGCGCAAGATTTATGACTACGCGCGCTATACGCCAGACCAGCCCTTCTGTCTTATGGCCTCCTTCACGCATCCTCATGATCCCTACGCAGCCCGGGCCAAATACTGGAATCTTTACCGCGATGAGGATATTGACCTGCCCCGCATCGGGCCCATCGGCCACAACGCGCTCGATGCCCACAGCCAGCGGCTTTACGATGTCTCTGCCATGCAGGATTACACGGTAACCGAAGCCGATGTCCGCGCCGCACGCCACGGCTATTACGCCAATGTTTCCTACGTTGATGATCTGGTCGGCCAACTGCTTGACGCGCTTGAGGCAACGGGCAAGCTTGACAGCACGGTGATTGTTTTCACTTCTGACCACGGGGACTTTCTGGGTGAGCGCGGCCTCTGGTACAAGATGTCCTATCTCGAACCATCAGCCCATATTCCATTCATCATCAGTGCGCCAAAACTGTTCAAGAGTCGTCGCGTCAAGGAGCCCGTATCGCTTGCCGATATTCTGCCAACCCTTGTCGACATTGCCAGCGCAGGAAAAGCCGAACTCGCCCGCAAGACCGATGGCCGTTCGCTCTATCCGCTGCTTGAGGGCGCAAGCGAAAATGCGGAGGCCACTGCCTGGGGCGAATATCTTGCCGAGGGCACCGTCTCGCCCATGTATATGCTGAGGCGCGGAAACTGGAAGTTCATCCACTGCCCGACTGACCCTGACCAGCTTTTCAATCTCGTTGATGATCCCACCGAAATGAACAATCTTGCAGCCATACACCCGCTGGCCAGGAAATTCCGCGCCGAGGTTGAAGCCAAATTCGACATCCCGAAAATCAATGAGGCCGTGCTTGAAAGCCAGTGCGCCCGCCATATGATGTTTGAGGCCCTGAAAAGCGGTGGCCATTTCCACTGGGACTTCCAACCCCTGCGCGATGCCTCCGAACAGTACACCAGAAACCACATGAGCGTCACCGACCGCGACCTGCAATCCAGGTTTCCAAGGGCCAAGGATATTGAGGGGAAGAAGAGATAGGCGCAGAAAATTAAAACGCGCTGCCATCCTTCTTCGTCATCGCGTACTTGCCATCGGCCTTCACCGCCTTCATGTCGATGTCGGGATAGGTGGCAACCTCATCGGCCGATCTTGTGCCGATCTCGACATAGGTGGCTGGTGCTCCAGTTTTATTCACAAGGCAGTGGCCATTGGCCACGCCAGCCTTGAACCCCGCACACATGCCTTGCACCAGAACATGCTCACCCGCATCATCGACAAGCCTGATTTCGCCATCAACGACATAGATGAATTCATCCTCACGCGCATGCCAGTGGCGCTGCGACGACCAGGCGCCGGGCGCAAGTGTCGTGAGGTTGACACCAAATTGCGTAAGCCCGAACACATCGCCCAGAACGCGCTTGGCACGACCCGCCACCACACCGGCATAAAGTGGTGGATAGTTCGTGCCGATCCGCGGCTTCACTGATTTGGCATCAAGTGTGCTCATGCTGCTTCGCCTCAATCTGTGAAATGGCGTCCGTCACCGCATCAAAGGTCAACAACGTGGAAGCATGCCGCGCCTTGAAATCGCGCACCGGAATGAAGGCCTCATAATCTGCCCATTTGCCGTTGGGAGGCGGCCCCTCCTCCTTCAGCATGGCATACATCTGCGCCTTCAGGCCGCGAAGCTCGGCCGCCGTTGAACCAATCACATGCCGCCCCATGACGGAAGAAGAGGCCTGCCCTAAAGCACAGGCTTTTACATCCTGGCCAAAATCTGTCACCACGCCATCCCGCATTTTGAGGTCAACCGTCACCTTGGAACCGCACAGCCTCGAATGGGCGACAGCTGTCGCATCCGGGTCGCCCAAGCGTTGCAAATGCGGAATATCTGCCGCGAATTCGAGGATTTTACGGTTGTAAATCTCATTAATCATTCACATATTCCATTTTACGCGCTAACCACTGGGAACTTTGTCAATTTGCCCTATTTAACACCTCATGATATGGGAAGACCAGAAAGTTTAGCAAAGTCAAATCTGCGGCAATCCACCATCAGGAAATGAACGTAGCAGTGCCAAACCAACAAGCCGTAAAGTAGAGACAGCATGGACGCCATCGTAAAGAAATTCCCGCGTGACAATAAAGAGCCAACGCTCCAGCGCCCGTCGCAGGAAGAAGCGGAAGCCGCCGTGCGTACCCTTCTTGCCTGGGCCGGCGATGATCCTGCCCGTGAAGGCCTGCTTGATACACCGCGCCGGGTCACCAAGGCCTTCCTTGAATATTTCAGCGGCTACGGCGAAGATCCGGCAAAAGAACTGTCACGCACCTTCACTGATGTTGGCGGCTATGATGATATCGTGATGTTGCGCGACATTGAGTTCAGCTCCCATTGCGAACACCACATCGCACCCTTCGTGGGCCGCGCCCATGTCGCCTATTTGCCCACTGAGGCCGTTGTCGGCATATCAAAGCTGGCCCGCGTTGTGGAAATTTATGCGCGGCGTTTGCAAACCCAGGAAACCATGACGGCGCAAATCGCCAATGCCATCTGCAGCAGCCTTAAGCCAAAGGGTGCAGCGGTGATGATTGAAGCGGTGCACACCTGCATGTCCATGCGCGGTATTGGCAAGCGCAACGTGGCCACCATCACCACCCAGTTTACCGGCGAGTTCAAGACCAATCCGGTGATGCAGGCCCGCTTCATGGAATTGGTGCGTTCGCCCTCTGGCGGTTTCTCCCTCTGATGACAAGCGCTGCTGATGAATCAACAGCGCTTGATCTGAAGTTTGATGACCATGGATTGATCGGCGCCATCGTCACCAGTGCCAGCGACCACAAGTTGCTGATGTTCGCCTATATGAACAGGCAGGCATTGGAAAAAACCGTCAGCACAGGCTTCGTGCATTTCTACAGCCGCTCGCGGAAAGCCCTGTGGAAGAAGGGTGAAACCTCCGGCGAAACATTTTCGGTGATTTCCATTCTGGTTGATTGCGACCAGGACGTTCTGCAAATCAGGGTCACGCCTGATGGCCATGGTGCTGCCTGCCACACGGGCCGCAAATCCTGCTTCTACCGCAAGCTCATCAACGGGAAGCTTGAAATCATCGATAATGATAAACTGTTCGATCCCGCCTTCGTTTACGGGAAGCAGCCTTAGCCTGCAGAGGCGATATAGCTCTTCATTTCCTCGGCTTCGCGCTCAATCGCCTCGATGCGATATTTCACAATGTCGCCGATTGAAATCATGCCGGCCAGCTGCCCCGCTTCAACAACCGGCAAATGCCTTATCCTGTGGGTTGTCATCAAGGCCATCAGTTCCGTTTCGCTGTCGCCAAAACGGCAGGTTCGCACCGTCTTGCTCATAATTGCCGATACGGGCTTGGCCAAGGCAGGCGCTCCCATCTCGGCCAGCACTTGCACAACGTCACGTTCCGAAACAATGCCCGAAATTGCGCCTTTATCATCAACAATAACAACGGCGCCAATGCGATGTTGCGCCAACTGCCGCGCTATGGCGTGAATCGTGTCGTTGGCTGAAGCGGTAACAACCGAACGGCCCTTATCACCAAGGATGTGGGAAACTGACATGTTTTCCTCCCATTTCTAGCAAGCCTCGCATGCACAATTTATCACGCTTGCGCCGATGGTAAAACACTTCCGCGATCAAGCAAGTAAAAAACGACAAGCCCCGCGAAGAAGCCGCCAAGATGCGCCTGCCAGGCAATAATGTTTTCCCCCACGAATGCAGCCGAAGACAAACCGCGCGATCCCGTGACAAGTGTAACCGAAACCCAGATGATCGTGAAAATAAGCGCGCGCCTGTCTGTCACAATTTCCAGGGGCCTGAGCGGAATGATGTGAGTCACATCCCTATTGGCGCCGCGCCCATACATCAGCGGAATGGCGGCACCCATCAAGCCTGATGTTATCCCAGATGCCCCCAACACGATGACTGTTTCACCCCAGAAGGAAATGAGCATCGCAATTGCGCCGGCAATGGCGGCAACACAGCTCAAAACCAGAAACCTCAATGCGCCCAGCCTCTTTGCAACGACAGACCCGAACACCAGCAGCCACAGGGAATTGAACAGCAAGTGCAGGAAATCCGCATGCAGAAATGCGTAAGTGACGAATGCCCAGACTTGCGATCCATAAATTGCCGGAAAAGGAACGTCACCCGAAATCCGCGCCGGAATGAATGAAAACGCAAAAAGGCTCCAGATGCGCCAATCCTCGCCGCCTGCGATGAGAACGGCATGCACTAGGGCTAAAAATCCGATTACCCAGAACACCACCTGCGGCGCCCGGAAGAATGGTTCGCGGGGTACTTTGCTGCCAGCATCTTCTGCCGAAATTTCTGAACTTTGTTTGTGTTCCATCGAATTGGCACGCCCCCTGCAGCATGGATATCAAGAGTTCACCTTTGGCACAGGCAATACCGCTCAAGGATATGCTATGTTAGTTAACGATATTAATGATTTAAGCCAAGCCGAATCCCACATTCTGCATCCCGGCACCCGGGCATTGTATCGCTACTGGGAAACCATTCGTGCCGAGAATGCTGCTCCTGAGCACAATGTCCTGCAATTGAAGCCAATCACCAGTCTGGTCCCAAATCTTATGATGCTGGAACGCGACAATTTGCGTCAAAGTTACAAATGGCGCCTCGCCGGTGGCCAAATTTGCAGCCTCTTCCGGCGCCCGCTTACGGGCTCCGACGCCCTTTCCGGCTGGGACAAGTTTGAAAGTGATACGATCAGTAAGCTGTTTGACGGCGTCGTAACCGTTTTGCAGCCCTGCCTCATTCGCTTTCGCCTAACAACCGATCGTGGCCAGTCCCTGGGCGCAGAACTGATTGGCCTTCCTCTCCATGCTCAAAATGGGGCACGTTTTCATATATTTGGCGGCATTTTCCCATTCCAGGAGATGGCCAATTTTAACTATGATAGCGTGACGCAAATGGAGCTTTCAGCCGCCCGCAGCATTTGGACAGAACACCTGCCGGGCGACAAACTCGTGGCAGGATTGCGTAATAATTTCAATGGGAAAGCTGACCTCAGGGTCATCCCCGGCGGTCGCGCCTGAATTTGACTGTTTTTTAACTCACTATTTACACGCGGAACGATAGAATAGCCTCTTGGCGTGAGATTGCCCGAATACCTTTCGGGAAAGATCAAGCGGATGAGGAATTTGAGGTATCCACGTGAGTGCACTGGCCAACGCGCTTGATAATTTTGACTCGCCGGCAGAAACCAAACCTCACACGTTGTTTGGCCGCTATATGCTGCCGGATATGTCTGAACATCCCTGCCAGGTAAGTGACATCACGATTGATGGTGCCACTTTTCTTACAGAAACAGTGCCGCCAATCGGGCTTAACATCGTGGCCTATCTCGAAGAATTGGGCCGCGTGGAAGCCATCACGGGCGAACCCATTGCCGGTGGCTTCCGTATCAAGTTTGCGGTCAAAGGCAGCCGGCTGGAAAAACTGGAATCACGCATCAAGTGGCTGAGCCAGAAACAACAGGGCGAAGATGATGGCAGGCGTCACGCCCGCTTTGAGCCCCGTGATAACCAGTCGCAAATCACACTGCCCGATGGCCGCGTTTACAACTGCGAAGTTCTCGATATTTCCATTTCGGGCGCCGGCATAAAAGTTGACGTCATGCCCAGCATTGGCACCTATGTCATGCTCGGCAAAATGCGTGGCCGCGTTGTTCGTTATCTCGAAAGTGGTGTCGCCATCGAGTTTGCAAAGCAATTCAACCAGACACTGATCAGCCAGTAAGCGTGATCTGAAACCTTTGCCACACGCCGAGAACGGCTTTTCTATTGCCGAAATATAGGCTTTACTCAATTTCAAGAAAAATTGGGGAGAGCTGAAGTGGCAAGAACGACAACAACAAAACCCAAGCTAACCAGCCTGTCGGAAATCTATGCGTTCTTCCGGCAAAATCAAACCTCGATAACCTTTCTCTCGCCGACACCCTACAATATTCTCGGTCTTGGCCGCTGGATCAACAAGTTTGAATATATAAATTTCTTTGATTGCTTTGACGGCACACACCCAAAGATCGTCGTGCCGCGCGAGCATGGCCCCCATGAATTCAAGTCCATCGAAGACGTGAATAATTATCTCCTGCGTCACAAGGAAGTGCGCGCTCGCCTCGCTGATCGCGGACCCGGCCTGTTGATGCTGGTAATGTTTAATGAGGAAACCGAGGCGTTGGCCAAGGAATTGGGCCAGACCATTGCGTTGCCGCCAGCCAAGCTGCGCAAACATATTGATTCCAAGATCACCACCACCAAACTCGGCAATGAGGCGGGCATCAGGAGCGCGCCCAACACCATGGGCAAAGCCAAGACCTATGCAGAGCTTTGCGGGCTCGCAAAATCGGCAAAGCTGGGAACCGACCTTGTCGTGCAAACGCCATATGGCGATTCAGGACGCACCACATTCTTCATCAAGTCGGAAGCCGATTGGAAAAAGTATGCGGAAGATATGGCGGGCGAGCAGCTCAAGGTCATGCGCCGCATCAATCATTTGCCCGGCACCGTTGAAGCCGTTGCCACCCGCCACGGAACACTCGTCGGGCCGCTGCAAACCGACATCACCGGCTTTGCCGATGTAACCCCCTACAAGGGCGGCTGGTGCGGCAATGACGTGTTTACCGCCGGCATGGAAAAGGAACGAAAGGCCGTAACGCGCATGGCCCAGAAGCTCGGGGATCGCTTGTATAAAGCGGGCTACAAGGGCGCCTTCTGCATGGACTTCCTGATTGATACAGGCACGCGCGAGATTTATCTCGGCGAAATCAATCCGCGCATCTCTGGCGCGTCGCCCCTTACCAACCTCATCACCTCAACCTACGGCGGCTGCCCCATCTATATGTTCCACCTGCTGGAATACATGGATGTGGATTGGGAGTTGGACCTGTCGAAGGTGCAGCAGCGCTGGAGCGAGTTCGATAACTGGAGTCAGCTCATCCTCAAATACCCGGTGGATCGGGTTGAAATGATCACCAAGGCACCCTCATCCGGCATCTACCGCATGGGCAAGAAGGGGGACATAAAACTGGTGCGGAAATCAATCGATTGGTTCCTGGTGTCCGATGAGGAGGAGGCCTTTTATCTCCGCGTCTATTCCGCCGGTGACTATCGCTACCATGGTGCGGACCTTGGCATCCTCGTTTCGCGCGGGCGCTTCCAGACCGATGACAGAAAACTAACACCCCGCGCCAGAGCCTGGGTCGCTGCCATCAACAAGGAGTTCGAGGCAATTCCGGTAACCGGTTCATCAGCGCCAACACCGCCGCCGATGCATGCCGCCAACAAGATGTTTTAAGAGCTACTTCACTAAACTCCTCCGCACGGGAAGCGTTTGCACATTGGCAGGCGGTGCAGCGTCGACGCGGCGCGGTGTTGCAAGTGCGCCCAGACTATCAAGATAGGTTGTATCAAAGTTCTTTTCATAAACCGGGAAGTCGGTGGGCCGGTCACGGAAAGCTTTGCTCATTTGGCCAAGTCCGCGAATGCCGCGCTCGCGTGAACGCTGTACCTGTTCCATGTCGATTTCAATCGGAATAATCTGTTCCGTCGTATCGCCGCGGTAAAGTGCACGGCCTGAAGGATCAAACACGCAGGATTGCCCATTGCCGCCCGCGCCCAGGCCATTCACGTCAAACACATAGCATTGCATCATCGATGACGTCGCGTGGCTGATGGCGATATCAACATCCCGGTCAATTGTGTGGGTCATTACTGGATGCAGGATGACTTCAACGCCCATGGCGGTGAGCTGCCGCGACGTTTCCGGAAACCATATGTCATAGCAATTGAGAACGCCGAACTTGCCGACGCCCTCAATGTCAAAGGCCAGAAACTCCGTGCCTGCCTGCACGCCCTGCTCCAAAGGCCGGAAAGGAAACATCTTGCGGTAACGCCCGATAACTTCGCCATCTGGATTGATCACCGATGTCGTATTGAAAATCCTGCCTTCGCTGCGCTCATACATGGAGCCATTGACGATCCAGATGCGGTGGTGCCGCGCCATGGCCTGAAAGTCCGCTTCCGCCGTTCCCGGCAAAGGCTGCGCATGCTGCAGCAACGGCCCATAGGCGGCAAGTTCAGAAAACATAACCATCTGCACCCAGGGATAGAGATGCATGGTAAGATCAATGCGCTGCCGCATGGCGTCGATGTTCGTGCCATGGTTGAGATGCATTTGAATGCCGGCAATGGCAAAAGGCTTCATAATCAATTCTCTCCTCAGGCCTGTTATGCCCGCATGGCATTCTAGCATGAATCGCTGTATTTTAGCCCTTTCAAGCACAAGCTTGCAAATTAGTTCCAATCTTGATTCAACCACAAGTCGAGGCAACCCGAGCTAGTGCATGAAACTACACATTAAAACAGCGATTATTCTTTTATTTTCCTGGTTTGCAAAAACACTTGCGACGGGGGAAGAGATAGGTGCCTGGAGCCTGCACGCGTCCCAAACCGAAGAAGGCCAGCCAGCCTTCACTGCTTCCCTCACCTCCACAACCCTTATCGCCTCAAGCCCGGATTACGCGCCCATCTACGCCATCTCCTGCCGTGTCGGCGATGCAAAGCGCTGGAGCCAGAACCTGCAACTGCAAGATCAGGTCGCAGGCAGTGGCAAGATTGCGATTGATGCCACTGTTGATAGCAAAACCGCCCGCGAGGAAATCTGGCAAATCGGCAAAGGCAACAAAACACTGTCGCGCATCAACGCGCCAGACATTGCGGAACTGCGCACCGCCAAGCGCCTGAAGCTCGAATGGAACTGGGGTTGGAGCTGGCTGTGGCTTGCCGAGGAAGCCAGATTTGAACTGGGCGATATGGAAGCCGTGATCTTCACGCTTGCCAAAAACTGCGGAATTGAAGAGCCGTAATTCTCTTCCTCAATAGTCATGCACGTCGATGACGCCTTGGATGGCCTTGATCGCGCCTTTGATTTGCGGCGTCACGGCAAATTTATTTCCAAGCGACATCTCGACTTCACGGCCTGACTCCAATTGCAAAATCATCCGCACCGGTGCGCGCCCGCCAGAACCCAGCCGCATTGCAATTGATTCCAGCGGCTTCGTATCCCTGACAAAAATGGTAAGACCCTGCACAATGGCAGCCGCTGCCTTGTCCAGCACTTCAACACCTTGCAGCCGCAGCTTCACTTCTTCGCCCTCAACGTCGCACTCCACCCGCGCGATAACGGCCTTGCCGGGTTCCAGTAAATCCCGCGTGGCGGCCAGCGTATCAGAAAAACAGATCGCCTCAAATTGCCCGGTGGGATCAGAGAACCCCACGAATGCAAACTTGTTGCCGGATTTTGAGCGCCGCTCTTGGCGGTGGGTCACCGTGCCTGCGAGCTTTCCGGCACTTGCGCCCTTGGTCAAAGCCTTTTGCTGGAACGCCGCCCAGGTATCAACGCCGAGCTTTGCCAGCGGCTTCATGTAGTCATCCAGCGGATGGCCGGAGAGATAAAAACCCACCGCTTCAAATTCATTGGAAAGCCGCTCCATCGGCAGCCAGCCATCCCGCATCGGCAACACCAATTCTTCCTTCGTGCCGGTGGCAGCGCCAAACAGGTCATTCTGCCCCGCATCGGCCTCGGCACTCGTGCGGCTCGAGGTGGCAATCAGGGTTTCAACACCCGCCAAAACCTGCGCCCGGTTAGGGTTAATCTCGTCAAAGGCACCCGCCTTCGCCATGCTTTCCAGGGCGCGTTTGTTCATGACAGCACCGTGCACGCGTTTGGCAAAGTCACCGAGCGAGGTAAACCGCCCGCCCTCTTCACGCGTTGCAATCAGGTTTTGAATGGCCCCGGTGCCCACATTCTTGAGCGCTGCGAGGGAGTAAATAATGGCCCCTTCCCACACACTGAAATCGATGGCGCTGGCATTGATCGACGGTGGCGCCACCTTGATCCCGACGCGCACCGCTTCATCCCTGAACACTTGCAGCTTGTCCGTGTTGCCCATATCGAGCGTCATGGAGGCTGCCAAAAATTCCACTGGGTAGTTGGCCTTGAGATAAGCGGTCTGATAGCTGATGTAAGCGTAGGGCGCCGAGTGGGATTTATTGAAGCCATATTCGGCAAACTTGGCGCAGGCATCAAAGACTTGAATGGCAATATTGCGGTCAACCCCGCGCTCAATGGCGCCGCTCAGGAAGCGTTCGCGCTGGTCATCCATTTCCGACTTGATTTTCTTACCCATGGCGCGCCGCAGAAGGTCAGCTTCCGCCAGTGTATAGCCCGCCAAGTCCTTGGCCGTCTGCTGCACCTGCTCCTGATAGGTGATAACGCCAAATGTTTCTTTCAATATGGGTTCAAGCTTGGGATGCAGATATTCGATCTGCTCCTTGCCCAGCTTGCGCGCGCAATAGGTGGGAATGTTTGCCATGGGGCCTGGCCGATACAGCGCCACAAGTGCAATCAGATCCTCGAACCTGTCGGCCCGCATCTGGCGCACGGCATCGCTCATGCCGGAACTTTCCAGCTGGAACACGCCAACCGTGTCGCCCTGCGCCAGCATATGGTAGGTGGGCTCGTCATCCAGCGGGATTTTCGAGATATCAAAATCAGGCTTCCGTACACGGATGAGTTTCTGCGCCTTGTCGATAACAGTAAGGGTTTTCAGCCCCAGAAAGTCGAACTTAACAAGGCCCGCTTTTTCCGCATACTTCATGTTGAACTGGGTGGCCGGAAGCGAGGAGCGCGGATCGCGGTAAAGCGGAACCAGCTCTTCCAAAGGCCGGTCACCAATAACAATGCCTGCCGCGTGGGTTGAAGCGTGGCGATATAGCCCTTCAAGCTTCAGGCCGATATCCAGCATGCGCCGCACGGTGGGGTCCCGGTCGCGCTCTTCCTGAATCTTGGGTTCGCTTTCAATCGCCTGTCCGAGCGTTACCGGATTTGCCGGGTTCATCGGGATGAGTTTGGAAATCCGGTCCACCTGCATATAGGGCATCTGCAATACGCGCCCCACATCGCGGCACACGGCGCGTGCCTGCAGCTTTCCGAAAGTGATGATCTGTGCCACATGGTCCGCCCCGTAACGGCCTTGCACATAGTCGATCACCTCATCGCGGCGGTCCTGGCAGAAATCAATATCGAAGTCGGGCATGGATACGCGGTCAGGGTTGAGGAAACGCTCGAACAGCAAGTTAAAGCGCAGGGGATCAAGGTCGGTGATGGTGAGCGAATAGGCCACCAGCGAGCCAGCACCCGAGCCGCGCCCCGGCCCTACAGGAATATCCTGCGCCTTGGCCCACTTGATGAAATCGGCCACGATCAGGAAGTAGCCGGGATAATTCATCTTGATGATAACGCCGAGCTCAAACTCCAAGCGTTCTTCGTAGTCGGCAAGCACATAGCCTTCCGCCATGCCAACAGTAGCAAGGCGGTGCGCGAGGCCGAGCTTCGCCTGACGGCGCAACTCCTCTGCTTCATCTCCTTCGCTGAAACGTGGCAGAATGGGCTTCAACCCTTTCACGATGTAGGAACAGCGCAGCGCAATCTCGACGGTGTTTTCAATCGCCTCCGGAATGTCAGCAAAGAGTGCGGCCATTTCCTGTTGCGACTTGAAATAATGTTCAGGCGTAACGCGGCGGCGGTCATCGGCAGAAACCACCTGACCCTCAGCGATGCAAATCAGCGCGTCATGGGCAGCGTAGTCATCGGGTCTGGCAAAATAAACCTGGTTGGTGGCCACCAGCGGAATGTCAAGCGCATAGGCCAACTCAACCAGCGCAGGTTCTGCGGCCCGCTCGGCGTCTGTGCCGTGGCGTTGCAATTCAATATAAAAGCGGTCGCCAAAGACTGCTTTCAACCGCTCCGCTAATTGCCGCGCCAGTGTATTTTGCCCCTGCACAATGGCTTCATCAACCGGTCCATCGGGCCCGCCCGAAAGACAAATCAATCCGCCACTTAATTCTTCAAACAGCGCCCAAGGCACATGGGGCGCTTCGGTTTCCGGCGTCTGCAAAAACGCCCGGCTCGAAAGCTTCATGAGATTGCGGTAGCCCTGCTCGTCTTTTGCCAGCAACGCAATCGGTGGCAGTTTGCGTATGGTCTTTGCGTTGGTGTCGGGTGGCGTCGCGTGGAAATCAACCCGCAATGCGCAGCCAATAATGGGTTGAATGCCCTTGTCGCTCAGTGCTTCTGAAAATTCCAGCGCGCCAAACAGGTTGCCCGAATCGGTTATGGCAAGGGCCGGCATGCCAGCATCCCTCGCCAGCTCCGCCATCTGCTTGATGTGCAACGCACCTTCCGCCAGCGAATAAGCCGAATGCGCCCGCAGGTGGACGAAGGTCGGAAGTTTTGAGTCTGTGGCCATGGTGTCAGGCTAACCCAATTTCACCACTGCCGTAAGCGTTTAGGCGAGCCCATCCACAAGCTTGCCGCTTTGCAGGCTCACAACCCGGCTCATCTGCTTTGCCAGCGCAATATTATGGGTGGCAATCAGGGCGCCAAGGCCTTCTTCGCTGATCAGCCGCAGGAATTCATCATGGACGCGGCGCGAGGTTTCGGGATCGAGATTGCCCGTGGGTTCGTCCGCCAGCAATAGCAGGGGCCGGTTGGCAATGGCACGCGCGATGGCCACCCGTTGCTGTTCGCCGCCCGAAAGCTCCGATGGCCGGTGCTCAACACGGGCTTCAAGGCCCAATCGCGACAAAAGCTCACGCGCCCGGTCCTTTGCCGCAGCAGCTGTCACGCCCGCAATTAACTGCGGCATGACAACATTTTCCAAAGCCGAGAATTCCGGCAACAGATGATGAAACTGATAAACAAACCCAATCCCAATGCGGCGGATGCGGGTGCGCGCCTCATCATCCAGCGCCGTGCAATTCTGGCCGGAAATAAAAACCTCCCCGCCCGTGGGCGCCTCCAGCAAGCCAGCGATATGCAGCAGCGATGATTTGCCGGCCCCCGATTGCCCGACCAGAGCAACAATCTCGCCCGCATAAACCTTGAGGTCGAGGTTCTTGAAAATATCAAGCCTCCCTGCCCCTTCAGAGTATGAACGATCAACGCTGCGGAGTTCAAGCGCTGCTTCCATCACTCATACCTCAACGCTTCAACCGGATCGAGCTTCGCCGCCCGCCACGAGGGATAAAGCGTTGCGATGAATGACAGCACAAGCGCCATCATCACAATCCAGAACGTCTGCGTCACATCCATGTCAGCGGGAAGTTGCGCGAGGTAATAAATTTCCGCGTTGAAGGGATCAACGCCGGAAAGCCATTGAATGGCCTGCCTTATGCTTTCCACATTCAGGCAAATCAGCGTGCCAAGAATAAGCCCCGCCAGTGTGCCGGCAACACCAATCGCCGCACCTGTGATGAAAAATATGCGCTGTACCGCCCCGCGTGTTGCTCCCATGGTGCGAAGAATCGCAATGTCGTGCCCCTTGTCTTTCACCAGCATGATAAGGCCTGAAATGATATTGAGCGCCGCCACCAGGATGATCATCGTCAGCACAAGAAACATCACGTTGCGCTCTACCGCCAGCGCATTGAAGAAAGCCTGATTGCGGTCTTTCCAGGTTTGCATCCAAAGCCCCGGCCCGGCCGCCTCGCGCAGCGCCGGAATCATGTCGCTGATGCCGTCGGGCTTGTCCACCATCACCTCAAGGTCGGTCACGCCCTCTTCGGAAACAAAATATTCCTGCGCATCCGCAAGCGGCATGTAAATGATATTCTCATCATATTCCGCCATGCCAATCTTGAAAATCGCCACCACGATGAAATCCCGGATGCGCGGCGTCGTTCCCATCACCGTGTCAGGCCCGTTGGGAGAAATAATTGTCAGCGTGCTGCCCAGACCCAATTGATGTTTCCACGCCAATCGCTCGCCCACGGCAATGCCTTCGGATTTATCAAAACCCGCGAAGGAAGGTTTTTCATCCGGCACGGCTGGGTCTTTGACCGCTGTAATCAAATCCTTGTTGTTAAGGCTCGATAGCTTTTCAATATCCGCTTCATTGATGCCGCGCACCATAACGCCGGTGCTGCTCCTGAGGGATGAGGCCATGGCCTGCCCCTCCACCAGCGAGATGACACGTTTCACGCCATCAACCTTTTCCAGCCGCGCCTGCAAGTCCTTGAAATCCGGAATGGGGGTGAGATCTTGCCGATAGATTGTGGCATGGCCGGAAAAGCCCAAAATCTTGTCAAGCAGTTCGGCGCGAAATCCGTTCAGCACCGCCATCACCACAATGAGTGTCGCCACACCCAGCATGATGCCAAGGAACGAAAACAGCGAGATGACAGAGATAAAGCCTTCCTTCCGCCGCGCCCGCAAATAGCGCAGCGCAATCATCCATTCAAATCCCGCAAAGGGTTTGGTGTCTGGAAGTGCGTTATCCATCAGGCCTTGAACCGTGCCACAATGTCATGCAGCGCCACGTTCTCACGCGCACCCGTCTTGCGGTTTTTCACCTCGGCGTAGCCCTCTTTCAGGCCGCGCGGCCCAACGATCACCTGCCAGGGCAGGCCGATCATGTCCATCGCCGCGAACTTGCCGCCAGCGCCGCCATCCTTGTCGTCATAAAGCACGTCAACGCCCAATGCCTGCAAGCCGTCGTAAATTTTGGCACAAGCTGCATCCACTGCCGCATCGCCAACCTTGATGTTGATCAGCCCCACGTGGAACGGCGCCACCGACTCCGGCCAGATGATTCCTGCCGCATCATGGGAAGCTTCAATGATGCCACCCACCAGCCGCGAAACGCCAATGCCGTAGGAGCCCGATTGCACCGTCACCTTCTTGCCATCCGCTCCCTGCACTTCGCAGCCCATGGGCTCGGAATATTTCGTGCCAAAGAAAAAGATGTGCCCCACCTCAATACCACGCCCCGTCATGCGCTTTGCTTCCGGCACGCGGCGTTCAAACTCGGCCGCGTCATGCTTCTCGTCGGTCGCCGCATATTTCGAGGTAAAACTTTGAACCAGCCCTGCAACCGCTGATACATCATCATAATTCACATCAACGCTAGTCCAGTCCATGTCATGAAAATCGCTGTCAAAGAAAACGCCACTTTCGCCCGTCTCTGCCAAAATCAAAAACTCGTGGCTTTCGTCTCCGCCAATGGGCCCCGTCTCGGCGCGCATGGGAACAGCTTTCAAACCCAATCGCGCAAAGGTCCGCAGATAGCTGACAAACATTTTGTTGTAAGCATGCTGCCCCGCCTCGCGGCTCACATCAAATGAATAGGCATCCTTCATCAGGAATTCACGCCCGCGCATGACACCAAAACGGGGCCGCACTTCATCGCGGAACTTCCATTGAATGTGATAGAGATTGCGCGGCAAATCTTTGTAACTCTGCACGCCCATCCGGAAAATATCAGTGATCATTTCCTCATTGGTGGGGCCGAACAGCATCTCGCGGTCATGCCTGTCCTTGATGCGCAGCATCTCCTTGCCATAGGCATCGTAGCGGCCGGATTTTTTCCACAACTCCGCAGGCTGGATCGTTGGCATCAGAACTTCCAGTGCACCCGCCCGGTTCTGTTCTTCGCGTACAATCTGTTCAATTTTTTTGAGAACGCGAAACCCCATCGGCAACCAGGAGTAGTTGCCCGCCGCTTCCTGCCTGATCATGCCGGCGCGCAACATAAGCCGATGCGAAACAATCTCCGCTTCCTTCGGATCATCGCGCAGAATAGGCATGAAATATTGCGAAAGCCGCATGAGAATCCCCGTGTAATTCGTGTTTGCGTCCTTTTAAGGGAAACAATCGGGAACACAAGACGGCGCCAGAATTCGCTATTTTCCTAGCGCTGTCATTTTTCACGTGACATGCGAAAACTTTGTGCTAGCTTTCCCACCAATTAAGAAAAAGGCCGTCGGCGTTTATTGCAAACGTGGACCCAGGTCTGGGGAGGATACTTCCGGGCGCGGTGGCAGGAAACTGCAAAGCAGCAGCCCCGTCGGTCGCAAGGACCGATAGAAAAAAGGAAGTCCAATTGACTTGAGAAAGGCGTAGAGAAATCTGCGCCTTTTTTATGTGCTCAGTTCAGCTTCGGCATTCCACCGAGAAACGGTACATCATCAAAGCTCAGCCAGCCACGTGCTACCAATGCATAAAACAGCGCGAATAGCAGTGTGGCAAGAACGGTTGTGATCACCACCTTCTTCAACATGCCAGGCACGGAGGGAGCACCAGGGTCATTTCCCTCTTCAACCACCTCCCCGGTCTCGTGGGCGTTCTTGACCCCAAAAGGCAACACCATAAACAGCACCAGCCACCACATGATGAAATAGATCGCAACACCGCTGATGGGGTTCATACCTGCTCCAGTTCAACAAGGGTGCCACAAAAATCTTTGGGGTGGAGGAATAAAACCGGCTTGCCATGCGCGCCAATTTTTGGATTGCCATCACCCAAAACGCGGGCTCCTTCGGCTAGCATATGGTCGCGCGCCGCCATGATGTCGCTTACCTCGTAGCAAACGTGATGCATGCCGCCTGATGGATTTTTGTCGAGAAACGATTGAATGGGAGAATTCTCGCCAATGGGTTCCAGCAATTCAATCTTGGTATTTGGCAACTCCACAAAAACCACCCGAACCCCATGCGCCGCCTCCACCTGCGGCGCTGAAACCGATGCCCCCAGCAGCCGCTGATAAACCGCAGTCCCCACCTCCAGATCAGGCACGGCAATCGCAATATGGTTCAGTCGTCCTATCATTCGTCACCACTTCCCACAGTTGTTGCCTTCTCCCGTCCAAAGGATGGGAGAAGGTAATCAGCAATCTAGGCCGCAACTGCTTCACGTCAATGCGGCCTTTGGGCCAGTTCCGCCAGCATCCATGTCCGCGACTGCGGCATGTCCAAACCGCGCGGCTCAAAAATGTTCCGTGCAATGAAATAGCCCGTCAGTTTGAACCCCAGCAAAACATCCTCCTTGGAAGCAGCCCCACTGCCCAAGAGAAAAGCCGGCAACTTCAGCAGCCGTTCCCGGTAAGGCTCGCCCGCCGCAGCCCCCACGGCACGCGCCGTTTTGGGAGACACATAGCTGAGCTCCGTGGTCGCGCCCGTCGCCGCGCACTTGCTCAAATCCAGTCCGAAGCCCAGCTCCTCCAAAAGCCCCAGCTCCCAGCGCACCAGAAGGGCCGGCCACCAGTCATCATTATCAATCGCATCCAGCACGATTTGAAATGCCTCATACAGCCGCTGGTGCGGCTCGCGCTCCGGCAAAACCTGTGCAAGGTTGGCAAGCGTTGTCAGTCCTGAAAGCCTGAAAGCGTTTTCCATGATGGTACCGGCTGAAAGCTTCAGCGGCTCGAAGACAAATGTGCCGAGATGGTCTTCAATGCGCGCGCGCCAGGTGGCCTGTACAAAATTTCCGGGCTGCAATACAGGCCGCTGCATGCGTGAACGCCCGCCGCGCACCAGCCCCAGGCAGCGCCCATGTTCAGGCGTGAAAATTTCGGCAATGGCGCTGGTTTCGCCATGCTTGCGAACCGAGAGGATTACGCCGTGATCACGCCATTCCACAAAGCGGCCCTCACGTGCCCAAACCCATCATGCGCAGGCGTTCAGGATCTTCCGTCCAGTTTGCGCGAACTTTGACAAACAGGAACAAATGCACCCGGCGTTCCAATGTTTTTTCCAGCTCCTCCCGCGCCATCTGCCCCAGAAGCTTGATCATCTGCCCGCCCTTGCCCAGCACAATGGCTTTCTGGCTGTCGCGCTCAACAAATATCACTTGGCCGATTTTAACCGAGCCATCGGTCTGCTCTTCCCAGGTTTCCGTCTCGACCGTGGACGCGTAAGGCAATTCCTCATGCAGGCGGAGATAGATTTTCTCCCGCGTCACTTCCGATGCCAAAAACCGCATTTGCACGTCCGCCGCCTGGTCTTCCGGGTAAAGCCAATGCCCTTCCGGCATCATGCCCGCTATTTTCCTGCGAAGATCATCAACGCCTGAACCCTTCAGTGCGCTGATCATAAACGTGTCGCTGAAATCATGGGCCTCGTTAAACCGCCGTGAAATTTCCAGCAGCACCTCGCGCCGCAACAGGTCGACCTTGTTGAGCGCCAGCAGCGCCTTGGTGCGATTGGCTTTCAAGCCATCAATGATACGGGTCACTTCGTCGTTGCGCCCCAGCCGTGCGTCCGCCAGCAACACGGTCACGTCCGCTTCGGATGAGCCGCTCCAGGCATTCTCAACCATCGCCTCATCAAGTTTGCGCTTGGGCGTGAAAATGCCCGGCGTATCCACCACCACAACCTGCGAATTGCCTTCCATGAAAATGGCACGCAGCCTCGCCCGCGTGGTTTGCACCTTGTGGGAAACGATGGAAACTTTTGAGCCCGCCAGCTGGTTCACCAGGGTGGACTTTCCCGCATTGGGCGCGCCGATAATGGCGCAAAAGCCGCAATGCGTGGTCGCTTCATTCATTGGCGAATATCCTCACGTTTCAAAAAATTATCCGCCGCCGACATTTCCGCCAGGCGCTTCGACGTTCCAACGCCTTCGATCGCGTCCTTGCCTTTGATGCCGAGCGTTACGGTAAAAACCGGACTATGCTCCAATCCTTCGCGTTTGGACACCTTATAGTCAGGAATGGGAAGACCCCGCGCCAGGGCCCATTCCTGCAGGAACGTCTTGGGATCCTTGTTCACTGATTTGCGCTCGGCAATATGGGTGGACCAGTTCTTCAGGATGAAAGCCTTGGCTGCCTGCAGGCCGCCGTCCAGGTAAATGCCGCCGATGATGGCTTCCACCACATCGCCAACGATGGAGGCGTTAAGGTTCACGCCCTTCTTGTGTTCCACGGCACCAACGACAATGAAATCACTGATCTTGAGTTCAGCGCCAACCCGGCCGCATATTTCACCACGGACAAGATTGCTGTGAAGGTTGGCCATGTCGCCTTCCCGGTGTGCGGGGTTGAGGCGAAACAGCTCTTCGGCGATGACCAACGCCAGAACCCGGTCGCCGAGAAATTCCAGCCGCTGGTAGTCATCCTGCTTCTTGTTGGTGCTGCTGTGGGTCAGCGCATGCCGCAGCAATGACCTGTCCTTGAACTCATGGCCAAGCCGCTGGGCGATATCGTCGTACTGCGCTTGTGAAAACTTTACCAAGGGCTAGAGGCCGTTGAGGAAACGGCTCCAACGGATTTCGAAGGGCCACTTCCAGACTTCCCAAAGGGTTGTGCCGCGCGAAATTGAAAAGAAGATAATATCGGCACGGCCAACGAAATTCTCAATTGGCACATACCCCACATGATTAAGGAAGCGCGAATCCTCCGAATTGTCGCGGTTGTCACCCATCATGAAATAGCGGTTTTCCGGCACCACATATTCCTGCGTATTGTCAGCGCCGCCTAAGGGGATTTGGTCAAGCACGCGGTATTTCACGCCATTTGGCAGGGTTTCCTCGTACTGCTGAATCGGATGGCCGCTGCCCTCGCCGCCGCGCTCATTATCGATGTAATCCTCGATGCGCTCCTTCTTCACGGCTTCGCCGTTGATGAACAAGACGCCATCGCGCATTTGGATGCGGTCGCCGGGCAATCCAATCACCCGCTTGATATAGTCAATCTCGGTGTCGGTTGGCAGCTTGAAAACCGCGACATCACCGCGCTTTGGCGTATCCGCTAGGACAACCCGTCCTGGAAAATCAATGGGGCAACAGTTGATGAGTGTTTTGCCCATCGCACCAAAGGAAAAATTGAAGGAATACTTGCTGTATCCGTAGGAAAGCTTCGATACAAAAAGATAATCGCCCACCATCAGCGTGGGATACATCGAGGCGGACGGAATATTGAATGGCTGATACAGGAAAGTGCGCACAAAAAAGGCAATCAGCAGAGCCTGGACGATAACCTTTATCGTCTCCCAGATGCCTTCTTCCGATTTCTGGCGCGTGCCTTGGGATGCTGCCATTTCACAATCTTTCCGTGCGGTGAAATTCGGCTATACCGCTAACCTCATATGAGTTGCAATGCAGCAACTTGCAAGCCGCAATACTGTTGCGGATTAATCACAGTCCGATGATCGGAGCCGCCTCAATCATCACCACGCCTGTCGGCCACCTTCTCCCATTCACTGCGTTCACGGGCGAAGGCAATAATTGTATGGGCCTTCGCCTGTGCTGCGTAGCGTAAGCGGAGCAGGATGGGAGAAGGTGGCCCGACAGGCCGGATGAGGGCTTCTTTGGCCGGGTAATCTCAGTTACAGTATCTCTGAGAAAACTGATCATGCCGGAAGATTCTGTAAAGCGAAATCCCGCCCCTTGTCCCGGTCGTCCCGGCGGATTGCATCGCGCGGCTGGGGCTGGCGATGGCGTGTTCACGGCGGCGGACGCGAAGTTCGCCCTGTTCAAGATCGAGATCACCAATGCCGATGGCACAACCTCGGTTGTGACGCTGGCGCAGGCGGGCATCACCTCGATCAACCTCAAGGCCGACCTCACCAGCATCGACTATGCCGATGGCTCGATGATCACCCGGGCAGACCACCTTCACCCGCTCAAACGGCACCACCGGCACCATGGCCAATACGACGCTGGCGGCGGAAGGCGTGGGGCATGCGGTGACCAAGGTGGTCACCACCGATGGATCGGGCAACCGCGTCGTCACCAACACGGCCTTTGCGGCGGATGGGAGAGTAGCAATGAACGATAATCGTCGGGGATTGATATGTTTGGCGGCATGAGAGCGACAATTAAATGCACTGGCACCGTAATACGGTGTGATTTAGTATTTCGAAAAGGAGCAAAACTATTGTGGTGTCGTTTGAGTTTCGTCTCCAGTTTGGAGCTAATGTTACTTCATAGTGTGGCCATGCCAAAACGACGTTAGCGTTAGAGTAATTCAAAGCACCGCACTGGATAGTTTGCGTACAAATTCGATGGTAAATCTGAACTGCTGAAGTCCCCTATGACGCCTCAACAGCATTGGGCAACACGCAAAGTATTGCTTTGATTGCGGATGGGGTGTTTGCTCCAGATTTGGTCGCGCGACGAATTCCAAATATACCTAATGGCGTTGCCACCGACAAAACCTATTTTGCATTGATGATTAGCAACGGATATTGGACATTGATCAGCGCTCTTGCATCAGGAAAAGAATACCCTGCGAATTGCGATTTCCGGATCTCAGCAAGTTTGGCAGTGGATGGATCCTGAGGACATGAAAGCGCAAGGACATTATGCGATCTTTTTGACGCGCTCATTGCTCATATATCAAACTCCGCAGGAATAGCAGGTCTTATCCATCTTAGCTGCACTGATCTCGTATTCTGTCGTGAAAATTTGGAAGCAAATATCGAGCTGTCTGACATCAATTTATCAATCGTATAAAAGCACAATTCGAACAAGATTTTGAATTGCGGTGCCAGAATTACGGTGCCAGTGCATTTAATTATGATTTTCCGGTATTTGCGCACGCCACGCCCAATATTTGGAGGCAAAAGCCTGAGGCGGTTAACGGCCCCTCTCCCAGAATAAAATCCCGCCTGTGCTTTACCATGGCGTTCACTTGAACAGCCTATTGGATTTCAGCGATGCCCCTGTCTCAAGGGGCCTTGCGCTCACGGGCGAAACTTGCAATTTTGGAGAATGGCCGTTTATAGCCCAACGACCGTACGGTGTCAAGGACTAAATTCATATTTAAAAACTATTTAGGAAAATTATTCAAACTTGTGATTGTAGTGCTTCCTCAAGCAATCGGAAGCGCCTCAATCATCACCACGGCCTGCGCATAGGGAAAATCATCGGTGATGGTCAGCAGGATTTGCGCCCGATGTCCTGCAGGTGTGATTCGCCGCAATTGTTCCAGCGCCCCGCCCGTAAGCTGCAAGGTGGGCCGTCCTGAAGGCTCATTCACCACGCCCATGTCCTTCCAGAAAACCCCCCGGCGAAAACCAGTGCCCAGGGCTTTTGAGCAGGCCTCCTTGGCGGCAAAGCGTTTCGCGTAGGAAGCGGCCCGCTGCGCGCGGCGAGTCGGATTTTTTCTGCTCGATATCCGTATAGATGCGTTCCACGAAGCGCTGGCCATAGCGTTCCAGCGTTTTTTCAATCCGCCTGATATCAACCATGTCATTGCCAAGGCCGATGATCATTTGTTCAGGCCCCGGCTGCCGGGCTTCACCGCAGGTATTGCAGCCAGTTCAGGCGGCAGCGCGTCGGCGGCAAAAGTTGGAATGTCGAGGCGCGTTAACGCATGGAGGGGAACACCGAGGTCTGCCTTGCCGTCGGAGCGGTCAATAAGGCAGGCAGCAGCCACCGTAACACCGCCCTCCTCCGCAATCCCCGCAATGCATTCACGCGACGAAAGCCCCGTCGTCACAATGTCCTCAACCATGAGAACGCGGGCTCCTTTGGGAATATCAAAGCCCCGCCGCAGCACCAGCTTGCCATCAACGCGCTCAAAGAAAATGGCGGGAACGCCGAGCTGGCGGCCCATTTCATAACCCACCACGACGCCACCCATCGCCGGCGAAACCACGAGATCAATTTTTTCGGTGACCTTCTGCCGCAAGGAACCACACAGCCGCTCGGCCCGCGCAGGCTCCATCAACACCCGTGCGCACTGCAAATAGCGTGAGCTGTGCAGGCCGGAGGATAAAATGAAATGCCCTTCCAGCAATGCGCCCGCGGCGCGAAATTCATCCAGAACCTGATCGTGGCTTAACATGTGCTACCCCGTAACCCGCGCGACCGAGCCTACCGCATTCTTGGTCTTGAGCCCGGTGATAATGTCGTTCAGATGCCGTGCATCATGCACTTCCAGCAGAATGTCCAGATCAAAAAAATCCCGCACCCCTTGCCGCGCCATCATCTGCAGTTCATCAATGTTGCCGCCCTGCTCGCCGATCACCTGTGTTACCTGGGCGAGCGCTCCCACCTCATTGAGCAGCACAACCTTGATGCGCGCTGGAAAGCGCTGCTGGGATGCAAGCGTATCCCACGCCAAATCCACCCAGCGTTCCGGCTGGTTGTCAAACTGTTCCAGCGCCTTGGCGAAAATCGGATAGATCGTAACACCTTCGCCAGGAACCGTAATGCCCACGATCCGTTCGCCCGGGACAGCGCCGGTTTCGCGCGAAATCTTGAACGCCATGTTGCTGGCAAGCCCCCGCACCGGAATGGATGCCGCGTCCGCATGGACACCCTTCTTTACCGAAACCTTGCGCCGCGATTCGCGAACATGGGCTGCTTCGACGCTAAGCCCCATGGCCTTCAGCATGTCATAGCCCGACATGTCGCCCCGCCCGATGGCCGCCATCGCGTCATCCACATTCTTGTGGCCCAGCCTTGGCACCGCTGCGACAATTTCCTTTTCAACATATTTGCGTTCCTGCTTGGCCAGCAGCTTTTCAACAATTTCACGGCCCAGCTCGGCAAACTGCTTGCGCATGGCAGCCCGCGTGGCACGCCTGATGGCGGCGCGCGCCTTGCCGGTTACTGCAATGGCTTCCCATGCGGGCGGCGGCACCTGCGCATCACTGCGGATAATGTCCACCTCATCGCCATTCTCAAGCTCCGCCACCAGCGGCGTGTGCCGCCCGTTCACCTTGGCGCCAACGCAACTGTCGCCAATTGATGTATGAACCGCATAGGCAAAGTCAATCGGCGTGGCGCCCCGTGGCAGCGCAATGAGCGCACCCTTGGGTGTGAAGCAAAACACCTGGTCATGGAACAGCTCAAGCTTGGTGTGCTCCAGAAACTCTTTCGGGCTTTCACCCTCCTGCAACATTTCAACGAGATGCCGCAGCCAGCGATAGGCGTTGGATTCCGCCACCGGTGCCTTGAACCCGTCGGCGGCTTCCTTGGCGTCGGGCGCGTCCTTGTAAAGCGCATGGGCCGCCACGCCACGCTCGGCAATCTCATGCATCAGCCGCGTGCGGATCTGCATTTCAACGCGCATGTGATGGGGCCCGATGACAATGGTGTGCAGCGAGCGGTAGTCATTCTGCTTCGGCGTTGAGATGTAATCCTTGAAGCGACCGGGAATGGCCCGCCACGTCCGGTGCACGATGCCAATGGCGCGGTAACATTGGTCAACCGTTCCCACCAGCACGCGGAAACCAAAAATATCGGAGAGCTGCCCGAGCGACAGGTGCTTGCGTTCCATTTTTTTCCAGATTGAATAGGGCCGCTTTTCCCTGCCGTAGACTTCCGCCCGAATGCCATTCTCGGCCAGCTTGGTGGCAAGCGCCTTTTCAATCTCGCGGAGAATGTCGCCGCTCTCCTCGTGCAGTTGCGTCAGCCTGTCCTGAATGATCCTGTTGGCGTCGGGGTTCAGCACCCGGAATGAAATGTCCTCAAGTTCATCCCTAACCGTCTGCATGCCCATGCGGCCCGCCAGCGGCGCATAGATGTCCATGGTTTCCTGCGCCACGCGAACGCGCTTTTCCGGACTCACGGCTTCAATGGTGCGCATGTTGTGCAGCCGGTCCGCCAGCTTCACCATTAGCACGCGCACATCCTTCGACATGGCCACCAAGAGCTTGCGCAAATTCTCCGCCTGCGTCGCTTCCTTGGTGACAAGGTCAATCTTCTTGATCTTGGTCAGCCCATCCACAAGCGAGGCTATTTCCTTGCCGAATTTCTCCTCAATTTCCTGGTGCGTGGCTTCGGTGTCTTCCACCGTGTCATGCAGCAGTGCCGCCACGATTGTGGCGTCATCCAGTTTCATTTCCGTGAGAATGGCCGCCACTTCCAGGGGGTGGTTGAAATAGGCCTCGCCGGAGGCCCTCGTCTGCGTGCCATGCGCCTTCATGGCATAGACATAGGCGCGGTTGAGCAAATCCTCATTCGCGTCTGGGTCATACTTCACAACCCGTTCAACCAATTCATACTGGCGCATCATGGCAGGCACACTGTACGATAAAAAAGGCCGGACACTAGAGGCCCGGCCAAATAATCTTGCAAGTCGAAAAACTCAGTAGCCGTTGCGCTGGCTGCCGGGGCTTTCTGCGGGTGGCATGCCTTCAAGGCCGCGCAGCAATTCTTCTTCCGTCATCTGGGTGAATTCAGCGGCATCGTCGGTGGCAACAATTGGCTCGCCCACTGAACCCGCAACATCGCTCGTCAACAACGGTACAGCTTGTGGTTCTGGCTCATCCACTTCAACATGCTTCTGCATGGCATGGATGAATTCTTCGCGGAGGTCATCCTTGTTGATGGTTTCATCGGCGATCTCGCGCAAGGAAACCACCGGGTCCTTGTCATTGTCGCGGTCAAGCGTAATGGGGGCGCCTTGCGAAATCATGCGGGCGCGGTGGGCGGAAAGCAGAACCAGTTCAAAACGGTTCGGCAGCTTGTCAATGCAATCTTCAATCGTGACGCGGGCCATGGGCGCGTGGTCTCCTGAAAAGGGGTAAATCGGGATTTGGGCGGGTATTACGAGTATTTGCCTCAAAAGGCAAGCTTTGCCCGCAATTCCTTGCGAAACATGAATTTAAGGCTGGAGGGTACGGCAATCAGCCACGCCGCTTGGCCTTCCCGGTAGCCAAGCTTTTTGATCAGCTGTGCAGGAAAATATCCGGTCAAGTCGTTGCCCTAATTTCCTGACGGCCATTCTTCATTACGAATTTTTGAAAGTCGCAACAAGCTGGTCAAGGCATTGGCCCCAGCCCATATGGAAACCCATATCCTCGTGTTTCTTGCGCTCGGCTTCGCTGCCATGCATGGCGCGCACCGAATATTTCGTTCCCGTGCCGATTGGCGTGAGCTGGATAATCGCGGTAAAAAACGGCGTGGCCGACGGGCGGTAGCCCGGACCCAATGCATCCGTAAAGATGATCTTCTCATTTTCGACAAGCTCAAGATAGCACCCGCTGTTGGGATAGTCCGTGCCCTCCGGCGAGCGCATCACGGTGCGGAAAATGCCGCCAGGCCGAAGGTCGATTTTGCAATCAACCGTTGTCCAGGGCGCTGGCGCAAACCACTTCATGAGCCGCTCCGGCTGCGTCCACGCCGCCCAAACCAGTTCAGGTGAAATATCGATATCGCGCTCAAGCACAAGATCTAACGTGGGATCAAATGTCATGGGGTTTCTCCTTCAGGGTTGTCAAATAATGATCAAATTGGTCAAGGCGCTGTTCCCAGATTTCGCGCTGTTCCGCCATCCATCCCTCAGCCCGCCCAAGCCCTTGGGGATTGATATGGCATGTGCGTACCCGACCGGATTTCTTCGAATGCACCAACCCGCTGTTTTCCAGAACCCGCAAATGCTGCATGAATGTTGGCAGGGCCATGGCAAAAGGTGCTGCCAGTTCCGTGACGGCGGCCTCGCTGCGGCTCAAGCGTCTCAGCACAGCGCGCCGCGTGGGATCAGCGAGGGCATGAAACACGCGGTCGAGCTTGACGCTCTCGCCGCGCATCATGACCCGTAGTTGCCGGTTTTCAATGCGCCTGCCCGGCGGTAGATCTGCAACACCGCCCCCGTGCTGGTGGCCTTCGTGCTCACCAGCGACATGGCCGCAGGCCCCGCACCTTTGCCGAACAGGCGCTTGCCGCCTCCCACAATCACCGGAAAGACCAGCAGGCGAAATTCGTCGATGAGGTCATGCGCGATCAGCGTTTGGGCAAGGCCAGGACTGCCATGCACCTGAAGCTCGTTGGCATAGCGCGCCTTGAGTGCCTTCACGTCTGCCGCAACATCATGGACCAGACTGGCGTTGCTCCAGCTCACAGTTTTCAGTTTGTGCGAAGCCACATGCTTTGGCAGCGTATTCAGCTTGCGTGCGACGATGTCTTGCTCGTCTGTCACATTGGGCCAATATCCGGCAAAAATGTCATAGGTGCCGCGCCCCAGCAGGAAGGCATCGGCCTTTTCAAATATGCCTTCCACGATGTCCATCATGTCTTGGTCCATGTAGGGAACCAGCCAGCCGCCGTGGGCAAACCCGCCGCTTGTATCTTCAGTGGGTCCGCCCGGCGCCTGCATCACGCCGTCAAGCGTCAGGAATGTCGTGATTGTCAGATCAGCCATTTTCATGAACTCCAATGGTTAGTAATATGACTTACTATAATGAAACCGCGTTGCTCGTCAATATCTGGTTAAATTTTTGAAATGTTGTCAGAACCGAAAAGCGGCTTGTCCCATTGCCGCAACATGAAGAGCGCCACAAAAGCTCCAAGCACCGGAATTGAAGCCACAAACAGGTGATTGGTGGGATCAGCCCAAGGATGGAGCAACGGGTTCCACGAAACCAGCACACTCACCGTGTGCAGAGCCACGCCCGCGCCATAGGCGATTGCGGGAAACAGGCCAAGGAAGAAGCAGACGGCAAGCCCGATCTCGATCACGCCAAAGAGGTAGGCTGAAGCCTCCGGAATATTGATCCCATAGAAGTAACCCCAGATCGCCGGCGTGTTCCCCGGCATCACGAATTTTTCAATACCCCATTGCAGGAGGAAAAGCCCCAGCGTGAAACGCAGCACCAATAGCGCCCGTGAAATTTGTGTGTCAGTCATGGATGGACTCCTTCTTCAGCCTGTTGAACATTGCGCAAGACCATGAGTGTGACGATGGCAGCGGCAAGCATGCCCACGGCCGAAATAATGGCAGCAACTTGAAAACCAGAATTGAAGGCATGGCGCCCGGCATCAAGCAAGGATTGGGCCGCATCGGCAGGCAGTGATTTTGCAACATCGATGGCGCCCGCCAACGTGCTCCGGGATGCGGCCGCCAGTTCCGGCGGCAGTTCCGCCGGAATCTTGTTCGCCATTTCACTGCGGTAAATGAAGGTGCTGAGGCTGCCCAAAATCGCTATGCCCAGAGCACCGCCAAGCTCCGCAGCCGTTTCCGAAAGCGCTGACGCCGCCCCCGTCTTTTCCGGTGGAGCCGCCCCCACAATCAATCCGGTTGTCAGTGTGATCACCGGCGTGAAACCTGCCGAAAAAATAAGCGAGGCCCCGACAACGCCAATCAGGGTTGTCATTTGCGAAAGCAGCAGGAACCCGAAGGCCGAAACCAGCATGCCGGCCGCCAGCAGATAGGCAGGCCGCATCAGGCCCATCAGCCGGGGCGTGATAAAAGACACCGCGGTGAAAACAACGGCGGATGGCACCGACCACAGCCCCGCTTCCAGCGGCGTGAGCCCCGCCACCAGCTGAAAATACTGCGCCAGAAAAATGAACGAGCCGAACATGAAGAAAATGCCCAGCACGTTGATGCCAAGCGCCGCGTTGAAACTCAGCGAACGAAACAGCTTGAGGTCGATCAGCGGGTCGGCAAGCGTCGTCTGGCGGTGCAGGAACACGGCCGCCACGCCAATGCCGGCCAGCATGAAGGCAACGGGCTGAATGCCGAAGCCTGCCTCCGCCATGTTCTTCATGCCGTAGATAAACAGCAGCACCGCAGCCAGCGACAGCAGCGCGCTGAAAATGTCAAGCCGCCCCGCAGTGGGGTCGCGGTATTCGGGCAGCAGCCATGGTCCCAAGACCAGCAGCAACAGCATGATGGGAACGCCCGCCAGAAAAACCGAGCCCCACCAGAAATACTGGATCAGCACACCGCCCACCAAGGGCCCGATAATGGCGCCAGCCGAAAAACTCGATATCCACATGCTGATGGCAAAGGTGCGCTCGGTGGGATCCCGGAACATGGCGGTCAGCAGTGACAGGGTTGAAGGCGCAAGTGTGGCCCCCGCAACACCGAGAATGGCCCGCGTGATGATCAGCATTTCAGCGCTTGTTGAAAATGCCGCCAAAATGGAGGCGGCGCCAAATGCCGCAGCCCCAACCAGCAGCAGCTTGCGGCGGCCAATGCGGTCGCCCAGCGTGCCCATGATCATCAGGAATCCGGCAACCATGAAGCCGTAGATATCGATGATCCACAGAAGCTGCGCCGCCGTCGGGTCGAGGTCAGCCGCCAGCTGCGGCACCGCCAGGTTGAGAACCGTTAGATCCATCGAGTACAGCATGCAGGGAAGCGCCAGCACGCCAAGCCCGATCCACTCGCGGCGTGTCGCCTGAGGCCCCGCCGTCATAAACTGCGTCCATCATAATGATGTGATTTCAATTCGCGCGGCTCAACCCCGTCAATGCAATTCGCGTTCACGGCGGCCATCGGCGTGCCATCGGGCATGACCCCATAGGCAAAGCTTTCAATGCCGCAGGTCTTGCAGAACCGGTGGCTGATCTTGTACTTGTTGAAGAGATACTCGGTAAGGCTGCCTTCGCCGCTGAGAAGCGTGAACTTCTCCCGCGGCGTGAATGCCAGCACCGAGCCCAGCTTCTGGCAGCGCGAGCAGTTGTAGGTGATGGTGTTGTCGAGGTCGGCGTCAACTTCGTAACGCACCGCGCCACATTGGCACCCGCCAGTGTAATGTTGAACCGCCATATCAGTGCCCCTCGTATGCCGCTTCGAGTTTCTTGATGTCAAACTTCACCATCTGCATCATGGCGCCCATCACCCGTTCAACCTTCTTGGCGTCCTTGTCCTTCACCATCTCCATGAAGGCTTTGGGCACGATCTGCCACGACAGGCCATATTTGTCTTTAAGCCAGCCACACTGCACTTCCTGGCCGCCGTCGCCCGTGAGCTTTGACCACAGCGTGTCAACTTCCTTCTGGTCGGCGCACAAGACAACAAGCGAAATGGCTTCGGTAAACTTGAAATTTGGCCCGCCATTCAGCGCCGTGAACTGAAGCCCGTCCAGTTCAAAGCTCACGAGCAATGCGCCGCCTTTCGGCCCGGGAACACCATCCACATTGCGCATGACATCGGTAACGCGCGAATTCTTGAAAATCGCTGTATAAAAATTTGCCGCCTCTTCGGCATTGCCGTCAAACCACAGCATGGGTGAAATCTTTTGAAATTTTGGCATGTCACTTACTCCTACTCCCATTGATTGAGTTATCACC
Organism: uncultured Alphaproteobacteria bacterium; assembly: GCA_963763635.1. GTDB lineage: Bacteria > Pseudomonadota > Alphaproteobacteria > Rhizobiales > Aestuariivirgaceae > Aestuariivirga. Next base: position 179,562 of record CAVXPO010000016.1, read on the forward strand.
CCGGTCCCGGTTCATTCAGTGCAGGCTGATCCAAAGCACCGCTTTTGAAGATGCAATCAGCGGGTGATTGAACATGGCTTGCCGAATGCGTTGAAACTGCCATCGTGGCGTCTCCTCTTCTCTATTGACGTGGTTGAGTACGGATAGTGTCGGCGGCCCGAGCGACGGGTGGCGCATCGAGCAGCGTCTTCAGTTTGGCGACCATCCCCGCCCAATAGGCCTTGGCGCGGTCGATGGCTTCGGGCGAGGCAAGGCCGTCATGCTCTACGGCGGCTTGCGTCTTGCCCGGTTTCGTCTCGAGGAAATTGATCGTCATCCTGGTTCCGTCGTCGAGCTTGCAGCGCCAGTTCAGCCCCGAGCGCGTGTCGCTCGTTGTCGGCTCCGCGGCGAGCTTGCGGCCTGCAATTTTCGTTTCTCCGTTCATCATCGCGATCCAGCGCGCCCGTGCCAACTCTGCGTCGCTCCCGAGTGTGCGCGAAAGCGTGGCATAGAACGTCCCGTCGCTCCTCTGCCCCGGCTGCCGCCTGCCAATATGCTGCTCATAGGCAACAGCAATCGTTTGCGCCCACCAGCCAGAAACCTCCGGCACCGCTTCGATCTTGGCCACGATCTCTCCATGCGTAAGCGCCGAAGCTGAAGCCGCATCAAGGAACTTGATCCAGTTCTGCCAGTCATAGCCGGTCTCGATTTCAAATTTGTCAGTTCTCAAAGGCTTGACCATCTAAGGCCTCCATCTTTCAATTCATCAAAATAAATCGTTGAACGTAGCTCTCAGCAGCGGCAGGATAACCACAAGAACGGTGAAATCTTTTGAAGTTTTGACATCTCATTCATTCCCGTTGATTGAAATTAGCGTCCGGATCCCGGCTCAAGCAGCGCCCAGCTGATGTCGAACGGATCGCGGAGCTTGCCCCAACGGTCGCCCCAGAACTGCATCTCAAATGGAATTTCCACTACGCACCCCGCATCAACGGCCCGGTTCCACCACATGTCGCCTTCGCTCACGACGAGCTGCATCGTATAGCTGTCGGAAGGCACCTGTTTGCCTTCCATGACAGCGGCATCGCTCAGCATCAGCGCCCCGCCATTGATTTCAAGCTGGCAATGCATGACGTGCTTGCCGTCTTCGGTTCTCATGGTGCCCAGGTCTTTCGCACCAAACGCTTTCGCGTAAAATTCAATGGCCTTGTCCGCCCCATCAACACTGAGATAGGGAATAACGCCTTGCATCACGCGTGCCATGTCAGTCATCACTTTTCTCCTTGCATCAAATCAATGATTTACGTTTGCGGGGTCCATCCACATGACCTCCCAGATATGCCCGTCGGGGTCCTGGAAACTGCGCTCAAACATGAAGCCATAATCCTGCGGCTCGCGCAGCTTCGTGGCGCCTGCTTTCAAGGCGTCATCCACCAACTTGTTCACGGCGTCGCGGCTTTCCTGCGAAATGCAGGTAAGAACTTCGGAAGTTGCGGCGGCATCCGCAATCGCCTTGGGCGTGAACTGCCTGAATTTATCGTGGATGAGCAGCATGGCGTAAATATCATCGCTGATCACCATGCAGGCGGCGGTTTCATCCGTGAACTGACTATTGAAGGCAAAGCCCAGCGCCTTGAAGAAGGTGACCGACTTCGCCAGATCCTTTACCGGCAAATTGACGAATATCTGTCGTGCAGTTGTGGCCATGATGTCTACTCCTTTTTGCTGAACAGTAGCTCCAGATATTGGCGAAGATGTAACAGGCTATCCGCCGCCACTTTTGGCCCGTGCTTCGCCTTGGCCAGAATGAAGGCCCCCTGGATCACCGCCTGCGTATGCAGCGCCAGGCTTGAAGCGGTCCACGCCGCCATAGTTCCCTGCGTCTGCATCAATTCTGCTATGTCTGCCTCAAGCGTTGCTGCATGGGCGCTGATTTCCCAGTCGCAGGCCGCCGCAATGGCGGGGCTGGTCTCGTAAGCTTCCTGCACCAGGGTGCCGAGGAGGCAGGTGAATTCCGGCAGCGTGCCTTGCAAAATGCTGCGCCTGAAATCCACATAGGCCAAAAGCCGGCTCAGGGGATCAGGCAGCGCCCGGTATGGCGCTTGGGCAAACAACCCTTCGGCCATGGCACCAAAATGCCCTGCCGCAGCCACCGCCAGTTCTTCCTTGGATTTGAAATAATGAAAAAATGCCCCCTTGGTCACACCCGCCGCCCGGCAGAGATCATCCACGGTGGTTGCCGAATAACCCTTGGTGCGGATGACCAGCAATGCTGCATCAAGCAGCCTGGTTTTGGTGTCACGTGGTGCGGGTTCCAATGTCATGACTGGTACATACCAACTAGTCGGTACGTTTGTCAAGTGAACAAATATCTTTCTCCTCTCTTTTGTTCTACAATCATGATTTGGAGACGATTCATGGCCCTCGAAGAGATCAAGGCGCGCATCAGCCTGCTGCTTGCTGAACTTAACAACCAGCCCGAAGACGTGGCTGAACTTCACGAGCGGCTGCGTGAAAAATTGAATGAACTCAGAAGCCTCGGCCAGCCCCTGCCGCAGGATTTGGCCGAACTCGAGCAGCGCATCGCCAACGACACGCCCCTGCCATCAGAGTGATATTTATAGTCTGCGCAGTGTTTCGAGATAAAAAAAGCATCTCGCTGTGCCCCAAATTCTTGCAATCGTCACGCCAAGCTAAGAATAAGGCAGGTCTCACCGCCTCATCCTCAAATCCCAAGGTTGTTACATTTTCTCGTGCATGGCTTCCATGGCAGCGCCCATCTGGCTCATGCATTCGTCTGCCTTGTTGTCCTTCATGGCGGTCTTGGCCATTTCCATGGATTTCATGGCGTTGTCCTTCATGGCAGGGTCCGTCATCGCATCCATGTCGCTTTGCATTTTCATCATGGAAGCATCATCACATTTCATGGTCATGCCCATCTGTGCCATGCCCATATGGGTTGTGCACCCCGCCATGTCGTTGGCTTTCATGGCTGTCTTGGCTTCCTCCATGTGCTTCATCGCCATGTCCTTGTTGGCCTTCATCGCAGGGTCCGCCATCGCATCCATGTCGGTTTGCATCTTGGCCATTGATGCATCATCACACTTCATGGCGTCTTGGGCGCTTGCCGGAGCGGCAAACATGAGCCCAAGGAAAGCCGTGCTCAGTAACAGTTTCATCATGATCATTCTCCGTAACTTGGTTTAGGGTTCTAGGTTCCCCAACCAAGTGGGAAGACGGCCTAAGGCAATTGGTTCCACAAAATTCCATACAACTGAAAGTGAGTGAGAAAATTACCTCAAAACTGCCCACCTCTATTGGAATTGATCTGTATCAATGACAGTAACATTTTCAACGCCCATCATTCCATTGTCTGCTCATGCAACCAATGGAGATTATTATGCTGACAAAAAACATTATCAGGTCCGGCCTGCTGGCATTTGCTGTGGCATCGGCCTTTTCCATGCCCGCGCACGCCGATGCTGTTGTGAAGGCTTCCCTATGGGACAAGGGCGGCATGATGGATATGAGCAAAAGCATGGGCATGGGCATGGGCATGCATGGTGACATGAAGATGGCCATCATGGGTATCGACATTGACCAGAAAACCGTGCCGGCTGGCAGGGTTACATTTGAAGTGATGAATGCTTCAAAGGAAACCCAGCATGAGCTGTTGGTAGCTCCCATTGCCGACGAAAATGCGGTGCTGCCTTTCGTCGAAAACGAAAACCGGATTGACGAAGAAAAATCCGGCGACCTCGGTGAAGTTTCCGAACTCGACCCCGGAAAATCTGGCGCGCTCACGCTTGAGCTGAAACCCGGAAACTACATATTGTATTGCAACGTGCCCGGCCATTACATGGCAGGCATGTGGACCATATTGAAGGTCGAATAATCAAAAGCTTGGAGACCCACCCATTCTATCATCCCCGCATTTATTGCGGGGACCGATTCTCTCTCCCGCTACCATAGCCAACTCACAAAAGCCAAACCGCCGCCAGCCCCAGGAACGCGAAAAACCCTACCACATCAGTCACCGTGGTAACGAAGGTGCCGGAAGCAATCGCCGGGTCGATGTCGTAGTGGTCGAGCGTCAGGGGCACCAATATGCCGGCCAGCGCTGCTGCCACGAGATTGATGATCATGGCGGCGCCGATCACCAGCCCCAGCCGCTCGGAGCCGAACCAGCCCCACGCGAACAGCCCCACGATCGCCGCGAACAACACGCCGTTGATCAGCCCCACGGAACATTCACGCAAAGCCACCCGCATGGCGTTGAGCGGGCCCAAATTGCGCGTGGCCAGCGCCCGCACGGCAACGGTCATGGTCTGCGTGCCCGCATTGCCCCCCATGGAAGCAACGATGGGCATGAGGATGGCCAGCGCCACCATCTGTTCAATGGTGCCGCCGAACCATGAGATCACCCATGAGGCGAGAATGGCGGTGAGCAGGTTCACAAACAGCCACGAGAAGCGCGAGCGCGTGGTTTGCCATACAGAGTCGGTGATGGCGGCTTCGGCATGCACGCCGCCCAGGTGCAGGATGTCTTCCTCCGCCTCCTCCTGGATCACATCCACGATGTCATCCACCATCAGGGTTCCCACGAGCCTGCCGTCATCATCAACAACGGCGGCGGAGACGAGGTTATATTGCTCAAACTTGTAGGCAATGTCTTCCTGTTGCTCGAGCACGCTAAAAACCGTTTGTTCCGCGTCCATCACATCAGCAACTTTCCGGTCGCGCTGTGATCTCAAAACCCGCGCCAGCGGCATCACGCCTTTCAAATGAAAGCCGGGATCAACCACATAGATCTCGACGAAATCATCGGGAATGTCGCGGGAGCTCCGCACATGGTCAATCGTCTGCCCCACGTTCCAGAATTCCGGCACCGCCACAAACTCCGTCTGCATCAGGCGGCCAGCCGAATATTCTGGGTATTCAAGCGCGCGATTCAGTGCGGCGCGGTCTTCCTTGGAAACCTTGGAGAGGATTTCCTCCTGCTCCGCCTTTTCCATGTCTTCGATGAGATAAAGCGCGTCATCCGTGTCGAGCTTCTTGATGGCGGAAGCGATCACGTCATTGGGCAGCGCTTCCATCAACCCGTCGCGCGCGTCTTCATCAAGCTCGGCCAGCGCTTCAACATCGAAGCTGCGGCCCAGGGCGGCGATAAGTTTTACGCGGTTTTCCTGGCCCAGGTTTTCGATGAGGTCGGCGAGGTCAGCCGCATGCAGCTCGCGGGTGAGCGCCCGCACTTGTTTGGAGTCGGTATCGCCGAGCGCCTGCTCAACGCGGGCCAGATAGTCAGGCGCGATCGAGCCCCACTCATCCCCCACCTGCATATCGCCCTGTTGCTCTGTCATGTCGCTATCCCTTGAGCTTTATGCTCAATTTGTGTCATCTCTCTCAAGAGGATTCTCAAACGAAGTGCAAGCCTGAACCAATGAAAACTGAAACTTTGGCGAAAATTGCGGTGGCGCTTTCCGGCGTGGCCTGGGGCCTGTTCTGGATTCCCCTGCGCGCGCTGAATGACGCGGGGCTGGACAAGTTCTGGTCTTTCATTTCCTTCAACATGACGCCGGCGCTGATCCTGCTGCCGCTGTTCCTCTGGCGCCTGAAGCAGCATTTCCACGGCGGAAAATGGCTCTTCCTCATCGGCCTGTGCATGGGCCTCACCCAGGTATTTTATTCGCTCTCGGTGCTGCACACGGAAATTGTCCGCGCCATGATCCTGTTTTATTTCAATCCGGTGTGGTCAACCCTCATGGCCCGCTTCTTTCTGAAGGAGGCCATTACCCCCATCCGCTGGATGGCCATCGCCATCGCATTCCTCGGCATGTTCATCATCCTCCACGCCGATGTCAGCCTGCCCGTGCCCGAGAACCTGGGGGATTGGTCAGCCCTTGTTGCGGGCCTTGCCTGGTCGTCATCGGTGATCCTGCTGCGCTATCACCAGGAGCAAAAACCGCTTGACCTCTTCACCCAGAACTTCATCTGGACGGGCGTGTTGCTGCTGCCCCTCCTGTTCTTCGTTGGCACTGCAAACGCCCCTCCCCTCGGCCTGGTCGTCGCTCAATTCTGGTGGCTCATTCCCTTCCTGCTTTTCGTGGCCATGGTGGGCGTTTATGCCTCCATGTGGGCGGTGCCCCTGCTGGCACCCGCCATCGTCGGCGTACTCTACATGACCGAAATCAGTGCCGGCGCCATAAGCTCGGCGTTCCTTTCCGGCGAACCCTTCGGCATGCGGGAAATATTGGGAATTGCGTTGATAACCCTCGCCGCCATCCTCGAAAGCGCGAGGGACATGTGGCGCGAGCAGCGGCTTGCCAGGGCGGCTCGCCAGCACTGATCTGTCCGTCAATTTGGACAATCAGGACAACAGAGTTGCGGATAACCATGCCAGTCAGCGAGATAATGAAATGGCAACAAAACCCATAAAGCGCTGGCCTGAAAGCAACGGCAACAGCGAGGCTGCACAGGTCCCGCAGCTGGCGCAAAATACCGCACCGTTCAGTCGGCGGCGATGGCCGATATGTTCGTCTGCCGCACTCCGGTTTTCATGGCATCGTCAATATGCAGCCGTTCCGAGAAGTAGCTCTCGATTGCAAGAGTTTCCAGCCGCACGCCGCATAGTCCAATATGGCCGTCAGGGCGCACAACCCAGGTTGATGGCTGCGGCACTCCGGCGCGCGCCAGTTCCGCGTCATTTGACGGGTGCGCCGGAATCACAAGGACGCGCAGCAAACCGTTGCGCTCAGGTGCGCTCTCACCGTCGCGCGGTTGGCCTGCCACCACGAGGTTGAAACATGTGTCGTCGAGGCTCTGGAACAGATCCTCGACCGGACCATTCGCCTGGAGCCGCAGCTTCATCCACGCGAGGCGGTCACCCGCCATCTGCGTTTCCTTCGGCAATCCAGGCAAATTTTGCGACAGCGGGCTTTCCCGATAGTGGATTCCGGTCTGCGAGAGAGTGCGGAACGCCACCTTGCGCATACGCTCGATGGTCATGGCGCGCGCTGCAACCTTTGCCATGATGCGCGTACGGAAAAAGCCGGCGAGCCAGCTGTCGGAGACAACGAGTTGAAATGCGCGGTCAGTGGTGTGGAGGAGACGCCGGGCCACGGGTATGCGCTCTTGCTCGTAACTGTCGAGCAGAAGGGCGTTGGCCCTGCCCTTGATCACGAGTGCGAGTTTCCACCCCAGATTATAGGCATCCTGCAGCCCGGTGTTCATGCCCTGGGCGCCCATCGGGCTGTGAACATGGGCGGCGTCGCCGAGCAGGAAGCAGCGGCGGTCGCGGAACCTGTCCGCGGCGCGATGGTGGATGCGGTAGGTGGAGAACCAGCTGCACGCCTTGAAGTCCAGATCGGTTCCCGCTTCCTGCTTCAGCGCCGGGACTACTTCATCGAAGGTGAGGTTGTCGCGCTTGCGCATGTTTTTGGGCAGGATGCCGATCACCCGCCAGCGGTCCTTGCCGCGCATCGGGAAGAACAGGTGAAAGCCGTCCTGCCAGAGATAGGCGTTAAGCTCGCCCAGCTTCATTGATCCTGTCGCCTCGGTATCGGCAACGAAAAAAACATGCTCGTAAGGGGCACCGGGGAAGGTGATGCCACTCAATTCGCGTACGGGACTGCGGGCGCCATCGCAACCCGCCACCCATTTGGCCTTGATTTGCCGCGCGCTGCCGTCCGGCTGCCTGAGGGTGACGTCGACGTGGCTCTCCTGCTGCTTGAGTGCCACAAGTTCGGTGTTCCATTGCACGTTTACGCCGAGACTGGCGAGCTTTTCACCCATGATCCGCTCGTTGTCATCCTGTCCCAGCATCAGCACGAAGGGAAAGGGGCTCGTGCCCACGCCAATGTCGCCGATCGGGATGCGCGCGGTCAACTTTCCATTCGCCCACATGTTGGCTGCGGTGCCGCGAGCCCCCAGTGCGAGCGCCTGATCGATGACACCCATCTTTGAATAGATTTCGAGCGTACGCGCCTGCACCGCCATGGCCCGCGACTGCTGAGCTGGTCCAGAATGCCGGTCCACGATCACGGCGTGGATGCCTTGCCGCGCGAGCTGGTTTGCGAGCATCAGCCCAGTCGGGCCAGCGCCGACAACGAGAATCTCTGTGTCCATGTGAATCTCCTATTGCAGGTCGCCGTCGGCGTCCGCCGCCATGTTCAGGCCGGGCGGATGGCGACAATCACCACAGCTATAACTGTCAAAGCTTATCTCGAATTAGTTGACTCTCAACTGCAGTCGGCATCATGTTTGTCGACTGACAAATCGGGAGACGGAAGCATATGTTTTCTTTCTTCAAGGAGAGGAAGGCCCGCATACTTGATCATTTTTTCAAAGAACAAATGATAGCAACGATGAACTATCTTTTGGGGTTTTCCAAGCAAGACTACATCAAAAAGGCATTAGAGGATTTCCCCGGTATTTCCAGCACCATTCGCAAATGGAGACTAAGAGGGGATCTTGCCTCTGGGATGGCAGCCGAGGCCCTGACAATCGTTTTAACAACTTCAATTGAAAATATAGATACAGTTAGAAGAACAAGGATTAGTGAAGATTTAAGGGACTCCAGTAGGGCATATGAAAACAAAGACGTGTATGCGGGTATGCTATCAATGTTCCATACGCAATCAGAATATCTTGTGAAATCCGGTCAACTTGCTGAGGACATGCGAGCGGTTTACATAGACGAATTACTTGGTGCCCTCGATGGAGTGCCAAGAGGTGAAAGATCAACGCGACAAATCCTAAGTGTGTTAGATGAGGCGTAGTCAATAGACTTGTCAAGTCTCAGCTAACCCCAACTCATACCGCCCGGTTGCCGACAATCCCCACGGCTATAACCGCCCGGAGTTCGCAACACGTGCCAAGGCTGCGGAAAGATGGAGGTGCCGCTATGTGGATATCACCAACCGCCCCTGTTCAGTTCTTGGATCAGCAAGAATTTCCCGGTTGTTGCGGTATTTTTCCGTCACACGTTTGAGTCGCCGCTTTTGTTCGGCACGATCAAATTTCATAATATCCGGAAAAACTGTCCGGTAAGGTGTTGGGTCGGAATTGGGATTCATGCGTTGTTCGTTAGTGGCATACCACCAGACCTGATACACTTGGACTTCGATAGGTAAGCGTTTCGTGAGCAATTGATAATCCAACCAACCCATGAAAAGCACGGTATCGTTCTGTGCATCGGAAAAACCAGCCATCAATTCTTCATCATCACGCGCGGTCTTATGGTCATGGCTGTAAAAATGCTTAATCGCGTTCCAGTATTGATTTCTCAGTCGATTGATCCTGGCGATATCGATACCGGGATGGGTTTCTAGGATGTGAGATGACAGTGTTGGTATGTCGTTATAGTTAGCTAAACCTTCAATTACTTCGCTACCACCACATGCAAGCGCTTGGACGGATATAGGGTCTTGTTCGCGAAGAAAGAGGCTAAGTGCGGTGCCCAATTGCGCGCGGGCTATCTTCAGTTTTATGGTCATCAATTCTTTCCAGTTACGGGGATTTCTGATGGAAGGACGCGCGATGATGCCGCTACAATTTACGCTGCAAATCTTGCTACAAATAGTTACACGAATGTTAAAATTGTTGCGGAAAAGCAGTTGGTGCGGCCGAGAGGACTCGAACCTCCACGAGTTTCCCCGTTACCACCTCAAGGTAGTGCGTCTACCAATTCCGCCACGACCGCACGTCATTTGCGAATGCGCGTGGGATAACAGGGCATTACAGCGAAAGCAACCCCCGCTTTTGTGCGTTCGATCATGCAGCCATGGTTAACAATTCGAAACCAAATCCAGTAGCATTTTCATAGACTTATACTGCAGTTCTGAACCCGCCAGAAATGCCCCGTGTGTATGGTCGCCTCATAATAAAAATTCAAATGGGGCTTCAAATGAGAACTATGACCGCGGTGGGAGCGGCAATACTGGGAATCTTGTTCAGCACGTCGGCAGCGTTGAGTGTCGAAACGGCCAGCAAGTCATCCTTCAGCCAATCCAGGAAATATTTTGCCAGCGAATTCGGCAAAACCCTGCCGCCTGTTGGCTTTGTGAGGTTCTGCGCAACGAATGCCGCGGACTGCGCACCCAAGGGCGGCAAGAATTACACGCTCGCCATGTCGCCTGAGCGCTGGAACCTGCTCTATCAGGTGAACACCTATGTGAATGGCAAGATTGCGCCGGTAAGCGATCAGGATCTCTACGGCGAGCCCGAACGTTGGGTAATACCTACCGATGCGGGCGATTGCGAAGACTATCTGTTGCTGAAGAAGCGTTACCTGGAAGGTCTTGGCTTTCCACCGGAGTCGCTGCTCATCACGGTTGTTCTCGATGAAAAGGGCGAAGGCCACGCCATTCTCACGGCCACAACTGAAAACGGTGACTACATTCTTGATAACCGCCGCAACGATGTGCTGCGCTGGACAGAAACGAACTACAAATTCTTGAAGCGCCAATCCCACAGCGATCCCCTGCAATGGGTTGCGCTGGTAAGGCAAAAAACCATCGCCAACGGTTTCGTCTCAGGAGTGAACAACCGTTAGTTTTTGAAATCGCGAGCTAGGCCCGGTCGGCGTCCCCCCAATCCCCCAACCGCCGGGCTTTTAGGAGCCGGTACAGTCCCACCCTGTACCGGCTCCACCTTTTTCAGGCGTCAGGCAGCCTTGTTCTTGTAATAAACGTCAAGGAACACGGCGAGCATCAGAACCGTGCCCTTGATTACCTGCTGCCAGTCAATGCCAATGCCCATGATCGACATGCCGTTGTTCATCACGCCCATGATGAAAGCGCCGATGACGGCACCCACAACCTTGCCAACGCCGCCTGTTGTAGCCGCACCCCCGATGAAGCAGGCGGCAATCACGTCGAGCTCAAAACCTAGCCCCGCTTTCGGCGTCGCCACGTTGAGGCGCGCCGCAAAGATGAGGCCGGCAAGCGCTGCCAAGGCCCCCATGATGGCAAAGGTCAGGAAGGTCAGCCGTTCCGTATTGATGCCGGAAAGCTTTGCCGCTTTTTCATTGCCGCCCATCGCGTAGATGCGGCGGCCAAACGTCGTGCGTGTCGTCACGAACACGAAAAGAGCAATCAGTGCAAACATGACAACAAGTACGTTCGGCAAGCCCTTGTATTTCGCCATCAGGAAGCTGAAGCCGATGAAGGCAACCGCAATCAATACATTGCGGCCATAGAAAATCACGTCCGGCTCTTCAGCCAGGCCATGTTCCTGCTGGTTTTTGCGTTCCCTGAAGTTGAAATAAATGATGAGAGCCGTGATCACGCAGCCAATGACAAGGGCAAGCAGGTTGAAAGGCACGCCACCCAAAGTGCCGCCAAAAATATCCGGCACATAGCCAGAGCTTAAAAGCTGAAAGATTTTCGGAAATGGCCCGACAGAAGCGCCGCCAAGAACGGTGAGCGCCAGGCCCTTGAAAATCAGCATCCCCGCCAGCGTGACGATGAAGGCCGGAATTTTATAGTATGCGGTGAAGTAGCCCTGTGTCCCGCCGATAAGCGCCCCCAGCAAAAGACAAACAACCGACGAAGTCACAATATCAATCTTATAAGTCACCATCATCACGGCAGCGACGGCGCCGATGAATCCCGAAACCGACCCCACCGACAAATCTATGTGACCAGCCACAATGATCAGCAGCATGCCCAGCGCCATGATGACAATATAGCTGTTCTGCAAAATCAGGTTGGTCATGTTCACCGGTTTGAACAGGGTGCCATCCGTGGTGAACTGGAAAAACACCATGATGGCAAGCAGTGAAAGCAGTAGCGCGTAATCGCGGATGTTGGCCTTCACAAATCGCATGATGTCGCTTTTGGTTTGCGTGGCAACAGCGGTGTCAGTCATATCAGCCTTCCCATGATTTCATGATGGCGCGCATGATCTTCTCCTGCGTCGCCTGCTTTGCTGGCATTTCGGCCACAAAGCGCCCTTCGTTCATAACATAAATGCGGTCAGAAATGCCGAGCAACTCCGGCATTTCAGAGGAAATGACGATAACCGCCTTCCCTTCCTCCGCCAGCTTGTTGATGATGCCGTAAATTTCATACTTGGCGCCCACGTCAATGCCGCGTGTCGGCTCGTCCAGAATGAGAATGTCCGGGCCGGAAAACAGCCATTTGCTTAACACCACCTTCTGCTGGTTGCCGCCTGACAGGTTCACGGTTGTCTGGAAAACGCCAGAGCAGCGGATGGCCAAATCCTTGCGGTATTTGTTGGCAACCGAAAGCTCTTCCAGCTCATCAATCACCGTGTTGTTTGAAACACCCTCAAGATTGGCCAGCGTCACATTGTGCTTGATGTGGTCGATCAGCACGAGCCCATAGGTTTTGCGGTCTTCCGTGGCATAGGCAAGTCCTGCTTCCATTGCCCTAGGAATAGTTGACACATCAGCAACCTCGCCCTTGATCTTCACTTCGCCGGAAATTTTCTTGCCATAGGCGCGGCCGAAGAGAGACATGGCAAATTCGGTGCGGCCCGATCCCATCAGCCCGGCAATGCCAACAACTTCGCCGCGCCGCACATTGAGATCAACACCCTTGATCATCTGCCGGTCCGCGTGCAGCGGGTGATAAACGCTCCAGTTCTTCACCTCAAAGATTGGTTCGCCAATTTTGGCATTGCGCTGCGGATAGCGGTCATTCATTTCACGGCCAACCATGGCTTTGATGATGCGGTCCTCGCTCACCTTGTCATTGTTGCAGTCCAGCGTGTCCACCGTCTTGCCATCGCGCAGAACCGTGATCCGGTCCGCCACCTTGGAAACTTCATTGAGCTTGTGGGTGATCAGGATTGAAGAAATGCCCTGCGCCTTGAATTCCCTTAGCAGTGCCAGCAAGGCATTTGAATCCGTTTCATTCAGGCTGGATGTCGGTTCATCCAGAATGAGCAATTTCACTTTTTTGTTGAGGGCTTTGGCAATCTCCACAAGCTGCTGCTTGCCCGTGCCGATGTTGGTGATCAGCGTGTTGGGATGTTCCTTGAGGCCCACCTTGTCAAGCAGCGCCCGCGTGCGGCTGAAGGCCTCGAACCAGTTGATGACGCCATGCGTTGCTGTCTCATGGCCCAGGAATATATTTTCGGCGATTGACAGAAGCGGCACGAGGGCCAATTCCTGATGGATGATGATGATACCGGTGTTTTCACTGTCGGCAATGGTTGAGAATTTCCGCTCTTCTCCTTCAAGTACGATATCGCCGGAATAGGTTCCAAAGGGATAAACGCCCGACAGCACCTTCATTAGGGTTGATTTGCCCGCCCCGTTTTCACCGACCACGGCATGAATTTCGGCCGGCATCACGGTAAGATTGACATTCTCCAGGGCATTCACACCGGGAAACGTCTTGGTAATACCGCGCATTTCTAGGATGGGTTGCATATCTCCCCTTTGCGATTCCGCCCACAACGCCGGACTTGCCCGTCCAGTCTTGTTGTTCCCATACCATAAAGCAAAAAGCGGGGGCTCCGCAAGAACGGAGCCCCCGCCAAACCAGCAATTAGTTGTCGATCTGCTCTTGCGTGTAATAGCCCGAGTCAACCAGCATCTTCTTGATGTCGTCCTTGCCAACTGAATAAGGCGTCAGCAGATAGGAAGGAACAACCTTGACGCCATTGTTGTAGGTCTTGGTGTCGTTGATTTCTGGTTCCTTGCCTTGGAGAACAGTGTCAACCATCTTGGCTGTAACCTTGGCGAGTTCGCGCGTGTCCTTGAACACGGTTGAATACTGTTCGCCGGCCATCATGCCCTTGACGGAAGGAAGCTCGGCATCTTGGCCGGTGACGATGGGCATTTTCTGGTCGCCGGTGCCATAGCCCACGCCCTTGAGCGAGGAAATGATGCCGCGTGACAGGCCATCGTAAGGAGCAAGAACGCCCGATACCTTCTTGTCGGTGTAGTTGGCGGAAAGCAGGTTGTCCATGCGGGCTTGTGCAACGGCGCCGTCCCAACGGAGCGTGCCAACCTTGTCCATGCCCATTTGGCCTGAAACGACAACGATGTCCTTGGCGTCGATCATCGGCTGAATGACAGACATTGCGCCATCATAGAAATAGAAGGCGTTGGTGTCGTCTGGCGAGCCGCCGAACAATTCAACATTGTAGGGGCCGGCGCCTGAAGCCTTGAGGCCTTCGATGAGCGAGGTGCCCTGCAAAACGCCAACGCCGAAATTGTCGAACGTGGTGTAGTAGTCAACATTGGCGGTCTTGCTGATCAAACGGTCATAGGCAAACACCTTGATGCCGGCATCATGGGCTTTTTGCAGAACGTCCGAAAGCGTTGTGCCGTCAATAGCCGCAATGATCAGAACCTTGGCGCCCTTGGTGACCATGTTTTCAATCTGGGCGAGCTGGTTTGGAATGTCATCTTCGGCATATTGAAGATCCGTGGTGTAGCCCAGTGCGGTGAATTCCTTCACCATGGATTCGCCGTCAGAGATCCAGCGTGTGGATGATTTTGTCGGCATTGAAATGCCGATCAGGCCCTTTTCCTGCGCCTGCGCCGTTCCGGCTACAAGCAAGGCACTCAAGCTGGCCGATGCGGCCAGGAAATTTCTGCGATTAATCATGTATTCCTCCCAAAATGCAGTATGACTGCAAACACAAATATTCCCGGCAGTTTCGCCAGGAAGCGTTACTGTTAAGGGATTGACGCGAAACGTGCAACGCTTATTTGTATGATAATTTAATGCCTTATGGGAAAAAGAATGAGCCCCGCGACGATCCATAAAAGCAAGCCTGCTGCCAAGGCAAATGAAAGCAGCCTTCATCGCAAAGTGGCCCAAAGCATTGGAAATCAGATACTTAAAGGCGTCTACGCGCCGGGCGCCATTCTGCCCAATGAAGCCGACTGGTGCCGCATCTATGGCGCCAGCCGCACCACTGTCCGCGAAGCGATAAAAACCCTCAACGCCAAGGGCCTGCTTAAATCCCGCACAAAAATCGGCTCCCGCGTTGAGCCCCGTGAAAACTGGAATATCCTCGATCGCGATGTGTTGGCCTGGCACATTGGGTCCATGGAGCCGCAGGAATTCTTTGTGTCCGTCCAGCAGGTGAGGCAAATCCTTGAGCCGGAAGTTGCAGCCCTTGCAGCCCAATCGCACACCCCTGGCCAGCTTCGCGCCATCACCCAAGCCTGGGAAGACATGCGCGACGCCAAGAGTGGGCGCGAATTTGTTGAACCGGATGTGCGGTTTCACCTGGCGCTGCTGGCCGCTGCCAACAACGCGTTGCTCACGCCATTTGGAACGATGATCGAATTTGCCCTGACGACCATGTTCGAATACACCTCGACCCACGGCGCCTCGCCGGATATCTTCGTGGCCAAGCATGAGAACATCCTGAAGGCCGTTGCCAAGGGCAACCCGGCTGCCGCGCGCAAGGCCGCAATAAACCTGCTCAATGATACCAGGCAGACAATCGCGGGGTTTTCCGGCAAGTCCAAATCCGTCAAGGCGCGCAAAAGCGTTGTAAGGTAGATCAGCTTAAACCGGCGGAAAATCGCTTCCAGTTGCGCACGTAACTCTCAGCCGCCTTCAGCAGTCGATCAGCCGATTCCCCATCCAGCTGCCGGACGATTCTCCCCGGCGCGCCCATGACCAGCGAATTGTCTGGAATGATCTTGCCCTCCGCAATCAACGCATGAGCGCCGATGAGACAGTTTTTTCCGATGACCGCGTTGTTCAAAACTGTCGCGCCGATGCCAACCAGTGAATTGTCGCCGATCGTGCAACCATGCAGCATGGCCCGATGGCCGATGGTGCAGTTCTTGCCGATGGTGAGGGGCGATCCCATGTCGGTATGGAGAACACAGCCATCTTGGACATTACTGCCCTCGCCAACACTGATCAATTCATTGTCGCCGCGCAGCACGGCGCCGAACCACACGCTGGCATTCCGCTCAAGCCGCACACGCCCCATGACATCGGCGCTTGGCGCAATCCAATAGGCCCCGTCTTCCGGAAGTTCGGGAGAAATTCCATCCAGTGTGTAAATCGCCATGCGGTAAATCCAGTCAGGTCACTCCAAAGAATTGCGTCAGGATAAATACACCCTGCAGAAAGCTCCAGCACAAACTCACAAAAACCAGAATAAATCCCGCAGCGGATTTCGCGGCCAACTTCCAATAGCCCACTGCCACAATCATCAATGGAGCATAAATGACCACGGCCAGCGCCCGAACCGGTGCATAGGGGCTTGGCTCAAGCAACAACTGAAATCTTGGCTTTTCGCCCGTAGCTATTGCCCAGACGCTGCCGATCAGGCCCGCGGAGACAAAACCCACGGTTATCGTGAACAGAAACACTGCTGCAGCAACCATCGCCCTAAACCTTACAAACCTGTGCCAAACAGGCACAGTTCCCACATCTGTTTGATGACGCAGCAAGTCGCGGACCATTGCCTCGCCGGAGAGGGCCATGAGGCAGGCTTTCAGAGCTTGTCCCCAGCATTTGCGAAAGCTTCCTGCCGCTAAGCCGGGGCGTTACGACACGCGTGGGGTTTGCCCGGCAGCGGCTTGAAGACTGAAAAGCCATTGATGGCAACCGAACCTACGCGGTTGCATACGTGACGGTGCAGGCGGTACCGCGGCACTTTGGGCGCAACCGTTGCAATTTTGACATGCGCGCCATTGAGGCTCCGGAGTACCATAGGGCGAGGCACCCGGACGTCGCGACAGCTCTACGCAGCCCGGTGATTGCAGTTTGAACCTTGGACTGCCGGTTACAAAATTCAACCGCACATGCGGGAAGAGTTGTCCGGTGCAACAAACTATAGAACCAAGCGCCTCGGTCAATTAATCAAATTGAGTCAATGACCTTTTTCAACTTCTTGGCAACTTCGCTTGCTATGTTTGAGAGTTCTGGATTTCCGATCCGTTCCATGCCTACAAGCGGATCGACGGCGGAGACTTCGATGCCGCTGGTTTTTTCCTGCACAATAACGTTGCAGGGCAGCATGGCGCCAATCTTGTCTTCGGCTTGTAATGCCTGATGTGCCAGCGGCGGGTTACAAGCACCAAGAATCCGGTATGGTCGAAATTCGACACCCAGTTTTGCTTTCATCGTGGCGCTCACATCAATGTCGGTGAGCACGCCAAAACCCTCTTTCTTAAGAGCGGCCATGGTGCGTTCAACCACATCATTAAAAGTTCCGGCAATCTTTCGGTCAAATGTATAGTTCATGTCATTTCTCCAATTCTAGCGTTGATTGATCGATGTCATCGCGGCTCAAGCCATTAAATCCAAAAGTCCTTTGCTGGCGATATAAATGCCAATCACCACGACTAAGGTTGCGAAAAGAATGGCAAGCATACTCTTCTTCTGGCCCAGCCGATGGCCAAGCAGCGAACCAACCAGACCCCCGATAAAGCCTCCGCCAATGAAATAGGCGGCAATGCGCCAATCAACCAGCCCAGACAACGCATAATTGGCGGCCGTTGTCGCGCCAAAAATGGTAACGGCAACGAGGGAGGTTCCGATGGCATAGGCGATGGGCATTCCAGTGGCGAGCATGAGGCCCGGCACAATGAGAAATCCGCCACCAATTCCAAAAAAGCCCGACAAGGCACCAACACTTAAACCGATCATCAACAGGAGAGGCAGAAGTTGCTGTGCAGTTGAAAAATTCAGATGAATATCGGGATTGCCTTCAGCATCCTTGCGAAGAGCCATAACAATACCAACAATCACCATGATGATGCCGAACAGAGCCAGCAATTGGCTACCGGGCACTAGCATCGCGAGGCTCGAACCGCCCCAGGCCCCTACAATACCTGCCGCTGAAAATGTCAACGCACAAGGCCATTTCACCATGCCTTTTCGAGCGTGATTAACAAGGTTGAAGAGTGCGCTCAGAGACACCGCCATGGCACTCGTGCCGATGGCCAGATGTGGTGAGCCTATTCCCACGACATAAAGCAACAAAGGCACGGCGATGATTGATCCGCCGCCGCCCACCAGGCCAAGTACGAAGCCTACAAGCGACCCCGAAACGACTGATAGAAAATCCTGCATCAGGCTGCCAGACGGTTCCACGGCATGATTTTGAGAACCCTTGCCATGGCGCAACTGCCAGTAATACCGGAGAACATCAGGCCGGCACCAACGGCTCCTGAAAGAGCGTAAAATGCCGGATTCACAGTCAATCCAAGAACTGCCCCCAGAAAGGCAAAACCACCCGCTGCAATCTGCACCTGACGCATGATTTCGATGGGTTGCTTGCTGTCCTGCGTTACGGGGAGGCCCGCTTTCTTCCAAGCCTCAATCCCTCCATCAAGAATATAGGCATCAACTTCGGCTGATTGTGCCAGAAGGCTTGCGTTCATGCGGGTGCGATTGCCGCTTTTGCAATGGAAGACTATTGCCTTTTGACCTTTGCCAACACTGCTTTCGCAGATTTTTGACAACGGCATGTTCTGCGCCTGCCGAATGCGCTCGCGGGCGTGCTCATCCGTATCACGGATGTCCACGAGGATTGCGCCTTGGTCCATCAGTGCTTTCGCCTTGGATGGAGAAATATGGGGCAGTGACATGTTGCTAATTCCTTTCAACAGTAAATGGATTTGAGTGTCTTGAGGATGCGGTTCACATCCGGACTGGAGACATGGTAGTAGATCGTTTGGCCGTTACGGCGAAAATCAATGATTTTCTCATCTCGCATCTTGGCGAGATGTTGAGACAGGGCCGATTGGCTCAACCCCACCTCGTCGCACAGTGACATGACGCTCATTTCGCCTAGTTCCAGAAGCTTGCACAGGATCATCAGCCTTTTTTCATTGGCTAACGCCTTCAAGAGCCCGGCTGCCTCTGCGGTGCGTTCAGCAAAATCGGCCATCGACCTGTTGACCAGCAAAGTTGTCATCGCATTCCTTTATATTAGTTGTTGCTAATTTAGAATTATCTAATATATTGTCAAGAGAAAATTTGTCATGGAGATCACGATGCCTGTAAAACCTATCATTCACGCTTTCTTCGACGAACCCACCAACACGGTGAGTTACTTGGTCGCTGATCCGGAAACCAAACGTGCTGCGGTCATAGATCCGGTCCTCGATTATGATCACAAGTCGGGCAAGGGCTCGGTCAAGTCAGCCGATGCAATTCTTGCCAATGCTGTCGCCGAAGGGTTCAAGATTGATTGGGTGTTTGAAACCCATGCCCACGCCGATCACTTATCGGGTGCGCCTTACATCAAAATCAAAACAGGAGCGAAAGTTGCCATTGGCGACGCCGGGTCATACGCCTGCCTGCATTTCATACAGAATTGGTGATGCGGTATTTGTTGGCGACACGCTGTTTATGCCGGATTATGGAACAGCGCGAGCCGATTTTCCGGGCGGCGATGCCCGCACACTCTATCGCTCCATCCGCAAACTTATGGCGATGCCGGCAGAAACCAGGCTTTTCATGTGTCATGATTATCTACCGAAGGGTGGTCGCGATCATTATGCTTGGGAAACTACGGTTGGTGAAGAGCTCGCCCGCAATATCCATGTGCATGAGGGCGTGAGCGAAGACGAATTTGTGGCCGTGCGTTCAGCACGTGATGCAACACTTGCCGCCCCCACGCTTCTCCTGCACGTCAATTCAGGTGAATATCAGGGCAGGAAAATTGCCGCCAGTTGACAGTGATGGCGTGCATTATCTTAAAATTCCTGTGCAGCTTGCCTCCTGAGTGGCAAGCCTCTTGGAGAAATTTCTTTGCTGTTTACAACGCAATTAATTTTCAACCGCTGCCGATAAAGGCATTGAGCTTATAACGTTGCACATAAATCGACTAATTTCTCGGGAGTCGGAAGCGCCAGCTACCTTGCCAGAGGGCTCGGGGGTAATCCACGACTGGACACTTAAGTTTGTAACTGTACTCACGAATGTGGTACGGGCGGCCACACGGATTTTAAGTCCGGCCAGGTTATCCGCTGCAGCCGCAAACCCGCGGTGCTTGGCCCCATCATTCGCGATCGCTTCCTGCCGCTAAGCCAACGTGTTAGGCGCGCGTCAGGTTTGCGCGGCAGCGGCTTGAAGAATGGAAAGACGATGATGGTACCGCGTAAATCCTCTTGAAGGATTTCGCCAGCCAGCTATTCCAGATCAATGTCCAGAATGGCCATGGAGAAATGGTAGGAAAGCTCGCCGTCTTCCTCGTCCTTGGAAATCACGCCAATGAATTCCTCGCCGATATAAACTTCGCAGCTGTCATTTTTCTGCGGGCGCTTGCGCACCGAAATCGTTTGCGAGTCAAACGTCTTGCGGAAAAATTGGGTCAGCTTTGCAAGTTCTTCGGGTTTCAAAGTGGCGCGCTCCTCAAAGTGTTAAAGCCCGTGTAACGCTATTCCGCCGGGTTCGCAATATCTTCAACCTGATGGTCCATGGCGCGCGCCGGCTCTTCACAGCCCGCATAGCCGACGATCTTGGCAGGCACGCCGGCAACCGTGCGGTTGGGCGGCACATCATGCAACACAACCGAGCAAGCCGCCACACGCGAGCAATGGCCCACTTCAATATTTCCGAGAATTTTGGCGCCTGCGCCGATCAGGACTCCATGCCTGATCTTGGGATGCCGGTCGCCCCTTTCCTTGCCGGTGCCGCCCAGCGTAACACCCTGCAGGATGGAAACATTGTCTTCAACCACTGAGGTTTCGCCAATGACAATATCATGGCCGTGGTCAATCATGATGCCCTTGCCGATTTTGGCGGCGGGATTGATGTCAACGCTGGAAATCATCGAGGAGCGGCTCTGCAGGTAGCTGGCAAAATCCCGCCTCCCCATATGCAAAAGGCGGTGCGCCATGCGGTGCGTCTGAAGGGCCTGGAAACCCTTGAAATAAAGCAGCGGCTCAACATAGCGGTGGCAGGCGGGATCCCGTTCGAAGGTGGCGATGATATCGGCGCGTGCCGCAAAGCCGATTTCCGGCTCTGCATCCATCGCGTCTTCAAAGGCCTGCACCACCAGGTCAGCCCCCAGATCCGCATTGCCCAAGCGCTGCGCCAAGCGGTGCACCAGCGCCTTCTCAAAACTATTGTGATTGAGGACGGCTGAAAAGATGAAGCCGCCAAGCACCGGCTCCTTGCGGGCAATATCCTCGGCCTCATGCCGCATGCGGTCCCACACGGGATCAAGCTTTTCAATGGATTGCGGTTTGGCGGACTGGCGCATGGAAAAATCTCCTCAAGTCCATAATTATAGCATATCCAGCTATAAATGGGGAATGCCCCCATTAATTGTCAATCTATCGTAAATGGCTTTTGAAGAACGTTAACGCCGCATCCTTGTAGTGCCGGTCGCCTACGGCATTCATGTGGTTGCGGCTTGGCAGGGTCAGGCCTTTAGCCCCCGGAATGGCGGCCACCAGCGGCCCAACCTCGCCGGAAACCATGTCCTCGCCCCCTGCCACCACCAGAACCGGCACGCGGATTGTGGCCAATATTTCTTCGGTAATCTTGACGCGCGATGACTTGATGCAGGCCGCCAGCGCCTTCAGATCGCTCTTCGTCTGTTCGGCGAAATAGCGGAATGCCTTGGCCCCCAGATCGGTCACCTCCTCAATGGAGTTGGCCTCCAGTCCCCTGGCAATCTCGGCGCCGCCGCCCACCCCGTGGATCATGTTGGCGGCGAGGCCGGCGAAAATGGCGGCCTTCACCCGGTCGGGATGCTTGATGGCGAGAAACGCTGAAATCCGGGCGCCCATGGAATAGCCCATGATACACGCGCTGGCGATGCCGAGATGGTCCAGCAGCCGCCGCGCATCTTCCGCCATCTCAGCGGCAGCATAGAGCGCGGGGTCATAGAGTTTCTCGCTTTCGCCATGCCCGCGGTTGTCGATGGTGATCACGCGAAACCCGGCTGTAACCAAGGTTTTCACCCACCCCGTATCCACCCAGTTCACCCGCCCGTTGGAGGCAAAGCCGTGAATGAGCAGGACGGGTTCGCCCTGCCCTTCATCGTCAAAGGCGATTTCCACACCGTTTGAATTGAATTTGTGCATGGCGCCCTAGATATGCTATTTGGACGCCCACGCAAAGTTATTCGAGGGTCGCATGGCTGCCACTTCCACACCGCATTTCCAAAATGACATGGGAATTTCAAAAATCGAAATTGGATCGAAGGAATTCATGTGCGTTGGTGCCAAGCCGCCTTTTGACCACCCCCACGTGTTTTTGAACATGGGTGCCGCCGATGAAATCGTCTGCCCCTATTGCTCAACGCTTTTCCAGCACAATGCCGTGCTTGGCGCTGGCGATGCAAAACCCGCCGCTGCCATCTGGCGCGACGAGGCCGCATAAAACCCGCCTTCACCATCCGCGAATACCGGGACAGCGACGAGGCGCAGGTCGTCGAGCTGGTGCGCGAGCTGCAGGAGCACGAAGCGCCGATGAACCGGTGGGGGAAGCCGCCGGGGGACATTGGCGCCTGGTATATTGCCGAAGTCAAAAACTGGTGCGCCAAGTCCGAAGGCACAATCCTTGTTGCAGAAGGTGCCGGCGGGGGGCTGCTGGGCTATGCCTGCCACCTCAACAAATGCGAGGAAGAAGGCGCTGATGGCGATATCGCCTATGTCTACGCCCTCGTCGACGATCTCGTGGTCACCCGCAAAGCCCGGGGACAGGGCATCGGCCGCGCATTGCTTGCAGCCTGCGAGAGCATGGCGCGGGCCGCGGAACGCAAGGTTCTCAGAATTGGCGTGTTGGCACGCAATGAAAGCGCCTTGCGGGTCTACCTGAGTTTTGGTTTCACCCCGCATCACTTGAAGCTCGAGAAAATTCTCGAATGAAATCATCGCTTTCCGTTGCCGAGGCTCGGCGCGTTGCCCTCGCCGCCCAAGGCTTCACCTTTCCAAACCGCGAAGGCAAGGTCAACTGGACCAGGATCCGTCAAACGATCCGGCAGTTGAACCTTCTGCAGCTCGATAGCGTCAATGTCCTTGTGCGTTCGCATTATTTGCCGATATTTTCGCGGCTTGGACCTTACGAACACGCCACGCTGGATGCCCGTACTTTCAACAACAAGAAACGTACCATGTTTGAATGCTGGTCCCACGAGGCCAGTCTAGTGCCCCTTGAATTGCATCCCTTCATGCGCTGGCGCATGGACCGCGCCAAAAACAGTGATGGAAAATACGGATCCATGTCACGTTTCGCACGGGACGAAAAAGAATATCTGCAAACCGTCCTTAATTTCGTCAAGCGCAACGGCCCAACAGCCGTGAGTGATTTTCCCGACAGCGGCAAGGGTGCAGGCGGCTGGTGGGGCTGGAGCAAAGGCAAGATGGCCTTTGAAACGCTGTTCGACCAAGGGTTCATCACGGCAGCAGCACGCCCTTCCTTTGAGCGCATCTATGACTTACCCGAAAATGTAATTCCAGCAGATGTTTTAAACCGCCCAACGCCTTCTGAACCTGATGCGTTCCGCCATCTTTTGGACCTGTCGGGCCGCGCGCTGGGCATCGGCACCGAGTTTGACCTGCGTGACTATTTCCGCCTGCCGGTGGCGGAGACAAAAATCGCGTTGGCACAGTTGATCGAAGCCGGGATACTCATTCCAATTCAGATTCAGGATTGGAAACACCAAGCCTATATTCATCGCGATGCCAGGCTGCCGCGCAAGGCCGGCGGCACAGCGCTGGTCTCGCCTTTTGACCCGCTCGTGTGGGAACGCGCCCGCGCCGAGCGGCTTTTCAACTTTCATTACCGCATTGAAATTTATACACCCGCCGAAAAACGCAAATTCGGTTATTATGTACTGCCCTTCCTGATGGGTGATCGTTTCGCGGCGCGCGTGTGCCTGAAAGCTGATCGGCAAGCTGGCGTGCTGCGCGCCAATGCCACGCATCTTGAGCCCCATGCCGACGCTGGAGAAACCGCCGAAGCCATGAGCCATGAGCTGATGCTGATGTCAACTTGGTTAGGCTTGGATGGTGTTGAGGTCGGTGCCAAGGGAAATCTTGCCCGACAGTTGAAGGCTGCCCTATGATTGATATTGAAACTGAGCGGCTGGTTTTACGCCTCGTGCCACTTGCAGCGCTCGCCAGTACGGCCGCGGAAATGGTCGAAGTCACTAAAAGTTTGATCGGTCAAAAACTCCCCGATGAATGGTTCGAGGAATCATGGATCTATAAAACACGCTATGATCAATGGGTGGCTGATCCCGCATTTGCACCGTGGTCCGTCCGCGCGATTGCCCTCAAACAATCAGGTCAAATTGTTGGCGGCATGAACTGCCATCACAAGCCGATGCCCTTCACGCTAAATGGCAAAACTGGCCTTGGTGTTGAAATGGGCTATTCAATTTTTGAGCCCTGGCAGAGGCAGGGCATTGCGTTTGAAGCCGTCAGCGCCTTCACCGCCTGGGCAAAAACCCAAGGATTGAAAAGCGTCATCCTGTCAATCTCTCCGGACAACATTCCGTCAATTGGCTTGGCCCAAAAGCTCGGCGCCAGGAAAATCGGCTCACAGATTGATGAAAAGGATGGCCCGGAAGATATCTACATGTTCGCTTGTTAGTTGCCGCCATGTTGTATCGGTCGCTTCCCCGACGGTAACAAACCTTCCTTCACCAAACCATGCGTTGCCTCCACGATTGCACCATGCAAGGTATCAACGAGGAAGTCCGCTTCCTTGATCGTCAGCGTGAGGGGTGGCGACATCACATCGAGATGACCGATGGGGCGAACCAGCAGGCCGCGCTCTTCGCACAAGCTGGAAATGCGCTTTGAGATATTGATTTCATCAGGCAGATGCGCCTTGGTTGCCTTGTCGGCCACATATTCAACACACATCATCAGCCGCTTGCCGCGCACATTGCCAACGAGCTGCAACTCTTCAAGTTCCTTCAACCGTCTCTCAAAATGATCGCCCACCACCTTGGCATGGTCAAGCAGGCCTTCACGCTCAATGATCTCGATGTTCTTTAATCCGACTGCACAGCACACGGGGTGCCCCGAATAGGTGAAGCCATGGGCAAACCACACATCAGGCCCCGGCTGCGAGATGTTTTCGTAAACCGCATCAGAAAAAATCGTGGCGCCCAGCGGCAAATAGCCAGAGGTGAGGCCCTTGGCGGAAACGATGATATCCGGTTCAATGCCAAACACGTCATAGCTCGCAAACCAGTGGCCGAGCCTGCCAAAGGCTGTCACCACTTCATCGGCGATGAACAGGATGCCATTCTCTTTCGCCACGCCCCACATGCGCTTGAGATAGCCCGCAGGCGGCGTGACAACGCCCCCCGACCCCTGAATGGGTTCGGCAATGAAGCAGGCAATATTCTGTGCACCCACCTCAAGGATTTTTGCCTTGAACTCGTCCACCAGAAAATCCGTGAACTGGTCCTCCGTCATGCCATCGGGCCGGCGATAGGGATAAGGGGCGGATAGGTGGTGAATGAAGTCCGTAAGGTAGTGAAAGTTCTCTGTCCTGTCGCCCTGGCGATTGCCAATCGACATCGCGAGATAGGTTGACCCATGATAGGAATTGAAACGGGAAATGATATGCTTGCGCGAAGGTTCACCGCGTCGCGCATGATAGAAATGTGCAAGCCTGATGGCCGTGTCGTTGGCGCACGACCCCGATGTTGAAAACGCCACATGATTGAGCGAGCCCGGTGCAATCTCCGCAATTTTCGACGCAAGCTCCGCCGCCGGTGCCGTACTCATGTCGACAAAGGGGTTGCCGTAGGACAAAAGCTTCGCCTGCTCGGCCATGGCTTCCGCCATTTCATGGCGGCCATAGCCCACGTTCACGCACCACATGCCGCCAAGCCCATCAAGGTAGCGCTTGCCGTTCATATCGGTGATATGGCAGCCCTCGCCCTCGACGATAAACAGCGAGCCGTCTTTCTTGAAACTATCAAAATGCGTCCAAGGATGCAGATAGTGGTCATGGTCCTTTTGCCAAAGTTCCTGCGCATTGAAACGGTTGCTGGCCGACTTAAGCATGGATAACTCCCTGTTTTGAATGTGCGTTCAATATACTAGCCAACGCAGCCGCGAACCGCCAGCCCCATATACGCAACTGCAAGCGATTATGCGGAAGCCACAAGCAAGTGCCTGTAACGCTTGATGAAACTTTCAAGCGCGCCCAGCAGCCGCTGGGTATCCACCGTCTCGATCACCAGCGAAAGCGCCATGAACCCGCGCTCGGCAATGTAAATGCCTTGATCCAGCAGATCGAGGTAGAGCAGCCGTTTCAGGCGGTTATCAGCTTTCTCCGTATCCGCCGGGCTGGCAATTTCACCCAGCACCGGATGCAGCGTCAGCATGGAGCCCATGCCCGTCGCCTGCATCGACGCCTGATAGCGCATAAAAAGGTCATTGACATCATGCCGCAGCTTGTCACCGCGCGCGTTCAAGGCAACGCAGGCCTCGGCCGTAAAAATTTCCGTAATGCCCACATGCCCGGCACTCATCGTCAGCGTGTTATTGTTGAAGGTGCCTGCGTGCGGCAATGCGCCTGGCCGCGATGGATCAAACTGCTGCATGATTTCACGCTTGCCGCCAAAGGCCCCGAAGCTCATGCCGCCGCCAATGTATTTGCCAAGTGTTTTCAAATCCGGCTGAATGCCAAACTGCGCCGACAGGCCATTCGGATGAAGCCGCGATGACATCACCTCATCAAATATCAGGACAATGCCGCGCTTCGCCGTTTCCTCGCGCAGCATCGCCAGGAACCCGGCAGTCGCTGGCAGGCACCCGCCGCCACCCAGCATGGGCTCCAGAATGATAGCTGCCAATTCACCCGCATTCTGGGCAATCAAACTGCGCGTCTGCTCGACACCATTGAAATGCGCCATCACGCAGTCAAAAGGCGCATTGACCGGTGAGGCCCCATGGCTGAAATACAGCGTGCCGCCATGGTACCCGCCTTCCATCGGCATGATTTTCTTGCGGCCGGTAAAACACCGCGCCGCCGCCAGCGCCATCATGTTGGCTTCCGTGCCGGAATTGGTAAAGCGCACGAGATCAAGATCAAACCGCTTGGTAACGGCTTCAGCGAAAACCACTTCCTGCGTATGCTGCGAACCCATGTTGAGGCCGCGCTCCAGCGCCTCGGCAACAGCTTTCTTGATGTGCGGATTTGAATGACCATAAATGCCGGCGGAATATTCCCCCACCAAATCAAGGTAGGAATGGCCGTCCACATCCCAGATCGTGGAGCCCTCTGCCCGCTCAGCCCGGATGGGAAACGGTGCCGAATATAAAACCGTGCGCGTATTGCCCCCGGGCATCACAGCTTTTGCCCGCTCATGAAACGCCGCCGTCTTGGGCCGCTTCGCCGCAAAGTTGGCGATGGCCGCCTCGAGGGCAGCATCAATTGAACTCATAAAATAATCTCCTGCAGATTATCGGTGCCACCCTGCACACTCCGACGAAATTGGCGAAGGCACGCAAACGCATTATTCCACCGCAGGATCCGTAAGCGTCTTCAGGAAAGCCACGATTGCATCAATTTCCTCGTCATTGAGCCTCGGCGCTTCTCCACGCTTGCGGTCATAGGGCACCTCCGCAGTGCTTACATTGCGATGATAGGCGGCAGGCAAGTCATTGTACTTGCTGACGGAGCCATCAGGCGATTTGGGAAACCAAAGTTCAGGGTTGGTATCCCGCGTGACATAAAATTTTACCGCATCGCGAAGGCTGGCGATTGAGCCATTATGAAAGTAAGGCGCGGTAATTGCCACATTCCGGAGCGTTGGCACCTTGAACGCGCCACACAAGGAATTGACATCAAAGCCACTGGGTAGCTTCTTTTCTATGCCAGGCTGCCTGCACAACCCAAGATCATAATAGCGTGCGTCGGCATTCACGGGTATCGCGGCATTTCGCGGCGCGCCCAGGATATCATAGGAGAAATCTGTAAAGAGCCAGTCTTCCGGCTTATTCGAATTGACGTTGCCGACATGGCAGGCAATGCAGTTTCCTTTTTGGGGATCTTTGAATAGTTCGAAGCCTTTCTGCTCTATCTTTTTCAATGAAACCTTGCCGCGCAAGTAGCCATCAAATCGGGATGCAAAGGGGGCAAATTCCAATGTTTTTTCGTAGGCGACAACAGCTTCTGAAATTTTGGCCATCGCGACCCGCGGATCATCAAATATTTTCTCGCCAAAAACCTTGCGCGCCAAAGGCGCGTAATCACTGGCCTTCACCTTGGCAATCACAGCTGCTTCGGAAACATTGTTCATTTCCAGTGGATTGAGCAAGGGGCCCACAACTTGCTCAGTCATTGTCGCTGCCCTGCCATCCCAGAACAGCCCGCCTACTGGGGCGTAAGTCGTTCTGCCGGACTCATCCTTTTCAGCCACAAATGAGAATGGCGGGCTGTAGTGGGAGTACATCGTCGTAGGTGTGTTGCGGTCACCAAAAATTGCCGGGCGGCTTCCCAGTGCCATTGCTGCAATGGGAGAATTATTGTTGCCTTGCCGTCCCTTTTTGGGGTCATGGCAGGAAACACAACCTTGGCCCGGTGGCTCGGAAAGACTTGTGTCGTCGAAGAATTTTGTGCCTAGAAGCTCAATATCTGTGGGTGGCGCAATCCCGTCGGCATTCGAAGGATTGTCCAAACTATCAGGGTGTATGGCAAACAGGTACACCCCTGCCAACACCAAAAGCGATAGTAAATACTTGCTGCCGAATGCCCTCATCAGCGCCCGCTGTTGGTTACCTGCTTTAACACGCGACCAAGATATGCCTTTGTCTAGAATCCGCAATTATAATTCCTGTACCTAAGGTCGGCAGATCACTTTCAATCCTGGCCCACACCACAATGCACTCTAAGGTATTAATTTTATGGCACTATTTCGATTTATGCCAGATTTCAAAAGATGAAGATTATGGCCACCGACAAACATCGCATTGATCACCGGTCCTGGCCGCCCAAAAGAAATTGGCTTGAGGTTGCATCGCAGCCGCAAACCGGTGATTCATCGTAATGTTGACAACACGAGAACTATGCTTCCAGCGCAAATTTTTCCTGCTGCTCCCCACCCCCTGTTGGGTCTGCTTTATGCTGGCCTTTCGGGCATCGTTTGTTCGCGCGTGTAAATTATCGAGGGAGGCGGACACGTCGGAACTCACTTGGTTTCTGGCTGGTTAAGGTCGGCCTATTGACCAAAAATAATCAATCATGGTTTGAAAACCCCGAGTTACACGGGTGTGTATCGCACGAAGGCAAACTTCTTGCTGTCTGGTGCCCAACACGGCACATTCATGGTGCCTTGCCCGCCCAGCAGCGGCAGCAATACTTTTGGTGCCCCACCGCCAGCTGGCATCAGGCGCAGCTCCACATCATGATCGCGGGGATGACCCTGCACACCATTTTCATAGGCCACATACACCACCTGCTGGCCATCCGGCGAAGGATGGGGAAACCAGTTCACCCGTTCGTCATGCGTCATCTGTTGTGGCTCACCGCTATCGGGATGTACGCGCCAGAGCTGCACCGATCCATTGCGTTCGCCATTAAACCAAATCCACGTTCCATCGGGGCTATAGTCAGGCCCATCGCAATGGTCGAAATCGTGGGTCACCTGAAACTCAGTGCCACCACCAACAGGAATGGTGAAAACCTGGAAACTCGCGCCCCGCTTGGCAACATAAGCCAGCGTGCGGCCATCGGGAGACCAGCCATGCCAATAGGACGGTGTCTTGTTGATCACCTTGGAAGGAGTGCCGCCTGCGATTGGCAATGTATAGATGCAGCTTTCTCCCATCTCGGTGGAATCGCTGATAGCCAACAGGTTGCCGTCGGGCGAGACTCCGTGATCATTGTTGATTGTCTTGGCAAAGCCAGTGTCGATTTCAATAAGCTGGGGATTGCTGAGGTCCACACGATAAAGCCGGCCGTCACCGTTGATGACAAGCGCTGCTCCATCAGCCGTCCAATTCGGCGCTTCGACCAAGCGATCAGTTTTCAGAACC